>JAXGZG010000002.1:0-325000 GCA_040771825.1 Bacillota bacterium | reverse complement strand
TCATGGTTGGAACTGAGAATCTGCAGACCATCACCGTCAGGGCGTACGGGAGCCGCAAGAAACTGCTGCCTGACGGGGATTCGGCCAAAGTACCCTACGTGCTTGGCGAGACTGTTGGTGGGCTTCTGGCCCGGCTGAACATCTCTGAAGAAAATGTGTGGATGGTTCTGGTCAATAACCAGAGAGTTGACAGAAATCACACGTTACTAGAAGATGACGAAATCGGGATCATGAGCCCCGTTGACGGTGGCTAGAGTAACAAAAGGACAGTAAGGAGGAGGGACCGACCACATGATGGGTTGTGCAGGCAAGATACTGCGAGTAAACCTCTCATCCGGCACCATTTCTGTGGAAGAGCCCGGCGAAGCTTTCTACCGTCAGTACTTCGGCGGTACAGGATTCGTCGCCTACTACCTGCTCAAGGAGCTTCCTAAAGGCATAGACCCGCTGGGGCCAGAGAACAAGGTGGTCTTCGCCCTTGGACCTTTGACCGGTCACCCTGTTGCAGGTGCAGGGCGGAATAGTGTCGGAGCCAAATCGCCTCTTACGGGGGGAATCGGATTCTCGGAGGCCGGAGGCTTCTGGGGGGCTGAACTGAAAAAGGCCGGTTTTGACGCCATCATTATTGAAGGCAAAGCTGAAAAGCCTTCCTATCTGTGGATTCACGATGGCCAGGCCGAGATTAGAGACGGAAGCAACATTTGGGGAAAGACCACAGGCGAAGTAGAGGACGTCATTAGGGCTGAGTTAGGCGACGATCGCATCCGCGTCGCCCAATGCGGCATAGCGGGAGAAAACAGGGTACGATACGCGTGCGTTCTAAACGACATAACTCACGCTTACGGACGTTCAGGCATAGGGGCGGTTATGGGGTCAAAGAACCTCAAAGCTGTGGCTGTAAGGGGTACCCAAAACATGCCGGTTGCCGACCCGGCCAAGCTCCAGGAACTGGCCAGATGGATGGCCACCGATAACAAGCCAAATTGGGAAGGCATGAAAGACACCGGGACTGCGGGAGGCGTGGTCTCCCTGCACGCGTCTTCAGCCTTGCCCACAAAGAACTTCCGCTTCGGCCAGTTTGAGGGCCACCAGAAGATATCCGGCCAGACTATGCGAGATACGGTGCTGGTGAGCCGAGACAACTGCTACGCCTGCCCGATTTTCTGCAAGAGAGTTGTCAAGACAGGAGAGCCTCACAACGTCAACCCTCGATACGGAGGACCGGAGTACGAGACCATCGGCTCCTTAGGCTCTACCTGCGGCCTGGATGATCTGGAAGCCATATGTAAAGGAAACGAACTCTGCAACGCATACGGGATGGACACCATCTCGGCGGGGGTCACCATCTCTTTCGCCATGGAGTGCTACGAAACGGGCTTGCTGACCAAGGACGATCTGGATGGACTGGACGCTAGGTTCGGAAACGCCGAAGCCATGCTCAGCCTGCTGGAGAAAATTGCTCGCCGCCAAGGCGTAGGCGACGTGCTCGCTGAAGGCTCGCTTCGGGCGGCACGGAAATGGGGCAAGGGCTCAGAAATTTATGCCATGCAGGTCAAAGGGCAAGAAATCCCTATGCACGAGCCGAGGCTAAAGATGGCTTTGGGGGTTGGGTATGCCCTGTCTCCTACCGGCGCAGACCACTGCCATAACGTGCACGATACGGCCTTCGTCAAGTCCAGCTCCAGCTATGAGGATCTGGGCATCGGAGGAGGGCCCATCCCTGCGGCAGATCTAGGAGAGAGAAAGATCCGCATCCTGTCACAACTCTTGCCAAACAGGCATTTTGGCAACTGTGTCGGTCTTTGCAATTTCGTGGGCTGGGGCAATGATAAGACCCTTGAGTTGGTCAGAGCAGCCACAGGTTGGAAGTCGACCATATTCGAACTGCTCAAGGTTGGAGAGCGTGCCCTGAACCTAGCCAAGTGCTTCAACCTTAGGGAAGGTTTCACCCAGAAGGATGACGTCCTTCCAAAACGCTTTTATGAGCCATTTTTGACCGGCCCCTTAACTGGGGTCGCGCCCACTCCTGAGCAAGTTGAGGAAGCCAAACGCAACTACTACGCAATGGTCGGGTGGGATAGGGAAACTGGAGTGCCCCTTCGTGGGAAAATGAAAGAACTGGACATCGAATGGGCGCTTGATGCAGCGACTGGGTAAGTAAGGCCGGGAAAAACCGAGCGGAAATCTGACGCAGCCCTGGAATAGGCTCCTGGGCTGCGTCCTGTCACTACCCTTAAGAAGGCGAGAATCCAACCGTGGATTGGAGTGACTTTGGCCTATTTGGTTTCGGCAGGAGTCTCTAGGGTAGCCTTAATCATCTTGTCGCCAATCTCAAGCTTATCAACTACATCCATGCCCTCTGTGACCTCGGCAAACACAGCGTAGTCCCCATCTAGCCAAGGGGCATCAGTCTTCAATATGTAGAATTGAGATGACGCCGAGTTCGGGTCGCTTGACCGCGCCATACCCACAATGCTGCGGATGTTCTTCAGATCAGGCTTTACCTCGAGCTTAATGGTCTTATTGGAACCACCCCTCCCGGTCCCTGTGGGGTCTCCTGTCTGAACCACCCAATCCTCAACCCTGTGCCAGACCAGCCCATCATAGAACCCCGATTTGACCAGATCTACAAAGTTCTTTGCGGTAACGGGAACCTTGCCCGAGTACACCTCAAGCACAATAGTCCCTTTGTTAGTCTCGATCCGTACCTTGTCTACCACAGATACTGCCTCCTCTTGACTCCTTCTGCGGGCCCACCACAAGCCGCTGACCACAGCAACTAGGAGCAAAATGACTACCGGCCAGAGCCAATTCCTGTTAGGCTGCTGTTGGCTTGGCTTGCGCGCCTCACGATTCTGGCTTTTCCTCTTGGTGCGTTTCTGACTCAAATCACAGTCCCTCCTCCGGCCATGCAATCATGGTACCCCTTAGGGGCGATCACTGCACCTCTGACCGCTTCTCACAGACCGCAAATTTCCGAGTACTAGCGCCGCCAGAAACTCGGAGCTAGAGTGACTAACACCGTGAAGACCTCTAGCCTCCCTAGTAACATAAGGAATGTAAGAACCAATTTCCCCAAAGGCGGGATCAGAGCGAAGCTCAAAGATGGCCCCACCGATCCCAAGCCGGGGCCTACGTTCCCCAAAGTAGCCGCCGTGGCCGACACCGCCGACACCATATCTAATCCGCAGAAGAGCATGAAGAAGGTGCCTGCCACAGCGCAAGCCATGTAAACTACGGCAAACACAAGGACGCTCCGGACCGTGCTCTCTGGTATCACTCGGTTACCTAGCCTTATGGGGAGAACAGCCCGGGCGTGGATCATCTGCCTCAATTCCCTGAATAGGCTCTTCGCCATCACCTGAAAACGCACAACCTTCATTGCGCCCCCTGTTGAACCGGAACAGGCTCCCACAAACATGAGACACAAAAGCACCGCCCTGGAAAGATCGGGCCAGCGGTCAAAGTCCACAGTGGTGTAGCCAGTGGTAGTCATTACAGAGACCACCTGAAACGATCCGTGCCTCAAGGCGCCGCCCAGGCCATATTGGCCTACAAGGTTGAGCGTTACTGTAGCCACGGCTGCAAGTATGATGGCCACATACCCGCGAAGTTCGGGATCATTGAACAACGCACTCAGCCTTCTTCTAGTAATCACCCGGTGGTAGAGACCAAAGTTAATCCCCGAGAGAAACATGAAAGCCAGTATGATGTAGGCAATCCAAGGGTTTGTATAAGCCCCCACGCTTAGAGTACGGTTGGAGAAACCGCCAGTAGCCACGGTGCCGAAGGTGTGGATGAGCGATTCGTAGAGGCTCATGCCCGCCATCCAGAGAAGAACCGTCTGCAAGAGAGTCAGCGTGCCATAGATTCGCCAGAGGACAGATGCCGTCTCTTTTAGCCGCGGCGTAAGCCGTTCTACTTCCATTCCCGGCACTTCGGCCTTGTAGAGAGAGTCGCCGCCACGGTCTGACCGGGGCGTGACGGCCAGAAAAATGAGGATTATTCCCATGCCGCCCAGCCAGTGCAGATAGCTCCTCCAAAAAAGGATGCCCGCTGCGTTTACCTGGATTTCGGTCATACAAGTAGCACCCGTGGTGGTGAATCCTGACACTGTCTCGAACAAAGCATCTATGGGGTGAGGCAGAACGCCCGACAACATGTAGGGTATTGCCCCAGCCAATGAGCAGACCACCCAACCCCCCGCAACCACCATGTAGACATCTCTAGGCCCAAATCGCAGTTCCTTTTCTCCCCTTAGCATCATGGCTGCCCCGGGGACACCTACAAGGAAGATTGACCAAAGAAAAGCGCGCCAGTCGGGAGTACCGTACCACACGGCCCAAAAGAGCGGCAGCACCATGCTGGCAGTCAATAACACCAAAAGGAACCCAAACACCTTACAGACGGATCGCCAGTGCAATCGAAACCCTCACAATCCTAGCAGTTCATTCACCTGGGAAATGGCTTCTATGTGGGAAAACACAACTACCCGGTCGTTGGGGCGGACCTCCGAATCGCCGTGGGGGATTATGACGTCGTTGCCGCGGATAATCGTGCTCACAAGAGAGTTTTTCGGGAATCCGGCCACCTTCAGGACCTTTCCGGCTATGGGCGCATCTTCTGAAACCACAACTTCCATGGCCTCGGCTTGACCCTGCTTGAGGAAGGATACGTCCAGCAGTTTATCCTTCCGAAGAAGCCTAAGTATAGCGCTGGCGGTAAGCAAACGAGGAACCACTACGGCGCGAACCCCGATTGTGTCCGCCAAAGCGCCGTACTCCTGACGCCCCAACTCCAATATGATCTCCTTGGCGCCAAGCCTCTTACCCAACATGGCGATGAGCAGGTTAGTCTCCTCTTGACCCGTCACAGCCACAAGAGCATCGGAGTCGCCAACTCGTTCAGATTCAAGAAACTCCATCCTTGTCCCGTCACCGTGCAACACAAGAACGTCGGGCAGTATCTCAGCCAGAAAAGCGGCCCTTTCCCTGTCCTTTTCCACGAGCCTAACCGTAAGGCCTTGGTTCTTGAAGCCAGAGAGAATCTCGCATGTCCTAAGAGCGATCTCCCCTCCGCCCACTATGGTCACGGTCTGTATCTGCCCTGGAATGCGGCCAGCAAAAAAAGCGGAACGCTCTAGGTCTCCGGTTCTCCCCGCTACGTAGACGTAATCTCCAAACTTGATCTGGGTGTTGCCATCGGGGATCAACAACGAGTCGCCTCGAGCCAAGGCAACTACCAAGGAGTTTCTAAGGCCCAAGCGCGACAAAGGCTTGTTTAAGACTGCAGCATCAGGCACGTCGCAGCGAAGCCCCAGCAACTGCACCTTGCCGCCGGCATAAAGGCCGACCTCGCTGGCCGTGGGGGTTTTCAGGAGTTTGACAATTTCCAGTGCGGCCAGTCGCTCAGGATGAATGATGAGGTCGATTCCGGCCTGTCCGTGCACGAACGCTTGAGCCGACAACATGTAATCGGGGTTTCGAACCCGCGCCACAGTGGTGGTAACACCGTAATACTTGGCGGTCAGGCAGGCGATGATATTCACTTCGTCCTGGGTGGTCACGGCGATTACCATATCGGCGCCTGCCACTTGCGCTTCTTCCAGCACTGCCGGGGAAGCCCCGTTCCCCACAATGGTCATGACATCCAGCGATTCTCTCGCGGGGCCTAGGGCCTCTGCCCTATTGTCAATCAAGACCACATCGTCAGATTCGTCCCTCAATTGGCGAGCGACATGATAGCCCACTTTACCTGCGCCTATCACTATTGCTCTCATCCCTACACCCCTTACCCCACTAGACGCAATCCTTCATAGGATTGCATCCAAGAGAGATCTTATTGGGGACATGCCGATTTCCCTTCAATCCTGGCTGGCATCCATTACCAAACCACCAGAACCTCCATACAGGGAAAGCCCGCGAGTCTTCCCAGAAGGATTGCGCCCAAGGGCCAAGAATTATCCAGTAGGCCGCAGACGGCCTTGTTAGAGCCCCCTGGGGAAAAGGAGCGCGAACTCATGAACAATGACCGTGTTGATCTGTGGGAAGTTCCAGATGACGAAACTGTCTTGGAGGATTGCAGCGCGATTATTGTTGGGAGAATGGCCTCCGCAACCGGGGAGGTCCTGTTCGGCCACAACGAAGATGACAGTGGGAACAACGTAATGGTGCAGTACAAAGTGCCCAGAGCCACCCACGGCCCCGGCGAGTTCCTTACATTCGAACCACAATGCGCTAAGATCCCGCAGGTCAAAGAAACCTGGGGCTACCTTTGGTCAGAAACTAGGGCGAGCTGGATGGCATCCTTCAGCGATACCTTCATAAACGAGTGGGGGGTTGCCATAGCAAGCGACAGCTGCTCCAACTCCCGAGAAGATCGACCCGAACTAACCAATGGCGGCATAGGTTACGGCCTTGGACACCTGGTGGCCCAACGTGCTCGGACAGCCAGAGAAGGCGTCCACATAGCGGCGGCCCTGATAGACCGCTACGGGTACACGGGGTCGGGACGGGCCTACCAGATAGTGGACAGAGACGAAGGTTGGGTCCTTCAAGTGGTAAAGGGCAAACACTATGCGGCCAAAAGAGTCCCCGATGATGAAGTCATGTTCATCCCCAACTGGTACACAATCCACGGCGTAGACCTTTCGGATGAGGACAACTTCGTTGCATCGCAAGACATCATCACTTACGCCGTAGAAAGGGGTTGGCACGCACCGGCCGCGCCAGGGGACTACGTTGATTTCGATTTCGCCCAAGCGTACCAAGACCCGGAGCAGAAACAGACGGGGAATATACTGCGTCACAAGAACGCCTTGAGGCTCATCTTGGGCCCCGAACCCCGGGACATGAAGGCGTTTTCTGTAAAACCCCAGAAGACACTCGGGATCCAGGACGTTAAGAGGATCTTGAGAACTCACTACGAAGGCACCCCTGATGACATCTCCCAGGGATATGCGCTGAACCCTCACCGCACGGGCAACCGCACCATATGCACTGGAACGACTTTGGAGAGCTCTATCATCCAATTTAGGGAGAACCCAGCGTTCACGTGCATATGGCGCGCAACTCTGAACCCATGCACCAGCCCCTACGTGCCCTGGTATCTTGGAATCACCAAGGTACCCGCTGGCTACGGTTGGGTTCTCCCGCCAGTCGGCCTGGCGAACCACTTTAGCGTGCCCGCCGCAGATTTGGGCTATCGCCCAGGCCGAGCATGGTGGGCGTTTCAGGACATCCAGGACTTGGCCGACGCCTCGTATGCTACTGTGATAAAACAAATCGTTGCCCAAAGAGACCTTCTGGAGACCCGGTGGCACTCATCTCAGGCCGATTTCGAGAGAACTGCCCATGCTGCGTGGGACAAAGACCCAGCCAAGGCGCTTGCCATCTTGACGGAGTACACTGACCGAGAAGCCAGACTCGCTTGGCGCACCTGGAGGAGCCTTTTTTTGGAGCTCATATAGCCCTAACCCTAGCGCTTCAGCCTACTTAAGGGTTAGCTGCCTGAGGCTGCTGCCAAGATAAGCGTCACTTAGACTCGAGCTTTCTAGAAGTTCCCTAGAATTGCCCGAGTTGACCATATGACCATTCTGCAGCACATAGCCGCGCTCTGCAATTTCCAGGGCTTTTTGGGCGTTTTGCTCCACCATCAATACAGTAGTACCGCGATGGTTCAGTTCCAGGATCACTTGGAATATCCTGTCCACCATGATGGGAGCAAGACCCATTGAGGGCTCATCTAGAAGCAGAAGCTCGGGACGTGCCATGAGCGCTCTTCCTATGGCCAGCATCTGCTGTTCCCCTCCTGAGAGAGTCCCTGCCTTCTGGTTCCTGCGCTCCTTGAGAAGTCCAAACAGTGAGTAGACATAATCTAGAGCCTCGTCTTCCTTAATCCCTTGTTGCCCGGCAGACCCGTAACCTCCTACGAGAAGGTTCTCCAAGACAGTCATCCGGGCGAAAACCCGCCTGCCTTCTGGCACTATGGCTATCCCTTTGCCGATGACGCTAGCCGGGTCGAACCCTGTTATGTCACCGCCCCTGAAGAGAATCCTTCCCCCCGAAGGCTTCAGAGCGCCCAAAATGGCTCGCATGGCTGTGGTCTTGCCTGCCCCGTTGTTCCCCAGGATGCAAGCGATCTCACCCTTGGCCACCGACAAGTCGATGCCGTACAAGACCCTGGCAGGCCCGTAAGAAACGTCAAGCCCCTCAACTTCCAGAAGCGGTGCCATGGCTTCCAACCACGTGGCGTGCCCTGCACATTGTGTCCCACATGGTGCCTCACTGGACGCCCTATATTGTGCCTCACAAGTAACCTCGCCTTTGGCGCCTACAGTTGGCCTGACGCCCCGGTCACCGGTCCCCAAGTAAGCCCTGACCACCTCCGGGTTGGCGGATACCTCGGCGGGCGTTCCCTCGGCAATCTTCCTGCCGTGATCCAGCACCACAATGGTGTCACACACTCCCATGACCAGAGGCATGCGGTGCTCCACGAGGATCACCGAGTACCCCTCCCGTTTGAGTTTGAGGATCCTCTGTCTTAGATCCTCGACCTCCTTGGGGTTCATACCTGCCGCAGGCTCATCTAGGAGGATGACAGCAGGGCGAGACGCCACAGCCCTAGCCAATTCCAGACGCTTTTTCCCGGCATAGCTCAGGCTCTCTGCCGGGTCTTCCGCCCTCTCAACCAGTTCGTTGCTGACAGAACCAAGAGCCTCCAATGCCCGAGTTTCACAGGACTCTATGTCGCCCCCAAGACCCACAGCCACGTTCTCAAATACCGATAACCCGGCGAAAAGGCGAAGGTTCTGAAACGTCCGAGCGAGCCCAAGCTTGTAGATGGCGTGAGGGCTCAGGCCTCCCAAAGGGGTGTGGCCAAGATAGCACTCACCGCTTGTGGGTTTGGTCACACCGGTAATGACGTTTAGGAGGGTGGTCTTTCCCGCTCCGTTAGGCCCAATAATGCCGAGAATCTGACCCGGCAGGAGGCTGAGACTCACATCATCCAGGGCCAGGAGTCCGCCGAAGCGCTTGTTGATTGCCTTGACCTCAAGCACAGGCCTTTGGGGGTCTCTGACTCCAAGTGAGCCGTTTCCCTTTGACTTCTGGGGTGAAGGTAGGCCAGCCTTTTCTGCCGGGGTCCCAAGAGTGGCAACCCGACGCCGGTACCGCGCCGGAAGAATACCCTGGGGACGGTATAACATCATGACTATGAGAGCCAGTCCATAGAAAAGCATCCTGTACACGGCGTAGGAGCGCAACGCCTCAGGGAGCAACACAAGAGCCGCAACACCTATGAAGGTCCCTAGCAGATTGCCTGTACCCCCTAGGATGATCATGCAGTACAGGACGATGAGTTCGTTCACTGTAAAATTCTGAGGAAACACAGCCCCCTGCCAAGAGGCGAAAAGCGCTCCTGCGGTTCCTGCGAAAAAAGCCCCGATGCTGAAAGCAACCAACCTTGTGCGCCGGGTATCTACGCCAAAGCTAGATGCCGCCAAACCGTCATGTTTTAGAGCCCGCAGTACAAGCCCCAAACGTGACCGGATTAGTCTCGCGTAGAAAAGCATAGCCGCGGCGGCAAACAACACCATTGCGTAATAATTGGCCACAGGGCTATCTACAGAAAACGAGCCTATGCTGATTGGGCGGATGCCGATGATACCGTTTGGCCCATTGGTTATGTTGACCGGATGGTCGAGGTTTTGCAGCAGTATCCTCACAATTTCCGCGAACCCAAGGGTCACTATGGCCAAGTAGTCCCCGTGAAGCCGAAGAGAAGGCAGACCCACAATGAGACTCAGAACAACCGCGGCCAGCACCCCCGCACCAAACGCCGCCGCCGAAGGAAGGTAGAGCCCTAACTGAGGCGATGAGCAAAGCGCGTAAGTGTAGGCGCCAACCGCGTAAAACGCCACATACCCCATGTCCAGTTGTCCTGCCAAGCCAACTTGCACGTTGAGCCCTGACGTGAGGATCACGTACAGCGCTACCGTGGTGGCCAGACGCAAGTAATAGGGGTTTGGGCTGACTAGAGGAAACGCCACTATTGCTGCGAATGCAGCAAGCGGCAAAACCCCTCGCTTCAGTGCTAGGCCTTTCATCATCACACCTTCTCCGGTAGACTCTCGCCAAGGATCCCCCGCGGGCGGACGATGAGGCAGACGATAAGGACTGCAAAGGCTATGGCATCCTTGTACACGGGCGCTATCAGCCCCGTACCCAGACTCTCGGCAAGTCCTAGGAGTAGGCCGCCTAGAACGGCGCCGCCGAGGTTGCCTACTCCCCCTAGAACCGCGGCCGTGAACGCCTTCATTCCCGCGGAGAAACCCATGTAGAAGTCGACCTGCATGTAGTAGAGGCCGATCAGGACCCCCGCCGCCCCCGCCAGCCCAGATCCCAAACCAAACGAGGCGGCAATCACGCGGTTGACCGGAATACCCATGTAGCCGGCGGCCTCAGGGTCTTCCGCCGTAGCCCGCATCATGCGTCCTACGGAGGTTCTTCTGACAACATAGTTGAGCATCAGAAGAAGACACAGAGATGACGCGATAACTAGGGCTCCCGAGTAGGAGACCGTAACGGGCCCTCTGCGAAACGCCACTTTAGGCATGAGATCCTGCGTGGGATAGACTTTCGCCCTTCCTTGGGTAGCCAACATGACAACGTTTTGCAGGAACATGGATACGCCAATTGCGCTTATGAGAGGCGCAAGTCTACTGGCCTTTCGCAGCGGACGGTAGGCGACTCTATCTACAGCCATACCGAGTCCGGCCCCAAAAGCCATTGAGATCAGGATTGACAACAGGACCATCACCAAAGGGCTACCGCTAAAGCCGCCTTTTTGGCCCAGAGTTATTGCGTACCAACCCACGAAAGAACACACCATGAACACATCGCCGTGGGCGAAATTGAGAATCCCCAGTACCCCATACACCATGGAGTACCCTAGAGCCAGGAGAGCATAGACACTTCCAAGAACCAACCCATTTGCTATGGCCTGCCACATAGCGGTCACCTGCTGTCCCTCCCGGTTCAATCAATATTGCCCGTCACGTACTTCTTGACCTCGGAGAAATCTCCGCCATCCACCTTCAACACGAATATCTCACCGCCAACGATGTCGCCCTTGGAATCGAAACTTATGGGAAAACCGAGAATGCCTTGGAAGTCCTTGGTCTCGTGCACGGCCTTCTGAACCCCTTGGCGGGTCAACTCTCCGGCTTTGGCCGCAACCCGGATGGCTTCAAGCAGGACCTTGGTGCTCTCGTAGGTCTGACCTGAGAAGATGCTCATGGCTCCGTATTGAGACTCAAACTTCCTCACAAACTCTTGGGCCTCGGACACTTCCTTGATGCTCCTCCCGATAGAGGTGAGATACATGCCCGAAACTGCGTCTCCGCCTCCGCCGATGAGCTGATCTTTCTCCATGCAGCCATCGCCAGCCATGAGGGCGGGACGAAGGTCAGCAGAAGCAAGTTGCTTCGCCAGATTCGCAGCTTGGGCCGGATTGGAAAAAGCCATATACACCATGTCGGCACCAAAGGACTTGATCAAGCCGATTACGGCGCTGAAATCTTTGTCTTGGATAGCGATCTGATCCCGCTTTAACCGGGAGAACCCCTGGTCCTTGAGGTTCTTCTCGACCTCGGATGCCAAACCTTGTCCGTAAGTTGTCTTGTCATCTAGGATGTACAGCTTCTCCGGCTTGACCTCGTTGAGGATAAAAACGGCGGCAGCCTTACCTTGGGCGTCATCCCTTGGACATATCCTGTGCATTACAGAGTAGCCCTTGTCGGTGAGGTCGGATGTAGTGCTGGACTGGGAAATGAGTACCAGGTTTGCTTTGTCGTAGGCAGGTAGAGCGGCGTTAGTCACGCTGCTGTTCATTGGACCCACAATGCCTAGGATGCTCTCGTCCGATATGAACTTGTCTGCCACAACATTGCCTTTGGCGGGATCCCCGCCATCGTCCCCTACCACTATCTCAACCATGCGCCCATCAACCCCGCCTGCTTGGTTGAACTCATGGACAGCCATTTTGATGGCGTTCAGCGAATCCAGCCCGATCTTGGACAGATCTCCGGTAAAGGGACCTGCCGCCCCGATTTTTATGACATCTTCCGACTTGCCGCACCCGGACACTAAGAAGCTCGCCAACACAGTGACGCCTACAAGAACCACAACCGCTTTTCTCATCCCGAACTCCTCCATTTCGGACCAAAATAAAATACCCGCCCCAGCTAGGGGCGGGATCATCCGCGGTGCCACCCTATGTGTACGGAAATATCCGTACAACTCGTTTCCGGTACCCAAACGTCCGATACCGTAGCCGGTTAACGGTGGCAACCGTCCGGGCCTACTTGTGATTTCGGCCGGCAACTCTGGGGACCATTCACCGGTGTCTGGCTAGGAGACTCGCATCACTGTGTCTCCCTTTCTGAAACCAGGTTTCGCCGGGTACTCTTCCCCTTCATGGTCTTTGGAAGAATGCTATAGGGGCCCAAGGAGGATGTCAAGGGGAATCGCAAAAAATCCCCGTTGGGTGCGGGCGGCTCTAGACCAAGTATTGCACGTAACCGCCGGGGATCCGTCGAATCTCCCGTTCGAAGAAAGCCCGGATGCTCTCCATAGCCTCGTCAGGGTAGACATACTTCGTGTAGCCGAACTGGCCGAATTTCAGTCTGCGCTCACTTTCGTCTAGAGGAAGCCGAGTGTTGGGAAACACCGATAGGATGTTTTTCTTAGCTCTTCCGCTAAACCGGTGGGTGATGAGTTCAAAGGGGACGGCATCGGCACCTCCGCCCACCGTTCCGCCTTCGCCTTCGTCTCCGCCAACGGTTCCTCCAGCCAGCGCGTCACCAAGCAGCGTCATCAGACTTCGGTACCCCTCCTGCCATCCGTGGAACGTAATGATTGGTCCGATCATCACTCCTACCGGGTACCCGTCACGCCGGACCTCGCCCAAGGCTGCCAACCGTTCGCTCAAGGGCGAGGTATTGTGCTCGAATGTCCGAATCACGTGATCCGCATTCACGCTAACCCGCACCGTGGTTCGACCTCCATGGGTCAGCCCTAGAAGAGGAGCCGCATCGCTGAACTTTGTCACGAAACGAAATCGACTGCCCTCCAAACCGCCGAAGAACTCGATGGCTTTCGCCAGCGAACCGGTAAGATATTCAATCGCGAGGGGATCTGAGGTAGCCGCACCCTCAAACACGGTTTCCTGAGGTGACCTCTCCTGTACTAAACTCTTGGCGGTGGACAGGATTTCCTCGATATTGGCGTACACACGGATGTAAGGTCTCGGGCCAAGGGTGGTCTGTAGGTAGCAGTACTCACACAGACCAGGGCAGCTCGAAACCAGCGGGAGCTGGTAGTGAGCCGACGGCTTACAGGCAGCGAAGTCCTTGTCCTTCCTGACTCTCACGACCAGAGTATGCTTGGCCTCCTCGTATACCCGGGCGGGGTTTTCTCCCGGCACGTGGGGACGCGCGCGTGGCTCAAGGACCCGGACGGTGACGCCCAGATCCTTTAGCCTCTCAACCACATTCCTACCCAACGGGTAGGATAGAGCAGCTTCCTCGATATATGCTCTACGCGGGACGAATCTGCGCGATGACATCCGTATCACCGAGGACTAGTGTTCCCTATTTCAGTTCATCTTTGAAGAGTCCCATGTAGATCTCGTCTTCGTACACACCGTCCTTGAGTTCTTGGCTTTCAGACGCCTGCCATTGCGGAGACACGCAGGACAGTCGTTAGTGACCCCAGCACAAGTACGGTATTGAGATCACGCAAGTTAAGCGTGGCAAATGCTGGAGGCGCCCACCTAAAGAATAGCTTGCATAATGAGCATTCTCAGTGTGTCATGTATTGTCGATACATGTATATTTATGGCGAAACTCCGAAGGACTTGAGACCATTCGGCCAGTACTATAGGTGAAAGGCGTCCGCGGAGCGGCATTGGGGTGCGGGTTGTCGTCCCTGGTAGTGCTCTTGCTCGCGGAAACCTCCCCACTCTTTTAGGCGACTTGCGTGGTTTAATGGGTATTTAGGGCACGGACAGTATTTCATGGATCCGTACTGTTGAAACAACCAGGTGAGCGCTTATTACACTACAACAAGCTCATACCTGGGTTCCGGCTACAACCATCCGGATCACTATACGGGTTTCAAGCCGAAAGGGGGAAGAAGGTTCATAGCAAGCGACGAGGCTCAGTACCCGTAGTACGCCCAGACCGCCGGACTCGCACAAGCGACCGGCACAGACCAAGGCAAAGGAGGACCGCAAGTTGAATATCATTGCCAAAGGATATGTGACCACTTTTATCACCGAGTTGGCATTCTGTATCGCGCTGTGGGTCACCATTAGCCGTGCCAGGCAGGGCCTAAAGATCCCCTTTATCCGAAAAGTAGGCGGGTTGGACGCCATCGATGAAGCCATAGGACGAGCCACTGAGATGGGGCGACCAGTGCACTTTGGACCGGGATTAAGAGACGTTGACGAAGCTCAGACCTTGGCTGCTATGGGGATATTGGATTACGTGGCCACCAGGACAGCCCGGCAGGATGTCCCCCTTATAGTCACCAACAACAAAGTCATGGTGCAGTCGCTTACAGAGGAGATCGTCAAGAACGCATACGTTCTTGAGCGCAAGGCTGATGCATACAACCCTGACAACGTCAGATACTTGAGCGACCAGCAGTTCGGATACGCCACAGGTGTTACCGGTATCCTGAGACGCGAAAAAGTCGCTACCAACATTCTGATAGGTGCCTTCTGGGCCGAATCGCTCATTTTTGCCCAAACCGGATACGAAATCGGCGCTATTCAGATTGCCGGAACGGCCAACACTCACCAGATCCCGTTCTTTGTGGCAGCTTGTGACTACTGCCTGATAGGAGACGAGATTTACGCCGCGTCAGCCTATCTCACTCAGGAATCAGTTCTTTTGGGAAGCCTGGTCGCCTCAGACTGGGTCAAAATGGGCCTAATCTTCATCCTGATAGTCGGCGCCGGGTTCATCTTCGCTCGGAGCGACGGCCTTGCTAAACTACTAAAGTACTAGAAGGAGGGATATAGTTGAGACGCGAAATCCCTATGGCAATCACATTGATTGCAGCTCTTATATACGCCTTGGCGTTCTATTTCACTCTTCCTGCTGCGAAGCCAATACAGCAAGGACTAGACAAATGGTTTCTGATCATCACAGGATTCAGCTGTTTCTTGGGCGTAGCAAACCTAACCAGGATCCATGTCAAGAACATGCAGCTTAAGAAAGGCGCTTGGCCAAGAAGTCTCATTCTGCTGGGTGCCATGTACGCCACCCTCCTAATCGGCGTGTTCCTTGGCCATAGTGGAAAGGAAATTACTTGGATCTACAACAACATCATAGCGCCTTTGGATGGTACTATGTACGCGATTCTGGTGTTCTACATCGGCTCTGCCTCCTTCAGAGCGTTCCGGGCAAGAAACCTAGAAGCCATGCTCCTTCTGGTGGCCGGAATAATCGTCATGTTGGGACAGGCCCCGATTGGCGCCGCCATCTCTTCGCATATCCCTGTAATGTCTTCGTGGATCCTGGACATTCCTAACGCCGCAGGCATGAGAGGCATCACCATTGGTGCCAGTCTCGGTGCCGTTGCACAGGCGTTTCGGATCATGGTCGGGATCGAGCGGCGGCATCTGGGAACCAATTAGAGGAGGTGTGAAACGTGAACTCATCTTGGCTCAACCGTAACATGGACCGGATCCTGTATATCCTGATAATCGCCTGCGTGAGTTACGCCATCATCTCTCCCATCGGCCTGCCGATTCCGGTGAGTAAGGAGACTCTGGTGCTGTACGATTTCATCGAGACGATCCCGGCGGGCAAGGCGGTTTACATGGGCTTTGACTACCAGGCATCTTCCATGGCCGAAATCGAGCCCAACGCCGTCGCCTTGATGCGCCACTTTTTCCAGCGCGATATAAAGGTCGTGGCCGCAGGTATCACCGCTGAATCAGGTGCACTTGTGGATAAGGTCATCGGCATCATAAGCTCCGACTTCCCCGATAAAGAATACGGCGTTGACTGGGTCAACATCGGGTACAAACCGGGAACCAACGTGTTCCTGCAGGCTTTGACGGTCAACATCAGTGATGCGGCCGGCGGAGTTGACTACCAAGGGAAACCCTTAGGCTCGTTGCCGTTGATGCAGGAAGTCAAGTCCCTTAAGGACGTGGCCATAGCCTGCTCTATGGGCTCTCTAAACGAGGGGCTTTCTTCTTACGTGAAGATGATAGGCAGCCCAATAGGCATTCCTGTTACCGGCGCATGCTTCGCTGTGAGCATCCCCGAGAGCATCCCTCTCTTCCAGGCTGGTCAGTTGACAGGGCTTCTAAAGGGCATGCGTGGGGCGGCCGAATATGAGCAGCTGATCCAGAAGCCGGGTACGGCGGCGGCAGGAATGGACGCTCAGAGTCTTACCCACCTCTTGATCATCGCTTTCGTGATAATTGGAAACGTGCAGTACTTCCTGGAAAGATCCAAGAAGGGAGGCAACGGGAATGTCTAGCATAGCCAACTGGGTTGCAGCGATTCTGACGCTGGCTCTTTTTAGCGTCATTTTCAAAGAGAATGAGTCGTACTACTGGGCTGAACACCTTTTTGTGGGTTCGTCGGCGGGCTATTTCGTGGCCCAGACCTTCGGCAACTACATCAAGCCCACGATAACGGTGGATATTGTTCAGAACGGCAAATGGCACTTCGCCATTCCGGCATTACTTGGCCTCCTTATGTATACAAGGCTATCCTCGAAACACCAGTGGCTATCGAGATATCCGGTATCCTTTACCATGGGCGTTGGCGCCGGGGTCGTCTTGACCAAGACTTGGAAACCCATGCTCTTGGATCAGATTGCGGCGACGGTCAAGCCTCTCGCAGCGGGGGCCAAGTACTCAGTGGCCATAAACGCAGCATTGCTTCTGATCGGCGTTGTTACCACTTTGTCTTTCTTCCTGTTCACCGTGGAGCCAAAAGGCCTGGCGGGAGTAGGCTCGAAGATTGGGCGCTACACCATGATGCTTGCCTTTGGCGCCGCTTTCGGCACCACTGTCATGGCGAGAGTCTCGCTGTTCTTAGGGCGCATGCAGTTCCTTCTCATAGACTTCCTTGGTGTGGCGAAGTAGGGACCTCCTAATAAGCTGCAAAACCGAGGTCTGAGTGTCCAGGGGCCCCTTCAGCGGAAGGGGTCCCTTCAAATGTGCGCTCCCTACTCCGGTATGAGCGGAACGCATTTGGTGAAGAGGAACTGCAGCCTTCCCACCAGGTACGAAAGACGGGCCATTACCACAAAACCGAAGGACGACCCGAAGGCTACCATCATCGTGGCGCGGCCCAGCAGACTTAGTGCAGGGAACAGCCCTGTGCCAGATACAATCGGGCTCTGTCTCCCAGGCTGAACCGTATTACTACTATGGCTCCTAAGCGGTATGAAAAGAAAGAAGGCCAAGGTAGAAATCGTGCCCAGTACCATTACGATGTTATCTAGGCTGGTCAGGGGCAGAATGGTCGCCTTGATCTGTTTCACAAAGGATGCCTCCACCGAGCCGGTTATGGTTACGCCTGCCGCCACGCCCATCATGAACGCCAGAGGTGTCCTGCTAAGATACGAAATCCTCTTGTCAAACCTTGTGTAGAGAAGAAGTCCTAATACTAACGGTATAGCGGCGGACCACCGGCCGTCCACAAGAGGGCCAACTGCCTGCTCTTTGACATTCTGCCACCCGATGACGATAGCGTGGGCAGCGGCAAAACCGATGTAGATGTGCTCAGTGTACCTGTAGAGCCTACCCTCCTTGAAGAGGTAAGAGTATACAGCCACCAGAAACACACCTGAGACAAAGACTCCTATACTCCCTGCCACTTCACACACCTTCCTTTCGACGAGCGCTTCTCGCCTGGGCCACAAACCCGATATTCCCCAGAACTATGAGTCCCACGATAAAAAGGTGGCCTACGGCCTGGGCATCCATTGCCCCTGCAGCCTTCCCGGGCATCTTGGTCAGCACTTCGTACTCGGCGGCCCCTGATAGCCCGGTTATGATGGCCTTCATCTGCCCGGAGGCAAGATAGGGGCCGACCACCGGCAACAAAGTGCCGGCCCCTCCCACGACTATTGGGGTGTGAAACTTGGATTCAATGTGCCTTATCAGGAAGAGAGCGTCGTCTCCGGTGCTTGAAGTTGTGATGAGAGCGACATCCTGCATTCCGGAAAAATCCTGAAAAATCGGCAGCGACTTAAGAGGCATGCTATCTTTATCAACCGAATACAGGCTGTAGAAATCCTTCATGGCCGCTATGGCCGGTTCGCCTCCGGCCTTGAAGGGAAGTATGGCGTAGTCTGTACCGTAACGGTATTCGAACTTGGGGGCCAGCTGATCGCGTACCGCTTCAGCGTACATGTCGCCGCCAACCGTAGTTGGGAAGTACACAACCTTCAGGCCTTTGGACATAAAATGCCTGGTCAGAGCCATCATTTGGGGCCACATTTCTGCATCCCCTGACGGATCGAAGCCCACTGAGTGGAACACCAAGGACCCGGCCGGAAGACTGTCGATTATCTCGAAAGCTTTGCGAGTGTTGGGAGCGATATTTATGGGAAGCCCCAAGGGCCTGACCAACGGCACCACTAGCATCACAAAAACCAGCGCGTAAAGGAGCCTATTGTCGATTTCTTGTATCGTGTCGGCCCACGGTCTGGCCCCCGATGTCTTGTAGGAGAATCTCATTGTTGCCCACCTCCCATGTAGGACCTCTCAAAGCCCAGAAGCACGCGGATACTAAGGGCGATTGCACCTAGCGCCCCGCCTATGCTGATCCCACGCATGCCTGCGGTGTTGGGCACCGACATGATCCATTGGGACCATGAAGGGAGGTAGCGGGAGATTGCACTTCCCACTCCGATTTGGCCGAGCATGACGATTACGGCAGATACCATCAGAACAGTAGATTGCCAGTTCCTTATCTTAAACGCTCTATACGAAGCGGAGATGATCATGAATGCCAATAGCGATGCTATCCCGCTGTAGATGGGCTGGTAGACGTTGTCCCAGCACCACTTGTAAACAGGCGAGCCCGGCCCCATTGTTAGCCCGAGGACCGTGAAAACCGCCAAGGAGCCCAAGAGCAAGATGCTGGAATCACGATTCTCGCTCTTAGCGATAACCGCTCGCCCGTGGATTTGGATGAGATTCACGGCACCCAAACCCAACGCAAAGGCCGCCACAGTGACTCTCCAATTGGTCACCATGGTACCCAGCATGTTCAGGATGGGATTGTCGCCAAAATACTTCAGGATTACCAAGAGCCCCGATACGAATCCAACTGCCAAAGGCACTGTTTTCTTCATCTTCCCTGCCTCCTATCGGCCTTTCAGAGCCAAAGCGGTACGCCAGACGCTTAGAACGGCGATCACAACTATTCCCGCATACTTGCCCATCTCCTGAGCCACCAGGCTTCCCATCTGCGCGGGATTACGCGACAGGTAGGTGCCTGCGGCGTAAATCTCTTCACCAATCAGTGAGTAGTCGCAAGCTGCCACAAGGAACGGAAGTTGGTGGGTGTTGGCTGTACCAGACACCTGGATGGCGCCGGTCCTCTGCCCCGCCTCCGCTAGGGTCAGGCTTTCGAAGTAGAAGGAACCAAAGAGGAAGTTGGCCCCTATCTTGTCTCTCTCGTAGATCCCGAGCACTCCCGCGGTGAATCCTGTAGAAAGAAACCTGAGGGAGGATTCGTCCAAAGAATCTTCTCTACCCTGGGCCTTGTAAGCCTGGCGTACAACCTCCTGGGAAATGGCGTGGGCCTCAGGCAGAGCGTTTACGACCACAAGCTTAGTGTCATACTTGGCCGTCTCTGACGCCACGTAACTCAGGATGTCGAACGCCGCGAACGCTTGGGCGTCGAAAGCCCCGCCGGGGATGACGAACAGAGAGGCGCGCCCCATCTCGGTGGCCCTCCCTATTGCCTCCTCTATGGCATCCAGGCCTTTGAGCCGCCGGATGGGGATGTCGCGGCCCCGGTCAACTCTCCTCATAGCCAAGAGACTCGCCAGTAAAAACACCACAAGAAACCACATGGAAAGGAGCCTATCCATTTAACCTTCCTCCTCAACTAGTCTTCGACCTTCCTGAACTGGGGTTTTGGGCTCTTCCCTCTGTGGTCTTGGAAAAACAAAAACCCGTCCTGCAAGGGACGGGATGTATTCCCGTGGTACCACCCTAATTGGTCGTAACCCGCTCTGGTAAAGCACAGTTCCCCGGTGGAGGTCCGATGCTTCCTTCCTGTTAACGGTGGAAGATCCGCCTGAGTCTACTTTCGCTTTTGGACGGGACACTCAGCATTCATGTCCTGGCCATATGCGTGTTCAACCGGTGGCTCAGAGGTGTATTTCATCTGCTTTTCCGTCCCGGTCGCACCATCCCCAGGCTCTCTGCACGGCAAACGCAGGTTACTTCTCCTCATCATGGCCGATATTCGGATGTTAGAAGATTGTATATCACGAGAACCAGAAGAACGTCAACAGGTTTGTGAAGGGTTATTGGGTTTCGGCGAGCTAGGCCTCGTCTAGCTCAATAGGATTCAAGATCCGAATAGGAAGAAACTCGTCTCACCCCGTCTCCTATCTCCGAGACGTAGAACTCGGGGTGGAGCCCCGTCTTCTGGACGTAGTGGCTTCTGACGAAGTCCTGGAACTGAGCCAAGGCGTTACTTTCCACCAGAGCAATGGCGCATCCTCCGAATCCCGCTCCGGTCATCCTGGCCCCAAGGCACGCGCCCGAGGCCAAGGCTAGTTCCACCACTGTGTCCAGCTCAGATCCAGAAACCTCGTAGTCTTCTCTGAGAGACTGGTGGGATTCGGTCAGAAGCCACCCGAACTCCCTCAGGTACCCCGAGGAAAGAAGGCGTGAAGCCTCCATAGTCCTCAGGTGTTCCGAAATCACGTGTCGAACTCGCTTAAGAGGAATAGGATCGTCAATCCACCGGCAGGCGTCCTCCATAGTCGCCTGACACAGGTTGGGCACATCGCGATGTTGCCGGATAATCCTGAGGGCTGCCTGGCACTGGGCGCGCCTCTCGTTGTATTTGGACTCTCCTAGGGCGCGTCTTTTCCCGGTGTTGATGATCACCAATCTGTAGTCGCCTAAGGACACCGGAACGTACTCATACGCGAGGGTATCGCAGTTGAGAAGGATGGCGTGGCCGGCCTTGCCGTTGGCAACCGCGAACTGGTCCATGATACCGCATCCAACTCCGACGTACTCATTCTCCACACGCTGACACAGTTTTGCCAGCCATATCCTGTCGATGCTGTCCCCCATCTCGGAACCGCATGCGGCACGGGCGGACCTGTGCAAGAGTAGATAGGCAGTAACCACCTCAATCGCGGCAGAGGAAGACAATCCTGCCCCTACTGGAAGATCTCCTGAGTAGACGATATCGCACCCTTGGAGGGCGTATCCATCTTTCCGAAGATACGCCATGACCCCCTTGGGATAGTTGGCCCACCCATGCCGGGGGTCGAACTCGAGGTCTGCGTCTAGATCAACTTCAAAGCAGCCGGGAGCGTTTAGGGACCGTAATGTGATCACGCCGTCTTCACGCGGACGAACGGCGGCGCGTATCCCTAATGACAAAGCCGCCGGTAGAACAAAGCCCCCGTTATAGTCGATATGCTCACCTATGAGGTTGACGCGCCCCGGGGCGAAGTAGTGTACAGTCATGACCATTACTCCGAGCCACCCACAAACCTATCGTACGCTTGCCGGAGTGTCACTGCGGTGTCTTCTACAGAAAGGGGGTTGCACGCGGCCCACGCCCCCATTTCCGATGATGCGTAGTACTTGATTTTGCTGGCATCCCTGAGGGGCGGGTAGAACTCTATGTGAAAGTGACAGAAGTCTTCTACCCCCGAGTACTCCTTGGAATTCACCGGCCCCTGATGCAAACACATCATGTACGGGAAAAGCCGCCCGTACAAAAGGTCAAACGCTCCCGTGAGGTTCCTCAACACTGCAGCCAAATCGTCCCGTTCCCGGGCAGTAAGATCCGTCAGGTAGGTAAGGTGCCTCTTGGGAACCACGAAAGCGCCAAAGGGATAGTCCGTGAAAAACGGCAAGTACACCATGAACCCTTGGTTTTGGGCTATGATGCGGCCTCCAAAAGCCGTCTCCTCCTGGTTCATGTCGCAAATGAGACAGCGCCCGGTATCAGAGAAATGCCGGCGAGACCGCTCCAACTCGACCTGCACTTTGAGGGGCACAAAAGGATAGGCATAAATCTGCCCGTGAGGGTGGTGGATAGTGACACCTACCTCAGCGCCCCTGTTCTCAAAGGGAAACACATACTTGATCGATTCATCGGACGCCAAGACTTCCGAGCGCTTCACCCAGAGCTCCACTAAGTCTCTTACCTGAGACAAAGGCAGAGTAGACAACGAAGCGTCATGAGATGATGAGTAAAGCACTACTTCGCATTTTCCATATGCCGGTTTGACCTTGTAAAGCTCAGAACCCGCCACTGCGGGCTCTTCTGGCGCCTGGGTCAGGGTCGGAAAATCATTGTCGTAAGCCAACACTCCGTATTCATCGGGAACCTTCCCGGATCCCGGACAAAACGGGCACCCGGTTGACGCCACCACAGGCCTCGCCTGCCTGTTGGGCGCCACCATAGTCCATGTTCCAAGCAAAGGATTCCATCTTAGTTCAGACAATCCGTCTCCCACCTTCAGAAATCTATCCCGGTATCTTGCGCAAGCCAGAGCACTTCCGACCATGCATGCCCTTACGAGGGCTACCACCCTGCTGCAGAGCCTTCCCGCCTTGGATCGGCTCCACCTAGCATCGCTCCGCTTGAAGGGTTCAAAAGGACGGCGTGCATGGATGAAGCGGCGGCAGACCATCGGCCCAAGGGGCGAATATCGTGGCCCATGGCCTTGAGAGCCTCAAGGGCAGCAGAATCCATGCGAGTCTCTACGTCGACACGGCCGGGGTAGTACACCCAGGGAGCAAACGAGCCCGGGAAGTTGTAAGAACACACTCTAGGAGCCTCAATAGCCTCCTGAACGTTCATGCCGAAATCCACAAGGTTAAGGAAAAACTGCAGCATGCCTTGGGTCTGCACGTCAGAACCAGGGCAACCGAAAGCCACAAACGGCTGCCCGTCCAGCATCGCTAGGGCAGGGTTGGGTGTCAAACGCGGGCGTCTGCCCGGAGCCAAAGCCGAAGGATGTCCCTGTTGGAGCCTAGACTGGCTCCCCCTTCCTGAACAAGCTATCCCCAGGCCGGGGATAACAGACGTATCAAATACCGGGTCGCTGGGCGTGGCCGAGAACAAGTTGCCGTGCTCATCGCCTACAGCCACATAGCTAGTGTCTCTCTGTACTCCGGCTTCAGGGTCAAGGTAGCCTGATATGTCCACGGGGTTCACCTGGCGCCCGCCTGCGCCGGGCTGGAACTCCCAGGGGTTGCCTGGACGAGGCATACGCCCCGTAGCGCGTTCCATGTTGACGAGCGATGCCCGCATCTTGGCGTATTCCTTGGAAGTAAGCCCGGCTAGGGGAACTTCAACCGCCCTAGGGTCACCGTAGAAGTTTTCCCGGTCCGAGAACGCCAAATCCATAGCTTCAACCAGAAGGTGAATGTACTGGGCCGAGTTATGCTCCATCTTGTCCAGGTCGAAATTCTCTAGGATGTTCAGGAACTGAATAAGCAGAGGCCCTTGACACCACGGGCCGCAAGCATAAACATCGTAGCCCCTGTAGTTGGTATGCAAAGGTGCCGATATCTCCACCCTATGGCTGGCCAAATCGTCATAGCGCAACCAGCCGCCATGACTCTCGTAGAAGTCGGATATTTCCCGGGCTATCCATCCCTTGTAGAAAAGGTCCCTGGCGCGCCTAATAGCCTCCTTGCGCCCAAGACCTTCTTTGCGAGCCTTGGCTTCCTCGTCCATTAGGGCTTTGAATAGTCGACCTAAATCGGCCTGAACAAGGATATCTCCTGCCTTAGGGGCGTGACCACCCGGGAAGAACACCCTTTGGGCTTCGGGGTCAATTTGCTCCAAGTTTTTCTCAAGACCAGATAGTCCCAGCGCCACTCCTGCAGACACAGGCGCGCCTTTGGCTGCCATCTCCCAGGAGGGCTCCAAGACTTCCGCTAAAGTCATTGTCCCGTACTCTGCCAAAGCGTATAGCCACGAGTCGGGCGCTCCGGGAGTTACGGTTCGCATGATTCCTTTGGGCATCTTGCCCCCGAAGTTCCTGTGGAAGTATTCGATATTCGCAAGACGCGGCCAGACCCCTAAGCCATCCAACGTTACCAAAGACTTGGTCTCGGCATGGTACAAGATGATAGGGGCTACACCGGCGAAACTGGTCCGGTCAAAAAGCACGACGTTGATGGCTATGCCTGCGGCGACGCCGGCATCGATTGCGTTTCCTCCTGCCTTGAGGATGTGAAGCCCGGCCATTGTGGCCGAAAACTGCCCTGAAGCCACCATGCCGTGCCGTCCCATGATAAGAGGCTGTAACGTTGGGGCAGACGATTTGAGGCTTGCGAAGTTTGAACGCGGTTTAGGCAATGAAGAAACTCCTTTCTTCGGAGAGAGACGGCGCCTAGAAAAAAGCCGTCAGAGTCCGTGGTGCGGCGCTTCAGTCTTTCGGCTTCGCCCGTCTTCGGGCCAAGACCCCCGCCATCGTCAAAGGAATCCAGGCCGTAAGGCCCACAACTCCAAACTGAAGCATAGCAGAGAGTTGGAAGAAACCGACTCTGAAATCTGGCAAAGGCCACGTCACTACGAACCCATTAGCAACATAGCCCACGGATATGACCACAAGGAGAGCCGTTGCCACCCCAGTGACGATAGCGCCCACGGATGTGGCAGAGCAGCCGGTTGCGCGCCATTCTACCGTCCAGATAAGACCCGCGCAAGCTACGGCTAAGCTCGCGACTGCAGGAAGGCCCACAATCCGCAATATGGTCAGAATTTCGGCATCGGGGAATGTGGACAACGAGAACACGTTACCCAGCAGCACGCTGTAGGTCAGCCAGTAAACCAGAAGATACACCGAGGCTCCCATTAGGGCAAGTCTCGTCAGAACAGGGTCTACCTTCGGACGCACGATGCCCAAGATTGCTACAATCAGTGTCATGACACCCAAGACCAAAAGCACTCGGTTGCGCCGGCCCTCCCGCACTATAGCAGCCTTGGCTGCTGAGCGGGCCAAAGCCGCATCCTTCCTGTCTTTATCATCCGAATCGAAAGAATCCCGGTACCCGTTCTCCACATCGAGGCTATCCCATATGACGGACCCGGTGGCGGACGATGGAACCTGAAGGTTAAGAAGAGCCGCAACGGTGGGGGCCACATCGGTCTGGAGTATGGGACATGAGACTTTTCCTGGTTTCACTCCGGCCCCTAACATCAGGAAAGGAACAGTGATGATCTCTCTCTCCCAGCCGCCGTGGCCGCCCCCGCCGGTATTCCTACCAAGATGGCCATGATCTGCAGTGACAATCAGTGTCTCTCGTGTCAAATCCATGACTGTAGCTATCTCGCATATATATCCGTCAATGGCCTTCGCCGCTTCTAAGTACTTGCTGCTAAGTCCTCCCTCTTCATGTCCGGCTGTATCGGTCAGCATAAAGTGGACCAGGAGAAGGTTCGGGTTATTCCCGTCAAGAGCCAGCAAAGCGGCGTCTCTAACCTTCACGTCTATCTGGGGATCGTGGCACTCCTCGTCACGGTACGAATACACCGATGCGAAAGCGTCTTCACCGTTTAGATCCACCCACCAGTCATGGGCTGCTAGCGAAGCCGTAAGTCCTGAACGGCTGGCAGACCTGAAGATGGTGTCTATGACGAGAGGGCCGGAATCGTCATTGAACACAATGCCAGTGTCATCTTGATACGCTCCTGAAGAAATTACCGCATATCCCGGTTTGGAGTACGAGGGTTGCCCCGCTTTCGATGTGCCATAGGCGCCGTCGTAGCGCATGTGGTTTAGGAACTGCAGCCCTTTGGAGATGTCGTGGCGAAGCCCATCTACAATCACAAGGACTACTGCATCGGCAGGGCTCTCACCGGAAACTGGCCTTGCACTGGTCGTACCTGTAAGTGCGACGCCATCAGGCTGGTATTCACTTAGAGATTCTTGTAGATTGATCAGCAACAGAAGGTCCCCTGCGGCCAGCGAAACCAATACTAGAAGGAATACAGCAAACATAAGAGTCCGCTTCATCTTTGCGCGCCTCCTGCCGCAGAATGCCTATTCCGCACCTCATTCCATGACGTTCGCTGCACCAAAGACCAATTCCTCTCTGATCCTTGGAGCAAACAGTATGTGAAAGCAAAAAGGACTTGCATGGAGCGGTATGTTTATGCATACTGATGTATAGTTATAGTGCATCTTTGCCGGGAGGTGTAAAGATGGTCCAAGGTAGAGTAGGTTCGCTAGTATTGCTAGCGATGTTGACTGTCGTGATGTTTTACGCAAGACACGTGTTTGGCAAGACCAAGGAGATGCGTATCCGCAGGATCCCAGGGCTGGACGCCATAGACGAAATGGTGGGCCGAGTTACAGAGATGGGTAGGCCGCTAGCCTTCGTCATGGGAGGAACAGAGCTGGAGGCTCAAGGTTTTGCCAGCATGCGCATATTAAGCCACGTATCCGGCGAGGTGGCTAGGTACGATGCCAAGATGCTGGTGGTGGTACCGCTTCCAGAAATGGAGCCCATGTGCCAAGAGATCGTGCGCAACTCCTATACCATGAAGGGAAGCGCACAATCATACAATCCGGCAAACGTCATGTACATGCCGGGCGATGCCTCAAAAGCCGGCGTTCTGGGACTATACCAGCGAGAGAAAGTGGCGGGCGCCATGTTGTTCGGCAACTACTACTACGAGTCCATGCTGTTTGCCGAAGCCGCAAGCTTGGCCGGAGCCCTTCAAATAGGCGGAACCGCTAACTATCATCAATTGCCGTTTTTCGTTGCCAGTTGCGATTACACCCTGATCGGGGAAGAGATCTTCGCAGCGGGCACTTACTTGTCGCGAGAACCTAGCGAAGTGGGGGCCCTGACTGCTCAGGAAGCGGGCAAGGTGCTCTCGGTAGTTCTCATCCTTGTGGGGTGCGTCATGGCCACCTTTGGCAGCAACGCCGTGACCAATCTTCTGACGAAGTGAGATGATCGAGATGAAACGGGAAGGTCCCATCTTAGTGGCGTTTTTGTGCGGAGCCATAGTTCTAGCCGGTTACTTTGTCAACCAGAAGTCTGTGTCTGACCTCGCTTCTCAGATAGTGCGGTGGCGAATAGTCATCGCCGCCTTTGCCCTAGCTTTAGGCGGCGTGAACATGCTTAGTCTCCACGGGAAGAAAGTCGCCCAGAAGAAGAGCAACTGGCCATACAGCCTGATCTTCATAGTGTCGTTCTTCGCTTACTTCGTCCTGGGAGTCACCAAGTCTCCTACTTCGGCCCAGTACACTTACATCTGGCGGAACACGTATCAGCCTGCCGCCAGCACCATGTACTCTTTCACCCTGTTCTACATGACTAGCGCTTGTTGGAGGGCGTTCCGGATTCGCAACTGGCAAGCCGGGGTCATGTTGGCAGTCGGGGTAATCGTTCTTCTTGGCCAGGTTGGGCTGGGAGCAGCCATTTCTCCCGCAATTCCCAAGATATCCGACTGGATAGTGGCAAACCCCAACGCCGCGGCCATACGGGCGATCACGATAGGCGGTTCCTTGGGAATGGTCATGATGAGCATCCGGGTGATATTGGGACTTGAGCGAACCTATATGCCTGGGGGGAATGACTAAATGCAGATTAGAGAGACTCTCATCATCTGGCTTCTTCTGGTGGCCATAGTGCTTTTGCCCCTGGTGAAGCCCTTGGGGCTCCCCCTAGGTCCAAGCCCCGAGGGAGAAGCCGCACACAAAACAGTGGACAGCATCCCGCAGGGCGCCATAATCATCATGGATCTCTCCATAGCTCCCAGTTCTGAAGGGGAACTGTGGCCGATGGCTCTAGCCGTAGCTAGGCACCACATGTCCAAAGGCCATCGGGTCATCACCACCACTTTCACTCCTGATGGAATCATGTATGCCGAGAAGATAAGGGACATTGCGGAAAAAGAGGATGGCTACCTGTACGGCACCGATTTCGTCGTCCTGCCATATCGCGCCGGCGGGGAGACAGCCATGGTTGCTATGGCCGACGACATAACCAAAGCGTATGAAAACGATCAATATGGAACCTCCCTATCGGGCCTACCTATGTGGAAAGATGTCCGAAGCATCCAAGACATAGCCTTGGTTTCCACGTACAGTGCCGGCGACAACCACTTGTGGCTGGCAAGGCACATCTGGGCCAAGCACCGGGTCGCTTGTTTGGGAGGAGTCATAGCCCTGTCTGCTTGCGAGGCCATAGTTTACTTCCAAAACGGTCAGCTGGCAGGCCTTATTTCCGGTGCAAAAGGCGCCGCTTACTATGAGACCAAAATCGGAAAACCCGGCTTGGCCACACAGTCCATGGACGCTCAATCGCTAGGGCACGGTTTCCTTCTGATTCTCATGGTAGCCGGAAACATCATGTTCTGGAGAGACAAAAGGAGAGTAGGTACCGGAAACGGTCAGGAGGTGCAAGCCCATGTCCAATGATCCTAAGATCTGGTTGGCTGCGTTGATGTCAATAGGGATCTACAGTTATCTTTACAAAGAGAACCCTTTTTTCCGGGCCTGCGAACACCTCTATCTTGGACTTTCTTTGGCTCACTTGGCGGTTATGGGCTGGACCAACGTGCGAGATCTCGGGTTCAAGGAGGTGCAAGAAGGCAACTACCTTGTACTATTGCCCTTGATACTGGGCATACTCTTGTTCACCCGTTTTTCGCCCAAGATAAGCTGGCTCTCTAGATATTCTCTTGCTTATTTCGTGGGTGTAGCATCGGCGGTAACAATAACCGGCGTCATCGACGCAGGCATCATCTCCCAAATCAGGGGGGCCATCGTGCCTTTGAATGACCTCAACTCGGTGATAGCCATGATATGCAACATCGCTGCTATCACTACGTTCTTCTTCATTGTGGGAACGGCACATGAGAACGGGGAGGCGCGTAACCCCCTTCTGACGAACCTTATTCAGAAAAGCAGCCTTGCGGGAAGGTTTGTGCTCATGATTTCCTTTGGGGCGGTATTCGGGACGACCATAATGGCTAGGCTCGGTCTCTTCATACCAAGGTTAAGGCTTCTGTTCGGCGACTGGATTCATCTGATCCCGCCTTTGGAATAGAAGAAACAGAGAGTGGATGTGCATCAAAGGGAGGAAAATCGGTTGAAACCTAAAGCATCTACAGCGATCAAGTACATTGACGCCAAGAAAGACATCATCACCCGGGTCTCTGACGAAATCTGGACTCTGGCAGAAGTTGGGCTCCACGAGGAGAAATCCGCCGAGTGCCTTGCCGAAGCCTTGAGTAATGAGGGGTTCAAGGTGGACTTGGGTGTGGCAGGAATGCCCTCGGCCCTCGTGGCCACGTGGGGTTCCGGAAGCCCGGTTATAGGCTTCCTGGGCGAATACGATGCCCTGCCAGGCGTATCCCAGAAGAAGACTCCTTTGAAGGAAGAGCTCGTCCCGGGAGGGGCCGGTCACGGCTGCGGACACAATCTCCTGGGAGCAGGCGCCTTTGGAGCAGTAATCGGCCTCAAGCAGGAAATGGCCCAAAACGGCATCAAGGGAACCATTAAGTACTTCGGCTGCCCTGCTGAGGAGAACTTTGGCGGCAAGGCGTTTATGGCCAGGGATGGGCTCTTCAACGATTGCGATGTGTGTCTTACCTGGCATCCGGGTCACCTGAACCAAGTTAGTGGCGGGTCCTCTCTAGCCGTTAGTTCCATGAACATCACTTTCCACGGGGTAGCGGCTCACGCATCGGGAGATCCGTACAACGGGCGTAGCGCGCTGGACGCCATCATGCTTACGGGAATGGGGGTCGAATTTCTCAGAGAGCATATGTCATCCAAGGCCAGGGTTCACTACGTGATAACTAGCGGCGGAAGCCAACCCAACGTAGTGCCGGCCACTGCCACTGCCTGGTTCTACGTACGGGCCCCTCAAAGGGACGAATGTGACGTCCTGTACCAGCGGGTTCTGAACTGCGCTTACGGAGCGGCGCAAATGACCGAGACCAAGTGCGAGGTCGAGCTTCTGGACGCCATCTACAACCTCATCCCAAACCGGGTTCTTGAGGATGTCCTGGAAGGAGCCCTGAAGCGCGTCGGACCTCCTGCGTTTACCACCGAAGATTACGAATTTGCCGGAGGAATCTCCAAGACCATCACGCCAGAACAGAAAGATACCTTCTTCATGAAGGAACTCCTGCCTGAAAACGTCAAGGCAGTTCTCAAGTCAAAGACACTCAACGACGAAGTGATGCCTAGGCCCTCGATCTCTCCCGAGCCCGGCGGTTCCACCGACGTGGCGGACGTTAGCTGGTGCTGCCCAACCGCGCAATTCAGAACGGCCTGTATCGCGTTGGCAACCCCTGGACATTCGTGGCAGTTCACCGCACAAGCCGGAACGGGCGTGGGCCACGCGGGAACCTTAACGGCTGCCAAGGTCCTAGCCGAGGCAGGGCTTGGGATCCTGACTAACCCAGATATCATCACCAAAGCCAAAGAGGAGTTCAAGATCTCAACAGGCGGAAAACCGTACAAGTGCGCGATGCCGCCTGAGCACAAGCCCGCTTTTCACCAGCTGGCGGGTAAGTAGAAAATCCAATTTTCTGCTCGTGACTAAGGACCCGGTGCCAACCAGGCAACCGGGTCCTTAGTCTCATACCAAACAGTTGTGTGCCTGTTGCAGTCCCTAGCCCCAGTTGGTGAAATAAGGCACCGGAGCGGGCACTTCAACTCTGCCGTCCTTCACGACCATCTTCACGTTGCGGAGGTTGCGAATATCCTTCAGAGGATCCCCATCGATTGCCACGAAGTCGGCGATTTTGCCTTTTTCAACAGTGCCAAGTTCGTCAGCCTTACCCAAAGCCTCGGCGGCAACTCTGGTGGCTGCGCAGATAGTGTTCATTTCGCCGTAACCAAACTTGACAAAAAGCTCGATTTCTTCGTTGTACGGCGCAAACTCGACGTCGGGAATAACTAGGTCAGTGCCGACCGCCATCTTGATACCTGCAGCTGCAGCCTTCTGGAATTGACTCTCAAGAATCTCGTCGGTGTGAATCCACCAATCGGCGTACTTGGCCAGGAAACCGCGTCTGAAGTCGCCTGAGCCTTCGGGGTCTTCCTTTGCCCTTCTGGCTGCTCCGGCAGTAGTGTGATACGCGATCATGGTGGGAATCAGATAAGTTCCACGCTCGGCCATCATGGCGCGTACCTCATCGGTGAGATGAGTTCCATGTTCGATGGTATCGACTCCCGCAAGAACCGCCATTTTGGCGGCGGGCATAATAGCGGCGTGACAAGCAACGCGGTATCCTCTTCGATGAGCTTCATCAACGCCCGCATCCAGCTCCTCCTGAGTGTACTCAGGCGTCTCTGTTCTGTGGCTGGTAAGAATCTTGATGAGGTCGGCTCCGGCCTTGATCTGCTCTCGCACAGCCTTCCTTACATCATCGACCCCGTCAGCCTCCCGACACATCTTGTACCCATCCGCCCCATGACCTCCGGTCATGCAAATGCCCTTACCTGAAGAAAAAATCCTCGAACCGGGAACGTAGCCTAACTCAACAGCCCTACGCATCTTGAGAGCAATTCCGCTGGCGACGTCGCGCAACGTAGTGACGCCTTTTTCCAGAGTCGAACGGATATTTCTGGCCGCCAAACATGCGGCCATGGCATCGCCACACTCATCCTCATACTCAGCGCGGTTCACATGGCTGTACCAATAGTCAATGTGAACGTGCATGTCTGTAAGGCCGGGGATGACCGTATACCCTGACAGATCCACCACTTTGACCCCATCAGGGGTGCCCTCTCCCGGTTTAATGACTTCCTTGATCCGGCCAGCCTCCACCCATATCGACGCGTTCTGTAGAGGAGCGCCGCCATTGCCGTCTATGAGAGTTCCGCAACGATACACTTTTCCCATGAAAACACCTCCTCGGATTAGGTAATTGTTCGTGTCGGCCACGGCTTTTCCCTGCTTTTCATGCCATAGGCCTGCAGGACTATAGCTATGGACGTCGAAATAATGCTAGTGGATGTCTGGCAACCCTACAGCTTAGAGCCATGCATACGGGTATCCGAACACAATACTTTTAGGAGGCGGTGACCCAATGCCCAAGTCCCGCACAGCGCAGTTGACCCAGGTCTACCGCGAGTTTGACGCCAAGTGCGCCAGACAAACTGACAGGCTGCACAACTCACGGGAATACGAAATGAGCTTGTTTGTGCCAACACCGGAAGCGAAAGAAGAAGAGGAGCGCGCGTTACAGGGCCTCCTTGATGAAGTGAGAGTTCTCCCAGCTCCGGACCCAGTCTTTGCCATTCTCAAAAGTCACATAACCGACTTCCTGGAAGGTCAGGGATCGGCTTTGCAGAGTTCCTTTGAGCACCCGTCGGGGTTCGTGAGTTCGCTCTCGTATCTACTGAACTACATGGGCGGCAAAGACTCCAGGGAGCCTGGGGAAAGAGCCAAGGTCGTGATCAACCGTCTGTCTAGGATAGACGAGCTTTGGTCCGGGGTTAAGACACTCTTCCCGGGCACCCCCACAAGCAAACTCAAGGATGTCAAAGGTGCCTGCGACATGCTCACAAGAGTCACAGGGCTCGCCCGATCCACAATTCCCCAACAATATCAAGGCCTGAGCCAGGACGATCTCGACGCCATGGCAAGATGCTACGACATGCTTCGAGCCAAGGCCAGCGATTGGTCGGAAGAGGTCGGACGCCTCGTTGAGGAAAGGCCCCGGGAGTCTCTGCCTCCAGAGAAGGCCGTGCTAGACACGGATCCTGACAGGTACCGGACGATCCTCGACAAGGAACTGGGCGTAAGCTTAGACGAGCTCCTTAGCTGGTATCAGGAAGAAGTCCAGAAAACAAGAACCGAGATGATTGAGGCAGCAGCGAGGGTCTGCCCACCCGGTATGGGCCCAATAAAGACGCCTCTGGACGCAGTAAACGTCATGAACACCTGCGCAGGGCCTGCGGATTCACCGGATGAGATGTGCGAGCGCCTAAGGGGTTACCTCCAGAGATCTCAGAAAGCGGCTCGGGAGTGGGTGCGCCTGCCTGAGGAAAGCTGCATAGTGGTTCCTGTGGCGGAAGAGCATAGGCTGACGTACCCCTGGGGTGGCTATGGTCTAGGATGCCCGCGAAGGCGCCCGCTGGTAGGGGAAGTCTTTCTCAACGACACCAACTACAAGAACATCTCTGACGGATGGATAAAGATAAACGCCGTACACGAATGCTACCCGGGACACCATGTACAGTGGGTACGCTGGACTCTTGACCCGATTCCCGAGACCCTCAAGAGGGGTGCCAAGAGAGTGCCGCTTCACGAGGGCATGTGCCACCGGACCGAGAGACTCATGGAGTACATCTACCCAGAAGATCCCTTCTACCCGTTGGCTGTGGCGTTCCGACGCCATCACACATCGCTCAGGATCATGGCTGACCTCTGGCTGCATTACTTCCACAGGCCTGAAGAAGACGCTATCAAACTTTACATGGACGAGTTGGGCTTCGACAGGATAACTGCCCTTGGACAGGTGAAATCCCAGGAGTCCCAGAACAGAGTGGGGTATTTCACGTGCTACTACTACGGCATGAAGAAGTTGGAGGATCTCGAGAAGAAGTACGGGTTCGACAAGAAGACTTTCACCGAGTACCTGTTCTCCGTCCTTAACACGAGCCTAGAGAACTTCGAGGCATTCCTCAAACTGAGCGATGCCGACAAGAATCGGTTCCTCACGGGCTTCCCCAGCAAGATTCAGTTTGGCTAGAAAGTACAACGACCAGGCGGGGCATGGTCCCTGCCTGGTCGCTTAGCTTTTGGGCAGCCACATTACTCTGAGACCCGCGGTCTTTTCTAGTCTTGCGAACTCCGAGTCGCCTGTGACCAGAGTGGCGTTCAGTTCGAGACTCAAAGACGCTCCGAAGCAGTCGGCAAAAGACAGCCCCCCGGCAGCTTTGAGAGCCGCCGCAGCCCTAACCCGTTCCCATGAAGCGTCGGCGACACTTATCTTCGGAGTCTCCATTACCTTGCGCTCGAACTCGCGGGCCGCCTCTTCTCCGCCTTTTCGGGCGACAATGTAAAACACTTCGCCAAGGTTGAGGACGCTCATTGTGACCTGGGTGTCTTCTCCGGTGATGAGATCCTCTACTTCCTGGGCCCCCTCTTCGTCCTGTAAGAGTGCCAGCAAAGCGTAACTATCAAGGACGTACCGCCTAACCATGCTCCCCTTCCTCTCGCTCCCGGTCAGCACGGCGCTCGCGCAACAAAGCTGAAGTTAGGTCGCCCAGCCCTCTGTAAGCCCCTCGCAATCCTAGTATGGGGTGGCGTTCCAGGCGTTCAAGAGTAATCTTGCCGTCCTCGTCTCTCACGAGAAATCTGTCGCCCTTTTGCAGATCGTATTTCTGGCGAATCTCGCTGGGTATGACGATCTGTCCCTTATCAGACAAGGTGATTACTTTCACCATGGCTCACCCGCTTTCTCCGGTGTCTTACTGTCACTAATGTAAGACCTCGCTCGGGGTAAGTCAATGCTACCTGATTAGATGGAATGCGGCCTGCCGCCCGTTTATGTATCTCACAGTCTTGCCGTCGAAGAAAACGTCTTCCTCCAGGGCAATCGTAACTTCCTGACCGTCCCACTCGGGAACCGGTGCGGATATGTTGAGTTCAAAGGCGTAGCACGTATTTTTGTGCAGCGGATAGTCTCCAACACCGGGAACACCTTCTTGCCGGTCCCACATTCCCACGAACACGCCTGCCCCATGGTCGTGATTGCCTATTGCGTGAGCGTAGATACACGGCAAAAGCCCCTCTTCTATGGCTTTAGCCCGGGCTATGGCAAGGATTTCGTTCCCCGTTCTGCCCTCAATGAACTCCTGGGCCAAGATATCCTGAAGTCGATTGGCTTTTGACATAGCAGCTTTTAGCCCCCGGGGTGCGTCGGTTTCGCCGGGTCTCAAAACATAGGCGTTTTGCTGCACATCAGTATGCAGACCTAAATGACGCAGGCCACAATCGCATCTTAAGACATCCCCCGGCCGGATCACCGCATCTCTGAGTTCGCCAAAATCCTGATCGCTGCCGGTAGCCGGAGGAATTACGCCTCGTCTTTGAATCTTGACGTACCCGCACCCAAACACCGGCAATTGGGAGTTGAACCATTTAAGAGCTTCTCCCGCCGTGGTGACGCCCGGGTGGATAACCCTGCTTGAGAAGGCCTCTGCGATAATTCCATGGGTGATCTCCATTAGCCCTGGGTAAGCGTCCATCTCTTCGGGTATTCTGGTTTCCAAGAGACCGACGGCGAGCCCTTCAGCGCTGACGAACCGCGCCTGGTATTCCTGTCCCAAAGCCTCAGAGATCATGCGATGCTGAGTATAGGACAAACCATCGGCGAAAGCGAACACCCTGGAAGTGTTCAAGCCGATAACTTTGGGGTCGCGCTCTTTGACGACTCGCGCCAGACACTCCCACTGATCCTCGCCGCTCTCGGGATTCCAAGCATCCCGGTAGATGCCCGGCACGTCTATGCTGTAGCGGCTGACGTTGATGGCTTCAACGGTCTCGTCAGGTCTTTGGTAGAACACCAGGATAGCCTGGCGTCTGGCCATCTGGCTTCCGGTAATGGCTTCAATGATCGGATCCTCATTGCACTCCTTAGCCGCCACTATCCACATGTCGATGCCTTCCCGCTTCATCAACTCGGGAAGCAGTGTGGCTAAGCGTTCCGCAATCCAGGCTCGGATGGTTTCGTGCTCTTTGGTCCTTGACACTAGCCTGTCTTTCCAGTTGTAGACATAGCCAAAACTCATGCGGATTCCCCCTGTGTGCGTAGTTGGGCTCAATCGGGCTTGCCCACTGAGTGCTCCTGAATCAGCTTGTGGCGCAGGTTCCAGAGCTTGGGCGACAGGTCGACCCAGTACTTGTGGGGATTTTCGAACCGCTTCACTTCATCCCACAAGAGACCAATCTGTTCTTGGCAATATGCCCGGGTTTCCTCCAAAGTAGGCAGTTGGGCCACTACTTTCCCTTTGGCCACAACTTCCTGGAGCAATTCTCTGGACACAAAATCCCTTACGACTTTGCGCTTCCACGTATAGTCCGGGTCAAAAAGCTCGTAAGGAGGCTTGACCTCGTCGTAGGGATCATCAGTAGTGACCAAATCTGCCATAGCTTGGCCTGTCTTGGGGTCGTGCAATCGCAGAAGCCTCTTGCCGCCTGGCAGAGTCATCTTCTCGGGGTTTTCAGATACCTTCATGCGAGGGCACATCTTGCCATTCTCCTCGATGGCGGCCAGCTTGTAGACGCCTCCGAAAACGGGATCCGACTTGGCGGTGATGAGTCTCTCGCCAACCCCGAAGAAGTCAATGGGAGCCCTTTGCAGCACAAGATCCGAGATGATGTCCTCATCCAGGGCGTTTGAAGCGACGATGGAGCAGTCCGGGAAGCCCGCCCCGTCCAATGCCCCACGAACAATCTTTGAGAGATACGCCAAATCGCCGCTGTCGATCCTGACACCCTTGGGCCGGTAGCCTTTGGGCACGACAACCGTCTGGAAAGCCCGAATGGCGTTGGGCAGACCCGACTCTACCACGTGGTAGGTGTCTATCAGAAGTGTGCAGTTGTCTGGGTAAGCTTCGGCGTACGCTTTGAAGGCGCTTAATTCGTCGGGGAATGACTGAATCCAGCTGTGAGCCATGGTGCCCATGGCCGGCACCCCCATAGCCGAATCAGTCAGGGTGCATGCTGTTCCTACACAACCGCCTATGTAGGCGGCCCGCGCACCATATATGGCAGCATCGGGGCCGTGTGCCCGCCTAGTCCCAAACTCCATAACGGCTCGGCCCTGGGCAGCCCTAACTATCCTGTTGGCCTTGGTCGCGATAAGTGACTGGTGGTTCATGAAGTTGAGGATCATGCTCTCCACCATCTGAACCTGAGCCAGAGGGCCTTCTACTACAAGTACCGGCTCTCTAGGAAAAATGGGGGTGCCCTCTGGCACCGCGCGAATATCGCACTGAAAGGGGGTTTCTCCTAACCATTTAAGGAAATCTTCATGAAACATGTTTTTCGATCGAAGGTACTCAATATCTAACCTATCGAAACCCAGATTGCACGCGACATCCACGACTTGCTGCAGACCGGCTGCTATGGCGAACCCTCCGCCGTCAGGGATATCCCGGAAGAAAAACTCGAACAGGGCCCGCTTTTCATGCATATTCTGCAAGAAGTAACCGTTGGCCATGGTGAGTTCGTAGAAATCCATAAGGAGAGAGAGGTTCCTATCGTCAGACCAGAAGCCGCTCACAATCACTACCTCCAATGCTCGACTTCGGCGCTTCGGTGGCGCCCTTGGGTCAGATGGGTTCCCGACAGAGTTGCAGTCCGTCTTACACCTTCGACATTCCCTCCCCCGTTCCTGCTTCCGTCTGCATGTCCAAGTCTTTTCTTCCGTGCCAACGGTAACGGAACTGAAAGGCGTAATGCCCGTCTAACTGCGTAGAATGGGACAAGGGAGTGGAAACAGTGACACGCAAGGTTCGGAGGCGTTTGGTCATCGTAGTGTTATCGATGGGCCTGTTCATGACCGCATTTTGCATAAGCGCAGCGGCCCCGGGCCCCGATGCGGTTCAGCTGACTCTAGAAGGGAAACCGCTTATTTCCCAAGGAGTTCTGGTTGACGGCACCACTTACGCACCTGTGAAAGAAATGGGGTCAGAGTTGGGATTCACGGTCACCGGCTCCTATCTAGATGACACCGTCATCGTGTCCCACGGCAACAGAATAATCCAGTTGCTTGCGGGGCGCTCAACAGCTGTTGTGAACGGTCATGAGGTTTGGATTCCTGCAAGACTCAAGGTGATAAACGATAAATTAATGGTTCCCCTTCGTTTCCTGCTGGAGAACATGGGATACAACGTCAGATGGAAAGGCGGCACTCAAAACACTGTCGATATATCGTCTCGAAACGAGAATAATCTCGTCATAGCCACCATAAGAGAACGCCTGGAGACAGCATCCCTTTCCGTAGATATTCAGTACCCAAAGGTCGTGGACCTCCCTGCGGGTGTACGCGACCCCATGAACCAGTACTTCTCTACGCGCTTTGAAGATGCTAGGGCCCAAGCATACGAGAGCCAAAAGGCCAGCCTTGAAACGGGATCCGTGCGTTGGAAGACTGAGCTCGCGGTCAACTATGTTGTGACCTACAGCGAGAATGGACTACTATGCGTGCTATTTGACGATTACCTATACCAAGGCGGGGCCCACGGTGGAACTATGAGAACTGGGTACACTGCCGATATCAACACAGGCGAGTCTTACACATTGGAAGGCCTTTTCAGACCTAACACTGATTACGTATCGCTCCTAAGCGCAGAAGTCGCGAAACAAATCCAGGCTATGGGAATCGAGCCTATCGTCGAGTTCAGCATCATAAGGCCCGACCAGGACTTTTACTTGAAAGACGGCTATCTAGTCCTGTACTTCCAGCAATATGAACTCATGGCATACGCCTACGGGTTTCCCGAGTTCAGAATACCTATGGAGTCCTTGTCAGGCGTGCTGGCCTCCGAGTTGGCAGCAATTGATTGGGCGTCAGACTAACGCCTTAACTCATACAACCTGGATCGGGTAGGAGGGGACGGATGCTTCCCGTCCCCTTTATGGCGCCCTTACAACACCCTTGCACAACCACGTGTCTTGCCGCCTGTCTATTTGGGGTTGCCCCGCCGCTTGTAGTCTTTCTTTATCTCTTCGCTCCACCCACACGGCAGCACCCCGCTTTTCCTGAATTCGGCAGCCGCTTCTGACACGGCGCTGAAGTTCAGCGCGACGCTTTGTGAATCGCCCACGTAGTTCTGGGCGCGATCCGCATCAATGCCGACATGCCCGGCAGCTTCAACCGCATCGATGTTCGCGCCCAAGAAGACAAATTCCCACCCCTTTTCCTTCTGCCGACCGACCAGCGCCTTGACCGCATCCGCTGAGAACCTGCGACTAGAGTTCTCCATCCCATCCGTAATGATCACAAACATCACTTTTTCGGGACGATACTCCTCGGCGGTATGCTCCAACGCAGCGGCAGTTTTGTGGATGGTCATGCCGATGGCATCGAAAAGCGCGGTTGACCCGCGTACGTGGTACTCCTTGTCAGTAATGGGGCTCACTGCCCGGATGTCGATTCGATCGTGAAGGATCTCGTACCTGTCATCGAACAGCACCGTTGTAAGATACGCTTCGCCTTCGACCGCTTTCTGCTTCGCCAGCATGCTGTTGAAACCGCCGATGGTGTCAGACTCCAGCCCGGCCATGGACCCGCTTAGACTCCATGGCCACTTGTCTCGGGCCAGGTAATAGGCTGTACTCCGCACACTCTTCCGCGTCGACGTAACGCTCGTCAATATAGCTTTGCACGGCATCAAGCAGCCGCTTACTGACCCTGAAAGCCTCCTTGTCGAATACGGTGAGGTAGGCGTCTATTTTGTTTCCTTTGAGAAAATCTCTGATAGATGCGGAAGCCACTTGCAGGGCTTCGGCCTTTGGATATCCGTAGATGCCGCTGGAGATCAGTGGGAAAGCAACGGAAGAACACTGGTTTTCGACAGCCAGCGTCAGGGAGTTTTGGTAGCAGAGCCGAAGCTCGAGAGCCTCGCCGTGCTTGCCATTACGATATACGGGACCTGCGGTGTGGATAACGTACCTGGCCGGCAAAGCGAATCCCGGTGTGATGACCGCATCGCCAGTCTTTATCGGCGCAAGTCTATCGCAAGCAGCCTGAAGCTGGACGGCTCCCGCTGCCCTGAAGATGGCGCCAGAAACCCCGCCACCCATCCGAAGATCGGTGTTCGCGGCGCTAAACTATGGCATCGACTTCCATCCGCGTAATATCCTGCCTAACTATGGTGAAGGGCATGTTGCAACTCCGTCATGTTTCATTCTATCTTCAACCCTTCCGCTACCTTCGCTAACGTCTTTCTACTGGGCAACTGCAACTAGTCGATGGACCCCATCCCATTCCACTTCTGCATTAAGAAACTCCGCAACGTAGCGCATAGGGACCATAGTGCGGTCGTTCTTGATGACAGGCACCGTGTCCATTACCTTAGCTTGACCGTTCACCGTCGCTACTTCCTTGCCTATGGCGAGAGTGAGATTCGCGTTGCCTTTTGCGACTGTGACCACATAGTTCACAGGATCCCAGCCAACCTCTGCCCCGAGTCCTTCACTAATCGCCCTCAAGGGCACCATGGTCCGGTTATTGGAATCGATGTACGGGGCAGAATCGAAGAAGATGGGGACATTGTTGATAGTGACGCCAATCTCGCCCGGCCTTCCGGCATAGCCGTAGATGAGATACTGCTCGCGATCGTGCTTGAAAGTCGCTAGTTCCTGGGCGTACCGCCTCTCCATCTCTTGTGGTGACAGTCCGGCCTCAAGCCACTGTCCAACCCTGTGAGTCCCCATGATTTTGTCGAACATGACGACACTAGAAGGCGTAGAGCCGCTCTTTGGTACCTTGAAGTTGGTGAGTTGCTTGGCGTAGGCCAGAGCGTACAGCCCGGATTTCGCCGAGTTGAACTTGTGGTAGTCGGTAATCTGTAACCGGACGCCTCCCTCAGACCCAACGGCCTCGGGCATAAAGACTACACCCGGCAAATTGGCGGAGTTGAGAAGGGCGGCAAAGCGGCTAGAGTCGATTCCCTTTCCTCCTATCCACTTGAAGGTGTCCCGCTGGCGGATTCCTGTGCCTTCGCCAAGCCCCGTGGCCATATATCCAAACACCGAGTCTATGTCCGGGATGTTCGGGGACGTCTGAACCCAATCCAAACCTGTATCCTGGAAGATCATGTCCCGTGTGTAACCTTCCATTGGCACTACTGTCAAGTCGGCCTCGATTTCCCTGTTGAAAAACCGTGCCAGTTCTCCAACGGTCATGCCGTGAGCCATAGGAAGGTTGTCTACGCCAACAAAAGTCTCGAAAGCGTCCTCAAGCACCGGGGCTTCCACGACTTCCCCTCCAAGGGGGTTGGGGCGGTCAAGCACGATCACTGGCTTGCCGTACATCTTAGCCCTTTGCATAGCGTAGTTCAGTGTCGAAATGTAAGTATAGGTGCGGGCTCCAATGTCCTGAACATCGTAGAGAAGGACGTCCAGGTCCTTCAGCATGGCTTCGGTGGGGTAGCGCTGCTCGCCGTAGCCATAGAGACTATAAACCGGGATTTTCAGAGTCGGATGTTCATAGGACTCTACCCTTGCCCCTGCACTGGCCTGCCCATCAATTCCGTGTTCAGGCCCAAAAAGAGCGGCCAGAGTAAGCGTTGGATCCGAAGCCAAGACATCTATTGTGCTGCGCCCTTGACTGTCGACCCCACTTTGATTGGTGATTAACCCGACGCGCTTTCCCTCGATTAGATGGTGGTAACGGCTGTACAACACCTCGTTCCCTAGCTTGAACTGGGGAAGTGCCGCGTTAGCCGGCCGCAGAGGTAATAGGACCATCACGGCCACCGTAATTAGTACAATGATTTTGCGCATAGTCTGTCTCCTTATGTAGGGTTGTCTCCTATTTTGACGCAAAAAGACACAACGGGGTTTCACCCGTGTAGAGATAGCACCCGCAAGACTCGATACAAGCTCGAGTTACGGAACCCGTGACCTTGACAGTGCTGTCTCAGTAAGCTCTGCAGGAAATGTGCTGTGAAAGGCAGAAGGTGTGGTCGTGACCTAGTCTGGTTCGCCCCTACGCTACTGAGGAGGGTTACTATGAACTATAGCAAGAGACTGGAAAGCCTACAGACTGCAATGCGGGAGGAAGGGATACACAGCGTAGTCTACGGCACGGGAGCCAGCTTTCAGTACTTCACCGGGCTCTTGGTGCCCTGGCGCCGTATGGAGGAACCGGAGCATCCATCCTGTTTCCTTATAGCCACAACCGAGAACGAACCCGTCGTAATACTGGATAGGGAATCGGCCCACCAGGCGGGTTCATCGCCCGTAGAAACCATCGTACTGGAGTCTGCCGACCAGATCGCCGACATCCTGAGAAAGCACCTTTCGGGAAGCACCATTGGGACCAACGATAGAGCTAGAGAGCACATTCTGAGCCTAATCCAAACGGCCGTGCCTGAAGCCCAGTGTCTGAACGCGGACGGCCTTGGAGACATGCTGCGCGTCATCAAGGACCCTAGCGAGATAGCGATACTTCGTCAGGCAGCTGCGCTTGCGGGGGATGCCTTGGCCAAGGTAGTGCCGTTTATCAAGCCCGGAATATCCCAGCCGGAGCTTCAAGAAATGGTCGCTAGCGCGGGCAAATCCCTTGGAGCCGATGACGTATCCTTTAGCCCTGCCGCACTTTTTGTGAAATCAGGAACGCCGGCATCAGAGGATCCATTTGTCTATCCCGCCAAAGAGGGCCTCGCCCCAGGAACGTCAGTTGCCTTTGACTACGGCTTCATGGTGGACGGGTATTGCTCGGACTTTGGACGTTCCTTCTACTGCGGGCCTGCCCCGCGAGATTTCGTTGAGGCTTACCGTGCGCTGCAGATTGCGCAAACCGACCTTGTAAGCCGCCTGAAGCCCGGAAAGACCAACATGGGTGAGATGTTCGGTATGCTTGAGAGCGTCATGGACCGTCTAGGCTACGGCGATAGACTGAGGGCAAGGCTCTCCGATGGAACGCTTGGACATCAGATAGGCGTCGATGTCCACGAGAATCCCTGGATCCGGCCAACCGCCGACACCATCTTGAAACCCGGCATGGTTATGGCTATCGAACCCAAGGTGTGGCTGCCTGGGGAGTACTATCTCAGAGTTGAGGATATCGTGCTCATTACCGAAGACGGAGCCGAGTTCCTGACCAGTTTCGACCGGGAACTGTTTGAGCTGCCGCTATAGCGGCCAAACCGTCAGCAATCACAAAGGCCCCCTCCTCTCCATAGAGGTGGGGGCTCAATAATCCCGAAACGCAGCCGGCGGGTTTTCAACTGACTTGGACCTCCATAACAATGTAGTCAGAGGCGTCCAACTGAAATCCCAGCGCCAATAGGGTTTCCTGAATGTCCGAAGCCGTGGGCGGGAACATGCACTGAATCCTCGCAGCTCCCCTATCTGCCGCCATGCTCTCGGCAAACGCAAGGCAGGACTCCTGGTTGCCAGAAAAGGCAGCAACGTGCACGGCCTGCAGGGGCATGAACCTGGCACCTAAAGCAACGACACTTCCTGACGCAAGATCCTGGTACACCTTTCCTTCCCTGGCCCAAGCTTCGCACAGATGGGGGGTGAGTTCGTAGAAGGTGCGGTTCATAACGACAAATCCCTCCCAACGAGCCTTTAGCGGCATAAGTAACTGCCGTGCCCGTTCCGGGCAAGTCACTATTTGGAATGCATGGGGCCTGCCATAAGCAGTTGTGTCTACTGGCTTAGATGCGCCGCGATAGGTGGCGGCCAAGTGAAAGCCATTGCGCTCCGCAAGCCCTTTGCTCACCTTGTTGTTCACACCAGTGTACATTCTCATGGTTGTGATGCCTTTGCGCCGGGCGATCTCGAAGAACCTGGCATAAAACGCTTTCCCAATGCCGTGCCCTTGATTCCGGGGGATCACCCTAAGGGCCTCAAGCCAGGCGGATCCATCGGGCACCACAGTGAGTTTTCCGCATCCAAGAATCCCGCACCCGGTCTCAGCCACGACAAACTCGCCGTCATCATCGCTAACGAATTCGTCAAACACCATGGGAAGATACTTAAGATTGGGTGTGGCCTGGGCCTCGACAACCTCAACTCCCGCTCGATCGTCTTCCACAGCTTTTCTAAGACTTATGTTAACTGACTGCATCACCTGACTTCCTCCCATTACCAGAATGACATCTTGAAACACAGAATACACCGTTTTACCTCTCCGGCCCAGCACTGACTCACCCTTAACCCAGATGAACCGAAGCGGCAGATCGCGCAGTCGCACAAATTGCCACAGGAAGTCGCTTTGTGTAGAGTATGAGTATGACATGGACGGTGGAGGATACGCAGTGGCGATCGAGAAGGCTAGGGAGCATCTGCAGAAGTGGAATCTGGCGAATCGTATACGGGAATTTGACTCTTCCAGCGCAACAGTCGAGCTGGCGGCAATGGCGTTAGGATGTGAGCCGGCGCGCATCGCGAAGACATTGTCCTTTAAGGGAAACAGCGGTGCGATCTTGGTTGTCGCCGCCGGAGACGCAAAAGTCGATAGCGCCAAGTTCAAGGCCGAGTTTCACACGAAGGCCAAGATGCTTGAGCCCGCGGAGGTTGAGCCCCTGGTAGGCCACGACGTTGGCGGGGTTTGCCCGTTTGGCATCAAGGAAGACGTAGACGTCTACCTCGACATCTCCCTACAGAGATTTGAGACGGTATTCCCAGCATGCGGCAGTAGCAATAGCGCCGTTGAGCTCACTATTGACGAGCTGGCAAAGTGCTCTAACTGCAAGACATGGGTTGATGTCTGCAAAGGCTGGAGAAGAGATTAGGCCGATAAACCCTAGATTTGCCTTGCCTTCTGGGGTGAATCTAAAGTGAACTGCTTTTTCAGTATCTCCTCCTTTTCCGAAGCGGACACCGTCGCATTTACAATGAGTGCGATAGCCATGACCATGACAAAGCTGCTTATCCACCGCGCCACGGAAAAAGTCATTCCCAAAGAAGCGGTCTCGAACAAGAACATCGGTACCTTGAGGGTAGACCAGGCCCCAATGAAGATCATGACGTTTACGTAGGATGCGCCCTTTCGCAACATGACGGAAGCCACGGGAAACGCAGCGTAAAGAGGACCGGCAGCCAGAGCGCCAAAGACTACTGCTAGGAGCGCCCCAACCGAGAGACTGCTGTTGCCCATGTATTTGACCACGGTTTCCTTTTCGATGTACACGTCCGCCAGGCCCGTCAGAACGAAGATCGGGGGCAGCAGTAATAGGAACTCCTTCAAATTTGTCTGCAATCCATAATAGATGGCCTGTTGTTTATCGGGATAGGATAGCCCTAGGATCACTGCTGCAACCAGCATGAGCAAAGGGAAAGCGTATCTTCTCACCATCTTCATCTCATTACCACCCCAATCACTAGGGCTATCAGAAACGATGCCAAGTAGGCCAGAATGTTGCGGGTGATGGCCGTTTTCTTTCCGAAATAGTGGATCTCGAGCGGCATAGTTACTATCCCTACCATCATCAAAGTCGAGACCAGCACGGCGATCTGCTCTGTGCCCGCGCCCAATAGTACTAGGGATTTTGCTAGCGGAAAGGCAAGAAACCCCGGGACGAGAGTCACCGACCCAACCAATGATGTCAGAATCATCCCCGACACTCCAGAGCTACCTCCCAACAAGGAGGAAATCGTCTTTGGAGTCAGAAAGGCCAGCATTATGGCGATAAGGATGACTATGCCACCGAACTGCGGCAAGATGCCCTCAAAACTTTTCCAAGCCTTAATCAACGAAATCTTGGTCTTGGTGCGATCCTTCACGGCTGACACTGCCAAAGACACCGCCATCAAGCCCCATACTGCATGCGTGAATGACATGAAGACTACCTCCTAGACTAGCTCTTCTTTGAGTGTCTTGAACCGCTGGAGGAATATGTGTATCCGTTCAGAGTTCCTGGTGAGTATCTGTCCCCAGGTTCTTAGATACCCAGAACCGTCAGGGGTAATCTCATAGAGTCGCCTAGCCGGACCACTGCCCGAAGTATCCCACTGAGACTCTATGGCTCCCTGATTTTCCAGGCGCCTTAAGTTCCGATACACCATCCCTGGGTCTTGGTCATCTCCGAACCCAAAATCCTGAAGCCGCGACATGAGCTCGTAACCGTAGGCGGGCTTTTCCGCAATAAGCAAAAGAAGACATGGCTCCATGAAACGGTCCATGCGGTGACCGCCGTCGCATCCATGCTCTTTCGACTTGCGCTTTCGTCCTGTCTTGTTTCCACGCATATGTGTCTATCCCCTCTATGTGTCGCATGCATATAGAAGATATCACTCACAAGGCCTTGGTGTCAACAAGCCATTGGCATCAGCAATAGGGGTAGGACATTGTCTTTCGAGAGAACGGATGTTGATCGAAATCCGGATAGTCGAAGTGTAGGCCGAAAGTGGGCCATCGCCAAGTCACTCCCTATGCGGAAGGTTGCCTCCCGGTCTAGTATCGCTTGCTTGAGGGCTTTGTTCCATACTCACGAGGAGTACCGCCCAGGCTACGCCTACCTGCGGCGGTACATGGGCGGTACTTGATCGAGGAAGATCTCATGGAAAGGGCGAAAAGGGCCGCATCCCCATCTTTGCGGGAGGAAAAGTCGCGCCTGCCGCACGAAAGGTGAAGAAGGCGAGGCAGTCATCCGCTCCGCCGACAATTCCGGCCTAGTCTAGTCGCAATCCTCTCCCCTGCAACGACGATGATGACGACGCTTCTCGCTGATCTCCACGCTTGAAATCTTGTCCAGCGGGATAATCACTATCTTGGCGAACTCCTTTTCGGCGCATTCTTTCGGGCAGACTACCTCGACGATAATAGGTTCATCGCAACGGGCAACTAGGACGAGTACGCCATCCACCACATCGGCAATCTTGGCGTTCCTGGCCCTCTTGCAGCAACTGCCGCAGGAAAACTCCACGGCCACGGTCAAGTTGTCGGGGTCTCTGTGCGAGTTCCATTCCCTCAAGATGGCATGGGGCGCCTGAACACTCATGCTGGCAACCTCCTTCTTATACTTCTCACACCATCAATATGCGAGAGGATAAGGGTAGTTTACAGAATTCTGAGTGATGGTTGCGCCCTGAGTAATGACCGGTCGTCGAAGCACATGAAGCGCATACAGACGGTTACTTGACTGCTGGTTCAAGAGCCGCCTTGACCGCTTCCATGATGGCCTTGCTTGTGTTGGTGGCACCGGATACTGCGTCAACTTCCCAAGTCTGCTTCTTGACTATGCTCTCAGGTGTCCCCTTAATTGCAGGGTCACTCAGAGAGGGGGTCTCATTGTGCTCGGTCACACTCACCGAATCTATCTTCCCACCCTTGACAACAACGCTGACTTTGACCGCACCGTTATTGCCGTCGGCCTGGCCCACGTAAGTTCCGTCTGTGTATTTGCCAGAGATACACCCAGAAAGAACCAGGAGCATAATGATGAATGATGCTATAGTCAGTACTTTCTTCATTCAGTCCACCCTCTTTCAATCGACTTACGATAGCAACACTGTCCTGCATAATCGGGTCTTCACCGGACGAAATCTGAAGGGCCTCGCAGCGTAGCGAGGCCCTTGATTCGTGTTCTCGGGACCTTACCAGCACCGCGCCTAGATTTGGGCATACGCCTTGGCTGGTGCAACACCACTTCTTACTCTGCAGTCAGCTGAGCAGCCTGCTGCCCGGCTATCCTACCGAAAGCAAGAGCGGAAAGCAGTCCCTCGCCCGTTATGTAACCGTCGTACCCATCACCAGCGACGCTGGTAGCAGCGTTCTCACCCGCAGCATAGAGCCCGGGGATCACGTTGCCGCTAGTGTCAAGGACCCTTGCGCCGGTGTCTATGCGAAGGCCGCCGGTGGTAAACAAGAGGTACGTATTTACCTCGATAGCGTGAAGATTCCCCTCGATGGCTTTTCAAAGTAGGTCCGGCCAAAGCTATCCTTGCCTGCTGCCACACCTTCATTGTACGCAGTGATGGCATCATTCAAAGAGGTCAGGTCAACGCCGATAGTCTCTGCCAAAACCTCGACTGACTCTGCGTTCTTTGTGACGGCTTCGTAGGTGGCCGCCTTCTCGACCTGTGCCACTACATTATCATCGAAGACCAGGAAGGCTTTACCGTTCGATTGCTGTGCGAGGATGGGAGCACATTTCGCATAACCCAAAGTCTCGTCAACAAACCTCTCCCCGTTCTCGTTGACCAGGATGCCTCCGCGCATGATCATTTCCCAGCTGATCAGCATGGTCTTCTCGGGGTTTACTGCTGCGTGCGGGCAGTAAGCATCCATATACCGAACATCAGCGCCTGCTTCTATGCCCATCCTAATCCCATCGCCAACGTTGCCAGAGTGGCCAAGGAGCCCCGCATCCTTCATGACGGGTATATACTCCTCCAGCATTTCCTTGTTGCCAGCAAAACCGCCGGCAGCAAGAACAACAGCCTTGGCTCCGATTGTGATCTCCTTGCCGTCCCTAGTTGTCGCCTTGACGCCAGTGATGGCACCATCCGAGTTCTTCACGAGACCGGTGGCGGTTGTCTCCAGCATGACTTCAACGTTTCTCTCTTTGACCGCATTCTCAAGAACGTCTACAAGACCGGCACCGGACAAGGACTTCTCCAAGTGCAACCGCTCAACTGAGTTACCGGGGAATGGAAGTACCTTTAGGAATTCGGCCCCCAAAGATTCAAACCAGGGGACGAACTCGGCTGCCTCTTCGGTAGCGACCTTGACGAGCTCGACATCGCCTGAGTATCCGTTTGCGGTAAGGATATCTTCCGCATATTTCTCGGGAGAATCTTCAATACCGGCTGCCTTCTGCAGCTCGGTTCCCACTCCCGGTACGAGTCCTCCGCATATTCTCGTGTTTCCGCCAACGAAAGGCATCTTCTCGAGCACGATAACCGAAGCCCCTGCGTCAGCCGCTTCAATTGCCGCGGCGAGTCCCGCCCCGCCGGCACCTACTACAACCACATCAGCCTTAGGACTGCTACTGCATCCCGCAAGCATACCGGCAACCAAAACTACCATCAGAGCCACTGCCCCTAGGCGTCCAGTACCCTTCATTAATAGGCTCCCCTCTGCTGTGTATTAGTGCTGCGTTGTTTACTCCAATCCTTGCTGCTTTTGTATGTCCCGCAACACCGTCTGCTTCCCAAATCTGCTTCTCGACAATCCTTTTGGGTACGCCGTCAATAGCGACTCACTTAGCACCCGAGTCTTCTTGTGTTCGACTACAGACACCGAGGAATCTTGCCAAAGACTCAGTCAGTTTCCGCCATTCGCAGGTATCACTCACCTCTCTTCTGGCTTTCGATCTTGTACCCGTGTTCTCTTTCACCAAAGGACATCAAGACTCCTGCCTGCGAAGGTGATGAAACGCTCATCTGCGGACTTCCGGACCTAGATGTACTCATGCCTCGGTCAAAGTCCGATACGGGTGACTACAGCGAACCTTCCGGATGTCGAAAGCAATGGACATGACACGTAAAAGAAGGGTGCCCGGAGCTCAATGCCGGGCACCCTATTGGAGGATACAGACCTATCTTGTGTTACTGCCTATGAACCGCTGAAGTATTGCTGCGATCTCGGCCCTTTTGGCAGGCCCAATCGGGTCAAGCACGCCGTCGCCTTTGCCGCCAATCAGTCCGCTGCCAACCGCCCACTGCATGGCTTCCACGGCCCACTCGGAGATCCGATTGGCGTCGGCGAATCCGGTTAGTGAGTCTCGCAGAGACACATCGTAACCGGCATATTTGGCGTACCTGAAGAGTATGCAAGCTATCTGCTCGCGGGTAACATCAGCCTCGGGCATGAACCGGTTATCTCCGTAACCCTGCACAATGCCATTGGCTGCCGCCCATGCCACAGCGTCGGTATACCATACGCCCGAAGGAATATCGGTAAAGAGGCTTACGGAAGCGTCCGGAGTATGCTCAAGGCGATGGAGAATCGTGACAATCATGGCACGGCTGGTGCCTAGAAGCGGGCTGAAGGAGTCTGTGGCAGTGCCTGTCATTAGGCCTTGCTCAAAGACAACTCGCACACTCTCGTAGAACCAGTCGGTTTCGCCGACGTCACTGAAGGGGAACATTTTCCTGAAGGTAGCCGAGATGCTGTGTCCCTTGGTTACCGACTCGAAAGTGTAGACCGCCCTTGCTCCGACACTTGCGCCGTCAACTAGGACGTCGTTTATCTCGTAACCCATATCCGGCGTGACGGTGAACGTAATGGCAGTTCCGGCCGTGACCGTGGTTGTCTTCGGATTGATGCTGCCGCCAGGACCTGCTGTAACGACGATGGCGTGCGTGATTACCGGGTCTCCACCGGGGATGGAGGGGCTCGGCAACGCGACAATTGTGAGGCGGAACTCCTTTGTCCTGGATTCCCCTCCCTCTTTCGAGATGGTAGCCGTCAGTACCACTTCTTCGTTGGGTTCGCCGGCGGCGGGTCTCGTAACGGAGCCGGTATCCGTGTCCACTAGTCCCGCGGGTTCAGCGCTCCAACCGATGGTAGTGCCGTAGGCGCCGGAATCCACCAGATGAATGGCGTATCCCATATGCCTATGGGGACCCATCCTTCGACCTGGTTGTAGGGCGCGACGTCCAGGTCGATGTCCGCTGTCTGCTTGAAATACGAGAGCCTCCTGGAGCCAGCCAATTGTCTGAAACCGGGGATATAGCCAACTGCCCGTCGTTTATTACCTGGCCGGGGCTATCGAACAAATATGAACCGGCAGTTGATGGTTTACCGCCCCTGAACAGAACATGAAAGTTTGTCTCAGAAACAGGATACTTGCCTGTCACAGACGCCGCTTTTAGCGCCTTTATGGAAAGCGAAGCCGAGTCAGTTGGCAACGACAACATCAAGAGACTTCGGGCCTCGTGACAGCGCCGGTGGAAACATCCACCAAGCCCGCGGGTTCAGCGATCCAGCTGATGGTAGTACCGTAATCCCCGGATTCTACTAGATTCAGGCTGCTTGTGACTTGGCTCTGGCCGATGTTTGGCCCTCTGATGACGTCCCAGTTGAGGCTATCCAAGACAACAGCGATAGCTTCGTCAGGGGTCTGGGCCACTGCCAATTCGCCTATGATAGGCAGCTCTATATACGGGCCCGCACCCAAGTGAAGCTCAAGCTTAGTAGCCTCTAGCGGCCTTTGAGTATGCTTGTAGACCAAGCTGGCTCTAGAGTAATGACAGTGGGATCTAGAAGATAGACGAGGGAATGGCCGGTAGGAGAAAGTGAGGGCACATCCAATTGTGATTTGTGAGCAGCAAAACACGAGAGGTGGGTGGTACCCAAGATACGCCCCCGGTACGGCCGTGAAGACCTCCACAGACACCAAACAATGCCTGTGAGAGCAGCGCGTCACGCTTACGTGCTTGGGCGTTGGGTTTACCTCAAATGGACGCCGATGCGAATGAAGTGCCCGGATTGTGGTCACCGAGCCATCGACTTACTTATATTACCATACGTTCGGTGGGTGTACGTTCGGACTGGCGCAGGGGGGATAATGAAGTAGTTTGCCCTGCCGCATTGCACGCCTGCGCACCGGGGTACTAGAATTGAGTTGTGGTGATCGCAGCCATGAAACTTTACCTGGATGTGTGTTGTCTGAATCGCCCCTTCGATGACCAGACACAGGCCCGAATAATGCTTGAGTCGGAGGCCGTCATGGTCATTCTGAGAAAGTGCCAAAGCACGAATTCGAGATCATGAGCAGCCAAGCTATCGAGATTGAGATAAGTAGAACTCCGGACCCAAACCGCCGGGCAAGGGTCACCAGCCTTCTTGCCTTGGCAAGCACTACTGCCGAGATCAATGATGGGGCTATTACCCGAGCACAAACGTTGCAGCATCTAGGCTTGACGGCGATCGATGCCCTTCACCTCGCCTTGGCTGAGATGAGTGGCGCAGACGTGTTCCTGACAACAGACGACAGGCTGCTAAAGAGGTGCCTAGAGAACTCAGCAGCGCTGGGCATCAGAGTAGGGAATCCAGTATCCTGGCTTACGGAGGTGTACTAGATGGAGAATCACGAGCTGACTTCTGAACAGATTCGGCGGAAGGGCATCGAGATTCTGGCCAAGAACCTCGGTCTTGTTGATATGATTCGCTTCCTTCAGCAGTTTGAACTGGGAACCGGAGACTATTCTAAGGATCGGCATGCGTGGCTTGACGGGTTGACAGTAGATGACATCGTAAGAGACACCAAGAAGCAGCAGGACTAATCCCGCGACATGCGCTTTACGGCTGGATGGCTGTCACAGAAACAACCAACCCGCCTATTGACAGGTCCTCTCTTCTCACGTTCTATTCTTTGGTAGCCCCAAGGGGATTCGAACCCCTGTCTTCGCCGTGAGAGGGCGATGTCCTAGGCCTCTAGACGATAGGGCCACAATGCATGGCTGGGGGAGGAGGATTCGAACCTCCGCAGGCAGATCCAGAGTCTGCTGGCCTACCACTAGCCGATCCCCCAAAAATACAAGGAACAGTTCAAATTATAGCATTACCAGTTCCCTCGGGCAACACTTAGCTGTTGACACCTACTTTGCCTTGGGCTCTGCCGCTAGACACCCCTTACCGATAAACCACCACTTCCGACTCAGGCCTGAGGTTTCTGGGCGGACGCTCCTGGTCAGGATACCCCACCGGAAGCATTGCCACGGGCTTCAGGTTCGGAGGTAGATCCAGAATCCGCTTGACCTCGCTTTCCCTAAAGGCGCCGATCCAGCAAGTACCAAGTCCAAGAGAAGTAGCCGCCAACATCATGCTGGTCATGGCTGACGCGGTATCCTGGAACACGTAGAGCGTGCGACCTCTATCCTCATACCTTTGCCCGCAGCGGTCTGGGTCAGCGCAAACAACTATTACCACGGGCGCCGTCCCAATGAAAGCCTGCTTGCCTGCGGCCTCTACAAGAGCGCTCTTGATCTCTGGGGACCTTACGACCACAAAGACCCAAGGTTGCCTTCCCCCGGCGCTGGCCGACATCCGGGCACAATCGAGAAGCGTCTTCACTGCTTCATCGGAAACTTCCTGGGCGGTATACTTCCTGATACTCCGCCTTTTCCCTATGGCCTCGATGGCGTCCACAATGACCCCTCCCTATTCCATTGTTTCTCGCGGCGCTACTCCGAGTGCTGTTGGCACTACCCTCTGGCATCAATAGCCCGACACCACTCTCTGCCGGTTCATGAGCGGAGTATAACTCCCCGCTTGGTCACCAGGACCATAGTTGTTACTGCAACTTCTTCAGCCCTGCGAAAACGTTTGCCTCGACTAGTTCCACAGCCTTGGCGAGACGAGCCACGGCCTCACTTTTCCCCAGGATATCCACAATTTCAAATAACCCCGGCCCCACAGTCCTGCCGGTTAGGGCCAATCTGGTGGGATGGATAATTTGACCGCTCTTGATTCCCTCTCGCTCTATAAGATCCCGGTACGCTTGTTCCTCAGTCTCCAGGTTCCAGTCGTCCACCGCATCTAGGGCCTGCGCCCCCTTGCGAAGCAAGGCGGCAACTCCAGGCCTGGTAAAGAATCTCCTAGCCCCAGCCTCATCGTACTTGGCCGGCGCCTCAAAGAAGTACCTGGACATGTCCACCATTTCGTCAGTGGTCTTGACCCTCTCCTGAATAGCCGAAGCGACCTTGCCAACCCATTCTACCTTGCCAAGCAGGTCCTCCCGACTGGCTAGCCCAGCCTCTGAGGCAACAGAAATGTATTTTTCCACAAGCACATCCTTGTCGAGCATGCGCATGTACTGCCCGTTCATCCAGGTCAGTTTGGTTGTGTCGTACACGGCGGGAGTCGATGAAACTCTCCCAAGGTCAAACTCTTCTACCATTTCACCAAGGCTCATTATCTCCTTGGTGGCATCGGGAGGAGTCCAGCCCAAAAGGGCTATGTAGTTTATCAAAGCCTCAGGAAAGTACCCCTTGTCTTTGAACTCCTCAACGGTCTGGGCGCCATGGCGTTTGGAAAGCTTTGCCCGGTCCGGTGCCAGGATCATTGGAACATGAGCGAATCTGGGCATGGGCGCAGACAAGGCCGAATACAGCATCATCTGCTTTGGCGTATTGGATAGGTGCTCATCAGCCCTTATAACGTGAGAAAGCCCCATGAGCCAATCATCTACTACGCAAGCGTAATTGTAGGTAGGAAACCCGTCTGACTTCATGATGATAAAGTCGGAAATCTCCTGGTTTCTGAATGTCACCTCATCGTGGATAAGGTCCGGGACTACGGTGGTTGGCGTATCAGGCACGCGGAACCTAATAGCAGGCTTTCTTCCCTCGGCCTCATACTGGGCGATCTGCGCTCCACTGAGTTCACGGCAACAACCGCTGTATCGCGGCGCCCGCTTTTCGGCGCGAGCCTTCTCCCTATCGGCTTCCAGTTCCTCCCGAGTACAATAGCACCTATAGGCAAACCCTTTGTCCAGCAGGGTTTTTGCATACTTGCGATACAACTCCTGGCGCTGGGACTGGAAATACGGTCCGGCAGGCCCTCCTACGATGGGGCCCTCATCCCATTCAAGACCCAGCCACCTGAAAGCCTCCATCAGCCTCTCTGCGGAGTCGTGGATGGTTCGTTCAGTATCGGTATCCTCGATGCGAAGGATGAACTTGCCGCCGTTTTTCCTTGCGAACAGATAGTTGAAAAGCGCCGTCCTGGCGCCTCCTATGTGGAGGTAGCCCGTGGGAGAAGGAGCAAATCGCACTCTTACCTCACCCAACATCAACACCTCGTTTCCATTTGGCAAAAGGGCGGGATACCCCGCCCTTGGTGCTCAAATCGAGCACATGCCGTGGAAATTATAACACGGCAGAGCCCCGCATCCGAAAAAACTCAGGTACCTGCCGGTTCTTCTTTGACTCCCGCTGCCTTAGCTGTGGCTTCTTCCGCCAGAAGCGCTTCCCATTTTCGGTCGACTTCCCGCTGAATATCCTCGATTATGCCCTCGTTCCCTGGCTGGAATAAGTGCCTGAACCGTCCTTGTGCTTTCAGGAAGTCCACTACCGGTTTCTTCTGCCTAGGCTTGTAGGTGATTCGCACCTTTCCGTGGACAACCTCGTAGAGGGGCCAGAAACAGCAATCCGCCGCCATCCTGCAAAGCTCGATTGTGTCCTTGCTGTCATACTTCCACCCTCTGGGGCACGGCGCTAGGGTATTGATGAAAGCGGCACCTTCAGCCGCGAACGCTTTCTCTGACTTCTGGTATAAATCATTCCAGTGAGCGGGAGTTGTCTGGGCCACGTACGGAATGCCGTGGGCAGCCATGATCTTGGTAAGGTCTTTCGTGTTCTCTCGTTTGCCTGTGCTGTCTTGTCCCACTGGGGTGGTGGTAGTGTCGGCGCCTTTTGGCGTTGCCGACGACCTCTGAATCCCTGTGTTCATGTATGCGCCGTTGTCATAACAGACGTAGACCATCTTGTGGTTTCTCTCCATGGCGCCTGACAGACTCTGAAGTCCGATGTCGTAGGTCCCGCCGTCCCCACCAAAGGCAACAAACTTGATGTCTTGGTCGACCTTGCCCTGACGCTTCAGCGACCTGTAGGCCGCCTCAACACCGGAGAGAGTTGCCGCTGCGTTTTCGAAGGCAGTATGGATCCATGAACACTCCCACGAAGTATAGGGATAGATGCTGGTAGATACCTCAAGACATCCAGTAGCGTTGGCCACAATGATGGGCCCCTTGGCCCCTCGCAGTATTTGGCGCACTACTATGGGAGCGCCGCACCCGGCGCACATTCGGTGGCCTGGTGCGAGCAGTTCCGGGATAGCAGAGAGTTCTCTTAGACTGGCCAACTGGTTCCCCTCCTATACCCTGACATCCAAATATGTATAAGGCTCAGTCACCTGGCCCCGCTGGATATCCTCCTCTAGGGCAGAGAACACCCTGCTAATCTCGCGGATGGTGGTGTCACGGCCGCCGAGCCCAAATACGTAGCCTCGCATCAAGGGCCGCTTGGTGTGTTGATAGAAAGCCGCCCTAAGCTCAGTGAATATCTGGCCTCCCTGGTTAGAGAAGGCTTCTGCCCTGTCCATGACGGCCACCGCGCGAGCAGCCGAAAGCGCATCCACAAGTTCTCTCGCGGGGAACGGCCTGATTACCCTGGGCTTGAGCAAGCCCACCCTTTGGCCCTTCCGCCTCAGTTCGTCCACCACGGCCTTGGTTGTGCCGGCAGCCGATGACAGCACGACTATTACCCTTTCGGCGTCGTGGAGACAGTATTCCTCGAACAGCCCATACCTGCGCCCTGACATCTTCTCGAACTCGCTTGCCACTTCCAAGATGACTTCCTTGGAGTCTCTCACTGCCAAAGCTTGCTGAAACTTGGCTTCGATGTAATAGTCGGTGAGCATAAGGGGGCCGACGGTCAAGGGGCTTTGCATGTTCAAAAGATACTGTGAAGGCTTGTACCCGCCCACGAACTGGCTGACGTCTTCATCATCTAATAGCCGCAGGTTCTCCATGCCATGGCTCGTGATGAAACCGTCAGAGCAAACCATAACAGGCAGCAAGACCCGGGGGTCTTCGGCTATCCGAACTGCCTGTATCACGTTATCGTAGGCTTCCTGAACACTCTCGGAATATATCTGAAGCCAACCTGTGGATAAGGAACCCATCGTGTCTGAGTGATCGCAGTGGATATTGATGGGGCCAGAAAGCGCCCTGTTGACCACAGGCATTACTATGGGAAGCCTGTAACCTGAAGCGATGTGAAGCATCTCCCACATAAGCGCCAACCCCTGGGAAGAGGTTGCTGTCATAGCCCTAGCGCCAGCAGACGACGCTCCGATTGTGGCTGACATGGCCGAGTGCTCGCTCTCAACCGTCACAACCTCGGTCTTGACGCGGCCGTCAGCCGCAAACTGGGAGAAATGCTGCACTATATCTGTTTGAGGCGTAATGGGATAAGCAGCCATGACATCGGGGTTTATCTGCCTTATGGCATTGGCGATAGCCTCGTTGCCGGTCATAGCCACTTGTTCTAGCTTCAAAGTCACTTTCATGCCCCCCTCAAGAAGGAATGGCCCCGGACTCTCTTTCCATTTCTAAGGCCTTCTCTTTTCTTGGACACTCTCGGGCGCAGATGCCGCATCCCTTACAGTGGTCATAATCTATTCCTATCATCTTGCCGTTCTCGACCTTTATGGCCGAGTCTGGGCAGAAAACCCAACACATGAGGCAGTGAACGCAGCCGTCTTGGTGCCATATGGGCCTCAAGCTCCGCCACTCGCCGGTCTTGTACAGGCGGGAGTTGCCTGGTTCGAGAATTACTCCACCTATAGGAATGTCATGAGCCCCTTTCTTGGTCACTCCAACTGCACCTCCTCGTAAGCGCGGCGGATGGCGGCCAAGTTCCCATCTACGACATTCATCCTCCCGTGAAACTTTCGGGCAAGGTCAACCTTCATCCTGTCTAGGAACACGTCAAATGGGACTATGGACACGAGTTTCAGAAGAGCGCCCATCATAGGCGTATTAGGGATATCCCGCCCGATTGTGCTAACTGCGATTTTGCTCGCGTCCACCGTTGCCACTTTCACATCTTTCCCTAGTTTTGCCTTGACCTCACTGGCCGACAGCGGAGTATTGACTAAGATGATGCCGCCGGGTTTCAGGCCTTCAGCCACATAAACAGGACCAATCAAAGAAGGATCCAATACCATCACCACATCGGGTTCCTCTACGTTGGAATGAATAGTTATGGGTTCGTCCCCAATCCGGTTGAAGGCCAGAATTGGCGCGCCCATCCGTTCCGGGCCGTATTCCGGGAAGCCCTGAACGTATTTCCCCACGCTCATGGCCGACTCCGCTAACAATGTTGAGGCAGTTTTGGCCCCTTGCCCGCCACGGGCGTGCCAGCGAATCTCGACTAGACTTGACACGAGCCCTTCCTCCTCAAAACTAGTATCCGATAGCGACTATTGCCTATGTCAAAAAAGAGCCATTATCTAATAGGTAAACCTTGCCTTTATCGTCATAAAGGTAACAGACCGACCCCTTCCAGTCAAGACAAGCCAGCCTATCCCTTGATTGTGTGCATGGTCAAGACTCCGGAGGATTTGTCATTCAAGCGGCGAATGCTCTGAGTATCCACCGGAAAGGAGGGCTCAAGGAAAATCCATGTATGATATTCTCTTCAGAAACGCAAGAGTTTTCGATGGAACCGGGGCGCCTTGGTTTGTGGCTGATGTAGCAGTCAAGAACGGCTTCATCGTCAAAGTGGGGGCCGCGGAAGGAAACGCGGCAGAAACCGTGGATGCAAACGGCAAGTTCATATCGCCTGGCTTCATTGACGCTCACTCCCATTCTGATGAAGTCCTCATATCCAATCCCACTGCCGACAGCAAGGTCATGCAGGGGGTCACGCTAGAAGTTATTGGACAATGCGGATCGTCAGCCATTCCTAGAAAAGTGGGCTCAGGCGGAGATGGAGACGATGATGACGAGGGCGCGGATGCAAACAAGCCACACTGGACAGACCTGCTTTCATACACGAAGGTTCTGGAGGCACAGGGTGTTAGCGTGAACGTGGCGCCCCTAGTCGGTCACGGCACAGTAAGGCGCTATGTCATGGGCGAAGAACGGCGGCCTCCCACACGTGACGAACAGTCACTTATGGAACGATTGGTTGAGGAAGCCATGGAACAGGGGGCTTTCGGGCTTTCAACCGGCCTGATTTATGTCCCAGGCACCTACTCGGCCACCGAGGAGATTATAGCCCTGAACAGAGCGGCATCAAAGTATGGGGGAATCTACTTCACCCATATGCGAAACGAAGGCCCTCGTTTGCTCCAAGCGCTAGATGAGGCGATGCGAATCGGCACCGAGGCGAAGACCCCTGTCCAGATATCCCACTTCAAGGTTGTGGGCAAAGCAAACTGGGGGCGGATAGGCGAGGCAATAGAGAAAGTGGAGACCGCTAGAAGAAACGGTCTGGATATCACCGCCGACCAGTATCCTTACATAGCGTCTTCCACTGGCCTAAGCACGTCAGTACCGTCAGAGTTCTGGGCAGGCGGGCGCGAGGAAGCCTTCGGGAGGTTCCATGACCCCAAGGAGCGAGAACGACTCCTGGAGATACTGGCTGGCAAGAACGACTGGGGCAATCTCGTTATCGCGTCTCTCAGTTACCCCGAACACAAGAGGTTTATCGGTAAGAACGTGGCAGAAATCGGGGCAGAACTTGGGCTTACACCAGGGGAAGCGTGCCTCGAGTTGCTTCTGAAGAACTCTGCCTCAGTTCAGATAGTCAACTTCGGCATGAGTGAGGACGATGTGCAAACGGTGATGTCGGTTCCTTGGGTGATGGCGGGCTCCGACGCCAGCAGTCTCAACGCAGAAAAGGCAAAGGGCCAACCACACCCTAGGGCGTACGGTACTTTTGTGAGGATACTGGGCAAGTATGTCCGGGAAATAGGCCTGCTGAGGCTTGAAGAGGCCGTTAGGAAGATGACCTCTCTGCCTGCAATGCGACTGGGATTGCAGGATCGGGGTATCCTTCGGGAAGGAATGAGAGCGGATCTGGTGCTGTTCGATGCCGGTTCCATAATCGACAACGCCACTTACACCGCCCCGCATCAGTATCCTACCGGAGTCGACTACGTCTTGGTCAACGGCACGGTTGTGGTTAGAAGCGGGAAACACTCCGGGAAAAGACCGGGGATGGTGCTCAGGCACTGAAGATAGGTACTGGTCCAGTGAACTCGGGGGACGCAGGGGGGACAATGTGCCCTGCGTTCCCCGTGGAGATCCCTGATGTAAGGGCCACGATAGATAACGGATCGACTACACGGAGACGTCTTGGTCTATTCAAGGCGCATAGGTCTTGAAGGCATTCTGGAGTGGATTCTGTGCCTCTGCGAGCAACAGTCGCCGAAAGGGGTATGATCTTTCTCATAGTACCGTTTGGTGGGGCGTTTCCACGTGGATTGCGATGCTTGCTTGGGAGATGAATGGAGCCGGCAGTGGGGGTCGAACCCACGACCTACGGTTTACGAAACCGTTGCTCTGCCACTGAGCTACGCCGGCTTACCGCATCACAGGTCTGAAAATAACATGGAGCGGGAGACGGGGTTCGAACCCGCGGCCTTCGGCTTGGGAAGCCGACATTCTACCACTAAACTACTCCCGCTCGCTACAGTTTAAATTATACCTGTGGATATCCTCCAATGCAACTAGCTAGGTAACCCTCACTCCACAAGAGGTTTTCCTACCTCCTACGGCCCGGGAGTCGGCCCCTACTTCCCCTGCGTTCGCCTTGTCCTAGCCCGCTGGCGGGCTAAGACCACATAATCCGACCAGCAGTGTGAGCACAAGTAAAGACCCTGGATGATCTCCTTGACGTTCTTAGGGGACCCGCAGGATCTGCACTGTCTCTCGTGACAACATGGAGATATCCTGAGAGCGCTTCCCGCGGCGGATACGGCCAGCTTCCTGCCAACGTTCCAGCCAAGCAAGGAACGCAACGGGGCCGGAATGACAACCTTGCCTCCGGACCCAAGATAGCAAGGCGCTTCATTATCCCCTTGGACGTCGCCCTCGGAGACCCTCAAGAAAAGCTCGTTATCCGCCACCCTAGCTGCTAGGGTAGATCCCTCGCGCCAACCTCGGGACCTTCTAGGTACAGACGGGATAGTGATCCGCCATCCCGCAGTCAACGTACATACATACTGCTTTGAGTCCATAGGCTGTGTTGCCACTTTTGCCGGCCTCCAATCCTCCAATATTCCTCCCAATACCCACGAGCAGACTCATGGAACCCCACTAATCTCTATCTGAGAGCCGCTCCCCCGAGGGCAACCTGGTCAATGGCCTCGCGACATCGCCTGCAGAGGTGAACGTTGGGAAGAACCTCTTTCACATCCATCTCGGACCCGCAAGCCTGGCATCTAACCTGGAGCCCTTCGGGCGTGACGATCACTTCGTCGCCCACGATATCCAAGGAGAGGATTTGGCCGCGATATACCTGAGCCTCTGCCCGCACCCTGGGAGGAATGACGATCTTCCCAAGGGCGCCAAGCCTAGTCAGATCGGAACATACCCGGCACCGTAGAGGGTGGCGGATGTGCACCCTCCGTCCGTCCCAACTGACGCAAACCAGGGTATCCTTGTCCCAGCCAAGCTGGGTGCGCATGTCCTTGGGGATGGTAAGCCGCCACCCCGAGTCAACAAACCGCGTCTTCCTAAGCATGATTCACGTACTTGCCTGTTACTTGCCGATGACCGTGACCCCGTCCATGTATGGCACCAAGGCATCTGGCACTGTCACAGTCCCGTCCGCATTCTGATAGTTCTCCACCATGGTTGCCCACGTGCGGCCCACAGCCACGCCCGAGCCGTTCAGAGTATGGGCAAATTCAGGCTTGGCCTTGACGTCTCGCTTGAACCTGATGCCCGCTCGCCTAGCCTGGAAATCCTCGAAGTTGGAACACGAGGAAATCTCTCGATACGCATTATAGCTTGGTAGCCAGGCCTCTAAATCGAAAGTCTTTGCTGACGAAAACCCAAGATCCCCGGTGGAAAGCGCTACCCTCCGGTAAGGAATCCCAAGCCGCTCAAGAACGGCTTCCGCATCAGAGGTCAACCCTTCCAGCGCGTCATAGGATGTCTCGGGCAAGCTCAAGCACACTAACTCAACCTTGTTGAACTGGTGATTGCGAATAAGTCCGCGGGTGTCCTTCCCCGCTGACCCCGCCTCGGCCCTAAAACACGGGGTATAGGCAACATACTTGACGGGAAGAACATCCCCGGACAATACCTCCTCGCGGTGAATATTGGTCACCGGCACTTCGGCCGTGGGAATCAGGTACATCTCCTGACCCTCGATCTTGAACATGTCTTCTTTGAACTTGGGCAATTGGCCCGTTCCGAACATGGACTTATCGTTGACCATGAGAGGCGGGAAAATCTCGGTGTAGCCCTGTTCTTTGACGTGAAGGTCCAGCATAAAGTTGACCAGTGCTCTTTCAAGCCGCGCACCTAGACCCTTAAGCAGGGCGAACCGGCTGCCTGACATCCTAGAAGCCCGGTCCATATCCAAAATCCCGAGCCTTGCACCTATCTCCCAGTGAGGCAACGGCTCAAAGGAAAACTGCCTCACTTCTCCCCACCGCTTGATCTCTTGATTGGCGCTATCGTCCTTCCCCACAGGCACAGACAGGTGCGGTATGTTGGGGATTAGGGCCAAAAGACCCGCTAACCGCTCTTCCTCGGCCACCAAATCAGCTTCAACGGCTGAAAGCTCCCGGGCGACGTTAGCCCCTAGGGAAACGTCATGAGCCACATCGGTGCCCTCTCTTTTGGCCTTTGCTATCCTTGCGGCTATTTCGTTCCTTTGGGCTCGAAGACTCTCTACCTCTGCCTTCCTCTTTCTCACGTCCTCATCAAGGCGCAAGACCGCAGATATGTCGAAATCGCTATTCCTGTTCCTCAGGGCCAAGGAAATCCTGTCCGGATCTTGCCGGATGATCCTAATGTCAAGCACGCATACCATCCCCTAGTACGATTTTTTGGATGTTTTCTGCCATGGGTTCGTGAATGACACCCTTCTCGGTGATTATGCCACAGATCAAAGAAGCGGGCGTAATATCAAACGCCGGGTTGAAGGCCCTAGCTCCTACGGGCGCTACAACCTTGCCCAGAAGGGTAAGCACTTCCTTCTCGTCCCGCTCTTCCACAGGGATACGGTCGCCGGTTTCTAGGGTTAGGTCAAAAGTGGATATGGGCGATGCCACGTAGAAAGGAACATGGTGTCTTTGGGCTAGGCACGCAAGGGTATATGTGCCGATTTTGTTGGCGACGTCGCCGTTTCGGGCCACTCTATCGGCGCCCACCACAATGAAATCAACTTTTCCTTGAGAAATGAGGTAACCTGCGGCGCTGTCCACGATAACCGTCACGTCCATGCCGTCTTGAAGCAGCTCCCAGGCCGTAAGCCTGGCACCCTGCAGATAAGGCCTAGTTTCATCGGCATAGACCATAGAGACTTTGCCTTCCTCCCAGGCCTTTCTCACTACGCCCAATGCCGTGCCATAGCCCCCTGTGGCCAAAGCCCCAGCGTTACAGTGAGTGAGAATCCGCGACCCGGGCTTCACCAACTGGGCTCCATGGGCTCCTATTGCCCGGTTGACCTTGACATCCTCTTCCTCTATGGCCGCCGCTTCACGCTGGGCGGCCCAAGATGCGCTGCCGACACCCTCATTCTCTGAAGCCTTCAGCGTCGCTGCCAGCACCCTGTCCACTGCCCATTGGAGGTTGACGGCTGTTGGACGAGCCGAGGCTACATGGCGCGCAGCCGTGGTTACGTAATCTGCCAAGCCAGTGGCGCCGCTAGGGGCCAAACCGCGCTCTACATCGGCAACGCTCAAGGCTACCCCGTACCCTCCCGCTATGCCGATGGCAGGCGCCCCTCTCACTACCATATCTCTGATCCCCGCCGCAACCTCTCGAAAATCCACGCACTCTACGTACTCGACTCGTTCCGGGAGAAGCCTCTGATCTAGGAGAAGTACCTTGTCTCCCTTCCATATCACCGCTTGGACCATGCAGTTCACCTCGATCTACGGTGTGGCCTTCTTGAGATCCGCCTCACAAGAACAAGTTCTTGTGCTGGGGACCGTTTCTATGATCCTGGCCATCATCTTCTTCAGTACTTCGTTATGCTCTGTGAACACTCGCACCACTTCGTCTTGTGTAACCGGGAGGACGTCCGGCCTCCCCTCTATGCCAGCGTCGTAGTCGGTTATGAGGGATACGTTTAGATAGCACATGCCTAGCTCTCTGGCCAATATCACTTCAGGATAGCCTGTCATGTTGATGACTTTCCACCCTTGAGCCGAAAACCACCTTGATTCGGCTTTGGTAGAAAACCTAGGGCCCTGTATAACAACCATGGTGCCCTCATTATGGCAACTTACGCCCAGTTCCCGGGCAACAGCCAGAGCGACCCGGCGCATTTCCGGGCAATACGGCTCTGCCGAGCTCATGTGAACCGCCCTAGGGCCGTCGTAGTAGGTATCCTTACGCCCCGTAGTCCTGTCAACGAACTGATCGCAGATGACAAAATCCCCTGGTTTAACGCCAGGCTGCAGACTTCCTGCAGCGCAGGGACCTAGGACTCTAGTGACTCCAAGTTCCTTTAGGGCCCACATGTTTGCTCTGTAGTTTAGCGTGTGGGGGGGAAACTGATGATGCCTGCCGTGCCTGGGCAGGAAAGCCACCTGAACGTCGCCTAGCGTTCCCAAAGAAATCAGATCGCTGGGCGGCCCAAAAGGTGTGTCTACCTTGACCTCAGTGACGTTGTCCAGGAAACTGTAAAACCCGGTACCGCCTACCACGGCGATGCTCGCTCTTTCATTCATGGTAACTGCCGCCGATGCGGCTTCCCTCCCTTTTTCTCGCCATAGTATCTCGGCCGTAAGTCATCCTTTGATGACGCCAAGGGGCCGGAGCCTTGCGACCTTGCGCCCGAGCCCTGCCCTAACCGTAGAGTCCACCACCTCATCCACGTCCTTGTATGCCAAAGGAGCTTCTTCCACCAGTCCTTTTACTGTGGTAGACCTTACAACCACGCCCATGGACAGAAGGTCCCGCTTCAGATCATCCACCGATACTGCCTTCTTAGCCGAGGTTCTAGACATGGCGCGCCCGGCGCCGTGACAGGCGGAACAAAACGAGAGTGCCGGCGAGGCCGCCGTGCCCGCCAATACCCACGACGCTCTTCCCATATCTCCCGGTACGAGCACGGGCTGCCCCACTTCTCTGTACTCTCTAGGAATGTCAGGAGAACCCGGCCCAAAAGCGCGGGTGGCCCCCTTTCGGTGCACCAAGACTTTCCTAAGGACGCCGTCTATGTTGTGCTTTTCGATTTTGCCGATGTTGTGGGCAACATCGTAAACCAGCCTGAGACCGATTTGGGTGACGCTTTTCCCCAGCACCTCACCGACGGCTTCCCGTACATAGTGAGACAGGATCTGACGGTTGGCCCAAGCGTAGTTAGAAGCGGCAGCCATGGCTCTGAAGTACGTTTGGCCTTCAGGCGAGGAGATGGGCGCAGAGTCCAGTTGCCTATCAGGCTGAACTGTTCCGTAGGTCACGGCCGCCCGGCGCATTACCCCTATGTAGTCGGAGCAAACCTGATGGCCCAAGCCGCGAGACCCTGAGTGAACCCACATGACCACCTGATCAGGCCAAATGCCATAGGCCGACGCGGCCGGTTGATCGTAGACCCTCTCTACGTACCCGACCTCCACAAAGTGATTGCCCGACCCTAGCGTCCCTAGTTCATTTTTGCCCCGCTGAAAAGCCCTTTCTGACACGGCCGACGGCTCGGCGCCCGCCATAGCGCCGTTCTCCTCGGAGCGAAGGAGGTCTTCTGGGAATCCGTATCCCTGCTCAACAGCCCACGCCGCTCCCCTAGCCAGCACTTGGTCAATCTCCTTGCGGTTCAGCTTAATGGGCCCTTCTTTGCCCACACCTGCGGGAATCAGCCTGAAGAGGGAGTCAACCAGCGCCTGAATCTTCCCTTCCATTTCCTCTTTGCTGATCTCGGTCACCATGACCCTTACGCCGCAGTTGATGTCGTAACCTATGCCCCCGGGGGTTATAACGCCTTGGGCGAAATCCATGGCCGCCACCCCGCCGATGGGAAATCCGTAGCCCTCGTGGATATCAGGCATGGCCATGGAAGCCTCAACTATCCCTGGCAGGCAGGCCACGTTCTTGACCTGCTGGAAGGCTTTTGACCCTATCTGTTCTTGCAGGATATGGTGACTGCCGAATATCCTGCCAGGAACCAACATCCGCCCTTCTGCAGGAATGATATAGTGACAGTCGCCCCGGCGCTCTAGGCCAGGCAGAAAGGTCTCGCGAGACACAAGGCATCCTCCTCTAATACTAGATGTCCAATGTGACGGCGATCTCTCTGTCAGTTACGGTTAGATCGTGGTAGGTTGCAGCCTTGGGGTATCGCCACAGGGGGGCCGCCATGGAAGAGACCGGACAACCCCGCAGGGCCACTTCTGCTCTAAACTTACCGGCAGCGGCTTCACCCACGCCACAAGCCCCAGAAAACACTGTTATGACAGAAAGGACTTCCTTGGCAACAAGCCCTTGGGAGTCCATAAGCAGAATCTGCTCGTTAAGGACATTTACCACCAGTTCTTCGCGGTCTTGTGCTGTGACCGTGACACCGAAGTCCATTTCAGCCAGAACATCGTCTGGATTTGCCACAAGACACCATAGGGCCTGGCTGACTTGACCAATAGTCTCGTCCAGGTCAGATCCCCAGGCCCTTATCCTTACGTCCGAGGTATGTTCGAGCCATTCAAAGCCGCCCACAACTTCTGTCCTGTTATTCGCCTTCAAATATGCTGCAAGCCGTCAGCCTGTCAGGAGGCTCGATTCTCATGAGCCTAACCCCAAGCGTGGCGCGGTGGAGAACCTTAACCTCTGAAAGCGCTGTTCTGATGGCTACTCCTTCGGCCGTTAGAAGCAAGATCTCGCCCTCGGGGTCCACAACTCGCATAACCGCCAAAGGACCGCTCTTGTCGCTGACTTTCAACCCAATGACGCCGCGCCCTCCCCTCCTGTGAAGAGGAAACTCCTCTACCGGCGTCATCTTGCCGTACCCCATTAGGCTGACCAGAAGCACAAACCTTCCCGACGAAGTGCTATCGGCCCCAATGATGTAATCGTCTTCTGACAAGCGCATTCCAATGACACCTGCCGCCTCCCGCCCCATTGCCCTCACATCGCCGACCCTTATCCGCAGAGTCCTTCCGTCGGAGCTGGCCATCAGGAACTCGTCGTCGGAAGTGACTTCTCTAACCTGAATGAGGGCGTCGTCGTCTCGCAGGGTAATCGCCCTAAGCCCCGATCGCCTCATTGTGGAGAAATCCGAAACGGGTGTCCTTTTGCACACTCCGTTCCTAGTCACAAAGAACAAATCTCCCTCTGCTTCAGGATCGCGCTTAACCCGGATTAGGGCCGTAACCCGTTCATCTTGGGCTAACTGCACAAGCCTGGAGACCAGAACCCCTTGGGCCTGCTTACCTGCTTCAGGTATGTCGTATACTCGAAGCCAGTAAGATTTCCCTTGGGTGGTAAACAGAAGAAGCGACTCTCGGGTGGTAGCAGTGAGAACCCTGTCCACGCTGTCCTCATCCCTGGTCTGGATGGCCGTAGCGCCCATTCCTCCTCTTCGCTGGGAGCGGTAGACCGAAAGGGGCATTCTCTTGATGTACCCCATCCCAGTTAGAAGCACAGTCACTTCCTCTTCGTGAATGAGTTCAAGGTCGGATACCTCGTCTACAGCCTCGATAATCTGGGTCCTGCGTGGATTGGCGAAGGCTTTGCGGACGTCTTTAAGTTCCTTCTTGACGATACCCATGACCATCCTCTCAGAAGAGAGGACCGCCCTAAGATACTCGATCTCTTTCAGGAGCGCTGCGCGTTCGTCAAGGATTTTGTCCCGCTCTAGCCCAGTCAACCGCTCAAGCCGCATATCCAGAATGGCTTTAGCCTGCACTTCGTCTAGGCCGAATCTAGCTATGAGCCTCTCTGAAGCTATCTTGCCGTTAGGAGAAGACCGGATTATGCTGATTACTTCATCCAAATTATCTAGGGCTGTGACCAACCCAGCCAGAATGTGGGCGCGCTCCTCGGCCTTCCGCAGTTCGTAAGCGGTTCTGCGTGTAATGACTTCCTTGCGGTGCATGAGGTAATGCCACAGCATCCCTTTGAGCTGAAGCACCTGAGGCTTGCCGTCAACAAGGGCCAACATTATTCCGCCAAAACTCGTCTGCAGGGTAGTGTGCTTAAAGAGCTGGTTCAGGACTACTCTCGCCTCTACGTCCCTGCGCACCTCTATGACAATGCGCAGTCCCTCTTTCTTGTCACTCTCGTCCCTGAGATCCGTAATCCCCTGGATCTTCTTGTCCCTAACGAGATTGGCGATGGATTCTATAAGCCTCGACTTGTTGACCTGGTAGGGAAGTTCGTCTACATAGATAACCTCTCTGCCGTTCTTCTCTTGCTCTATCCGGGTCTTGGCCCGCAAAGTCATAATACCTCTGCCGGTATTGTAAAGGGACCGGATAGCTTCGGTGCCCACGATAAGGCCGGCGGTGGGAAAATCCGGGCCTTGTATGTACTCGATCAGTTCCATTGAAGTGAGATCCGGCCTATCGATGAGGGCCTCCAGGGCATCGATTACCTCGCCTAGGTTGTGGGGAGGAATGTTGGTGGCCATGCCCACAGCGATTCCTGCTGAACCGTTTATGAGAAGGTTAGGTATCCTGGACGGAAGCACCACAGGTTCTTTGAGACTTTCGTCGAAGTTAGGCGACCAGTCCACTGTCTCCTTGTCTATATCCACCAGAAGCTCTTCAGCGATGCTAGTGAGCCTGGCTTCGGTATATCGCTGGGCGGCCGCAGGGTCTCCGTCTACCGAGCCAAAGTTGCCGTGCCCGTCCACCAAGGGGTGCCGCATGTTGAAAGGCTGGGCCAGCCTCACCAAAGCGTCGTAAATGGCCGATTCGCCGTGGGGGTGATACTTGCCCATGGTTTCGCCGACTATCCTTGCGGATTTCTTGTGAGGCTTGTCGTGCCTCAAAGCCAGGTCGTCCATGGCGTAGATGATCCTGCGCTGAACCGGTTTCAATCCGTCCCGAACATCGGGCAGGGCGCGAGATACTATGACACTCATGGAATAATCGATGTATGAGCGCTTCATCTCGTCTTCTATGAGAGTGCTTATGACTCTTGCCGAATCTTTGTCCATGTGAGGTCCTCCTAGGCTATGGTGTCAAGGTTCTTGACCAGGTGCGCATTTTGTTCGATAAACTCTCTCCTGGGTTCGACCTTGTCGCCCATGAGGATGGTGAAAATCTCGTCAGCCTCCATGGCGTCTTGCACCTTGACTTGGCGAAGTGTCCGTGTCTCGGGATCCATGGTTGTCTCCCACAGCTGGTGGTAGTCCATCTCCCCTAGACCCTTATATCGTTGGATGCTGATGCCCTCACGCCCGGTCTTTCTGAGGTAATCTTCTAGCTCCTCATCGGAATTGAAGTATCGCTCGCCTCTCCCCCGCTTAACCAGGTAAAGAGGCGGCTGGGCGATATACAGAAACCCGTGTTCGATGAGACCCGGCATATACCTAAAGAAGAACGTCAGGAGAAGCGTGCAAATGTGGCTTCCGTCAACGTCGGCGTCAGTCATGATGATTATCTTATGATACCTGGCTTTGGAGATGTCAAAGTCCTCGCTTATGCCGGTACCTATGGCAGTTATGAGTGAACGTATTTCCTCGTGGGCCAAGGCCTTGTCGAGCCGGGCTTTCTCCACATTGAGGATCTTGCCCCGCAGAGGCAATATGGCCTGAAAATGCCTGTCTCTCCCCTGTTTTGCCGACCCGCCTGCCGAGTCTCCCTCAACCAAGAATAGCTCGGCTCCCCGAGGGTCCCTTGTTGTACAGTCGGTGAGTTTGCCGGGAAGAGAAGTGATCTCCAAGGCACCTTTCCTTTTGGTCAGTTCTCTGGCCTGGCGCGCCGCCTCTCGGGCCCTTGCCGCCAGAATAGCCTTCTGGGCGATGGTTTTTACCAGGGGAACCTTGTCTTCGAAGTACGCGTTGAGCATCTCAGTGACCGCGGCTTGGACTATCCCGGCCACCTCGGAGTTGCCCAGTTTGGTCTTGGTTTGGCCTTCAAATTGCGGATCTCGCACTTTCACGTGGAGAACCGCCACTATTCCTTCGCGTATGTCCTCCCCAGACAAGTTGTTATCAGCCGCCTTCAGGACCCCGGCCTTTCTGGCGGCATCGTTAACGACCCTGGTAAGAGCCGCTTTGAAGCCGGCTTCATGGGTCCCTCCCTCGGTAGTGCGAATGGTGTTGGCGAAAGAGTACAGGTTTTCGGCGTAGCCGTCGTTGTACTGGAACGAGAAATCTATGTCAACGTCGTCTTTGGTCGCCGATCCAGTAATGGGGCTTTTATGGAGAACAGTCTTGTTCTTATTGAGGGCTGCTACGAATTCTGTTATTCCCCCATTGAACTTGTAGCTGACTTTCTTGTCATGCGCCTCATCGTAGAGGTTGATCTCCAACCCTTTGTTGAGATAGGCAAGCTCCCGAAGACGAAGCGAAACCGTGTCGAAATTGAAGTTGAGTTCCTCAAAAATCTCGTCGTCAGGCAAAAACCTGGTTTTGGTCCCAGTCTCGGTAGCATCCCCTATGCGTTTCAACGGCATGGCGGTCTTGCCGCGCTCGAAGCGGATCTGGTGGATACCGCCTTCTATCTTGACTGTGACCTCCATGAACTTAGAGAGCGCGTTAACGGCTGAAACTCCCACTCCGTGGAGGCCCCCTGAGACCTTGTAGGCCCCTCCTCCAAACTTGGATCCTGCGTGTAGCCTAGTCATAGCCACCTCCACAGCAGGCAACCCAACTTGCGGATGGATTCCAATGGGGATTCCCCGGCCGTTGTCCTCTACCGAAGCCGTCCCGTCTTTCCAGAGGACGACGTCGATCCGGGTGCAGTATCCGTTAAGGGCCTCGTCTACGCTGTTGTCGACCACCTCATAGAGGCAGTGGTGCAGCCCCTGGATGGCGGTGGTACCGATATACATGCCGGGCCGGCGCCTGACGGCCTCTAGGCCCTCCAGCACTTTTATCTGGTGCGCATCATATTCTTCTCGAATTCCGGTACTCTCCGTCAAAAAAGCCACCTCTCAAACATCTTAGCATATCCCCGTGACCTGGGCGAACTTACGTTTGCTTGAGTCTTTGCATAAGACTCCTAAGAGACCCGGGCAAAAGGTACACCTTGTCCGAAGTCACAATTAGTACCCCGGGGCCGAAGCCCTTGTCAACCAGAAAGCCGTGAGCGCGAGCATAAGCTACTAGTTCGCGGTTATCAGGTGAATCCTTACCGAAACCCCAGTCTATGGCCAAAATGATGCTGGACGCTTCAATAACCTGGCCGCCTGTAACGTGCACTAGTGTCAAGGCATTGGATCATCCTTTTGGGATGAGGATGGCAAGGCGCTTGCCCAATACCCTTTCCAAATCTTTTGGGCTCATGTCCCGGGCTCTCATGCCCGAACGGAGTGAGGCCAGTTTCCTCAAGTACTCCACTGTTTCCGGCCCACGGGCTTCTTTCCTTGTGATGCGAGCAAGACGCGAACCGATGATAGTCACCCACCGGGACTCCAGTTCGTGTTTGGCCCTCTCGGCCACCCAGGTGTCCCTCACCCCACACACCCTGCACACCTCATCATTGGGTATCTCCGGCCGTTCCTCCAGAATAGCTATTACACGGTTGTAGCCTGACAATTCCTTGCGGGTCTTGCAGAAAGGGCATTCCTTCTTGGACACAGGATAGAGACACCCGCACTCCCTACAAGAGACGAATCCCTTGGCCAGCAACGCTTCCTTGCGCATATCCATAGCCCTCTTGAACGACTGCAGGACGACGTCCAAATCCGTCTGGCACAGACTGCGGCTCCGCCCGTTCCGTGCTCCTCTTGAGATTAGGAGCGATTTCTTGAACGCGTCTACCTCAATTCCGCCGGGGCGGATTTTCCTTGCAGCGGACCTCCAAAGGTTCTCCGAGAAGCGAATTTCCCGGAAATACTCGCCTCCTAAGGCCCTGTTGATTCTCGTCAATATGTCTTGACTCATATACGAAAGTTCTTGCGACCAAACCGAAGACGAAGTGGCCACGTACAAGACATCTCCATCTGTGCGTCTAGGTTGGGCATGCTTGGAGAGTTTTCCCACGAGCCGCGGCCAGAGAGCAAATACCTGGTACTTTCTGGCCTTCTGGAAGAGCCCAAGATTGTCCAAGGTCTTTTCCAAGACACTGTCGAGATTGACCGGATACGGCATGCAGAGACTCCCCTCCAAGATTAAGAGCGCCCAAGAGGCGCCACAGTGTCGTGGCCAACGCGGTACATTTGAAACTCGTAGCCTCTGTACGAGACCGGGTCAGTTGAAGTAAGGAGAATCTGGTGCCCGAACTCTCGCAGGGAAATCACCTTGTGCCTTCTACTCTCGTCAAGTTCGGAAAACACATCGTCCAAAAGGAGAGCGGGTTTTCGCCCAAAAGCTTGTTCCAAAAGTTTGGCTTCGGCCATGCGGAGAGCCAAAGCCACACTTCGCTGCTGTCCTTGGGATCCGAAATACCTCACAGGTTTTCCGACCAACGAGACAACCAGGTCATCGCGGTGGGGACCTATGAGAGTAACCCCCCGTGCCCGCTCTTGTCCTCTAACCTCTGCCAGGCGTGACCTGAAGAGATCCATTATCTGGTCTCTATGGTCATCTAGCGCCCCTAGAGACGACGCGTAATCCACTTCACACTCCTCAAGGGAGACGAACCGGTATGTGTCAGTGATGTGTCTAGCCAAATCACCCATAAGAGCCATCCGGCGAGCCAAAACCGACGTCCCTGTGGCTAGGAACAGTTCGTCGAGACTTTCCAAAGTCTTCTTCCACATGGAGTCGTAAGATGCCTTCTTGAGAACCGCGTTTCTCCTGGCGACGGTATCCTCGTACCGTGAAAGATCCTTTGAGTAGCCTGGGTCGACTCTGTCCAAGAGCGTGTCAAGGTATTTTCGGCGGAGGGAAGAACCTTTTTTTACGGTATAGAGATCGTCAGGAGAAAAGTAGACACAGGGAAAGATTCTGACCAAGTCCCCTCTTTTCGCCGGCTGGTCATGGACACGAATCCGCCGTCTGAGATACGGGCTTAGGGTGGTCTCAATCTTGATGTAAAGGGGGTCTTCCCCGTCCCGGCTCAGCCGGCCGCCCACAGAAAAAGCCTGGGTACCCCAGCGCCCGAGGTCGGCTTCCCTTTCAATCCTTGGCGAAGATAGAGTCGATAGGTAGTAACATGCCTCCAAGAGATTGGTCTTCCCTTGAGCGTTCTTCCCGAAAAAGAGAGACACACCGGGAGCCAGTTCTAACTCCAGGTGCGCGTAGTTGCGGAAATCTTGAAGATACAAGAGAAGTAAGGTCACGCTCTAGAAGGTCCCCTTTGGGCTAGACATAGGCATAACCACAAATGTCGATTCTACAGGGGACTTACCGTCTCCTTCCTCTACGGGCTCTAGTTTCATGGGGCTTACTTGGCCCGATACTCCTATGAAAGTATCTGCAGTTTGGATCTTGCCCAAAGCCTGGAGCATGTAGCGATGCTGAACCCATATTTCCACATCATCGCCGGTCAGGATCGCAGGAACGCTTTCTTCCATCCGTCCCTTTTCTGCAGAGCCCGATCTCACTGTGAGAATACCTGACTCTCTGTTGATTATGAGTCTCATGGCCTTATCCTCTTCGCTGGCCACGATAGCAGCGCGAGAAGACGCTCTCAGAAGAGCCTCAGTGGGAACCCGCGCGGTCGATGAAAAGGTCTTGCGGATTACTTGCTCATAGGGATAGTACTGACCGTCGATGAGGCGCGAGAAGCACGACATGGACTTGGTCGTGAAGTAGATGTGGTTCTCAGCCACGATGATCTCAATCTCACCGTCGTTTTCTGTGTCAGAAAGACGGGCGATGTCTTGCAGTATGTTAGCGGCCATGATGGCCTTGGCATCCTTGGCGTCAACTTCGCACCGAGCCCTGGAAAGGGCGAACTGGTCTGTGCTCACGATAGCCAACGAATTGTCGAAAAACTCCAAGAGACACGCGCCCCACAAAGGCCTGGCGGGATTGGCCACGGCGCAAGTTGCTCCCACTTTGACCACGTCTCTGAAGACGTCTGTTTTGACCGTCACCCTTTGGCCGTTCTTAGCTTCAGGCCAACGAGGAAAATCATCGGCAGGCACCGCGTTCAGGACCATCTCGGATCCCCCGGTCCTGATGGTGAGAGCCCAAGCGGACTCATCGAGCGAAAGCGTTACATCAGGCGTGGAAATCGTTCTTACCACATCCTCAAGGATCTTTGAGGAGACAACCAGCGGACCAGATGCCTCCACTTGGGCCGGGGCAGATACCCTAACGCCCCAGTCAAGGTTAGTGCCTGAAAACACTAAGCGGTCCGACAGGGCCTCGATTAGGCAGCCCTTGATAGACGGCATGGTGGTTCTGGATGGAATGGGCCGCGAAGCGGTTTGCACTAGCCAAGATAGGCTATCTTTTTGAATGGTCGCCTTCATGTCCTAGTCTCCCCCTTTTTGTCGCTAAGGACGGGCACTTTTTGCTTCTATACTAATTCTTCTCTGTGGATTATCTAAAACCGTAGTAGTAGTAGGGTCTGTCAACTTGTTAATAAGCTATAGTTCTACCAGCAAAACGGAAGTTCCTTCCCTGTTAGCCAGTTGTGGACGCCCTGTGGATGACTGTGGGTAACGTAGCCGGGTTTTGGACCCGGGGGATCTTACACACAGGTTCTCAACAACTCCGCCCTAGCGGCACACATGGCCATCCACAGACTTGTACACAAGTGGGCTATCCCTCCCGGATCCTTTTCGCGAGTTCTTCCAGCGTCTGATCCAAAGCCGGATCTTCCTTGCGTTGGGAGTCGAGCTTGTCGAAAGCGTGGAGAACGGTAGTATGGTCCCGGCCGCCGAACTGCTCTCCAATCCGGGGGAGCGACGAGTCAGTCAGGGTACGGCAGAGGTACATGGCTACTTGTCTGGGATACGCCACGTTTCTGGTACGCCTTTTCGTTGTGAAGTCCGAAATTTCCACATTGTAGTAGGCCGCCACGACCTTCTTGATGGCGTCCACGGTAATGGGCACTTGTCTTCTGTCTGGCAATAGGTCTCGAAGCACTTCTTTGGTGACGTCAAGGGTTACTTCCTTGCGCTGGAGGGAAGTGAAAGCAAGTACGCGAATGAGGGCCCCCTCCAGCTCCCGTATATTGGACGGTATGCGTTCGGCTATGTACTGGCACACCTCTATAGGCACGTCCCGTCCCTCGATCTCCGCCTTTTTTCGCAAGATGGCCATCCTTGTCTCGATGTCGGGGGCCTGGATATCGCAGATGAGCCCCCACTCGAAGCGCGTGCGAAGGCGGTCCTCGAGAGTTGCGATCTCTTTGGGAGGGCGATCTGATGAGATGACAATCTGTTTCGAGGCCTGATGAAGAGCATCGAAGGTATGGAAAAACTCCTCCTGAGTGGCGTCTTTGCCGGCCACGAACTGGATGTCGTCGATGAGAAGAAGGTCCACGCCGCGGTAGCGGTTCCTAAAGTCCTGGGTGTTTCCTTCCTGAATAGCCAAAATCAGCTCGTTGGTGAAAGTCTCCGAGGATACGTACGAGACGCGCATATTCTGGTGATGAGCTAGGACGTAGTGTGCGATGGCTTGCATCAGGTGGGTCTTCCCCAGCCCCACGCCTCCGTAAAGGAACAAGGGGTTGTATGTTTTGGCCGGATTCTCCGAGACAGCGTACGCCGCGGCGTGAGCAAACCGGTTTGATGCTCCCACAATGAAGTTCTCAAAACTGTAGCGGGGGTTTAGTCCCTTTATATACTGGGAAATGTCTTCTGCCGGCTTCTTCTTGCGAATAGGGGCCATGTGAGCGTCCATGGGGAAAAGCGCTCCGGGGACAGCCTTTTCTTGGACGGACACGGCGAACCTGATGTCAGACGTTCTCCCGTAGGCTTCCCGCCAAGAGCTTTGAAGTTCCTCCCGGTAATGCGACTCTATCCAGTTCTTGGCAAATTCGCTCGGCAGAGAAATGGTCAATATGTTGTCCTGAAGGCTTTGGGGCCTTGTGTCCTTAAGCCAGTTTAGGCTAGGACCCGCTAGCCGCCCAGATGCTATTTTCAGGGCGGCGGCCCAGTATTCTTCCAGAGTCTTTGTCATTCACAAAACCACCGTTTCATGTCCATGTCAACTGGTTATGCATCTATGCATAAGCGCCGAACTCCTGTCTGTGGGTCTGCTCCTCTAGGAATTCCGTCATAGGCCTGGAGTCGGAACCTAGCAACCGCCGTATAGAAAACTCACAGGTTATACACACACTTATCAACAGATGTGGATAAACTCCAAAGAGAGGCGGGTTTTGATACTGTTTGCCTCTTGTGCCCCGTGTCCCTTTCGGTGAAAACTATACCAGGGGTCAGGTTGGTAGACAACGGAACTAGTGTACGGAAAGCGCCGGCGGATGTGGTCTTGGGACAAGGGAATCCCTGGGTAAGAGCGGTTTATTGACACTGAATTAGTGCTAAGATATAATGCCTTGGACTCCTGGGGTTAAGTTCCAGAAGTCATTAGGAGGAGAACAGCCCATGAAGCGAACATATCAGCCAAAACGCCGCAAGAGACTGCGCACCCACGGTTTCTTGGCCCGAATGTCGACCAGAGGCGGAAGAAAGATAATCACTCGCCGTCGCTCTAGAGGTAGAAAGACACTTACTGTTTAGATGTGTTCGGTTAGGTACAGGGAAATGGGGCTTTTTCTTGGTATCAGGAAGGATACCTGCGCCATCGTATCGTAGAGTATACGAGGAAGGCCGTTCCGCAGGCAACCGGTATCTGGTATTGTATTACCTTTCCGGAGAGCCTGGCATGAAGCTTGGCGTCAGTGTCTCGAAAAGGCTTGGCAAGGCTCATGTACGCAACAAGCTCAAGCGAAGGGTGAAGGAAGCGTTTCGCTTTTTCCTCCCAAACCTGGCCAAAGAGGGCCAGGTGGTTTTCATAGTCAGGCGGGGTTCCGTTGACAGCACTTTTAGGGAATTGTTGGAATCAATGAGGAACCTGCTGAAGAGGATGGGACTCCTAAATGGCTGAGAAGTGCCTGCTCTTCCTCATAGGCATATACCAGACTTACATTTCACCCTTAAAGGGACCGACATGCAGGTACTATCCCACATGCTCCCAATACGCAAGGCAGGCCATAATAGTCCACGGGCCCATGAAGGGTCTTCTCTTGGCCGTGTGGCGCCTCTTGCGATGCAATCCTTTCTCCTATGGAGGATACGATCCTGTGCCGCCCCCCCGAGGGGAAAGGCCCGCAAGGCCGAGGAGGTTCGGGGAATGTCATACATAACCAACGCTATGATCGCGATATTAGACTTCGTGCATAGGGTAACCGGCAGCTGGGGTGTGGCGATTATGGGGCTGACGGTGGTGGTACGCCTGGCCATGCTCCCTCTTACCATCATGCAGGCTCGGTCCAACCACGCCCTCAGCATCATCGGACCAGAGCAGACCAAACTTCAGAAGAAGTACAAGGATGACCCCGATAGGCTGAACATGGAGATTATGGAATTATACCGGAAACACAAGGTGAGCCCGTTTTCCAGCTGTCTCGGCTTGGCCATCCAGTTCCCCATCCTCATCGCCATGATAAAGTCCCTAGATGCCCACCCGGTTCTGAAGACCGCAACGTTCCTAGGCCTTGAGCTGGGAAAGCCCGGCACATTGCCCCTGGTGTTGGCAGCCATCCTAAGCACCTACCTGGCCATGCGGTTCTCGCCGTCCATGAGCTCCGGCCAGCAACAGGCCGGAAATCAGAACGTCATGATAATACTAATGTTGGGGATGATGGCGTTCTTTGCCTTCAGGTACTCTACGGCGGTCTCGGTATACATTATTACAGCTAACTTGGTAGGGTTGCTGGAGCGCCTAGTAGTGCCGCGTTATCCCGCAACTCCTGAAGGAGCCGCTTCCAAATGAAGAGCGTCAAGAATAGCGTAGAAAAGACAGGACGCACCGTCCAAGAGGCCTTGGATAGTGCGATTATGGACCTTGGGGTTGGTGCGGACGAGGTTACAGTAGAGGTCCTTGCGGAGGCTTCCCGGGGGTTTTTAGGCCTTCTGGGGGGCAGGGACGCCAAGGTCAGAGTGACACTGAAGAAAACTAGAACTGAACTTGCAAAGGAATTCGTGTCTGGGGTAGCGGAAAGAATGGGTATCGAGGCGTCCATTGAGACTCTAACCGCAAAAGATGCGGTTACCCTGAACGTTGTGGGCGAAAACATGGGCATCCTCATTGGTAGGCGTGGAGAGACTCTCAAATCCCTGGAGTTCTTGGCCAGCATAGCAAGCGGCAACGGGCGTGGCCCAGTTAAGCGGGTGTTTGTTGATGCCGCCGGGTATAGGAAGCGCCGGGAGCGCGAGCTTGCCGGTTGGGCCAAGAGTACAGCTAGGCGCGTCAGGCGCATGGGCAAGAGGGTAGTCATGGAACCGATGGATGCTCGGGACCGGAGGGTGGTTCACGTGACTCTTCAAGATGAACCGGACATTGCCACCCACAGTGAAGGCCAGGAGCCTTTTCGCCGCGTTGTGGTGACGCTTTTGGAAAAGACGCACTTAGACCGAGAGGAAGACCCAGAATAAAGGCGGGCTTTGGCGTATGCAGCGTATTGGGCCCCGGGTTTTCCGGGGCTTTTGTGTGTCGGGCGAGGTGAAAAAGTGAGCACTCCGGACAGGGTGACGGAAGAGGATACCATTGCGGCCATATCTACACCTTTGGGGACCGGAGGCATAGCTGCCATCAGAGTTAGTGGTCCTGACGCTTTTGATATCGCCCGGCGGGTTGTAAAACTTCGCCGGGGCGGGTACGTAGGCGACATGGGCACCTGGTCTATCGCCCTCGGAGATGTGCTTGCCGCCGATGGCAGTCTTGTGGATGAGGCTGTGGTTATGGTGATGCGTGGACCCAGGTCCTACACCGGCCAGGATACAGTGGAGATTCAGTGTCACGGGGGAAGGCTTGTTAGCGAAAAAGTTCTGGCCGAGGTGCTTCGTTGTGGGGCTAGGCCCGCCATGCCCGGGGAGTTTACCCGGAGGGCGTACCTTTCTGGAAGGATTAGTCTAGATGAGGCCGAAGCAGTGGCAGAAGTGATCACCGCAACCTCCGAAACCGCCCTCAAGTACGCCGGCAAGAGACTAAGGGGGGAGCTTTCTTCCCTTGTGGCCTTGTGGGAAGATCGCTTGTTGGAGGTTTTGGCTGGGATCCACGGCTCCTCGGATTTTCCTGAAGACGTGGAGGACGATACGGACGAGGTTAAGCGTTTGGTAGAAAGCCTCCACCAGGATCTTCTGGAGTTTTTGGCCAGGGCCCCGTTAGGCCTGGCGCTGACTGGAGGCATAGAGATCTGCCTGGTTGGCAGGCCCAATGTGGGCAAGTCATCTCTGTTCAACGCTTTCTTGTCAGAAGACCGCGCTATTGTGACCGAGCTGCCGGGCACCACTCGAGACGTGCTTCGGGAGAGAACTGAGTGGGCGGGCGTGCCGGTGGTACTTCTTGATACTGCCGGACTTCGGGAGACCACCGAGGTAGTTGAGGCCATGGGCGTGGAGCGGGCAGAGTCAGCCGCATCATCGTCAGAGGTTATCCTCTACGTAGTCGACGATACAAAGGGGCTTTCGGCAGAGGATGAAATGTGGCTCGGCAAATGGAGAGATCGCCGTCTTGTCCTGGTGATCAATAAGATAGATGCAGGCAAGGGACGGATTTCCCCTGAGGCTGCCCGGTCTTTGGCAGGGGAGTCGTGGGTGCGTGCGTCCAGTCTCACCGGGGAAGGGCTACAGGAACTCCGAGATAAGGTGCTTAGGTGGTTTCCATCCCCTGAGGCTTCGGAATCTGTGGTTCCTGGCTCCGCAAGGCAGGTGGACTGTATCCGTAGGGCTGCTTTCTGTTTAGGGACGGGTCTAGAAGACCTGACCCTTGGGTGGCCCCAGGATGTAGTGGCTTTCGCTTTAGAAGAAGCCATGAGGGCTTTAGGCGAGCTTACCGGGACCAACGCCGTTGAGGCTACTTTGGATCGGGTCTTCAGCAGGTTCTGTGTGGGTAAGTAAGGAGTGTAGCCCTTGAGCCATGGCTGGTTGGATGTTGTGGTGGTGGGAAGCGGTCACGCGGCGGTTGAAGCCAGCCTGGCCACAACCCATCTTGGCTTGTCAACGGCAATTGTGACTCTAAACCCCACTAACGTAGCAGGAATGCCATGTAACCCATCTATAGGAGGCCCGGGTAAGGCGCAGATGGTCTCGGAGATCGACGCCCTTGGAGGGGAAATGGCCCTTGCCTGCGACGAAGCTACGCTGTCTCTGCGAGTGCTTAACCAGTCAAAGGGTCCGGCCGTACAATCTCTTCGGGCTCAAGTGGACAAAGAGGTCTATCGGCGACACATGCAAAAGGCGCTTTCTCGGGCCGGAGTCAAGATCCTAGGGGGCAATGCCGAGGAAGTGATCCTAGACATAAATGGCAGGGCAGAAGGGGTGCGGCTTACCGGCGGGGCCGTGATTCGAGCTAGGGCCGTCATTCTCTGCACCGGGGTGTATCTGGAGAGCCGCATTATTGTGGGAGAGGAAATCCTGGAGTCTGGGCCGTTAGGCGAACCCTCTGCCCATGGGTTGTCGGCCTGCCTAAGTCGTCTCGGCCTGACACTTGGACGGTTCAAGACAGGGACTTCGCCTAGGATCAAAAAGGGCAGCATCAACTGGGATCGGCTAAAGGCGGAAAAAGGGACCGACCGTCCCTATGCGTTTTCCTTCATGTCAGAACCGCGTATATGGGAACAAGATGTCTGCTACTCCACATACACCAACGAAGAGACTCACCGGATCATTCGGGATAATGCCTGGCGGGCACCGCTTTTCGATGGCACCATCCAAGGCATGGGGCCCAGATACTGCCCGTCTATAGAAGATAAGGTCATGAGGTTTCCCAAGCGGGAGCGTCACCAAATCTACCTTGAGATGGAGTGCAACGAAGCCGACGAGGTATATCTCTTGGGACTTTCCACGAGTCTGCCTGTGGACGTGCAGTACACCGTGGTCCGAAGCCTACCGGGGATGGGCGAGGCCGAGATCACTCGCCCGGGATATGCCATTGAGTACGATCACCTGATGCCTTCGGAATTGAGACCCACCTTAGAGGTGAAAGCCATCCCGGGCCTTTACACCGCCGGCCAAATCAACGGCACTTCGGGTTACGAAGAAGCTGCTGCCCAGGGGCTTTTGGCAGGGATAAACGCTGCGAGATATCTTACGGGGCGGGAACAGATCGTTTTGGGCAGGGACCAAGCGTATATCGGCGTGATGATTGATGACATCGTTAGCACACACATTGAGGAGCCCTACAGGATACTAACGTCTCGGGCCGAGTATAGGCTGCTCTTGCGCCAGTCCAATGCTGATTCCAGGCTAACGCCCCTTGGGAGGCGCATCGGACTGGTGAGCCACGAACGGTGGGCGCGTTTTCAGTCTAAGACGGGGTACCTCAGGAAGGGTAGAGCGCTTCTAGACGAGAAGGTTTCAGGGCAGCCTGTCAGGGATCTGCTAAGGAACCCCAAGTATAGCTTGGGTGATTTTGCCGGCAGGATCCCGGAGCTTTTGACGCTGCCTTCAGCGGTTTTTGCCGAGATTGAGATAGAAGCCAGGTACGCCGGCTTCATCGGGCGACAGGAGAGGGAGGCCGCCAGACTGAAACGGTACTTGGGGAAGAGGATTCCCCCGGGTCTGGACCTGGACCGTATTCCAAGTCTTTCCAGAGAGGCGCGAGATAAGATAGCCAACCACGGCCCATCAACGCTAGGGAGAGCCGCGGAGATAGGTGTCTCGCCTGCCGATATACTTGTCCTTTTGGCGTATCTTGGAGGCGGGGGGGGAGGGGCGAGCCGGTGAAGGAGATTGAGCAAGAGCGGGAAGTCTTGGTGTCCAGGGGAATGCTGGCTTTCGTCGGTTCTGTCAATGCCATGGGGTTGACGGTCACAAAGATTGCCCTGGAGGGTGTGAAAGAGTGGCTCGACTTCTACTACAGCTGGGCCGGCCGCCGCGTGGTAGGTTTTGGGGAGCCAGAGCTAATCGCCGCCAAACTCCTTGCGGACTCTTTTTCTTATGAGAAGGTGGCTTCGCTTCTGGGATGCGAAAGAGCCCTTGACCTTGGAAGCGGCAACGGTTGGCCGGGTCTTGCCTTGAGGTTTGGGATGCCCGATTGTGAGGTAACGCTCCTAGACTCCAGGGAGGGCGCGTGTGACTTCATGCGTGGGTTCGCCTCTCAAGGCGCCTTGTCCGGGGTTCATGTGATTCAGGCGAGGGCAGAGGACATCGGGGGTGCTCCCGAGTTCTCGGAGGTCTACGATGCTGCGGTTTCTCGCGCCATGGCAATGCCTTCGGTAGCACTCGAACTGGCGTCGCCCTTTGTTAAGGTGGGCGGCACCCTGGTTCTATGGTTGGGGCCCGAGCAGGAGGATATAGTGGCCCAGGTGCCTTCCGTGAACGAGGTAGGCATGGGGTTGTGGGATATAGTGAGGTATTCGCTTCCGTCTGGATTGGGCAGGCGGATACTTGGGGTATACCGAAAGGTCAAAAGCGTGGATACTGGGTTTCCTAGGCGGTTTTCCAGCATTCGCAAGAGACCTTTATTCTGACTGCGAAATCTTCTGGGTTAAGAGGAATAATCTTCCTGAAACGAGAAAGTCGTGGCGGGGGGTGAGAGAGTGTCCATAGGCGCACTATTGGACAAGTTTGTCACGTGCCTGATACCCGCCGAGCTAATAGACATGAGACCGGGGGCCTGTGTTCCAGGCGGAACTGGGGCCGTAAGCAGAAGACTACTGAAAGATTTGGCTAGAGGCGTCAGGGCGCCTATCCTTGTACGGCCCCTAGGCAGCCGGTACGAGCTCATAGCGGGGGATGCTGAATTCTTAGCCGCAAAAAAACGGGGACAGGCTACTATCAGCGTGTCCTTGTCAGAGTTTAGCGATGTGGACGCACTCCTTCTGCGTCTTCACGAAGCGGGGCACAGGAGGGATCTCAACGCTGTTGAAGAAGCAGAGATTGTTCGGGAGCTCAACCGGGAGCACGGCTTGACCCAGCAGGAGATTGCCGTAAGGTGCGGCAAAGTGCAGCCCACTGTAGCCAACAAGTTGCGGCTTTTGAACCTTCCAGGCGAGATTCTGGAAAGCCTACGGAAGGGGCATATTGGTGAGCGCCACGCTCGGGCCCTTCTCAAAGTCACGGATCTGGACAAGCAGATGAACGTGTTCAGAAGATGCCTTAAATCGCGATTATCGGCAGGCGAGGTTGAGGCTATGTGCGGTATTTTGGCAGAGGGCGGTAGGAGGACGGGAAAGCGGTCCCAGCGAGGCGTAGTTAAGGACCCCCGCATTTACCAGAATGCTTTGCGCAGCGTGGTTAGGGAGATGCAAAAAGCAGGACTGAAAGCTACTTGCGAAGAAGACAACATCCAGGATACGTGGGAATTTCGTGTGAAGGTGACTATCTCCGACATCTAAACTGGCTGTGAGGGCATGTCAAAAGTTATAGCTATCGCAAATCAAAAAGGCGGAGTGGGCAAGACTACCACTGCCATCAATTTAGCCGCGTGCTTGGGAGACCTAGGACGTTCAGTATTGCTTGTGGACCTAGACCCTCAGGGGAACGCCTCTAGCGGGGTGGGGGTTGATCGGCGCGGCAACGGTCCGTACCTCTACGATTGTCTGGTTAGGGCTGTTGACCCAATCAAAGCTCTTCGGGCAACGCCATTCCGAGGTCTTTGGGTGCTGCCGTCTTCTTTGGATCTAGCCGGGGCCGACATAGAGCTAGTGAGTATGCCGGAGCGGGAATCGCGTCTCAAGAAAATCGTAGCAAGGCTTAGAGATAACTACGACTACACTTTCATAGACTGTCCTCCGTCTTTGGGTCTCCTTACGGTCAATGCTCTCACCGCAGCTGACTCGGTGCTGATCCCCATTCAGTGCGAGTACTATGCGTTGGAGGGGCTAAGCCAGCTTCTTAACGTTATTAAGTTGGTCAGGGGCAGGCTGAACTCGTCTCTGGAGCTTGAGGGCGTGCTCTTGACCATGTTCGACGGTAGGACAAACCTTTCAATGCAGGTTGCGGACGATGTCAAGAAGTACTTCCGGGAGAAAGTGTACAGGAGCGTTGTGCCCAGGAACGTGAGGCTGTCTGAAGCGCCATCCCACGGAAAGCCGATCACGATATACGACCCCAGGTCTAGAGGCGCTGAGGTCTATCAGGAGCTGGCTGAGGAGGTTCTGCAGCGTGACGAGGAAGAGTTTAGGTAGAGGAATAGAGGCACTCATACCGGTCATGAAGGAAGAGTCCGGAGGTGAAGTGCTTCGGGTGAACCCCACGGCCATCGCGGCTGACCCCAACCAGCCGAGGCAGACTTTTGACGAGGCCAAAATCGACGAATTGGCCGCTTCTCTCAAGGAACACGGAGTGATCCAGCCGCTTATCGTAAGGCGTATAGGCGATGGCTACAGGCTGGTGGCCGGGGAAAGGCGCCTCCGGGCTGCCGTTCAGGCAGGGTTGCAGGAAGTGCCTGTTGTCCTGAGGGAGATGGACGACAGAGAAGCCATGGAAGTGTCTCTGGTAGAGAATCTGCAGCGGGAAGATCTGGGGCCCATTGAGCAGGCGGTTGCGTTTCGGCGTCTTGTAGACGAGTTTGGTCTCACTCAGGAGGAAGTGGCCAAGCGGGTTGGCAAGAGCCGCCCGGACGTCGCCAATACCTTGCGCCTTTTGAACCTTGAGCCAGAGGTAAGAGATTTTGTCTCTGATGGTAGGATCTCGGGAGGGCACGGCCGTGCTTTGCTGGGGCTTGGCCGAGAGGCTCAGATTAAGATGGCAAGGACAATTGTGACTCGCGGGCTTTCGGTGCGAAAGACGGAGGAAGCTGTAGCCAGTGAGGGCAGACGTGCTGCCATTCGGAAGCAGCGTTCTGTTGGGACTCGCCGAAAGGATGCCGAGGAGATCCTTACAGCTGCCTTGGGCAGCCCTGTACAAGTGAAATGCTTAGGCGCAAAGGGCACAATAGAGATTTCCTTCTATGGCGAGGAGGATCTTGAGCGGCTTGTTGAGACCATCCAGAGAGTGTCACACGCCTAGCCAGGGTGAGCCGCGGTATTGTTTCACGTGAAACAATGCAGGGAAGATAGCGCAGGAGGCATTCCTATGAATCAGCTGCTAAGGCAGACATGGGCCCAAATTGACCTGGGTGCGTTCACGCACAACTTAGAGACTGTGGCCCGGTTGGCTCCGCCCCCCACAAGCATAGTGGCTGTGGTCAAAGCCGACGCCTATGGCATCGGGGCTATTGAGGTCTCCAGAGCCGCACTTTCTAGCCCGAGGGTGATGGGCTTTGCTGTGGCAACCCCCCAAGAGGCTCTTGAACTAAGAGAGGCTGACATCCGAACCCCCATCCTCTTGCTGGGCCCCGCCATCCAGGAGGCGGCCCTGGAGCTGGGCGCCAAGGGAGTATCGCTTACGGTGGCCAGTCCCCAGGATATTCGGGCCGCTCAGGCCGCAGGCGCCAAGTTGGGCGCCAAGGTCTCCGTCCATCTCAAAATTGACACAGGCATGGGGAGGATAGGATTCAGCCAGGGCAATTCCCTAGATGAAGCCCTAAGACTCGTGAGAGACTCCCGGGATATCTCCCTGGAAGGAGTCTTCACTCACCTGTCATCCGCTGATACTGACCAAGGGTCCACAACGGGTCAACTTCAGAACTTCATGAGGGGCAAGGCCCAGGTAGAGGCCTCCGGTCTCCGACCGCGGTACTATCATGCGGCCAACTCGGCGGCAGTCTACTTGTTCCCCCAGGCTCACATGGACCTGGTGAGGCCAGGGATCATGCTTTACGGTTCTTACCCGGCCCAAAGCCTTATCGCTACCGGCACCCTCAGGCCGGTGTTGTCCCTGTATTCGCGAATATCCCACGTCAAAAGAGTCCGGGAGGGCAGCCCAATAGGGTATGGCCAGACCTACGCACCCACGGCGGCAACCACCATCGCGACGTTGCCCATCGGTTATGCTGACGGTTATCCGCGGCTTTTGTCCAATTCTGGCTCAGTCTTGATTAAGGGGCAGAGGCTTCCCATCGCAGGAAGGGTGTGTATGGACCAGGTCATGGTCGATGTGGGGGATCTCCCGGTGGAGCAAGGAGACTTGGTGACTCTTATTGGCACGGATGGTCACGAGACGATAACTGTAGACGAGATTGCCGAGAAAAGCATGACCATTGCCCATGAGGTTCTCACAGGCATCTCCTCCCGGGTTCCAAGAATTTACCGATAATGCTCTTGGGGTTGAAGGAATCTGGCTCCTTTTGGGAGAAGTAACCCGGACAAGCACCAAGATCTTGTTGAATCTCGGTATTCGGCGGTGTATGTATGGGTACTCTTCTGCCCAAGTGGCGGTCGAAATATGTCTCCAAGACTCCAGGGGTCCGTCCACTGGAACGTTCTTATACTTTGTTTTGGGTTCCTTCCCACGGCCAAAGCCGTTCCTTAGGGGTCAGCCTCCTGGCAGCCAGGGCAATGGTCTGGCTGACTGCCTTGACCGTTATGACTCTGGCCCTTTTCTTCTGGTCCTATAGATCTAGCAGGAGCGAATTGGCTGAACTGCGATACATGCGAGACGTGGCAGAATCCCAAAGGCAAGAGATATTGGCCCTTCAAGAAGAATGCCAGGTCCTCTCTAGCCGCCTCAGGGAAGCCGAAGTCACCGAAGCACAGATAAGAGACATGCTGATCAACGAGGGACTGATCCCCCAGAGCTACTCTGCGGATGCAAGCGTGGCATCGGCCGCCGACAGGACTAGAACCCTTCTCTTGTCTAGAGACGGTGGCAGGGACAGAAGACTGTCTGCCGCCAAAGACATGGGCAGCGCCCTCGAAACAGTCGCAACAGTCACCCAAAGCCTGGATGAGCGCCTGAACCAGGTGGATGCGGGAGTTTCGGACCTTCTGGAAAAGGCGTCTAGGTTGGTGGCCTACTCTAGGGCCAGACCCAAGGAATGGCCTGTTTTGGGAAGGATCAGTTCAGGTTTTGGGCCCCGCCGGCACCCGGTCACAGGTAGGCGGGAGATCCACCACGCGGTGGACATAGCCGCATCCTACGGCCAAGGAATCATCGCCCCTGCTGATGGTGTTGTTACGTTTGCCGGTTACAAGTCAGGGTATGGCTACACAGTAGCCATCAGGCACGGTTTCGGATTCGAGACTCTCTATGCTCATTGTTCCCGGCTTCGGGTGCGCAGCGGGCAGGAGGTTCAAAGGGGCGAACGCATCGCCGACGTTGGCCAGTCGGGCACGGCTACCGGTCCGCATCTCCATTACGAAGTCCACGTTGACGGCCAGAAGGTCGACCCACGGGATTTTCTACCCTAGGACAGGGGGAAGTCTTATGTTCGCAAGATCTGAGACAGGGCCGAAAGGCGGCCCATTTGAGAGCCTTGTTGGAAAAGGCATGGAGATCATTGGTTCTATCAAGTCCAAGGGCAGTCTGCGGATTGAGGGCAGTGTCGAAGGGGATATCGATTGTCAAGGAGACGTGTCAATAGGCGATGGGGCCTCGGTCAACGCCGGCGTAAAGGCTCACGATGTGACTATCGCAGGGAGCGTCAACGGAGACATACAGTGTTCCGGGAGACTCGAGCTTTTGTCGTCGGCTAGGGTCTGTGGAGATATATCCTCGACAATGCTTGTGGTGGCCGAAGGGGCATTCCTGAGCGGCAAGACTAGCGTCACCCAGTCTCAGAAGCGGGGCTTGGCCTCGGGAAAGGCCAACGGGGAGAATCCTGCTAAGTAGCGAATCATCCACAGCCTATTTGCGCATATTCTTTACCAGGGGTCTTGACCTTACCACATCATGCTATTGCTGTGGGATCTTATGATGCGTCCCGCCAAGTGGCCTTAGCCATTCTCAACTGTGCCGCAGAGATGGGCCACAGCCTTCCTTTGACTGCGGTCTGCGTAGGCACGGATCGGTCCACAGGTGACTCCCTTGGTCCCCTCACGGGGACCATGCTTCTAAATGCGGGTTTTCAGGGGCATCTTCTGGGCACCCTTGATTCCCCGGTCCACGCAGAGAACCTCCAAGCCCTGCACTCTAGCATGACGGTTCCCGGGACAATCACGGTTGCAGTTGATGCATGCCTGGGCACTAGCCGCGAGGTCGGGAGCGTAATGGTCAGGCAGGGTGCTTTGAAGCCGGGCTTGGGAGTTCGCAAGAAACTCCCCCCGGTGGGTGACCTCCACATCGCAGGTATTGTGAACATAGGCGGATTCATGGAGTACGCAGTCCTGCAGAACACCAGGCTAAGCCTTGTCATGAAGATGGCCCAGGTCATAACCAGTGGAATCCTCAAGGCGGACGTGCTCTTGCGCAGGATTTCCCACAGGAAGATCGGGGCCACCCCAGACGACGTTACTCTCGCGGTCCTAGAGACCGCCTCACTTCTTTCACTACTTCCTCCGGAGTTCGCCCCACCGCGTTTATGACGGGGGTATCTCCCGCCATAGACATTCCCATGAAATTCTCATCAACGCCCGAAACCACAACCGCGTGAGGACTAATACCCGGCAGCTCTTGGGCCTCTGTCAATTCAACCACCACAAACCCGGCACTTCTGAGGGCGTTCTGGAAAGGCCGGAGTCCCTGCTCTACTGCCACTTTGGTCAACAGGCCACCTCCTTCCGGCGGCATCTTTCGCAAGCAATGTCTCTAAATAATGTCTCTCGGTCCAAATGGACGTATTCACAGGGAGGACATAACAACGGTATGCTAGAAATATCCAGGTGGGCATTGGACGGAGGTGCGATTGGCCGTGTGGGGATTGAGGCGCAAGGTCAGGGCGCTTGTAAAACAAGGACGTGCAGGCGAAGCACTGAATTTAGTCCGCTCGGTGACTGACCGGGGCACCCGCTTCACGGCCCATCACTGGAATCTTCTGGGCGTGTGCCATGCCAAGGCAGGCTTCCCAGAGGAGGCCCGAAAGGCTTTCGAAGTGGTATTGTCTTCTAATCCAGGCAGCCCCGAGGCTTTGAATAACCAGGGCAATCTCTTGCTTTTGGCAAAGCGTCCTGGAGAGGCCCGGGACTACTACATGAAAGCCATCGGCGCCGGCGTGTGGCAGGTGGAACCCCGCTACAACCTGGTCCTGGCGTACATGGATCTAGGGCACTTCGAGAAAGCCCTAGGCGCGTACGAGGATTATGCAGCCATCTGTAAAGTGCATAAGTCGCTGAAGGCCTTCGGCCTGGGGTTAGCAATACTCCTTGTTCTATTGCTAGTGCGTGGGTGAGGCGAGCATATGAGCGTGATGCTCCCTTGGCGCCGAAAACCAGAACTGCCCGAGAGTAATCGGCCCCATAACCGGGATGCTCTGAAAGATAGGCCGCGTCAGGCAAACCGGAGCATTTGGCCGGGGGTCCTTCTGGCTACGGCCCTACTATGCGCCGGTGTGCTTATTGCCCTGGTTACTGCGGGCAGGGAGACTCAGGGCAAGGCGCTGTGGTCCCAATCGGGAGCGAGTCTGGTTTCAGCGGCTGGAGGAGAGTATCTTCTCCAGATTGGGAACAGTCTTTCGGTTTGGGGAACTCAAGGCTGTAACTACGTGCTGGAAAGGCCGGCCCAACAGGGACTTCTGACACCTCATGGGGTTATTGCCGCGGATGGCTCTATGATAGCGCTAGAGACACGGTGGTCAAGAGAGGAGCTCCTGTCTGTTCCCTCAGGTGGGTTCCTAGTGGCGCAGTCTTTCGATGGCTGCTTCTATTTGGCGAGTCCTACCGGCGGCGGTTTCTACGGTGAATCCTGGTTGGTACAAGCGGCCACAACCTCAGGCGAGACCAGATGGCAAGCCACCGTGCCCGCCGTTCCGGTTGCCGTTAGGCAACTGGGCACCCGTGGATTTGTGGCGGCCACTGATGTGGCTACTGGGGGAGAGCCTTGCCTGTACTGCATAGACACAGTCTCGGGCAAGAGGTTATGGTCCAGGAGTCTTGGTTCAGGAATGTGGCGCGAACTATTTGTGAACGGCGAAACCGTGTCAGCGGTGCTAGACAATCTAGTCAAAAGGTTTTCTTCAGACGGTAAGGCGCTATGGGCTTTTGAGCCGCCAGGCCCAATCACGTCGGCGGCTAGCGTTGGGGGATCCATGGTTCTAGCATGGGATCCTCCTTGGAAATCTCCAGTTGACCGCCTGGTTTCTTCGGGAGTGTTGCTCCTTGCTAGTGACGGCACAGTACGTTGGCGAAAGTATGTTGCCGGAAGGCGCTTCACGGTCGCTGATACGGGCCAGGAACTGCTGGGGGAGGGGAACGCCCATTGCGTCGCTCTGCTATGGGAGAACAACGTGACGTGTCACAGGGTGGCAGACGGACAACAGGTATTAAGTCTCCGGATTAGAGGGTTTCCTCTAGACTTTGGCGCTGGGACAGTCCTGGTCAGAGACGGCGACAATCTGAAACTGGTGGTCATGCAAGGTAGGTAATTGCCAGAGATCCGCTATGGGGGGGGGATCAAACCCGGTGAGACGAGGATGGCTGCTTAGGGGACTTGGGCGCATACTTAAGCTTCTGCTGTGCGCGTGCATAGCCCAAAACCTACTGGGGAGGACTCCCCGGCACATCCTCTTTGCATCGGTTTTTGTGATAGTCTATTTGCTAGACAATGTTCACCGGTTTCTGCCGTCCAACAAAGAAAGGCCGATCTTCCTCGAGGAGGCCGCGACAGGGTTTCTTGTTTACGCGGCGTTGGGCTTGATGGCGTGGTGGGTCGACAACCAGATGGCTATCTACACCCAAAGACACACAGGTCCTGTGATTCCCGGAGTATTGCTGGCCCTGCTGGACAAAGCGTGGCCGTCTCCGAGGCTATTGGGGAGAAGGAGGTAGGGCCACATTGAACTATATAGATGTAGTTTTGCTCATCATGTTCGGCTTGGCGTTTCTAAGAGGGTTTGCGGCGGGTGTGTGGAAGTCCATTATGAACTTGGTCACGACGGCCGCAGCGTTTGTGCTCGCCTTCCTATTAGCGGGGCCAACAGTGCGATGGCTGGACGCCAGGTTCGGGACGCTTGCCTCTGTATCAAACTGGACCCGGAATGTGTTTCCGTCGCTGCCCGGGATATCTGAACCCTACGATCCTGCCACTTTTGAGCGCGTATTTGAGGGCCTGGGGGCGTCGGGCTGGGCAGGGACCTTTAGAGGGTTTCTGCAGGGTGACTTGTCAGGCGCTGCAAACCTTGCAGGGCAAAATCCCACCTGGGGAGAGGTTCTTGCCTTCGGCATCTCTTACCTGTTCCTTTCCGGGGTTGCATTCTTGGTGCTATTGGCGCTGTTTTCGTCGGTAGGGACGCTTCTTGTCCGAACCTTTGGCTTTGCGCTTCCTGCCTCCGTGGGCTCTAGGCTCCTTGGGGGGGTAATCGAAGTTGGCCTCTCTTCAATTTGGCTATCCATCCTGGCGGGCACGTTGTACCCTGCCTTTACTGGGGGGTTTTTGAAGGGAGCCTACGAAGCTGCATCCAACTCTTGGCTGCTGGCGCCTCTTTTGGGAATCTACAGGTCTATCTGGCCTTTGATCATCGCTCGGGTAAAATCATAACGAGACACTCAGAAAAGAAGGTTGGAGCCCTTGCTCTTAGATCCGCCGCTGAAGCCCGGCGACGTTGTTCAAACCAAGAAGAAACATGCCTGCGGTTGCGACCGCTGGGATGTGCTTCATGCCGGGGCCGATGTCCGTCTAAAGTGCACAGGTTGCGGCAGGGTTGTGCTTCTTGATAGGGTCCGGTTCAACTCCCGGCTTAAGAGGAGGCTGAGCGCTAAAGGCGCCTTGGGAATTTAAGGCAACCATATTGAGATATTTGTCAGTACAGTCTATAATGAGTGCCAGCGCCGGTTGAGCTATGGGGTTTTGCCCCTGCACTCCCGCCCCAAGACAAAAGGGGCCACAAGTCCAAGGGAGGAGGATTAAGTTTTGCGTTCATACGAGATGTTGTTCATCACGAAACCTGATTACGACGAGGAAAAAGTAGCCTCGGTAGTCTCCAGGTACACCGACCTCATCACTAACGCCAATGGAACCGTCAAATCCGCAGAGAAGTGGGGAAAGCGTCGTCTGGCTTACGAGATCAACGATCTCCGCGAAGGGCTCTACATCTTGGTTAACTTCCAGGCCGAGAGTCAGGCGGCGTCCGAAATGGATCGTCTCATGAAGATTGACCAAGACATAGTCAGGCACATGATTTCTCGGATAGAACACCCAGAGCGCAGGGTACCCCAGAAGGCGGCGCAGAAGCCCAAGACAGAAGAAGTTCGAGTCGAACCGGGCGAAACGGCGCCGGCTGTCAAGGTTGTGAGAGAAGCCACCCTAGAAGGCGGCGCATCCGAACCTAAGGCGGGAGAAGAAAAAGGCGCGCAATAGTATTGTTTTGGAGGGAAGAGCCTTGCTCAACCGGGTTATCCTCATAGGCAGATTAACAAAGCAGCCCGAACTCCGGGTCACGCCGGGAGGCGTATCGGTGGCCACTTTCGGGCTGGCGGTGGATAGAAGGTCAAACCAGGCCGGCCAAAGGGAGGCCGACTTCTTTGACATCGTTGTGTTTGGGAGGCTTGCGGAAGTAACGTGCAAGTACATGGATAAGGGAAGGCAGGTCGCCATAGAAGGGCGGCTGCAGACCCGCGTGTATGACACCAAAGATGGTCAAAGGCGAAAGGTGTGGGAAGTCGTCTGCGAGAACATTCAGTTCCTTGGGTCTAGACCGACCTCAAGGAGCAACGATATGGCCGAAGACGAGACTCCTCCTGAGCCCGAAGACCCGGGCTCCAGAATGGAATTCACAGAGTAGTCTCCAGTAGGATAAGGAGGTCTTCTTGTTGAGACGCGAAGGAGGCCGCAAGGCAAAGAAGCGGGTATGCGCTTTCTGCGTGGATGGCATACAAGATGTCGACTACAAAGATGTCCCCCGCTTGCGGCGGTACATTACGGAACGAGGCAAAATCCTTCCTCGAAGGATCACTGGCAACTGCGCTAGACATCAGCGAGTTCTCACTACCGCCATCAAGAAAGCGCGGGTAATGGCGCTCATGCCCTACTCCATAGAGTAGAAGCGGGCCCAGTCAAACAAGGCATAGAGCGGGGCGCCTCTAGAAGGCGGCCCCGCTTCGGTCGGCAGAGACTCTTGAGGACCGAGACTGAAGAGAGGTTTTCTAAGGTTTGAGAAATGGCATAGCGCGTCCGCTTGTGGAAAGCGCACTTCTGGCTGCCTTAGGGGCAGTACTGATCTTGTTTGCCTTCTATGTGCCCTTCCTTGGGATGGTTGTGGCGCTTATATCCCCACTCCCTGTGGCTATGGTCGTGCTTCGCCACGGAGGGCGTTGGGGTCTTTTGGCTTCCATTGTCTCCACCTTGGCTTTGTTTCCCTTCATGGATTGGATCACCGCAATGGGGCTTTGGATCGTGTACGGATGGGTGGGGTTGGCTTTCGGGCTTTCGGTGAGAAGAGGCTATTCGGCCGGAGTAGTCCTAGTGGTTACCGCTTTTGCGCTTCTTCTTGGCACCATTTCCGGGCTAGTGACGTCCTACATAGTAACGGGACTCACTCCTTCTGACCTGGTGGAGGAGATGATCAAAGCCTTCGAGACTGCCTTGGCAGTGAACAGGAAAATCCTGGGGCCCAACCCTCAACTAGACCAGTTTGCCGAAGCGTTGACCCAAAAGGATGCTTTGATGAGGCTTCTCCCTGCGTCTTTTGTGCTGGCCAGCTTGATGCTGGCTTATGTGAATATCGAGGTGTTTCGCAGGGTGATGCCCCGGTTTGGCTACGATTTGGCCCCTCTTCCCCCTTTTTCCAGGTGGCTTTTCCCGGAAATAGTGGCTTGGGTAGGGCTTCTCAGTTTTCTTGGCGCGCCCTATGTCCAAAACACCATGGTGAGAGGCGCCGCCGAGAACATATACTCTGTGGCCTCCCTTTTGGCCACTGTTGAGGTACTGTCTCTTTCGTCCTTCTACCTCATGAGAGCGGGCCTTCCCCGGGCCATGGTTGGTTTCGCCTTGTTCTTCGGCTTGAGCATGATATTTACCACCCCGGCAATCTCTCTGTTGGCTCCCTTTTTTGGTATGATAGATATGCTTTTCGACTTTCGGCATATAAGGCGCGGGCTTCCGGCCTAATCCTAGTTGGGTCAGAGCAGCGAAACAAAGATGACGGGAGGGGGATGCCGCAATGGAGGTTGTCCTCACTAAAGACGTTGCCGGTCTCGGCAAGAAAGGGGACCTGGTATCCGTAAAAGACGGGTACGGAAGGAACTATTTGCTTCCAAAAGGTCTTGCCATCCCCGCAACCAAAGGGGCGCTCAGACAACACGAAACGTTGCAAGAAGCTAAAAGAGACAAGGGTCAACGAATCCTCATGGAGGCTAGGGAGAACGCCGCCAAGATAGAGGGCAGCGTCTTGATATTCGTGAGAAGGGCCGGCCAAGGACGTATCTTTGGGTCGATAACGCCCCAGGAGATAGCCGACAAGGTTATGTCGTCCCACAAAGTCAAAGTGGACAAACGAAAGGTCTTGATCGCAGAGAACTTGAAGGACATTGGAAGTCACCAGGTGACAATCGTCATGCATCCCGAGGTGCGGGTCACAGTCACCGTGGAGATAAGGCCGGAGGTGGGTACGTAGGGTGGAACGGAAAAGCGCGTACCCTTCAATCATGGAGACTGAAGAGAGCTTCAGGCGGCAAGTGGGCGCCCTATTCGGCTTTCTCGCGTCCATATACGGGGCGGAGAAACTGGTTCTGAAGGCAGGCAAGCTGGGTGCCTTGGCAGGCATGAAGTCCCAAGATCTGTTGCAGCAGGTCATAGCGCTTCAAAAAGTGGTATACGAGGACCCCACCATCGGGTCATCGCCTGCCATGGACGATATACCGGGGATTTTAGAAGGATGCCAGGACGAAATAGCCAATCGCCTAGCCCGCCAGTCTATAGAGCAGGAGATAGAGGAGCGGGTATCCAGACGGATGCAGGAGAAACACGAAGAATATGTTCAGGACATCAAGCGCGAGATTCTCTCTGACGATGCGGGGCCCGAGAACGATGCCACCCAGAAGAAACTCAAGGATCTGGTCAGGCTGGAGCGGCGGCACCTGTCCCGTTCGGCGCTAAGTTATCTTCGTCCCAGGAGCATCAAGGATATCGTGGGGCAGGATCGAGCCATTCAGGCCCTTCTCTCCAAGATAGCCAGCCCTTTTCCGCAACACGTAATCCTTTACGGCCCTCCCGGCATCGGAAAGACGTCTGCCGCTAGGTTGGTGCTTGAGGAGGCCAAAAGACTATCGTTCTCGCCGTTTCTAAAGGATGCGCCTTTTGTGGAAACCGACGGCGCCACTCTTAGGTGGGATCCGCGGGAGATCACTAATCCTCTATTGGGCTCGGTCCACGACCCCATATACCAGGGGGCAAGGCGGGATCTAGCCGAAGGCGGAATACCCGAGCCGAAACTAGGCTTGGTTACCATGGCCACCGGCGGCGTTCTGTTTATCGACGAAATCGGTGAGATGGATCCTTTGCTTCAGAACAAGCTACTGAAAGTTCTTGAGGATAAGCGAGTCACTTTCGACTCTTCCTACTATGACCCAACAGACCCCAGGGTGCCCGAGTATGTCCGCCACCTATTCCAAAAAGGCGCCCCGGCTGACATCGTCATGGTGGGGGCAACCACAAGGGACCCGGAGGAGATCAGCCCTGCCCTGCGATCTCGGTGCGCTGAAGTTTTTTTCGACGCTCTGACTCCCGCTCACGTTGTTGCCATCGTGAAGGCGGCCGCCAGGCGGCTCAAGGCAAAAATACCTGCGGAAGCTTGCGAACTCATCGCCGATTACACTATTGAAGGCCGGAAAGCTGTGGGCCTTCTTGCTGACGCTTACGCTATCGCCCTGCACAAGGCCGGGGCTCTCCCCAGCCGCGGGTTCCTTCCTATAAGTGTGGACGACGTTAGGGACGCCATCGGCACAGGAAGACTCCTTCCTAACATCACGTCAAAGGCCAAAGACTCTTTGGAGATAGGCAAGGCTTTTGGCTTAGGCGTTGTGAGCTATCTCGGGTCTATTCTGGAGATTGAGGCAGTGAGTTTCAAATCCAGAGAATCGGGAAAAGGCACCATGCGGATGAACGATACTGCCGGTTCTATGGTCAAAGACTCCCTATTCAACGCTGGGGTCTCCTTGCGAAAACTGTTTGACATTGACCTGAATTCCCAGGACGTTCACGTCAATATCGTGGGCGGCGCTCGGGTGGATGGACCATCAGCCGGCCTAGCCATCACCCTGGCCATCTTCTCGGCGGTCACAGGTTTGCCTCTTAAGCAAGATGTGGCGGTTACAGGAGAGGTCTCTCTCCAAGGGCAGGTTAAAGCAATAGGCGGCGTCTACGAGAAAATCTACGGTGCCAAGCAGGCCGGGATGAAGACCATTCTGATTCCCCGAGAGAACGAGAAGGGACTCAAAGAGGTCCGGGGTATAGATGTGGTCTTTGTTAACGATCTGCAGGAGGCCCTCGACTGCATTTGCCCAGGTTGGAGGGGTGTCGCCCTTGCCAGAATCTCTTGAGCGGATTCCACCCCAGAATATAGAAGCCGAAGAATCTGTACTGGGTTCCATGCTCATTGAGCAGGAAGCGGTCATGACGGCTACCGAGATCCTAACTCCAGAGGACTTTTACAAGGAGACACACAGGGTTATTTTCCGGGCCATGCTCCAGATGGCCGAAATTCGCGAGGCGGTGGATGTGGTCACCCTGGCGGAACGTCTGCGTTCAACAGGGGAGCTTGAGAAGGTGGGCGGAATGGCCGAGTTGGCCCGTTTGGCCAACTTTGTTCCCACTGCGGCCAACGCCGAATACTACGCCAGGATAGTTGCGGAAAAGGCTATCGTGCGAAGGCTAATCGGTGCTGCTACGCAGGTGGTCTCAAACGCGTACAAAGGCGCCTACGATGTTGACGAGCTTTTGGACAAGGCCGAGGAAAGCATATTCCAGGTGTCTAGGAAGAGATCCTATCAAGGTTACGTGGCCCTCAAGGACGTGTTGGTAGAGACCATGGAGAAGATCGAGCTCATGGCTTCCCACAGCGGTGAGACGGTGGGCTTGCCCAGCGGGCTTGGAGATTTGGACAGGATGACCACGGGTTTCCAGAAGTCTGACCTCATAATCCTGGCAGCCAGGCCGTCAGTGGGCAAGACGTCTTTGGCTTTGAATATCGCTCGCAATGTGTCTTTGAAGAGTGACGTACCTGTGGTGGTATTTAGCCTGGAGATGTCCAGGGAACAGGTGGCCCAAAGACTCCTCTGTTCAGAAGCATACATCGGAAGCCAGAAACTCCGAAACGGTTATCTGGATGACGACGAATGGCGGCGCCTTTCCGCAGCCTTGGGCAGCCTAGGGGAAGCCAAGATATTCATAGACGACACACCATCGATTTCAGTCATGGAACTTAGGACCAAGTGCCGCCGCCTTCAGGCCGAACACGGTCTTGGGTTAGTTATTGTGGACTATCTCCAGCTGATGCGCCCTGCTCGTCGGCAGGAGAACAGACAACAAGAGATATCGGAGATATCTAGGTCTCTAAAGGGTCTCGCAAGAGAGTTGGACGTGCCCGTGATGGCCCTGTCTCAGCTCTCCCGGGCCGTGGAGCAAAGACAAAAGCAGATTCCTCAGCTTTCCGACTTACGAGAGTCTGGAGCTATCGAGCAGGACTCAGACATCGTCATGTTCTTGTACGCCGACCCCGAACTCGAGCAGCAGAACACTATCCAGCTTATCGTGGCCAAACAAAGAAACGGCCCCACAGGCTCTGTGAAGATATTCTTCTCCCGCGAGTACTGCAGATTTGAGGACCTAGACGTGATCCACCAACCATAGCGAGATACTACTGCATGGAGGTGTGGCAGGTGGTTTGGGATGTGATCATTGTGGGCGCAGGCCCGGCCGGGATCTTCGCGGCCATGGAACTTACACGAAGCGCGCCGGGTTTATCCATCCTCATGGTCGACAAAGGATTGGGGATAGACAAACGGGAGTGCCCAAGACCCGGCCTTGTGGGCGGGTGCTTGGACTGCGCTCCCTGCTCCATAACCTCGGGATGGGGTGGAGCGGGGGCTTTCAGTGACGGCAAACTCACTCTCACCACAAGATTCGGAGGATTTTTGGACGAATACCTTTCCCAGGAAGACTTGTCCGACCTCATCAAATATCAGGACGAAATATGGCGGGAGTTTGGCGCCACAGATCGTTTGTACGGAACCGACCAAGATACTATTAATTCCCTGGTGACTAGGGCTGCGAGAGCCGGGCTGGACCTGATTCCCGCGTTAATCAGGCACTTAGGCACGGAAAATTGCCCGGAAATACTCAAGAATATGCACTCTTACCTTGTCTCTCGGGTTGAAATCCGAACCAGCACCGAAGTGGACCGATTTCTCACAGAAAATGGCCGGATATCGGGCATCGTCCAAAGCGACGGCAAGGAGGAGCGGTGCCGGTGCCTCATCGCTGCCCCGGGCAGGGAGGGGGCAGCATGGTTTTCCCATAAGGTCCGAGAGCTTGGGCTTACCGCAGAGAACAACCCGGTGGATATCGGAGTGAGAGTAGAGGTGCCCGCGGTACTGACTGATGAGATCACAGAGCGGGTTTGGGAGCCCAAGATCCATTACTATTCAAAGTCCTTTGACGACCTGGTCAGGACTTTCTGTGTTTGTCCCAGGGGCGAGGTAGTAACGGAGAACTCCTGCGGAGTAGTTACGGTCAACGGGCACTCTAGGAGCGAACCTGTCTCCGATAACACGAACTTTGCCATCTTAGTGTCAAAGACATTCACCGAGCCCTTTAAAGAGCCCATCGAATACGGAAAATACATAGCCAGTCTCGCCAACATGCTCAGCGGCGGGGTGATGGTTCAAAGGCTAGGTGACCTCTGGGAAGGGCGAAGATCCACCGAGAAAAGATTGGCCAAAAGCATGGTTCAGCCCACGCTGAAAGCAGCCACTCCAGGCGATCTGACCCTGGTGCTGCCTTACAGGCACATAAGGAACATCTTGGAGATGTTAGAGGCCCTAGACAGGCTCACCCCAGGCATTTGGTCTAAGCATACCCTTCTGTACGGCGTGGAAGTGAAGTTCTATTCCCTCAGGGTCAAAGTGACCAACGACATGGAGACGCAAATTTCCGGCTTGTTTGCATGCGGCGATGGAGCGGGGATAACCAGAAGCCTAGCCCAAGCGTCGGCTTCGGGCGTGAGAGCGGCCCGTTCCGTCCTTTCCAGGCTGGGGTTTACTGCAGACTCCAGTGCAACATCCGTCACAACACCAAGTGACGATTGACTGTGACTTGCTGCCGCGGGGGCCGGCAGGTGTGCAAACCCCCAAATTGATTTCAGATCCCCCATGTGTTATTATGGCTTTCCGAGACCGGAGGGGTGGCAGAGCGGTTGAATGCGACAGTCTTGAAAACTGCTGAGGGTGCAAGCCCTCCGTGGGTTCGAATCCCACCCCCTCCGCCACTTGGAACACAAAAGCATACGTGATAAGATATCTGGTGTACAGCGTAACATTGTTTCACACGCGGAGAGGTCGCCTAGCCGGCCGAGGGCGACGGTTTGCTAAACCGTTAAGGGGGAAACTCCTTCGAGGGTTCGAATCCCTCCCTCTCCGCCACGTCTTTGACAACGAGATATTGTCATAAAGCACGTGCGCCTGTGGCTCAATTGGATAGAGCAACAGACTACGGATCTGTAGGTTGTGGGTTCGAGTCCCGCCGGGCGCACCAATCTTGAAAAGATTCTTGATGCGCCCGTAGCTCAGGTGGATAGAGCGGGGGATTCCTAATCCCCGTCTGCCGGAGGTTCGAGTCCTCCCGGGCGCACCAATTATTGTTGAAGGGGCATGCCGGCAATTAGCGAGCACGATCTCGGTATGGGGTTAGCCCTAAAGGAGGCAAGACAGGCATACCAATTGGGGGAAGTGCCTGTTGGAGCCGCGATACTAAAGGACGGGGTCCTCATAGGGAGAGGTCATAACCTCAAGGAAACCTTGCAGGATCCTACGGCCCACGCCGAGATAATTGCGCTTCGTGAGGCTGCCCAGCATGAGGGCTCTTGGCGTATTTTGGGGGCGACTATGTACGTCACTCTTGAGCCGTGTCCCATGTGCGCAGGCGCCATGGTAATGGCCCGAATTCCTAATCTAGTGATAGGGACTAGGGATCCTAGGACAGGCGCTTCGGGTTCGCTCATGGATATCACAGGGGATGAGAGGCTCAATCACAGAGTGGCCGTGACGTCTGGCGTCCGAGAAGCCGAGTGCGCTTGGTTGTTGGAGGAGTTTTTCCGTAAACTCAGGGGAAGAGTGTAACCTTCCCGGAGGGGTGTCGGAGCGGTTGAACGAGCTCGCCTCGAAAGCGAGTAGGCGTTGACGCGCCTCGTGGGTTCGAATCCCACCCCCTCCGCCATTGAACTTCTTTTCAGCATTGCGGAGGGATGTCCGAGCGGCTGAAGGAGCACGCCTGGAGAGCGTGTAGACGGGTAACCGTCTCGTGGGTTCAAATCCCACTCCCTCCGCCATCAAGTTCAGTATCGGGTCGCCGAAAAGTTTGGCCGTGCTAAACGGGGAGGTAGCGGTGCCCTGTAGCCCGCAATCCGCTACAGCGGGGTTGATGCCTTTCATGCGGCCGTCCCTTCTTGGGGCTGGCCGGCACAGGCGGCGGTGAAGGTTGGGTCCTGCGCAATGGGAACTTGTGAACCCCGTCAGGTCCGGGAGGAAGCAGCGGTAAGCGAATCTTCTCATGTGCCGCAGGGGTTCCTGACTGGAGCAGGCCATGCCGGTATCGCCTGGGAATGGCGGTCAAGGAAAGGTGCACGGCCAAGTGTTTTCCCCAATACTCGCCGGTAAAGAGCCTCTAGGAGGTAAAGCAGTTGTCTTATGTGGCTTTGTACCGCGTCTGGCGTCCGGCCAGGTGGGAGGACGTTGTCAACCAAAAAGCGGTCATCCGCATTCTGAAAAATGCTCTGGTAGAAGGTAGAGTCTCCCACGCATACTTGTTCTCGGGCCCCCGCGGCACAGGCAAAACCACTGTAGCGCGTCTTCTTGCCAAATCTCTGAACTGTGAGTCTCCAGACGGCCCGGAACCGTGTAACGCGTGCCGTTGGTGTACTGCCACGACAGGCGGCACCTCTGTGGATGTAATCGAAATAGACGCGGCCTCCAACCGCGGGATAGACGAAATGCGGAGCCTTCGGGAAAGCGTCAGGTACCTTCCGGTCATGGGCAAGTTCAAAGTCTACATAATCGACGAAGCCCACATGTTGACCCAGGAAGCTTTCAATGCCCTGCTCAAGACTCTAGAGGAACCGCCTGAGCACGTCATATTCATCCTGGCTACAACCGCGCCTCACAAGATCCCTGTTACCATCACTTCCAGATGCCAAAGGATGGACTTTCACCGCCTTTCCATGGCCGACATTGAGAGGCAACTGGAGAAGATTCTTTCTAAGACGACAGATTGCCAAGAAAACTCCAAGAACGCTTTGAAAATCATCGCAAGGGCCGCTCAAGGCTCGATGCGCGACGCCCTATCCATCTTGGATCTCTGCCTAACCTATGGCGATGGAACCCTAGCCGAGGATGATGTCCGGGAAATACTCGGGGAAACAGCCTCTGAATCCATGAACCGGTTGTTCACGGCTTTTTCTCAAGGTGACCTCAAGACCATTTTGGAAGTGACTCGGGAGATGTCGGATCGGGGCAAGGACATGGGGGAGTTGGCAGGGGAGATAGGCGCCTACGCAAGGGATCTTCTGCTCATAAAGCCGGGAGGCAGAACCCCGGATTTAGGAAGGCCCGACGACGAGGTGGGTGCAATGCGGCTTCTGGCGCGATCCCTCTCCAACGCCACCTTGATATCGGTATTGGACGCCACGGCTCGGGCATCGAGCCTAATGAGGAATAGCGATGATCCCAGGCTTCTTCTGGAGGTATCGCTTCTGGGGATTCTCTTGTCGCGGCTCCCCACCGAACCTGCCAAGGGGCCAAAGGCCACGCCTGCGGACGCAGAACCTGCCAAGGAGCCGACAGCCGAGCGCGCCGACGCGGAACCCGTCCAATCGAGGGAGCCCGCCCCTCCAAAGCGAGCTCAATCAAAGGAGCCTGTACCTGCGGCTTCCAGTGGTACAGGTATTTCCGTTGAAGAGGTCAAAGCCGCATGGCCCACCCTCATGGAGCGCCTCCTGAAAGCCAAAAAGGCCTTGACCCGGGCTTACCTTTTGCCCGCCAATCCCCTGCGAGTTGACGGGAAGACTCTGCTTCTCGGGTACCCAAAGGGCTATGTTACCCATATGGAGCAGGTAATGTCCAAAACCCACAAGGACGTAGTCGAAGAATACCTATCCAAAGTGACCGGCCGGACGCTAGAGCTTTCCACAGAAGTGTGCCAAGAGGAGTTCTGGGTCGAATCGGGGGGCGGGTCGGGCGCAGGGTTAGACTCGGGCCAGAACGGAGACCAAGGCGCAGGCGGGGGAGCAGGTTTCGAGACGGACGACGGCTCCGGCTCGGATTTTGACGGTTTGCATCCCCTTGTGAAAGCTGCAATAACTATTGTCGACGGCAAAGTAGTGACCTAGGAGGATACACATATGCCAAGATTCCCGGGGTCGGGAGGTATGGATATCGGGCGCCTCATGAAAGAAGCGCAGAAACTCCAAGCCGAAATGGCCAAAGCCGAAGAGGAACTAGCCAACAAGATGGTCGAAGGTACTTCAGGCGGCGGTATGGTCAAAGTGACAATGACCTGTGGAATGCAGTTCAAGTCCATCGAGATAGAAAGAGAAGCAGTAGACCCAGACGACGTCGAAATGCTGCAGGACATGATATTGGCCGCCATCAACTCTGCGGTGGCTAAAGCTGATGAAACCCGCAAAGAAGAGATGGCCAGGGTAACCGGCATGGCCAATATGCCCATTAAGTTCTGATCATGCCTCTACTTCCAGAAGCCATACAGGGCCTAGTGGATGAACTTCGCAAACTGCCGGGCATAGGCCCCAAGTCTGCGCAGCGTCTGGCGTTTTACCTAGTGGTGTCCGGCAAGGACAGCATGAGCCGTCTTATTGCGTCTTTAGAGAAAGCTAGGGATCGGGTTGGGTATTGCTCGGTATGTGGGAACCTCACCGATAGAGACCCCTGCCAGGTGTGCCGGGACCCAAAACGAGACGCATCGGTTCTATGCGTGGTGGGGTACCCCAAAGACGTGCTTGCAATCGAGCGAGCGGGAGGCTATATGGGGCTGTACCATGTCCTTCACGGGTATATCGAGCCCTTAAAAGGCATCGGGCCAGGAGACCTCAGGGTCAAGGATTTGATGGCGCGTCTTGGGCCCGGCAAGGAAATCAAGGAAGTCATTTTGGCTACAAACCCCGATGTGGATGGTGAAACCACAGCTTTGTATTTGTCAAGGCAGTTGAAACCTCTAGGCGTCAGGGTCACGCGGCTGGCAAGGGGTCTCCCTTTTGGGGCAGACCTAGACTATGCCGACGAAGTCACCCTGGCAAGATCCCTTGAGTCCCGGAGAGAGATAACCTAACTCCCTCATAAGATCTCCCCTAGATCTCCCTTGCCTGCATAGGTTTTCCACCGGGTGTCTATACTTCAAGTTGAGACATATAATGAGCCACATCGGTTTGTACTGGAGGGCGACCTTTATAATGCGCCTTGCTGCATCTAGAACCCGGGTTCAAGAGCATGATCTGTACCTGGAAGCCCTGCTTCAGGCCCAGAAAGAATATAACATGGCTCTCTCCTACTTCGATGAAGCCACAGAACCAGAAGTCATAGACGAAGCCATATTCCGCATGGAAGCCGCTCGAAGGAAATACTCTTACTTTCTCCGCAAATACCGCAGTTCTGCCCCTAGCGGTGCGTCGTAATATCTCCAAGACTGTCCACATAAGAGAGTGCCAGGGGGGATGACCTTGGGACTCAACGTGATATTTGGGATCGCCATTGCCGTGATGGTGGGTTTCTATGTTCTGAAGGCTCTGGCGAGGCCTTTGCACAGTCTCGGGAAAGTGGCTGCACGATCGGGAGTGGCGTTTTTCGCCCTATGGGCGGTAAACGTCATAGGCGGGCTTGTGAACTTCCACATGGGCCTCAATCTTGTCTCAGTGCTTGCCGTGGGTTTCTTGGGTGTGCCCGGTGCGGCGCTCCTGCTAGCGGTAAAATACCTAATCTAGGGCGGGGCCGTGGTTCTGGGGGCATTGGGTTGTGATGATCGGTCATGTATTGGGGCGAAGGAAGCGTCCTTCTAGCGCAAATAGTCCCTGGGGTTCTTGGACGAGCCCGATTTCCTTACCTCGAAATGGCAGTGGGGGCCCGTGGCGCTTCCTGACTGGCCCACATACCCGATAACCTGACCCGAGGAGACACTCTGCCCCACGTTCACCGCGTATCCAGACAGGTGGCCATACCTAGTCTCCAGGCCATTCCCGTGACTGATAGTGACGAGTCTCCCGTATCCGCCCATCCAACCTACGTGAGTTACTTTTCCTGATGCAGAAGCCTTCACTGAGGCGCCGTATGAGGCGGCAATGTCGATGCCCTCATGAAAAGAGCGTTCACCTGAAATGGGATGGGTCCTCCAGCCGTAGGCGCTGGTGATGCTGCCCGACACGGGCCACAAGAAGGAGCTTGAACGGGACGCAGTAGCCACTTGAGCCGCAGAGATCGGCTTGGCGCCAGGCAGTATGAGCAACTGTCCCACTTGAAGGTCATCGGCGCTTTTGAGTTCGTTGGCTTTCACTATTTCTTCTACAGGTACTCCGTAAAGCTCTGATATATCCCAGAGGGTATCCCCTTTGGCGACGCGCCTGACCGTGCCCGAAGCGCCCTGCAGCACAGAAAGGGACTTGCCTACAGTCAAGAGGTCCGGAGATGTCAGATTGTTAATGGCGGCAATTGAATCGGCGCTGGTCCCGAACTGGAGAGCGATAGATGTCAGCGTGTCGCCCTCTTTAATGGTATACGTGGCAAGTTTGACTTGGCCGGAAGCCCGAGGGGAGTCCTCTGCGCCTAAATCCGCCAGAAGGCTTCCCTGATCGCCTAAACTCTGGGTTATGGCGGCGGTTCTCCATTGGGCGCTAGCGTAGGCATCAGGCGGTTTTGGCGCAAGCGGCGTGCGAATGAGGCCCACAGCTACTCCCACAAGTACTAGCGCGCAAGAAACGACATATGTAGATAGACTGCCCCGATCTTTTTCCGGGGTCCGCCTAGAGTCAAGCGAGATTACCTTCATGGTTTTCATAGGCGTTTGGATTTTTCTCTCCTCGAGAGATGATATTTGGCATGATAACCGGATTATACATGCTCTTTAACTATGGGCGCAAACATGGTATAGATATCCTTGAACATGATCAGGAAATGACATTGTCCTGTTTTTGGAGAGGAGATCACTCATGAGCAAGGAAACCCGGGGCAACAAGACCCCTAGACACGTCGTTCCCATCATTACACCCGACTGGAAGAGAGCTACTCCGTCGTGCGAATCGTGCCAGGCCTCATGCCAGTCAGCCTGCAAGACGTCTTGCACAGTATCCAACACACCGTGTCCGGAGAAATAGAGACTACTGGCTCGGGAGTCCATGTCTTTTCAGTCAACGGATTGGATCTCGCTTACGACGCCGAGACCGGCTCTTTGCACACGTTGGACGGTGCCGGACGAGCTGTGCTCCAGTGGGTTATCAGCCGAGGTCCCTGGGTCCTTAATGAGGGACAGGCGCCAGATGACCTTTTCCGCGAGATTTCCCGCCGATTTCCCAGAGACCAAGTAGATGAAGCCTGGGATGACTTGGCTTCGCTCAAAGGCAAAACCCTCTTTGGCAGGGCCGGCGGTACAGAGGCCTTCCAGGAAGAGCACCAGGCCAATCCCGGTACCCAATGGGTGAAAGCTCTGTGCTTGAATGTAGCTCACGACTGCAATTTGGCCTGCAAATACTGTTTTGCTGGGCTTGGCCGTTTTGGAGGCCGCCCCGAGATCATGACTCCACAGGTGGCCGAATCGGCATTGGATTTTGTCCTCAAGGCTTCCGGGCCAAGGCGATTCATCGATGTGGACTTTTTCGGCGGGGAACCTCTCATGGCGCTTCCAACGGTCAAAGCTTTCGTCGAAGCCGCAAGGCGGAAGGGTCCTTTGCACGGCAAGGAGTTTCGTTTCACGCTGACCACAAACTGCACTCTTCTGGACCATGAGGCCCGGCGATTCCTAAATGGGGAAGGGATCAGCCTGATCTTGAGTCTCGACGGCCGTCCTCAAGTTCACGATGGGATGCGCCTTTTCCGAGACGGTACCCCAAGCCACGCAATGGCCATGGAGAACGCCCAAGAAGCGGTACAATCCCGAAATGGTCAGGACTACTACGTGAGGGGAACCTATACCTCCCGGAACCTCGACTTTGACCAGGACGTCCAGTACCTCTACGATGCAGGGTTCAGGAGACTCTCTTTGGAGCCTGCAGTAGGCGAGGGACACCGGTGGGACATCCAGGAATGCCATCTCCCGGAACTGCAGGCGTCCTACTCACGGCTTCTGAAGTTTTGGAGTAACTGCCGCCAGTCTGGGGACCCCCTAAGTTTCTACCATTTTGATCTGGGACTCCAAAAAGGCGTCTGCAAGGAGCGACGTATAACGGGCTGTGGGGCGGGTTACGAGTACCTGGCGGTAACGCCCTCTGGGACAATTTACCCATGCCACCAGCTGGTTGGAAACCGTGCCTTCATCATGGGAGACGTCTGGGCAGGAGTGCAACGCCAAGACATTCAAGCATCTTTCCTGGCCGCCAGAGTACCTAATAAGGCCAAATGTTCTCAATGCTGGGCAAAGCATGTTTGTGGCGGGGGCTGTCATGCCCGCGCTTTGGAAGCTTGCGGTGACGTCATGACTCCTGATCCTCTATCGTGCCTCATCATGAAGATGCGATTAGAATACGGACTTTGCGCTGAAGCAGAGAAGATCTTGCAGAAGGAAATTTCGATTGTCGGATAGAATAGCATGCTTTGGTTCATGTCTACTTCATATGGAAATGCTTGGGATAGACCAACGGCGTAAGCGCTGAATTCAAAAAGGGGTGGCCTTGGCCATGGCTAACGTTGGATTGAGAGACCGACCGAGACGGACGGTGAGGGACAGGCCTCCTCGCCGCTCTTGGGTCAGTGTGGCGGGCCGCGGCAAACTGATTTTGGCGGGCATCATGGCTCTCCTAGCCATTGTTCTTTACATAAGTGTGGCCAACGGGAAAGACGTTTACGTTGTCAAGGCAGGAGAAACAGTCCTGGGAAGCATCGAAGACAAGGCTCTAAAGGACCAAATTCTGAATAGGCTCGCCGAGGAAGAGGCAACCAGGACAGGTTGCGAAGTTACCGTGGGTACCGATGTCACTGTCGAGAAATCAAAACCCGGTGGCGACATGAAGGATTTGACCGCCGACGAACTTGCCGAAGCTCTGAGAGACAACATTGTGTTGGTAGCCAATGGCTACGTTGTGAGCGTTAACGGCAAGGATGTCGTGGCCTTGGCATCTGAGGAGGATGCCAGAGGGGCGCTTTCGGACCTTCGGGCTGAATACATACGAACCGTCATCGGCGCCAAAGCGTCTGTGGAAGAGATTCTCATCAAGGAGCAAATCGACTTTCAGGAGAAGGCTGTACCAACTTCTATGTTCAGGAAGCGGCCCGAAGCAGTGCAGGTACTATCTCGCGGTACAGACAGGATTCTTAACTACGTAGTCCAAAGAGGCGACTCCCTTTGGGTTATCGCCCAGAGTAACCACATTTCAGTTGATGACCTGATAAAAGCCAACCCCGACGTTAAGCCCGATCTTATCCAGATCGGCCAGAATATTAGTTTGATTGTTCCCGAACCTTACGTTACTCTCACCTCTAAAGAGATTGTGGTGTCTGCCATCTCCATTCCCTATTCGGTCCAGGTGTCCCAGGATTCGAGCATGTGGCCCTGGCAAGAGAAAGTCACCCAGGCTGGGAAGAACGGCCAAAAGGAAGTGACTGAGGAAATCTCCCGGGATAACGGGAAAATAGTATCCAAGGTCGTGGTATCCGAGAGAGTCTTGTCCTACCCGGTTGTGAAGAAGATTACCCGCGGGTCCAAGCAAGTGCCGACAATGGGCTCGGGTAGCATGGTGTGGCCTGTTCAGGGCACCATCACTTCCACCTTTGGGTATCGGTGGGGCTCATTCCACCAAGGCGTAGACATCGGAGCGCCCAGGGGCACGCAGATTTTGGCGGCGGATTCCGGCATGGTGAGCTCGGCCTGTTGGAACGGCGGCTACGGGAATTGCGTCAAGATCGACCATGGTGGAGGGAAAGTGACTCTGTACGGACACTTGAGCAAGATAGCCGTTACCACGGGGGCGTCCGTGGAAAAAGGGCAGGTTATCGGATATGTGGGCTCAACGGGAGTCTCAACAGGGCCGCACCTGCACTTTGAGGTACACATAGACGGTAAGCCCAAGAATCCGCTGTCCTATTACGAGTAGTATCTAAGGGGAACCGAATCCATGTCCAAACTCATTATCAACGGCAGGAAAAGGCTCGTTGGGGAAGTGACTGTAGGCGGCTCTAAGAACTCCTCTGTGGCGCTAATCCCCGCGGCGTTGCTGGCTGACGATGAATGCATCATCGAAAGCGTTCCTCTGATTCGGGATGTCCAGGTTTTCGCCGAGATACTATCGGATCTCGGCGCCGTGGTCGCGCTAGATGAGAATGTCATGAGTATTAAGCCTAATGGTTTCGTCTCTCATATCGCGCCCTATGACCTTGTGAGGAAACTGCGGGCCTCTTACTATCTTATGGGCGTGCTCCTGGCCAAGTTCGGCAAGGCGGAAGTGGGCCTGCCGGGAGGGTGCGACATTGGACCCCGGCCCATCGACCAGCACCTCAAGGGCTTTCGAGCGATGGGGGCCGATATTTCTGTAGAAGGCGGAGTCGTGAAGATCAGCGCCAAGAAGCTCATTGGCGCCCCCATGTATCTGGATATTCCCAGCGTCGGGGCAACCATCAATATCATGTTGGCTGCGTCCCGGGCAGAGGGAGTGACCGTGATAGAGAACGCAGCCAAGGAACCACACGTTGTTGACTTGGCAAACTTCCTAAATGCCATGGGTGGACGGGTTTTGGGTGCAGGGACCGATGTGGTGAGAATTCGAGGGGTCAAGAAGATGAGGGGCGCCAGCCATTCGGTTATCCCCGACGACATGGAGGCCGCTACTTATATGATGGCCGCCGCTTGCACAGGCGGCGACGTCATGGTCAGGAATGTCATTACCAAGCACCTGGAACCGATAACCGCCAAACTTAAGGAAGCGGGCGCCACAATTGGGGAAAACGGTGACTACGTCCACGTGATGGGCCCCCAAAGGCCCATGCCCCTTAGCGTGAAGACTCTTCCCTACCCTGGATTTCCCACAGACGCGCAGCAGCCTCTCGTGGCCGTGCTGGCCCGGGCTCAGGGAGTGAGCGTTGTTCAAGAGTCCATGTACGACAACCGTTTGGGTTACGTAAGCGAGCTGGTAAAGATGGGTGCATCCATAAAGGTCGAGGGCAGGACGGCCATTGTAGAAGGCGTTTCTAGGTTAGTGGGCAGCCCTGTAAAGGCCAATGACTTACGGGCGGGCGCCAGTCTTGTCATAGCCGGACTCTCGGCTGAAGGCACTACGGAAGTCTATGGTATGGATGTTATCTCTCGCGGTTACGAGATGATAGAGAAGAAACTTTCTTCGCTTGGAGCCGATGTAAGAGTCGTAGGCGACTAGCTCCAACCTGTAACCCCCCAAGTCTCCCGGTAGCACAAACCAAGAACCCAGGATACCTTTTTCTCAGAATGTCGTACACAGAATATAGAATCAGATTGGAAGGGACATGCTGTCCCCAAGGCTTTTGTGGAGGAGGATGCTATAGTGCAGGACTTCAACGAGTCAGCCATGGGAAGCCCGGCGCCTGGAAGGCGACAACACAGAGAGTTTTGGAGCTATCTCGTAGTCGGGCTTGTAGGCGCGATTATCGGCGGTTTCTTGGTTTTGGGCATAGCGCCGCAGATTCTCTTGCATAGAGCAGGGCTTCTGACCCTTGGGGATCCAACCGTGGGACGCAGTCAGGAGCCCGGCCAGGACCCCAGCAACGTGGTACCTGTACTTCAAGTTAGCGGAGATCCATGGAAGGTGGTGGCCCATGCCGCGGAGAAAGTTAGCCCTGCGGTGGTGGCCATAGTCAACAAGACAACTGCCTCCGACTTCTTCGGTCGCCAGTATCTTACAGACACGTCAGGATCGGGCCTGATCATTACTCAAGACGGGTACATCGTTACCAACCATCATGTGGTGGAGAACAGCAGGGGAATTTGGGTGTCCCTGGCTGACGGCCGCACACTCCCCGCTCGCCTGGTGGGGTCTGACAAGGCCACCGACCTTGCGGTGATAAAGGTAGAGGCCACAAACTTGCCCACGGGGTCCTTTGGAGATTCAGAGAAGATTCGCCCTGGCGAACTTGCCGTTGCCATAGGAAACCCCCTGGGAGTGGAATTCAACCGCACAGTCACAGCCGGAGTCGTGTCGGGACTAGACCGGGTACTCAGCACAGGCGAGTTCTCAATGCGCCTCATACAGACAGACGCCGTCATCAACCCTGGCAATAGCGGCGGCCCGCTGGTCAACGCCGATGGCGAAGTCATAGGACTGAACTCATCCAAGATCTCCAGGACCGCAGTTGAGGGCATGGGATTTGCCATTCCTTCCAATCAGGTAAGGCGCATCGCCAACGAGATTATGGAGACTGGCCGGGTAAGGCGCGCCCAGGTTGGCGTGAGACTCATGGACAAAGAGACTGCCGATGTCTACGCGGCTGACATCAAGATCGACAAGGGGCTTTACGTGTACGAAGCCATATCTGGATTGCCTGGCGCTAAGGCGGGACTCCGCAAGGGCGACTTCATATTGAAAGTGGATGGCACTGTCACCAACAGTTTCTCCACTTTCCAGGCCATATTGTCTGAGAAATCCCCGGGCGATACCATCGTCCTTACGGTTCTCCGTGGGAACGCCGAGATCGAGATAACGGTGGTCTTGGCCGAAGCCGAATCCTAGCAGTCACGGTAACCACGGCTACTGCCCTGTAATTGGGGAACTGTCCCGGGGTGGGCTACGGTTCGGATGTCTTTGGGAATAGGCGACGCAGCAGTTCGTCGAAACCGGGACCGGGAGGAAGACTTGGCTGATCCGGGCGAGGTTCCGCCCGGATCACGCTTTCGGGAGACACTGACTCCGAAGCGATTACCATAGGGACCTCTTCTACGTCTGCTCCGTCAGGCGGGATGATGGATTCTATGACCACAGGGGGAAAGAGGCTCGGGCTTGGAAGAGCGCGTCTTAGAAACACCTCGTAGTAGGTGTTTGTGGCGCCTGCCCAGGCCAACGTGCCGGTTTCAGCCGAGACTTCAGCCCACACGGCGTCAGGCGGTACCGTCCAGTCAAGAAAGGGTTTGCCCCTAAGGGCCTCGGCCATGAAGTGTGCCCAGATGGGTCCCGCTACCGCTGCTCCGGTCCCCGGTAAGGATTTTTCTCGGTTGTCCCAGCCCACGTACACCGAACATGCCAGTTCCCTGGTGTAGCCAACGAACCAACCCTCGAGTTCTTTGTCGGTAGTACCGGTCTTGCCTGCGGCGGGCCGTCCTCCTAGGATGCCGTCGAGCCCCGCTCCGGTCCCGTAAGGGCCCAATACTGAGCGGAGAACGCTGGTAAGGACGTAGGCTGTACCCGACGAAATGGCGGGCGTTCGCTTCACCCGGTTGTCTTCAAGGACCTGTCCTTTATGGTCAACCACCTTTAGGACGGCTATTGGTTCAGGGCGGATCCCTCCCGCAGAGAGGGTCGCTGCCGCCACGGTCATTTCCAACGGACTGACCTCGGAAGCGCCCAGGGCAAGGGGAAGGTTGGCCTGCAAACGGCTTGCGATCCCTAGGGCCTTGGCATAGTCAATTATCCTTTCTGGAGTCATCTCCTGGGCCCACTTGGTGGCCACCACGTTGTCAGAAATGGCCACAGCTTGGCGGATGGTTAACGGGGCGTAGTGATAAGGCCGTCTGCCATAGTCAACTGGCCGGTAGGGCTCTTTGGGAGAGGCTCCCGGGTAGGTGACAGGTTCGCAGATTCTGGTTTCGGTCACAGGATGACCCTGGTCGATTACGGCGGCGTATAGAAATATCTTAAAGGCCGACCCCGGCTGCCTTGTTACCTGGTATGCCCTGTTGAGTTGGGTTTCCTTCCAGTCGCGCCCGCCTACCATTGCCTTTATGTAACCCGTCTCAGGCTCGATAGCTACCAAAGCCCCTTGAGGCTGGGTGATGCCGCGAGCGTCCTTGGCGCCGGGAGTTATGTACTTCTCGAAGGCGCTCTCGGCGGCTTTTTGCATTTCCAAGTCCAAAGTGGTGTGGATTTCATAACCTCCGCGATAGATCTGATCCTCGATTCCGGGGTGGCGAGATTTGAGCCCCGAGATCACATAGTTCACGAAGTACGGGGCGAAACTCTTAGGAAGGCCTGCCAAGACCACCTTCTGGGTTTTGACTTCTTGCGCCTTTGCGTCGCTTATGTAATCTTGTTCAACCATGAGATCCAAGACCAAGCTCCGCCTCTTGAGAGATGCGTCCATATCATGGTATGGCGAGTAATACTCGGGGCCCCTGATTATGCCGGCCAAAAGCGCCGATTCAGCCAGGTCAAGTTCCCGGGCGCTCTTGCCGAAGTAAGTTCTGGCCGCCACCTCCATACCCCAGGTCCCGTGCCCCATGTATAGCTGGTTCAGGTACATGGTCAGGATCTCTTCTTTGGTATACAGCATCTCCAGTTTGAGCGTGTAGACCATCTCCATGAACTTTCTCTGGGGCGTTACTTCCAAAGTTAGGAACAGGTTCCGTGCCGTCTGCTGGGTAATAGTGCTGCCGCCTTCCACTATCCTTCGGGCTTTTAGGTTTCTTACGAGGGCTCTTCCTAAGGCCTGAAAGTCTAACCCATAGTGACTGTAGAATCGCTTGTCTTCCACAGCCACGGTGGCTTGCCTAAGTTCGGGCGAAAACTCGGAAGGACCCACTACTATCCGGTTTTGAACGAACAGAGAGGATACAATCTGGCCCTTGGCATCATATACCCTGGTGGCCTGAGGCACTTTGGGTTCAGGTAGGGGTAAGAAAAGAACTAGGGTCAGAAACAGCGCTGTTAGGGACAGTCCCGCGAAGGCCGCCGCCTTGAAAAGGAATGCCGCCAATGTTTTGGCCTTCTTGAGGGCCGCTTCCCGCTTCTTGCGGTAAACCTTGGTGTCCCCTAGGTCTCTGCCCACCCCTCACCCTTCACCCCCGCCATGCTCTAATGTTTTGTCCAATACCCTTATTTGATATAATGCGTTGACCCGCGAATGGAGGCGAGACACTTGGAACTTTGGTTCACCGAAGAATGGCTCGACGGCATGAGGATATCTCTCAAAGTGAAATCCGTGGTTCTATCTAAGAAGACCAAATATCAAAACATGGCCATCTACGATACGGTTCAATTTGGGAGGACTCTGGTTCTCGACAACGTCATCCAGACAACAGAGAAGGATGAGTACATATACCACGAGATCCTGGTCCACGTGCCTATGTTCTCCCACCCCAACCCCGAGAGAGTGCTTGTGGTCGGCGGAGGGGATGGCGGCTCCCTGCGAGAAGTCCTGCGTCATCCATCTGTCAAAGAGGCGACGCTTGTTGACATTGACGGCGAAGTGATTGAAGCTGCCAAGGAGTACATGCCCCTTTGGAGCTCGGGCTTTAGCGATCCTAGGGCCAACGTGATCATAGGCGATGGTTTGGACTACGTGGCCAAGGCTAAGGACCAGTTTGACGTAATCATCGTGGATGCAACGGACCCCATTGGTCCGGGAGTGGTGCTGTTCACTGCCGAATTCTACTCCTCTGTGAGCAAAGCGCTTCGCCCGGGAGGGCTCATGACAGCCCAGACTGAAGCTCCCATTGTTGAGCCTCACCTGGTTAGGAGAATCCTAGATAGGGCCGGTAGCGCGTTTCCCGTGACCCGCTTGTATGCGTCCCCTGTGCCCACATACCCGGGAGGGCTATGGAGCTATACTTGCGGCTCAAAGGGACCTGATCCTTCGAAACCGTGCAGAGCGCCAGGGTCGGAATGGGGACTCAAGTACTACTCCCCGGAAATACACGAGCAATCGTTCATTTTCGGCCCCAAAACCCAGAAGGATTTGGGCATTCATAAGTAGAGCGGTAAATTGCGGTCTGTGGATAAGCGGAGGGATCATTTTTGGGTAATGGCGCGCAAGTAGCTTGGGCTCCAATGGGCCGGCTCTTGTGGTCTTCTGCTGACGCTTCGGCACCCATTGCGGTCTTGGGAGTCCCTTTGGATGAAACTACGTCTTTCAGGCCAGGCGCCAGGTTTGGTCCGTCTAGGCTATACCAGCTTGGGATAAGATCGGCCGATAAGAGCGAATTGGACGGTTCAGAAGGCATGAGCGAGATCCATTTCTGCCATGTGCTGGAGCCGCTCCGCTCGGTTATATCTAGGGTGCAGGACAGGCCCATATATCTTTCTATAGACATTGACGTGGTTGATCCGGCTTTTGCCCCGGGCACCGGAGTGCCTGAACCCGGCGCCAAGGGCACAAGCGGGATTTGAAAGGAGATGTTCCCTTTGCAGGGTGCGTCCAGCGTACTTATGGAGGTAAAGCAGGATATAGCTCAGCGCATAACAAAAGCCGTGGAAAAGGCCCAAGAGAAAGGCGAACTGCCCCAGGACCTTTCTATGGAGGTCAAAATAGAGATTCCCTCAAGGTCCGAACAGGGGGATTTTGCCACGGGAGCACCTATGGCCATGGCTAGGCAAGTGAAATCCAATGGCCGGACCGTCGCCGGGATTATCGTGAAACACCTGGACATCGACGACTCACCGGTTTTAAGGGTTGACATCGCCGGGCCGGGTTTTCTCAACTTCTTTCTGGATCGGAGTTGGCTTGAAAGAGCCATGGCAAGAATCTGGTCTGAAGGGCCTTCCTACGGGAGGTCAGACTACTGCCGGGGCCGAAAAGTGCTCCTGGAGTTCGTCAGCGCTAACCCCACGGGCCCTATGAACGTGGTGAACGCAAGGGCGGCTGCAGTAGGAGACTGTCTTGCCTCCCTGCTTGAGATGTCAGGCTGCCAGGTTTCTAGGGAGTTTTACGTCAACGATGCAGGCAACCAAACAGACATCCTAGCGGATTCGCTTGAGGTTCGCTACATGCAGGCCCTTGGGCAAGACGCCCAGATGCCTGAAAACGGTTATCAGGGCGATTACATCAAGGATCTGGCCAATGACCTAGTCCAGGAGAAGGGCTCCTCTTTGTGCGACCTCCCTCACCCCCAAAGGCACGATGCTATCAAGGAATACGCTTTGGAACGCATGATAGCCTGGCAGAAGCGAACGCTTTTGGACTATGGGCTAGAGTTCGACACTTGGTTTTCCGAGAAATCCTTGCGTGACTCGGGTGCACATAACCATATTATTGAGGTTTTGAAGGCTAAGGGGTTAACCTACGAGAAAGACGGCGCACTATGGTTTAAGTCAACCGAGTTTGGGGACGACAAGGACCGGGTACTGGTGAAGTCCGACCAACAAGGTTCGGCCACCTATATAGTGCCGGACTTGGCATACCACAAGAACAAACTAGAAAGAGGCTTCGACCACCTTATTGACATACTAGGCCCCGACCATCATGGGTACATCAATAGGCTTTCTGCAGGGTTAATGGGGCTCGGCTATCCCAAGGAGTGTCTGGAAATCCTCATTGTTCAGACCGTAAGGTTGGTAAAGGGCAAAGAACTGGTGAAGATGTCCAAGAGAGGCGGCGAGTTCATCACAATGGACGAGCTTCTGGAGGACGTGGGAAAAGACGCCGCAAGGTTCTTCTTCTTGATGCGATCTCCCGAGAGCCACCTCGATTTCGACATCGATTTGGCCAGGCTTCAGAGTAACGAAAACCCTGTGTACTATGTGCAATACGCTCACGCCCGCATTGCTTCTATCTTTAGGCAGGCCAATCAGGAAGGTTTCAATGTGGCGGCGGGTCCCAGCGAAGTGCAGTTTAACCTCCTAAAGGATCCATCCGAGTTGAGCCTCATGAAGATGCTGGCGGCCTTCCCCGAGGAAGTCCACGAAGTCTCCAAGGCAAGAGAGCCTAACAGGATAATCAAATACATGATGGATGTGGCGTCTGTTTTCCACACGTTCTACACCAAGTGCCGGGTGCTGGGAGAGGATCGCCAAGTCTCTGAGGCCAGGCTCTACTTGGCTAGGCTGGCCCAGATAGTTATCGCCAACGCCCTTAGGGCCATTGGCGTTTCTGCGCCTGAATCTATGTAAGGAGATTTCTACGGAGGAAGATCCGTATCGCCTGCCGAATGTTGAGCATGTGCCGGGAATTGGGCGCATGCCCTCAAGAAAGGACAGGGTGATATGGACCTCCTCCGATCTCTTGTGGCGGTACTCGAGTCGGTCAACCAGGGCATCCATGTGGTTGACGAGAGCGGTACCACGGTGGTCTACAACAAAGCGGCATCGCTTCTAGATGGTCTCTCCAAAGAGGAAGTAGTGGGCAAGAGCCTCTTGGACGTGTATCCTTCCCTGGATCACAACTCCAGCACCCTTCTGCGGGTTCTCAAGACCGGGGTGCCTGAATTTGAGCAGCAGCAGACTTTCTCCAACTACAAAGGCAAGAAGATAACCACTATCAACTCTACCTATCCAATAGAACTAGACGGGCAAGTGGTAGGGGCCTGCGAAGTCTCCACCGATATTACCCGCATCAAAGAGATGTCCGAGAAAATCCTGGATCTACGCCGGGAATTGCAGCACAAGGGCGCTTCTAGAACACAAAGGCCCCCCCTCCCTCAATCACACAGACTGTATTCAATTGAGGACATAGTGGGCTTGTCGCCGGCTATGGTAGAGGCCAAATCACGGATCATGAGAGTTGCCAGGAGTCATTCCAGCGTAATGGTTTGGGGCGAGACCGGCACAGGGAAAGAACTTATTGTGCAGTCGGTTCATTCGGCGTCCGCCAGAAGCGGCGGCCCATTTGTGCCGCAGAATTGCGCCGCGATTCCTGAAAGCCTCCTTGAGGGGCTCGTGTTCGGGACCGCCAAAGGGAGCTTCACAGGGTCCGTGGACAGGCCCGGGCTCTTTGAACTGGCGTCGGGCGGCACTCTATACCTGGACGAAATAGACTCTATGCCCCTGGGTCTGCAAGCCAAACTTCTTCGAGTAATCCAAGAGAAGCGTGTAAGGCGGGTGGGCGACACGCGAGAGAGGCTCGTAGATGCCAGGGTCATATCTTCATGCAGTGTTCCTCCCAGAGAGGCCGTGGCGTCCGGGCTCCTTCGAGGGGATCTGTATTTTAGGCTTTCGGTGGTTGAAATCAGGCTGCCTTCGCTTCGGGAGAGACGAGAAGACATCCCTCTTCTGTGCGAGCACTTTCTGAGGAAGCACGCGCCACAGGGCGGGCCTGCGTCAGTATCGCCCCAAGTCATGTCGGCGTTTTTGACCTACGACTGGCCCGGAAACGTTCGGGAACTGGAGCACGCCTTAGAAGGAAGTTTGGCTCTCTCCAAGGGCCCGACTGTGGATATAGGGGACATTCCCCCTGCCGTGCGGGGCATCTTGGCCACTGCCTCTTTGTTTGGTGAGGGGCCCTCCCCCGGGAAGACCTTTCGGACTGAACTTAGGGAACAGGAGCGAGCGGTTATCGTGGCGGCCCTCAAGCAAGGCGGCTCTGTATCTGGGGCAGCCAGGATCCTAGGTGTGCCAAGGCAGACTCTCCAGTACCGGATCAAGACTCTTGGCATCTAGGCTGATGCGTTGGCACGGTTATTGCTTTACTAAATATGTGAGGAAAGCATTGGAGGGAAACGGTTTGAGCGATACTGTCCCAGTCTACAGGCACGGATGCCCCTACGGAAGCCACCGGGTTTTGGAGCCGGAAGGGGTGTTACCGCAAGCGGCTTGGAAAATTGACAACTCCCCTGCAATCTACGACAACGAGATTCTGGTGGATGTCAGGACCCTCAATATCGATGCCGCGAGCTTCAAGCAGATACTCGGCGGGTGCGATCCTTCTTGGAGCTCAGAGCGGAAGCAGGAGTACGTGGCCCATACTCTCTTGGACATCGTGTCCAAGAGAGGCAAGATGCATAATCCCGTCACAGGCTCCGGAGGCATGTTGCTGGGGATCGTAAGAGAGTTCGGGCCCAAGGTCATGGAAAGGCACGGTGCCAAGGTAGGCGATCTTGTAGCCACCTTGGTTTCTCTATCTTTGACTCCTTTAAACATCACCAAGGTAAAAGCGGTGCATCTTGACAAAGATCAGGTTGATGTTGAGGGCACGGCTGTGGTGTTTCAGTCCGGAGTGTTTTCGGTGATCCCTGAAGACTTCACCGAAAGACTCGCCTTGGCCCTTTTGGATGTGGCCGGAGCGCCTGCCCAGGCAGCGAGGCTAGTGAAACCGGGCGATAGCGTGTTGGTAATGGGCGCGGGAGGCAAGTCGGGCCTCATATGCTCCCAAGTGGCCAGGGACAAAGCGGGCCCCGGGGCCAGGATAATCGGCTTGGCTCACAGCAAGACTTCGGCGGACCGAGCCGTGAGGTTGGGGGCTGCCGACGTGGTGCTGGCAGGGGATGCTAGAGACGCCCTAGGTATCATGGGCAAGGTGACTGATGCCAACGGTGGGAGGAAAGTGGATATCACTATTAACTGCGTCAACGTGCCCGGTACCGAGATGGCTTCTATTCTGTGTACTAGAGACGGCGGCAAAGTGTATTTCTTCTCCATGGCCACTAGTTTCACGGCGGCCGCTTTGGGTGCCGAAGGAGTAGGGGCCGACGTTGAACTTCTGATAGGCAACGGGTTTGCGGCTGGGCACGCCAAATGCGCCATGGAACTGGTCCGGTCCAGCCCCAGACTACGCGGTATACTTGAGGAGATGTTCCCGGGCATACCGGCGTGAGGAGGTAAACGCGACATTGCGGCATTGGAAAGACATTCCGCTCTTTAAGGACGTGTCGGAGGCAGATTGGGCCGACTGGCATTGGCAGTGGAGGAACCGCATCGAGGATATTGAGACTCTCTCTCACGTAGTCCGCCTGAGCCCGGAGGCCATAGCCGGGATAGAGCGAGCCCTTACTAGGGTCCGCATGGCCATTACTCCCTATTTCGCAAGTTTGATGGACCCCGTCTCCGAGACGTGCCCCATACGGCTTCAGGCCATACCCAGGGGCCAAGAAGCCGAAGGCAAAGCCTGGGAGTCTGTGGACCCCCTTGCCGAGGACGCCGACTCGCCGGTAGAAGGGTTGGTCCACCGATACCCCGACAGGGTTCTTTTCTTGGTTACTGAACAGTGTTCTATGTACTGCAGGCACTGCACTAGGCGCAGGGTGGTAGGCGTCACTGACAAGGTGGTTTCCCGGGAGAGAATCGATGCCGCCCTAGAGTACATCCGTCAGCACAAGGAAGTTCGGGATGTGCTGGTATCTGGCGGCGATCCCCTTACTCTTTCTGATGAGCGATTGGACTCAATCCTAAGATCCTTAAGGGACATTCCTAGCGTGGAGATTATCAGGATCGGAAGCAGAGTGCCTGTGGTCATGCCCCAAAGGATCACAAAAGACTTGGCCAAGATCCTGGCTAAGTATCATCCTGTCTACCTCAACACGCACTTTAACCACCCCATGGAAATAACTCCCGAGACCGCCAGGGCTTGCGCTATTTTGGCCGATCACGGGGTTCCCCTGGGCAACCAAAGCGTGCTTCTGAGAGGCATCAACAACTGCCCCGTCGTCATGAAAGACCTGGTAAGAGGGCTAGTGAAGATTAGGGTGAAGCCTTACTACGTATACCAGTGTGACCTTACGTGGGGCTTGGACCACTTCAGAACGCCAATAGCCGAGGGATTGGAGATAATGGAGGCTTTAAGGGGCCACACCACGGGCTTTGCCGTGCCAACTTATGTTGTGGACGCTCCCGGAGGCGGCGGGAAGATTCCTCTAAGCCCCCAGTACATTTTGTCGGCAAGCGCCGATACGGTGGTTGTAAGGAACTACGAGGGCGTAATATCGGCCTACAGGGAACCCAAGTACGATCCCGACGATAGAGTGGATGAGAGTGGGAAGTGCCGCATCTGCGGCGGGTACCACAAAGGAATTGGCGGCGTGGCTTCGCTTCTTTCCGGAGATAAGGTGAGCCTGATACCGGAAGGAACAGAGCGTCTGCAGAGACGCCATAGTCCCTAAGAAGGAGTGTGCAAAGAAGGACTTGGGGGTTGCAGGGAGGTGATTCCCTTGGACCTTGCCGGGATCGTCATTGATAGCGGAGTCAAGTCTTTGGCCGTAGTAGGGACCGCCAAGAACGTAGGGAAGACCGTGACCATGAACTACTTGGCTTCTCGCCTTTCCCAGCGGGCCATGACCGTAGGGCTCATTTCCAGCGGCCGCGATGGGGAGACAGTAGATTCATTTACAGGCGAGCCCAAACCATCGGTGATTCCGCCGGAGGGGTCGTGGGTGGCCACAGCTGAAGGGGTCTTGGGGGTTTCTGGCACGTGCCTTGAAATCGCGGATGTATCTGAGAGGTCCGGGCTTTTGGGCCGCTTGGTGTTGGGACGAGTGATTGAGTCTTCCCCAGTGGAACTGGTGGGTCCACAAAGCGCACAGGAACTGGCTGGAGTAGTGCGAAGACTCCTTTCTTTGGGTGCGGATATTGTCTTGGTAGACGGCGCTTTGGATAGGCTGGCCGCCGCAAGCCCAAGAGTCACAGATGGAGCGATTTTGGTGACCGGTGCGTCATCTCAAGATAACCTCAAGAGCATAGGGAGACAAATGGCCCGGTTAGCTTGGCTTTGGTCTAGGCCTACGCCCAGTTGCAGGGATGTGAGGGATCTTGCTCAGAAGGCTATGTCAACCGGATTGGTCTCGTTTCTGGATCCAGAGCCTCGTTCCGCCAGGGCCACTCGCTTTAGATTGCGCCACACTTCTTGTAAAACCTGCCTTGGGAAAGAAGACGACATTCTCAGCGAGACTAGAGACGCAGCTTACGTTGTGGTTCCCGGGCAGTCACAAGTACCTTCCTGAATGGGGCGGCTACTTGGGCAGAGGGAAGGGATTTTGGAGTTATCGCCAAAGACCCCGTCAGCGTATTCTTGGAAGATGACCCCGGCGTGGAGATTCTGGTTCTGGAACAGATCAACTTGTTGGCGGTCACTGTGAATCCCGTGTCCCACCGGGGCATTTCTTACGATCCTCTGGATATGGTTACGGCCGTCAGCAGGGAGACCCGCCGCGGTTACGGCAAGTGGGTGCCTGTATTTGATGTTGTGACCGGAGAGTCCAACGAAGAGGAGGTGGCGGGCGTGGCTTTGGGGTAACTTCTAGCACCGGGTTTTCCGAAGTCTGGGAGGCATTGGCGCCACGATCGTCCCTTGGAAAACGAGTGAAGTCACGGCAGAAGCCTTTCTTGCCCGGTGACGAAGACCGTCTGAGAGAAGAACTGCAAGACATTTCAAGGGTGCGGGGTCTTTGGGACCGTAACCTTGATTCCGCCCACAAACTTGAAGGTATATTGGAGTCTTTGAAAGACCCTCTCCACGCCATCGCACTTCTAAAAGACAAAAGGGCGTTGAAAGCCGCCGAGTTCTTCATTCTGGCACACTTGGCGTTTTGCGTTGATAGAGCGCTTGTCCTTCTAAGAGACACTGCTTGGATCTCGTGGCCGGCCCGCACTATACCGCCATCTTTGGTTGCAGTAGAAAAGAGGCTCATTCCCGGTTCATCGGGCCAGCCCACTTTCTACGTGGCCGACTCGTATTTGCCCGAACTGGGCAAGACCAGGGCTGAAAGAAAACAGAGAGAGCGGCAGTGGAGAGCCGAGATGACCAAAGAAGCCCTAGCTGTGGAATCCCTTCTAGGAAGAAGGCCGGGCCTTCGGGAAGAGATAGCCATAAGGAAGTCCACCGCCCAGCTGGTTGAAAAGGCAAGACTCATGCCGGAATTGGGCGAGACCAGAGAGACTTTGACCCACATTCACTTCAGGCTGAAGGCTACTAGGGAAGCGGTTAAGGTTGAACGCGAGATAAATCGTCTTCGCCAGCGGGAATTGGCTCTAGAAGAGGAAGTCATGATGAGCCTTTCTAGGGAGCTCCAGCCCATGGCCCAAGACTTGGAGAGCGCAGCGTGGGCCTTGGGCGAGCTAGACTGGCTCTTGTGCAAAGCGCGTTTGGCCAGGGAATGGAATGCCGTGGTTCCTGACGTGCTAGACGGGCCCGAGCCATCTTTGCGGGTAGAGGGGGCCGTTCATCCTATTGTGCGCCAGATGGTTGAGGAGCGGGGCGGAAGATTCCAGCATGTGAGCATCGCCCTAAGCGAGCCGGTCACAGTCATAACCGGCCCCAACATGGGGGGGAAGACCGTGGCCTTGCAGGTTCTTGGCCTTATGGTCTCCCTTGCCCAATGGGGAATTCCGGTGCCCTGTACCGGCATGTCTTTCTCCCTGTTTGACTTTGTGTACTTGCAGCCCCAGAGCCCGGGAAAGCCGGGGCTATCGAGTTTTGCCGCAGAGGTAGTTGCCCTTCAAGAACCCTTGGAGAGAAAAGGGCAAAAGGGACTTATCTTGCTAGACGAAATCGGACGGGGGACCAACCCTGCGCAAGGAATGGCACTATATGCTGCTCTGCTTCAGCATCTTGGCGAAAGCGAGGGCGAGAGGTCCAGAGTCGTGGCAACCACCCACTATCACGGCTTGGCCCGCCTAATATCCGCAGACCATTGGCAGGTGGCGGGGCTTGACCTTTCGTCTGGAAAAGCCATACCGGGGGATAACGGAGATCCCGAGTCGGGCATCCGGTGGCTCTACGAACACATGGATTATGGCCTGCAAAGAGTCGGGCCCGATGCTTCCACGCCCCAAGATGCCCTGCTGGTGGCGAGGCTCTTGGGGTTAGACAAGGAAATCATCGAGATAGCTGAGGCGTTCTGCCGTGACCGAAAGGTTTCTTAGGGTAATGAACCCTTAACCTCGGATAGGGGCGGCGCTTTCTTAGGAGGATAGCCGGATCATGAGATACCAGGTGGACAAAGAGACGGTGGACAGGTGCCACGGGATGGCTGCCGGCATTGCCGGGGGAGTTCTTGAGGAACTGGCGCCTTACAGCACGGTTTCTATCGAACGCACCATGGCCAGGTTGTTTGGGGTTGATGGGGTTCACCGCCAAGAAGTTCCTTTGGCCAACGTGTTGGTGGATAAGCTGCGAGATGCCGGGCGTTTGGAAGATGGAGTAGCTATCCATTTAGCCAACGCTTGTCTTGCCTTGGATGCTTCGCCTCTGGAAATAGCCCGCAAGGTAGCGGCAGGCAAGGTGGACATTGGGGCAATACCCTGGCAGGGGCATGAGGCGTGCCAAGATAAGTCCCGGGAAATGGCTGATGCGGCTCTAGAGGCCATTTCGATGCAGAGGCAAGAGCGAGAGGAGTTGCTCAGGGTTCTTCCTGTCACTTTGTCTCCGTGGCTCTATGTAATCGTGGCCACAGGCAACATATATGAAGACATGGTACAGGCACAAATGGCCGCCAGGCAGGGTGCCGACATCATTGCGGTCATAAGATCCACAGGACAGAGCCTTCTGGATTACGTGCCCTACGGCGCTACTACCCAAGGGTATGGCGGTACCTACGCCACACAAGAGAATTTCCGGCTAATGAGGGCCGCCCTAGATGAAGAATCCCAAAGACTTGGCAGGTACGTGCGCTTGGTCAACTACTGCTCCGGATTGTGCATGCCGGAAATCGCGGCAATGGGCGCTCTTGAACGTCTGGATATGATGCTCAACGATGCCATGTACGGAGTCTTGTTTAGAGACATAAACGCTGAAAGGACTTTTTGCGACCAGCGGTTTTCCAGGATGATCAACGCTTTTGCGGGCATCATCATAAACACAGGCGAGGACAACTATCTTACTACCGCCGATGCCGCCAATTCTGGGCAGCAAGTGCTGGCCTCCCAGTTTATCAACTATCATTTCGCCAAGGCCTCGGGGCTTTCGGATCAAGCCATCGGCTTGGGGCACGCCTTTGAAATAGACCCCAACATGGAAGATAGCCTTTCTTACGAGATAGCCTCGGCTCTTTTGGTGCGGTCTCTCTTCCCCGACTGTCCTGTGAAGTTCATGCCCCCTACGGTGCACAAATCCGGTGACATTTTCTTCGCTCATGCCCTAGACGCTAGCTTCAACGTGACATCGGTCATAACGGGCCAGTCAATACACCTTGTGGGGATGCTCACTGAGGCTGTTCACACGCCGCTTCTGCAAGATAGGTATGCCTCTATCAGGTCCGCCAAGTACACGAGGAATGCCGCTCGCCATTTGGGAGAAAGCCTTGACCTTAAGGAAGGCTCTCTTATAGCCGCCTGGGCCCAAGATCTTCTGGGAAGATGCGAAGATCTCCTAGCCGAAGTGCTCCGCAAGGGCCTTTTTCGTGCCATAGAAGAAGGCGTCTTTGGCGGAGTCAAGCGGCAAAGGGTGGGCGGAAAGGGCAAGGAAGGCGTATTCCGCAAGAGTCCTTGGTATCTGAACCCAATTGAAGACGGCATTAGGCATAGACTCGCCAATAGCAGGGAGGAGGTTGACCCGATTTGCTAAACAGCCGCGCGGCTAGAGATGAAGTGGTGATGCCCTACGGCGACCACCATAACGATGGGCTAGTACAGGTTAGTTTCACTCTGCCTGTTCAAGACGGTGCTCTGGGCGACGAAGCCGCTCGCCAGGTCATGCGCCTCATGGGACTTGGCGAACCGCAGGTGGTGGAGTCGGCCTCCTTAGGTGAGGGTTACACGTTCTACGTGGGCTACGGGAAGGTAACCCGGCCTGTCGAACTACGAAAACTCAAGGTGGCGAGGCCTCTTTGGGATAAGCTAGAACCTCTTGCTGTGGAATCTTTGGTCAGGGAAAGGCTGGGAAGGCCCTTGGCGGTGGTTGGGGCTTCCACCGGGAGCGACGCTCACACTGTGGGACTGGACGCCATCCTTAATTACAAGGGATTTGCAGGCGACCACGGACTCGAGGCATACAAGGGCTTCAGGGTGGTTAATATGGGTAGTCAAGTGCCTAATGAGGAGCTTGTGCTAAAAGCCATGGAGGAGAAAGCCGACGCCGTGCTGGTGTCCCAAGTTGTGACGCAAGGAAACGCACACCTTGCGAACTTGACGCGCCTAGTGGAGATTATAGAGGCGGAAGGCTTTCGAGACCAAGTGGTGTTGGTGGCAGGAGGCCCTAGGATTACTCATGCCCTGTGTCTAGAACTTGGGTTTGACGCCGGGTTTGGGCCGGGCACCAAGCCTCAGGACGTCGCGTCATACCTGGTACAGGAAGTTTTGCGAAGGAAGGGTTTGTATTGACACCCGGGTTTCCCTCGTTGTATTGACAGAGACGCTCCCATGAGTAGAATGACTTGGAGCATTGAGGTTCTCAAACTCATGAGGTTGGGGGTGGTAGTGTGAGCGACGTGGTTCAGGTACAAAGCCCCCGTCTGGAGCACTCAGTTGGCGATGTGGCCTACCATATCCTTAAGGAACGCAAAGAGCCCATGAAGTATAAGCAACTGGTCCAAGAAGTGCTGCAGAAGCGAGGCGTCGGACCAGAACAGCAACTTCCAAGGCTTATGGCCAAAGCACACACCGAATTGAGTCTAGATAACCGGTTCCTAAACCGCGGCGGCGGGATGTGCGGCTTAAGGGAATGGACGATTAAACCCCCTGCATACAAGGTGGTCGAGATCTCCAACGCCGAAAGACCCAAACCTGGGGAGCGGCTAAGGAGAGAACTGGTAGTAATCGATGAGAACTACCAAGAAGAACCGGCAGACGAGGAACCAATAGGGGAGCCCGAAGAACCTGAGGAGGGATAGGGCTCCCTCCCCTTTTGAAGGAGGTCATTTATGCAATGCCTAGATTCATATTTGTCACAGGGGGAGTCGTGTCTGGCCTCGGGAAGGGGATTACCGCAGCTTCGATCGGTGCGCTCTTAAAGGCCAGAGGGTATTCGGTTACCATCATGAAGATGGACCCATACGTCAACGTTGATGCCGGCACCATGAGCCCGCTGCAACACGGCGAGGTGTTTGTCACTGACGATGGGGCCGAGACCGATCTGGACCTAGGACACTACGAGAGGTTTATCGACAGGCCCTTGGCCGCGGCAAACAACGTTACTACGGGTCAGGTGTATGGCTCGGTTATTGCCAAAGAGCGCCGGGGGGAGTTTCTAGGTAGCACCGTTCAGGTTATTCCCCATGTTACCAACGAAATCAAGGACCGAATCCGTAAAGTTGGCGAGACCTCGAAGGCGGATTTTGTCATTTCCGAGGTTGGAGGCACTGTAGGCGACATTGAAAGCCTCCCGTTTCTTGAGGCCATAAGACAGATAAGAGGCGATGTAGGCGCCAGAAATACTGTGTACGTCCACGTTACCCTGATCCCTTATATCTACGGAAGCGGGGAACTCAAGACTAAGCCCACCCAACATAGCGTGGCTGAACTCCGGTCCATAGGCATCGCTCCTGATATCCTGATCTGCAGATCCAACTTCCCCTTGTCTTTGGAAATCCGCGAGAAACTGGCGCTTTTCTGCAGCGTGGATAGTTCGGCAGTCATCCAAAACCTAAATGCCGACAGCATCTACCAGGTCCCTGTGATGCTAGAAAATGAAGGCTTGGGCAGGATCGTGGAGGACAAGCTAGATCTTGAAGAGCGAGAGCCGGATCTTGGGGAATGGCTCAAGATTAGCGAGAAGATAAAGGACCCCGCCAAGGAATGCCGGATTGCGGTTGTAGGGAAGTATGTGGCTCTCCACGACGCCTACAAGAGCGTCACAGAGGCCCTTTGCCACGGCGGGCTCGACAACGACGCCAAGGTTGACATCCGGTGGATCAACTCAGAGGAGTTGGACCATGCATCCAGCCAAGAGGTTCTAGATGCGCTTGGGGGTGCAGACGGGATTCTGGTGCCCGGAGGGTTCGGCCAGAGGGGAATCCTTGGCAAGGTGAAGGCCGTCAAGTACGCTAGAGAGAACAAGGTGCCGTTTTTCGGAATCTGCCTGGGACTCCAGTGCGCCGTGGTGGAAGTTGCTCAAAACTTACTGGGGCTCAAAGACGCCCACTCAGCCGAGTTCGAGCCAGATACCAGAAACCCGGTCATCGACCTCATGCCTGAGCAGAAAGGCGCCGAAGGGATTGGCGGCACCATGCGGCTTGGCTTGTACCAGTGCAGACTAAAGGAAGACTCGTTGGCCGCCCGGGCTTACGGCGCAGATTTCATCAAGGAGCGTCACAGACACCGTTTTGAGGTTAACCCACGGTACGTCGCCGACTTGAACAAGGCAGGGCTTATGACGGCGGGCATATGGCCAGCAAGAGGACTAGTTGAGATAATGGAGCTACAGGGTCACCCTTGGTTTGTGGGCGTCCAGTTCCATCCGGAACTACTTTCCAGGCCTTACAGGCCGCACCCCTTGTTTAGGGATTTCGTGGCGGCAGCCATCAAGAGACGAGAGACTCTCGAAAAGACGGCGAAGCCAGAGAATCCCAAGAACGGGTGACCCAGGCAACTGGAATAACGGGACTTGCGGGAAGTGGCAGAAGGAACCTGCCCCACGATGTAGAAAAGAATGCTATTATCAGACTTGGATCCGTAAAAGACAATTACGACGAGATTACGGGGTGAATTGGATGGATTCTATGGCAGAAAGCACCACCAGGAGGAAGGTCGGGATCACTGACACAACGCTCCGAGACGGTCATCAGTCCCTCCTGGCCACACGCATGAAGACAAGCGACATGCTCCCTATAGTAGAGAAGATGGATAAGATAGGTTTCCATTCGGTGGAGGTTTGGGGCGGAGCCACCTTCGATACGTGCCTCCGATTCCTGTCGGAGGATCCGTGGGAGAGGCTAAGGGCCCTTAAGAAAGGCTTCAAGAACACTCCCCTCCAGATGCTTTTGAGGGGCCAGAACCTTGTGGGCTACAAGCACTATGCCGACGATGTGGTTGAGTCTTTCGTTAAAGCCGCCATTACCAACGGCATTTCCATTATGCGGATATTTGATGCCCTAAACGACGCCCGTAACATGAGGCGCGCCATTGAAGTCTCTAAGGAGATGGACGCCCACGTTCAGGCCACGGTGTGTTTCACCATTAGCCCAGTCCACGACCTAAAGCATTACGTGGCCGTGGCAAAGGAACTTCAGAAGATGGGCGCCGATTCTCTATGCCTGAAGGACATGGCGGGGATCATCTCGCCTAAGGAAGCCTACGACATCGTCAAGGCATGGAAGGATGAGATTGGCCTTCCAGTGCAGTTGCACACTCACTACACTTCGGGAATGGGTTCCATGTCTTACCTGAAGGCTATTGAGGCAGGATGCGACGTCGTGGACTGCGCCATTTCCACCATGTCCATGTCTACCTCCCAGCCCCCTGACGAGAGCATAGTTGCGGCGCTACAAGGCACTCCCTACGATACGGGGCTAGACTTGAATCTTCTTTCGGAGATAGCCGAATACTTCAAGGGAGTCAGGGCCAATTATGGGGCTTTTGATAAGGCTTCCCCTGTGCCCGACGCCAACGTTCTCAGGTATCAAATTCCCGGCGGCATGATTTCAAACTTCATCTCTCAGCTTAGGGAGCAGGGCCAGATCGACAAGCTTCCTCAAGTGCTTGATGAAGTTCCCAGGGTTAAGGCAGATTTGGGGCATCCGCCTCTTGTGACTCCCTCAAGCCAGATAGTTGGAACTCAGTCTGTGCTCAACGTGCTCACCGGCGAGCGCTACAAGATGACCACTAACGAAGTGAAAGACTACTTCAGAGGCCTTTACGGAAAGGCCCCGGGCCAGGTCAACGCGGATATCCAGCAGCAGGTTATTGGCGATGAGGAGCCCACCAAAGACAGGCCTGCGGACCACATCGAGCCGGCTCTTGTCAAAGCCAAGGAAGAACTGGGGCACCTGTACAGCAAAGAAGAGGATGTCCTTTCCTACGCTTTGTTCCCGCCTCAGGCCAAGAAGTTCCTAGAGGAGCAGCTGTCCAAGAGAACGAGTGTGGACTATAGCCTATTGGAGCAGGCCAAAAAGGAGCATCCAAAGGGTTTCGCTCCGGTATGATGGAAGAATAGATGGTTTAGGAAACCATGAGATACTATAAGGGCCGGAGAGGGTTTTCCCGGCCCTTTGATCGTGGGGCGGTTGGAGAGTCGCTGCGTGTCACGGGATCGTGAATCTGGCTTAGGGGCAAACCCGCTTTGTGCGCCATCAGTGAATACGATGGGAGAGATTGTCGTGAGAGAAATCGACATTTACCAGGTGGATGCTTTCACCGACGTGCTGTTTGGCGGTAACCCTGCCGGGGTGGTGCCCGACGCCGCAGGGCTTTGTGATGACGTGATGCAGAAGATTGCCCGTGAGATGAACCTTTCGGAGACCGCTTTTGTGCTAGGCGCCGGAGGGTCCGGACGTGCCGACTTCGACGTCAGGTTCTTTACTCCCCTTTCTGAGGTGAATCTTTGCGGGCATGCGACCATAGGCGCGTTCTGGCTTTTGGCTGAGTTAGGCATGATTTCGGGGAAGTCAGGAGATGTACGGGTGACCCAGGAGACTAAGGCCGGGGTTTTGCCTGTAGATATAGAATTCGGGTGCGAAGGCGTTCCTTCAAGGGTCATGATGACTCAGAATGTTCCTAGCGTTGTGGCGGAACCTACATATGAAGAGATTGTGGAACTTGAGAAGATCCTTGGCGCGCCCCAAGGCTCTATTACGGGGTTTGACCGTGCAAGGCCACAGGTTGTCTCTACTGGGCTGCCGGATCTGATAACGCCGGTTACCTCCCGCGAGGCATTGCTGTCCATGCGTCCCAACATGGCCGATCTTACAGACTTCTGCAACGACCGCCGCATCATAAGCGTCCACTGCTTCTCCTTGGAAACCATCCATCCTGCTTCTACGGTGCATTGCCGAGATTTCTCACCTGCCGTCGGGGTATCTGAGGAGTCGGCCACAGGCACGGCGTCAGGGGCCACAGGAGGCTACCTGATACTTAATGGCCTGATAGAAGCGCTAGGCCCTGTTACGAGGATTGTGTGCGAGCAGGGGCACATCCTGAGGCGTCCGTCCACCATACACGTGGAAGTGTCCGTGGAAGGCGGGAAAGTGACGGGGGTCCGTGTTGGCGGAAGCGCAGTCTCTGTCATCAAGGGACGGATAAAGGTTTCGGAGTAAAGTCTTGGTGGTCGCATAGCCTGCCTAGTTTGCTTTTCCCCTAAGGCAGGTTGCACGCTGAGCCCCTTCGCATAGCCGCCGGGATTTTGTTCTGCGCCTAGAAATTCCCCCTATTTGTCCAAACGCTTTCGATATCTATGGGGAAGTGATGCCATAATACGCCATAGGAGGATAACGGTGCTTGGCGTAGAAAGCTATAGACCCGAGGAACATTTATGCCTAAAGGTCGTCTAAATGCCAGACGAGGTGATAAAGGCTATGAAAGGAACGCTGCTCCTAACCGGATTTGAACCTTTCGGCGGTGATGACGTTAATCCTTCTGGCGAGGTTGCCAAGAAGCTGGACGGATTGGAGATCGCAGGGTATACCGTGGTTTCTAAGGTCTTGCCGGTAGAGTGGGGCACGGCCAAGAAGGCTCTTGAGGGGTTCATCGATGAGCTCGACCCTGCGGTGGTCTTGTCTTTGGGGTTGGCTGCAGGCCGACCGGACATATCTGTGGAAAAGGTCGCGGTTAATTATACGGCCGATGCCAAGGACAACGCAGGAAAGGTTCCCGAGGAAAGGGCCGTGTGTTCCCAAGGCCAAGACGGGTACTTCGCCACCATCCCCACTGAAGGCATAGTCAAGGCGTTGGTTGAGGCCAAGATTCCGGCACGGTTGACTTTCTCGGCTGGCACGTATCTCTGCAATTACGTATTCTACGCTGCGGTCCATCACATCAGGACTACGGGCAAGAAGGCGCTGGCGGGGTTCATCCATATCCCCGCAACCCCCGACATGGTGGCGGGTAAAGCCCAGAGGCCGTCAATGGGTCTCTCGACTATTTGTGACGCAGTGCGGAGAGCGTTGACAATCACTGTGGAAGGGCTTACAAATAGTGGCTAAGGAAGAAGGATTTTTGGATAGGGCGAAGAAGTAGAGCATCCACTAAGTATTACTTTGCTTGGTGCGCTTCGGCAGAGGATTCAGGAAAACCTAATGTTACCTGCAGTTACCTTGACAAGATAGATTGACCTCTGTTGGCGGCGGATGCTATAATCGGCCATAGCCTGGGAAGTTGTCCACAAAACGGCCCTTGGCCAGGCGAATTGTATCGGCGGAACAAGGATCGGACAGAAGAAAGAGAAAACGAACCTACCCGGACGCAAGATAGGCTCCCAACACACCTGATTATACGGACTCCTTTTCATACACAGACGGGAGTCGCCCTCCAAAGGGAGGGCTCAACCGGGTAAGGTGGAAGGCTGTAGAGGAATTCCTGGAAGGGGGGGTCTCGGGCAAACCAACATCAAGCAGTAGGCTCTAGGTTGGTTCATTCCAGATCCAGAGTCAACGAAGTTGACCGGTTAAGTACTTCAAAGGTACCTAACACGACAAAGGAGGATACAAGCGTGTTGAAAAGAATCCTTGCTGTTGCTCTAGCAGCGGCAATGATACTTGGGCTGGCAGGTGTTGCACTCGCCGCTTCCCCTTTCCCTGACACTGAGGGGATTCCGGAAGAGGTAGACATTTCCAGGCTCAAGACTCTTGGTTTGGTCAAGGGTGATGATTTCGGGTATTTTAGGCCCGGCGACACTATTACCAGAGCCGAGTTCTGCGCCATGATCGTTAGGGCGCTCGGGCTCGAGAACGCCGCCAGTTATTTGGCAACTCCGACCCAGTTCCCTGACGTTAAGGCCAATGTTGCGTGGGCTTATGGCTACATCAACGTTGCCGTAACCAAAGGGGTAATCAAGGGTTATCCTGATGGTACCTTCAAGCCTTCTGATCCTGTCAGCGAGGCTGAGGCGCTCACCATGGTCATGAGGGCTCTTGGCTACAAGGATAGCCTTCCCGGTGATTGGCCTCTAGACTACATCATGAAGGGTGCCGAGGACGCTGTAGGCCTGGTCAAGAGTGGTTTTGTGCCTTCTACGTCCGCGACTAGGGCTTTCGTAGCGGTCATGATCGGTAACATGCTTGGAGCCCATTTGGTAAAGGAAGATGCGGATATTCCAGGGTACTTTACGAACCTTGGCATCTTCCAAGAAGTAGTCCTGAACGTCAGCAGCGTCGTTTCGGGTGTGGTGAGTGACGTTAACTCCACCACCAAGACGCTTAAGATCGGCGGGGTTTCCCATACCTATGCAGACTCAGTCGTGATTGCCGGCGCCGCGACTAGTGTTTCCGGACTCACCGGATACACGGTAGACGCATTGGCAAAAGCTGGCAAGATCATATTCATAGCTACTTCCAACGTTGCAGTTAGTGGCAAGGTCGTTGCAGTGGATGTCATTAACAAGACCCTTACGATAGGCGAAAAGGCCTACCCTGTTACAGATGGATTTGGCGGCACAAAGAATGCAATCGCCTTGGGTGGGTCAATCCAGAACATGCTAGTGTCGCTGTTGGACTGCCACGCCACTCTGTGGCTTGACTCGAACGGTAAAGCCTACAAGGCTGAAGCGCGTTGGCTTGACAACGTCGACGCAGTGGTGACTTCCAAGACTGTCAAGATGACTCCCGCCGGCACTCGTTACTACCTTGGTATCGGCGCGACTGATTACGAGCTGGACTCTGACGCTACCGTCTCGAAGAACGGGGTGGCCGTTGGGTGGAGCGACATAGCTCAGGGTGATCTTGTCAGCTTTGCTCTTGAGAAAATCGATGGAATCGACAAGATTGTTTGGGTTGACGCTTGGTCCTTGGTAGTCGAAATGGCTCAAGTAAACAGCAAGTACGATCTAGGCTCAGCAGGCAAACAGATCGTGGTTACCGTTGGCGGTGAGTCGAAGACTTACACCTGCACCACCGATGGTTTCGACGCAGTCCTTGTTGGTGACTACTACAACTTGAAGATCAACCGTGACGGCAAGGTTTATGGGGCTGATAAGAAGACCAGCTCTGTCACCACGGGTGTTGGTGTGATTGACAGAGCTTCCACAGAGTTCGCCTGGGTGGACGGTCAGGCAAAGACCTACTATAAGGTGACTCTGAAGGACGGCACCGTAATTGACCTTCCTTATAGCGGTGAGAACTTTACCTTCAAGTTCCAGAAGGACAACGGTACTCTACTGGATCCTACGGCTAGTTCCCCGACTTACCTTAAGGTTGCCGATTTTGCGACTACGTTCAAGGTTGGCGCGTCCATCAACGTCAGTCGCAGCGCGGGATTGGTTGTCAGTGAAGTCAAATTGTATAGCTCTGACTTCGCTGGCCTTGCGACCTATTCGAGCGGAGTACTAACGGTTGGTGGCAACACTGTGCCAGTCGCTTCCGGTTGCGTGGTCACTCTCGACGGCGTAGTCGTGCCCGTCTCGTTGCTGAACAACGTTGGTAGAGTAAGGGTTACTTGGGACGCTGCCGAGGGCGAGGCGGTCAAACTTGAAGGCGTGGAGTTTGTGGCGCCGGTTCAGACCGCTGGCTCAGCGGTAACCAGCATTGCGTCCAAGTCGGACGGCTCGTATGACATCGTGATCAGGGCAGGCGGCGCTGACGGAACGACTGTCACTGCTCCCAAGACAGCAGTCGTCGTGAAAGATGGAGCGGCTTCGTCGCTTGGCGCCATCGCTCTTGGTGACAAGATACAGTATACCAGCGGGCTGACCTACATTGAGGCCAAGAGTGACACCAAGGCTCCGGCGCTCGCCGACATTGCGAAGAATCCGTCCGCCTCTTACGACAGTGGTACCAAGAAGGTAACAGTTACAGTCACATTCAACGAAGAAGTACAAGAACCAACGGTTTACGTTGAGGGTGTGGAGGGCGTTGTTGAGACTGCTAGCACAGATGGCAAGGTATTCACAGTGACGTCTGCGCAGACCTTTGATTCTGACCCAGTCAAAGTTTCGGCTGCTATCAGCGTCAAGGACTTTGCCGGTAACGTGTTCAACGTTACGAAGACAGGTATCGTGACCGAGTAGGATTTGCTGAACGAAAAAGTAGGGCCAAGACTTACAGTCTTGGCCCTACTTTTATTTTATTTTCCAGTTGAAGAGCGCCCGAGTATCTAGACCAGTGTGGAACCGTTCTTCCCATGAATACGTCAAAAGCGGTACGATGAGGAGGGGCAGAGCCGGGGAGACTATCTTGCCTCGGGTGGGGGCCTTCGGCTGAGTTGTGTCTAACGGGAGGGCCAGCCTTTGAGTGTGGGCGGGAAAGTTGACTCTTGCCGCAGAGAACGTTGCGGTCGGTTGCGGAATGTCTGGTCGCCGTTGCGCATATGCGCATGCACCGCGACCTTCATTTTTCTTATGGCTACTGGGGTTTTGGGGGTCCAGGCATCAAGCCCCGGCCACTGGGCCGACCAATGGCTGGCCGAATCCCAAGCCAGACAGATTGTGAAGGGTTACCCCGACGGCAGTATCCACCCTGATCGCCCAGTGACTAGGGCAGAGTTTTGCACCATGCTCATAAGGCTTCTTGGTGAAGAAAGCGCAGCTTCGGCCGCCAGGCGTCTCCCTTCCCATTTTGCCGATGTAGACCCCAACTATTGGGGTAAAGGCTATCTAGAGATCGCCCGCGAGAAAGAGATATTCACTGGTGAGGGCAATGATATGGCCTCACCAGACAGAAGCATTACACGTGCTGAAGCTGCGACCATGATCGACCGGTGTAGGTTGGTGATGGGGGTCCCTCTGCCAAGCGAAGCAGGAAGGCCGTTTTCTGACGAAAGCGAGATTCCGCAATGGGCCGTCGATTCGGTGCGTAGGCTATCTGCCGGGGGCGCAGTTGAGGGAGATAGCGACGGGCGTTTCTACCCGCAACGCAACTTGAGCAGAGCAGAGGCAGCCACATTGGCCATCAGGCTTCTGGATCTTGCAGGTGGGCGATGGGACGTAGCTGGAAGTGTTCTTGAGGTTGGAACGGGCGGCGGCGATTTGGTATTGAGCGTTCAGGGCGAGACCGTTAGATTCGCGGTCGATGCTGTTGGTGTGCAGGTCTTCGGGTCCGGCGAACGGATCGCTATGACCAGCCTAGGCAAAGGGCAGCAAGTAGGATTAGTTTTGAGCAATGGCAGGGTATCTGTTGTGGTGGTCCGCTAGTTTGCGGCTTTTCTGACCTGAAGGTCAGGGCAGGCGGGTGGTTTTATGAAACGGGCTCATAGATACATACTGGTTCTATGCCTTTTGGTGGTCATGGTATTTGCCGCGGCACCGGGCAACCTTACGCGTAAGGACGTCCCGGAGAATCCTTTTGAAACGTCGGCTCAGCCTTCCAGTCTTCAAAGCGTTGATGCCTCATGGTCTTCTCTTCTAGCTTCGGAGATCGGGCTAATTGCTCCTAGTCTAGCGGGTCACAAAGGCCGCGGTATCACCATAGGCGTAGTGGATACTGGAATAGATGGCTCGGTCTTGACGTCCGGCAGCCTGATTGACTGGGTTGACTTAACGGGGGAGGGCGAAATCCGGTTGTCGGAGCCGATTTACCCATCTTCGTCGGGCACCTTATCTTTCGGCGATCGCACTCTCCAGGTGTCTGGGATTCCTACGAAAAGTGGCCGCTTGAGGGTGGGTACGTTTCTGTCTTCTGCTCTTCCGGCGGATGCTCCCCTAAGAGAATCTGCAGGATCTGGCCTCAGAGTCGCCGTGGTGGCGGCAGATAGGTACATTGCGGGGCAGTATGATACCGTATACGTGGATACCGATGGCGATGGTTCGCTAGGGGCCGAAAGAGGGCTAGAGGTCTTCCGAAACAGCGGGGCTAGCGTTCTGGTAAGGCTGCCAAATGGACGTCACCTTCAGGTGGTTGTCAGCGACATTCTGGACAATGGTCGGCGGATTGTCTTGGGGTTTGACGGGCATGGGCACGGCACCTCTGTAGCGTCCATTCTTAGAGGCAATGCGGGGGGACTGACACCCCTAGTTCCCGAGGCCAGGCTAGTCTCTGTCAAAGCTGTCGATTCATCCGGAAGGACCAGGTGGGACCTTCTGGCGCAGGGCATTCTTACGGCCTGTAAGAAGGGCGCCAAAATTGTCATAATGAGCGTTGCGCCGCTAATCCCCGGCGAAAGCAGCGGGTCACTGAATGAAGCAATTCGCAAAGCCGAAAAAGACCACGGCGCGCTTGTGGTGGTCGCCTCGGGCAATAAAGGCCCCGGTCTTAGCACTCTTCCTGATTACGCGGAACTCCCAAACGTACTGTCAGTTGGTGCCTACATACCTCCTAGTGCCGGGCAGGCGCTAGGTATTGTCGGCGGACGGATGTGGCCCTGGTCCTCTATAGGGCCCACTTCGGGTGGTGCCACGGTCAGTCTAGTGGCTCCTGCCATGGGACCCGCGCAAGTCCCGAGTTGGGCAGTGGACAGAGATAGGACGTGGCTCTTTGAGGGTACTTCCTGCGCAGCGGCCTATGCGGGCGGTTCCGCTGTGGCCTTGGCTAGCGCCCAGGTAGCCGGCGGGATCCCTTTTTCCGCCATTCTCCTCAAGGAGGCACTAGAAGATGCTGCCAAGCCCCTCCCCGATGCCTCGGCAGTAGAGCAGGGTTCTGGCGTGTTGAATTCCGGCGCGGCTCTAGAGATACTGAAGGCAGGCCGCAGGTATCCACGGGTCAGAGCTGTGGCAGAATGGCGGGGAGAATACCTGACTTCAGGCTTCTTCGATAGGGACAGGACTCCTGGGTTCGTACCGTTTGGCGTTGACAGTTTCCTGCCGTTTGACCTCTCCCTAAGCCTTGGCCTTCCTGCGTGGGCAACGGCAGATACGGTCTCTCTCAGCATCCCGGCGGTTGAGCAGCGTGATCTGGGCTTGCGCATAGATACAGGACTTTCTTTAGGTCTGACTTCCGGTTTCGTCACGGGAGATGATTCCCGTACGCCTGGAACCGATATGAAGGCACTTGCCACTATTTTGGTGCCAAGGTGGTTTGGCGAGTCCGGGTCTCTTACCATACAGAAAGTACTACAACCCAGCAGTATCCATAGAGAGTATATCCGCATCGACCCTGGTGCCGAGACCTTGTCAATTGCTCTTGAAGTGCCCAAGACTGCGGATGGCAAGCCGCGAGGCCGCGAGAGACTGTATGTCTATGACGACAGAGGATGGCTGGTCCACGAAGGTCCGTGGATCGGAGCGGGATCTGTAGGGGTCAGGGATCAAGTTGACGTTAGGCTTCCAGGTTCTGGAGTGTGGGAAACGGTCGTGGTCAGCGACCCCGCTTCAGAGGTTTTTGGAGTGGCTGAAGCGTCATTCCGCTTGACGTTCACCAAAGGGGGCCTGGCACCCACCGGAGCGTACTGGCCACTCACGATACCACCCGATGCGAGTCAACCTGCTACAGGAGAAATTCGCGTCTTCAGCCCTAGTGCCGAATTTCAGTGCAGGCCCACGGTAATTGAACCGGGCAAGACCGGTGAGGTGTCGGTCGAGAGGCTCATGGCATCGTCATCAGTATCAATGCCCAAGTCGGTAACAGGGGTGACGGAGGGTACTCGATACCTGCATTTGAGCGTCTCAGAGGTCTCTGACCCTGCAGCCGATATAGACATCTACCTGTATCATCTTGACAAGACCGCTAACCGCTGGGCTGAGGTAAAAGCTTCGGCCAAAGCGGGATCGGTTGATGAAGCGCTGACTTTGATGAATCCGACCCCCGGTCAGTACATAGCGTACATTGAAGTCAAGGGACTTCGGGAAAGCCAGACGACGTTCAAATGGACCACGGTCATTGCCCGAGACCAGGCTGGCTACCAGGCTTCAGAAGTGTCCACCGGAAGCACGCAGTTTGCCTGGCCTAAGGGTAGCGACAGGACAATTAGGGTGTTGGCTCCAAATCGCTTCTCGCCTACGAAAGAGAACCGGATATATCTTGCACTTTGGGATGACACAACCGGAGCGTTAAGGAACCTTATACCGTTGACCGTTACTAGCTCCACTCCCAGCATCGTGGCGTACGCCGGAACAGGGAGTTCAGTCAATGGACGCACCATGGTGACGTTGTCAGCGTGGGATTCAGCCACATTCAAGCCAGTTGATGCCTTAGTGCGTCTGGGCGATGTGTGGTTCCAATTGCGCAACGGGAAAGCCATAACCATTCTCAATAAGGATAGCCTCGAAGGTCTGGAGCTATATGCCGAGCATCCGGGGAGGTATCCCAAGCAGAAGACTATTCACGAATAGGAGACTTTCACCATGAGACGCTCCACAACTCGCAAGACGGCTTTGACCATGCTCCTAGTCATGATCCTTGCCCTTATCCCCGGGGGAGTGATGCATTCCCAGGAATTGATGTTACCCCAAGAGGCAGGGTTTGAGTCTGTAGTACTCACCAAAGAGCAAGCCGAGCTATTCAGGGTGTTTTCTGAGGTGCAGGATCTGATAAGGGAATATCATACCAAGGACATTTCTCTTGACCTTTTGTACAAGGGCGCCATTAGGGGAATGATGGAAGCCTTGGGTGACCGGTATTCTCAGTATTTTACTCCTGAGCAGATGGAGGACTGGGTATCTGATCTTGAAGGCGAGTACGGAGGGATAGGCGTTACCATTGAGCTGGTTGACGGCATGTTGATGATTATGGGAGTCTTCCCGGGGTCACCTGCGCAAGCAGCAGGGCTCAAGGCGGGGGATGTGATTGTCTCCGTAGACAGCAAGGACATGAAAGGGAGACTGCCCAGTGATGCTGCTGTCCTCCTGAGAGGCGATCCAGGCACGGCCGTAGAAACTATCTTCCTCAGGCCATCGACTGGAGAACTCCGGAGCCTCAAAATTGTTCGAGCCAAGATCGTGCAGCCATCTATGGAAGTGAAAGGTTTGGGAGAAGACCTTCACTACATTCGTGTCATGCAGTTCTCCGAAGAGGCAGGTACGAGTTTTCCGTTGGTGGTCGGATCTCTGAGGAGCCTGGGTATGAAGGGGCTCGTGTTGGATCTTCGCGACAACCCTGGGGGTCTCGTAAACGTTTGCGTAGAAATGGCCTCTCACCTGGTTCCCAAAGGCCCCATCGTTGAACTGGTTCGAAAGGACCTCAAGGATGTCATCGAGAACCCAGAAGATATCGAGCCCATACCCGTCGTTGTACTTATTAACGGCGGTACTGCCAGCGCTTCCGAAATACTGGCCGGCGCCATTCGTGACCGCGGCGTGGGCGTGCTTGTAGGCGAGAAGACTTTCGGCAAAGGATGCATCCAGACCCTAGTTGACCTAGGCGACGACATGGGCGGAGTCAAACTCACAATCGCCGAATACCGAACTCCGGGGGGACAAGCCATCGAAGACGAGGGCCTGGCGCCCGACTATCCTTTGACAGTTCCCGAGGTCAAGATACCTGCCGCTCCCAAGTTCAAACGTATTTTGAGGCGCGGGATGGTTGGACTGGATGTTCTGGCGGTGCAAGAGAACCTAGATTTCCTCGGATACGAGGTAGGCGAGCTTGACGGCGTGTTCGGTCCCAAAACCGCCGGCGCCGTAGCAGCTTTCTGCAAAGCACACGAGCTGGATTACAGCGGTTCTGTAAGCGAAACCATGATGAACGTCGTGGGAGTAGCCTGCATCCAGAAGGTGAAAGACTTAGGGGACCCTATCAAAGAAAAGGGCATTGAGATACTGAGAAACAGAGTGCAGTCAGGAGGCTGGGAGTAGGGTCCAGGACACTAGGACTAAAGCCCTCGAGACTTAGTCAATTGGAACTCACAGGACTGTGACAACAAACGAACGGAGGTCATCCTAATGAACACACCAGACTTCTTAGAGTCAATAACTGCCCTAATCAGGGTGCGAGTCTCCCAGACCGATGTTCATTACGCTGGGGGAATTGCAGCCGGCGCTAAGGTTATGGAGTATTTTGGCGATGTGGCCACGGAGCTCTGCATAAGGTCCGATGGTGACGAGGGGCTCTTTGCCTCATACGACCTCGTGGAGTTCAAAGAGCCTGTGAGAGCTGGGGATTTCATCGAAATCCGCGGCAGGATCACCAAAATGGGTAGAAGGTCACGGCAGATCGAAATGGATGCGTGGAGGGTCATCGAGCCTAACCCCGAACAAGGCCCCACTGCCGCTACAGTCCTTCCCGAGCCTGTGCTGGTAGCTAGGGCTAGAGGGACGGTGGTGGTTCCTAAGCCGAAACGCGACTGAGTACCCGGCTAGGTTTGTGCGCCCAGAGCTTCCACACTTGCGGCCCCGCCGGGGACCATGCTGCTTCTTCCGGCAAGGTCTCTTGGGCCGCCAAGTGCGCCCACTTGGCCTAGCTCGATTCTCTCCCCTTGCAGGAATTCGCCCCTGCAAACCCGAAATATCCCCTTGACTCAAGATTGACAGATAGACCTACCCGAGAGTCACCGGGAGACTGGAGAGATGCTAATGGATCCCATCATAATCACCGTAGCACCCATCGGAGCGGAAGTTACCAGAAAAGACAATCCAAACATACCCCTGAGCCCCCAAGAGATTGCGGAAGAGTGCTACAGGGCTTGGAACGAAGGCGCATCCTTGGCTCACCTACACGCCAGAGACAAAGACGGCAACTCCACCCAATCGCCAGATGTATACCGGGAAATCATCGACTTGGTGAAATCCAAGACCGACATGATTATCCAGGTCTCCACTGGCGGAGCAGTTGGGATGACCGTGGACGAAAGGCTTGGCCCGGTATCGCTTCGGCCCGAAATGGCAACACTTACTTGTGGGACGGTAAACTTTGGCGATGGAATATTCGTCAACTCTAAAGGCGACATTGAACGGATCGCAAAAGCCCTAAGAGAACAAGGTGTCAAACCCGAATTTGAGATCTTCGACGCAGGCATGGTGGAGAACGCCATGCGATTGGCCCAGAGAGGGCATGTGGATCTGCCCGGGCATTTCGACTTCGTCATGGGCGTTCCTGGGGGCATATCGGGAGATCCCCGTAACCTTGTGCACCTCATGAACCTCATTCCCGATGGTTGCACCTGGACAGTTGCGGGTATAGGAAGACACGAGCTACCCTTGGGCGCCATGGCGACTGTCCTAGGAGGCCACGTCAGAGTCGGTTTCGAAGACAACATATATTACAGCCGAGGAGTTCTGGCCAAGTCCAACGCTGAACTGGTTTCCAGAATCGTAAGGATAGCCAAGGAAGTTGGAAGGCCAATAGCGAAGCCTGAAGAAGCCAGGGCTATCCTGAGACTCAAGTAGAACCAATTAGATAGAGAGGAGCACCCAGATGCAGCTCTTTCTTGACACAGCCAACATAGATGAAATCAGAGAAGCGGCCAGTTGGGGAGCGATTTCCGGCGTGACCACCAACCCGAGCCTCATCGCCAAAGAAAAGAGAGATTTTCGGACCGTAGTGAAGGAGATATCCCAGATCGTGCCAGGCCCAATTTCCGCAGAAGTGCTATCGGTCGCGGCACAAGACATGATACCTGAGGCCAGAGACTTAGCGAAGATTGCCCCCAACATAGTGGTCAAGATACCTATGACAAAGGAAGGGCTCAAGGCCGTCAAGGTTCTCTCCAAAGAGGGCATCAAGACCAACGTCACCTTGGTGTTTTCGCCTTTGCAGGGGCTCTTGGCATCTCTGGCGGGAGCGACTTACGTCAGCCCGTTCATCGGGCGTCTAGACGACGTGGGCAACGAAGGCATGGCAATCGTCGAAGATCTGGTTTACATCATCGAAAGCTACGGTCTCCAAACCCAGGTCATAGCCGCTTCCGTACGCCACCCTATTCACGTGTTGGATGCCGCAAAAGCCTCGGCACACATTGCTACAGTGCCCTTTAAGGTGCTTGAGGCCATGGTTCGCCACCCTCTTACGGATATCGGGATCAAGCGGTTCCAGGATGACTGGGCCAAGGTGCAGAAGGAACTTCAAGGCTCGGACAAAGCAGACTAAAGCAGGAGCGAAAAAGGCGGAGGCCCGCTAAGTAGGCCCGAGGGTCTCCGCCAGCAAAGTACTGGCATACTTCTTAGCGTGCATAATTATCTACTGATTGAATCTTGACTCGGGCAATTGCGTATGATAGTTTCAAATAGGAGTGGAACAGTTAAGCCTTCACGTGTGCTACCCTTCCCAGTTTTACGAGTTGCGCGATTCCAGACCATTCACAATCACAGGCTTTCAAGCCGTTACCCATATTCACACGTTACTGCAGCCCACGGAGCCCAATGATCGGCCACACACCAGAGAGCGGGCGCAAGTGCGATACCAAGGAGATGTGACGCCATGCAAGTAGATGATCCCAAGGGCTCGGGGCTTAGCCCAGTCCAACCGGGGGAGGAAGCCGCTCCTGAGAAGCCCAAAACGCGGCGTACCCGACAGAAAAAGGACCTCCCGCCTGTAGAACCTGAAAACGCTCCAACTACCGAAGCACAAGAACCTACCGAACCAAAGAAGCCTCGTCGAACCACCAGAAAGAAGCCAGCAGAAAAGGCGGCAGAGCCTGCCGGGTCAACTCCCGACCTAGATCAAGGTGAAACCTTGCCCGAGATTCCGAAAGAGGCACCAAGAAGGCGCACCAGGCGGACTTCCACTCGGGCCAAAGCTGCAACCCAAGAACCTGCAGAAGCCCAAGCAGATGAAACCCCGGCGGTATCGCCTACAGAAACGCCTCCTGCGGCTGAAGAGCAACCGGCATCGGCTCAAGCTAAGGTAGAGGCCCTACCTCTTGAGCCCGTTTCGAAACCCAGTGAAGATGAAGCCGTTGCCCATGACACAGCAGCCGTAAGCGGGCAGCCCGCAGCAGAGGTCCAGCCCGCGGAGACGAAGCCCGCAGAGGCCGAGCCCACGGAAGCTCAGCCCGTCGAGGAGCAGCCTGAACCTGACAAAGAACAGGCAGGCCTAACACCGGCGCCTCATCGTTCCTTGACTAGGGTTACGCCGGGCTTATCTCCATCGTGGTTGTCACCTACGCGAACCGATTCGTCTGTGGCGAGGCCAGAGGAGCCCCGGCGCGAATCTTCGACTCGGCGGGAAGCCGCCTCCGGCCATGAAGCGCCTCAGCGGGAAACAGTATCCCAGCGGGAAGCCCCTTTGACCCGGGAAGACCGCTACCCCCGTGAGGATCGCTACCCTCGGGAAGATCGCTACCCTCGGGAAGACCGTTACCCTCGGGAAGACCGTTACCCTCGCGAAGAACGTTACCAGCGGGACGAGCGCTACGCTGGGCGCCAAGCCTCAGAGGACAGAACCGTCGCGTCTGACGCCAACGTTAGGGAGTACAGGCAACTCGACAACTCACAAGAGCGCCTACTTGATGTCGACCAAGATCGGGACTCAACGGGTCGCGCGGCCCACCAGCCGGCAGACCACCAGTACGCACCAAGGCGTCCCCAAAGGGCAAGACCAGAGTCCGGCCCCACGATGAAAGAGTTGGGCGTCATGACCTTGGTGGAACTCCAGAGGCTTGCTAGAGAGCTTGGCATAGCCGGGTACTCGGCTCTCCGCAAAAAAGAGCTGGTGTTCGAGGTTCTAAAAGCCCGCACCCAAGCGGGAGGGCTTATTTTCGCTGAGGGGCTTCTAGATATCCTGCAGGACGGCTACGGCTTCCTAAGGCCGGCCTTCTACTTCCCCAGCAAAGACGATATATATGTCTCGCCTTCCCAGATAAGAAAGTTCGACTTGCGCACAGGCGATTTGGTATCGGGACAGGTTCGCCCTCCCAAGGACAGCGAAAGGTACTATGGCCTCTTGCGGATAGAAGCCATTAACGGAGAAGACCCGGAGACTGCCAGGGAACGTCCTAACTTTGAGGGACTGACCCCCATCTTTCCCGATGAACGGTTTCAGATAGAGACCACTAGAGGCGAAATCTCGGGAAGACTCCTGGACTTAGTGGCGCCTTTGGGCAAAGGGCAGCGCGCCCTCATAGTCTCACCGCCCAAGGCGGGCAAGACCGTGCTTCTGAAGAGAATCGCCAACGCCATTACAGAGAACAACCCAGATACCTACCTTATGGTGCTGCTCATTGACGAGCGGCCTGAGGAAGTCACCGACATGCAGCGCTCGGTCAAGGGCGAAGTGATTGCCTCAACTTTCGACGAGCCGCCCGAGAACCATGCCCGGGTGACCGAAATGGCTTTGGAGAGAGCCAAGCGGTTGGTGGAGAATCACCGTGACGTCGTCATCCTTTTGGACAGCATCACTAGGATGACCAGGGCCTACAACCTCATCGAACCTTCGTCGGGGCGGACCTTGTCAGGGGGCATGGACCCCGCCGCATTCCACAAGCCCAAGAGGTTCTTTGGGGCTGCCAGAAACATTGAAGAAGGAGGAAGCCTGACCATAGTGGCCACAAGCCTTGTAGACACCGGCAGCCGCATGGATGATGTAATCTACGAGGAGTTCAAGGGCACAGGCAACTCAGAGATTCATCTTGACAGAAAACTGGCTGAACGAAGGATCTTCCCTGCCATCGACATCAAACGGTCAGGTACTCGCAAAGAGGAACTGCTGCAGCCCAAGGAGGAACTTGAGGCTATGTGGCTCTTCCACAAGATGACCAACGACCTTGATCTCGACAAGGTGTTGGAGGGGCTCATGCAGACCCTAAACCAAACCAAGAGCAACAAGGAAGCCCTGCCGCTTCTGAAGCGCCGGTTGTCTTTGATCAGGTAGGGTGCTATAATTCTGCTGTTTGCGTTTCTAGACAATTCGGGGTGATGCAGTTGAAGGAGAAAATTCATCCGGACTATCAGAAGACTACTATTACCTGCGCTTGCGGCGCAGTCTACCACGTTGGTTCCACCAAGAAGGACGTAAGAGTGGAGATTTGCGCAAAGTGCCATCCCTTCTTTACCGGCGTTCAGAAGATCGTGGACACTGGCGGCAGAGTTGAAAGGTTCCGCCAGAAGTACGGTTACCTGCAAGGAGAGAAGCCGGCCCAAGAATCAGGCAAGTAGCGGTCGCCAATAGAAGGACAGAGGTCCCGCCTTAGGCGCGATTTCTGTCCTTTTGCTTTGCATTGGGTGTAGTAGAATAGCCACTGGGGGGCTCATTTTGGACAAAAAGGCTCCGGCATATGGAGGCCAAGCCGTAATCGAAGGCGTTGTCATGCGCGGCCCAAGGCATTTGGCAATGGCTGTGCGGGGGCCTTCAGGCGACATAGTCTCACTGGCGAAGGCGGCCTGCATGCCTTCGGAAAAAGGCGGCTTGTTCAGATTTCCCATCATCAGAGGTGCTTTGGCCTTCTGGGATACCTTGTCTTTGGGCATGGAGATGCTCATGAAGTCCGCCGAGATCGCCATGCCGGAAGAGGAAACTCCCAGCAAGGCTGCGCTAAACCTGTCGCTTGTTCTTGGCGCTGTCATTGCCGTGGGGATGTTCGTGCTCTTGCCTACATTCGCGGCATCCTTGATATTAAGAGCCACGGGTTGGTCGGGGCGGGCAATCACCAGTTTTGTGGAGTTGGTCATCAGACTTGTGCTGCTGGTGGGCTACATCTTGGCCGTGTCCCGAATGAAAGAGATTGAACGAGTGCTCCAATTCCACGGTGCTGAGCACAAAGTCATATGGGCGTGGGAGGCTAACCACACCGTGCCCGGTCTTCGCCACGATTCTTGGGAACATGCCCAAGCCGTCAACACCTTGGCCAATGCCGCCAAGGGTGCATCCAGGCTTCATCCCAGGTGCGGTACGAGTTTTCTCTTTCTTGTGGTGCTGTGCTCTTGGTTAGTGTTCCTTTTTGTGTCGCCCTCTGGGGTGCTGCCCAGGGTTGTGGCCCGTATATTGCTCCTTCCAGTTGTGGCAGGGCTATCATATGAAGTTTTGAAGTTATCGGCGGGTCGCCAAGGGATCTTCTGGAGGGCCATAGCAGCGCCTGGGATGGCGCTGCAGGCTCTTACTACCAGAGAACCCGACAGCGATCAACTAGAGGTGGCGGCCGAGAGCCTCGCCCACCTCATTGAAGCCGAGAGGAGTGAATCTACTTGACTGCGATACACGATCCTAGCAGCTTCATAACCAAGTTGAACGAGGTAGAAAGGCGCTTTGACGAGATCGGCGCGTCTTTGCAGCAGCCCGAAGTGTTCGGTGATCCCAAAAAGTACAGGGATCTAGCCAAAGAACGGGGCCGGATAAACGATATCGTCTCCAAGTATAGGCGGTACAAGCAGGTAATTTGGGATATCAAGGGCAACCGGGAGATCCTGGAGGCAGAAGACGACCAAGATCTCTTGACTTTGGCTCAGGAGGATCTAGACGTCCTTCTTCGGGAGAAGGAGAGCCTCGAGGCCGAGCTCAAGCGCGCCCTGATCCCCCGGGATCCCAACGATGACAAAGATGCCATAATGGAGATCCGCGCTGGGACAGGCGGGAGCGAGGCTGCCCTTTTTGCAGGCGAACTTTTCAGGATGTACGGACGATACGCCGAAGGCCGCGGCTGGAAGACGGAAATCCTCACATCCAACCCTACCGACCTAGGCGGTTTCAAAGAGGTCATCTTTGCAGCAGAGGGTGACGGCGTCTATGGGCGTCTCAAGTACGAAGGCGGCGTCCACAGAGTCCAGCGCATTCCCCTTACAGAATCAGGCGGGAGGATACACACGTCCACCGCCACAGTGGCGATTCTGCCCGAGTCTGACGAAGTAGAGGAGATACCCATCAACCCCGAAGAGTTGAGAATCGATACCTACTGCGCTTCGGGCAAGGGCGGACAGGGGGTTAACACCACCTACTCGGCCGTGCGAGTAACCCACTTGCCTTCGGGGATAGTGGTGACGTGCCAGGATGAGAGGTCCCAGATCCAGAACCGGGAGCGCGCCATGAGGATCCTGCGTTCGCGCTTGCAGGCTTTGGCCGAGGAAGAGAAGAACAAGGAGTTGACCGACACTAGGCGGTCTCAAGTGGGCACAGGCGAGAGATCTGAGAAAATACGCACCTACAACTTCCCTCAAAGCAGGGTTACAGATCACAGAATAGGGTTCACAGGTCACAGACTTACTGAGATCATGAACGGGGATCTAGACGAGATCATAGAGGCTCTCTTAACCGAGGACGAAAGGCTCAAGCTTCAGGAAGTCCAATGACCTTGGAAGGCCCGAACATAAGCCAGGCTATGGCTTGGGCAAGACGAGAACTCCAGGGCCGCTCCGAGTTCCCATCTAGGGACGCCTCGGTGCTGTTGGCTCATCTTTTGGGGGAAGCCTCGGAGTATCCCTACTTGCATCCGGAGCGAGTCTTGACCGCAGAGCAAGAACTTCACTACCGCAGGCTCATAGAGAGACGGCGGGCAGGCGAGCCTGTGGCCTATATTCGGGGCTATCAGGAGTTCATGGGCTTGCGGTTTCTGGTTGACAGCAGGGTTCTCATACCCCGCCCCGAGACCGAGTTGCTGGTGGAATTTGCCCTTTCGGTTTTGGGAAGCGGCCGGGAAGTATTGGTGGCCGACGTAGGCTGTGGTTCAGGGGCCATTGGACTTTCTTTGGCCAAACTAGGCGGGTGCAGAGTGATTCTCACGGATTCTTCCCGTGAGGCTCTATCGGTTGCCAGGCTCAACGCTGACAACCTAGGGGTGTCTTCTAAGGTGACTTTCCTCCAGGGCGATCTTCTGGCCCCGCTTTGTTGTAGAGGCTATGGAGGAAAGCTTGATGCGGTGGTATCCAACCCGCCCTACATTCCAGAAGATGAGATGGCTAGTCTCCCCAAGGAAGTTGGGTTTGAGCCCAAGCGGGCTCTAGATGGAGGGTGTGGCGGGTTGTACTACATAAGCCGCTTGGTTGAAGGGGCCCGCAACTTGCTGAAAGATGCAGGATGGCTGGTTATGGAGATAGAAGCTGGGCAAGGCGCCGCCGTAAGGCATCTTCTGGAAGCCTTTGGCTGGGGAAACGTTACTGTCTCTCCTGATTACGCAGGAAGAGATAGGATAGCATCAGCGATGGTGATGGAATGTGGCAATGACCAAAGTAGTTAGGGTCGATCCCCTTGACCCTAGCCATGAACTTCTGGCCCCTTGCGCCGAAGCCCTAAGGTCCGGCGGGCTGGTGGCTTTTCCTACAGAGACTGTCTACGGATTGGGGGCCAACGCTCTAGACGAAAGCGCCGTGGCCAAGATCTTCCAAGCCAAGGGAAGGCCGCAAGATAACCCCTTGATCGTTCATGTGTCTAGAACTGAGTCGGTGCCCCCTTTGGTATTGGGCGTTACTCCCGTTGCCACTAATCTCATGCACCTTTTCTGGCCGGGTCCCCTGACCCTTCTGTTTCCCAGGTCTCCCCTTATCCCCGCCCGGGTGACTGCGGGACTTCCCAGCGTCGGCATAAGGATGCCCGACCATCCGGTGGCCCAAAGGCTCATAGACCTAGCGGGGGTTCCGGTGGCAGCTCCTTCTGCAAACGCTTCGGGGCGCCCAAGCCCAACGTCCTTTGAGGAGGTCTTGGCGGATCTTTGCGGCAAAGTCGACTACATCATAGACGGGGGATACTCGGGCATAGGCGTAGAGTCCACAGTCTTAGATATCTCGGGTCCGGTTCCTAGAATTCTGCGGCCTGGAGGGCTTTCCGCTGAGGATCTCCAGGAGGTACTGGGGAGGGTGGAAGTAGCCGCCTACTCAGGCAGCGGACCTGCTCCTTCTCCTGGGATGAAGTACCGCCATTACGCTCCCAAGGCCGATGTTTTCTTGGCCAAGGGCGCTCCTCTAGACCAAGCCGGGGCGATCCTATCGTTCGCTCTCAAGCGCATGCTAGCAGGGGATGTGGTGGCTGTAATGGCTTCGGGCGAGAACCTTGGGCGATACAGGCCTCTGGCGTCAGAGTATCCGTCTTCTTTCCACATCATTCACTTGGGGTCCAGAGACGATCTGGCCCCTGTGGCATCTCGTCTTTTTTCGGGACTTCGTCATGCCGACCATCTGGGGGCGTCGGTAGTCTTGGCTGAGTCATTTCCCGAAATCGGGTTGGGTCTGGCAATTCAGAACCGCCTAGAGAGGGCGAGCGGCGGCAAACACGTACCGAATTATCCGAAGGGCGCTCCCTTTCGCTTACTCATGGTGTGTTCGGGCAACACCTGCCGGAGTCCCATGGCTGAGGGTATCATGAGAGATGTCTGGGAGTCTGGCGGGGCTGCATTTCCCCTTGAGATCTTGTCTAGGGGAACGGCCACAGTCTGGGGACTCCCTGCTACTCCAGAAGCCGTTGCTGCTGCCGGCCGTCTTGGAGTCGACTTGCGCAGCCACCGATCAGGCCCCATCTCCCAAAGTGACCTAGAGTGGGCGGATCTGGTAGTGACCATGACCCAAAGCCACAAGCGCAGTCTCCTGTCCAGGTTTCCCGGTTTCGGAAGAAAGATATATACTCTGTCCGAGGCATCATCAGGGGCCATTCCCGGTGACGTGGAAGACCCTTTTGGGCAAAGCCAAGAAGTCTACCACAAGACCGCAGAATCGTTGAAGGAAGGGCTAATGGCTTTGGCTAACCGCATGGCCCACATGATCAAAGCAGCAGATGCCGCGGGATCGCCCGATGGTCCCGGCGGCCAAGCACAGGAGGCACAGGAGGAACATCAATGAAGATTGCTATAGGTAGCGACCACGCAGGCTTCCAGCTCAAGGAGGGAATCCGCGCTGAGTTGACAGCACAGAGGCATGAAGTCTGTGACTGGGGCACCCGAAGCGAGGGATCTGTGGATTACCCGGATTTCGCCAAGAGAGTGTGCCAGGCGGTGAAATCAGGAGAATCCGAAGTTGGGCTCTTGGTGTGCGGTACGGGGCTAGGCATGGCCATTGCCGCCAACAAAGTGCCGGGAATAAGGGCTATTGCCTGTTCTGACACTTTCTCTGCCAGAATGGGCAGGGAGCATAACGACGCCAACGTTCTCTGCTTGGGAGGCAGGGTCGTGGGCTCGGGATTAGCCATGGAAATCGTGCGGGCGTTTACGGGTGCAGAGTTTCAGGGCGGAAGACACCGGCTCAGAGTCCAGAAGATTAGCGATATAGAGACAGAGTTTTCGAAAACCTGAGTATCTCAAGACTGACTTTCCAGGAGGCATGAAGGATGTCCAGTACCATTGATCTTGCCCAGATCCGGCAGGAGGTGGTAAGTGCCGCCAAAGGGCTTCTCCAGGCGGCGAGGCTCAAGCCAGGCCAGATCCTGGTGCTTGGCTGCTCCACAAGCGAAGTGCAGGGTAACCGCATCGGATCTGCTGGGAGCGGCCAGGTGGCCAACGCCATTCTCGACGGCGTCTACGAGGCCCTAGAAGGGACCGGGGTGAGCCTGGCGGTCCAGTGTTGTGAGCATCTCAACAGGTGTCTTGTGGTGACGCAGGAGACCTGCCAAAAGTATAACCTAACAGAGGTAACCGTGACTCCGGTGCCCAATGCAGGCGGCGCCACCGCAGCCGCGGCGCTTGAGCGTCTTCCGGATCCCGTAGTAGTCGAGTCTATCCAGGGTCATGCGGGCATCGATATAGGCGATACTTTCATAGGCATGCATCTTCGCCCCGTAGCCGTCCCCGTTCGTCTTCCCCAGAACTCCGTAGGGGAGGCCCATCTGACTTTGGCTCGGACAAGGCCCAAGCTGGTTGGAGGCAGACGCGCCGTATACGTTTTGGACGACCTGAACAAACGCTGAAACCAAAACCGGGTTTGAGGAGTCTGACAAATGGAAGGACATAATCGTCCCGGTTGGGACGAGTATTTTATGCAGGTGGCCGGAGTCGTAGCCACTCGATCAACTTGCCTTCGGCGCAACATAGGCGCGGTGATTGTACGAGACAAGAGGATTTTGGCCACGGGCTACAATGGGGCCCCAACGGGTCTGCCCCATTGCATTGACGTCGGATGCTTGAAAGATAAGCTTGGCATCCCGTCAGGACAACGCCAGGAGGTGTGCAGGGCCCTTCACGCCGAACAGAACGCTATAGTGCAAGCGGCAAGATATGGCATTCCGGTTGAGGGTTCGACCTTGTACTGCACCACCGAGCCTTGCAGCGTATGCGCTAAAACCCTGATAAACGCAGGGATCAGGAGGGTGGTCTATCAAGAACCTTACCCCGACGGATTGTCCAGGGATCTTCTGAGCGGCGCCGGAGTGAAGGTGGAGCGGTTCACAGGCCAGTAGTATTTGCTAGACGAGGCTACGGCGAGACTCGGACGCACCATGGCTCAACCCTTTAGGGGCGGTTCATTGACTCTTTTGGACATGCTCGGTTAGAATGTCCGCAGGTAACGGCGCTTGACTGGGAGAATTCCCGGAAAGGGGCAGAAACTGTTGGAGACACTGTACTCATTCTTGGTAGCTTTAGCACTATCCTTGGTCCTCACTCCCGCAGTGCGCTGGTTCGCCACAAAGGTCAACGCCCTGTGCCGTCCCAATTCCAGAAGCATCCACAGCGTCCCCATCCCCTACTTAGGCGGTGTAGCCATTTACTTAGCTTCTATTTTGGGAATGCTCGTATCTCCCTATCACGACCGGGGAGGGTTCCGGGCGGTCCTTGTAGGCGGGTTCGTGATCCTGGTGGTAGGTCTCATAGATGACCTGTGGGTTCTGAAACCCTGGCAGAAAGTGGTTGGTCAGACTCTCTCCGCCTTGGTAGTCGTGTTCCTGGGGGCCAGCATCTCCTTTGTGACCGACCCTTTCTCGGGTGCGGTCAAGCTTCTAGGGGCGCTCGCCATCCCCATAACTATCATGTGGGTGGTGTCTTTCGAAAACCTAATCAACCTGTCTGACGGGCTGGATGGCCTGGCGGCGGGGGTAGGTCTCATAACAGCTTTGGTCATGGCTTTTGCCTCCATGAAAGCGGGGCGCTCGGCCACAAGCCCTCTGGCTGCTGCTTTGGCAGGCAGCCTTCTTGGATTTCTCCCTTTTAACTTTCACCCTGCATCCATTTTTATGGGTGACGCAGGGGCAATGTATATAGGTCTGGCTCTTGCGGTCCTGTCGGTACAGGGATTGGTGAAATCGGCCGTGGCTATGTCGGTGTTCGCGCCAATACTGACCCTAATGGTGCCCATTTTCGATGCCGCCTTCGCCATTATCCGCCGTCGTCTTGCGGGGCAATTCTTCGCTAAGGGAGACCAAGATCACCTGCATCACAGGCTCTTGGAGCTTGGCATGGGACAGCGACAAGCCGTAATAGCGATTTACCTGGTAAGCCTGGCTTTTGGAGCTTTGGGCATGATTTCCGCCTTTGCTCCGGTCTCACGAGGAGGACCAATCGCCGGATTGGCGGTATTGGCGGTATTGGGCATGGCTCATAAAGCAGGGCTCCTCACAGTCACAGTGAGCAAGGACCATAAGAGGCAGGCGCACCGGGGATAACTGAAAGAGGTGTGTATCTTGCCTTTAGACCGCCGCTTCAAAGTAATGTCCGTGTTTGGCACTCGCCCTGAGGCGATAAAAATGGCCCCGCTGGTTAAGACCCTCCAGAACGCTCCCCAGATAGAATCGAAAGTCCTGGTTACCGCTCAGCACAGAGAGATGCTAGATCAAGTCATGGGCGACTTTGGCATTCAAAGCCACTACGACCTGGATGTTATGAGACCCCGTCAGACCCTAGCTCAGACCACAGAGCGGGTGCTTTCGGGCATGACCCCTATCTTGTCTTCTGAGAAGCCCGATCTTGTGCTGGTTCACGGCGACACCGCGACTGCGGGCTCAGCCGCCCTAGCAGCCTATTACCTGCGTATACCCGTGGGGCACGTGGAAGCGGGTCTTCGGACCGGAGACAAGTACGCTCCTTTCCCAGAGGAGATCATGCGCAAAATAGCCGATGCCATCAGCGATATCCACCTGGCGCCAACTCAAAGGTCCAAAACGAACCTTCTCAAGGAAAACGTGCCTCGGGACGGCATATTCGTAACGGGCAACACCGCGGTTGACGCTTTGCTCATGACCTTCAGGAAGGACTATGCGTTCCGAGATGATAGGCTCCGACAGGTTGACTTTAGGAGCATGAAAAACATCCTGGTTGAAGTGCACAGACGAGAGAACTTCGGAGAGGGCTTGGACAACGTTGCCAGGGCGCTCGTATCCATCGTAAGGAGCCGCCCCGACGTGCAGCTACTGGTTTCCGTTCATAGAAACCCTCAGGCTAGGGAGCCCATACTGCGGCGTCTTCAGGGCGAGCCCCGTACCATTCTGTTCGAGCCCTTGGACTATCCGGATTTCGTCAACCTGATAGGCCGCTCTTATGTTCTGGTCAGTGACTCAGGCGGGGTGCAGGAGGAAGCCCCGTCTTTGGGAGTCCCGGTAATTGTCTGCAGGGAGAAGACCGAGAGGCCCGAGGCCCTAGAGGCTGGGACGGTGGTCTTGGTAGGAACTGACGAGCTCTTACTTGTGGACACAATCCGAGATTTGTTGGACAATGATACAAGGTATGATGCTATGAGAGCGGCAGTGAACCCGTTTGGGGACGGACGCGCTGCGGATCGAACCCTAAAAGCCATCCTGTATAAGGCAGGTTTCTTGCCCAAGCGGCCGGAGGAGTTTGCAGGTACCGTGTAGAAACATAGAGAAACGGGTTGAAATTGTTGTTTTGAGTGACGCAATCTTGCGGAAGAGGAGGGAAAGCCGCGTTTTCTGGATATTGCCGAGGGGACGCGGTGATATTTTGGCCAAACGAGAACTTGACTCCATTTTGGATGCCGAGGCGAAAGCATCTTTGGCTATGGAGAACGCCAAAGCCAAAGCCAAAGAGATGTTTATGGCTGCTGAGCGTGAAGCCGAGGCGATCATGCGCGATTGGGAAGAGAAAGCGCGCCTGGATGCCGAAACCGATTCCGTCCAAGCCCAGAAGGAACGAGAGGCTTATGTGGCCCAAGCCAGAGCAAGGGCACAGGCCGAGATACAGAATTTGCGCCTGTTATCCGACATCTGGCTGGACAAAGCAGTTGACATGATCGTGAAACGAACAAAGGAAGCCATGTGAGGGGAGGAGGACTTCATCATGGCTGTAGCCAGAATGAAGAAAGTAACCATATTTGCCTCCCGGGACCATAAGGAACCGATTCTCGAGAAGATTAGGGATCTCGAAATGATGGAAGTAACCGGGACCCAGGAGTCTTTGGGCCAGACGGTAGACTTGCCAGGGCCCGAACAAGTACCTCCGGACTTACAAGAGAATATAGACCAACTGGCCTATATCTCGTCCTACTTCCTGAAATACAACGCTCCCAAAAAGGGTTTCATAGACATGTTCACCGGCAAGAAACCAGAAGTGTCCTTTGAGACGCTCCGGGATATGGTCCAGAACTATGACGCAGAAACCGCTTACCTTAAGGTCAAAGAACACGAGGAGAGGCTCAAGGCCATAGCCCAAGAAGAGGGCAAGACCGCTTCTTCTAGGGAACAGTTGCTGCCCTGGGCGTCTTTTGATTTGCCCATAAATAGGTTGGGGGAAACGGCTTTTACAGGCAACTGCCTCGCGGTAGTCCGGGCTTCTTCCTGGGACGCTTACTTGGAAGATATCCAGAGTCAAGGTCCAGGTGTCCACGTTGAGACCGTGTGGGAAGACCGGGGCGAGATAGGGCTCTGGATCGTCTATCTCAACGATGAGTCTCTGTGGGTGCGATCGCTGATTTCATCGGCAGGCGGAACCGTGGTTAACTTGGACCCCACCGGGTTTTCGGGGTCAGGTACCGCAAGAGAGGTCATACAAGGCTTAGATGAGACGCTCAGGCGCCTGTCTTCGGAACAGAAGCAGATAGAGGACGAAGATAGGGCTATGTCCCAAGACTTGGTCAAGGTCCTAGCTCTATGGGACTATTATCAGGACAAGCGCAATCTTGTTGAGGTTCTTGACTCAGTGGGGAAGACTGTCTATACGCTGGTGATAAACGGTTACGTCAAAGCCAAGGATGTGCCGAAGTTCAAAGAAGCGTTTTCGGACATGAGCGAGATTGCCATAATCCAAGAAGACCCGGGCCCTGACGACGATGTCCCTGTGTACCTGGAGAATCACCCCATAGTCCGGCCTTTTGAGGTAATCACCAACATATTCGGTTTTCCGAAGTACAACGAAATTGACCCTACGCCAGTGCTTGCGCCTTTCTTTTGGGTATTCTTCGGCATCTGCTTAGGAGACGCAGTGTACGGCATCGTGCTGGCTCTCGGGTGCTGGCTTTTCCTGAAGACCCAAAAACTTGATGACGGCGGTCAGAAAATGGTCCGCCTCCTTATGTATTCGGGAATATCCACCATTATCATGGGAGCGCTAATGGGCAGCTGGTTGGCCGACTTCCCCAGTGTGTTCTTCAAGGGTACCATTATCGAGCGGTTCGCACAGTCCGTGGCCGTCCTTGACCCGATCGGTGACCCTCTCACGCTCCTAGTGATATCTTTCGTTTTGGGTATCTTCCAGGTTTGGGTCGGCATCATGGTGAACATGTGGGGCCAGATTCGCTCAGGTCAGGTTCTTGAGGGAATAATTTCCCAAGGTTCATGGGCGCTCTGTCTTGGAGGGTTGGTCGCCTGGATAGCCACAAAAGTGGGTCTTTTTAGTTCTCCCATACCGATTTACATCGCCGGGGTGGGGGCTCTCATGGTTATGTACTCGGCCTCACGGAGTCAGAAGAATATCCTGCTCAAGCCGTTCTCCGGTCTATACGGTCTATACAACATAGTAGGGTATTTCTCCGACACCATGTCTTATTCCAGGCTTCTTGCACTCGGTTTAGCTAGCGCGGTCATAGGCGTGGTCGTCAACAAAGTCGCCGAGTTGATGGCGGACATGATACCCGTTGTAGGCTGGGTGTTTGTGCCCATCATCCTGTTAGGAGGACACGTGTTCAACCTGGCGATTAACGTCTTGGGGAGCTTCATCCACTCGGGACGTCTGCAATTTGTGGAGTTCTTCACCAAGTTCTTCGAGGGAGGGGGCAAACCGTTTAGGCCGCTCAAGAGAGTCAGTGACAATGTATGGTTGAGCTAGAGTTCGAGGCAGCACCAATAGGTTTCACCACTGATTTTGGGAGGGGTAGGCTGTGTTCGGTGGATCAGCAGGTTCAATGGTAGCATTGGGTATCGTCTTGTTGTTGGTAGTCTCCTCGGTTGGCGCGGTCTTTGGTCCCGTTTTGGGCGGAAACGCAATCGCTCTTATGGGAGCGGGTGTCGCGGTGTTTTTGGCGGGTATGGGGTCAACTGTGGGTGTTGGAATCGCCGGTGAGAAGGCTTCTGGAATCACCAGCGAGGACCCCGAGCAGTTTGGTCGTTTGCTGCTCCTGCAAGCTCTACCTGGTACCCAAGGAATATACGGCTTTTTGGTTGGCTTCCTTGCTATGTTCAGAATGGGTGCCTTCTCCGGCGGGATGGCTCTGTCAGTTGAACAGGGTTGGCAGTTCTTCTTTGCCTGCCTGCCGGCTGCAGTCTCCTGCCTCATTTCCGGCCTTTATCAGGCCAGAGTATCGGTGGCGGCTATGGACATAGTTGCCAAACACCCTGAGGAGTCAGGCAAGGCTTTGATCCTGCCGGCTATGGTCGAGACCTATGCGGTTCTTGGTCTTCTGGCCTCTGTGCTTCTCATCATGTTCTCGGTCCGAGTCTAGGGGGCAAAAACATGCCCTTAGAAGACATTCTAAAGAAAATAGGCGACAAGGCGTCCCAGGAGGCTTCAGCCATACTGGCAGAAGCCCAGGAGAAGGCACAAGAGCGAGTCAAGGAGGCCACCCAAAAGGCTCAGGCGGTTGCCGGTAAAGTGCTCGAGGACGCCAAAGCTGCCACCAAGAGACAAACGGACATAGTCGTGGCTAGGGCAGAGACTGAGCTTCGTCAGGCCGTCTTGCAGGAGAAGCAGAACTTAGTAAAAGAGGCTTTTGACAAGGCTTTGGCGCGCTTAATGGCCATGCCCGCGGATGAGTACAGAACTCTCTTGGCAAATGCCATTGTCAAATCCGCTACAGGCGGCGAAGAAGTTATCCTGGGGTCTGGCGATGAAGAGAGGCTTGGTCCCGATTTTCCCGATCTAGTGAAGGCTGAACTCGAAGCCCAGGGCAAGTCGGATGCAGTTGGATTCCTGTATGACGAAGATCTTAGCGGTGGGGGGTTCATCCTCAAACAGGGCGGGATCAGTCTTAATGTGACTTTCCCCGTGGTTTTACAAAATCTTTCGGATGAACTTGAGATTGAGGCTGCTCGCATTCTCTTCCAGGAGCAAGAGGGGCCTCTTTAAGGTGGGTCGAGATTGGATGAATACGGTTGGGCCAGTGCTGTCGGTAAGCTAAGGATCATGGAGAAGGGCTTTTTGACCAAGACTGATCTTGGCCAGATTGCCTCCTCTGGGAGCCTAGAGGCTGCCATGGGCGCGCTGAGGGATTCTGCCTACGGCCCCTTCATGGCGAAGCTTCCGATGGACGCCTTCGATCACGCCCTGCAAGAAGCGCTCCAATCCCAATACCAAACCATGACTTCCTTGGCCCCCGAGCCCCTGATCATCGTGGCTTTTCGGGCGAGGCATGATTTCCACAATCTCAAGGTATATGCCAAAAGCAGCCGGTTGGGCATGGCTTTGGAAGAGGAGGCGCTGTCTCAAACAGGCAACCTGACTGCCCCAGAATTGGGTCGTCTGTGCCGGGATGCGCCCTCTGAAGTGCCAATGGGCGTTAGCCGCGCAGAGCAACTGGTTGGGGCACTGGCCAAGGTGTATGGAGAAACTGTGCAGTTTGCTATGGACAAAGACTCAAGCGACGCGGTGAAGGCTCTCAAGATGGATGCTTGGATAGACAGAGCGTACTTCGATTGGTACCACAAGGTGCTCTCGCGCTTTGGGTATGAGACGCTGAACCGCTTCGTCTCCCTTGAAATCGACATCACAAACCTTCGGATGTTTTTCCGAGGTAGGAGGCAAGGGATACCCGGGTCTATTATGGACGGAGTCTTCCTCAAGGAAGGCTCTGTATGCCAGGGTGTTCTTGTGGCGGCATATGTCGGGGAGGATTTGGCGGATCTCCTAAAGGCATACGAGGGTACTCCGCTACGGGATCTGGCAAGGCGAGGTCGAGAGGTTCTGGACGGCGGGTCAAGTTTGACCGCATGGGAGAGGGAGTGCGACGATTTCTTCATGGAGGCTGTGAAACAGGCAAGGAGCGTCCCCATGGGTCCAGAGCCTGCGTTTGGATACATTTACGGAAGGGAGATCGAGGCAAGAAACCTGAGAGTGATCCTTTCGGGCAAGCAATCCTCGGTTCCCTCCAAAGACATATCGGAGAGGTTGCGTGAGCCTTATGTCTAAGGTTGCCGTTTTGGGCCAAAGAGATGCTGTGTTGGGTTTCAAGGCTAGTGGGGCCGTGGTGTTTGCCGCCGATAGCCTTGATGAAGCCCAGCAGTCGTTGGATGACGTCCGAAAAGGCGACTTCGCCATTCTCTTAGTTACAGAGGAGATTGCGGGCTCACTCAAGGCCGAACTGACGCCCTTGTACGAGATGCCCAAGCCGGTGGTTACCATTCTGCCTGACGCGGCCCGTCCGCGGGGGCTTGGAATGGAACTCCTGCAGAAAAGGGTGGAACGGGCTGTCGGTGTCAACATTCTGCTTAAGGGAGAGGAATGATGCGGCATGGCAGATGCCACGATTGAAGGACGGATTGTCAAGGTATCCGGCCCGCTGGTAGTGGCCTCGGGCATGGCTGGCTGCCGCATGTATGACGTTGTAAGAGTCGGTGACAAGGGCGTTATAGGCGAGATCATCGAACTTAGAGGGGATACCGCGTCGATCCAGGTTTACGAAGAGACCTCGGGCGTGGGTCCCGGCGAGAAGGTGACTTCCACCGGACTCCCTCTTAGCGTCGAACTGGGGCCTGGCCTCATAGGCTCGATTTTTGACGGCATCCAGCGACCTCTCAACGTCATCCACGAGATGGCCGGCAGCTACATCGAGCGGGGTATTGACGTCCCCGGTCTCGATAGGAATAAGAAGTGGCGCTTTGTCCCGTCGATAAAGACAGGCGCAAAGGTAGTCCGCGGCGATGTGCTGGGTTGGGTTCAAGAAACGGAACTGGTGAAGCACTTCGTAATGGTCCCGCCTGATATTCTTGAGGGCGAGGTTACCGACATTGGCGAAGGCGATTTCACCGTTACCGAGACTGTTTGTAAGCTGCAGGTTGGCGGCGGGCAGCGCTCCGTCAGCATGCTTCAGAGGTGGCCGGTCAGGCAGGCAAGGCCCGTCAGGGAGAAGATCGCTCCCGTGGAGCAGCTTGTGACCGGGCAGAGAGTTATCGACGCTTTCTTCCCCATAGCAAAGGGGGGTACGGCGTGCGTTCCGGGGCCCTTTGGAAGCGGCAAAACCGTCATTCAGCACCAGCTGGCTAAGTGGGCTAACGCCGACATCGTGATTTTCATCGGTTGCGGCGAGCGGGGAAACGAGATGACCGACGTTCTTCTGGAGTTCCCGGAGCTGAAAGACCCCCGAAGCGGCAGGCCTTTGATGGAGCGCACCATTTTGGTGGCCAACACTTCCAACATGCCTGTGGCCGCAAGGGAAGCTTCGATTTACACGGGGATAACCCTGGCCGAGTACTACCGAGATATGGGGTTCGATGTGGCTCTTATGGCTGACTCCACATCTAGGTGGGCGGAAGCCCTTCGTGAGATTTCCGGTCGACTTGAGGAAATGCCCGGCGAAGAAGGATATCCGGCGTACCTGGGTTCCAGGCTCGCGGGTTTCTATGAGCGGGCGGGCAAGGCAAGGCTTTTAGGAAATGATGAGCGAGTGGGCGCTTTGAGCGCCATCGGCGCTGTGTCGCCTCCAGGAGGCGACTTGTCGGAACCCGTCACTCAGGCTACCCTCCGCATCGTCAAGGTGTTCTGGGGGCTTGATGACAGGCTGGCAGCAAGGAAGCACTTCCCGGCCATCAACTGGCTGACAAGCTATTCGTTGTACAGTGAGAGGCTCGACGAGTTCATCAGGGAGAGCATGGGCAAAGATTTCCCGGAAATGCGCAGCGAGGCAATGTCCATTCTCCAAGAGGAACAGGAGCTTAACGAGATTGTCCGGTTGGTTGGCTTGGATGCCCTTTCCACAAGACAAAGGATGATTCTTGAGACAGCCAAGTCTCTTCGAGAAGACTTCCTGTATCAGAGCGCTTTCCATGAGGTGGATACCTACTGCTCCCAAAGGAAGCAGTACGGCATCCTTCAGGTGGTTTTGGAGTTCCACCACAGGGCGCTCAAGGCATTAGAAGGCGGAGCCAAACTTGACCGCATTCTAGGGCTTTCGGTGCGGGAACGCATAGCCAGAGCAAGGGTCACGCCTGAAGAGGAATGGCCAAAGGAACTTGAGGAGATCTTGGCTGCAATGGAAGCTGAGGTTAACCTCTAAGGCATTGGGGGAATTTGGATGCCGTTGGAATACACGACCATAAGTGAAATAGCGGGCCCTCTCGTCGTGGTCGAGCAAGTGCGCGAGGTTCACTACGATGAGCTGGTTGAAGTTGAGACAAAGGGCGGCGAGATCCGGAGAGGGCGCGTGCTGGAGGCGTCTTTAGGCAAGGCGCTGGTTCAGGTTTTCGAGGGCACGTCGGGTCTGGACGTTAACGCCTCTAAGGTGAGATTTCTCGGGAAAGTGCTTGAGATACCGGTTTCTCCCGATATTCTGGGCAGGGTGTTTGATGGTTCGGGAACGCCTATTGACGGCGGCCCCAGGATCATCCCGGAAAAGCGTCTGGATATTAACGGGAGCCCCATGAACCCGTATGCCCGTGCGTATCCTTCGGAGTTCATCCAGACGGGCATATCGGCTATCGACTGCATGAACCCCCTGGTACGCGGCCAGAAGCTGCCTATATTCTCAGGAGCGGGTCTTCCTCATGCCGAGATGGCCGCCCAGATCGCACGCCAGGCTGCGGTTCTTGGGACACAGGAGCCTTTTGCGGTTGTGTTTGGAGCCATGGGTATCACCTTTGAGGAAGCCGACTACTTCATCTCCGACTTTCGGAGGACAGGTGCTCTGGACCGTTCGGTTTTGTTCGTGAACCTGGCTAACGACCCGGTTATTGAGCGCATCGCCACGCCGCGTATGGCCTTGACCGTTGCCGAGTACCTGGCTTTTGAGCAGGATATGCACGTGCTGGTCATTCTGACTGACATGACCAACTATGCCGAAGCTCTTCGGGAAGTGTCGGCAGCCCGGAAGGAGGTTCCGGGAAGGCGCGGATACCCTGGCTACATGTACACCGACCTTTCTCAGATGTACGAGAGAGCCGGGAGAATTCGGGGGAAGAAGGGCTCGATCACTCAGATCCCCATTCTGACCATGCCTGAAGACGACAAGACTCACCCGATTCCGGACCTGACAGGGTACATCACCGAGGGTCAGGTCATTTTGTCTAGGGAGCTTCACAAGAAGGGTATATACCCGCCTATCAACGTATCGATTTCCTTGTCGAGGCTCAAGGACAAGGGTATCGGCGAGGGCAAGACCAGGGAAGACCACGCCGACGTGCTGAACCAGTTGTCTGACGCCTATGACAGAGGCAGAGAGGCAAAGGAGCTTTCGGTAGTTCTTGGGGAAGCCGCCCTAAGCGAGTCTGACAGGTTGTTCCTTAAGTTTTCCGACGAGTTTGAGGGGAAATTCGTCAGGCAAGGTTCAAACGAGAACAGATCCATCCAGAAGACTTTGGATACCGGCTGGAGCCTTATGTCCATTCTGCCAAGAAGCGAACTCAAGCGTGTCTCCGACAGAAACGCTGAAAAGTACCTGCCTAAGATTGAGGACCAAGGGCAGCCGCAAGCGGAAGCGTCGGGCTAAGGGGTGGCTAGGACGTGACACTTAGGGTGAACGCGACACGGCAGGAATTGACTAGGCTCAAGGCCCGGTTGAAGATGGCCCAGCGTGGTCACAAGCTGCTAAAAGACAAAAGAGACCAGCTTATGAAAGAGTTTCTTGCCATAGTCCACGAAAATCAAAGACTCCGGCAAGACCTTGAGCATAGACTCTCTTTGGCGTACAAGAGTTTTTCTCAGGCCAGGGCTTGGCTATCTCAACCCGTATTAGAAGAGGCTCTCATGGTTTCGGGAGGGCCGGAGGAAATCGACATATCCTACCGGCACATAATGAACGTGGTGGTTCCGGAAATGCAACTTAAGGGCAAGGCTCACGGAGATTCGCAGGGCATGGGTGTCATGCCTTACGGCCTTGCCACCACTTCGTCGGACCTAGATGACGCTCTCCGGGAATTCCGAGGGATACTACCGCTCCTTGTGAAGTTGTCGGAGATAGAAAGAAAGATCCAGCTTTTGGCCGACGAGATTGAACGCACCAGACGAAGAGTGAACGCTCTAGAGTATGTTCTCATTCCGGAGTTGGAGGAAGCGGCCAAGGACGTTGAAATGCGGCTTGAAGAGGCGGACCGGGCTAATGCGTCCCGGTTAATGAAGGTCAAAGATATAGTCAGGGCTCACTAATATGTTGTCTGCCTGTTGCGGTGGGGCATATTAACGTTTTCCTGTTTTGACCGGTATCATGCCTCTAGGGCATTTCGGATTTCGCTCCTCATTTCGGATTTCCTGGCAAACCAGAACGTGAGGAGCGGGCGAAATGAGCATCGTTATCAGAGGCGGTAAACCTTTAAAAGGAGCGGTTAAGTGCCATGGCGCCAAGAATGCGGCGTTGCCCATCATGGCTGCAGCACTCTTAGCGGATGAGATCTCTGAGATCGGCAATGTTCCGCTTCTCCTAGACGTGGACACTATGGTTTCCATGCTGCGAGCCACCGGCTCCAACGCAAGATACACAGGAGGCTCTGTCCAGATAAGCCCCGGCCGGCGCCTCCTGCATGAGGCTCCCTACGACCTGGTAAGGCGCATGCGGGCTTCCTTTCTCATTATGGGACCTCTACTGGCGAGATGCGGGGCGGCGTCTGTTCCTCTCCCCGGGGGGTGCGCCATAGGCAGGCGGCCTGTGGACCTCCATCTCAAAGGGTTTCAAGCCATGGGCGCCGAGATCGCGGTAGACCGCGGTTCGGTCCGGGCGACCGCCAAGAAACTTCGGGGAGCCGAGATATACCTGGACGTTCCCTCCGTGGGCGCCACCGAAAACATCATTATGGCGGCAAGCCTCGCCCATGGCGAGACTGTGCTGGAGAATGCGGCCGAGGAACCTGAGGTTGTGGACCTTGCTAACTTTTTGAACGCAATGGGTGCTGACGTTAAAGGCGCCGGGACACCCCGGATTCGGGTCACGGGGGTTAAGCGACTAAGAGGCGCCAAGTACGCCATCATACCCGACAGGATAGAGGCCGCCACATTCGTTATGGCGGCTGCCGTGACCCGAGGCAAGGTGACTGTTGAGAACGTTATTCCCACTCACTTGCGCTCTGTGTTGGCCAAAGTGAAAGAATCCGGAGCCTATCTGCGAGAAGGTCCTCGCTGGGTGGAAGTGGAGATGGGGGACCGACCTTTGGCTTCCCACGTGAAGACGCTTCCGTATCCCGGGTTTCCCACCGATGTCCAGGCTCCCTTCATGTCATTATGTTGCCTTGGGAAGGGAACTAGCATCATATCAGAAACCGTTTTCGAGAACCGATTTGCCCACGCCGAGGAACTGAACCGCATGGGTGCCAGAATCCGGATAGAGGGATCTAACGCCGTTATTGAAGGTGTGGAGCGACTGGAAGGTGCTTCGGTGCAGGCTTCTGATCTGCGGGCAGGCGCGGCCCTTTGCGTTGCGGGCCTTGCAGCCGGAGGTGTCACTCAGATAGGCCGCACCGAGCACATCGAAAGGGGCTACTCCCACCTTGTAGAGAAACTCAAGGGTCTGGGTGCCGATATTAGGCGGGTTCCAGACGATCCCTTCTATCTCGAGGTTGCCCCTGGTTGGATGTAGCCGAGGCGCTCAATGGGCCCTCCGCAGTCATAAACCGTAACCCAACCCCATAACTATCAGGAGTTAACAGAAATCTCCTCGGGGGTTGGTGTCTGTGAGGCGCCTCTTCTACTTGGTCTTATTCATAGTTGGGATCATGCTGGGCATTCCCAGAGCACCTATCATCATCACGCCGGGGATAGACAAGACCCCCATAGCCTCCGATCCTCTTCTTAGCATCAGGGTGCACTACGCACCTACAGGTGAAGTTCTGCAGATGGACCTAGAAGACTACATCAAGGGGGTAGTGGCCTCGGAAATGCCTGCGTCAGCAGGAATTGAGGCTCTAAAGGCACAGGCTATCGCCGCCCGCACAATCGCGGTCAGGAAGATGAAAGTGTTGGGCGGAACTCCGTCCCTGCCTGATGCCGACGTAACATCCGACCATAGGATTGACCAGGCTTGGAACCCTGAAAGCGTCATTCGGCAGCGGTGGGGGTCGGTGTCTTTTTGGCTCAACTGGCCAAAGGTTGTGAAAGCTTGCCAGGAGACCAAAGGGCTGATACTGACCTACAGGGGACTACCCTGCGAAGCAGTCTACCACTCGACCTGCGCCGGCAGCACAGAAGCGGCAAAGGATGTGTGGACCGGGGACGTTCCTTATTTGCAGAGTGCGTCGTGTAATTTCTGTTCTGACTCCCCTTATTACCGTCCTGAGACCATCTCCATTCCCATATCTTTGGTGTCGGCAGCCTTAACCAACGCCGGGGCATCGATTTCGGTCAGCACTATCCGGGCTGGGAGCGCTCTGGCTATCAGCCAAGTTTCCCCAACGGGCAGAGTTAAGGAAGTGCTGGTGAACGGCCAAAAGATTCGCGGGCTTGAGTTTCGCATGGCTCTGGGTCTCCGCTCGACCCGCGTTCTATCTTTTGCGGTCAAGGGCGATTCCGTGGTCTTCCAGGTGAAAGGGTACGGTCACGGTGTCGGCATGTGCCAATACGGGGCAATGGGCATGGCAAAGCAGAACAGAACCTTCCAGGAGATTCTGTCTCACTACTATCCAGGAACCAAGGTTACGGCGATTTTTGAGGAGTAGGCGCAATCCCTCCTGCAATTGAGAGTGGAACCTGAATCTCCTTCCAGGGTCTGCCATCGCCGGTGCTTCAGATTAGCCGGACGGGCACGATCAGATTGCTGCTGTCGATGGCGGAAAGTTCCTCCTTCATGCAGATTACGGCACCCATCCCGCGAGGAGTTGTGGCTCGGTCCAGCACGTTGAAGACCCTAACGGTCCTTATATCGGGTGACGCTGTCTTCTTGATCTCGATAGGTATCAGTTTCCCGTCGGCCTCAATCACTACATCGATTTCCTTTGCATCTCTGTCACGATAGTAGTAGAGAAAAGGGGTCCTCGCTGCGTTTTGGTAGCTCTTCATGAGTTCCCCGACCACGTAGTTCTCAAAAAGAGGCCCTGCCATGGCTCCGCTTTGGGCAGTCTCAGGGCTCGACCACCTGCCCAAGTGGCAGACAAGGCCGCTATCAAAGAAGTACAGTTTGGGGGCCTTGATTACCCGCTTCATCTGGTTCCTGGAATAGGGATGAAGATAAAATATCACCCCTAGGGTCTCTAGGATGCGAAGCCAGTTCTTGGCGGTGGCTTGGTTGATGTCGGCGTCTCGCGCCATCTCCGCTACGTTGACGATTTGGCTGCAGCGGGCTGCCGCCGCCACTACGAATTCTCTAAACTTGAGCGAATCGATTGCCCCGGACAACTGCCTGACATCACGTTCTAAGTACGTCGCAAGGTAACTTGAGTAGAAGACGCTTTCGTCCTCGTAACGCCCGCTAACAACGGCAGGCATCGACCCTCGGAATATGCGGCCATAGATCTCACGGGTATCCGCAGCGGGGGTGATTTTCTGCTTTTCCACGAGTGTGGCTAGGTCGGGAGAAAATGGCTTTCCTGTGCCTGGGGTATACACTTCTGTTTGCGAGAGTGATGGTAGGCTCAGCACCGCAACACGTCCGGCTAGTGACTCGCGGACGCCCGCCATAAGGTTCAAGATCTGAGACCCGGTCAACCAGAAATCGCCGGCATTCCGAGTCTGGTCCACCATGATCTTGATCTGTGGCAGTAGCTCTGGTGCGTACTGGACCTCGTCTATCATTATGGGTGGGCGGTAGATCTGAAAGAACATCGCCGGATCGTTTTTGGCCAGCGCTCTGGCTCCAAGCTCGTCCAGCGTTACATAAGTTCTGGAGGTGCCCTCCATTAGCCGTTTTAGCATGGTGGTCTTTCCGACCTGCCGAGGACCGATCAACAGGATGGCGGGGTATTGATCAGATAGTTTCAGAAAAACAGGTTCCATGTCGCGCCTAATATAAGTCACCAAATGTGCCCCCCTTCGGCTATAATGTGACCCGATCACATTATAGCCGAGACAGCGTCTAGTATTCACCGTGAACTCGCAAGAAAATTAAGCAATGTACATTACAATTTTCGAAGGCAGGTCGCCGCGGGAACCTCGCGCCTCCTCTCATCCGTGCATACCTCCACCAGATTATGGCAACAATGATCTTCGGGAGGTGAACTACACGTGGAACAAGACGAAGGGAAGGCGCCAAGCCGCCGGGAAAGGCGCGTTTCATCTCAGTATCGTTCCCACAGAGTGTTGTTTGTGGGCCTTGCTTGTCTGACGCTGTTTGGATGCGGCGTATATCTCGGATTAACCTCGTTAAGACACGCAGCCAATCCTGCGGTTCAGAACGAGCCTAGCTCTGGCGGACCTCAAGGCGAGGGCGGGGTTTTCAGACCGGGAGACCAGAGAGCCGCCGACGGCGACAGCCCAGACGCCGGTGAGATGGACGGAGACGTCAACCAGACAGACATCGCCCATGGCGGCAGTGCTGGCACAGAGGATGAACCCACCGCCGACGCTGACGCTACCGGGGATACTGAGACCGCTGGGGGAACCGAGGCTGTCACCCAGACCGGGGGTTCCGACGAAGCCGAAGCAGCCATCGAGGCCATGGCTATCCCGGTTAACCTCATCGAGATATCTTGGCCTACCTCAGGCGAAATCCGGCAGGAACCCGGCTGGTATTACTCTGACACGCTAGGCGCTTGGCGGTATTTTCCCGGCGTGGCCATCTCCGGCCAGAGCGGTCGGGATGTATCCGCGGCTCTAGCAGGGGTAGTGCAGGCGGTTCTCGACGATCCTATTGATGGCAAAGGCATCGTGCTGTCCCACGGATCAAGCCTTGAGACCAGATACTACGGGATCCGCTTGGCGCTTCACGTTCAGGGCGACCAAATCAGGCAAGGCGAGGTAATAGCAAGATTGCAGGGATCGGACCTGATTTTTGAGGTATCCAAGGATGGAGAAGCCCTTAATCCCGCAAACTATCTGAGTCAAGGCAGATAACTGGGATTGCGCCCAAGCCAGCATGATCTGATCATGTGGGCATATATATTAGCGTAACTTCCGGGAGGGGGCCGGGCCATGAACGACGTCATCTGGAAGCGCGCGGTTGACGTGGGCGAGTATATTGAACGCACCCATGCCACGGTCCGTGATACGGCGCGTGCCTTTGGAGTATCAAAAAGCACCGTCCATAAAGACGTGACCGACAGGCTGCCGAAAATCAGGCCGCAACTTGCTAAACTGGTTCGCGAAGTGCTCGATCTAAATAAAGCGGAAAGACACATCCGGGGAGGGGAGGCGACCAAGAAGAAGTACCAAGCCCCAGACTAGATAGTTGACCCCTGGCGCCTGGACCTCACCCCCCGACAATGCTTTGGGGGGAGTGTCTTTTCTCATGAGATTGCAACCGCAAGGTCCCATTACGTCCCCAGAGAATCCTTGGGATACAGCATCGCACCTTGGCGAAGGTTATGTATGGGTGCGCGGCGAATCATTCCCAGAGCAGAACTAGGGGATGAGAGAGTGGGCAATGATGAGATGAGGAAGGCCGTTGAGGCGATCTTGCCTCATAGGGCTCCCTTTCTTTTTGTGGATAGAATTATCTCACTGGTACCGGGTAAAAGCGCCGTGGCCGAATTTGACGTATCGCCTGACCTACCCATGTTTCAGGGGCACTTTCCTCAAGAGCCTGTGATGCCGGGGGTCATAATCCTGGAGATGCTCGCCCAGTCCGGGGCGTTGGCGGTTTTGTCCATGCCTGAGATGCGGGGCAAGATAGCATACCTAGCCGCAATCGAGTCGGCAAGATTCAGGCGTCCCGTAAGGCCCGGCGAGACATTGAGGGCCGTGACCGAGTTGGGGCCCATGAAACGGGGCATCGGGCGGGCTTTGGGAGTCGCCTACGTAGGTGACGCCGAAGCTGCCAGGGCTACCGTGGCCTTCGCTGTGCCAAATTGACACCCATATTTCGCGATGTTACCATGCAAGGGCATTGTCCCTGAGGAGGTTCACATATGCCAACCATAGGAATGGGCAGGAAGCTGTTTACCTCTGAGTCTGTCACCGAGGGTCATCCCGATAAGGTAGCCGACCAGATCGTTGACTCCATCCTAGACGCCATCTTATCAAAAGATAAACTGGCCCGGGTCGCCTGCGAGTGCGTGGTCAAGACGGGATTCGTCTTGGTTGCTGGAGAGATATCCACGGACTGCTATGTGGATATGCCGTTTACTGTTAGAGAGACCCTTCGCAGGATCGGGTATACTAGAGCCAAATACGGGTTTGACGCCGACACATGTGCCGTCCTGACGGCCATAGAGGAGCAGTCTCCTGACATCGCTTTGGGAGTGAACCTGTCTTTAGAGTCGAAACAGGGTGAGATGGCGGACACCATCGGAGCGGGCGATCAAGGCATCATGTTTGGCTATGCCTGCGATGAGACACCCACATTCATGCCCATGGGGATTGATATGGCCAACCGTCTGGCCCGACAGCTGGCGTGGGTAAGGAGGGAAGGCATAATCCCTTACCTTCGCCCTGATGGCAAGACGCAGGTTACCCTTGAGTACGGTGATGGGGTCCCCCGCCGGGTCCATACCGTGGTAGTGTCAGCCCAGCATGCTGCCGATGTGGGGCTGGACAAGATCCGCCAAGACATCATCAGAGAGGTAATCAACGAGTCAATTCCTGCAGGTATGATGGACAGCGACACAAGGATCCTGGTGAATGCCACCGGCCGTTTTGTTATCGGCGGCCCGCAGGGCGACAGCGGAGTCACAGGAAGAAAGCTCATCTCCGATACCTACGGCGGGTTTGCTCGTCACGGTGGAGGCGCTTTCTCGGGCAAAGACCCCACCAAAGTCGACCGTTCAGCAAGCTACGCTGCCAGATACGTCGCCAAAAACGTGGTGGCGGCAGGACTTTGCAAGGAGTGCGAAATTCAGGTGGCTTACGTTATCGGAGTGGCCAAGCCGGTGTCTGTCACTGTGGATACCAAGGGCACCTCTAAGGTCCCTGAGAGCGCCGTGGAGGAAGCGGTCATCCGGGCCTTCGACTTCCGGCCCGCCGCCATAATCGACAGATTCGACCTGCGCCGCCCCATATACTCTCAAGTCTCGACCTATGGCCACTTTGGTCGCGACGATCTTGATCTTCCTTGGGAGCATCTGGATCTCACAAACGACCTCAAGAAGTACGTATAGCGTCCACCTTCCCTCCCCCCACATATGATGGCGGGGAGGGATCATGTTGATTGACCCCAGGAAAGTTCTCTTGCTTATGCTCAGCGCTTTGTGTATCCTGGAAATCACCCGAGAGTTGATCAGATCACAGTGCCTGTTCGGTGATGTGCCGTTTCGGGCTTTGATTGTGGTCAGGGACCATCCGGACCTCATGGAAGGGGCCGTGCGGCTCATGTGGCTCAGGGTGGGCTTGATGTCGTGTTCCCATCTTCTTATATACGTTTTGCTGGAAAGCCCTATGGAAGACGCCTGGCATCTGCTGGGACTTTTGGTGAGAGACGGATTAGTCATAGACAGAATGTCAAAGAGCGCGCCGCACTTGATCCTAAACCTGTAAAGAAGAGTATTCACGCGCTCGATGTCAAGGAGTAGTCTTGATGGCAAGACAACGTGAAAAGTCATACTTGTGGGTTGTAGGCATCTTGGGCGCGGGATTGTGCGTTCTGGCCATAAGTCGGGGCCAAGGCGGAATCCTCCCAATGCTGCGACCTCAGTATCTGGCCTTACTGGTCACTTTTGTGGTGACCGACATCTATCGGACCCCGCTAAAGGATGGTTACAGCGGGAGTTTCGGCCTTGCTCCTGTAGTTGCGGCTTTGCTGCTCATAGGCACGGAGGGTGCCATATTGCTCAATCTTGCCGTGATGGTGGGCTGGGTGGTCAGACGCAGGCGCTGGCTTTCATCGTTTTACACAATGGGCTCTATGGTCATTTCCACCGCCCTTGGCTGCTATGCAGGGAGAGGTCTAGCGGGGCCTTTTGACGGACCTCAGGCTGTCCTAAGCCTTGTGACCTTCGCCTCGGTCTATTTTGGGATAAGCGCCGCGCTTTCGGGGATCTACGGGATTCTAAGTCCAACCAACAGTACTCTTCACGAGAAGATGCACAACCTCAGTCATTATTTCATCCACACAGGATACTCATCGGCTTTCGGTGCCCTCATGGCCAACACCCACCAAATAGCCGGGGAGCCGCTGTTTTATGTGTCGTGCGCCATCGTCTCTGTCACTGCGGTCCTCATTAGCAAATCCGGGCACAAAGCTGTGAGCAATGAGCGGGAGTATGAGAGGGCCAAGGCTCTGGCGGCTACCGATCCCCTAACCGGCCTCTATAACTACGGACAATTTCAGACCGCTTTGGAGGATGCTCTGCAGGGGGCAGCCAAAACCCAGGGCGTCGTCAGCCTCATATACGTGGACCTTGACGGGTTTCGGGAAATAAACAACACCTACGGGCATCAGTCGGGTGACGATACTCTCAAACTAGTGGCTGATGTGCTTCGCTCTTCGTGCCGCGAGAAAGACAGCATTTCGAGGCCGGGAGGAGATGAGTTCACGGTGATCTTGCCGGGGGCTTCCAAAGCCGAAGCTTACGGGGTGGTAAAAAGGATAAGCGCCAGCCTTTTGGGGGTCAAAGTCAAGTCCAAAACCGTGGGAGAACTGCCTCTTGCTCTCAGGGCCAGCTATGGAGTGGCGACTTTCCCAGAAGACGGCCATGATGCCGCAACCATCGTAAAGCGGGCGGACGACGAGTTGTACCTAAACAAGAACATAAAATGACGAAATACCGAGAGATGGCGTTCAACATCTCCGACTGGATTTCAAACCTGGTGTTTGGAGTCCCCCAGACCTGCGCGCTGTGTGGATCGGACCTGTCTGCTCCCTGTCCAATGGCAGCAAATGCTCACGGCCCATCTTCGCAGAACATGGGGATTTGCCGCCAGTGTCTTGATGGCCTCCGGGTCTCTATGCAGAGAATTTGCGCTGTATGCGGCATTCCCATCATAGGGTCCCTGCGCATTTGCGTAGACTGTCGCTCTAGCATGGGCTTCTTCGATGCCCAGAGGTCAGCAGGCATATACCGGGGAAACCTTAGTCGATGCGTCCGGCGCCTCAAGTATGGAGGCGAGAGGTGGCTTTCGGGCCCTTTAGGCCATCTTTTGGCAGAGTCCGCCCGAGCGTTCTTGCCCTTGGATTTGGTGGTGCCGGTTCCCATAGACCCCGGAAGCCTTAACCAGCGGGGGTTTAACCAGGCCCGGGACTTGGCCTGGGAGGTTTCCAAGCGCCTTGGGGTTCCTATGGGGGACGTCTTGTTCCGGGCGAAGCGGCGTGAACACCAAGCGTGGCTTGGCAGGAGCGATAGGCGGGGGAATCTCCGGGGAACCATGGCGGCCGAAACAAGGGCCGAACTTACCGGCTTGAGGGTCCTCGTTGTGGACGATGTTATGACCACCGGCGCTACGTTAGACGAGGCGGCCCGCGCTCTAAAAGGAGCGGGGGCGCTTGTGGTGTACGGAGGGACCGTGGCAAGGACGTCTCGTGAGTAGGCACAGTTTTGGGTCTCTCTTCCCAGTCTGTCGGAGGTAAACTAACGCTATTGAGGCACTTTCCGATTACAGTGATGGGTGGCACATATTTCTCAAAGGGTGATGGACGGTGATGATCTCTCGGGCTCAAATCGCAAAAACAGTCGAAATCTACCGAACTCAGAAAGCCAACCATGCCGAGAAATGGTTGGGAACCATTAAGGAATCTGCAAGATACGAGGTGGACCTCCCACTCAACCAAGCTGTCCTCGAGCACGTTCGCAATATAGTGCGGGAGATTCCCGATATTCGCGCCGATAGGATCCAAGACTGTCAGGACAAGGTTCTCAAGGGCAAGTACGTTGTTGACCCCAAGGAAGTTGCTGACAAGATGCTAGGCAGGCTATTTGCGGACAGAATCAGGTGAAGAGTAAGGTTCCCAGGAAACCAAAAAGCCCCGGCATCACGCCGGGGCTTTCTCTCGCCATTTTCATTAGGAGACTATAGCCACGTTGGCTGCTTGCAGCCCCTTGGGACCGTCTACGATGTCGAACTCGACGAGGTCACCTTGGTTGAGTGTGCGAAATCCCTCAGTCTGAATAGCGGTGTAGTGCACGAAGACGTCCGGTCCGTCATCGCGCTCAATGAACCCATAGCCTTTTTCTGCGTTGAACCATTTTACTTTACCTTGCATTTCGGGACATTCCTCCTAATTCCTTGACAACGGGTCCCGGCCACGTCGTCTCCTGGAGCTTTGCGCTCGTTCCGAACTATAGCATGCCCCAAACAGCCAGTCAACAGACATTTCTTCGCGTATCCTGTGGATACTGTGGATAACTCTGTTGATAAGCAGTTAGAACACGATTTGGGCCTGGGGATATGGTTGTGGATTGTCATAATCGGTCGAAAGACAACTTGAGAAAGGGATCCCACTGTCGAATCGTCGTGAGGACCGTCAATTGGTGTGCGTCTGGAAGGATTTAGTTCATGTTGCGGGAATAATATAAGCTAAACGGGTAGTGGGGGGTATAGCAGTGGAGATCCTCGTTAGGGGCAAGAACATCGATGTGAGCCCGGCTCTCAAGACCTATGCCGAGAAAAAACTCAGCAAGATAGACAAATACCTCCGGCAGTCAGCTCTTTCCTGTCAGGCGACCTTCTCTACTGAAAGAGATAACCATGTGTTGGAAGTGACAGTGACTCTAAACGGCTACCTGCTTAGGGCCGAAGAGTCGGCTCGTGACGCTTTCTCTGTGGTGGATCTTGTTATGGAGAAACTGGAGAAGCAGATCGAGAAGTACCGCACAAAGATTCTGAAGCGAGATAAGGCCGAGTTGCCACTTCCCAACCACAGCTACGGCCAGGAGACCGGCCGCATTGTCCGGGTAAAGAGGTTCGCTATTAAGCCCATGCCGCCTGAAGAGGCTACCATGCAGATGGAACTCTTGGGACACGATTTCTTCGTGTTTCAGAACGCAGAGACAGGGTCCGTAAACGTCGTCTACAGAAGAAAGGACGGGGATTACGGCCTTATCGAGCCCGAGGGCTAAGGGCCACAAAATATGTTTCAACCAAAGGTTACTGCAGTCGTATTTGAAGGTGGACAAGCCAAGACCTCCCTAGATGAGGTAATGATCGGGGTCAGGCATTCCGTGGTTATGGACACCTTGGACAAACTCAAGAGAGTTCAGTCCATTGAGGAAGTCATCCTGGCGACCAACTATCCTGACTTGGCCCATGAGGCGGCGGCCATGGGCGTTATTGTTGACTACGAGGCTCCCGGGGCCCCGAAGTTTCACTTTGGTCGGCGGCTTAGAGAGGTTATCGTCAAGCGAGGGCTGGAAAACGTCATCTACATGGGAGGCGCTGCCGCCCCTTTGCTCTCGGCCCAGGAGTTCGGCGACATCGCCGTTGCGCTCAAACGGGAGCGCAATCTCGTGATCATGAACAACGTGCAGTCGGCCGATTTGGTAGCGTTTTCGCCGGCTAGGGCCATTGACGAAATAGAGCTTCCCGATAAGGACAACCCCTTGGGTAACCTCTTGCGGGACATCGGCATGAGGCGTCTTTTAGTCCCCAACTCAGGCCGTGTGAACTTTGACCTGGATACTCCCACAGACATTCTGGTTCTAGGCATGCACCCCGATTGCGGCCCCAGGACAAAGGAGACTCTTGGCTCTCTCGATTGGCCTCGACACAAGATCGATCACGCTTTCTCGGTGCTGAGACAACCTTCAAGGGAAGTGGCGGTTATCGGGCGTGTGGGACCGGCCGTGATTCAGTATATAAACGCGAATATGGTTCACAGAATGCGGGTTTTTTCCGAAGAAAGAGGTATGAAGGCTTTAGGGCGTGAAGACCGGGGGGAAGTTGTGTCTCTCCTCGGGTTCTTCCTTGAGGATGTGGGACCACACAGGTTTTTCACGTATTTGAGCAGGATTTCGGACGTGGCGTTTATTGACACCAGGGTGATTTTCAGTCATCTGGGGAAGCAACTTTCCGATTGGGACCGGTTTCAGTCGGATCTAGGGCACCACGAACTTATTGAAGATGCTTGGACCAGGGAGTTCACCAGGTGCGCTAATGAAGCCGTAATCCCGGTAGTCTTGGGAGGGCACAGCCTTGTGGCGGCCGGTCTATGGCTCATGGCCGAGATGATAGCTAAAGAAAGGGAGGACCTGGGTTATCGCCATAATACCTTCATCATGTCAAGGTGAGGGCGTCTCTAGGTTTTGGGTGGTTAGGAAGGTGAGGGCGTGGCAGATGCGGGCCGCATCGTTCCGGTTTCCGAGTATGAAAAGGTCTTGAAGCGGATTAGAGACGTCATCACGGCAAGAGTGGTGGCGGCAGCGGATGGATCTATAGAAGAAGTTCACATCCTTGCAGGGGCAGGTAGGGCAGTCAAGTACATAGTGCGCGATGTGGAGTCCTCCATCATCGCGGCTTTCGGCGTGCCTTTGGACCGGCGCAAGATATCTGTGGCGCAGATGGGTGAGAGTGTTGCCTCCCAAGATTCTGAAAGGGTTCAAGCTTGCCAAGGTGGAGATAGTCTCCGAGGCAGAGGGCGCCCAGGTCATCGTCCATCTCAAGATGGCAGGGAGAGAAGTCAGTGGATGGGAGCGGGGCACTCCTACGTCTCGGAATTGGTTGGTGCTGGCGGCCAGTGCCACGATGAAGGCGCTATCTCAGTATGTTATACCCGGGGTGTCTTTTCACCTGCAAGATGTCACGATTGCGCGGATCAAGTCTTTGAGGGTCGCTTTAGTCTCCATTGTCGCATCGGTTTCGGGCCAGGACCAGCTTTTGACAGGATCTTGCCCCGTATCCCTAGACGACAGGGAAGCGGCGGTTAAGGCGACACTAGACGCGCTCAATCGCAGGTTTTCGGAGTTCTTGGATCGGGATATATAACGAGGCGTGTCGGAAAAAGGGAATTTCCAAAGGACGTAGAAAACATTGGTTGCCGGCAGCGAGCTGTTTATTGAAGCGGAGGCCAAGATCCGGGCTAGCGGTTCGGAGATGTTCAACTCCGGGGGTTTCGCTCGTGAACAAGCTCATGAAGGTCCTTCTCGCCATCTTTGCGATGGTTTTCGCAGGAGCTTCTCTGTGGCAGCTGGGTTAGTAGTGTAAACAGGCGCTGCCGGTTGACCTCGGAGGTTCCGTTCATGAAAAGGGGTGCGTTCCAGACATATTGTTACGTTGTCGCGGGACTCGGTTTCTATGTTCTTGCGACACACATTCCCGATTTGAGTCGGGGGCTTCTAAGTGCTGCCTTTTTGGCGTCTTTGGTCGTTCTTGGTGAACTATCACCGGTTCCAGTCCCTAGAGGAAAAGGCAGTGTATCGGTTACTGCCCCGCTGCTTTTTACCATAGCCGTGCTGCATGGTCCGGCATACGCCGCTTGGATAGCGAGCATGGCCACGCTCCGCAAGAAGGATATTCTGGGCCAAGTCCCATTTCACATCGTCTTGTTCAACAGAGGCATGCTTGTGCTATCGGTTCATGCATTCTCATTGGCCTACCAGGGATTTGGCGGCAGGATCGGATTCTTCGGCGGATACAGAGACCTCATAGCTTTGGTTGTAGGCGCTGTGCTGTTCAATCTGGTCAACTCAATCATCGTGTCCACAGGCTTCGCTTTCATGCTCAACGCGTCGGTCTTGAGCGTGTTGCGGCAGAACATCATCCCCAGCCTTCCAAGCATCCTCGCGCTCATTCCTGTGGGCGTGCTCATGACAGTTGTCTGCGTTCAATCAGAACCTTGGTACCTCCTGTTGTTTTGGATACCGCTTCTGGTCGCCAAGTACTCTCTTGAGAAGTACAACGACTTACGTGAAGCCTACAGCGAAATGGCGGGAGCTCTCAGTAACGCCATCGATGTTCGGGATTCCTACACCAGAGGCCATTCAGAGAGAGTGGCCGATTACGCTGCTATGCTTGCCCAAGAGTTGAAGATGACCGACGATAAGATTGACCTCATTCGATATGTGGGGCTTCTTCACGATGTGGGCAAGGTGGGGATTAGAGATGCCATCATGAAGAAACCCGGGACATTTACCTACGATGAGTACCAGGAGATGAAAAGGCATTCTGCCATGGGTGCCGACATGTTGGTTGGCATGAAGTTTTTGGGAAAAGGCCAAGATTGGGTCCGACATCACCACGAACGATGGGATGGCAAAGGTTTTCCCGATGGGTTGCAAGGGGAAGATATCCCTCTTGAGGCACGTATGCTCGCCCTAGCTGACTCTTTCGACGCGATGACCACCGACAGGCCTTACAAGAAGAAGATGTCTTTCGAAGACGCCAAGGAAGAGATCGCGAGATGCAGCGGAACCCAGTTCGATCCCGATTTGGTGCCTGCGATGATGAAAGTTATGGACAAATTGATAGCGGGCCGGAAGTGACGGCGTGTTTGCCTTCGTCGCAGTATTGGCTATAGCGGCGGGCTTATGTCTTGGCGGGAAGATTACCCGCTTGGGCGATGTTGAGATCCCGAGGCTCATGTTTCTCCTAGCGTCGTTGGCGTGCGGGTCGCTTTTGGTGTTTCCCTTTGCAACGTCCCTGCGCTCTATTGGCTACCTTCCCTTCCTGCTCACGCTCGTGTCGTATGGGCTTCTTTTCTGCTTTCTTTGGCCAAGCAAGAGATTGCCCGGGTTCAAATTCGTCGGCGCGGGCGCCTTTTTGAACTTTCTGGTGGAGGTTTTCAACCAAGGGCGGATGCCAGTGAGTCTCGCCGGACTTCCCGAGGATGTCGTTTCCGCCGAACTTGGGAAACTTGCAGGGAGCCTTACCCACCAGGCAATAGGCCCTAATACTCGCCTTGCGTTCCTAGCCGATCTCTATAGATTCAGGCTGCCCGGGCTGAGGTCTTCTATGTTCAGTGTGGGCGACGTAGTTCTTGGCATAGGTATCGCATGGTTCATCATTCACGTTATGGTGCGCGCTTTCCCCCAAACTCCGGTTAATGGTAGTATTGACTGAGGTTACGGGGGGATTCAAGTGTCGTTCTTTAAGAAGATTTTCGACCCCAACGCTAGGGAACTTGCCAAAGTAAGGCCGCTTGTGGAAGCTGTTTCGGCTTTTGAGGATGTCATGAGAAGTCTTACAGATGAGGAACTGGCGGCCAAGACAGCGGAGTTCAGAGAGCGAGTCTCTAACGGCGAGAGTATAGATGGGCTTCTTCCTGAGGCTTTTGCCGCAGTGCGCGAGGTATCTGACAGGGTTCTGGACATGCGACCCTTTGATGTTCAGATAATCGGCGCCGTAATCCTGCACCAAGGGCGCATAGCTGAGATGCAGACAGGGGAAGGCAAGACTTTGGTTGCCACCTTGCCATCATACCTTAACGCCCTAGATGGCAGGACTGTCCACGTGGTCACAGTCAACGACTACCTAGCTAGAAGAGACCGCGAGTGGATGGGCCAAATCCATCGGTTCCTGGGTTTAGAAGTTGGGCTGGTGGTACCTGAGATGGACACAGGCTCCAAAAGACATTCCTACTCTTGCCCCATCATATACGGCACCAACTCAGAATTTGGATTCGATTACCTAAGAGACAACATGGCATGGCAAAAAGACCACATCGTGCAGGGGCCGCTAGACTACGCCATCATCGACGAAGTTGACTCCATCCTCATCGATGAAGCCAGGACGCCTTTGATCATATCGGGCCCCAGTGAGGGCTCGACTGACGTGTATGAAAAGTTCCGGGCCCTTGCCTCATTGCTCAGACGAGACAGAGACTACACCGTAGACGAAAAAGCCCGCATTGTAGCCATGACAGACGAAGGAGACAGGCGGGCAGAAGATTGGCTTGGCGTAGGCAGACTTGATTCTGAAGAGAACATCCCGCTCCTCGCCTACATCAGGCAGGCTCTCCGGGCAAAGGAACTCATGCAGCGAGACGTCGAGTACGTCGTCAAGGATGGCGAGATACTCATCGTTGACGAGTTCACCGGCCGGATACTGCCTGGACGCAGGTATTCTGACGGGTTGCACCAGGCCATTGAGGCCAAGGAAGGCGTGACGGTTCGGGAGGAGACCGACACTCTTGCCACCATTACGGTGCAGAACTACTTCAGGATGTACCAGAAGCTTTCTGGGATGACAGGCACTGCCCTTACAGAGGAGCCCGAGTTCCGAGAGATTTACGGTCTTGATGTGGTCTCAATTCCCACCAACGAGCCGCTTATTAGGGAGACTATGACCGATTCTATCTGGAAAACCGAGAAAGCAAAGTACCGAGCCGTGGTAGAGGAGATTGCCCAGTGCCACCAGAAGGGCCGCCCGGTTTTGGTTGGGACGAGGTCAATCGAAAAATCCGAGCTGGTTTCTTCGCTTCTAGAGAGGCGCGGCATTCCCCACCAAGTGCTTAACGCCAAACATCACGAGCGGGAAGCAGAAATCGTGGCTCAAGCGGGACGCAAGGGTAGCGTGACCATAGCCACCAACATGGCGGGACGAGGCACTGACATACTCTTGGGCGGCAACCCCGCTTTTTTGGCTCGAAGAGCCCTTCGCCAGGAAGGATACGACCCCGAGGTTGTGACTCTGGCCTCTGAGAAAGTGTTACCCGAAAGATACGCCAAGAGGATACAGGCGGGCGACGTGGATGAGGCGCTCAAACAGGTAACGGACGCTCGCGAGCGATATCAGGAACTGTATGTCCACTTCCGGGAAGTGACCGATGAAGAGCACGACGAGGTGGTGAGGGTTGGGGGCCTGCATGTCCTGGGAACAGAGCGCCACGAGGCACGGCGAATCGATAATCAGCTTCGCGGGCGTGCAGGACGGCAGGGTGACCCGGGCTCATCCCGGTTCTACCTTTCGCTTGAGGACGAACTCATGCGGCTTTTTGGAGGAGACACGCTGTCCTCGTTGATGGACCGCATTGGCTTTTCTGAAGACGAACCCATAGAACACCCCCTTGTCTCCAAAACGGTTGAGACGGCCCAGAAAAGGATCGAAGCTCACAACTTTGGAATCAGGAAGGACGTTTTGGAGTACGACAATGTCCTGAACAAGCAAAGAGAGGTCATCTATGGCGAAAGACGAGAGGCCCTACTTAAGGACGACCTTATCGGCACTGTGTGGGGAATGGTGTCCCGAGTCCTAGAGAGGGCCCTAGACCTGCATTGGCCTGGGAATGCCAAGAAGGAAGAGGCAGACTTGCCTTCTTTGGCGGCGTATCTTAGAGACCTTTTTCCCGACTTCCCCGGAACTTCGGTTGGGGATGCCTTGGACAGGGAAACGTTGTTGATGGCTTTGGAAGATGCATTCAGGAAGGCGTTTAATGAGAAAATCGAGCTTCTGGGCGAGCAGGCTAAGGATTTTCTGAGGATGATTCTCTTGAGGGTTGTGGATCATCAATGGGTGGAACAGCTTGGGGCCATGACCGATCTTCGCGAGGGCATCGGGCTCCAAGCTTACGGGCAGCGAAATCCTCTAGTGGAATATACCAAACAAGGTTATGAGATGTTTGTAGCCAGGGTCCAGAATATCGAAGAAGACATGGTTCGCTACGTGTACAGGGTGGCGTTGAAACGGCAGGAGGAAGGCGAAAGGCCTGCTCCTGTCAGAATGAGGCAAAGTGCGCCCGTACCCGCGCCTTCGCCTGCGGGCAGCGCGTCGCGCCCCGCTCCCGCCAAGGCTTCAACTAAGGTGGGCAGGAATGCCCCGTGCCCTTGCGGCAGCGGGAAGAAGTATAAGAATTGCTGCGGCAGATTGGCTTAGACGTAGAGTTTGGGAGGTAGAATCATGTACGAGGAAGTAATCAGGGATCTGCAGTCGTCAGAAGAGAGACTAAACAACATCGGGAGGTCTCTTTGACTTAGAAAGGCTGAGGAAGGATCTTGTTACTGCCCAAAAGGAGATGGAGAATCCGTCGGTCTGGGAAGACCAAAGGCGCGCCCAGGAACTTGGCAAGAGGATAGCCAGGATTGAGTCAAAGATCGGTACCTGGGAGAGTCTTTGGAAAGAAATCCATGAGAACCTCGATATGGCCGCTCTGGCAGAAGAAGAAGGGGATCTTTCCCTGGTCTCTGATTTGAGCGAGGCAGCGTCAAACCTGGCTGACAGAGTCAGGGACCTGGAATTGACCACGCTTTTGTCGGGCGCTTACGATGCCCGTGACGCCATAGTCTCGCTTCACGCAGGCGCAGGGGGAACTGAGTCCATGGACTGGGTAGAAATGCTCTACCGCATGTACACGAGATGGGCAGAACGCCGCGGTTTCAAAACAGAAGTTCTCGACATGCTTCCTGGCGAGGAAGCCGGGCTAAAGAGCGTCAGCTTCGCAGTAAAAGGTGACTACCCTTACGGTTTCCTGAGAAGCGAAAAGGGAGTCCACAGGTTAGTTAGGATTTCGCCTTTTGACGCCAACGCCAGAAGGCATACGTCCTTTGCGTCTGTGGATGTTCTGCCGGAAATGGGCGAAGAGGATGACATTGCCATCAATCCCGAGGACCTCAAGATAGACACGTTCAGGTCGTCGGGAGCGGGCGGCCAGAACGTCCAGAAGGTTGACTCCGCTGTCCGCCTCACCCACATTCCCACCGGCATAGTCATTTCGTGCCAGAACGAGAGGTCTCAGTACAACAACAAGGTCGTGGCCATGAGACTGCTTTCTGCCAAGCTTCTAGCCCTCCGCGAGGAGGAACGGCGCAAAGAAATAGACACCCTAAGAGGTCCCCAGAAAGAGATAGCCTGGGGAAGCCAGATTCGATCCTACGTATTTCAGCCCTACACTTTGGTCAAAGACCACAGGACAGGCACGGAGATGGGAAGCGTAGAAAGGGTCATGGATGGCGACATCGACGAATTCATCTACGCGAAACTGCAGAAAGACGCAGAGGCTTCGGCCCAATAACCATTTTTCGAGGGGACAGAGGAAGAGAATGAAAAGCCATAGAGCGATCCTTTTGGGGCTTTGCGTGCTATGTTTGGGCTTGGTGATGGGATGGATGGGCAGGGGGCTGGCCGCACCCGAGGCTGTGCTTCCCGGAAGCGAACAGGACCCGCTGGTCACAAAATCCTACGTCGAGGCCAGGTTGGCTGCGTTAACCGCATCCTCTCTGGTCGTGGTCGAGGTGCCTGCAGGGAGAGCGCTAATCGGATCTGCCGGGACAGAGATGATCCTCAGGGGTGGCACCGCCAAGGCAATAGACTCAGAGATGGGCGGTTTGTCTGACGTAACCGCCGGCGTAGACCTAAGAAAAGGACAGGCCATCCCTGCGAACCACTTGCTTATCATCCCAAGGGATGACGGACGAGGCCTTTCCGCCGTTAACGCCATAATTGTCTTGGTTCGAGGCACTTACACGATTCAGTAGGGATATCTCAGGCCAGATGTTCGCCTGCGGACAGCGGGGGGCCCGTGAACACGTTACGGGTTCAACCTGTCTCACGCAGAAGCCAACACCGACAACACGATGTCTACGTTCTGGGCGGCCAGTGACACAAAATGAGGCAACGATTTCTTTAGGCTCCTGGCTAAAGCCCCCCGGTCTTTGGCCAAGGCGTAGACTGCACTTTCAGGATCCGAAACCGCAGAACTTGGGTCAGGCAGTACCGGGCAACCTGTCATCCTGCAAAAAGCCCCGATTTTCGGGTCTATCTCGACGCCTAGGAAGGGCACTCCCGCCCGGGCTGACAGTATCAGCGTGTGAAGCCTCATTCCCACGCAAAACTCGCCTCGCCGGAGTACTCCTAAAGCTTCCGCAGGCGAGAGTCCTGAGACCGAGGGTGCGGGGCTCTCCCCGAGTTCCCGGAGATGCTGGTTGAAACACCGCACCAAGCTCAAATCCCTTTCCTGCATTACCATAAGGCATGGTTCAAGTCCCAGGGATCTTAGACCCGAAGCGGATTTGGCTAGGTAACGGTAGAAAGAATCTGGGGCTTTCCCCGGCCGTAGGGCAAACCACACAGGTGAACCACTTACGCCTATGGCCCCGAGTATCTCATTCACTCTGTCATCAGGCACGGGGTCCAGCATAAACGCCGGATCGGCGGTTACCTTCACCCGCCGCCTAAGCCCAATGCTCCGTAGAACATCGAGTGATTCCTCGTCTCGGACAGTAATCTCCCTAGCCCCCGACAGAGCCAGTCTTGTTAGGTATTTGCCTATCCCAGATCTCAAAGGGCCGATGCCGTTTGCGTACACAACCACCGGCTTCTTGTGAAGGTGACAGAGGAACAGGATGGAGAGATAGTAGGCCAAAGACCTGAAGGATGTCGAATCTTGCAGCAGGCTGCCTCCCCCAAAGACTGCCACTTGAGTTTCGCGGATAGCGCCCAGCACATCCACAAAGGACATTCTTGGGAGAGCTTTTATGCCGTATGAACGAGAGGTGGTTTCAGGCAACTGGGACAGCGCCGTGATCTCTACGTCTGGGTCTTTGGCTCGAAAAGCCGCCACTGTGGACGCCAATATGGCCTCGTCGCCTATGTTGCCGAACCCGTAATACCCGGAAATGAGGATTTTCTTCATGGCTTACACCCTCTTTTCCGGAAACGCAAGTGAAAACGGGCACTCTTCCATGGGATCATAGCAGAAAAGGTTGCTCCTGTAAAAAACGCCTTTCTGCCCGCCGCCTTGCCCATATCCGGGTCTAGAGCGGCAAGATGGGGCAGGAATCCTCGTCTTTGATGTAGAAATGTGGCACACTGTAACCGGATATGCCTATGGAGACCAAACAAAGCATGAAATGGTGATTGTGTGGCTTGTTTAGACATTCTGGGCGTGGAATTCTACCCAATAACCCTATCAGGTGCCGCTCGGACCGTGGAGTGGATGCTGTCGAGAAATGACGGCGTCACGCGGATGGTGGTCACGGCCAACCCCATAATGGTCATGAACGCTCAAAGGGACCCCGAGTTCATGACCATCCTGAAAAGCGCAGACCTCATAGTGCCTGACGGAGTCGGTATCCTTTGGGCTGCCCGACGCCTGGGGGCAAGCCTTCCCCAGCGTGTGACCGGTGTAGACATGGTCGAGGCGCTTCTTGGGAGGAAGCAGCCACTGAAGGTGTTCCTTTTAGGAGGCAAGCCCGGGGTCTCGGACCGCGCTGAGGATGCCATACACAGGCAGTATCCGGGAGTCGAAGTCGTGGGCATACATCACGGGTACTACGAATCTTCCCAGGAGAGCGCAGTAGTCAAAGGGATTAGAGAGTCTAGACCAGACCTTCTTCTGGTTGGTATGGGCTCTCCTAGACAAGAGAAGCTCATATGGAGGAACCGCTCGGAGCTAGGGGCTCGGGTGGCCATAGGCGTGGGCTGGGTACTGGATATCCTTTCAGGCAGCGCCTCGAGGGCTCCAGGGGCGTTTCAGCGGCTGGGACTTGAGTGGCTGTACCGGTTAGTCAGGGAACCCCGCCGTCTCAAGGCGGACATAGATCTCGCCGCTTTTGTGGTGAAGGTACAGGTTCAGGCTTTTCGCCAGAGGAACAAGGTACATAAGGGAGACGAACAGGATGACAGAGATAGTTCAGTCTAAAGCTAGGGCTATCCGGTGCCACATTGTGGAAATGGTGGGCAAGGCAGGTTCCGGACACCCCGGAGGCTCCTTGTCATGCGCCGACATACTGGCTGTGCTGTATTTCGGAGGAGTGCTTCGGGTCAATCCCCAAGAACCTCGGTGGCCTGACCGGGACAGGTTGGTGCTATCCAAGGGGCACGCTGCCCCTGCCCTGTACGCCGTTTTGGCTGAAAAAGGCTTCTTTGGCCTAGACCAACTACTCACCCTCAGAGAATATGGTTCCATCCTCCAAGGGCACCCCGATTGCCGGAAAGCTCCCGGAGTGGACGTTTCTACTGGGTCCTTGGGGCAGGGACTGTCTCAAGCTGTGGGAATAGCCCTGGCAGGCAGGCTAGACAAGAAGGACTACAAAGTCTGGGCCATATTGGGCGACGGTGAGTGCCAGGAGGGCCAGATATGGGAAGCGGCCATGTCCGCCAGCCACTATAAACTGGGGAACCTCACGGCCATCGTCGACCACAACCACCTTCAGATAGATGGTCCAGTGCAGAGAGTCATGTCCGTGGAACCCATTGGCGCCAAGTTCGAAGCTTTCGGTTGGCGCGTGGTATCCGTTGACGGGCATGACGTTCCAGGGTTGCTCACAACTTTCTCAGATATTCCGTTTCACGGGCAGAAACCTACCGCCATAATAGCGGAGACCGTAAAAGGCAAAGGCGTCTCTTTCATGGAGGGCGCAGCCGGCTGGCACGGTAAGGCCCCAAAGGGCGAGGAACTGGAAAAGGCGCTTTCGGAACTGAAATAGCCAGAAACATCTTTCGCGGGGAGTGTCTTCAGTGCAAAAACTCGTAGCCACTAGAGACGCCTACGGCGAGGCTCTCGTGAGCATAGGCAAAGACAATGAGGATATTGTGGTGCTGGATGCCGACCTTTCCTCATCTACCAAGACAGGCATGTTCGCTAAGGCGTTTCCAGATAGGTTCTTCAATGCGGGTATAGCGGAATCGGACATGATGGGCATAGCCGCAGGTTTAGCTCAATCGGGCAAGATAGCTTTCGCTTCAACCTTCGCGGTTTTCGCTACAGGAAGGACTTTCGATCAGATTCGACAGTCTATCGCGTACCCCAACTCTAACGTAAAGATAGTTGCGACCCATGCCGGATTGACGGTGGGGCCCGACGGGGCATCCCACCAGGCCTTGGAAGACATCGCGCTCATGCGCGTTCTTCCCAACATGGCCGTGATAGTGCCTAGCGATGCCGGGGAGACGGCAGATGCCATCAAGGTAGCCGCATCCCACCATGGACCGGTGTACGTACGGCTAGGGCGCGAGCCCGTACCTCAAGTTATGCCCGACGGCGTTCATTTCGAGCTTGGAAAAGGAACCCCCCTTTACCCGGCAATCTCTCGGGACCAGATCATATCCCAAGACCAAGGCGCGGGATTCGACGTCCTGATGGTGGCTTGCGGTGTCATGGTTAAGGCATGTCTGGAAGCGGCGGTGGCCCTGGAGAAAGAGAGAGTGAGGTGTCTCGTCCTCAACTTCGCTTCTGTCAAACCTTTGGATGATGAACTCTTGGTAGCGGCCGCCAAGATGAGCAAGGTTGTGGTAGCCGCAGAAGAGCACAGCATCATAGGTGGATTGGGGAGCGCCGTTTGCGAATGTCTGGCGGATTCCCACCCCATAGCGGTCAAGAGAGTGGGCGTGAAGGACGTGTTTGGGGAATCAGGAACGGCGGCGGAGCTCCTGCGAGCGTACGGTCTGACGGCTGGGGATGTTGTGACGGAAGCAAAGAGGGCTTTGGGTCTCTAGGCTGCTACACACAAGTATTTCCCAGAAAGAGTCTTTGGATGGAACAGGAATGAGTCAGCGCCTGTCGAATATGTGATGAGGCGGAGCCTGGCTTCAGCACATATTCGACAGGTGATGTATTTGATTTCCCTCAGAGAAGTATGCAAAGTATACGCGACGGGCATCTCTGCCTTGGACTGTGTCTCTTTGGACATATACAAGGGCGAGTTTGTCTTCATAGTTGGGGCAAGCGGTGCAGGTAAATCTACCCTAATCAAACTTTTATACCGCGAAGAAACCGCGTCACAAGGGCAAGTTGTGGTTGCAGGAAAAGATCTCGGCAGGATGCGCCGAAAAGAAGTTCCTTTTCTAAGACGCCGGATCGGGGTAGTATTTCAGGATTTTAGGCTTCTGGAAGATCGTACCGTGGCGGAAAACGTCGGTTTTGCACTACAGGTCACAGGCGCGGCAGGGCGGGATGCCAAGAAGAGGGTCACCCAGGTGCTCTCTTTGGTTGGACTCCGGGACCGCCAGTCGGCTCGCCCCAGCGAGTTATCAGGCGGCGAGCAACAAAGAGTGGCTATCGCTAGGGCGCTTGTAAGGAACCCAGATATCCTTCTTGCAGACGAACCTTCGGGTAACCTTGACCCCAAAACTGCATTGGACATATTCCGAATCATAGAGAGGGCCAACGTGTTCGGGACTACGGTTGTTATTGCCACTCACGCCAGCGGCATTGTCGACTCTATGCGCAAGAGAGTAATCGAACTGGATGAGGGTTCCGTCGTACGGGACGTCCGGAGAGGAGCGTACGACCATTGAGATTATCCGCGGGAGGTTATTTGCTATCGGAAACGGGCAAGAGTATCTGGCGCAACAAGATGTCATCTTTCCTGTCGTGCGCCACAACCGCTCTTGCCCTATTCCTATTGGGTGTGGCGTTCCTCATCAACATGAATTTGACCTTCATGTTTGGCGTAGTCCAAGAACAGATGGAGATTCAGGCGTATCTAAAGAACGACGCCGGCGAAGATAGCATCGTCGCGGCTTTTTCCCACGTAAAGGACTTGCCTGATGTCTTAGAGGCGAGGCTCGTTACCAAGGATGAAGCATTAGAAGAGTTCAAAATCATGTTCAAAGACAGCCCTCAAGTGTTGGAGGGCCTGGGGGAGGACAACCCCCTTCCGCCTAGCATCCGGGTGAAGACCAAAGGCGCTGACCTGATCCAGGGTGTCGCGGAAGAGATCAAACTAATCGATATAGTAGACGATGTCATATTCCAAGAGGAAGCCGCCAACAGATTGGCATCTCTGGGCAGAGTGTCTCAAGGGGTTTCCTTAGGCGGAATGCTGGTTGTAGGGCTAGTGGCCATTATGGTCATTGGAAACTCTATCAAACTGTCGATCGATGCAAGGCGCCACGAGATCGCCATTATGAAGATGGTAGGCGCCACCGATGAGTTTATTGCGGGGCCGTTTCTTCTGACGGGCATGGTTTTGGGGATGGTTGGGGCGTCCGGAGGAGCAGTCGTTGCCATGGGCCTTTACGTTTGGCTGTTCTCTACTGTAGAGACGATCCTGCCGTTCATACCCCTCCTTGGCTTGGGGTCGGCCACCGCAGTTCGCATGCTCGGGGTCATGATTGGCACAGGGGTTGTGGTAGGGGTGCTTGGCTCATCGATTTCGCTAAGGCGGTACCTTAAGGTCTAGCCGGGAGGTTATAGAATTGGCACGAGAGACATATCGACTATTTTTGGCGGTCCTGTGTGCGGTGATATTGGTCTCCCTAGTGTGTATCCCCAAAGGATTTGTCCGCGCCGACGCTTTGGACGACAAATTCAAAGAACTGCAAGACTTGCAGAAGGAAATCGATGGTTACAAAGCCCAAATATCTTCCCAAAAGAAGACCGAAACCGCTGTGCTAGGCGAAATCCAGCGTCTTGACAAAGAACTGGTCTTGGCCGAAGCCGAACTCAACTACATATCCACGAGAATGACCTACTTGAACGATGAGATAGGCGAAACACAGAAGGCAGTGGCCGAGATAAGGGAGAGACTGGCCGCTCAGAAAGCCGCCTTTGACGCCCGCCTTGTGAGCATGTACAAGTCGCGAAACGTATCGTACATAGAGGTGCTTCTCCAGTCTGAAAACCTATCGGATTTCTTATCACGAGTTCACTACCTTCGTAATGTGGCAGCTCACGACAATGAGCTTATGGACGGGTACAAGGCGGATCATGCGGATCTGGTAGAGCGTCAGGAGACTCTAGAGAGAAACTTGGCCCAGATGGAAAACCTCAAGCAGTCTCAGGAAACGAAAAGGGTGGAAGTGGCCTCCAGGAGCAAGGATCGCGAGGCGTATTTGGCCCAGGTCCAGAAAGACCGGAAGAAGCGCGAGGAAGCCCTCGATGCCTTGGAAGCCGAATCTAAGGCGCTAGAGAAAGTTATCGCGGACCTTCAAGCCAAGAACCCTCGGCCCAAGAACGACAAACTGTCTCTCATCCGGCCCGTCAGCGGAGGATGGATAAGCTCATACTACGGCAACCGCCCCCATCCAGTCTTCGGCGGTACCAGATTTCACGCAGGCCTCGATTACGCGGTGAACCGTGGGTCAGACATTAAAGCCGCCGAGGATGGAGTGGTCCTCTTGTCAGGAAGTAACGGCGGATATGGCCTTTGCGTCATCATTGACCACGGCGGGGGAGTCTCGACTCTCTACGGGCACGCCGACCGGCTCTTGGTCAAGAAAGGCCAAGAGGTTACCAGAGGCCAAGTCATCGCCAAAGTTGGGTCTACGGGCGTGTCAACGGGCCCGCACCTCCACTTTGAGGTTAGGGTTAACGGTGTCGCCAAGAACCCGCTTGACTGGTTGCCCAAGTAGGCACGGGGGCTGCCCCGGGCAAGTCATCCTACGTTGGAGACCTGCATCCCCGTATGCTAGACTGAATACAACGTAGAAGACTTGGGACTATTGCGACTTGCATGTCCTAAAGGGGGCTCTCAGGCCTATGATGTCCAGAAGAAAAGCTTGGGCTGTGTGCCTAGTTACCGCAATGTTGGCTGCCCTTTTGGGGGGCGGCCTTACTCTCTATCTAGTGTCTCGTGCAGGCCCCATAGGGAAGATCTGGGGGATCGTCAACCTCCTAGACAAGACCTTCTACAAACCTGTTGATAGGGCTATCGTGTTTGAGGGGGCCGCTCGGGGAGCCGTGAGCTCGCTAGAAGACCCTTACTCGACGTACATGAACGCCGCAGAATGGCAGGAGTACCTAATCTGGACCTCAGGTGAGTACACGGGCATCGGCATAACCATTAATGCTGCAGAAGACGTGGTCCGGATCGTTGAGACTATGAAAGACAGCCCCGCCCAAGGGGCAGGGCTGAAAGCCGGCGATATCATCCTCAGAGTCGATGGAGACCCTGTGAAGGACAGCGAGGACGCGTCCACTAGGATCCGGGGTCCAGCCGAGACCAGCGTCAGCCTGATGGTTTTGCGCGAGAATGAGACTTTCGAGCGCACCATAGTCAGAAAGTCCATTATGATCCCGGCGGTCAGTTTCAAGATGCTAGAAGACCAAATAGGCCTCATTCAACTCATGAGTTTCAACGAGCATTCCTATGCAGAAACCAAGGACGCTTTGGACAATCTCAAATCTCAAGGAGTCAGGGCAGTGATTTTGGATATGCGTTACAATACCGGCGGTTTCGTGGACCAGTGCATGAGCATAGCAGATCTTCTTATTCCCAAAGGAAGAGTGGTCAGTCTAAGATATAAGAACCAACCCGAACAAGTCAATCTGTCCAAAGGCGAGGGTCTGGGCATGCCGCTTGTTGTTTTGGTAAACGGCGCTACTGCCAGCTCTTCTGAGATACTGGCAGGGGCGATACAGGATAGGGAGGTGGGGACCCTAGTGGGGACGAAGACATTCGGTAAAGGAGTGGTGCAGAGCATTTTCTATCTGCCCGACAAGTCTGTAGTCAAGGCCACCACCGCCGAGTATCTGACTCCCAACGGCAGGGCCATTCATGGGCAGGGGCTCACCCCCGATGTTGAAGTTCGAGGTGACACAGAGCAGATGGCCAAGGCCCTGGAACTGGCCAAGGCATCTTTGGAGAAGACCGAGTAGAAAGGGGCATGTCTTTGAAACCGCTAGCGGACCTATTGTTCTCGGTCTTGAAGTCCTATCCGTCCATTTTTTTGAACCCGGTTGTGGCTGTGCTGTACCTTGTAGTTCTGGCACTGGTGGCAGCGCAATACGGACGGCTGCAGTCAACTGAGGAAAAGGTATACGGAAGGTCACAAAACAGAGCTTTGTACCAGACTGCCATATCCATAGGGCTTGGGCTTTTTGGCGGTCTTTTGGCCAGCCTGCTCCTGGTGATGGTTGGAGTGACGGTCAGCGACAGCGGGATAGGATATCTGTTGCCGATTGCATTGGCCCTGTTCCTATTCCATCCTCGGTTCTTGTGCTTTTCCTACGCAGGCGGCTTAGTCAGCATTAGCCATATGGTTTTTGGCTGGCCCAAGGTGAACGTGCCTGCCATGATGGCTCTTGTGGCATGCCTTCACGCCGCCGAGGCGCTTCTCATCAGGGTAAGCGGCAGCGGTTGCACGACTCCCCTGTATATCGAGGGCAAGGATGGTAAAGTTGCCGGGGGGTTCAGTCTTCAGCGGTTCTGGCCAATCCCCCTTATGGTCCTGTACCTTGTGAAAGTGCCCAGCATCGAAGGGATGCAGGGTCTTATTCACTTGCCGGATTGGTGGCCTTTGATAAGCGCTCCTTCGGTGCCGGGGCCCGGCACGCCTGTGTTTGTGACCATGCCATTAGTTGCTGCTCTGGGGTACGGTGATTTGAGCATCGCTCGCACTCCCGAGAATAAGGCCAAACGAACCGCCAAGACCCTAGCGCTTTACAGCGCCATTCTGTTGGGGTTTTCGGTGGCTGCTTCACACTGGCACGCCTTTTCGTGGGTGGCTGCTTTGTTCGCTCCTGTGGCCCATGAAGTGGTCATCAGGATGGGTTCAAAAGAAGAACTGGAGTCGGCCCCCTACTACAGGGCTGCGCCAGACGGCGTGACAGTAATGGATGTGTTTGGCCATGCCCCTGGAAAGAACGCCGGCCTTAGGAGAGGCGACGTGATTCTAGAGGCAGGAGGGGTTCCCGTACGGACCCGGGAAGAACTGGATAACGTACTGAAGGAGTCCGGCCCCATCACGCTCCAGGTGCGAAGACGTGGGCAAAGAGGCGTGCGGGACATAAGCGTCCAGCGCTTCGATGAGCCTTTGGGGATCGTGACGGCTCCTGAATTGGGCGACCAGGCTATCGCAAGCGCCAACACCGCGGGTCCTCTCTTGAACTGGCTAAGAGGCTTTATGCAGCGGTTTCATCACTAGTCCCCAACACATACGCAGGTCTGGAACCCAGGGCAAAAGAGAACATTTATTTGCCTTTGGCGTAGTCCATTTGTATAATGATCGGGCGGAGGTAGACACGGTGGGCGATTTCAAGCTGGTTTCAGATTACACCCCTCAAGGCGATCAGCCCTCGGCCATCGACTCATTGGTTGAAGGCGTCAATCGTGGAGAGAAACATCAGGTGCTCTTGGGCGTGACGGGTTCAGGCAAGACGTTCACCATAGCCAACGTCGTCCAGCGGGTGAACCGTCCCGTACTCGTCATATCCCATAACAAGACTTTGGCGGCGCAGTTGGCCTCAGAGTTCAAGACCTTCTTTCCTCAAAACGCCGTGGAGTACTTTGTGAGTTACTATGACTACTACCAGCCTGAGGCTTACGTGCCTCAAACTGATACTTACATCGAGAAAGATGCAACCGTAAATGATGAGATAGACAAACTTCGTCACTCTGCTACCAGCTCTCTTCTGGAAAGAAGGGATGTTTTGGTGGTGGCTTCCGTGTCGTGTATCTACGGTCTGGGGTCTCCTGAGGACTATCAGGATCTCATGGTCTCCTTGCGGCCCGGAATGACAAAAGATAGGCAGGAAATTCTCAGGAGGCTGGTGGACATTCAGTACACCAGAAACGACATTGATTTCCAAAGGGGCACCTTTCGGGTTAGAGGAGATGTTGTGGAGATCTACCCGGCAGGGGCCACCGACAAGGCCATCAGGGTCGAGCTCTTTGGTGACGAGATTGAGCGCATTACGGAGTTCGACGTCTTGAGCGGGCAGGCAATCACAGAGCAGAACTACGTGGCCATTTTCCCGGCAAGACACTACGTTACCACAGACAAGAAGCTTCTCAGGGCAATAGAGGCTATCGAGGAGGAACTCAGGGATCAGCTCAAGTCCCTTAGGGATGCAGGCAAGATACTGGAAGCATACAGGCTTGAGCAAAGAACCAACCACGATCTGGACATGATGCGGGAGGTAGGATACTGCTCGGGCATAGAAAACTATTCGAGGCATCTAACCGGAAGAAGCGCCGGAGAGCCGCCATACACTCTTCTAGATTTCTTTCCAAAGGATGCTCTGGTGGTTATCGATGAGTCCCATGTCACCATCCCGCAGATAAGAGGCATGCACTTGGGGGATCGGTCCCGGAAAGACTCTTTGGTGGACTTCGGTTTCAGGCTTCGTTCGGCCTACGATAACCGGCCTCTTACCTTTGAGGAGTTCCAGGAGCGAGTCGGTCAAGTCATATACGTTTCTGCCACCCCTGGCCGCTACGAATTAGAGCACGCCGCCAGGGTCGCGGAGCAGGTGGTGAGGCCCACCGGTCTTCTGGATCCGTCCCTGGAGGTTCGGCCTGTCAAAGGTCAGATCGACGATTTGGTCAAGGAGATGCGGGATCGGGCCGCCCGAAAAGAAAGGGTGCTGGTCACAACCCTAACCAAACGCATGGCGGAGGATCTAACCGATTACCTGCGGGATATCGGGATTCGCGTCCGTTACATGCACTCGGAGATAGAGACCCTAGAGCGAATGGAAATCATCAGAGATCTTCGCCTGGGAGTCTTCGATGTCCTGGTAGGCATCAACTTGCTTAGGGAAGGGCTTGACCTGCCAGAGGTCTCTTTGGTGTGCATTCTAGACGCCGACAAGGAAGGATATCTCAGGTCCGAGACGTCTCTCATACAGACCATCGGGCGGGCGGCCAGAAACGTCAACGGTAAGGTCATAATGTACGCCGACAGGATCACGGGTTCCATGGAAGCCGCCATTAGGGAGACCGAGCGGCGGAGGCAGAAGCAGGAGACTTACAACCGCGAGCACGGCATAACGCCTTCCACTGTCGAGAAGGCTATTCGCGATATTATCCAAGCTCAGAGGCCTGTTCAGTCTCAAGGTCAGTATTACTGGCAGGACAAGGACATCAAGGATGTACCCAAGAGGGCTATACCGGAGCTGGTGGCTAAGATGAAAAAAGAGATGAAGCAGGCGTCCCGAGACTTGGAATTCGAGAGGGCCGCCCTTTTGCGGGATATGATATTTGAGCTGGAAGATCGGCTAGGAACCAAAGGTATGCGAGGTTTGGTCAATGCCAAGAGATAAGATCGTCATAAAGGGAGCGCGTCAGCACAACCTCAAGGGAATCGATCTTGAGATCCCTAGGGACAAGCTGACCGTCATAACAGGACTATCGGGTTCAGGCAAGAGCTCTTTAGCCTTCGATACCATCTATGCCGAGGGGCAGAGGAGATACGTTGAGTCATTGTCGGCCTACGCCCGTCAGTTCCTGGGCCTCATGGAGAAACCCGATGTTGATTACATCGAAGGCTTGTCGCCAGCCATTTCCATCGATCAGAAGTCGGGTGCCAGAAATCCCAGGTCTACTGTGGGGACGGTTACCGAAATATACGACTACCTAAGGCTCCTCTACGCAAGAGTGGGCCACCCCCACTGCTTCGTCTGTGGCAAGCCCATAGCCAAACAGACTGTGGACCAGATAGCCGATCAGATTGAGACTCTCCCTGAAGGCACGCGGTTTTCGGTTCTGGCGCCCTTAGTAAGAGGCAGGAAGGGCGAGTATGAAAAGGTCTTCGATGATATCCAGCGGGCCGGCTACATCAGAGTGCGCGTAGACGGAGTCACTGCTGAACTTGAAGAGTATCTGGGAAAGCGTCTGGAGAAGCAGAAGAAGCACACTATCGAGGCAGTGGTTGACCGGTTAGTGCGCCGTCCCGGGATCCGATCCCGGCTGGTAGATTCAGTTGAGTCGGCCCTGCAGCTATCCGGAGATCTGATTGTCATCGAGGTACAGGGGCAGGGGGACTTGGTCTTCAGCCAATCTCTTGCGTGCCCGGACTGCGGGGTGAGTTTCCCCGAACTTGAACCCCGGCTCTTTTCGTTCAACAATCCTTTCGGCGCGTGTCCATCGTGTAACGGTCTTGGGGTCGACATGGAGTTGGAGTCTGAACTGATCATCCCCGACATGAGAAAGTCTATTTCCGACGGGGCCATTGTCCCGTGGAATGGCACGCCTGACGGATACTACGCTCAGCTTCTTAACGCTGTGGCCAAGCATTTGGCGATTCCCACCGACGTGCCGGTGGATTCCCTTACAGACACTCAGGTTAACATAATACTGTACGGCGCCCCGGGAGAGCGCATTCCATTTCACTACGAGAGCCAGTACGGACGATATAGCGACAGGATAGTGGCGTATGAAGGTGTCATCCCCAATCTGGAAAGACGCTACAAGAGCGCCCCAAGCGAGGATGTTCGCGCGTACATCGAGGAGTTCATGGCCGCCAAGCCTTGTCCGGCTTGTCAGGGAGCCAGGTTAAAGCCCGAGGCATTGGCTGTGACTGTGGGCGAGAAGAGTATCCACGAGGTAACCAGCATGTCCATTGAGGCGGCTTTAAGGTTTGTGGATTGCCTCAACCTATCCCCGCGGGAGAACCTTATTGCTAACCAGGTTCTAAAGCAGATCCGCTCGAGGCTGCAGTTCCTGATGGATGTAGGGCTCGGTTACCTTACTTTGACAAGACACGCAGGCACCTTGGCCGGAGGCGAGGCCCAGAGAATACGGTTGGCCACACAGATTGGGTCTGGGCTCGTGGGGGTCTTGTATGTTTTGGATGAGCCGAGTGTGGGACTTCACCCCAGGGACAACAGGCGTCTTCTGGACACCATCATGCATCTTCGAGATATTGGAAACACGCTCATCGTGGTGGAGCACGATGAAGAGACAATCAGAAATGCCGACCACATCGTTGATGTGGGACCGGGCGCCGGCGAGAATGGCGGGCACATCGTGGCTACGGGCAAGATTTCTGACATAATTGCCAATCCCGACTCCATTACCGGGCAGTATTTGAGCGGGCGCAGGGAGATCACCATTCCGTTTCGCAGGCCTACCGGCGACAGGTGGATCAGGCTGACAGGAGTGCGGGAGCACAATCTCAAGAACATCAACGTGGATATCCCCGTAGGGGTGTTCACATGCGTGACAGGAGTCTCGGGCTCGGGAAAGAGCACTTTGGTTAATGACGTCCTGTACCGTAAGCTGGCAGCGACTCTGAACGGGGCAAGGCTCAGGCCGGGGGATCACGATGAGATCGCCGGCATGGAGTACCTGGACAAAGTGATCAACATTGACCAGAGCCCCATTGGCAGGACCCCCAGGTCGAACCCGGCCACATACACAGGGGTGTTTACAGACATTAGGAACGTGTTCGCCATGTCCCCGGATGCGAAGGTGCGAGGGTACAAGCCGGGCAGATTCAGTTTCAACGTGCGAGGCGGACGGTGCGAAGCTTGTCGCGGCGACGGCATCATCAAAATCGAGATGCAGTTTCTTCCCGATGTGTACGTTCCTTGCGAAGTCTGCGGGGGCAAGAGGTACAATAGCCAGACTCTGGAGGTTCGATACCACGGCAAGAACATCTCTGAAGTGCTGGCCATGACCGTCAGCGAGGCTGTAGAAGTCTTCAAAAACGTTCCTTCCATCAGCCGGAGACTTCAGACCATCGCCGATGTTGGCCTTGGATACATCCGTTTGGGCCAACCTGCCACAACTCTGTCCGGCGGAGAGGCCCAGCGCGTCAAACTGGCCACGGAGCTATCCAGGCGGGGAAACGAACGGACCTTATATATCCTAGATGAGCCCACCACGGGCTTGCATTTCGAGGACACACGAAGACTTTTGGATGTGCTGCAGCGTTTGGTGGATCAAGGCAGTACGGTAGTTGTGATTGAGCATAACCCCGACGTTATCAAGAGCGCCGACCACCTTATCGACTTGGGGCCGGAAGGCGGAGAAGGCGGAGGTACCGTCATAGCCACGGGCACTCCAGAGGAGGTCGCCCAGGTACCCCAGTCTTATACAGGTCAGTTTCTCAAAAGAATTTTTCAGCGCGAGATGGTGATGTGTGGCGCGGCCAATGGAGGAAGAGCCTAACAGAATAGAAGGGCGCGCTTGGGTCGGTCTCAGAGGCGATCGCTGTGTCCTAGACGAGAAGACCAAGGACGTAACCGAGTCGCCCGGGGTATACGTATACCGCGGCTCTGGAGGGGAAGTTCTGTACGTAGGCAAGGCCAAGAATCTCCGGAAGCGGCTTCGCTCCTATTTCGCTGCTAGTTTGGCGCCCAAGACAGAGGCACTCATGGAGAAAGTGGCGGGCCTGGATACCATAACCGTGGAATCCGAGGTTGAGGCCCTTATCCTCGAACTCACACTTATTAAGAAGCACAGACCCAAGTACAACATCCTCCTCACCGACGATAAACAGTACCCCTATATCCGGGTGGGTCTCAATGAACCGTGGCCCAGGGTAACGGTGGCTAGGCGGATGCAGCGGGATGGGGCCCGGTATTTCGGTCCCTTTACCAGGGGGAGCTCTGTGAGGGAGACCCTGACTGTGTTGCGGCGGTTGTTTCCGTATAGGAACTGTTCAGACAGAGCGCTGGCCCAGACCGTCAGGCCGTGTCTGGATTATCACATCAGGAGGTGTCTTGGCCCTTGTGCGGGGAAGGTTGACGAAGCCATCTACATGAAGACCATCAATGAGGTCATCAAGTTTCTTGAAGGCAAGCACAAGGAAGTGCGAGAGAGCCTTCAGAAGAGTATGGAGGAATCTGCGGAGAATCTCGAGTTTGAGGGCGCTGCCCGAATCAGGGACCAAATCCGGAGCCTTGACGATATCACTGAAAAGCAGCGAATTGTTTCGACTGACATGAAGGATCGGGATATCCTGGGTCTTGCTCGCACGGCTGACAATGCCTTTGTCGCTCTGCTCCCGGTGCGCCAGGGGAAGATCGTCGGGAAAGACGGGTTTGTTCTCCAAGGCACAGGGACTGAAGACAACGCAGGAATTCTTGAGGCGTTCATTACCCAGTATTACTCCTTGGCGCCCTTCATCCCGGGGGAGATCGCCTTGCCCGTGGACCTGCCTTCCGGACCCGAGATTGAGGCGTTTCTCAGGGAACAGAAGAAGGCAAACGAGGCTCGAGACAGGGTGGTTCGTCTGAAGGCGCCTAAGCGAGGGCGCCTTAGGGATCTTGTGGCCATGGCTTGCGACAATGCCCAGACCATGATGGCCGATATTGTGCCCAAACAACAGAGGGAGAAGGAGCAAAACCTAGAGGCTATGGAGAACCTGTCAAGAGCATTGGGCATGAAGCATCTTCCCATACGCATTGAGGGTTATGACATCTCCAACATCTCGGGCCAAGAGACCGTGGCTTCCATGGTTGTGTTGACCGACGGCAGGCCTGATAAGAGTCAGTACCGCAAGTTCCGCATGAAAGTGCAGGGGAAACCCGATGACTTCGCCATGATGCAGGAAGTCTTGTGGCGGCGTTTCAGAAAGGGCATCTCGGAGCGAGAGGAAATGGAGACCACAGGCCGCGGCGGCAAGTTCTCTGTGTTCCCCGATCTTGTTATTGTGGATGGCGGCAAAGGTCAGGTGAGCGCCGCCAAAAAGGTTCTTGATGAGCTTGATCTCGACATACCCCTTGCAGGGCTTGCCAAGAAGAACGAGGAGATCTACCTTCCCGGGGCAGAGGATCCTCTTGTGCTCCCCCGGGATTCTGGCGCATTGTACTTGATTATGAGGCTCCGGGACGAAGCCCACCGCTTCGCCATTACATATCACCGCAAACTCCGGGGCCAGAAAGCTCTTCGTTCTGCGCTTTCGGATATTCAGGGGATAGGGCCCGCCAAAATGAAGGAGCTTCTGAACGCTTTCGGCGATGTCGACTCGATCAGAAACGCCACTCTCCAGGAGATTGCCAAAGTCAAGGGTATAGGCCCTGCCCTTGCGGGTAAGGTATTGGCGCACCTCAAGAAGTAATCTAGGCTGAATGCCCCGTTAGCCCAAAACTCGTGGCGCACAATTTGAACCCCGGCATTAAAATGTTTAATGATCGTATTGACTTTCTTAATGTTGCGGCATATATTGAGTTCCGGAAGGTGAGACTAATGGCAAACGAGGTAGTTGGCAAGTGTCCAGTTTGCGGTGAAGCCTTACAAGTGAGCGAACTGCAGTGTCCGGGCTGCCAAACCAAGATCTCCGGGACTTTCGAACTCTGCAAGTTCTGCAAGCTATCTTCTGAGCAGCGGGCCTTCGCGGAAGTGTTCATAAAAAATCGGGGCAATATCCGGGAGGTCGAGCGGGAGCTGGGCATCTCATATCCCACCGTACGCAGCAGGCTAGAGAGCCTTATCAGGGCGCTGGGTTACGCTACGTCTCCAGACGAGTCAGAAGAAGCCGCAGAAGCGGCAAAAGCCAAAGAGAAGAGGGAGATCCTCGACAAACTGGCCCAGGGCGAAATCACTCCTCAAGAAGCGACTAGGATGTTGAGGAGCGTATCCAACAGGTGACCAACTGCGACACAGGGAAACGCCCTGCGGTATCAAGCGGGGTTTCCATATAGAGGCTGACCGGGCCGGGGACAAAAGGCACAAACGGGCAAGCCCAAGAGGAGGAGTACCAAGTGTCTAAAGAAGAGAAGCTTCTGATTCTGCAAATGGTGTCCGACGGCAAAATCACACCGGAACAGGGAGCGGAGCTTCTACGGGCCGTGGGAGCAGGCGCAGCTCCCGCAGAACCGCCCAAACCCACTTACCAAACCCAGAAACAGGCGCCGACAGACGCATCGACACGCATCCCTGAACAAGACTTGGGAAGGCATCTGAGCCTGGAAATCCAGGAAGGCCTCAGGCGCGCAGTAGATCGGGCCGTGGGGTCTGCCGAAGAGGCGGCTGAAAGGGCCGCTAGCCAAGCCGAGCGGGCTGCGGCAGGGGTTGAGAGGCGTGTTGACCGTGTGGGGCATCAGGTGTCCCAGTATGGGGAGAAGGTCAGGGCTGAAGGGGAAGAACTGGGACGCAATCTCGAAGATAGCCTGACCGGCCTGGGCAAGACGATCGCCCGGATTTTTGGGGGAGGCTTCGGACCGGGTGGGCCGGAACGGGACTTTCACGAGGAAATCACCGGTGAGTTTCCCTCAGAAGGCGTTCTAGACGTGCGCCTGGCCACTAGCAACGGACGGATTACCGTTAAGACGTGGGACCAGCCGGGGTTTCACCTGGATGTGCAGAAGAAAGTCAAGGCCGGTTCCGACGCTGAAGCCCAGGAGATTACCAAGGATGCGTTCACCTTTGCCCAAGACGGCAATGTGCTAGAGGCAAGGAGCAGGGATGGCCACAGCATTGGTTGGAGGTCGGTGGCAGTAGGGTTCATCCTAACCCTTCCCAGGGAGAGGAAAGCATCCCTTCGACTTGATTCGTCTAACGGGCGGATCACCATCGAGGGCACAGGCGGACCCCAATTGACCGCCAGTACGGCCAACGGCCGCATAATGGTGAACGGTTGCAACTTTGATGCCTCTAACATCAGCACAGCCAACGGCCGCATCGAGTACGAGGGCCAGGCCAAGGAGTTGACAGCTAGCACGGCTAACGGAAGGGTTGTGGCCAATCTGCAGGGCGCGGGTGACTGGAAATTGGATTCGGCCAATGGTCGCATAGAAGTGAACATCTCGAAGGCTCCCGGTGTGGGCTACGAAGTTGAAGCTTCCACAGTCATGGGGAGGATCGAAGTAACCGGCCTGGACGACGTCATCATCGACGAGACGAAACAGAAGATCGGTTCTAGGCGGTACAAGGCTAGGACTCTCGGATTCGGTGAGTCGGCGTTCAAGGCTACTCTCAGAGCCTCCACAGCCATGGGCAAGGTGACTGTGTCAGTCTAAAGGAGTGGAGACAAGTGGACGAAGAGAGAATTCGGGTTCTCAACATGCTGAAAGAGGGCAAAATTACTCCCGACGAAGCCATGAGGATTTTGGAGGCCATGGAGACGGTTCCCGACAAGGAAGTGGAGGCGCCTCAGAGCAGGGCCAAGTGGCTTAGAGTGAAAGTGACGGATCTGAAGACCGGAAGGGCAAAGGTATCGGTGAACCTTCCCATGGGCATCGTTGACTGGGCGCTTAGGACCGGAACCAGGGTCGCGTCAATCGGCGGTACCGACCTGAACGGAATGGGAATCGATGTGGAAGGGCTGAGGGCGGCCATCAGCTACGGGCTCAAAGGGAAGATTGTGGATGTTACCGATGATGACGGCTCGGAGCACGTAGAGGTCATCATAGAGTAGGTTCCGCCGGCGTTATCGACGGGGTCACGGGTCCAACGGGCGTGGGAAGGGCAATACAGGGGCCCCCACGCCCTCCAATTTGCCTAACGTTTTGACTGGCGTGTTCGGATATCTTGGGCAATAGCAGCCAAGCGCCGTAATCTGTGATTTACGGCAGATTTTGAGATGGGCGGCGCCAGAAGTTGACCCAGCTCTTCCATGCTGAGATCCGGGTGTTCCAACTTCAGTCTGGCGAGCTCCCGAAGCGCCTTTGGCAGGCGAAAGAGTCCATCCTCACGGTCGATCAGCTCTATGTCCTCAATCTGCCTCAGTGATGCCTCCACTGAACGAGACACATTAGCCCGGTCCATATTGACTATCCTCTGAACCGAATTCTTCAGCGATTTGCCTGCCCGGACGTTTTCGTAGTGCAGCACCGCCTGATTGGCCCCAAGAAGTTTGAGGAACTCGGATATTTGGTCACCGCCCTTGACATAAACAACAAAAGAAGAGCGTCTTTGCACCATGCCGCTCCGGAGGCCTTCCCGCCGAATCAGAGATTGGGCTAATATGGCGTCTTGCTTCGTGGCAAACACGATCTCAAGGTGATGGCCCCTATTAGGGGACGCAATGGAGCCTCGGGCCAGAAACGAGCCCCGCAAGTAAGCTCTTCTGCACGAGGAGCTGTTGCGTAGGACGTCGTAGGCCGGCAATTCCATCTGCTCCATATCGGTGTCCACCGAGACTTTTCCGCGGCCAGACAGAGACCTGCCTTTTGGGGTCCGCATCCTTAGGGAGGGAGACAGACCGGATCCCTCTTTAACCAGGTAGTACAGCCTTCTGATGACAAAGGGTTCTGCCGTGAGAGGTGCTTCCCCCGACTGATGATACCCTGAGGACAGAAGCCGTCTGAGAGCCAGTGCTTCCCAGAAGGCTTGGGAACGCCCCTTTACCTGGACCCGGGATAGTTCTTCTTTTACGCTTCTTGAGAAGGTTTCTCTATTCATGTCAGTTGGTTACAGCCGCTTTGCGCTCGCCGGCAGTGTTTCCCCTGGATACGAAGTCGAAGACCGAGCGAGCCAGATGAAGGGGATCGTGGCGGGCAAGGTCGCCTGCGGTTAGGTAATCTCCCGCTATTACAGAATATCCCCGTGCAACCAGTGTATCTATGTCGGCCTTGACCTGAAATCTCCCCTCTTGAGCGTACCTTTGGCCGATTTCATCAGGAGCTTTTGCGGTGTTGATGAGCACATCTGTGAACACTCGCCCGGCGTGTTCCTCTATTGCTCGGACGTGGTCAGAAGCGGAGAGGCCATCTGTTTCTCCCGGTTGAGTCATGATGTTACACACGTAGAGTTTCAATGCCCGGGATGTTTTTACGGCGTTTCTGATGCCCGGAACAAGCAGGTTGGGGATTATGGACGTGTAAAGGCTTCCGGGCCCGATTATTACCCCATGGGCGGCTTCTATCTCCCTAACTGCTTCATCTAGCGCCACAGGATTGTCTGGGACCAACCGCAGACGGGACACCCTCTTCTTGGCTTCTGGAATAGCGTATTCGCCCAATACTACCGAACCATCGCTCATTTCTGCCGAAAGCGTAACGTCCCAAAGGGTCGCGGGGAGGACCTTGCCTTTGACCGCAAGTACTCGGGACATGGTTCTGACGGCCACCTGAAAGTCTCCGGTCATTTCAGTCATGGCCGCCAGGAAAAGATTGCCGAAGTTGTGGCCTTTGAGGTCACCTTTCTCGAACCTGTGGTTCAGGAGGGATGCCATTTCGGACTCGTCTTGGGCCAGCGCCAACAGGCAGTTTCGGATATCGCCTGGAGGCAAGATGCCCATGCCTTTTCGCAGCCTGCCGGAACTGCCGCCATCATCGGCAACTGTAACTACGGCAGATAGATCGCAAGGATGGGTCTTGAGGCCCCGCAAGATGCATGCGAGCCCCGTTCCTCCGCCTATGACGACAATTCTCAGGTTTCCGCTGGGCAATTTACTGACCTCCGTATTCCCCTCGCTCAATATCCCTATGCTCGACCACTACTGTGTGTTCCCTCAGTTCCAGGTGGGCTCTGAGCAGTTCGCCTATTACCACGGACCTGTGTCTGCCGCCTGTACAGCCTATGGCGATCGTCAGGTGAGTCTTGCCCTCTTCAACGTATTTCGGCAAGAGGAAATCCATGAATCTCCTAAGGTGAGAAAGGAAACTGGCGGTCACTGATGGCTGACACACGTATTCGACTACCAGCGGGTCTAGACCCGAGAGAGGTCTTAGTTCCTTCACATAGTAAGGGTTCGGAAGAAAGCGCACGTCAAATACGAGATCGGCGTCCATGGGCAGGCCATGTTTGAAGCCGAAGGTTATGATGGTTACCAAAAGTCTTTGTAGTTTGACGCCTTTGAACAATACCTCAGTCAGTTGCCGCCTGAACTCCGCCGTAGAAAGGTTGGATGTGTCTATGATGATGTTTGACGATGATTTGAGGTCCGACAGCATCAGACGCTCTTCCCGTATCCCTTCCAGGATGCTTCCTTGAGGTGACAGCGGGTGGCGTCTTCGGGTCTCCTTGTAGCGGCGGACCAAGGTGTCGTCTTCGGCTTCAAGGAACAGCACGGTCGGTCGAATGCCCTTGGTTTCTAGAACCCTAAGAGCGTCCGCTAGGTCCATGAAGAACTCCCCACCCCTGATATCCACTACGATGGCGATCCTCATGACTTCTTCTTTCACTCGGCTGTAAAGATCGGTAAACGTCGGAATCAGGGATGGTGGAAGGTTGTCCACGCAAAAATAGCCGAGATCCTCCAGGGTTCTTAAGGCCTGGGACTTGCCTGCCCCTGAGAGGCCCGTGATGATGACCATATTGTGACCTTTCTTGGCCAAGGAGGTTCACGCTCTCTTCGCCCCACTGGGGAGCGCCAAGAAGGGCTCCTCCGGTGCCCCGACGGGACGCGCTACAGGTTTCCTGGAACGAGTCCCAGGGCCCTCCAAAACTCCTGATAACGGGAGGGCTTGCATAGGAAGTCGAGATTCGCGCCGGACTGCCACGCCTTGTACATGCTCTGACCCCGGCGCAAACCGAGTTCCGGAATATCTCCCGACTTGAGGAGCCTGGGCTTAGGGTGAGACTTGTAGCTATCGTTAGGCATGAATATGCTTTGCCCCTTGTATTCCACGTCGTAGTAGGCCATTCCTTTACGACGCTTGATGGGGTCATACACCGAGCCAAAATCCCTGGCAATCCAGTTGGCCATGACCAGAGGTTCCGTCCCGGGATTCACCGTGACGTGCCCGTGGAAAGGTGGGATCAAAAGGATGTCGCCTGTCTCGAAATCGGCTACAGCGAAGTCGCCGATTTCCCCAGTGATTTCGCCGCCTCGCTGAAGAAGGAAGTGGGCTCGCCCCGAGAGGACCTGGTATATTTCAGGATATGTCCAGGGTTGCCCGGGCACTCGGGGGTGATAATGGCCAACCGTTTTTACGTATTCTGAACCGATGGTGCCCGGATACACCACGGTTACGTCGTAGCGAAGACCCTGGCTGCTGATAGCGCGCTGATCACCGACCGTCCCTGTCCCTCTGTACATGCGATATAGGATGTCGGGCCCGCTCTCGCCCGGGTATAGGAGAACTGCCGACGCGTCAGAAAGGCGCCTCTCGGCAGGTCCAACGGTAACCGTACCGGGCCCGAACCGGAGCAAGCCGTCTTCTAGCGATAAATCGAACCCAGCCAGATCCGACAGATCCAGCCTAGCGCTTGGAATGATTTCCATGTGAGTCACCTTGCCTCCACAATGGGGTATCCCTTGGCGGTACTATCCCTTGCTTTGGAGTAATCTACCCTTTCGGACTCCTGGGTTTGCAGATTAGTTCCAGCACTTCACCGTCGAAGAAAGTCTTGGCGTGTGACGGCTCGATCACCACGGCGGTGTCGGCCCCTCCCCCAGATCCTCCAACAGCGATTATGGGTTTACCGAAAGGTATGAGCCCAGCATCCAGGGCCATGACGGCTATTTCTACCGCCACCTTGACACCCTGGGAGAACATGCGGAGGGTTTGAGATATTATCCCTCCGGGGTACAGGCCGCCTTGCTGGCTAGTGATGGCTCTCTCAACGTTGCCAAGGAGGTGAGTGGTGGTGAGTATGTCTACTCCTTGTTCCTTCAACTCCTGCCTGGTTGCTTCCCCCATTTCGTCGTGCCCCGGCTCTCTGAAGCCCACGTGATGAGTGACGCACACGATCTTGGGGCCCTTTCCAATAAACGGCTGCACCGAAAAGCCGGTATTCGAGGCTACCACTATGTGCTCAATGCCGAGTTCTTCGGCCCTTTTTAGGGCAAGGCGCGCTGTTTCTTGGGTGTTGGCTCTGCCCTTATTGTCGAAGTACACTGCCATCCTGATCCCTCCGGTGTGTAGTATGAAACGCCTTCAGGGTCTTCCTTCCTGGCATCTATTGTAATGGAAATACTCGGGGGCTGCATGGTTGGATGAGACTCTGGATCCGATGCTCGCAGTGGTACTCCCAGCCCATGAGGTACCATTTTCCCAATGAAGGTTTCTGATATAACTGAGCGAATGGTATTCTATAGATGTATGGGGGGGCGTACTGGGAGACTTGCTCAAAGATTTATGGTATTTGACGGGCTGGAAGGATGTTCTTTTGGCTATCGTGGACATAGCCATTGTGGCATACCTTTTCTACCGCATGTTTGTTCTCATACGAGGTACCCGGGCGGTGCAGCTTCTCAAGGGAATTGCTGTGCTGCTCGTCTTGGTGTCGGTCACCGATTGGCTGCACCTTTACACCATCAACTTCCTTTTGGTGCAAGTTAGGACCATGTTGGTTGTGGCATTGCCCATTGTGTTCTACACCGAGATTCGACGGGCGCTGGAGCAATTGGGCAGGGGAAGTCTTTTCACCCGTTCGGTAATAGGCGGTGGGGGTCAGACTTCAGAAGCTGTGGTTGGTGAGGTCGTGAAAGCGGTCTCGGCCATGTCCTCTGAACACACGGGAGCATTGATAGTGATTACCAGAGAGGCAGGTCTGCGGGAATACACCGATGACGCTATACCTGTAGACGCTTTGGTGAGTTCGGAAATACTGCAGAACATATTCGTCAAAAACACACCGCTCCACGATGGCGCGGTGGTGATTAGGGGTGACAGGATAGTCGCTGCGGCGTGTTTCCTTCCGCCAACCGAAGAGGCTGTGGCGGTTGAACTGGGCTCCAGACATAGAGCAGCTTTGGGCATCACGCAGATCTCCGACGCTGTATCGGTAGTCGTATCGGAGGAGACAGGGACTGTTTCCCTGGCGGTGGGCGGACGCCTTTTTAGGGGGCTTGACAGAACTACCCTAAAGGAAAAACTAACTGAAGTTCTAGACGCACACCTGAGCCTGCCTTACAACCTCTTGAGCCGGGGGTCTTCCTGATGATAGATAGAGTTCTCTCCAAAGACGCTATAGCCAAATGGGCGGCCGTGATCCTCGCGGTCCTAATGTGGTTTCAGGTCGCCGGCGATAAGAACCCCATTGAGACGAGAATAGTCAACTTCGATCTGGTTATGAACCAGCCCTCAGACAAGGTGATAGTAAGCGCAAGCCCGCCCAAAGTCGCAGTGACGCTCCAGGGTAGGGCCAGCACTCTGGCTCGGCTGGACGCCCAGCAGATTAAGATAGAGCCCGACCTTTCGGGGGTGCCAGTAGGGTCTCTTGTCCAGGTCCCCGTTACCTTCGACCCTCCGGTCGGCGGGGTTCGAGTACTTGACGTCAATCCCAAGACTGCCACGGTAGAACTGGACAGCCTTCGGTCTAAAGAAGTATCCATTAGTTTAGAGACGCGCGGCGAGCCTAACGAGGAGTTTGACGCAGGGAAGCCTCAAGCCGAGGTAGCGTCGGCCAAAGTGAGCGGACCTGGAAAGCGTATCGATAGGGTGTTGTACGTTGTGGGAGAGATCGATGTGGGAGGAGCCACTTCAGAAGTCAATGCCACGGTGCACCTTTCTGCCAGAGACGCAGTGGGTAATGACGTCTTGGAGGTGACCGTGGACCCTGCCACTTGCGACGTTACTGTGCCCCTTGTTCCGAGACCTCCGGCCAAGAAAGTGGCGGTTGCGCCTCGCACCGTAGGGGTGCCTAGGATCGGCTATCGGGTGGACAGCGTCAGCACTACGCCGGACATCGTTCAGATCCGAGCTGAAGCCGAAGTGATAGCCGCTGTAAATTCCATTGCCACCAGTGCGGTAAACGTTTCAGGCAGAGATGCTTCCTTCGCCGTGACGGTGGATCTGGATGTGCCTTCGGGGCTCGCTCATATCCAGACAACCCAAGTGAGCGTGTATGTGAAGATCGTGGAGGATGTGGTGTCGAGGTCATTTAAGCGCCTGGTCATACCCCATAACGCTCCTCCTGGATACAAATGGGACGTTGAGCCCCGGGAAGTCACTGTTAACGTGAAGGGGCGAAGGGACATTGTGGAAGGTATAGGCGAGACTGATATCCAGGCGTATGTTGACGCCGAAGGCAAGGATGAAGGCTCTCACCAGTTGCCTGTGGCGGTTATTTTTGCGGCCGGCATTAGTAGGAGCGTCGGGCTAGACGAGATCACCCCGGGCTCTGTTACGGTGACATTTACCAAGAGATAGGATTCGGGGGACTCGAGATGAACCTTTTTGGCACAGACGGTATACGGGGAGTCGCTAATGCCGATCTCACCTGCACTGTGGCATATCGCTTGGGAAGATCCATGGGTTTGATGATGAGCCCGTCTACGGACCTAGCGGTGGGCAAAGACACTAGAGCTTCCGGGGATATGCTTGAGGCGGCTCTTGTGGCAGGCATCACGTCCACCGGGCGAAACGTGGTCAGGCTTGGCATCATCACAACCCCGGGACTATCTTACTCCATAAGTCATGCGGGACTCGGCGGCGGAGTCATGATTTCGGCCTCTCACAATCCTGCCGAGTACAACGGGCTGAAAGTCTTTGGCCCCGATGGCACGAAAGTGGCCGATGAAGTCGAGGAGGCGCTGTCGGCCTTCATTCTTGATGATCATGCCAACGAACGCATCAGTCCATCTTCCGCCAGGGACTTCCCCACGGGCATGAGGATCGGACGGGTGATTCCGGGTGAGGGCTTGGTTGACCGCTACGTGGATTTCCTCGTTTCGGTACCCGGCAAGTCGCTTGCGGGGTTGTCTGTGATTGTGGATGCCGCTAACGGTTCGACCTCCCACATAGCAGAAAGGGTCTGGCGCGAGGTTGGAGCGAAGGTTCAGGTCAAGAACTGCAACCCCGACGGAGACAATATCAACCGCCAGTGCGGCTCCACTCACCTGGCACCTCTATCTCAAGCGGTGACCGGCGGTGAAGCACAGGCCGGGTTTGCCTATGATGGAGACGGAGATCGTTGCATGGCCGTGGACGAGGACGGCCGCGAGATGAACGGCGATCACATGATGGGCGTTCTTGCCGAGGACATGGCATCTCGGGGCGCTCTCAAGGGAAACGCGGTTGTGGGGACGGTTATGTCCAATTTCGGGCTCGAAGCGTTTCTCAAAGAACGGGGCCTCAAACTGGTCCGGACCCAAGTTGGGGACAGGTCTGTTTTGGAGAAGATGCGCCAGTGTGGGTTCAGTTTGGGCGGCGAGCAATCGGGCCACCTTATTTTCCGGGATGTTCTTGAAACCGGAGACGGGATACTTACGTCTCTCTTGGTAGCACAAGTACTGGCAGGTTCGGGTTGTTCCATGTCAGACCTCCGGAGCGCAATAGTTGATCTGCCTCAGGTGCTGGTCAACGTAAGGGCAGACAACCCCAAGGGTCTGGTGTCTGATGAGGCTGTGGCAGACGCTATCGCCAAAGCCGAGGCTCATCTGGGAGATCGGGGCCGGGTTCTGGTGAGAGCCTCGGGTACAGAGCCACTTGTCCGCATAATGGTAGAATCCGAGGATGAAACTCTGGTACCATGGTGCATAGGATACTTGAGGGAGGTGATAGAGAGGCGAAATAGAGGGCGGTAACTTGAGGGCCGCACAGCGATAAGGGCAAGAGCAAGAGCGGGGACCTTTCAAGGTATTCGTTAGGAAAGCGCCGGGACTTCCTCTTTATCAAAGTTAAGGACGGAAGTTGACGAGGATGGGGTTTATCGAAGTATTCGGCGGATGCCCCACGGTTGATCACGACCGATAAAGGCCATCAAAGACTCCGGGTGACCGGAAAACAATATGGTCCAGGTGATTCCCGCTTGTGTTTGTCTGCAATTCCCAAAGGGTCACATTATTGACTTTATGCTCTTTTCACTTTAGGTTGGGCGCTTTTCCTGCGTGCAGGTCCTCAGAACCGAATCTTACCGTGCCGCATCCTTTAGTACGGAATCCTTTAGTGTCGAATCTTAGTGAATACAGTCAGGAGTGAAGCCATAATGTGCGGAATCGTTGGTTACGTAGGAGATAGGCAGGCGGCCCAGGTGCTCAGGGATTCGCTTTTGCGACTGGAATACAGAGGATATGATTCGGTGGGCATTTCGGTCCTCAACGAAGTTGGCATTACCACTGTTAAGGGCAAAGGAAGGATTGCGGATGTGGCTGTGAGGTTGGACCGGTTGCCCCGGGCTACTATGGGAATCGGGCACAGCCGCTGGGCTACTCACGGTGTGCCAAGCGACGTCAATGCTCACCCCCACTCTGATTGCACGGGCAAGATAGTCTTGGTCCACAACGGGATAATCGAGAACCACAGGGAACTCAGAGAAGCCTTGTCGGCAAAAGGTCATCGTTTCAAGTCCGAGACCGACAGTGAGGTGGCTGCCCACATTATTGAGGAGAACTACGATGGGGACCTTCTGCAGGCGGTTCTGAAGTCTGTGCCGGTGCTGGAAGGGTCCATGGCTCTGGTTGTCATGCACGCCGATGAGCCCGGACGGATAGTGGTGTACCGCGCCAAAAACCCCTTGGTGCTTGGCGCAGGTGAAAACGAGAGTTTCATCTCCTCGGATATTCCGGCGCTTTTGCCGTATACAAGGAGAATCGTGGCGCTTAACGACGGGGAATACGCGACTGTCGAGAAGACCGGAATCTCCGTCTACGATGACGCTGGGCGAAGGCTCGTCCGTGACCCGGTGCTGGTGGATGTGAAAGCGGAAGAAGCCGAAAAGGGCGGTTTTGACCATTTCATGCTCAAGGAAATCCACGAGCAGCCTGAGGCGTTTTCCAGGCTTCTCTCGGGGCGGATACGAGGAGACAGAGTGGTTCTAGATGGGGACGAACTTGGGCTTAGCCATGAGGACGTCAAGTCGCTGCGGAAAGTCTTCATTGTGGCTTGTGGGACTGCATACCACGCGGGGCTTGTAGGCAAGGCTCTGATCGAGCGTCTGGCGGGGATACCTACTGAGGCGGCTTTAGCGTCAGAGTTTCGATACGGAAGCCCGATCGTCCCTGAAGGGACGCTGTGTATCGCTGTTAGTCAATCGGGAGAGACCGCCGATACTCTGGCCGCGGAACGTGAGGCCCGAAGGTTGGGCGCTCGCCTTATGGCTATCCTCAATTCGCCTCTTAGCACCTTGGCAGGCGAGGCCGACGATGTTATCAACCAGAGGGGCGGTCCCGAGATCGCGGTAGCGTCCACCAAGGCATACACGACACAGGTCCTGTCGTTTGCGCTGCTTGCGGCGAGGCTAGCGGAGATCAGAGGGACCATGTCGCCTGCGGAGGTCAAGGGTTTTGTGGAGGAACTGCAGATGCTTCCCAAGAGGGCTGAGGAGGCGTTGGGTACTGCTGATGCGATGCGGGAATTGGCGGGCAAGTTGGTCTCTGCCGACCATGTGTTCTTCTTGGGGCGCGGTTTGGACTACGCGGTTGCTATGGAAGGCCAACTGAAGCTCAAGGAGACTTCCTATATCCACTCTGAGGCATATGCTGCAGGCGAGCTGAAGCATGGACCCCTTGCCCTGGTTCAGCCGAGCGTGCCGGTGGTTGTCCTAGCTACAGACCCTGCGCTGGCTCCCAAGACCGCTTCTAACGTGATGGAGGTTAAGGCCAGGGGCGGATGGATTATCGCCGTGGGCACAGAGGAATGTCTGAACAAGATGGCGCTAGACGGAGATGATGTGCGAGTGGCGGTGCCTGCCACCAACCCTCTGGTGTCGCCCGCTATCTCTGTGATCGCGCTGCAGTTGCTCTCGTATTTCGCTGCCTTGTCTCGCGGGAACGACGTCGATAAGCCGCGGAACTTGGCCAAGAGCGTGACGGTGGAGTAGGGAGGCGGGGCGGACGGCCCCGGTGAGAGCTTTCAAAGGGAGATAGAGATGTACACTGGCCCCCCTGGATGCAGGGGGGCCAGTAACCTTTTAGGCAAAGGGAGGTGCAAGCTGGCACGTGGCAGGAATGACGTGTCGGAATGGAGAAGCCGAGATGCGATCGCGTTCGTAGAAGGTGCGCGGTCAATGGGGGGCTGTAGTTGCCATCAGAGACCATCGGAGATTCCAATTGGCTGGTCGCCACGAAGCTTCGCCCGCCGGTCATCCGTGACGACATCATCAGGCGCCCTAAACTGGAGAAGGCTCTGGCAGAATCGGTCCGAACTCTGCCATTGACCCTTTTGTCGGCACCGGCGGGGTACGGCAAGACAACAATGTTGGCATTTTTGCCTCGCTTAGTGCCGGAGCACCTACTGGCTTGGGCAACGTTGGATTCGGAAGATAACGACCCGGTCCGGTTCCTCAGCTTGCTTGTGGCCGCGCTGCAGGATCTGCACCCGGATTGCGGGCGATCCGTAGCGCCTATGTTAATGGGCGGCGGTGCCGACTCGGCCGTCCTCAAGCGCGCCATGGGCGCGTTGATCAATGACGTGCTAAGGCTAATCCCTGAGCCCTTCATTTTGGTCCTCGATGATCTGCATTTTGTGACTGAGCCGGCGGTGTACGTTGTGCTCGAGTACCTTCTCGGTCATCATCCGCCGCAACTGCACCTAGCTGTGGGCACCCGACATGACCCGCCCCTGCGCTTGGCTAGACTTGCCGCCCGGCGGCAGCTATTTGAGTTGCGACGGCCCGATCTGGGTTTTAGCGAGGGTGAAGCCCAAGAGTTGCTGAACAAGTCTTTGGGCCTCGATCTGTCAGAGGCCGAGGTAGCCGCCATTCAGGAACGCACTGAGGGGTGGCCTGCCGGTCTTTGTCTCTTGGCAGGTCCGCTTGCCCGCATGGGATCGCAGGCCGACCGCACTCAATTCATGGCGGCCCTGAATCAGAGCGAACGTTACGCGTTCGATTTTATGGCCGAGGAGGTGCTTCGAGATCTTCCTCCTGACCTGCGACGATTTCTTCTTCGGACGTCAATTCTCAGCGAAATGACGCCCTCGTCTTGCGCCGCCTTGACTGGGCGCGAAGATGCGGCCCGGGTGCTGGACAGCCTGTATCGACAGAACCTGACCGTTGCCTCGTTGGCAACAGGGGTGGGAGGCGAGCCGGTCTATCGCCATCACGCCTTGTTCGCCCGATTGCTTGCCAGCCAGTTGGAGCGAGAAATGTCAAGCGAAATCCCCGAGCTACATCGCCGTGCCGCGCCAGTGCAGGCTACGCCCGGGCGAGCCATCGCCCACTACCTCCTGGCAGGTGACTGGGATAAGGCGGTCCAACGGATGGCGTTGTCGGGCGGGGAGTTGCTCGCTCGCGGCATGTTCGGTACAGTCCGTAGTTGGTATGCTATGCTACCGCCTGAAGCTCAGAAAGCCAATCCCAGGCTCAAGGTGCTGGTTGCTCGCGCCGAAATCCACAGCGGCGACTATGCGGCAGCGAACACTCTACTGAATGAGGCGCACGATACTTCCCTTGCCATCGGCGACCGTGGGGGAGAGGGGGATGCGGTGGCATCGCTGATTACCATATCGTACCAGAACAACGACCGCGCTGCAGCAGCTGCATTGATCGAACGAGCCAAGCAGTTGCCGCTCGAGCCCATCGGGCAGATGGCGTTCCGTCTCGGACGAGCCTGGCTCCGTCTTGCCCAGTGTGACTGGGACTCTTGTCGCAGCGACATTGCCGAGGCGCTGACAATCCCACGCACGGCGGACGACCAGCGCGCTGACTTCATAGGCATGACCTACATGAGCGCGCCTCTTGCGGCTGTTCCCGGCTGCCTCACGGTCACGGAGGGCTACTGCGCAGAGGCCGCGAAGCGCGCGGTGCCCCGTACCGCCTGGCACCTCGGCGCTGACGAGTTGGGAACCTGGCCCCTACTCTGGCGCGGACTAGCCAATGAGGCTTTGGCGCAGGCGGAGGCGGCCGATGCACTCAGGCAACATCTCGGCGGTTACCCTTTCATTGGAGCGGATATTTCCGCCCAACTGGCTGTGTTGTCCCTCGCCCGCGGGGAACATGAGGCGGCTGCCCGTGCCACTGATGTGCTCGAGCAGCGACTCAAGCATGCCGCACTCGGAAAGAGGGACTTCTACCTGCACGCCGCCGGACGCTCCCGCGCTTTGCTGGGGAGTCTGTCGGCAGCGCGCGCGCTGCAGACGCGCCTGACTGACATGCGAGACGATGGTCCTCTAACTCAATACCTGGCTCTCCACATGGCGGGTCTGATCGCCATGGCCGAGAAAAGGCCAGTTGACGCCGCCGATGCACTTGGACGCGCTGCGGCGCTAGAGGTCCGGCTTCCCGTCGCTCGGGCAGGTGGAAGCGCACGGTTGCTGCAGGCGATGTATCTGTTCGAGCAAAACAATCATGACGCAGCACTGGAGCTTGCTCAGCGAGTACTCGGCGAATGGGAGCAGGAGGGAACACCAGGTTACGTTCTCCTGGACGGACCTGCCGTCCTTCCGATGCTGGCTTTCGCTGCTCGGAACGGGATAGGTGCCGCTGCCCAGGCTCTGCAGATTTTCGGACGACCAGTTGACTCAGTACCTATTTCGTTACCTTCGATCCCAAGTTCGCTGCCATCGATTCCGGGCCCGGCCTCCTTGTGGGATCGGTTGACACAGCGGGAAACCGAAGTCTTGAAGTTGATTGTCGCCGGACGGACCAATCGCCAGATCGGAGAGGAACTCTACATCGGTGAGGAGACCGCCAAGACCCACGTAGCGCACATCCTGCGCAAACTCGATGTGAATTCGCGAACTCAGGCCGCCGTCCGTGGCCGTGAGATAGGATTGTGAAGTCCCATCCATTCACCCTTCCGTCCCCCCGGTTTTCACCCTTTCGGGGGACGTAAGCGCCCGCGCTGACCTGCTGCCGGCGGGGTCAACCAAGCCCTCTATCCCTCTCATTTTCACTCCTTCAGGGGACGAAAGCACCTGCGTAGACCTGTTACCATCGGGTTAACCAAGGAGGTGTTGCCGAATGGAGGGAAAAGCACCCGATCATAAAAAGGTACTGCTATACGGGGCAATGGGCAAGGTTGGCGGCCTAGCCGCAGGAGCGATACTTGTTTATCCTGCTAGACGGTGGTGTTTCCTAAACCTTTGGACGGTATTTCAGGTGTTCGTATTCTGACTAGAAAGGATGATAGAGACCGTGAAAGAACTAAGAATCGTTGCAGCCGTGTGTATCATGGTGATAGTCGCGTTCTTGTACGTTGGCCGCGTGTTCATTGCCAAGGGCCTCTCGAAGACGCCTGCCTCCGAAGAGATTGGGCTTGTCGTTGATGGCATTGATGTTACCAAAGATGTACTTGATGCGGCAAAGACGTTGGTCGGGCAGCTGTTTGAAATGAACAAAGCAGACTATCCTGATTACGGCTACATCAACTGGCGGATCGAGAGTCTATCCCATGCCCGCACCTATCGGGACCTAGGTGGTATGCGGGTGGTTGTTTATCAAATGAACTACGAATTCCTCACAGCATCACCCGAGAAAGTTGTGCTGGTCGGCGGCATGTACATTACTGACGACAACTGGGTCATGCCGGGGTGTCCAAACTCGACCTACCTCGCTTTTCAACAGGACGCCCAAGGGCTCAAATTCCTCTGCTCCATAGTAGAAAACGACTGTACGCCTGGAACAGACTGTTTCGACGAGGACTTGCTGCGGCTGCTTACTTGATGCAGGTAGGTGCCCGAAATCGTCTTTGTCCACGTGTGAAGGGGTTCGACAGCGAGAACTGTCCGGATGGCGGTTACCAGTCGGGCCCAAAGCAGGAAATCCGTTGGGGGTGGACTCATGAAGAGTAAAGCGGATTACTCAAACATAGCAACTATCCTGCTTTTGTGTACTTGTTCAATATGCGGCGCACTGTCTGCGTGAGCGGAAGACCGATTCCGTTGATCGGCGTGTACCACAGAAGTTACGTATGTTCTGGATATGGGTGGAATCGCCCCGCTATGCTTTGTCTGCTTATCTCTGCTGAAAAGAGGGGACAATCTCGGCGTCATCATTCTGGCCGCAATACTGAAGCTATGCAGTGTTGTGGCGATCATGGTCATGCTGCAAAGCCTATGCCAATACCTTTCCGGAGCGGAACTGCCGCTGCCTATCCTTGTCACAAAAGCGAGTCATTCGTGATTCTCGGGGTGTCCGCAATCCACTTCCAACGTAAGTTTGATGTAAAGCGAGTCCGTGAGCCGATGAGGGGGCACGCACGTGAAAGAAATGCTTAGCGCTCGGATGTTCGCCGGAATAGATGCCCGTATAGCTGTCTTGCAGGTTGGCAGGTACTCGCTTCTAGCGCGCATCCGGGTGCGGGACACCGACATAGAGTGTCTGGTCCCGACCTGGGCTGGATTCGGCGACATGCTCGACGAGTCACGGGAGGCCACGCTGGTAGTAGTCGGCGAGGTAGGTCCTGCGCTGTGCTGGGTATTCGTACGGGGTGATGCCAGTCTCTTGGTGGATCCGGATCTGAAGGAGCTGCGATTCCTGGGATCTTGCCACGCGAACCGCGCTGACTTGTACGAGTCGGTGCGGGTGGAACCGGTTCGGATTGAGTTTGTCGACGAGCGGCGGGGATGGGGCTACCGCGAGACGGCGGACCTTCGATAGACGGTTGGAGACTTCGCGATGCGCGATTCCTCATCTTCATGGTGCGAGTTCTCCGGACGCTGTGGGGAGAAAATCCGCACTGGGATGCGCTTACGTTGCGGTTTTCCTCGTTAGCCGGGGGAGCGTCATCTGGAAAACCCGAATGTGTCTCGCTATCAAACGTTAGTGTAGTGTTGGAAGGAGTTGTCTGGTATTCTGAGGTCAAACTTGTACGTCGCGTGCCCTTGGCCACATAACGCAGGGAAAGGATAACCCGTACACCATATCGAATTGAGGCACCGGGGGTGCATAGGTGGAGTTCATCAACGGCTGGAAAGACGGCGCCAAACGCAATAGCAGACTTCATTCCATATGCAGTTACATGGCTATGTTCCCCGCATCCTTGCCCCGATACTTCATTGAGAAGTGCACTGAGCCTGGCGATGTCGTTCTTGATCCCTTCTCCGGGAGAGGCACGACTCCGCTTGAGGCTTGTCTTGGTGGCCGGGTCGGGATTGGTAACGACCTAAATCCTCTAGCCTACCACCTGACCAAGTGCAAAGTCCGAGTACCCCGTTACGGGGATGTTCTCCTTCGCATAGCTGACCTCGAGAGAAAGTACATGCCGATCCCCGGCTCGGAGGCACTCTTGAGCAGCTATCAGAGTCTATCTGAGGAGGCTGCCAAGGTGCAGCAGAGCAGACCATCGGGCGGACCGGGGCTGGATCGGTTGACATGGGAGAAAATCGCACATCTGGTGCGCGAAATGTGGCTGCTGTACGCTAAGACAGACGCTGGGATGCCGTACTTCTTTGACCAGGACTATGATTTCCGCAAAGAGAGCGCTAGAGACATTGGCTATACGGAAGCGTTCCATCACCGTATCTGGCTCTTCTACCATCCGGAAACCTTGCGGCAACTTGTATACTTACGTGACAACCTCGTCGATGAACCCGAAGACGACTTCATTCGGGGACTGGTATTGGGGATCATGCATGGAAGAGGAAAGCATTATCTCTCTCTACCCATGCCCAACACCTTCAGCATGACGCCGCGGTACGTATTGTCCTATTCATACAAGAATATGCTGGTGCTACCCGCCAAGAACGTGTTTGACTGCCTGAGACGGAAGATGGCTCTCCTAGACCCGTTGCCGGAAGGTTATGAGCAAGGTTTCTCGTTCTGTGGAGACATCCGGAATTTGCCCCAGACTGTAGAACCGCTCCTGAAATCGCTTGGCAGGAGGCCAAGGCTATTAGTATCGTCACCTCCATACCTTGGTGTGATCAAATATGGCCAGTACAACTGGATCCGGCTGTGGTTCCTTGAGAATCCTGGCGTCGGAGCAACCCCGCTGGGGGATACCCAACTATCCCTCGACAGGCGAGTCGACGCAACGCTGGATGACGGCCACCACGACCTAGAAAGCTATCTGGTATTCATGCAAGAATCGCTATCTGCGGTTTCAGAAGTTATGGCCCCTGAATCGATCAGCGCTTGGGTGATCGGCGATGTAGAGGACTTGAATCTAGCTGAGGCTGTTTGGGAGAAGTCGGCTAAGCCCCTGGGCTATCAACGGCTGGGTGTTATCGAGGACGAGATCGACGAGAGCAAAAAGGTGACGAAGATCTGGGGGAAAGGACGGGGACGGGCAACCAAAGTCGACCGCGTGCTGGTTTTGAGGAGGCCCTAGGGAACGGACAGCCATCCCCACCGCCGTATACGCGCCTCCTATCCGGCTGCCACCGCCGTATACGCGCCTCCTATCCGGCTGCCACCGCCGTATACGCGCCTCCTATCCGGCTGCCACCGCCGCATACGCGCCTCCTATCCGGCTGCCACCGCCGTATACGCGCCTCCTATCCGGCCGCCACTGCCGTATACGCGCCTCCTATCCGGCCGCCACTGCCGTATACGCGCCTCCTATCCGGCTGCCACCGCCGTATACGGAGACTGAACGCCACCGTCTGGGAACCGGGGCGGCTACAGGACGGTTCTCAGCAAGAATACTCTAGGCACGCCGTGTCCTGCATGCGGTTCAGACATTAGGAAAGCGACTTTCCTAGGCGGGGCTATCTACTACTGTGAGGGGTGCCAGAGAATGTGACCCGGCACCCCTATGGGGCCTAACGATGCCCGCTGCCAGAGCGTCTGCGGCGAAAAAGCGATAGGCCGCCGAAGCCGCTGATGATGGCCATGTAGTAACCGAGGTCGTACCCCCATCCGGAGTTGTAGGCCTCGTAGATGCTAAGATTCTTGTTGAAGAAGATTTCGCCTATGAGCGAGATTGGTGCCACCCATCCGTGCCATACGCCCCAGAAGAATCCGGCCCTCTTGGATGGCCCGGATGTCCCATCACCGGGAAGGCATCCTGTGAGGGCGGCCGACAGCAAGACCAAAGCGATTGCCAAGAACAGTCTCCTCTTTGCCATTTGAGACCCCCCATTCTCCGCAGAGTTCCCCGTTTGCGTATCGAAACAGAGATACGAAGCGTCCGGGTACGGGTCACAGGCGATTCGCGCCAGGATAGCCCGGGCATCTGGGTTGCCGAGCCACCGGGCAATATGACGCGCATAGCATGCCGAAGTAACTGGGCAGGCCATAGGCCAGAAATCGGCCTTTCAACGGCACAACTTGGCTTACCCCATAGAGCATCAGCATCTGCCACAGGCTGTCAGGCTGTGCCTTGCTGACGAAATCTAGGTCGAAATCCAATAGTAATTCGAGCCTATCTTCTCGGACTATGTCCACGATCATCCCGTCGTATTGTTCAGCAGCCGGATGGAACCCATAAGGACCTTGGGCAGTATGTGCGTGAGCGTGGTCTGCGCTGGCCACGAAAGCGACGCGCTTTGGTGATTGAGACGCGATGGTTCCTATGATGCGCCCAAATTCGGCCAGCTGAGTTAGAGGAATGTCACGGGTCGGACCTACCAGCACCACATCGGGCCGATCCTCATCCCGAGCGCCGAAAAACGCCAAAGGGACGATGGCGCCGTAGTCCATCTGCATGTTAGACGCCGGACCGCTCAGGCCTCCGTAGTTGCACCCTACAACTGGGATTCCGGCCTCGCGGGTGCGGGTGACGATCTCCCGCGCCATGGCGCGATCGCAGCGGAAATCTGCCTCGACTGCTCCTAAGAGGCCACTCACCTTGCCGGAGCTATACTCTGCGGTAACCACAGCGTTGCAGCCTTCCAGACGCAACCCGTGCGGTGTTGCCACGATAATGACGTCTGGGCGGTGAGCCTTCATCTCTTGACCTAGTTCCTCCATGGCTCTACGCAACTTGATTACTTCCGGGGACATGTCGCCTGACTCAGGCAATATCTCAGTCCCGTGCGGCGTGATGCAAGCGTATACTAGGCTCAATTTGGTCCCTTCCTTTTATGGTTCTCTTGTTTGGGGTGCCTCATACACTATACCGCTTCTATGGAACCACCGGCTAAGGTCAAACCGTCTAACCCATCAGCAGAGCAATACGCACTTAGCCTTGCTGACCAGAGTGGAGTCAACTCCTCACGCATTTTGCAGGAGGCATAATAAGACCATCTCGCTGTTGGGGATAGACCTAGGAGACGGAGATGACGGATCGCGCAGCACCTGGCATTTGGGCGATGGTCGGGGGAGGCAGGCAGTTCAATGGTCGGAGTGGAGATCAGGAAGTATGAACCCGGAGACGAACAAGGGTGGCTAAGGTGCAGGGTCTTGGCTTTTCTGGATACGGCGTACTATGACAACGTGTTTTCCAGGAAAGAGACATACGAGAACCCTTCCATTGAACTTGTCGCCGTGGCGGGGGACCTGGTGGTTGGCCTCATAGATGTTGAGTGTGAGGTCTTGCCGGGGTCAGTATGCTACAAACGGCCGGGATTGGCGGGGATGATCTGGCATTTGGCTGTTCACCCGGATTGGAGAAGGAAGGGCATTGCTTTCAAGCTCCTTTCCTCGGCAAAGAAACTGGCCTCCAAGCGCGGGATTCAACGATTCGAAGCGTGGACTAGAGATGACCCTGGAGTGAATGCTTGGTACCTATCGCAAGGTTTTGAGGTAATCGATTCTTACCTTCACGTGTTTGTTGAGGGGAAGGACGAGCTGCAAGGTGTTATCAGCGCCGAAATCCCCGGTCTTCGGCCGGTTCAGGTTTTTGCCCACTACACGGGGGAGGATCGTAATGCGGTGAGCCGGAGGTTCTCCAGAGTCCACCAGTGCGTTCTATATGAACTTAGGTTTCTTGCGCACTAGGCCTTGTGCCCCACCTTAAGCGGAAAACCACGCGCGCCTTGCGAATAGCGTTGGCTAGTTGCGGGTGCGGCAGCCACACTAGTTCAGCCTGTGCTGCCATGCTGTCCGTGTTCTGGTTTCACGGGAATCGGTGTGATGGGCGACGGCTCCGCCACCCGTGTCGGGGCGAAAATCTGGGTCGGGAGTTTGGGGTCAGATGCGCTCCTGGATCCAGGTCACGGGACCAACCTGAGTCCAGATAGCTAGGTCAGAGTTCAACCTGGTCCCCAGAGCACATCTAGGGCTGAGATCGGGGGCTGAATCTGGGGCGGAAAATCCGGGGCAGGAGACCGCGGGTAGATGTGCTCCAGTGACAAGGCATCCGTTGGTGACAATGCCGTTGCCCCGAAACACCCTATAAATCCGGTTGACGGAACATCGCCACAGCCTTAAACTGACGATTAGATGATCGCTTAATCGTCGAGGTGATGGATATGGGCAAGAACCGCCCACAGGATGAGAGAGATATCTGCGACACGTTTTGTGCCTCTGAAGGGCTCGCGGGTTTGAAAGATACCCTAGTTGACGTAGCGGGTCTTTCGGAAGTGTTCAAAGTTCTGGCGGACGAGACCAGGACACAGATAGTCTACCTTCTTTCTCAACGGGAGCTTTGCGTATGCGATCTTGCCTCAATCCTTGGGATGACTTCTCCCGCCGTTGCTCATCATCTGCGCCTGCTCAGGGAATCCCGGTTGGTCAAGTACCGCAGAAGCGGTAGGATGGCTTACTACTCTCTAGACGACCATCATATTCTGAACCTGATCCATGAGGCCCAAGCTCATTTCGCAGAAGAAACCAGGTAACCTGCCTACGGGAGGGATTGGCTTGCGGTATCTAGTCAAGGGATTGAATTGCCCCCATTGCGCCGCCAAGATAGAGGCGGCTCTCAAGAAGACGCCGGGCTTAGAAGACGCGGCATTGAGTTTCGTCACAGGGAGCATAACTCTTCCTGAAGAGATGCTTGCTGAAGCCAAGCGCATAGTCACTTCCATTGAGCCAAAAGCGACAATCGTGAGCCCGGACGCAGTCCACACTGAGGACCATGAGCATGCGCAGACCCATGAACGCGGTCACCAGCACAGTCGCGACCACAGCCACAACCACAAGCATAGCCATGAACATGAGCATAGCCATGAGCACGTGCATGCACTTGAGCACGAACATGAACACGACCGCGATCGCGAGCACGAGCACGGGGATGGACTTCAGATACCGTTTATCGTGGCTTCTGGCATCCTTCTGCTTATAGGCATCGTGTTCAACCGGAGACTCCACGCCACACCCGGGTCATGGGCCGAGTATGCAGTGCTCATACCATCATATCTTCTGGTAGGGTGGCCCGTTATACGCAGCGCGTTTGTAAACCTATGGCGTGGGGAGATTCTTGATGAAAATGCCCTAATGACCATCGCTAGTCTGGGTGCGGTAGCTATTCACCAACTTCCCGAAGCTGCGGCCGTGATGGTGTTTTACTCGGTCGGTGAGCACCTTCAGCATCGTTCCGTAGACAAGTCCCGTCGCTCCATCTCGGCTCTTCTGGATATCCGGCCCGAGTATGCCAACTTGAAAGAAAACGGCGAAACCAGGCAAGTCAAGCCCGAAGAGGTTCATCCGGGCGATATCATCATCGTCAAACCGGGAGAAAGGGTTCCTCTAGACGGAGAAGTGGTTGACGGCGACTCGTTTGTGGATACTTCGGCGCTCACAGGTGAATCAGTTCCGCGCGAGATGTTGGCAGGTCACGCCATTCTGGCTGGCATGGTCAACGGCCCCGGTCTTCTCACCGTTAGAGTCACCAAGCCTTTCGGACAGTCGGCTGTATCCAGAATCCTGGAGCTGGTGGAAAGCGCAGCATCTAGGAAGGCCCCTACCGAGCAGTTCATCACCAAGTTCTCAAGATACTACACTCCGGGTGTGGTGATCCTAGCGCTTGCGGTGGCTATTCTGCCTCCGCTCCTAGCCCCCGGTCAGACCTTCTCAGATTGGGCTTACAGGGCCCTAGTCATGTTGGCCATTTCCTGCCCGTGCGCTCTAGTCATATCTATCCCCCTCGGCTACTTCGGAGGAATCGGAGCAGCAGCCAGAAGAGGAATACTGGTGAAAGGCGCCAACTACCTGGACGCTTTGGCGGAAACCCATACCGTGGTGTTTGACAAGACAGGGACTCTCACCAAGGGCGTTTTCAGAGTGACCCAGATAGCCCCCGGGGAAGGTTTCAGCCAAGAGGAAGTCCTAGGCTACGCAGCCGCAGCGGAAGCTTTCTCAAGCCACCCTATAGCCCAGTCGATCAGGCAAGCATACGGCAAGGATATCCAGGGCGCAGATATAGACCAGTACAGCGATGTCGCAGGCCACGGAGTGAGTGCCACGGTTCGCGGGAAGCGAGTGTTGGCCGGAAAGGATAGTCTACTGGCTCAAGCTGGCGTAGGCTATCAGGCGGCGGAGTCTCAAGGGACTGTGGTGTATGTGGCCGTGGATGACGTGTTTGCGGGCTCCATCACAATCTCCGACGAACTCAGAGAAGATTCCAAGGACGCCGTTGCCCGCTTAAGGAACCTAGGTGCCCGGAAGATCGTAATGCTCACCGGCGACCAGGAGGCATCCGCCGAGAGAATCGCCAAAGATCTGGATCTTGACGGCTTCTACCCTGAACTACTTCCAGAGGACAAGGTAGACAAGGTAGAAAAGATGAAATCCGTACTCCCAAATCCGAAAAAGAACAGACTGGTTTTTGTGGGGGATGGGATCAACGATGCCCCTGTGATCGCCCGGGCCGATATTGGTGTAGCCATGGGCGGATTGGGGAGCGACGCTGCCATCGAGGCGGCTGACGTGGTTCTCATGGAGGATGCGCCATCGAAATTGGCCACTGCTGTGAGCATCTCTCGGTGGACTAGGCGCATAGTTAGACAGAATGTAGCGCTTGCCCTGGGAGTCAAGGCCTTCTTCATAATCCTTGGGGCTTTCGGCGTCGCCACCATATGGGAGGCGGTCTTCGCCGATGTGGGTGTGGCTCTTCTGGCAGTTTTCAACGCCATGAGGACTCTTAGGTACTCGAGTGAGTAATGCCAACCGGGACTCGAACCAGTGGCGCGCTCCTGCAGGAGGTTTTCGAATCGCCACGGAGAAGTTTCAATGGAGATATCTCTACCTAGTATCGCTAGGCTTTGGCCAAGTTTTTTGAGTCTACCGACACCAAGGATCGATAGGCTAAAGCCGGCCGGGTTCTCCCTTTCCACGGGCGGCCATCCCGCCTGCCACAGATGCTGTTTTTGCGGAGCAGTCATCATCGCTGATGATCTTATTGCCGGATAGGAGATTTCCGCTGAGTGGGAGGCGACTCAATGAGACAGGACGAAGCTTTGAATGTTGTCAGGAGAGTTCGAGACGCGGTTTCCCAGGTGATCGTAGGAAAGACCGATGCGGTGGATATTGTCTTAACAGCGTTTCTCGCCGGCGGGCACGCCCTTATCGAGGACGTCCCAGGGGTCGGCAAGACCCTTTTGGCCAAAACCTTGGCCAAGTGTCTCGGGCTCCGTTTTGGCCGGGTCCAGTTCACCCCGGACCTGCTCCCGTCAGACGTTACAGGTTCCAGCGTCCTCAATATGAAAACCACGGAGTTCGAGTTCAAGAAAGGTCCGGTCTTTGCAGATATCCTCCTTGCCGACGAAATTAACCGTGCGACTCCCAGAACCCAATCCAGCCTTCTGGAGTGCATGGAGGAACGCCAAGTCACGGCCGATGGTGTTACCCACCCGCTCTCACCTCACTTCTTTGTCATGGCCACCCAAAACCCCGTAGAACTACAAGGAACCTTTCCTCTTCCTGAAGCGCAGATCGACAGGTTCCTGGCGAGGGTCCGTTTGGGTTACCCAGAGGAGGACGAGGAGCGTGCCATAGTATCGCGTTTCGAGAAGGGTATGCAGGCGGCGGAGATTCTGCCGGTGACTAACCCAGAGGAGATATCAATGGTGAAGGACGTTGCCAACGAAACGCGCCTGTCTTTGGAGGTTATTGGGTACGTGTCAAACATATGCCGAGATACCCGGACCCAGTCTGGTGTAGAACTTGGAGCCAGCCCTAGGGCCACCCTTTGGCTTTCCCGGGCTGCAAAAGCCTATGCTTTCATGCAAGGTCGTACTTACGTGCTTCCCGATGACGTTAAGAAACTAGCTGTTCCGGTGTTGTCACACCGTCTTTTGCTTTCGGAAGCTTCATCTCTTCATGGCGTCTTGGCGGAGGAGGTCATACTTCAGGTACTGGACCAGGTTGAGGTGCCCATAGGTTCATCCGGGGTCAACTTCTAATGTCCGCCAAAGGGGTAATGGCCGCCGGTTTCCTCTTGTTTGCCGCCGGATTACTGGCTCACAATCGTGGGGCTGCGGTCGGGGGCGCGTACTTGGCGGCGGCCGCCGGCCTGGGAATGGCCTACTCAAGGGCGTCGCTCAAGCGTCTGAGATACTGGCGGGAGTTCAGCTCGCGAAAGGCCGCAGTAGGTGACGAAATCGGCATTCGCATAGGGGTTGAGAACCGGAAACCTTTGCCGGTGCTGTGGCTGGAATGCGATGACGAGGTACCCGGCTCGGAGATTCTGGGCAGTCTGCCCACGAGGCCTTACTACAAACCCAATCGAGCGATACTCAGGAATGTCACTTACCTTAAGTGGTTTGAACGGGTGGAACGCGAGTTCAGGATGAAGTGTTTGGCTAGGGGAGTCTTTAGGTTCGGGCCGGTCACCATGTCTTCTGGAGACATAATGGGCTTCAATGAGACTACAGTAGAGTCGACCGAACATGATACTCTGACGGTCTATCCTCGAATGGCGGGAGTTCGGGGAATAGCGTGGGAGGAGCACTTTCCCATAGGTGATGCCCAAGCGCGTGGCTGGCTCTATCCGGACCCTCTTAACATAGTGGGTACCAGGCCATATACTACCGGAACCCCCGCAAGACAGATAGCGTGGAGGGCAACAGCCAAGACCGGCACTATCCAGGAGAAACTGCTCCAACCGACTGTTCAGCCGAGTATTGTGGTCGCCTTGAGCCTATCAACCAACGAACACTACTGGGAAGGCGTGGACCCCGAAACTCTTGAGACAGCCATTTTTGTGTGTGCCTCATTGTGTCGGGAACTTGCAAAGCGGGGCGGCCCTTTTGGTCTGTTGAGTAATTCCCTATCGACCTCGCCTTCCGGCCGTTTTGGCTTGTTTGTGCCTCCCGGATCGTCGCCAGGACACTTCCTTAAGGTTTTGGGAGTCTTGGCCACGCTCAGGATGCCTTGGATGGAGTTTCGTGTGACTTTGAGGGGTTCGGCTAGAAGCCTGGCTTCCGACATCGGCCTGCTGGTAATCATGCCCAGGCAGTTGGAGGCCGATTGGGAGCAAGTAGTGTCTATGGCCCGGACCGGGAGAAAAGTGACGGCAGTTGTTTTTCTTGGGGACGAACGTTTTACCTCTTACTACCGAAAGGTTCCGACCTATCTTGTATGCCGCCCTGCGGATTGGCGCACATCTGAGGTGATCGGTTTTGACCGTTTGGCCTGATGGAGTCATAGCGGCTTTTGCCGAGGCGGTTATAGCCCACAGGTTGGTTGCGGCAGTGAGTCCTTCGCTTGCCCCTCCTCAGCGTATGGGATGGCCTTTCTTGCTGGTTCTCCTGGCGCACCTAGCGGGGCAGACCGCCGCCGGCTGGGCCGGGTCCAAGTCCGAAAGCGGATTTTCCAGAAGGCTTCTGGCTTTCTGGTTGGCCCCAGGGGTTTTCGTGGGATTCCTCGTCCTCCTAGCTCTGGAGCGGATCGGTTTTGCCGCAATGGTTACCTGCATCTTCGCGTGGGTCTTGTGTTCGGGCAGAGGGGTTGCGTTCGTTACCCAACCAAGGAATTCCCAAACCGCAAAACGAGATTTGGTTCTAGGAACGATGATTCTGGGATTCCTGTCCCTTGTTGTTGGCGGAAGCAGCCAACGGGCCTTCTTGGACATAATCGTATTTGTGCTTCTCGGTTCCGCTCTTCTCGTGCTAAGGCGCAGTCGGGAAGTATCCGATTCGTCTCTTCTTCTGGAGGAGAACGCCCCCTGGGCCATTGGCGGCGCAGTTTTCATTGGCCTAGTTCTTGTTGCCGTCCTTATCTTGTATGCCTTGGGGCCGGGCGGCTCCGAGGCCGTCCTGGCCGTTTTTCGGATATTGTGGGAGTGGTTTGCGACAATCTTGGGATATCTGATGATACCGGTGGCCTATTTGGTTCAATGGCTTATCATCGGGTTTCAGCGGATGATTGCAGGCAGAAACATGGAAACTCCGGAGGCCCAGATCCCTGAACCGGATGACCTTCTAGGGGAATTATTGGATGAGCAGCGGTTGACCCATCTGCCAGAATGGGTGAAGTGGGCGGTTTTCCTTGTGGTTCTTTTTTTCGTAGGGCATCTCGTTTGGCGCTTTGTTTCAAAGTCGTTCAGCGCCAGAGAAAGCGAACATGCTCGCGAGACCCGGACGAGTTTGGCACACGGTGAAGCCCCCAAGGAATGGCTTGCTGAAGCCCTGGGAGGACTCGCGGCAGTGACCTCTGGGGTTATGGCAAAGTTGCGGTCTTTGATTGACCGCGAACCGCGAACTCTGGAAGGACTCTATAGAGCCACCCTCATGTTGCTTGCGGCCAGGGGGCTTTCCAAGGACCCGCAATTGACACCTTATGAGTACCGCGATCTCGTCAATGATGACATTCCCGTAGAGGAGGGAAGGGAAGCGCTGAACCAGATTACTGCGATTTTTGCAGAGTGCTTCTACTCAGAACGACCGCCCCGAGAAGAGGAACTGATCTTAGCCAAGTCGGCCTATGGAAGAATTTTGGGGACCCAGTTCCGGGTTTCTGGCAAGAAAACATAGCAGTCAAGGTTCCCTCCATATGGCGCCCTATTCAATAGCACCTTGGACGCAACTTCCATACATTGTGAATAGGGTATGGCATAAGGTAGGGGATTGGGATGGAGACGCAGTTATTCCGTCGCTTGCGGAGAATCAGCTCTGCCGAGTTTGAACTCAGCAATGAGTTTCGTTTGCTATGGGAACAGCATGGCGCCTGGACCAGGATGACCATCATAACCATTGTTTTTGGTTTGCCGGACGCCGGTTTCGTCACACAACGTCTTCTTCGTAATCCGGATGACTTCAAGCGGGCTTTGGAACCCTTCTACGGACGCGAGGCAGCATTTGAGTTTGCGCACCTGCTGAGAGACCATCTAGTCATAGCGGCTGAGTTGGTGACTTCCGCCAAGAAAGGCGATGTTCGTGCAGCGGAGGACGCAGAAAGACGGTGGTACGTCAACGCTGACCAGATAGCCGCCTTTTTGGCGAGTATCAACCCCTTCTGGTCTAGAAAAGAGTGGGAACGGATGCTCCATGAACACCTGGTTCTGGTCAAAAAAGAGGCAGTAGACATGCTGCAAGGTCAGTATGAAGCGAGCATCCAGACGTACGACGAGATGGAGGTACAGATTCTTGAAATGGCAGACGAGATGACTAGAGGTATCGTCAAGCAGTTCCCGCGAAGGTTCCTCTAGTCAGTCATTCCAACTTGCGGTAGCCTTGCGGGCATAGTCTCCATCCATGACGTAGTAGCTAACTCCGTCCAGGTAAGCGGCGCGTCCAGGAAGGGTGGACATTTCCATTCCGTTTCCAAAAGCTTGCCAGAGGGCTGTCGCTAAGGACAACTGCTTTCCCAAGGGAATATCCGTCTTTACATGCCTTCTGGTCTCCGACACCAGCGCGGGCAGCTTGGGCAATGTCGATGGAGTGCAAATCTGGTCAGCCACGGCTTTGAGGAATTCCCGCTGCCTTTCGATTCTGCCGATATCCGCCAGCAATTCGTCGCGGTACCGGACGTACTCCAGCGCTTTGCTTCCGTTCATCTTCTGAACGCCCGGCTCGAAGTGGATGTACAAGTCTTGTTCCGGGTCTTCGTAGCGAATTTGTTTCGGGACATCAATGCTCACGCCGCCTAGGGCGTCAACGATGCCCTCGAACCCTGCGAAGTCGACTCTGACGTAGTTGGTCAGCCTAACTCCAGTCAGTTCGGTTACTGCCTGCCGAAGGAGATCCACACCTCCATAGGCGTATGCAGCGTTGATCTTCTGACGCCCGTGTTTGGGCAGTTCCGCAGCGGTGTCACGGGGGATGGACATGAGGCGGAGACTCTTTGCGGCGGTGTCAAAGTTAAGGATCATTATGGTGTCGGCACGGCCCTTGTCGTTGGCCCTTTCGTCTATGCCCACCAAGAGGACATTCAGGTTGGTCGTTTTGACCGAGTCTTCGCTTCCATCGGCGGCCCCAACCCTTGTTGCCCGTGGATTCGAATGCAAGCGGCTGGTAATGGCGTATGCTGTGATTGCCCCAATGAGAAGTGCCGATATGCTGAAACCGACCGCAAGAAATACTCTGCCCCTACGTCTGCCAACTGCCTTTCTTTGTTTCCTGGACATGCTTGTGACCGCGTGATTATCCATCTAGCAGACCATCCCTCGGAAGATTGTAGGCCCTGTGAGAATGCATGCCGTGTTCCATTCTACGTTAGACGCTGCCAGAAGGGATCAGGTTACCTGACTGATGGCGGAAATAGAGCAATTAATTGTGCCAATAGAGAGACTTTGGAGGAAAAGCGTCTAGTTGCCTCGAAATACTGGGGGGGCGGAATATTGGCAATAGCCCTGCGGCTATCACATCTCCGCATATTCTGTTCGGTATTGGGGGTGATCGATGTCCTGCACAGCTGCGAGGGTTCCTTTGGATCGACGTGTCAAGAAGAAGCTCGGAGGTGAGAAATCGGTGTTTGCAAAGGGTATGGCCATGGATTTCTTCCTGATTGTCTTCTTGATGGCAGCGGTGGCTTTCGTTATCAAGAGAACCAAGGAGAAGAAATCCTCTTTCGAGATTCGTAAGATGCCCGGGTTGGACGCCATTGACGAGTGCGTCGGCAGGGCAACCGAGATGAACAGGCCCGTTTTCTACTTGCCCGGCAGCGGGGGATTTTCCGATTCCCAGCTTCTGGCTTCCCTGGTGGTCTTGAGCGAGGTCGCCAAGGTCACCGCCAGATACGATACAAGGTTGATAGTCTGTGTTCCCTCTTCATCGGTGTACCCTGTGGTGCAGGAGATTGTTCGGCAGGCATATGTGTCCCAAGGAAAGGGAGACCGGTTTCAGGTTGACGATATCCGGTGGTTTTCGGACCATTATTTCGGCTACGCTATCGCCGTCATCGCGCTCATGTTCAAAGAGAGAATCGCAAGCACCGTAATGGTTGGAAGCTTCGCCTTTGATGCTCTGATGTATGCCGAGGCTGCAAGCCAGGCCGGGGCCATCCAGATCGCCGGGACAGCGTCCACCACTCAGATCCCGTTCTTTGTGGCAGCTTGCGACTATGCTCTGATTGGAGAAGAGATCTACGCCGCCGCCGCCTACCTCAGTAAGGACCCCATCAGAATAGCCGCCATCGTGGCCGAAGACTGGGGCAAGTTGCTGGTGTTCGCGCTTGTGCTTATAGGAGTCATACTCAAAACCGCCGGTAACGTCGATGGTTTCAAGACATTCCTGAGCATGTAGGGAAGGAGTGATGATGTTGAAGACGACCCTACCGTATCTATTGACTGTTGTCTCGGCTGTTCTTATCATGGTCTGCGTCTTTTTCGGAGTCCAGCCAAAGCTGGCCGAGGAAATTGACCAGTGGTACGTGCTGAGCACCGCTATCGTGTGCTGCATAGGTCTTGTGAACCTTACGTCCGTTCATACTCGAAACATGAAAAGGAAGGGCAAGGACTGGGATCTATCGATTCTCATGATCGTGCTTACGTATGGCTACCTGATCCTCGGACTTTTCGTCGGGCCCAATAACAGGGCGTATTCTTGGATTTTCGAGTCTACCCAAGTTCCTTTGGGGGCCACCTTCTACTCGCTTCTGGCTTTCTACATTGTCTCGGCGGCCTACAGGGCTTTTAGGGCCAAGACGAGAGATGCGGCCATACTTCTGGTGGCATCGGTCATTGTGTTGCTTGGAAGGGCGCCTCTAGGCGAAGCCATCTATCCGGGCTTTGGAGTCGCGACCAAGTGGATAATGGATATCCCGAACACGTCCGCTATGCGCGCTGTTACCTTCGGCGCCACATTGGGCTCGATTATCACTGGCGTAAGGCTGTTCTTTGGTCTTGAGCGGCCCTACAGCGCCGGTGGGGAATAGGAGGTGCCTCAGTTGACCATCTGGGATCGTTTGGGCAATCTCGACAGGCGGTACTACTATGTCTTACTAATCATCGTAGTCGCCTGGCCTATCCTGAAGCCTTGGGGGCTCCCGGTTCTAACGGGATCCGAAGCGCGCATGTTCTACGATGTCATTGACGCAGTCCCTTCCGGTTCCATTGTCTACGTGTCCACCGACTATCGAACCGATTCGGTGGTTGAGCTTAACCCGATGCTAGTAACCATCTACAAGCAGTGCCATGAGAAGGGCCTTAAGATAATAATGTCCTCGGGAATAGATGAAGGGGCGCTAGTTTCCCAGGTAGCTGTCAAGCCCGTGGCTGATGCGTTGGGGATGCAGTATGGGGTCGACTGGATAAACCTGGGTTATAAGCCCGGCGGGGATGTCACCATGAAGAAGATGACTGACAATTTCCCTGAAGCGGTAGCTCACGCCGACATGAACGGGGATCCACTGAGCAAATTTCCCATCATGAACGGTTTTGACAAGATAACTAAGGCAGCTTTGCTGATATGTCTCCACAACATCCAACCCAGCCCGGCCCAGAATTGGCTCAAGATGGTTTCCTTGCCAACAGGTATGCCCATGATAATCGGCACGGTATCGGTGTCTGTCCCTCAGGAAATGCCGTTTTTCTCGGGAGGGCAATACCATGGTCTTCTAAGCGGGCTGCGAGGCGCGGCTGAATATGAGTTTCTGACGGGGAACCCAGGCCCGGCTCTGACCGGCATGGATGCCCAGTCCGCCGCTCACTTCCTGGTCATTTTGCTAATCGCCTTGGGTAACCTTGAATACTTCGTTAGCAGGAGAAAATCTAAGGCTCCTTCTGGCGGGACTTGGCAGGGAGGTGCGACTTCGTAATGGTGACAGTGCAAAACTGGTTAGCCGCTTTCTTTACCGTCTGTATCTATAGTCTTGTGTTGTACAAGGATAATAAGCTCTTTCGCCTTTCCGAGACAGTCATGGTGGCTATCACCGCGGCAAACGGCATAGTCCTGACGTATCACAACTACATCAGGCCGGCTTTTGTTGTTGACATAATTCGAGATCACAGGTACTGGCGCCTTATCCCGCTCTTGGTGGGGATGCTGATGTACTGCCGATTCTTCAAGGGGCTGGTTTGGCTTTCCAGGATCCCCATGGGTTTCTGGTTGGGGGTTGGTGCCGGGTACATTTTCACCAAGTCCCCTGCAATTGTTTTTAGCCAGATACAGGCTACCTTTATAGCCGCAAACACGGTGAACAACGTTCTGTTCATCATAGGAGTGCTGGCTGTGGTGATGTACTTCTACTTCACCGTCCCCGCCACCAACAAGCCGGTGAAACACTTCACGGAACTAGGAAGAGTGTTTCTTTTGGTGTCCTTTGGGGCGGCTTTCGCAAATACGATTATGTCCCGGGTGTCGCTGCTTTTAGGCCGATTGCAGTTCATGCTGCAAGATTTTTTGAAGCTAGGTTAGAAAAGCCATTGACATTTGCACTGTCTCGATATAACCTGCAATACAACTGAATATCGAACTGGACCTTATCCAGAGCAGGCGAGGGACTGGCCCGATGAACCTGCGGCAACCGGCGAATTCGCGCGGTGCTAACTCCAGCAGAATCCGTGGAAGACGGATCTGGCAGATAAGGGGAAATATGACGCCTCCCTGACTGTCAGGGGGGCGTGTTTATATCTAGCGAGGTGGCTTACATGATTGAAGTGCAGGGCCTTTCGGTGACTTTCCCTTCTCCTTCGGGAGAAGTGGCGGCTCTGGCCGGCGTGTGTCTGGCCGTCAACGAAGGGGAGATCGTTGCCATATGCGGGCCGTCCGGGGCTGGCAAGACAACTCTGCTCCGGTGCCTCTCTATGCTGCAAGCTCCTGATTCGGGACGGATACTGGTGGACGGCGAAGACATTTCCTCCTCCTTAGGCAGGGACCTTAGCAGGGTTAGACGGAAAGTCGGCATGGTGTTCCAGGGGTTCAACCTTCTGCGATCCCGAACCGCCTTGGAAAACGTGATGCTTCCCCTGGAAATCAGAGGAGTCTCTCGAAAAGACGCTTCCACAAAGGCCGCCGAATATCTGGAAATCGTTCATATGAGCCATCGCAAAGGATTCTACCCATCGGAACTCTCTGGCGGAGAGAAGCAGAGAGTAGCCATTGCAAGGGCTTTGGTAACAGAACCTAGCGTGTTGATCTTGGATGAACCTACTTCGGCTTTGGATCCTGAGACTGCTGATTCAATAGTCCAATCTCTCCAGGAGATCAACCGCACAAAGGGCATCACTATCCTGGTGGTCACCCATCAAATCGGCCTTCTGTCACCCATCTGTGACCGGATCACTTACCTAAGGGATGGGCGGCTTTCGGAGGCCCCGAAGGTGGGAGAGGTGACTGCTCCACTGGCTACCGTGTCTGCGGGAGGTGGCGTCCATTGACTTGGCTTACGACCTGGCTGACGTCTGCCAGTCTACACAAGTGGGCGGGGCTCCTCTTGGTCAACACTGCTCAGACGCTTGGAATGGTACTTTTGTCACTGATTGGCGGCGAGATCCTTGGCCTTCTGTTGGGTATTTCGTTGATTTTGGTGCGCCCGGGCGGGCTCAAGGCCAATCGGAATCTATATAGTGCCCTGAGCTGGGTTGTGAATGTTGGCAGATCGATCCCTTTCATCATCCTGTTGGTTGCCATCATGCCGCTAACCAAGTTGTTAACCGGCACTTCTATAGGACCGACCGCCGCCATCGTTCCTTTGACCGTGTCGGCGATCCCCTTTGTGGCTCGTCTGACCGAGATCGCCATGCTTGAGGTCGAAACGGGAGTCATAGAGGCCTGCGTTTCCATGGGTGCGACCTGGCAGCAGATTGTGAGATACGTCCTTGTACCTGAGGCGTTTCCATCGCTTGTCGCCGGTGCCGCTACTACGGCGGTTAACCTGGTAGGATATTCGGCCATGGCCGGAGCTATAGGAGGGGGTGGTTTAGGGGATCTCGCCATTAGGTATGGCTACCAGCGTTGGCAAACCGATGTGATGCTGGCTGCTCTGGTCATCCTGGTTGGCATGGTCCAGGGCATGCAATTCATAGGCGATCGCGTGGCCCTAAAGTTCAGGCGTCGTTAGCCAGCATCTCACGTTGTTCCATAGGAGGAGAGAGAGAATTGATAAGGGGTAAGAACAAGGTTCTTCTGGCACTAGGTCTAGTTGTGGTAATTTCTCTGACAGTCCTGTTGAGCGCTTGCAGCAAAAAGGCTGTCAAGATTGGAGCCTCATCGGTTCCTCATGCCGAGATCTTGGAATTCGCCAAGCCGCTTCTGGAAAAGGAAGGTATCGAGCTGGAGATAATTGAGTTCAACGACTATGTTCAGCCAAACCTTCAGCTGGCTGACAAACAGCTCACGGCCAACTTCTTTCAGCATATCCCGTACCTCGAGGACTTTGCCGCCCAGAGGAACTTGCCTTTGACTTGGGTTGCCAAGATCCACATTGAACCTATGGGCATTTATCCGGGCAAGGTGGCAACTTTGGAGGATTTGAAGGCCGGGGATCAGATCGGAATCCCCAACGATGCCACCAACACGGGCCGAGCTCTGGTTCTCTTGGAGAAGGCAGGGCTTGTCAAGAGTAAGGAAGGCGTCGGTGTCGCCGCCACAGTTCTTGATGTAGTGGAAAACCCCAAGAACATAAAGATCGTTGAGCTCAACGCCGAGATTCTTCCAAGATCCAAAGATGACCTGGCTGTTGCCATTATCAACGGAAACTTCGCCATCCAGGCGGGCCTTTCGCCTCTAGATGACGCGCTTTTCATTGAAGACGGCGACTCGCCCTACGCTAACGTTTTGGCCATCCGCCAGGGGGAAGAAGAAGACGCCACCATCAAGAAGATCGTAAAGGTCCTCACCAGCGAGGATGTAAAGGATTTCATCCTGGATAAGTACAAGGGCGGAGTTATCCCGGCGTTCTAGATAAGATGCGATCTAGGAGCTATCTTGGCTGGAACAGTGCGATTCAGTGATTTCGGTAGTCACGGTGGCAGGGTGGCTTGAGAGTCTGGGCCACCTTGCCGTCTCCCAATTAAGCGGCAGTTTCGTGATATAGTGACACTATGATGAGACAATGACACACGTTCCTGAACTGTGAGGCGGGGGCAGACACTGTGGCAGTAAAGAGGGGATTCTGGCATTTGTCGCAGCATAAGTTGCTCAAGTCATGACACATGGAACCTGGAGGAAGCGTTCATGGCAATTTTTGATACAGTGCTAGAGGCGATCGGGAATACGCCAATGGTTAGGTTGAGAAGGATTCCGGAGCCCGGGTCTGCCGAGATTCTCGTGAAAGTCGAGTCTCTAAATCCTGGCGGGAGCATTAAAGCGCGTCCGGCCTACCGGATGATATGTGAAGCTGAGAGCGACGGTGTGCTCCGCCCAGGATCGGTCATTGTGGAGGCCAGCAGCGGGAACCAGGGCATCTCCTTGGCCATGGTCGGGGCTGTCAAGGGCTATCGGGTGGTGGTGTTCATGCCAGAGTCTATGAGCCTCGAAAGAAGAAAGATACTGCAGGCCTACGGGGCGGAGGTTAGGCTCACGCCGCCAGGCAAAGACATCAAGGAGACCCTGGCAATCTGCTTGGAGGCATCCGAGCGGTTTGCCCAAGCTACGCCCAAGACGTTCAGAGCCCACCAGTTCGAGAACGCAAACAACCCGAGAGCCCACCAAGACGGTACCGCCAGGGAGATTTTGGGGGAGACGGGCGGGCATTTGGACGCTTTCGTCAGCGGCATAGGAACCGGCGGCACCATAACTGGAGTAGGGAGAAGGTTAAAGGAGCGCGTCCCAGGCGTGCAGATAATAGCCGCCGAGCCCGATCAGGCTTCCCTCATCAAGGACAGCCCATTAGGCTTTCACGTTCAGGAAGGCATCGGCGACGGTATCCTCCCCGAGGTTTTGGACAAATCGGTTATCGATAGGGCGATATTGGTGACCGACGAAGAAGCGTGCCTAATGGCAAGGCGTCTTGCGCGGGAGGAAGGCATATTCTGCGGAATATCCAGCGGGACCAATGTCCATGTTGCCGCCAAGATCGCCAAGGAACTTGGAGAAGGCAAGAGGGTCGTTACCGTGATACCCGACGGAGGGGAGAAGTATCTGAGCACAGCGCTTTTCGAGGAAACGTAAAAGTAATATCGACCTGTCTCACTCCGCCTCCACGGAAGCCCTAACGACATCCTTCATGTTGTACAGCCCCGGCTTCTGGGCTATAAGGAATCTTGCTGCTTTTACAGCTCCATAGGCGAATACGTCGCGGGACAGGGCAGAGTGACTGATCTCCAAGACTTCTCCCGGCCCGGCGAAAATTACATTGTGCTCACCAACCATGGTCCCGCCCCGGATCGCATGGATGCCAATCTCAGTCTTCTGCCTTTTGTCTGTCTTGGAGTGCCTACCGTAGACGTAACTAATAGGTGACTCACCTTCGAAATTGGTATCTAGGCTCTCCTTGATGGTATCGGCAATAAGAAGCGCAGTCCCGCTCGGTGAATCGACTTTCTGATTGTGGTGTTTCTCCACGATTTCTATGTCAAATGTATTGTAGAGAGCGGACGCCGCCTGGCTTATCAAGGATACAAGCAGGTTGATTCCCAAGGACATGTTGGCGGAATGAAGGATGGGCACTGTCTTGGATGCCTCAACCATTCTCTGTTTCTCTTCTGGTTCGAACCCGGTAGTGCAGATAACCAAGGGAATGGCGCGGGCCGTTCCGAAGGCAAGCAAGGCCCCGAGACAGGTGTGGTGAGAGAAGTCGATCACAATGTCAGGGTTGTCTTTAACGTGTTCCAGCGACGCATATACGGGATAGTGACCTGACCTCTGATCGGGCGATATCGAAACCGGCTCGCGGGTCATCTCTAGCGGCCTCATGTCCACGCCGCAGACAATCGCGATATCACGCTCCGAAGATAAAACCCGGGTCATTACACGGCCCATCTTTCCGTTGCACCCGTGCAGAAGGACCTTCACCTTACTTCCCCCCAATATGGCTAGGTTTTCACTCTATCATCTATGGCGAGATGCCTCCAAAGCTTACTTGCTTCAAGCAGAAACTCTGTTTCTCTCGGCAATCTCAGGTTATTTCACAGAAGAGAACTCGTACAACCCGATGCCCACCGCTACCGCCAAGTTGAGTGAGTCGACATCGCTACTATGGGGGATAGCCACCGGGGTCCCCACTCCAAGATACTCCTTTGGCAGACCGCTGGACTCGTTGCCGAAGATCAGCGAGTAAGGAGCCCTTCCATAGGTCTTGGCATCGCGGACACTGTATCTGCCGCCCAGCATGAAGGGGTACATGTGCCTATCGTGGCGGCGTTTGTACTCTTCAAGGGAGGCAAAATATTCGACTTCTAGCCGGAACAGGGCCCCCATTGACGACCGGACGACTCTGGGGTCGAAGACATCTGCGCCGGGGCTTATGACGGCGAGGTCGCGGATCCCGAATGCCACCATAGTGCGAATGATGGTTCCAAGGTTACCCATATCCCCTGGGTTAACTAGGACGACGTGGTTGGCTCTATTCCCAAGTCGCATCTCGTACTTGGAGAAGACGCCCACGGCGAGGCAGTTCCCTTTCTTGGCCAAAGATTCCAGGTTCCTGTCGTTGATGTGGACGCCTATGCCTGCATCATTGCACAGGTCTCTTATCTTGTGGGCACCTTCGTTCCTGGACGAAGCAGAACTCAAAATCACCTGACGAACCGATTGGGGCCGGATTGCCAGAAGCTCAATAGTCGGAAAGACCCCAAGGGTATAGGAGTAATCCGATTCCTTCTTGTAGGCTTTTACTCTCAAAGGGGGTCCTCCTTTGTTGACGGGTTCTGTACTACCGGTATTCCGAGATCAGTTCAAATTCTAACCCTTTTGGCGGCGGTTTGCCCGAAAAAACTGAGATGTCGCCCAGAAACCTGGCTGGAAGACTGGTAATATGGATCGAAGGTGGAGTCAATGGGCTGGGCAAATCAATATCCCAATGGAGGGGTTAGGGATTGGCAGACCTTCGGATGGAGACAGCTTCAGAGTATGATCTAGTAGCATGTTATGAGATTGCCAAGAGTCTATCGGAGTATTTCAACGACTCGGGACTTGCGGCTATGTCCCGTGACCTCAAGACTGAGGAGACCTTGGTCATCAGGGACGGCAGCGATTGCTTGGGCTTCGCCTGCGCCAAGATCGTACGAACCGGTGTCGCTGAAATCCTTTGGATGGGTGTGAGGAAGGACAGAATCCGCCAGGGGCTCGGGTCTCTACTCATGGACGCGCTGTGCCAAAGACTCCAAGAAACAGGCACTCGGTTTGTCACTGTGAAGACCCTTGCGCCAACCGTGGACTACTATCCGTACGAGAAGACCCGCCTATTCTACCAGAAGATGGGATTTGTGCTGATTGAGGTGATTGACCCGTATCCTGTATGGGGACAGGGCAATCCGTGCGCAATCTACGTAAAGGCGCTTTAGGCTGCGGGATGTCTTCTCTTGAGAAGTTTTCTTGCAGCAAGCGCCGCCAGGGCCAAAACCGCTAGGCTAGCCGTGAGCCAAGGGCTCAGGTTGGGCGGATTCTCTCGGACATATACGACGCTGACATGGACTTCAGGGAAGTAGCGTTGCGCAGCGGTTTTGAGCCTAGCCAGAATGGTTTCGGTATCGGGGGTATCAGTGGAGGACTCCCCGGAGTCCTCGGGTTCGCCTTGGTGCCCGGGGTCCGGCTTATCCTGGACTTCTTCAATTTGGGTGACCGGGTATCCTAGAGTCTCTTGGACAAGGTTAACTAGCACAGCACCGGCCCTGTCATACGGCAGCGGTCCCATGGGAATCGACGGAAGCCTCGCGCCAGGCAACCTAAACGGCTCCAAATCACCTAGGTAAGGCCCATCTTCGGCCAAAGCGGCTATTATGTCACGGAGTTCGTCAGCTATGTTGTCTCCCTGGGCATCAATGGTTCCGTCATCTGATTGGCGGTATGAGGAATAGCCGTAAGTTGCCAAAACCCCGCATTGGCAGTAGTCCAGGCTATGCTGGGCCGATTCGAACCGAAGACCTGCCGCGGAACCTGTGAGCCTTCTGGTTACTATGTTGACTAGTCTCGCCACAGTCTCAAAGTCCTCACGCGGGACTCCACCTATGGAAAGGACAATGCCCACCCGAGGTTTGTCCAGAGAAGGGATCTCGAGGGTAGCGGTGCTGGGGGGCGCCGGCTTCACGTCTCGGCGGTCTGCCTGGGGTGCCCCTCGATCCAACCCCTCAAGGGACTCTTCAAGAATCCCTACGATCTCCGCTTCATCCCGGTCGGTCACGATTACCAGACTGAGTCGCCTCGGACTGTATTCGCGGTCCATGAATCCCCGGACTTTCTCGGCGGGGACCGCAGCCAGGGGGCTCTCAAACATCTCTGTCGCATAAGGTGTACCGGCAAGCCCCGTGATCCGCATCTTGTTGAGCATGGCGGAGGTCTCGTTGGTTGTCATGAAGTCCAACTCTCGGCGGGCTCTCTTGATCTCTGTCCGGTAATAGGCGTCCGAAGTAAGCGTGCTACGAAAGAGGCCGTCAACCAGCGTCGCCAAAGCACGACTCAGGTCATCGCTCGGAACTGCCATGATAAACGTAGTGAAATCCAAACCTGTGTACCCGTTGATGGGCGGAATCGAACCTATGGACCAGTCCTTGGCCGCTATGGACCATAGGGACTCCCTGGACCTGGTGGGGTACATTATCGCCATGTGTTCAGCCATGTGAGCGCAATGGGCTTCATCTTCCCTCTCGTCGCCAATCCCTGCAAGCATCAGCCCGGCCACCTGGGAGAGACTTGCATCTGAAGATTTTCTGAAATAGACGCTTACTCCATTGACGCTGTGGAATGAACAGTCCGAAACGCTGGGAATGGGCGCGGGACCGGGCGACCCATAGACCCTGGACGCCGGTACAAGGCCCATAATCAGGCCCGCACCCAAGATCAAGACGAAAACTGCCGCGCTCCCCGTGGGTGGCCCGATTCCCCGAATCCGATTCCCGGCCATGTTGGTAGCGCCAAAGAACACTCCGGCCTGGATACCGGCGAAAACAAACAGCGCAAACCACGCTTCGGCCTTCATATGGGCAGGGCAGTTGACAACCCACATGTAAGCAATGGAGCCTGTGACGCTCAAAATCACATTGGAGAGGAATAACAGAAAACCTCCGGCAAACCCCAACCGAGGCGGACCTGTGGGCTGAGATACCCCCGGGTCAAAGGCGGCCACGCACACGGAAGTGGCCGCGGTGCTAAAGCATAGGGTGGCCAAGACAAAAGCCATGGTCCCCACATGACTCATCTCTAGTCTTCTCAAGACTGCCAGAGTTGCGGCAAAGACTAGCACACATAGAGCCTGGACTATTCCATAAAACATTGCCTTACCTCGCATCACTCTAGCCGGGTTGCAGGGCGTCTGTCTCAAAAGGCGGGCTGTGAGAGATGCGTTTCTTAAAGACCACGAAGAATAGGAGCCAGCCATGGCAAGGAACAAAAACGGGCTCCAGGAGGCTGCCCAGGACAATTCCGCCCCAGAACCGCGGCTCGGAAAGACGACCAAGCCTATCATCATCAAGAGCACGTAGAGCATTTGGGAGTGGCTCTGAAGATCTCGCAGCACAAGCTTAGATTCTACAGCCAGAGAGCGGATTTCCACCGAGAAAGGCAGGTCTCTGGGGGCTTTTTCAAGCCTTCTGCTATCGGCTGCCCGTGCGTTACCCGCCAAGCGGCTCTTATGCCGAACAGTTCCCGTTGACGCCCAGCCTGAAAGATAAGCGCGTTCTGTGGCGCGAGCTGCGGCACCGAAAACCGCAATGGACGCCAGGGAGATTCCTCCGCCGACTGCAACAAGGGGAAAAGGCCGTTCCCATAGCCCCTCAACGATTGCGGCTGCAAGAAGCGCCGCAGGCGACCAACTTGCGCTGAACTTGGTGAATGCTCCGGTTAGCGTCGCAGTGTAATCTCCCTGACTCAACGCGTGAGTGGTTACTCGGATCAGGAGGTAAGAAAGTCCGCTTGCCAGAGTGCCCAAAGCCGCTGCGACTTCAGTTGACTTGTAGGGTGGGATAAGCCTGCACACTATTAGGTTCATGAGGACGGCCACAACTGCCGGCAGTATGGCGAAAGGCAGCCCAGCCAGGATGGAAAGGGCATAGTACCAAGGCGGCGCAAACCAGGCACAGCCTAAGGCAACTATCATGGGGATCCCCACTATGAGGTAAGCGCCTATTCCCGCTCCCGCTACCTCCAGCATCTTGGCCAAGATGACTGCTCTCGGAGGCAAAGGCGATGCCATAAGAAGAGGGAGATCTCGGGAGAGGTAAAGATAGTAGAAGGCCGTACCAAGAGTAGTGCCTACCTGGATTAGAAGGAGATAGTTCAGAACGCCTGTGACTACGGGCAGAAGGTATTGTGGGGTGGGGGATGCATAAGATATGGTTTTGACTACGTGGAACACTAGGACCGGGATCCCAATGCACCCCAGAGCCCCGATGATCCAAGTCCAGGGACTCATTGACCGGATGCGCGTTTTCAGGGACAAGAAAACTATGCGGAGCGCCTTTTTCATCTTGGACGCACCTTTCTAGTCGAACTCTCTCGCTGGGGTGGCAGCGTCTCCCTGGGGAGACTCATCTTCTAGGGATTGGATAAGTTCCTTATGCTCCTCACCTGCGGCTAGCTGGATGAAGATATCCTCTAGTGTGGCATTTTCGTGAGAGGCTCCCGAGAAGTCTGCCTGACGGGACATCGAACTCAGTTCCTCCATAGTTCCTTCTGCCATTAGGGTGCCCTCTGCCAGTATCCCGATGCGATCGCAGAGGTGCTCGGCGATTTCCAAAAGGTGCGTTGACATGATGACTGCTTTTCCGTTTCTGGCCATTCTTCTGAGAATGCCTTTCAGTATGCGGGCGGAGATAGGGTCAAGACCCGTCACGGGTTCATCCATAATAAGGATTTGAGGCTCAGGAAGAAGGGCGGCGGCAATGGAGATTTTCTGCTTCATTCCCCTAGAATACGACTGAATCAGGTCGGCGGATTTATGGGAAAGGTCCAGCGTATTGAGGAGCGATTGAATGCGGGGGCTCCTTACACTTCTGGGCACATCATAGAGCTCGGCTATGAACTCCAGAAACTCTACGGCTGAAAGCTTCTCGTAGAGAAGAGGTTCATCGGGAACGTACCCTATGGCGGCTTTAGCCTTCTCCGGCTCTTTGGTTAGGTCGTGTCCTGCGATGTTGATGCTTCCCGAGGTTGGCGCAAGAATGCCCGTGAGCATTCGAATGGTGGTGGATTTGCCGGAACCGTTAGGTCCGAGCAACCCGTAGATCTCCCCTCGGCGCAGGTTAAGGTCTAAATCTTGTACCGCCGGGAAGCTTCCGTACCTTTTGCACAATCCAGAGGCCCGCAAAAGCAAGGCGATTCCAGGTACGCCGGCAGGATCCTCGGCTGGAATCAGGGCCATGGGCAACGCCTCCCCATACGGTTGGTTCTCTCGTAGGTTGGTTTTCTCCTGGGCTGCACATTCCCCAGTGGGGCGTCAGAACCCTCCCCACTGGGGAACGTCTTGCAGATTGCCTCAAGCCGACTCCACGGGTCTGGCACGGATAAGGGCCCAAGCCGCCGGAGTGCGGCTTGGGCAGGTTGTGGCTCGCCATGACTTCCGGCTAGTCGCTTATGCCGAACTTGTCCCAGAAGGCAGTAAGATCGGCCACGGCTTTCTCGTAAGCGGATTTCGTCTGGTTGTAGGCCTCTTGGGTTATCTGCCCTTCTCGAAGCTGCCATTTGGCCAATTCGAACTCGAGCTTCTTCACCTGATAGTCCTGTTTCATGAGGGTGCCCTGGATAGCGCCAACGGCGTTGGTGAGAGCCATTGCAGATTCGCCTGTGAGACCCCTCCCCAACTCCTTCGTTTGGTTCGCTCTGGCAAGGGCGTTTTCCAGTGAGAACCTGGTGCCGTATGTTTCGCTGACGGTTTCGTCAGGGTGGACCGGCTCTAGGGAACCTTCAATAGACGGCTCCAACGATATGGGCTCTTTCTTCGTTTCCCGGGCACATGCCGATAGCACTAGACTCAGGCAGATCACGAGCAGTAATGAAATGGTGCCTTTTCGCTTCAACGTTATACCTCCCAGGAGCGTGTCTTTGTCCATTGAGACTTTCGCTGAGGCAGTGAGGTTCCCTCTGGAAAATGATACACATCTGTTACACTCCGAGACCGTGATGAAAAACTGCGCTGACATAATGATGTCGGGCTAAGGCAACAGGCGATGGACGCGAAAGCAAGAAACACCAATACGGGAGGTTTGGGTGATGGGAAAGAAAAGCAGGTTAGTTCTTCTGGGGTTTGCTTTAATGGGATTGGTTGGAATGCTGTGGTTGGCGGGGTGCACTCCCAAAGTTCAGGGAGCGCCCGGGAAAGATGAGGGCAGGATAGTTGAGGGCAGAAACGTTGAGGTAACCTTGTACTTTAGCGATGACCAGGCCATGGAAGTGCTTCCTGAGAAACGCACGGTAGAGGTGACTGAAGACGAGCCGGAAATGCCCATTGAGAGAATAGCGGTACTCGAACTCCTCAAAGGTCCTTCCGACGAGAAACTGAGAAAGACCTTGCCGCCCGAGGCTCAGTTGCTGTCCATAGCGGTTAGGGATGGGGTTGCCACAGTGGATTTTAGCCAGGAGTTCCAAACCAAACACTGGGGTGGCTCAGCCGGTGAAGGACTGACCATCAACTCTCTGGTAAAGACGCTCACAGGCATAGAGGGCATTGACAGAGTTCAGGTGCTCATTGAAGGAGAGGTTATTGACAGCTTGGCTGGGCACTACGACTGGTCGGAGCCATTTGCCCCAGAGTCCAAGTGACTAGCACAACATACGCATCAAACGGAAGCCCCGACATCGCCGGGGCTTCCGTTGTCTCTTGGCATCACTCAAACAACACGCTCAGAGACTGGCCCGTGTGGATTCGCCTCAGACTTTCCGCCAATAATGGCGCAATGGAAAGCACCACCAACCCGGGCCACCTTTTCTCGGGCGGTACAGGGACTGTGTCTGTGACCACAAGTTCCTTCATGGGAGCGCCAGACAAGCGCTCAATGGCCGGACCAGATAGCACCGCATGGGTGCAAGCGCCATAGACCTCTTTTGCCCCGTTCTTGAACAACAACTGGGCCCCCTGAAGCATGGATGACCCGCGGTCCACTTCCTCGTCAAACAAGACTGCCTGCCTACCTTCGACATCACCTACCACCGATGTGGCAGTGACCTCTTCCCCCGTTGTGGTTCTGCGCTTGTCTATGAAGGCCACAGTTCCACCAAGTCGCTGGGCGAACCGCTGAGCCCTTTTTACGGCTCCCGGATCTGGCGCCACCACCACCGGGTTCTCCAAGCGTTTCTCCTTGAAGTACCGGGCGAGAACAGGTTGGGCGGTTAGATGGTCACAGGGCACGCTGAAGAACCCCTGGATCTGGTCGGCAGTAAGGTCCACGGTAACCACCCGGTTGACTCCGGCGGTTACAATCATGTCAGCCACGAGCCGTGCGGTTATTGGGACCCTGGGCTGGTCCTTCTTGTCAGACCTGACGTAAGGGAAGTAAGGAAGGACCGCTGTGATCCTTCTCACCGAGGCTCTTCTGAGGGCGTCTATAATTATGAGGAGCTCCATGAAAGCCTCGTCAACGGGAGGTACCGAAGTTTGGACAACCACCGCGTCCGCTTCTCTGACGTTCTCCTGAATCCTCACGAAGGTGTTGTCGTTGGAGAATTTGAAGATCTCAGCCTGGCCGAGCTCCACGCCCAGGTGAGAGCAGATCCGCTGTGTCAGATCTAAAGTAGAGCGGCCGCTGAATATCTGCATAGGGGCACCTCCTAAGGGCTCGATCTAATCCCTATCCTTCCCGATTTTAGGTTCGCACCCAGACTAGCATTTGTCCTGGCTCGCGGTTATCCCAAACACAATAGGGTACGGCCTTAATAGGGAAGGGTTCGGTCACAGGCTTCTTGCTTGAATAGAGAACACCGTCCCAGCCTTGGTCGTTAATGACCTCACCCATTCCCGTGAGCACCGCAACTCCCCCCAGAAGGTCTGGCTTGTACTCCACCGAAAGCTCCGACTCATAGGGCAGCGAGATTCTGGCTAGGGGGGTTACGGGGTTATCGGCTTCTTCCAAGCAGTACACTATGGGGCCTCGCTGCAGCGCGGTCTTCCCGCTCATCTGCCTGGCAGATGGGTGGGAAGATACTCTTTCTACGGGCATGTCGAGGCTCAGCGCCACTTCGTCCCTGCCGGTCCACTCCCTGTGGATTTTGGCGTATCCTCTGGCCATGATGCCGTCAAGCTCAACCGGGGTGCCGTTTATCGAGAGGCTTGCCTTTTGGCACCATCCCGGAATGCGGAGGGCCAAAGTGAAGTGTGCCGGGTTGCTGACGCCCACAGTCAGGCGGATTGTTCCATCCCAGGGGTAACGGGTATCTTGTTCTATGCGGACGTTGTCTTGCCCTACACAAAGTTCACCCGAACCCCGGATATACAGGTGGACCCAAGCCTCGGTCTCGCCTTCCGAGTAGACGTACTGGCCAATCCCGGCGATCATCCTGGAAATGTTGGGAGGGCAGCAAGAACATCTGAACCAATCCTGTCTATGGTGACCGCCAAGGCTGGCCACAGGGTTTTCGTAGAAGAAACGGTCGCCGCTGAGAGAATAGCCGCTAATAGTCCCGTTGTATAGGGCTCGCTCCATTGCGTCAGCAAATCGAGAATCCTTCTCCATTTGTAAGAGACGATGAGCCCAGAATACAAGGCCTATGGAGGCACAGGTTTCGCAGTAGGCGGTCTCTTCAGGGAAATCGTAGTGGAAAGTAAAGCCTTCGTGACTCCTTGTCTGACCGATACCTCCGGTTATGTACATCTGCCTTAGGCAAAGGTCCTCCCAGAGCTTCTCGCAAGCTTCGGCAAGCGTCCGATCGCCGGTGTCTTTGGCCACGTCTGCCATCCCGCTGTACAAATACATCGCTCTAACAGAGTGTCCGACTACACGGGTCTGTTCTCTAACAGGCAGGTGGGCCTGATGGTACTCGTGGTTGGCGCGGGGCGGGTCTTCGCCTCGTCTTCGGGCTTCTGCATCGTAGTAATGAGGCGTAGTGCCACGAGCGTCTATGAAGTATTTGGCCAGCCTAAGATACCTCTTCTCGCCGGTTACGCGGTACAGCTTTACCAGAGCCAGCTCGGCTTCTTCATGACCCGGATATCCGTGGAGTTTGCCTTCTTGGGGGCCAAAGACCGAGTCTATGTAATCTGCGTATTTCACCATGATGTCAAGCAATTGCTTTTTGCCTGTGGCCTGGAAATACGCCACTGCGGCTTCAGTCAAGTGTCCGAAACAGTACAATTCGTGCTTATCTCTAAGGTTGGTCCATCGCTTCTCGGGTTCCACCGAGACAAACCAGCTATTAAGGTACCCGTCTGCTCTCTGCAGGGCTCCAAACTTCACAACGATCTGGTCCATAAGATTCTCCAGGTCGGGGTCTGGATGGATGGAGAGGGTGTATGCGGCCGCCTCGATCCATTTGGCGATGTCTGAGTCCCAGAAGATATGGTGAGATGAAGGGTCGCCGGGTCTGTAGTCCGGGTTTATGCTGTCGAGCCTGCCTGTTTCTTTGAGGTGCTTGTACATAGCCGGGATTGTGACCTTGCGGTTGATCTCGGTCCGGGGCAGCCAAAACGAATCTCTAAGTTGGACGCGGGTGAAATTCACGGGCCTCAAGGGTGAGATTGTCAGATCCTGAGTCACCTAGCCACACCTCCTTCTAAGATCCACCCAAGGTTACGACGCGCTTCACCCGAATCCCTTTTGGCGGAGGTCTGCATCTAATAGATAGCGACAGTGGGCGCAAGAGTCGCATCCCACTGTCGCTGCAGCGATCGTCTAGGTCGTAGGCCACAGGGCTAGCTCCGGGCCTAGATCATCTTTGAGATCTTGTCGGCAGCTTTCAGACCACTCCCAGTTAGCTCAATGACAACCTTATCTTCAGGTTTGATCCAGCCGTTTTCCACCAGTTTCTTGAAAGCGGCAGGGGCAGTGGCTGAAGTTGGTTCAACGAATACACCTTGATGGGCCAGCGTTTGGAGTCCTCGCCACAACTCGTCGTCGGTTACCGTGATGAATGTACCGCGTGTGTTTTTGACCGCGTACAGCACTTCCCTTGCTTTTATCGGAAAGGCGCTCGCTATCCCTTCGGCGGCTGTCTCGCGTTTTTCGATGGACACAGCGTCCTCTTTCTCTTGGGCCCACGCGGTTGCCAAGGGTGCACAGGCATCTGACTGGACAGCCACTAGGCGGGGGACCTTGGTTCCGGGATACGCGGCTGTAATCTCTTTGATGGCCTCATATGCCGAAGTGATTAGACTGCCGTTTCCGCAGGGGGCAATCAACACGTCTGGGAGTTTGAAGCCCATCTGTTCCCAAATTTCGTACACGTAAGTCTTGATGCCGTGCTCGAAGAAGGGGCTCCAGTTGTGGCTTGCATAAAAGGACCGACTGCCTGCCTCCATGGCCGCCCTGGTGGTATCTTCTCGTGTACCGTCTACCTTGATAAGATTCGCGCCGTAGACAGCGATCTGCGCCGTCTTTCCGCTAGACGTGTAGGCGGGCACATAGACGTCTCGGGCTATTCCGGCTTTCCCGCAGTAGGCCGCCAGACTGGCTCCGGCGTTGCCAGATGAATCCTCCACCACCGATTCAATGTTCCATGCTTTGAGTCTGGTGATCATGACCGCCATGCCCCTGTCCTTCTTGGACCCAGTAGGCAGAAGGTAGTCAAGTTTGAGGTAACAGTCGTGATCATGTAGCTCGGTCAAAAACATGGGAGTGATGGACTCTCCCAAAGAAACCCGTTCTTGTGCGTCTGGGATCGCCTCTGCATACCTCCAAAGGCTCTGTTCGCGGCCTTCCAGATCATGCACTTTAGGGGCCTTAGCACCCTCTAGGCGCAAGTAGGCTCCACAATCACACCGCCAGCGTGGCAACTCTAGACTGTATTCCTTGGAACAAGACGAGCACTTTAGTCTCATGACGAAACCTCCGGTGTGGTGCGATTATCAAACACCCTTGTACAGGCCAAACTATAACCCAAAGTCACCGCCAAAGCGATACCCTAGACTCCTTATGTTGCGTAGAGAAAACTTGCGAGGAAGAAACCCCCATAAGCCAGAAGTTGTGCCGAGCCGCCCGTTCAACACAAGGGAACCGGGGCTCGAAGGGTTAATAATATGAATCGACATCCTTAGAAAGGAAACTGATTGGCGTTGGATAACACTGATAGGTACAAGGAAGTGCCTTTCGCCAAACTGCACGGTTTAGGCAACGACTATCTGTATGTGAACTGTTTTGAGTACAAGGACGAGATGAACTGGGGAGAACTTTCTAAGGAGATGGCCGACAGGCATTTTGGCCCTGGGTCCGACGGCCTCATCTTGGCGTTGCCCTCCGAGATAGCCGACTTCCGAATGCGCATGTTCAACTCCGACGGGTCTGAAGGAGACATGTGCGGCAACGGCATGCGCTGTTTTGCCAAGTTTGTTTACGAACGCGGACTAACGAGCAAAACCGCGTTGGCCGTAGAAACCCGGGCAGGCATTATTGAGCCTCATTTGACAGTGGAAAGCGGCGTTGTGACCAATGTCTCTGTGGATATGGGGCTTCCCCTTTTCGGGCGATCTGACATTCCCCTATCCCAACTGGATGGCCCCGAGCCGGTGTTGGACCTGGAAGTAGTTTTGGGGGAAGAGATGTTCTTGGGGACTCCGCTTTTTTTGGGAAATCCCCACTGCGTGTTTTTTACAGACAACGTGGCCAGGATTGAACTGGAAAAAGTGGGACCCGGCTTGGAGCGCCATCCTCTTTTTCCCCGTAAAGCAAACATCGAATTCGTTGCGGTCAAGTCCAAGCAGGAGATGGATATGCGCGTGTGGGAGAGAGGCTCCGGGATAACGCTTGCTTGCGGTACAGGAGCATGCGCATCGGTTGTAGCGGCGATCTTGCACGGCCTGGTTGACAGGGGAGTTCCGGTGGCAGTTAACCTTCCTGGTGGCACCCTTCAGGTCATGTGGAAACATGATGGCCACGTGTGGCAAGCGGGGCCGGCCGTGGAAGTGTACAGCGGGGTCTACTTCAAGAGGGTAACTCGAAATTTTGACGATTGCCACCATAATCTTGAGGGTGTGAAGTTCTGACAGGAGTGTGGCGCCAAACTGGGAGCGCTCAAGTGCAGGAACTGCGGTGCGGTCTTGGCGCCTGGCGCGCGCTTCTGCCGAGAATGCGGTATAAAGCAGGACGTGTAGTATCGAATAAGCAGTATCGCGGAATGGGATAAAAGCCTTGCGGGCTGGCCGACTAGAGGCCAGCCCCCTACCTGATTTGTGGTACCTATCTGATGAATCCGGCGTGTCTCCCCACGATTTCCATGAGGGCTACTAGCCCCTTGATGGCAAGACGCATTCTGTCTTCCACCAGATACCCCTCATCGTCACAAGTGCCTTGGCCCGGGGAGATGAAGATGTTGCCGTCATAGGCAATGGTGGCAATGATCCCCATCTGAGCGAGGCCTACTTGCAGCAGGTGGGAACCTGCGTACATGTCTTCTATAGAGAAGATTGGGAAGCCCAACCCTTCCTTCCAAGTGTCCTCGTAGTTGACTTCTACTGTGGCGCTGTTGTAGGACTTGGTGATCCTGAGGCCATCTCTGAGCTTGGAATGGGCGTTGTGGAACTCAGAGGTGATAATGTCGTACAATTGGTCCACCTGACCGGTGTAGAACCCAGGGTGATCTCGGAGATCCTTTAGCACCTGGATCTGGGTTATGAGCGCATCCTTGCCTGGATCCAAAATCACATATTCGGCTTTGCCGTAGGATGCCGTCGTGCCGTACCTATCGCCGTGCATTCCTAGGGCGCGCCGAATGCTCACCATTACGTCTTCTTGGCCGACTATGAGTCCTGAGGTAGCCGAGCCGGTCGCTTTGTCCATGCTGTAGATGACCGCCGAAGCACCCGTCTTGCGCGGGTCGTGGCCGACAAACGGGAGCCCCCAAGCGTTGTCCACGACGTAAGGGACGTTGAACTCCTTTGCCAGTTGCCCTATACCTTTTTGAAGGACTGGGGTCCCTTGGGAGTCCTTCTCACGGTAGCCATATCCGGGGGTGTCGTATCCCAGAGACGAGAATCCTGTCACTTGGTCTCGGTGGCGTGAGGCGACTTTGCCCATTGCCTCAATCGATGCCAAAGCGTCCACTTGTGTGAGAAGCGGCACCGGGAAATACTTCACTCCGTGGTTGGGGTATCGACCGCCTTCTAGGGGCACTACAACCACATCTAAGTTATCCAAGCGCTTCCCCGCGAATCCGAATTCGCCTGCAGTTGACCCTCTGTCGGCCAGAAACTCCTTGTATTTGGGCGGAAAAGGTCTGCCGTAGCCCGCCTGGTGATGCATATGTTTTTCCAAAGGCACTATGTACCGCCCCCGGTATTTGTCACCGCGTCCGGTTAAGGGTGGCGAAAACAGTGTGTCAAACGCTACCCACAATCCGCCTTCGCAAGTGTTTACCGGGCATACATCGTACTCGTCGCCGTACACATCCTTCACGATCTCCCGAATTTCATCCACGAGTCTTGCCAACGGGATTACCTTGGTGGCCCCTTCTGCTGATGCCTCCAGAACGTTGCGTCTCATGGGCGCGGGACACCCTGAGATGGCTCCCGTCAGGCCGATAGTACCCTTCACGTCTCCAGTGATGCCTAGGTCTTGGGCGGCTTCTTTGGCTTCGGCGTAGATCTTGGCGGTGTTGGCCTGAAGGTGTTTGTACATCTGAAACTTGTACTTGAAATCCGGCATTCTCTAAGCACTCCTCTCTTAGTCATCCTCGTTCACCTGGTCTTGTGCCTGTATCCTCCATTTGAAACGTAACCGGCATTTGGAGCCCGATACCTCTATCTTCGCCTGACAAAAGGTCACCGCGTACCACAAGGTTCATGTGGTTAGGCCAATGGCTCAGATCGAATCCCGCCAAATGGCCAACAGCGATTCCCCCAATGGATACGCGATCTCCTTGCAGGAGAACCCCTCCATTGTGAAACTCTACAAATGCCAGGTAAGCTACCCTAGCTACCCTGGATCCAGGCCCGGCTGGCTCGTTGGTGATAATGAGTTCGTGTACATCCCTCTGAAGTACTGCCCTGGAAGGCTGAGGGATGAGCTCTAGGTTGCGATCAAGGAGGACTCCGCGCAACACAGCCACAACAGACCCCCGAAGGTCGGCTTTGGCCGCATAAGCGTCGGTAGCTAGGTTTCCACGGACATACGGGTCGTGTGTAGCCAATCAACGCACCTCATCATGGATGAGTAGGAGCAAAGACAATATACCACACTTGTTGGAACAGACTCAATATATGGATTAAACGGTCGGCGGATGGTATATTGACTATGCTTGTTCACCATTGATGAGGGAATCTTCGCCGGAGGTGACCGCAGATTTTACATTCAAAGCGGAATGAGTTGTTTGAAGCCCTTGCTGCCGTCAGCGAGTCTTCTGAGCCCATGGGAGCTTGGAATCTGAGAAGGGCGTTTGGCAGCAAAGGTGCGCAGATCTCGGCGGCTAGCTGCGGGAGACTTCTTCGCACCATGGAAGACGCCGGGTATGCTGAGGCGGCCGGCAGGAAGGGCCGCAAGATCACCTCAAAGGGCAAGAAGGCCCTGGAAGAATGGCGTTCCAGGCAAGTCCGAGATCGATCCCAGATGGCTTTTGCCCAAAGTCTCCAGGTTCACGATTCTGACGAACTGCGTGATGTGCTTGTAGCCAGGCGGGCCATTGAAGCTGAAACCGCAGGTTTGGCCGCTCTTTACGCCACGCCAGAAGAGCTTAGGCGTCTTTTGGACCTTGTTGACGAGCAGGCCGAGGTTTTAAGCTCCGGTGCTTCAGCTATTGAGCAGAACACGGCTTTCCACCGAACTCTGGCGTCTGCCGGTAAAAACAAAGTGCTTGTGGCCGCCTTAGACGTTATCTACCGCCATCCAGACGTCATGCGAGCCCTAGAGTACATCAGGGTCAAAGTCGGCTCGACCATGGTCAAGGAGCACAGGGCCATTGTCAAATGCGTTGAGGAACGGGATCAGGAAGGTGCTAGGCAAGCCATGATGGATCACATGGCCAACCTCATTGCAGACGTGGACACTTACTGGAGGGAGTGGAAAGGCCCCCCGGGCTAAAAGACATGAATGCCTTTGACAGCATTTTGGATTCGCTTGATGTTGAGACGTTCCTTGTGTGCGAGAGTCTCGATGAGGGCAAGTCGCTGGGACTGCGACTCATGGCTGAACTGGGGTTTAGGGATACAGATGTGGTGTCTTGCGAGCTTGGAGGGCCGGGGGTTCGCATACGCCTGCGTGGCTATGCAAACCGCCCCACCGGGGCTTACCCGTGGTGCCAGACCGGGGGGGAACTCAGATGACCTCTCGGAAAGTAGTACTGATCCCCCTAGATCCCGTTCACGATGTAGGTGTTAAACTTATCTCCAAGGCCCTTCTGGAAAGAGGGCACGCCACGGTTCTGTTACCGCCAGATCTTACGCCTGAGGAGGCCGCTGGCATAGCACGGGCCGAAGACCCCGACTACATAATGGTCAGCCGTACCATAAGCTACGGCACAGCTGAAGTCTTGGCCAAGTTCGTGGATCTTTGTGATGCCGGAGGGCTTCGGGAGCGGGCAAAACTTGTGGTTGGCGGGCTTTCCATAAGACCCGAAATGGCTCAGGAGTTCGGCTTCGACGCAGGTTTCGGTCCTGCAACCACCCCTTTGGAAGTGGCGGACTATGTTGACGGCCGGCCCCCGCAAGTCGAATTTGAGAAAGGCAAGGCTGAAAAGCCCGATCTCACCCAGGGGTTCACTTATTCTTTTCGAGATACAGAAATTGGCGGATTGTGTTACGAGATAGGGCAACAGGTCTTGGACTGGGCCGGTAGGCGTTCTAGCCCCGCCGTGCGGAGGGCTGAAATCCGCCTGGGAATGGAAGAGGCGCGGAGGAGAGGCGATGTAGGGTCTCTCCAGGATCTGCGCTCTGAGTATGTGACCCTTTGTTCAGGAGACGTTCTAAGGTGGTACGAGACAGGGCGGGCGGTTCCTCACACAAGGCCGCTAGGCCAGTACCAGGCCTATGCGAGAAAATCGTCTCTTCTTGACTATTCCTATGCTGTGAAGGGCCAAGAGCCTCTTGGACGCAGGAATGTGATGGTTCAGTACGGAACTGGGTGCCCTATCATGGATTCCTACCATATCGACCTTTCCTTGGCGTGGGGAGCAAGAGGCGTTGTCCATTTCGACCCCTCGTGGGGGGCTAGAACCGAGGGACTACTTGAGGATGCGGTGAGCCACGAGCAAGATGGCACGGTGCTTACTCTCGAGAACCTCAGGCTCATAAAGGATTCTCTCAGTCCAGATGCCCTATGGCAAGTGCGAGCCCACAGGGGCCTTAACACGCCGGAGACAGTCGTGTTGGCTCATCTTGCAGGGGCTCAGCTTACCAAAGTGAACATCGTGTACGGGAGCCTTGGCGGAGGCACTGACCCTTCCCGCCTGACTGTGGACGGGGTGGAGTCAATGCGGTTAGCCGCCAAGTTCGGCCTCCCTTTTGATGTGGTGACCAATGAGGAACTTTGCGGCGTGCCTGCCCGAAAAGCCTTTGCGGGCATGCTGATAGTTGCCGCCGTCGGATACATGCTGGGCGGACGCCCTATTCTGCAACCTCTTTTCGCCAACTCACCCGAGGCAATGATCAGAGGTTTCACCGACCACAACTATTTGGACTTCAACATGGCCAAGATGAAAGTTCTAGGTGACATCTTGGATGCCCCTATATGGCCGGGAGCACCGGTAGGATTCCTCACGCAATCGGCTGATAGGAGTCAATCGGTGACAATGACGTCTCTTCACGCAGCCTTAGCCCTTCAGCTGGGCGCCGTGGCGGTTACCATCGCTTCTTCTGACGAGGCTTATGCCGGAGGGCCCATTTCGGGTCAGGCTCGTGTAGATACCCTGAAGTCCACTGCAGCCGCTCTGCGTTTCTTGGGAGAGACCGGGTTTCACGGGACCCCTCGGGCAGATTCTCTGGCTTCGGAGCTCCATGACGGGATCTTGGAGACTCTCAAGAAAGTTGCCGCCAGAGGAGACTTTGTGGCTTCTTTATACCAGGGATTACTCGGCGATAAGGATGACGGGGCCTATCCTGGACGCGCCGGCAGAGATACTGTGCGGGAAACCAAGTGAGATGGTCTCTGGTCTAAGGGAGACTCTCGTCATAGGGATAATCGGGACCGCTAAGAACACGGGGAAGACCACTACTTTCAACGCCGTGGCTCGTTACCTGCGCCAAAGTAAAAGGGACCTTGTCCTCACAAGTATTGGCTACGACGGGGAGGATCTCGATACCATTACCGGGTTGCCCAAGCCTCGAGTGGACGTGGAACCTCAAGACACCGTGATCACTGCCCACCCGCTCCTCCAATCCTCAACTGCCCGGTTCCAACAGGTCATTGACACGGGAGTCCGGTGTGCGCTAGGTTCGGTCTGCGTGGCCTTGGCCGCCACTCCCGGAAAAATCGTTCTGGCGGGCCCAACCAGCACCAAGGATGTAGCCACAGTATTGGGCTACGTGACGAGAGAACCTAAGACTAAGGAGAAAGGGCGGATCGTGCTATTGGATGGCGCCCTGTCGCGAATGTCCCCCATGACCCTAGCCACGCACATGCTGGTAGCTACGGGAGCGGCACGGTACCGGTTCCCTGGTTTCGTGGTGCAGGGCATGGAGGATTTATGGTCTGCGTTCTCTCTGCCTGTGGAGAAGAAGGTCAGCCCTCACTTGCTGTGGTCTCAGGGGTTGTGGGTAAATGGCAGTGCCCAATGCTTATTTGAGGCAGTACGCCACCTGGATAGACAACGGTCCGGTTCGGCTGCGGGGTTCGACAAACCGGACGAGTTAATCATACGAATAGACGGTGTCGTTAATCCGGAGTTGCTCGACGGATTTTTGGCACGCCTCGACGCTCACGGCATCCGGGAAATCGCCATGTCGTTCCAGCATCCCATCCACCTGCTCCTATCGGGGGATCCGGCTATGTGGCGAAGCATAGTGCTGAGCGGTCGAAGAGGCGGATACCGGGTTAGCGTCAGTTGTTCCTCGCAGATCCTTGGCTTTACCGTGAGTCCCTACTTTCCCGAGTATAACCAGAGCAAGAGAGAGTATGTGGCATCCTACGTCTCTCCGGGGCAATTCCTTAGGGAAATCAGGAGTCTCACAGCCCTGCCTTGTACCGACTTGGTGCTAGAGGGGACCTCCACACTGGAGTCATGGATAGACAAGGTTGTACAATATACTAGCCCTGCCGGAAACCTGTTTGGAGGTTGAGTTCATTGAAAATACTGTCTGCCAGGCCGTGGGAAGATTGGGAAAAGGAACGAATCTCCCGAGTTGTGAAAGAGGCAGTGTTTCTCCAGCCGGGGCCAAATCCTGGTCACAAGATCGAGGATTTGGTCATGGAGGCAGAAGTGCTGTACGGATTCCCTAGACTGCCTGTGGACTCCATAGTCCGTTCCCCGAGCTTGAAACTTATACAAGTCGCTTCCACAGGAGTTGACACGCTTCTCACACCAGAATTCCGGGATTCGCACATAGCGCTTACCAACAGCAGGGGCGTTCACGCCGACCCGGTTGCGGAACACGCTGTAGCTCTCATGTTCGCGGTCGCCTATAGATTTCGGATAAATCATGCCCGTCAAGATGCCCGTATTTGGGCTGAGAGTTCTTCCGCCCGTCTCTATGGCAAGACTGCGGGACTTCTGGGTTTGGGGGCTATCGGCCAAGGGATCGCCAGAAGATGCAAAGGCCTAGATATGAGAGTGATCGGTCTTAGGCGCACAACGGGTGACGGCGGACCCTATGTAGACGAGGCCTTGACACTGAAGGATCTTCCCAGGTTTTTGTGTTTGTCTGATTTTGTCCTGTGTTCGCTTCCTCTAACCCAAGGGACCGAACACCTTCTGACTTTGAAGGAATTCCGCATGATGAAACCCACTGCCTTCGTGGTAAATGTTGGAAGAGGTGCCGTTATCAAAGAAGATGATCTTACCGAGGCGCTTTCTGCTGGGGTTATCGCCGGCGCAGGCCTAGACGTTTTTGAGAAAGAGCCGCTGCCTTATTCCAGCCCCTTGTGGCGTATGGACAATGTGGTAATAACGCCCCATGCAGCAGGACCCGCTCCCGAAAACAGACACAAATCTCTAGAAATCCTATTGGAGAATTTAGGACGGCTTCAGAAAGGTGAACCTTTGGTAAATCAGGTAGACAAGAGGTTAGGATATTGAACGTAGACGACCGTAGCCTCCTTGAACTTCTCAAGGATCTTATCCGGATAGACTCGGTGAACCCTAGCCTTGTTCCGGGCGGCAAAGGCGAAGGGGATATAGCCCAGTACTTGGGCAGGTATTTTGACGGGCTGGGTCTTGAGGTCAGGTATCAAGACTTAGGGGATGGCCGAAAGAACGTTGTGGGCATCCTGAGAGGCACCGGAGGCGGCAGGACTCTCATGCTCAACGGGCATACCGACACCGTCGGCTTGGAAGGGATGACAATAGACGCTCTAGAGCCGGCATACCGAGGCGGGCAGGTCTACGGACGAGGCTCTTTGGATATGAAAGGCGGATTGGCGGCCATGGTAGGGGCAGCAGAAGCCGTGGTCAGGTCCGGGTTTAGGCCTAAGGGAGATATCATTCTGGCCTGCGTGGCTGACGAAGAGTTCGCCAGTCTAGGGACGGAAGCCATCGTCAGCGAGTACCGGGCCCACGGGGCCATAGTATGTGAACCTACCGGGCTAGATATGGTTGTGGCCCACAAGGGGTTTGCGTGGGTCAATGTGGATGTTCTGGGAGTGGCTGCTCACGGAAGCCTGCCCCAAGAGGGGGTCGACGCTATCGTCAAAGCGGGCAAATTGCTTGTGGCTTTGGATGACATGGCCAGAAGCACACTGTCCCAGAAGGCGCATCCGCTATTGGGGTCTCCCTCGGTTCATGCGTCAACCATCTCTGGGGGTAATGAGCTGTCAACATATCCCGCTCTTTGCCGAGTGCAGATAGAAAGACGCACCATACCGGGAGAAGATAGGCAAACGGTGATTGGGGAGATGAACGCCCTCATAGACTCCCTTCATCTTGCCGACCCCGATTTCAGGGCGCGGCAAGACTGCTTTTTCTATCGGTCTCCTTTCGAAGTTTCACTGGATGAGCCACTTTTGCGATGCGTAACTGGGGTTTGCGGCCGAATTCTGGGTCGCGAACCTGAACTGATAGGAACCTCGGCATGGTTGGATTCTGCCGTCCTTTCGGCCAGCGGCATTCCCACGGTAGTATTCGGACCTCTTGGAAGAGGTGCTCACAGCGCAGAGGAGTCGGTGGACTTTGGTTCGGTTTGTGACACGGCCCGGGTGTTAGCCCAGATTATTGCCGAGTTTTCTTCCAACTCCTGAAGGAGGACAGAGGATGTTGCCTGATTTGCGGGTAGGAATAGACGTCGTGCCCATACTTAGAGTTCAGGAAAGCATGACTTCGGACCCCTCGCGGTATCTAGCCAAGTTCTTAACTGCCGCCGAAGCTTCCTATTGCCAAAGGGCAGGCGGTTCTTGGAGTCTTGAAAGAGTAGCGGGGAGGATCGCCGCCAAGGAGGCCGTCATGAAGGTGCTGGGCGAGGGATGGCCAAGAATTGGGTGGACGGACATTGAAGTGCTGCCCGGTTCCAACAGACGCCCTTATGTGACTCTTTCAGGTGAGGCCCGTGCCCTCTCAAAGTCACTTGGCATGAAGGCTTTGGATGTCTCCATCACCCATGATGGAGGGCTCGCCATTGCCGCCGCCTTAGGCGCTTTTGGCCAGGAGGTCACGTCATGCTACAACTAGTTACAGCAGAGAAGATGAGGGAACTAGACCGAAAAGCCGTAGAGTCAGGCATTCCCTCGCTCATACTCATGGAGAACGCCGGGAGGGCTTTGGCCCGCCACGCCTCCGGTCTTTTGGGACATCGTTCATCGGTCATTGCCATGCTTGCGGGCCCAGGGCAAAATGGAGGCGACGGGTTTGTGGCCGCAAGACACCTATCGGCTATGGGCCATCGGGTGAAGGTGGGTTTCTTCGGAAAAAGGCAAAGCCTCCCTGGGGAAGCCTTGGCGAACCTGAACATGCTGGCTGTATGCCCTGTCCAAGTGCTGTCCGCCCAAGAAACCTCACCCGAAGAAGTGCTGGCATGGCTAGGCGAACCCGACCTCATAGTGGACGCTCTCTTGGGTATAGGCTTGAAGGGTGACCCGCGCCCTCCTATGGATGCGGCCATCAACTGGATTAACTCCCGCGGAGTGCCTGTGGTAGCGTGCGATCTGCCTTCCGGACTCAACGCCGACACAGGCTTCCCGTACACTCCAACGGTGAAGGCCGGCCTCACGGTTACAATGGGCCTTCCCAAAGTCGGAATGTACTCCTACCCAGGTCGTTCATATTGCGGCACCATAGTGACCGAATCGCTTTCTCTTGCCGGCGCATTTTTCCAGGGAGCCTCTCTTACCAAGGCAGTGTTCCTCCATGACGCCGGCGCCGTTATGCCCGAAAGGGCTCCAGATCACCACAAAGGGATGTCTGGTCACGTTACTGTGGTGGCGGGTTCCTTAGGGATGGCCGGCGCAGCGGTGTTGGCAGCCAGAGGCGCTCTCCGAGGGGGCGCAGGGACGGTCACTCTCTTGTGTCCGGGAAGGGTCTATGAAGTGTGCGCTTCCCTGGCGCCCGAAGTCATGGTGGTACCGGTTGGTGACTCGGGTGCGTTTGGACCGGGGGACAGCCAGCTGTCGCTTGTGAGGGAGCATTTATTGCGGGCGTCGGCCGTCGTGCTGGGGCCCGGGCTGGGAAGGGGTTCTTCCCAGACGGCGTTTGTGGCCAGAATTCTTAGCTCGTTGGAGAGCCCTTGCGTGCTTGACGCCGACGGGCTCTTCGCTTTGGGGCAACTGGGCGGGCTGACATATCTTGCCGGGCTCGGGGGCAAGTTTATCCTAACGCCTCATCCCAAAGAACTGGCGGATCTTATGTGTTGTACTGTCCGGGATGTCTGCGCTGACAGACCGGGCTATGCCATGAGGGCTTCATATGAAGCAAAAGCTGTGGTTTGTTTGAAGGGAGCCGGAACGTTGGTGGCGAACTATACAGGCGAAAGGTTAGTTAACACATCGGGAGATCCCGCCATGGCCACTGGAGGCGCGGGTGATGTCCTTACAGGTGTCATCGCGGCGCTAATCGGCCAGGGGCTGCCTCTTCTCGAGGCAGCATGGGTTGGCGTGTTCTGGCATGGTCTTGCAGGAGAGACCGCCCGAGAGAAACAGGGATCCTATGGGGTGCTTGCAGGGGACATTGCGGAATGTCTTCCTGAAGCCCGTCGGTTGATCGCCGGGAGGTGAAAGGCCCCAAACCGGGCCGGCTGGAGTGGCTAGAATGAGGAGAGTAGTAGTGGGATTTCCCGAGGAGATCCTAAAAGACATGGATGACTTAATTTGTGACAACAATCAGTGCAGGTCAGATATAATACGAGAAGCTTGCTCCTTCTATATTGAGGAAAGGCGCAGAGCGATCCTAAGAGAACAAATGAAGGCGGGTTACCAGGAGATGGCTGAGATCAACCGGGTCCTAGCCGAAGAGATCGCCAGCGACTTCGACATTCATGATTGCTTTGACGATACTCATTTTGGGTGGAGGAAGACCTGATTGGATCCAACTAGAGGCGATATCTATTTCGCCGATCTAAGCCCGGTTGTAGGGTCTGAACAGGGGGGCTTTAGGCCAGTCCTTATCATTCAAAACGACATCGGCAACAAGTACAGTCCCACAGTGATTGTCTCCGCCATAACTTCGCAGATAATGAAAGCCCACCTTCCAACTCACGTTGAGCTTCCCGCCCACGTATCCGGCCTTGATAAGGATTCTGTGGTTTTGCTCGAGCAAATACGTACCATAGATAAGAGGCGCCTCAAACGACGCATCGCTAGACTGGACGAAGAGGTAATGACCAAGATTGATGACGCCTTGGCCATTTCCTGTGGTTTAAAGCCCGTCTAGGGAAGTTGCTGGGGCAACGCGGCCAAACGCGTCAAGAGAGACTGCGCTTACGAAGGGGGATTAGACATGAAACCGGATGTCAGTGGTTTTCCCAGGGTGAGATTGACTCATCTACCGACGCCCCTAGAAGAAGCCCCGCGATTTAGCGCTTCTTTGGGCGGCCCCAGGATATTCCTGAAACGAGACGATACCACAAGTCTGGCCTTGGGTGGAAACAAGGCCAGGAAACTCGAATTTCTTATGGGAGATGCCGTATCCCGAGGGTGTGACTATGTGATCACCTGCGGGGGTCCCCAGTCCAATCACGCCAGAATGACCGCTGCCGCCGCAAGGAAGTGCGGCATGCAGCCGGTGCTGGTTCTGGATGGGCGAGATCCCGGGCACCGCCTCGGCAACTTGCTGCTGGATACACTTTTAGGAGCCCAGTTGGTCTTTTCCCAAGAGCGCTCCGCCGAATCCGTCATGGAAGAGGTGAGGGAGCGCCTGGAGCATCAGGGGCATCGCCCCTACGTTGTCCCTTTGGGAGGCTCTAATGCTCTGGGTACTTTGGGTTATGTGTTGTGCGCGTTTGAGATCGCCGAAGCCTGCAAAACACAAGGGGTTCGTCCTAAGGCTTTGTACGTAGCCGCAGGATCTATGGGTACCGTGGCTGGGCTTGTTTTGGGGAAACTCCTGTCCGGCGCCGCCTTCGATGTCATTGGAGTTGGCGTTAGTCCCGATGCACACAAGAAGATGGCCCGGGGCGTTGATCTGGTCTTGGAAGCTGCTTCCTTGATGAAAGCAGGGCCCTTGTCTCGGGACGAAGCGGAACCCCACGTCTCTGTGTTTGACGGTTTTGTTGGAGAAGGTTATGGAGTACCGACCCAGGCGGGATTGGACGCCATAAGTCTTTTGGCCAGAACAGAAGGAGTGCTTGCGGATCCTGTCTACACCGGTAAAGCGCTTTCGGGTCTTTTCGCCCACATCAATGCAGGCCAATACCGGAAGGACGAGACCGTGGTGTTCCTGCACACAGGAGGGGCTCCTGCTGACTTCGCCTATGGCGATTACTTCAGATGAGAAGACGCTAATCTAACTAGGGGGAAACCAAAATGCGGCCTATCATCGGTATCCTAGCCAGCTATGACGAGGAGAAGAACGCTGTGACCTGCCCGAAAACGTACGTCGATTCGGTTGTGGAAGCAGGCGGAAAACCGGTACTTATCCCCATCATGCCGGGCGACTTGGCAGAGGAAATGCTTTCGATTGTGGACGGCCTATTGTTTCCCGGTGGTGACGACGTTGACCCCATGCGGTACGGTGAGCCCCCGAGCCCCCGTTTGGGAAGGGTCAACCCACTTTTAGATGCCATGGAAATGAACCTAGCAGAGAAGGCTCTGGCCACGGATATACCGATACTGGGGATATGCCGGGGATGCCAGGTGGTGACGGTGGCATCCGGCGGGACCCTTGTTCAGGATATTCCCAGTCAGGTGGAGGGGGCCATGAAGCACAATCAGCTGGCGCCCAGGTGGTATGGCACTCATGAGGTAGTACTTGAACAGGGCTCCTTGGCCGCTAGGGTTTTTGGCAGAACAAGACTTGTTGTGAATTCCTTTCACCACCAGAGTATCAAGAACCCAGGCAACATGCTCGTGATCTCCGGTAAGGCGCCAGACGGGGTTGCTGAGACCCTAGAATCTGGAAAAGACTTTCGACTGCTGCTGCAATGGCATCCCGAGTGCATGTGGACCAAGGATCGAGTCTTCCTTGAGCCTTTCAAGGCCTTTTGCCGGGCGGCCATGGGCCAGGATCCCGTATGATGGCGCATACAACCGGGGATCCGAGAAAAAGGGCCCGAGAATTGGGGATCGTGGCCGGAATCCTGGAGCAGGGCAGCATGAACTCTATAACTGACGTTCCCGGGGTATCTGTGGGCCATTGCACCATAGTGGAAGGTCACGGTCAGCTTGTGCCGGGGCGCGGCCCGGTGCGGACGGGGGTCACGGCCATCGTCCCCCACCCAGGGAACCTCTTTATAGAGAAGGTTCCCGCCGCCATCCACGTGATCAACGGGTTCGGAAAGGCCACGGGACTTGCCCAAGTGATGGAGTTGGGCAACATCGAGACTCCAATCGTGCTTACTAACACGTTGTCTGTGGGGACAGCTTGGGACGCTCTGTGCCAATACATGCTTTTGGAGAATCCAGACATAGGCGTCACTACTGGAACCGTCAACCCGATAGTAGGCGAGTGCAACGACGGCTATCTCAACGATATAAGAGGGCGCCATGTTAGGCCGGAACACGTTTTGGAGGCGCTCCGTTCCGCCCACTCAGGCTTTGTGGAAGAGGGCAATGTTGGCGCGGGCACAGGGATGTCCTGCTTAGGGTTTAAGGGCGGGATAGGGACTGCTTCCAGGAAACTGACGGGAGAACTCAGCGGCTGCCACCTGGGGGTTCTGGTGTTGTCCAACTTCGGCGGCCTCCAAGACCTGACGGTGTTGGGCGTGCCGGTGGGGCGAGAGTATGCGAGACGGCGCCAGGTACCCCAAGCGCCTCCGGGTTCTGTGGTAATAGTAATGGCCACCGACGCCCCGCTTTCCCATGGCCAGATCGGGCGAGTGGCTAGGCGGTGTCAAGGGGGACTGGCCCGTACGGGCTCCACGTTCTCCAATGGAAGCGGTGACTTCGTCATTGGTTTCTCCACCGAGAACCGCATTGACCATAGCGGCGCTCCTCTGGAATCCTGGACATGTCTACGGGATGACTCTCAGGAGATGGCTTCGCTCTTCAGAGCGGCTGCGGAAGTTACTGAGGATGCCGTGTACAACTCCCTATTTGGGGCGCGAACCATGGTGGGAAGAGATGGGCATATGCGTCTGGGGTTGCCGGAAGATGAAGTCCTGGAAATGCTTAAGGTACGTGGAGCAGTGTAGTAACTCCCTGTACGCGGGAGGATAAACTTGAAACTCGTCGAATGTCGTACAGAAGTCTTTGAAGGCAGATAAAGCCTACTGTGAGGGACAACCATGGCAGAAGGATCAGGACAGGGCGCCCGCGGCAATGCACGCCCTAAGGTCAGTAGGCCCTCTTACCTGGGGGGGCCTGGGAGCGCTAGCAGACTCTCTGGAAACGAGCCTCTTCCTCCTGAGAAAGGCGGCACTGGAAGCACCGCCCCGGAGGAGTCTTCAGAAGCGCCTAAGGAGGATGTGGAGCTGTACTCATGGCGCATATGGTTGCTTCCCAGGCGGCCTTGGGTCTCGGCTTTAGTTGTAGGGGTCATGATTTTGAGCCTAGGGTTCGCCTACTGGGCGTTTCCCCAGGTTATCTTCGTAGTAGTTGTGACTCTCATTTTGCTGAACCGCCTGGCAGCGTACCTTTTCCCCGTCAGGTACACGCTTACTGAGGAGACCGTGGGTTATCGGACCATACTGGCCAAGGATGTAAGAGGCTGGAACCGGTTTTTTACGTATCACCAGTTTCCTGACGGAGTTCTTCTTTCCCACGATGTCCGCAGCATTCGCGGGCGTCTACGGGAGGGACTTTTTCTTTACTATAATCAAGACGGCTCGAATAAGGATGAAGTCTTGAAGATAGTCCAAGCCAAGCTCAAACCTCCTGCCGAAGCCGGAAAGAAAGAAGGCGATGGAACGCAATACAAGGGTGGGTTGGGCTCTGCTTTGCGTCGAATCAGGGATTTCAGGAAGAAGGATTGATCTTGGATCGGGACGCGCAAGGAGGCGATAGTCCCTGGGGTTCACTGATGAGAGTAATTGGATCTCTCAGATGAAGTTCCATTGTTGTAGAATAGTCAGGATACTTGTCATATTGCAAAGAGAGCAGAAGAGGAGGTGCAGTCCTTGAAATTCCCGGAACCCATTGATATCAAAAGGCGCGACGAGATCATCGACGCCATCGCAAAGAGGGTCAAGCAATTTGGTATGCTAGTTCCCGCCATCTTTTTCCTGGAGATGAACAAGCCCCTAAGCTATATAGGCGGACAGGCTATGCACTTTTTTGCGCCTATCGCCGGTGTGTTTTTCGCAACCTTCGAAGACTACGCGTATTTTTTCGATGACAGGAGCAACGTTGAGCTTTTGATACAGAAACTGGAAGCCATTTCGGCAGAAGAAGAAGAAGCTAGCCGCAAGGCAAAGAAGGAGAAAAAGGCACGGAAGGGCAGCCTGCTTGATGAGGCGGTCCAGATGGAAAAGGGATCAAAAACCTCCGAACAAGATGGCAAAGATCTGCGTCCCCAATAAAGGGTTTTCACGACGCAACATCGTATTATTTATACTATTGGGTTGTTTTGCAGTGAGGGAGGGGAAGAATTCGTGCCTGAAGAGAAAGTACCGTTCAAGATAGACCGGGAGATAAACTCGGTTTTGGCCACTGATTGCGGCTCCACTACAACCAAAGCCATTCTTGTGGAGAAAGTTGGCGATGAATATCGCCTGATCGTAAGAGGTGAGGCCCCCACAACGGTCGAAGCGCCTTTTGAAGACGTCACCGCAGGCGCAAGAAACGCTATCCGTGAGGTGGAAGAACTTACCGGAAAGACGTTTCTTGATGCCAAAGGCGTAATCACCCCGAGACGACCGGATGGGACCGGTGTGGATGTCTACATGTCCACTTCTTCCGCAGGTGGAGGACTACAGATGATGGTTGCGGGCGTGGTTAAGACCATGACTGCAGAGTCCGCCGCAAGAGCTGCTCTTGGGGCCGGCGCCATCGTCATGGACGTTATCTCGGTGGATGATGGTAGAAAGCCTCACGAGAAGATTCAAAGGATCCGTCACCTTCGTCCCGACATGATTCTTTTGTCTGGCGGTATCGACGGCGGCACCATCACTCACGTGGTGGAGATCGCCGAACTCATCTCTGCCGCTGAGCCCAAACCCAGGCTCGGAATCGGTTACAACCTTCCGGTAATCTACGCCGGAAACAAAGACGCTAGGCCGCATATTAACCAAAGCCTCAGTCATAAGGTCGACCTTCGCGTGGTCGATAACCTTCGCCCGGTTCTCGAGAGGGAAGCTTTGGGGCCGGCCCGTGAGGAAATACACAACTTGTTCATGGAGCACGTTATGGCTCAGGCTCCCGGTTACAGCAAGCTAATGTCTTGGACTCCCATTCCTATCATGCCCACTCCTGGCGCCGTGGGAAACTGCATGCAGACTGCGTCCAAGGAGTACGACATGAGCGTTATCGGCGTGGACATAGGCGGAGCCACCACCGACGTGTTCTCGGTTTTTGGAGAGTTTTTTAACAGGACGGTTTCGGCCAACCTGGGAATGAGCTACTCAATCTGCAACGTGTTGCTGGAGGCGGGCGTGGGCAACATTATCCGCTGGATTCCCTTTGCAATCGATGAGGGTGATCTTAGGAACCGAATCAGGAACAAGATGATCCGCCCGACAACTATTCCTCAATCTCTGGACGAACTAGTCATTGAACAGGCGATTTCCCGTGAGGCATTGAGGCTCGCCTTCATCCACCACAAGAGCCTTGCTGTTGGACTTCGCGGTGTCCACAGGCAGAGAACTATCGGCGACACTTTCGAGCAGTCAGGCAGCGGCGAATCCTACATCAATATGCTTGACCTCGGAATGCTCGTCGGGTCCGGCGGTGTCCTTTCCCACGCCCCCCGGAGGGTCCAGTCTGCTCTCATGATGCTTGATGCGTTCCAGCCAGAAGGCCTTACCATGCTGGCCGTTGACTCGATCTTCATGATGCCTCAGTTGGGCATTTTGGCGTCGATCCATCCCAAGGCCTCCATGCAGGTGTTTGACCGTGATTGCCTGATCAGGCTCGGCCACGCCATTGCGCCGGTAGGGCCCAGCGGCAACGCTAAACGCGGGGATCCCTGCTTGAAGGTTACTTTAGAGTCTGAAGGCGAGACAACCACTTTGGAAGTGCCTTACGGTTCCATGAAGCTTGTGCCCATTCCCGATGGCAAGACTGCCAAGGCCATTATCCAGCCCGCTAGGCAGTTCGACATGGGCAAAGGCCAGGGACACACGTTGGAAGAGACGATTAGAGGGGGAGTCGTTGGCGTCATCGTAGACTGCCGCGGACGTCCGTTCACTACTCCTGAAGATCCCGCGCAGAAGAGCGCCGTGCTCTTGGAGTGGTTCAGGGATCTCAACGTGTATCCCCAGGAATCTTTGGCGAAGTACGCTAAGTAGGAGGGAAGGTAGAAATGGCACACGCATATACGCCCGGACTAAAAGTCACCGAGAAGGCCGTCATTCGCAAGACTCGCCGCCTTCCTCTCCTGGGCGATGTACTTGTAGAACAAGGGATGGCAGTGTCTCCCGACACTGTGGTAGCAAAGACCAACATTCCCGGCAACCCCCAGACTGTAAACGTCGCTAACATCTTGGGTGTTGAGCCAGAAGACATCCTAGACTTTATGAAGAAGAAAGACGGAGATACTGTCAAGAAAGACGAGATCCTGGCTTTTTACAGCTCCTTCTTCGGCCTTTTCAAGCACGAAGTTCGTTCGCCTGTGGATGGGGTTGTGGAGATGATTTCCGCGGTCACGGGGCAGATAACCTTGCGAGAGCCGCCGATCCCTGTGGCCATCGACGCATATATCGACGGAGTCGTTGAGGAAGTTCTCCCCAGAGAAGGCGTGGTAGTCAAGACCGAGGGGGCTTTCATTCAGGGTATCTTTGGCGTCGGCGGCGAGACCCAGGGAGTAGTCCGGGTTGCCGTCAACGATCCCGACAATGTTCTGGACGAAGGGTGCATCAGACAAGACGATAACGGCAAAGTCATCATAGGGGGAGCCCTGGTGACACCCGGCGCCATCGAGAAGGCGGCGGAAGTCGGAGCAAAAGGTATTGTGGTGGGCGGCATCATTGACACCGACCTTATTACTTACGTTGGGAGCGACATCGGGGTCGCCATTACGGGCCATGAGGATGTTCCCGTCACGGTTATCATCACCGAGGGCTTTGGCCGTATGAGAATGGCCGACAAGACCTTCAACCTGTTTCGGCGGGTTTCGGGTTTCAAGGCTTCCATTAACGGGGCCACCCAGATTAGGGCGGGCGTCATGCGTCCTGAGATCATCGTTCCCGGGTATCAGCCCAAGGAGAAGACTGAGGAACATGACCTATCTCAAGGGCTTGTTCCAGGCACTCCGCTGCGCATTATCCGCGAGCCTTACTTCGGGCAATTGGCGGAAGTCGTGGATCTGCCGCCTGAGCTGCAGGTTATCGAGACCGAAGCCAAAGTCCGTATCCTCCGGGCCAAGCTTGAGAATGGTACCATCGTGACGGTACCAAGGGCTAACGTAGAGATTATCGAAGCCTAGATTCAAGAAGAGAAACTAGCGGCCTATTGACTGAAGTGCTCCGGGGAGGGGGAAACCTCTCCCTCATGTTTTTGCCTTTAGAGGGATAGAAACCTAGAATAGAGAACAATGGTACAGACGACGCCAGTAATGAGAGGAGTCGTGATGGATCCTATGGATAAAGACCTCTTAACCGAATTCATGAATGAGGGAGTCATTCCTCTGCGGGCCAAGTTCGACGACTACCTTTCGGTACGTCTGGGCGTCAGGCGAGCATCCCAGATAGTCGTGCCCGCAGAGCTGCCCGACGCCACGGTGCTCGGGGGCACCATCGACGAGAGATTTCGCCATAAGATGGAAGGCAGGAGACTCCCCGGGGAGTCTCTTTCTGAGTTTTTCAAAGGCAAGGTTGGGAAATACTGGCGCAAGTCTCAGATGGCCGAAATACGGTACAGGATGGATTCTCTGCGGGATATCTACGATGACGTTGTTGGCAAGGCTCATTCATACGTGACTTTCATGAAGTGGATAGATAAGCTGGGCCTAAAGCGAAAGGAGCTTGAGTCCCGACCCACAATCAGGGAGATTTACCTTTTCACTGACGATGGGGTTAGAGAGGAATTGGATGAACTCCAAGATATCCGGAAGGATATCCGGTACCAGATGTTTCGGACGCCGGATCCTGGCGCCGCCCCTCATTTGCGGGCGTTTCCCGAGGAAGGGAGCGCGCCGTATCTCAAGAGGCTTGGCACTATTCTTGGCTTTCCGGCGTGCTGCATCGACCGCTATGTATTCGATCGCCAAAGCGGCGTGCTCTCCCCTGAAACAAGGGCCGCCAACCAGCTCATTCACATGGAGGAGCCTGAAGAGCACAACCCGTTCTCCTACTTCACCAAGGACTTTTTCCCGTGTCAGCCCGACTGCAGAGAAGCTGCGGCCATGGGGGAGGCCATGTACGAGAAGATTTCGGCTATTGACCCGGAGGTTGCTGAAAGGTATAAGAGCCACCTGGATGAGAATGCCTCCTTGATAAGGCAATACCCCGAGATAATCAGGAACAAAGTGGAGATGCTTGAGAGAATTGCGGGCAGAAGAGAGAAGACAAGCCATGAAGATCAAGAGCAGCCCTGAGTCTCGTCAGAGGTCGCTGTTTGATTTCAGCGAGCCCCAGAAGGTAGCGCCCTCAAGAGAGAACTCCTGGGAAGGTATTGGCAACCTGGATACTTTGAGGCCCAAAGTCCTTCAGTGTTCCGATTGCGGCTTGCGTCAAGGCGCCAAAGGTGTGGTCTTTGGAGATGGGAACCCAACTGCAAGAATCCTGCTGGTTGGGGAAGGGCCCGGACAGGATGAGGATTTGACCGGAAAGCCTTTCGTTGGCCGTGCGGGGCGCCTTTTGGATTTCATGTTAACAAGCGTGGGTCTTTGCAGGAACGATGTGTTTATAGCCAACATAGTCAAGTGCCGTCCGCCCGGGAACCGTCTTCCGTTTCCCGTCGAGGTAGAGATGTGTCTGCCGCATCTTCGGGCTCAGATCCGGATCATTGAGCCCAAGGCGGTGGTCCTTCTGGGGGCTCTAGCCAGTCAAACTTTGGTAGATCCCTCGATTAGAGTCACCCGGGACAGGGGAAAGTGGTTCGAGAAGGACGGTGTAAGCTATCTAGTTACCTATCACCCTGCGGCGGTGTTGCGAGATGAACTGCACAAGAAACAACCTGTGCTGGAGGATTTCCGAAGTCTCAAGTCTAGGTGGTCTACGCTTTGCCAGAAGACGCAATAGTTGTCCAAAGTCATTCTCCCCAAGAGACTAGGCGACTGGGAAAAGCCATAGGAGAGATCTTGTCAGGCGGAGAAATTATCTGGGTTGAAGGCTTTTTGGGGACCGGCAAAACCGTCTTTGTTCAGGGTCTGGCTTTAGGTCTAGGTATTTTTGGACGAGTTCAGAGTCCGAGTTTCGTGCTAGAGAGGATCCACCAAGGAAGGTTGTGTCTACGGCACTTGGATCTCTATCGCCTGACGGGGGAGGAAGCTTGGGAAGCAGGCCTTCTCTTGGAGCCCGACCACGACACTGTGATGGTAATAGAGTGGGCTGAGAGGGCTTCCGGCCACTTGACCCCGACTCTTGCGGTCAAGATGGAGTTCTCTCCCACGGGAAGGGAAGATCGCAAGATAGCGTTGAGTTCGCCTTTGGGACATTGGAGAGAGAAGGTTCTTGATGCCGTCTTTGATTTTGGCCATTGAAACCAGCACGGCGCTTTTGGGCGTGGCTGTAGTTTCCCAGGAGAGAGTCTTGTGTGAGTTCTCTCTGGAAAAGCCCAGAGCCCATTCGTCTTACTTGCTGCCCATCTCCTTGGATGTTATGGGCAAAGCCGGGGTTACTCCGGATGACATCTCATGCATCGCGACGTCTGGCGGTCCCGGTTCTTTCACGGGGCTCCGAATAGGCGCGGCCACCGCACAAGGTCTCGCTTATTCCTGGGATAAGCCCGTGGTGATGGTTCCGGCGTTCCACGTGTATCTTTATCAGGCCCATCTCTCGCCCAACGTTGCCGTGGCTTCGGGAAAAGCTAAAGCCCAGGCGGTTTCGGGGTTCTACGTAAAAGCGTCTGCGAGTTCCCCGGAAGATTCGTGGCCCATGTGGGGATTTCGGGAGGCCGTTCCGGCCGGGCCCCGAGACGTGCACCGATTTTTGGAGCTGGTGAAGGAGACAGGCGAGGATCCCGTATACGTCACAGGCGATGGATGGTCCACACTGATGGAGTCTCCTCTAAGGGGTGACCTGCGGCTATTGCCATTGGACCGCTACTGGCGGTTACCCAGACCCGGCGTCCTTGGGCTCATAGGCGCCAGGATGTTCGCGGAAGGACTTTCGGTGGCGCCCCAAAGAGCCTTGCCTGAGTACGTGAGAAAGTCCCAAGCCGAAGCCCGAAGAGAGCGAAGTTCTTGCCAACCCATGTACCGAGAGCGTAGGTGAGGACCCTTGGAGATTCTGGATGTCACCATAGAGAAAATGCAGGTAAGGGACCTTGATCGGGTCATGGAGATAGAGGCTCTTGCGTACCCCACTCCTTGGTCTAGAAGAGCGTTCCAGTCAGAGATCACCGACAATTCCTATGCTCACTATTTTGTGGTCCGCCACAGGGGACTAATTGTGGGCTACGTTGGGATGTGGGTCATTTTGGAGGAGTCCCACATAACCAACATCGCGGTTCACCCTGATTACCGTCGTCGGGGGATAGCCCGCTTCGTGTTGGAGACTATGTTCCAAAAGGCCAAAGAGTTGGGCTCTACTAAGATGACTCTTGAGGTGAGGGTGTCCAATGCCGGAGCAATACGCCTCTATAAGAGCCTCGGATTTGTGGACAGAGGACTCCGAAAAGGCTACTACACGGACACCCGTGAAGACGCCATCATCATGTGGAAAGACGACCTTGGACCCGAGAAGCCCAAAGACCAGCAGGTTAAGTGGATGGTCTAGACTAAAGGGCGGCCTCGATGTCATCTCTGGCTTTTTCGGCCGCAGATTGCACCGACATGAAAATGTCGGCGGGTTTCGCCGCGGAATCCAGGAGCTTTTCGTAGGCGAAGATTATGCTCCGAGATGCCGAGATTATGGCCCCTTTGCCTCCCGGGTGGAAGGCTCCCAGAGCATCGGCGGCGGTACCGCCCTGAGCCCCATATCCAGGAATCAGAATGATCGACCGGGGCATAGCGTCTCTAAGGGCGGTCAACTCTTTAGGATAGGTGGCTCCGCAAACCGCTCCCACGTTTGAGTACCCGGAAGCCCCGATGTTATTCTCGCCAAGGTCCCTAACAGCCTTAGCGACCTCAGCGTAAAGGGGCGCTCCGGTCTGGAGCATTGCGTCTTGGAACGCACCAGAGCCCGGGTTCGACGTTTTGACCAACACGAACAGGCCGCACCCATGTTCTTGGGCTTTCTTCACGAAAGGCTCCAGGGTGTCAGGGCCAAGGTATGGATTTACAGTTAGCGCGTCGGCGAAAAAGCTTGATCTAGGATCAAGATATGCGTCGGCATACGCTTTGGCAGTGTTTCCGATGTCGCCTCTTTTGGCGTCAAGTATCACGGGGATTCCAAGGCTTCTGGCTTGTTTCAGGCACTTTTGAAGAGCCGAGAGCCCCGGCAGACCCAGGCTCTCAAAGAAGGCGGCCTGAGGTTTCACTGCGCACGCCGTACTTTTGGCGGCTTCTAGTACCACGTGACAGAAGTTGTCGAGAGTCTCTTCTGGGTCGTCTCCGGGGAACGCTTGTTGGAATCGTGAGTCTTTGGCAAGAATTCGTCTTGGGTCCGGGTCTATGCCTATGACCAGACGGGAACTAATGCCGTGAATGCGTTGAGAGAGTTTGTCGGCAAAGTGCATTAGGACACCTCCTACACCATCTTATCGGATCTCCTTAGGGAGGAATAGGTGCCGGGAGGATGAAAAACATATTAGGTAAACCTCGGTAGGTGGTGGTCTTCTTTGCTGGTTCTTGGCATAGATACCTCGTGCGATGACACTTCGTGCGGCATAGTGTCGGATGGGCGCAGGATGCTATCAAATATCGTTTCGTCCCAAGTGTCTCTTCATGCCAAATACGGTGGGGTAGTCCCCGAGATAGCCTCCCGAAAACATCTTGAAATGATAGTACCTGTGGTATCCGAAGCTCTAGAAATAGTTGGGATGTCCAAGAGAGATATCCACGCCGTGGCCGTTACGTCGGGGCCAGGGCTCCTGGGTTCTCTTTTGGTAGGGGTGTCCTTCGGCAAGAGTCTGGCGTCTGGCTTGGGCGTACCCATGGTAGGCGTTAATCATCTCGAGGGACACATCATGGCCAACTTCATGGGGGAAGACATTCCCCAGTTCCCCGTGCTCAACCTAGTCGTGTCGGGAGGCCATTCCGATGTGATCCTCATGCGGGGATTTGGGTCCTACGAGACTCTAGGTGAAACCCGGGATGACGCAGCCGGCGAAGTCTTCGACAAGGTGGCTCGGGAGATGGGTCTCCCATTCCCGGGAGGCCCGCACTTGGATCGAGAGGCCCAACTGGGTGATCCATCTCGTTTCCTGTTTCCGCACCCCAAATTGGAGGGAAGGCAGTACGATTACAGTTTCAGCGGACTCAAGACTAGGGCGCTTCAAGACTTCATGTCTTGCGGCAGAAGCCAGGATTGCGTTCCTCATCTCTCGGCAAGCTTCATGCACGCAATAGTCAGGGAGCTTCTGTATCACGTGGAGGATCTAGTGGAATCCACCGGCGCCAAAGCCGTGGCTATTTCCGGTGGAGTCGCCTCAAACTCGCTTCTTCGGAAAGAAGCCGGAGTTCTGTGTCAGCGCCTGGGAATGCCGTTATTCATTCCCCCTAAAGAATTGTGCACGGATAACGGCGCAATGATCGCGGCCGCGGGCTACTATTGTCTCCAAGCGGGGAAAGTTGACGGACCCTACCTGAACGCCAGTTCCGATTTACCCCTATCTTCGTGGTAGTTGAAAGGTGGACATTCCATGCCGAGTCATCCACGCCCTAGAAGGAACTCTCCTTCCATGGAAGCTCTTTTGTACCAGGCGCAGAAGCAAGGCATACTGCCCATCACTTCCGAATGTGGCTCGAGGTGCGTTTTCTGCTCCAATCGCTATAACCCGCCGTCTTGCGAAGTCTTCAATATTCCCCCGAGGTCTCTAGAGGATATACGAAGTACGCTATCGTGGCTTCAGGGCGCCCCTGGCCCAATCGTCATAGGGGAATCGGTGACCAGGATCAACGAGGGAGAGCCCCTCATGCACCCCAACTTCTTAGAGATAGTCAGAATGGTGCGGGAAGAGTACCCTCACAAACCAATACGGGTTACGACGAATGCAATGGCTTTAGATCCCACCTTGACTGACGAGCTAACAGGCCTACGCATGGAGTTGACTGTCTCTCTTAACACTGTGGGCAAGCGGGAAGAGGTAATGGGAGACTGCGACCCCCAGAAGACTCTAAAGAACGTCAGATATTTAGGCGGCAGAATTACCTTCGAGGGCAGCGTGGTTGCCCTCCCATTTGTCACCGGGTGGGACGATCTAGAGGCAACCCTTGCGTTTCTGAAGGATGCGGGGTCATCCAGCATCAGACTATTGGCGCCTGGCTTTTCCTCTAGGCATCCTCTGTCCAAAAGCATGCCCCCATCGACGTGGAGCGACATTCGGCAGTTTGCCCAAGCCCAAGGAACGAAGTTGGACATTCCCGTCCTTTTTGAGCCGCCGGCTTTAGGGGACTTAGAAGCCAAAGTGGAGGCCGTGATTTCCAATTCTCCTGCCCACCGGGCAGGAATGCGCCGCGATGATGTGATCAGGAAGGTAGCGGGACGCCAGGTGTTCTCTCGCAAAGATTGCTTTGAGTCTACGCGGTTTAGGGAGAACCCGCTCATTACGGTGGAGAGAGAAGGCGGCCTTGTGGATTTCCGCCTCATAAAGCCCCGGCTGACTTCACCGGGATTCGTCATGTACGAGGATCTATCCTACGAGGAATGGGCTTCGTGGGAGAGGCAGGCCGGGTTCAACAGAGGGAGACCCTTGGTTCTCACTTCGTTCTTGGCCAAACCCCTTATTGAGAAAGTCTTGGAGATGCGCGGTCTTGAGGCTAGAGTCGTTCCGGTGAAAAGCCGTTATTTCGGCGGGAATATCCAAGCCGCAGGGCTTCTGACCACTGGAGATTTCCTGGCGGCTTACGCCAAAGCAGTCAGAGACAAGGAACGTCCTCCGTCGGTGACGCTTCCCGCCAGGGCTTTCGATCCCTGGGGGCGCGACCTTGAGGGCAGAACCTACCAGGCCTTTGTGGAAAACGCAGGAGTCCCTGTAATATTAGGGGGATGACTGGCAGGATTGGGCTGCAGGTCAGAAGAATACTTGCTGTCAGATACTATTCCCCCTGTATAGGAGGTGTCGAATCTGAGTCTTTCTATCAAGGAGTTCCTCAAGAAGGCTTCAATGGCCCACGGCGTTTCAGGTCACGAGTTTATGGATGCCGCTAACGTGTGCCGCGAAGCCATGACGGGGCTAGTCGACGAGATTCGAGTGGATGCTCTAGGCAACCTCATTGGTTTCAGAAAGGGCGAAGGTGACGGACCCCGCCCCAAGATAATGCTTGCAGGTCATATGGACGAGATCGGACTCATGGTGACCAAGATCGAAGAACGTGGGTTTCTTAGATTCGTAGGCATAGGCGTGGATCCCCGTGTGCTTCCGGGACACGAAGTGATAGTCTACGGAAAACGTCCGTTGACGGGGCTTATCGGGGTGAAACCCCCGCACCTCACCTCGCCTGAAGATGCCATGAAAGCTCAGAAGATCGAAGATCTTTTTATCGACGTAGGTCTTCCCGAAGCTGAAGTCAGGAAGGTCTGCAAAGTGGGCGATGTGGTTACTTACAAACGCCAGGTAACTGAGCTTATGGGGGACATTCTTTCAGGGAAATCCATGGATGACCGGGCGGGTTTTGGTCTTATCCTGGTGTGTCTAGCTGAGCTGCAACAGTACAAAGTGAGGTCCGATGTGTACGCTGTGGCCACCACCCAGGAGGAGGTGGGCCTAAAAGGCGCCACCGTATCTGCTTACGGTATAGAGCCCGACATTGGAGTGGCTATCGATGTGTGTCACGGCGAGACTCCGGGCGTTCCCGAGTGGCGAACCACCATGCTGGGCAAAGGGCCGGCGCTTTGTATGGGGGGCAACATTCATCCCAAAGTCTACAAAGGGCTGAAGAAGGCCGCCGATGAGTTGGGTATCGCCGTCCAAACCGAAGTGGCGCCGGGACCAACGGGCACCGACGCTTGGGCCATTCAAATGGCCCGAAGTGGCGTGGCCACGGGACTCATCTCAATACCCCTGCGGTACATGCACACATCAGTTGAGACCCTCTCTGTGGGCGACGTTGAGAAGGGCGGCAAACTCCTGGCTAGGTTTATCGCCTCTTGCGACGATGGAACCGTGAAGGAGTTGAGCACATGGAACTAAGGGAACTTACTTCTCTGGTGGGAGTCGCAGGCAACGAGGACGAGGTCAGAACGGCCATTATGCGGGAACTAGACTCAATGGGGGTTTCTTACGAGACCGACTTCTTGGGAAACGTAATAGCCAAGAAAGGTGCAAGTGGCCCAAAAGTCCTGGTGGATGCACATATGGATGAGGTCGGGCTGCTTATAGCCCATATAGAGAAGAATGGTTTTCTCAGGTTTATGAGCGTAGGCGTGCCGGCTTCAGTTCTCCCGTCCAAACGGATCCTCATAGGCCCAGACAAGGTCCCTGGCGTTATTGGAGCCAAGGCCATTCACCTCCAGGAACGTCGAGAGAGGGAATCTGTTATCCCTGTAGACCAGTTGTACATTGACATTGGGGCCAAGTCCAAAGAGGACGCGGAGCGCAAGGTTAAGGTGGGAGATTACGCAGTTTTTGATACCGAGTACGAAGAAGTCTATCCCGGTATCATAAAAGCCAAGGCCCTAGACGACAGGGTGGGCTGCGCGCTTCTTCTGGACATGCTGAAGGAGCCTTGGGAAAACGTTCAGGTCTACGCGGTGTTCGCCACCCAAGAGGAAGTTGGGCTTCGTGGAGCTAGGGTGGCGGGTTACCGAGTGGAACCGGACATGGGCATAGCTCTAGAAGGCACTGTCTGTGCGGATATCCCGGGTACCCAAAAGGAGTTCTACGCTACCCGGATAGGGGAGGGCGCCGCACTGTCCTTTATGGATAGGGGCACAGTTGTTCACAGGGCTATGCTCGACCACCTTCTGAAAATCGCCCGGGAAAACGGCATCGCCGTTCAGTTTAGAGAGGCCACTTCGGGAGGCAATGATGCGGGCGTCATCCATCAAGCGAAATCCGGATGTCCTGTAGCCTCTATTTCGGTTCCTTGCCGCTACATTCACACGCCCTTCGCTCTTATGTCCAAGAGCGATTACGATGCGGCTCTACGTCTTCTGATGCTATTCTTGAAGAGCGTTGAAGGAGGTTTCAGACCGTGAAGGATCTTGTGAAGAGACTGACTGAAGCCTACGGCCCGTCGGGCGCTGAGGGGTCAGTGAGAGAGATTATCCGCAAGGAAGTAGAGGCCTATGTGGATGAGATCAGGGTAGATGCTCTGGGTAACCTCATCTGCCTCAAGAAGGGTACCGGTGGGGGTAAGAGAGTCCTTCTAGACGCACACGCCGACGAAATCGGGCTCATGGTGACCCATATCGATGACAAGGGGTTCTTGCGCTTTGGAAGCATAGGCGGGGTTAACCCGTTTGTGGCTTTGGGCCAGAGAGTGTATTTTGAGAATGGGACATTTGGAGTCATCGGCAGCGAGCGCATACAAGACCCCAAAGATATGAAGATGGACAGACTCTTCATAGACATAGGCGCCGGCGATAAGAATGAAGCCGAGATCAAGGTTAGGGTAGGTGACAGCGCGGCTTTCTTCCAGCCCACCATCTTGCTTGGCCATCGGATTGTAGCCAAAGCTCTTGACGATAGAGTAGCGTGCGCTGTGATCATAGAAGCCTTGAGACGCCTGGAGAAAGCGGCCAACGACGTCTATGCCGTATTCGCCACTCAGGAGGAAGTGGGGCTGCGCGGGGCACGTGTGGCAGCATTTGGGATTTCCCCAGATGTAGGCATCGCCCTAGATGTCACCAGAACCGGAGATACTCCCAAGAGCGAGACTATGGAAGTGTCTTTGGGGGGCGGCGCAGCTATCAAGGTCAAGGACTCCAGCCTTATTTGCACGCCTGCTCTTAGGAACTACATGGTCAAGATAGCGGAAGATCAGGGAATCAGGTATCAGCTCGAGGTTTTGCAGGGCGGGGGTACCGATTCTGCAGCCATCCAGATGACCAAGGCAGGAATACCCACAGGCGCCATATCCATTCCGTGCCGCTACATCCATAGCCCCTGTGAAATGGTTGATCTAGGCGACTTGGAGGAGTGCGTGAAGCTCTGCAAAGCTCTTTGCGAGAGCGCTTTGGATTTCTAGACGAAGGAGGTAGACGCAGGTGTTGACAGAGTTGGACAAAGTCTTGGGGTTGGCGCAGAAACTCGGAGCCGAGTACGCTGACGCAAGGTACATTACCACAAGCCAGCAGCCTATCACCGTAACAAGCGATGGTGCGCCCCAGGTGCAAGCATCCAAGAGCACGGGGTTGGGAGTGCGGGTGCTGGTTGATGGAGCCTGGGGATTTTCCGCCACGCCATACCTTGACCCCAGGAGTCTCGAGAAGGTGGCCGACGAGGCAGTCAGGATAGCCGAAGCTTCGGCCAAGTACAAGATCGGAGATGGGGTCAAGCTATCACCCCTGGACTCACTCAGGGCCAAGTGGCAGACTCCCTATAAGATCGATCCCTTCACCGTCAAGAACGAGGACAAAGCGGAATTGCTTTCGGAGGTGGTGCAACGGGCCATGAAGGTGCCCGGCGTCTCTAGGGCAAGCGCTTCCATGATGAGTTACAAGGAAGAGAAAGAGTTCATGTCCACCGACGGGCGGCAGATCCAGCAGACCACCGTCCACACCGGAGCATCGGTGCAGGTGATGGCCAGAGGCCAGAACGAAGTGCAGTCTCGTTCATTTGCGGACTACGTTGACGGCGGCTATGAGTTCGTTTTGGGGCTCGATCTCCCATCAAAAGTCGAGACCTTGGGACGGGAGGCCGTGGATCTCCTGAAGGCGCCGCAGTGTCCCGGCGGAGTTACCGACCTCATCCAGGGCAGTGAAATGGTCGCTCTTCAGATCCACGAGTCGTGCGGGCACCCGGTGGAGCTTGACCGCGTCCTTGGGCAAGAGGCTACCTACGCAGGTACTTCGTTTCTTACCCCGGAAAAGAAGGGCACCTACCGGTACGGTTCCCCTGCTGTCCATCTGGTGGCGGACGCCACGGCACCCGGCGGAATGGGGACTTTCGGATTCGACGACGACGGTGTCGAGGCCCAGCGTACCGATTTGGTCGTTGAAGGTGTCTTCAAGGACTACCTGACTTCTCGGGAATTGGCTCCTATGTTTGGTCAAGAGTCCAACGGCACTTGCCGGGCGGTAGGTTGGGAGAACATCCCCATGGTGCGCATGACCAATATTAACCTAGAGCCTGGAGACTGGACTTTGGACGAGATCATCAAGGACACTAAGCACGGCGTGTTTGTGGATACCCCCAAGAGCTGGAGCCTTGATGACAAGAGGTGGAATTTCCATTTTGGACAGGAGATTGGCTACGAGATTAAGGATGGCTCTATTGTGGGGATGGTCAAAAACCCGGCCCACACAGCTATAACTCCTGAGTTCTGGGGTTCGTGCGACGCCGTGGCAGGCAAAGATGAATGGCACATTTGGGGAACTCCCGGCTGCGCAAAGGGTGAGCCTGTGCAGGTTGTCCACGTCGGTCACGGCGCTGCGCCTGCGCGCTTCAGGAAGGTAAAGGTAGGTGTGGGTCAATGATAGGGAAAGACGATGCCCTGAAAGTACTGGACAAGGTTACATCCTTCGCCAAAGGCATCGAGCTCGAGGCCAATTTGTCGGTTGAGGATTTCAGCCTGACCAGGTTCTCTCAGAACTACATTCACCAGAACCTTAAGCGGCAGAATCACGTCCTGACCGTGAGAGTAGCCAAGGGCAAGAAGACTGGAACGGCTTCGGTTAACCTTCTGGATGACGGCTCTTTGAGGTGGGCAGTGCAGACCGCCACAGAGAACATGCAGATGGCAGGGGAAGATCCCAAATTCCCGGGTTTTCCCAAGCCAGAGCCGTATCAGGAACTGGTGACCTACATTCCGGCCACCGCCAACACTAAACCAAAAGACAGGGCAGATGCCTGCGGAGTGGTCATCGAGAGGGCCAAACAGAAGGGGCTGCAAGCGTCAGGCACTTTTCACACCGCAGCCTACGAGTTCGCAGTGGCCAATACGGCCGGTGTCCGGGCGTATAATCTGTCTACGGACGCTTTCTTCCGGACCATTATGGAGTCGGGTCCCAACACCGGATACGCTGACCGCCTAACCCGCGACGTTAGGGACATCGACCCTGGTACAGTGGCAGAAGAAGCCCTTCAGAAGGCTACCTTGTACCCTGAAGCTATTACCTTGGAACCGGGACGTTACGACACGATATTCGAAGAGTACGCCCTAGCCGACCTCATCAGATTCCTGGGCTACATAGCCTTTGGTGCCGAAGCTAAGCAACAGGGGCGAAGCTTTATGGCCTACAACATGGGGAAGAAGGTTATGGGTGATAACGTCACCATTTGGGACGATGGCAATGATCTCAGAGGATTGGCCAAGTCTTTTGACTCAGAGGGCATGCCCAAGAAGAAGGTCGTCATAATCGACAAGGGTGTTGCCAGCGGCGTGGTTTACGACTCTCGCTCAGCGGCGGCGGAAGGACTGAAGTCAACGGGCCATGCGGGAGGCAGTAGAGGTTGGAGGATGGGTCCCACCCCGGCCTACATGCTTATGGCTGAGGGAGACTCCACCCGAGACGAGATGATCAAGTCCACCAAACGCGGGCTTTTGGTCACTAGGTTTCACTACACGCACTGCCCGGAGCCTTCCAGGGTGGTAGCTACGGGTACTACCAGGGATGGCACGTTCCTCATTGAGGATGGTGAGATAGTGGCAAGGGTGAAGAACTTGCGGTTCACCGAGTCCATGATCGACGCTTTTGCCAGGGTGGAGGCCCTCTCCAAGACTTCGCGGCTGACTCGGGACTGGTGGAGCACCTTTACGCCTGTCCTGCCTTGCGTCAAGATCAAGGATTTCACTTTCACCGGAACCAGCATGGTTTAGGTGGGGTTTTGAAAAACGCCCCCGGCAAACACTAGGTGCCGGGGGTGTTTTCTTGCGGCAGAAAATCGAGCGCCTCTTGTCAGGCATCATACTTGTTCTGGCGGTGACGGCTTTCGCTTACTACACGGGACCTCTTGCACAGGCACGGCGGAACCTCTCTCAAGTGAGGCTCAAAGGAGGCAGCGAACGGGACAACAGGCTTTTGGGAGAGATGGATCTGGCTAGGATTTACCCTGACCTGATCCTCCGGGAGGCAAAGGGCAAAGACAAAGTCGTAGCCCTCACTTTTGACGACGGCCCCGACAGGGTGTACACTCCCAAGGTTCTGGATGTGCTCAAGCAAAAGGATGTCTTGGGCAGTTTCTTTTTGATAGGCAACAGAGTAGAGGAGTATCCCGATGTTGTGGAGAGGATAATCAACGAAGGCCACGTTGTGGGCAATCATACCTACACACACCCCGAGATACTGAAGGCTGGTGGCAATCCCTTTAGCAAGGAACTGTCCCTGACCGAAGAGGTTTTCTCCAAATTTGGGCTATCGGGTTCCGGCTTCTTCAGGCCCCCTTATGGCGCCATCTCACCGTCCCTAGTGGAAGAGGCCGGGAATCTCGGGTACCGGGTGGCTTTGTGGTCTGTAGACTCCTTGGATTGGCGGGGGCTTCCCAAAGACCGAGTGGTATCCAATGTGGTGCCCCTTGTGGCGCCGGGATCGGTAGTGCTGCAACACTCGGCGGGGGGACCAGGCGAAGACCTTTCAGGCTCAGTACAGGCGTTGCCCGAAATCATAGACACCCTAAGAGCCTCGGGCTATCGCTTCGTCACCCTCGCCGAAATGTTTCCGCCCACAAGTTCAGATCCCTGAGGGAGGGCTGCCTGACCCCTGCGAAGGGGCAAAGTATTCCTGAACCGCCCCAAGGATGCCCATTGCTGCGCTATCCCATGTAGCGGGCTGCCTCAGGCGATTCTCCTCGTGAGGGTTTGACAAGAACATGACTTCAACCAGTACTGCCGGGCATTTGGATTCTCTGGTCACAAAGTACTGGGCCTCTCTCACGCCCTTGTCGTTAGTCCCCAGATATGTCGTTATGTGCTCTTGCAAGAGGTTGGCAAGCCTTCTTGATTCGGATCCGTTGAGAGTGCCGCTAGTGATGTAGGATGTGGTTCCGCCCACGTTCTTGTCCCTGTTCCAATCGTTGTGCAAGGAGATGAAAAGATCAGCTTTTCCGCTCCAGGCCGCTCGTTTGGCAAGGGAACCGCTGTACTCGTCGGGCCCTGGAGCAAAGTCCGAGGGCGGCACTGATGGTTCGTACAAGCCTCCTCGTGTTAGGTAGACAGTGGCGCCTGCCGCCCTCAGCCTTTCGGCGACTACCCGGGAAATCTCCCAGTTGACGTTTCTCTCAGAAAGCCCTGTGGGGCCTATGGCGCCAGGATCATCGGTCTCGTGACCGGGGTCTAGGACGATAGTCTTTCCTGCCAGCCCCCCTCGGGGGAAACGAACCTCGATGACATTGGCGCTCTTCCTGAGAAGGTAGGGCGCACTCTGGGTGTCCAATAGGACGCTTGTGCCCCCGTCTCGGGGCGTGACCCCCAAGCAGCGTACTGCCTGGCCTTGTGACGACACGGGCGGGCCTGCAAAGGATGCGCCCGGGACGAAGAAATCCAAGGAATCGCCGTTCTTTGCCACTGTGGGACACGCGTACCCTACTGTGCTGATCGTGAGCACATCGGCGTCTGGCTGGGACTTTATATCTATAGAGGTGATTACCGGAGCGAATTCTACAACTACTTTCCCGGGAGTGTTGGAAATCACCTTATAGTTCGCCTTGTCCAAGAGGTTGACCGTTACGTCGCTGGTTCTCACCTCGATGCCCGCGAACTCGTAAGCGTTAACGGGCAGATACGCCTGGGTGTGGAAGAAAATGGAGGTGCTCACTATAAGCGCGTTCTGCTCAGATTGCGGTATCACTGCAGCAGACTCAAAGTCGCCTGAAACAGTAAGGATTCTAGTGGCGTCCCGTGCATCCACCGTTACCGAGAACCCGGGAGATTTCGGTTTGTTGTTGCCGCCTGTGAGCCACGCCGCTACCCACCCTGTAACTCCCTTGGGAGACACGGCGTGAACCCAATCCCCTGATCTTTCTATGACTCTGAGAATGTCGCCTTTTTGGAGGGAGGCGATAACGGGATAGGTTGTCCCGGGCCCTGAGCGGAAGTTCACGTCGGTATGGGTTACTGCGGCAGTGACGTACTTTCCCAGGCTCCATAAGGCGTCTGATACCCCAAACGACAGGTCTTTGTCGGAAGTAGAAGTGATGGTGGCAGACGGTCCGTATACCCAACCACTGATGCCCTGCACCGTCTCTACGGCTATGTAGGAGCCCTGGCACGAGATTAGGCGAGCAGACTCGCCTCTATTGAGTTTGGCGACTGTTGCAGAGCCCTGCATTGCGGTCTGAGTGATATTGAGGCTGCTGCCTGAAGGGTACACCAACAAGCTGCCGTCTTTGGGAGGTTCGCCGGGCGCAGGGGAGTATTCAAGCTGCAACAAGGACTCGTGTATCCAGCCTCTGTCATCCCCAAGAGAAACTCGAACCCAGTCGCCACGTTTGGCTTCGGCCAAGTAGACTGATCCTCTCTGTGTCATGAACTTGACCCGGGATTCTAGGCTGGGGCTTTCTCTCACGTTTACGTCGGTCTTGGTGATCCTCGCGTTGATGCCGTGGGACTTTAGGTCGATATCTATTAGCCAGCCTGCGATGTAGGCTTCTTTACTCCCGTACTTGATTAGGTGCCATCCATCTTTGGTACCTAGAACGTCTACCCATTGCCCTTCCAGCACCTGCCCGGTCCAAGCGTAGAATGTGCCCGGTCCCGTCCGGACGTTGCACACGTCCCCTACAACCTTTGCCCTAAAACCCTGAAAAGAAGGCGGGACGATTTTGGGAGTTTCGGCAGCCATGGCAGGCCGTACCACGGACGATACAGCGATTAACCAGAAAAGCGCCCAAGCAAGATATTTCCTTGAACGCCTTCGTTTAGTAGGTCGATCCATGCTTTGTCCAAATCTCCGCAAGGTGGTCACCTCGGTCCTTCCTTCCCCAGTTGGGACAGTATTCTAGTAGTGTGACGCAAATCCTCCAGGATGTGTTCCGATTCGACACTTTTACTATATGTATCGTAGTCTCGACAAAAATGAAGACACGGCCGGAAGATCCGGTCGTGTCTTCGGTTACGGTGCAACTGATCTACGAGTCCGACGTTTTCTGCCGGTAGTCTTCTATAGCTTTGTGAAGGGCATCGGCAGCCAGATTCGAACAGTGCATCTTGGGTGGGGGAAGGCCGCCTAAGGCATCGGCTACAGCCTTGTTGGAGATGGCCATGGCTTCATCTAGGGGAAGCCCTTTCACCATCTCTGTGACCATCGAACTGGTGGCTATGGCCGCCCCGCAGCCAAAGGTCTTGAACTTCACGTCCTGGATTCGTCCGTCCTTGACCTTCAGTGTAATACGCATGACATCCCCGCATACCGGGTTGCCCATTTCCCCAATGCCATCGGGGTTTTCGATCTCGCCGACATTTCTAGGGTGGAAGAAATGGTCCATGACCTTGTCGTTGTACATTCCTCGATCCCCGCCTTTCCCAGATGACGCTTTGTGCTCTGTTCTATAGAGCCGACATGTCCCGGAGTCTTTTCACAATAGGGGGTAATACCGACAACACGTAATCTACATCGTTTTTGGTGGTGCTTAGCCCCAGGGTCATCCGGAGGGAGCCATGGGCGAGTTCGTGACCGACCCCCATGGCCAACAGCACGTGGGAGGGCTCCAAGGATCCGGACGTGCAGGCAGATCCCGACGAAGCGCCGATTCCCAGTAGGTCCAGGTTCAAAAGCATGGATTCTCCCTCTACTCTTTCGACGCTTATATTGACGTTGTGAGGAAGCCTTTGTGTGGGATGCCCGTTTAGGACCGTATCTGGGATCGTATTGAGGATGCCTTGGATCATGTAATCCCGAAGCTCCACAAGGCGAGACGACTCTTCCGGGAGCTCTCTCTTGGCCCAATAGCAGGCTTCTCCCAGACCCACTATTCCCGCCACGTTCTCGGTGCCCGCCCTTAGTCCCCGCTCATGAGCTCCGCCGGTGGACTGAGGCCGGACCTTGATCCCTTTTCTCACATAAAGGGCGCCTACGCCTTTGGGCCCATACATCTTGTGGCTGGATATGGTCAGCAGGTCGATATTCGTAGCCTTGACGTCCACAGGCACTTTACCTGCGCTCTGAACCGCGTCTATGTGGAACGGGATGTCCAAAGACCGCGCTATCTTCCCGATTTCCTCCACTGGTTCTACAGTGCCCACTTCGTTCTGGCCGTGCATTACCGATATTAGGATGGTGTCTTGGGTTGCGGACTTCCGCACATCCTCTGGGTCTACCATCCCGTACTTGTCCACCGGAAGGTAGGTAACCCGGAACCCGTCTTTCTCAAGGGTTTCGCAGGTATGAAGCACAGCGTGATGCTCTACGGCAGTAGTGATGATGTGGTTCCCGGTCCCCTGTCTATTCCAGGCAACGCCCCGGATGGCGAGGTTATCTGACTCGGTGCCGCCCGATGTGAACAGGATCTCTTGGGGCGTGGCGCCTATGAGGTCGGCTACCTTCTTCCTCGCGTCTTCCATGGCTGCCTTGGCTTCTCGGCCCCAGCGGTGGATGCTTGAGGCGTTCCCAAACATATTGGAGAAGTAAGGCATCATGGCGGTCATAGCTTCGGCCCTTACGGGCGTTGTGGCCGAGTGATCCAGATACACCCGGCGTGAGGTAGACATCCTTTCTGAACTCACGACAAAGGCCTCCTTCTTGCCTAGCCACTATTCATTTGCGAGATGTTCCAAGGTGAACGAATCTAGGACCGAGTCTATGGCCTCTCCGACCCTCTGCCATACAGCTCTAGCCTGACAGTTGTCGGGGCAAGTATCAGGCACCGGGGCGTCAGATACGCATTTGACCGGCATTACTGGCCCTTCCACGGCCCTGACGATTTCACCCACAGTTATGTCTTGTGGGGGTCTTGCCAAGGAGTAGCCTCCGCCAAAGCCCCTCCGGCTCACTACCAACCCTGTGTCACGGAGCGGCCTCACGATTTGCTCCAGGTATCCTTGGGAAACTTTTTGTCTGGATGCTATATCTGCCAAAGACGCATAGGACCGGCCCGACTTGGCCAACTCATACATGAGGAGCACAGCGTAATGCCCTCGTGTCGACAATCTGAATGGCATTTCGCACCCCCTCAAATCCTATTATTATGGTAGGATTAGTCCCGGTCAAGAGTTTTGAAGCAGAAATCGTCAAGAGGTATTATTGGTAACGAAATAGAAACTCTAGCCTAGATTCAACCATGGAGCCAGTGGGGGATGATTATGGATATCGACGAAAAGTCCCTAAACGACATAATTGCCAATCTTGAGAAAGAAGTCGCCAATAGACCTAGAGACACCACCGCCAGGCTGCAGTTGGCCCTTTCCTACATGAAGATGGGGCGCCAAGATGAGGCTAGGGAAGCCTTGCTCAAAGTGATAAGCCAAGACAAGAGAAACGCCGAAGCCCAATACTATCTTGGCATCCTGCACGCCGACACAGAAGAGATAGACAAGGCGTTAGAATGTTTCCAAAAAGTCGTGGCCATAGACAGGAACCACAGCCCCGCTCTTTATTTCACCGGGAAGATCATGGCTCTTAAGGGAGACATCGATGGCGCAATTAGGGTTACTGAGAAGGCGCGCAATCTCTCGCCTGGAAACACGTTGGCCCGAGGACAGCTGGGCGAACTGTATATCGCCAAAGGAAGAATACAAGACGCAATGCAAGAGTGGAAGAAGATCCTAGAGACTGACCCGTCCAATCTGCAGGCCTTGCATAACCTGGGCGCTTCCCTGACAGATGCTAAGGAATACCAGGAGGCTCTGACTCATCTCCATAGGGCCGAGCGCCTGGGTTCCGAAAACCCGGGGTTGCACTACAACGTTGGCCTCTGTTACTTAGCCACTGGGGAACCTGAGAAATCCGTTGAAAGTTTTCTGAAGGCCGCCGAACTAGAACCAGAGAATACGGTCACTATGATAACCTTGGGCGAGGCATACGCTTCGGCGGGTCAGATAGATGAAGCCATAGCGACTTGGGATAAAGTCCTTCTTCAGAAGCCAGACGATCTTTTCGCCACGTTCAACCTGGGGTTGGCCTATTTCCAAAAGCAAGATGTAAAGAAGGCCACAGAGTACTGGAAGAAGTGCGTGGCCATCGAGCCCGCATACACGCCTGCGCTGCGAAACCTCGCTATCGCCGCAGTGATGGAAGGCGACTTCCACGAGGCCATATACCGCTGGGAGTCCATAAAAAGGGTAGACCCCAAGGCTCTCGAACCTGACCTGGCTCTAGGGGAGCTGCACTATCGAAGCGGAAACCTTCTGGAGGCGGAGGAAATCGCTGAGAGTCTTGTTGGGAGACTAGGCGAGATTCCTGGCATCGAGAATCACAAACCTATTCAGTCATCGGCTAGGTTTCTTGCGGGCACCATTTCTATGGCCTTGGGTAAGTTCAAGGATGGTTTCCGCCACTGGGTCGCTTCTATGGAACTAGATCCCAACTTCGCCATGTCAAACTCGGCTTTCATATCTAGAAACCTCTGGCCGGCCCTTCTGGCCAAGGCCAAGGCAGACGCCGCCACTGAGGACGAACAGAAGGTCTTGAGGCTGGTAGGAAGCTTTGTAAAGGAAGACGCGACCCCTCCCAAGGGTCTTGACCAAGCGGAACTCTCGGGGCGGGAGACTGGGGCCCAGAATAAGAAGGGAGGCTTGTCGTGGCTTTTCAGGGGCAAGAAGTAAGAAAAGTGCCGATTCTTTCTGACATACAGGTAATTGCGCTAGTGGGTCCCAGCGGAACGGGGAAATCCCATAGAGCCATGGCAGTGGCCCAAGAGTGGGATTGCGATGCGGTTATCGATGACGGTCTTCTGATAGCGGGTTCCAGGATTCTTGGGGGCAGGTCCGCTAAGCGCGAGGAGACGACTACTGCGGCAATACGCAGGGCCATTTTCTCCACACCCGATCATGTTCTAGAAGTCAAAGGGGCTTTGGAGGGTCTGGGCCCGTCTAGGATTCTGGTGCTAGGCACGTCGGTGACCATGGTAGACCGTATAGTGTCGCGCCTTGGGCTAAACTCCCCTGCGGAGTACCTAAGCATCAGAGATCTGGCCACCAACGACGAGATAGATAGGGCACTGTGGCAGAGGCGGCAGGAAGGCAAGCATGTGATCCCGGCACCCACTTTTGAGGTCAAGAAGACGTTTTCAGGATACCTGGTGGACCCCCTCCAGATGTTCACCCGTTCCAGGGCAGGGCGCTACGCGTCAGCGGAAAGGTCGGTGGTGAGGCCCACCTACAGCTATTTTGGGCACTTCTACATTGCTGACGCGGTGGTCATGCAGATAGCCCAAAAGGTGTGTCTTGAGGTGGACGGCGTCAAGCGGGTGCTTAAGGCGATTGTGGTTTCCACGGGCCAAGGGGCTATTGTCCATGTGGAATTAGTTCTTCTCTACCGCAAGAACTACCTTGATGTCATGAAAAACGTACAAGAGTCTCTAAAGGAGAAACTGGAGTATTTTACGGGCATATACCTGGAGCGCGTTGATGTCTCTGCCAAGAAAATCAGCTTGGAATAAGTTGCCTTGACGCAAGAGACGAGTATAGGCCCAATAGATTAAGAAGGGGTAGCGATGAAGCCCACATTCGGCCTGGAACAGAGCCAGACCCAGAGGCTCTCTCTCACGCCTGACGTTAGGCAAGCCATCATGGTGTTGCAGATGGGTGCCATGGAACTTGTGGGCTTTTTGCGTGAAGAGGCCGAAGGGAATCCTCTCTTGGAGGTGACTGAAAGACTCGGCGAGCCGCTGCCTGAGGCTCCCGATGGGGAAGACGAGGGCTTGGGCTACCCGGAAGATATGCGGTTGCCTTGGTCCTTGAGAAAAGATGGTTCCGGCAGCCCTCTTTGGTATGATCCGTATCCAGAAAGTCAGCCCTCTCTAAGGGAGTACCTTCTAACCCAGTTAGGGTTTCTGCGTCTCACAAGGGAAGAGCGGGGAGTCGGAGAGCTAATTATCGGAAACATCGACGACAATGGATATCTCTCGTGCCCCCCTGAGGAGATTGCCGATTCATCTAGAAGGCCCCGGGAGATGGTTCAATGGATTCTCGATCTCGTACAGACTTTTGAGCCGGCTGGCGTTGCTGCTAAGGACCTCAAAGAGTGTCTGGGAATACAGGCCAGAATGCGAGGGCTTACTGATCTAGCCCAGAACGTTATCGCAAATCACCTGGAGGACTTGGGCGCCGGAAGGTACAAGAGAATTGCCCGAGAGGAAAAGGTGCCATTATCTCTTGTGTTGAGAGCGCGGGACGCGGTGTTGGGTCTGGATCCCAAGCCCGGGGCCAAGTTCTCTTCTCGCGGCCTAACCTACATCGTGCCCGACGTATTCGTGCGGCAGATAGGTGACGATTTTATAACGTTTTTCAACGACAGCGCCGTGCCAAGGGTGCGTTGGAACCCATTTTACATAGAACTTCTCAAGACAGGCGACGATGAGGCCCGGCGATATCTGACCAATCAGCTTCGGAAAGCCCGGTCGCTTCTTCACAGTATTGAGGAAAGGCGAAAGACCATTCTCAGGGTCATGAACTACGTTGTCATGCGACAGGAGGTATTCTTTAGGAACGGTCCGGGGCACCTTGCGCCTTTGGGCCTGAAAGACGTAGCTTCGGAACTCCGCCTTCATGAGTCCACCGTCAGCAGGTCAATCTGCGGGAAGTACGTTGACACCCTCTACGGCGTATTCCCCTGCAAAATGTTGTTTAGCTCGCGAGTCGCGGGCGCTGGGAAAGACATGTCCCAACACTCTGTCAGAAAGATGATAGAGGAGATCGTCCGCCTGGAAGACCCCGAGACTCCCTTATCAGACGGCGACATTGCCCGGCAACTATCTTTAGCCGGCATTCAGATGGCCAGACGCACTGTGGCTAAGTACCGTGATGCACTGGGGATACCTCCATCTGGTCGCAGACGGAAATTATAGGTCTAGCCGTTACGTCCACACGAAGATCTGCCGGTCCTACCCCAGCCTTACGTTTGGTTGCGAAATATCATACAGTTTGACGAATGACGTGTATAGCGGCTAGAATTATGCGTGTATGCCATGAGCGACCGTTTCGGTTGTTAAGCCCTGTCAATAAGCGATGAGGTGGTGCGGGTGGTCAATCTAAAGCGTGGTTATGGAGGAGTAAGGGTTCCCGACAAAAAAGAGTTTTCGTCTGGGGCCGAGATCGTGGCCGCGGGTACTCCCAAGGAGATTTGTCTCTTCCTTTCGCAACATACCGGCGCACCTGCGAATGCCGTAGTCAAAGCCGGCAACTTGGTCAAGAAAGGCCAGATAGTTGCGGAAGCCAAAGGAGTGGTCAGCGCCTCGGTTCACGCGCCTACTTCTGGCAAGGTCAAGGCTTTGGAGCCAAAGTACCAGCCGATACAGGGGCGTCTGGTGGATGCCATAGTGATAGAGCCTGACGGCAAAGAAGAGGTGCACGAGTCGGTTGTGCCTCGAGGGTCGTCGGTAGATGACATATCCAAGGAAGATATAGTCAATCTGGCGCGAGAAGCCGGTCTAGTGGGTTTGGGCGGCGCCGCTTTTCCTGCCGCCGTGAAGCTTACGCCTCCGCCGGAGAAGAAGATAGACACCTATCTTCTAAACGGAATCGAGTGCGAACCTTACCTTACCGCCGACGAGCGGCTAATGGTTGAAGAGGCTCATGAGGTGGTGTTTGGCTTTAGGGCCCTTATGAAAGGCGCAGGGGTAAATCGCGGTATCGTGTGCATTGAGGACAATAAGCCTGAGGCTATTGCGGTTGTGAGAGAGGCGATTCGCCCCTTTGGCGAGCTTGAGCTTGCCGTAGTGCCGGCCATGTATCCCAGAGGCGGAGAGAAGCAACTCATTCAGGTCGTTCTGGGAAGGGAAGTTCCGCCTCCTCCAGGGCTTCCTCTTGATGTGGGAGTCATAGTCTCCAACGTCGGCACTGCACGGGCCATGGCTTCGACCATCTTAACTGGCATGCCTCTTGTGGAGAGAGTTGTGACGGTAACGGGGGAGGGCGTTAAGACGCCTTCCAACTTTAGAGCCCTCATTGGGACCCCCATTTCGTATCTTGTGGAAAGAGCCGGAGGGTTTGGGGGGGCGCCCGGAAAGGTCATCATGGGGGGACCCATGATGGGAACTTCCCTGAGAGATCTTGATTCCTGGACCATAAAGGGCACTTCAGGGATAGTGGTATTGACTAGGGACCAAGTGAAAGACGAACCTGTTCAACCCTGTCTCAGGTGCGGCAAGTGCGTCGAGGTTTGCCCCATGAACCTAATGCCCGTCTGGATGGCTCTGTCGGCTGAGCACGGGTACCTGGACGAAGCCGAGAAGTACAGGGTCATGGACTGTTGCGAATGTGGGGCCTGTACCTACGAGTGCCCCTCGAAGAGGCCTCTGGTTCAGAACATCAAGCTGGCCAAAGCCCGGATTGCGGCCAGAAGGAGAGCTCAGGCTTCCCGGCAGTAAGTAAGAGGCAAGGACGGAGGGTAACTCATGGGAGAAAAGCTTGTGATCACGCCGTCTCCGCACCTGAAGAGCCCTAGGACTGTCAAAGGGATAATGGGAGATGTCATCATTTCTCTTTTGCCAGCTTCTGCGGCGGCGGTAGTGTTTTTTGGCATTAGGGCTCTATTGCTTATGGTCGTGTCTACGCTGTCTGCGGTTCTGGCTGAGGCTTTGTACGAGAAAGCGGTCGGGCGCGAGGTTACCACAAACGATTACTCGGCCGCCATCACGGGGCTGCTTCTGGCCATGACGCTGCCTCCAGGCGTGCCGCTGTATGTTCCAGTGGTCGGTTCGGTTTTCGCCATTGTTATGGCCAAGCAGCTTTTTGGCGGTCTTGGGAACAACTTCGTGAACCCTGCATTGGCCGGAAGAGCATTTCTTCTGGCTGCGTACCCTATGCATATGACGCGAGCTTGGCTGGCGCCCTTGACGGGAGACACGGTATCTAGCGCCACTCCCTTGTCTGTATTTAAGGGTACGGGTGCTGGGCAAATGCCTGGACTCATGGATCTTTTGATAGGTAAGAGAGCCGGTTCACTGGGCGAGACCTGCATTCTGGCGCTGGTTCTAGGAGGCCTTTACCTGGTATGGCGCAAAGTCATCGATTTCCGGATCCCCTTAGGGTTCCTGGGAACTATTTTCGTGGGCACTGTGATGTTTGGAAAGCCGGGCGAGTTTTTCAGAGGAGACGGCGTTACGGCCGTTCTTCTAGGGGGCGCGGTGTTGGGGGCGTTCTTTATGGCTACCGACTATGTGACTTCGCCAGTTACTCCCAAGGGCAGACTATACATGGGAATCGGTGCAGGCTTCATAACTTTGCTTATACGGCTTTGGGGCGGCTACCCCGAAGGGGTAACCTACGGAATCTTGTTTCTGAACTTGGTTACTCCTCTTATTGACAGGTTTGTAGTGCCCAGGTATTACGGTTACGCCCATGACATGGCCGCAAAGCGCAACGCGGTGGGGAGGTGAGCTCAGAGTGAAAAAGAGGTCTCTAGTGAGCGAGTTTGCTAAAGGATTCGTGGAAGCCAATCCGACGTTTAGGTTGGTTATAGGAATGTGTCCCACTCTGGCTGTGACCACGTCGGTGGCCAACGGGTTCTGGATGGGTGTCGCGGTTACCTTTGTACTGGCGTTCTCCAATGTATTCGTGTCGCTTCTGAGGAAGGTGATCCCTGACGAGATTCGGATTCCGATTTTCGTCATACTCATAGCGACCCCTGTAGTAATCGTCGAGCTTGTGATGAGGGCATATCTGCCTGCGATGTATGAGATTCTGGGCATCTTCGTGCCCCTTATCGTAGTGAATTGCATCATTATCGCAAGGGCTGAAGCGTTTGCCTACAAGGAGTCCGTTCCCAGATCGTTACTGGATGGGCTTGGGATCGGGCTTGGGTTCACCGTGAACCTTATGGTGATAAGCGCTATCAGGGAGTTTCTTGGTACAGGGCAGATAACTCTGGGTTCAGCTGTATTTCCCAGCCTTCCTTTGTTCGAGCCGTTGGTTGTAATGCTGACCCCTCCAGGTGGGTTCATGACTTTGGGATTGCTTATGGCTGTCCTTAATATTGTTATCCAGCGCTCTGAAGCCAGGAAGCGCGCAGCGTAGTTTACTTAGAATGGAGGGATGACCGTGGGACTGGTTTCTATATTGTTGGGGGGCATACTCATCTCCAACTTCGTGTTCATGCAGTATCTCGGGCTCTGTCCGTTCGTGGGTTTGTCGGAGCAGATGGAGACGGCCGTGGGCATGTCAGGCGCCGTCGTGTTCGTCATGACCTTCGCTTCGGCAGTGGCTTCCGCTTTTGAGAATTTCATATTGGTGCCTCTTGGGCTCCAGTACATGAGGACCATCGCATACATTCTGGTGATAGCGGGTTTCGTGCAGTTGGTGGAGATCTTCCTCAAGAAGGTCGCCCCGTCTTTGTACAGAGCTTTGGGTATCTACTTGCCCCTTATCACCACAAACTGCGCGGTGCTAGGTGTCGCCCTGATTAACGCGGGCGAGACCTACGGGGTACTCATGAGCGCTTTCAATGGTTTGGCAGGTGCCTTAGGTTGGAGCTTGGCTATTCTTATATTCGCGGGGATCCGGGAAAGATGGAAGTACATGGAAATACCTAGTGCACTTAAGGGTTTCCCCTTGGCGCTAGTGTCCACGTGTCTCATGTCCTTGGCATTCCTGGGTTTCCAGGGCTTGTTCAAGAGCCTGTTCAAGTAGACTAGAGGTGAACTTACATGGTCCAAGCCACTGTGTTTCTTGGCGCATCGGGACTTGTAATCGGCGTGCTGTTGGCCCTAGCCGCCAACAAGTTTAGAGTCCAAGAAGACCCAAGAATAGGTGAAGTTGCGGCGTGCTTGCCCGGGGCCAACTGTGGAGCGTGCGGATTTCCGGGCTGTTACGGCCTTGCGGTCGCTATTTGCGAAGGTAAGGCTCCGGTAAACGCTTGCGTCGTTGGGGGAAATGCAGTAGCCGAGAGGATATCGGAGATTTTGGGCACAAGCGCCGAAGCTCTAGAGCCTAAGGTGGCAGTCGTCCATTGCCAGGGAGCTTCAGAAGAAGTGGCAGAGTACAAAGGGATAAGAGACTGCGAGGCCTTGAACATGTTGGGCGGCAACAAGTATTGCACCTACGGATGCCTTGGCCTGGGGTCTTGCGTGAGGGCGTGTCCTTTCGGGGCTATGAGCATGGGTGACAACGGATTGCCCGTGGTTGATGAGGCGAAATGCACCGGGTGCGGTGTGTGTGTCAAGGCGTGCCCCCGGGGTGTAATAGGCGTTGCCCCCTCCAGTCAAGAGGTGGACATGCGTTGCCACTCTTACGACAGAGGGCCGACCGTGCGGAAGCACTGCAAGGCCGGGTGCATCGGGTGCGCTATTTGCGTCAGATCTTGCCCGGAGAAGTGCAGATTTATGGATAGGGGCACTTTGGCCAAGATCGATTATTCGGCCTGCAAGAACTGTGGCATCTGCTTTGCGAAATGCCCGGTTAAAGTCATATCGTGGACAAAGAGAAAGGTTGACGCAGCTTCGTAGGAGGAGTCTGGATCTGGAGCACGAAACTAAGTCCGCCGGATGCGTCTTGCTCCGGCGGATATGCTTATTCTTCTGGGAGGTGGCGAAGTGAGAGGCTCTAGCCTAGACGCTCGTAAAAGAGGCCGGGGCACACCGTTTTTGGGCATCGTCCTACTGGGGCTTGCGGCCCTGTCTATCCTAGGGTACACAATTCTGTCAGGTCGTCGCCCTGTTGAGAAAGTGGCATACGGCATCATGGATACCGACGTCTCCATCAAGGCCTATGGCCGTAATGCAGCCTCGGCCATTGATGCGGCAATCCAGGAAATGAGGAGGCTTGATGCCCTTCTGAGCGCCTTTAACCCCGCATCTGAGGTATTTGCCGTTAATAGGGACGCGGGGCAAAAACCGGTTGAGGTTTCTCCTGACACACTATACGTGGTAGAGAGGGCACTTTACTTTGCAAACATTACAGGCGGTGCCTTCGACCCCACCATCTTGCCCGTCATGTCCTTGTGGGGTTTCGGGCAAGAAACCAAGAGGGTACCCGGTCCTCAGGAGATAAGGCAGGCGCTCCATTTGGTGGACTACACCAAGGTACAGGTCAACCCCGATGATAGCACGATATACATAGCCGAGAGAGGAATGGCCATAGACCTTGGAGGCATTGCCAAAGGTTACGCCGTCGACAAGATGGTCGAGGTCATGGGCGGCATGGGCGTGTCTTCATTTCTCATAAACGCCGGTGGCAACGTGTATGCCAAAGGTCTGAAACCTGACGGGAGCCCCTGGAGAGTTGCTGTGACCGATCCTAGAGAACCTGAGGAGTTCCTTGGGATTATCCCCGCCAAAGACATGGCTATTGTTGGGTCAGGCGACTACCAAAGGTTCTTCGTGGAGAACGGGGTTCGCTACCACCATGTCATCGACCCCAAAACAGGGTATCCGGTTAAGGGAATCCGTGGAACTGCCGTGTTCCTTCCTTCGTCAACCGATGCAGACGGAATGTCAACATCTCTCTTTATTTTGGGCCCCGAGGCAGGCGCCCAACTGGTGTCGAAGTTTGAGGGTGCGGGAGCGATATATGCCATGGAGGACGGAAATATGGTCTTGCAGGGTCTTGTGGATAAATTCGAGTTCAAATAATATTGCAGTTAGGACGCTTTGTACGCATAGAAACCGGTGGATAGCGAGAACATATATTGGTATAATTTGGGAGGACGTCCTATGAGAAGGCAAACCCGAACTTGGTTACTGATCATCGCTCTAACTGCAGGGGCCATAGTAGGGAGCGTTGTGGGCGAAGTGTTATCAGGAGTAGCCCCTATTCTGTCTCAAGGTTTTACGGTAGGGGTTCAGCCACCGTTTGTGCTGGACCTTAACGTAGTAACGTTTTCCTTGGGGTTTACCCTACACCTGAACCTGGCGGGTGCAATCGTGGTTTTGCTTTTGATCCTCATTCTCGGACGGTGAGGCGTTTTTGAGGCTTATCTTGGCTTCTGAATCGGAGAGGCGCAGGGATCTTCTTAGGGCGGTGGGCGTAGTTCCCGAAATCGCTCCGTCCAGCGTGGACGAAACCTATGACAGTGATAGGCGAGACCCTGCCGCTCTAGTGGTGGCTCTTTCTCGGCGAAAGGTTGGCGCTGTCTCTTTGGAGTATCCAGGGGACTATGTCTTAGGTGCTGACACCGTGGTTAGCATCTGCGGCGACGTCCTGGGAAAACCGGGAGATGCAGAAGAAGCCGAGGAGATGTTAAGGCGCCTCTCAGGGAAGACTCATCAGGTATACACAGGCGTAGCGCTGTACGATCCCAAGACCAAGAAGATAGCCGCCGATTGGGATTGTACTGAGGTTACCTTCAGATCTATGGACGATGAAGAAGTGGCGTGGTATGTCTCCACCAAAGAGCCCATGGGCAAGGCTGGAGCCTACGCCTTGCAGGGCATAGGCGCTTTCTTTATCCGGCGGATAGAAGGAGATTATTCCAGCGTCATCGGTCTTCCGCTTCCCAAAGTGTATGGCCTCTTTAGGGATGCGGGGGTCAAACCCGGTGACTTCTGATGTTGGCGTATTCCGATCTATGGGTGCGATTGCTGCGAAGGGCGCCCCTAGAAGGAGGAGTCAATCATATCTTCAGAACGGTTGACGATCAGGGACTGGCCGCCAGAGGACAGGCCCAGAGAGAGAATGGCCCGTCTTGGGCCAAGAGCGCTGTCTGACGCGGAAGTGGTTGCCATACTGGTGGGCACCGGGCGCTCAGGCGAATCCGCGCTCCAACTGGCACGCAGGATAGTGTCGCTCAGCCAAAGTATGTATGGGACGAGTCTTGGGTTTTTGACCGGTGCTTGTGATGAGGAGATCCGGGTGGTTTCTGGAATCGGCCCTGCTAAGGTGGCGCGCTTAAGGGCTGCCGCTGAGATTGCCAGAAGGCTTTGGCACCCCCAAGAGCAAGCAGGAAAACCGGTTACGGTGAGGCGGGGCAAAGAAGTCTACGATTATGTGCGCTCTCACGCAGAAGGGTTAGACCGGGAGCACTTCTGGATACTAACTCTCAACGCCAGGCACCAGATTACCGGCATCGAATTGATTTCCGTTGGGAGTCTGGATGCTTCCATAGTGCATCCCAGGGAAATATTCAGGAACTGCATAAAGAAGAGCGCTAAAGCAATTATCTTGGTGCACAACCATCCCAGCGGCGACCCGAGCCCTAGCGATGACGATATGGATGTCACGAGAAGGTTGGCAGAGGCCGGAAGGCTTCTGGGTATCCACGTTCTGGATCACGTTGTCGTGGCCGCAAGGTCATATGTCAGTATCAGAGAGTCGTCTCCCAGTTGGTTTTGAAAGTCGCGATTTAGGCAGCAAAAAGGAGAGTGGGTACGGTGCAGTGGCTCTATAACTACCTCAGCAAGGATATTGGCATAGACCTGGGGACAGCAAACACGCTGGTTCATGTCAGGGGGAAGGGTGTTGTCCTGATGGAACCCTCTGTGGTAGCCATCAACGCCGATTCAAAAGAAGTCTTGGCGGTGGGCACCGAAGCCAAGCGCATGATCGGTCGGACTCCCGGCAACATCATCGCTGTCAGGCCCATGAAAGATGGGGTCATTGCGGATTTTGATATTACTCAGGCTATGATGAGATATTTCATCAGGAAAGCCTACAAGCGCCGTATCCTCAAACCTTTCGTTCTGGTGGCGGTGCCGTCAGGCTGCACCGAAGTTGAGAGAAGGGCGGTCATTGATGCCGCTGAATCCGCCGGGGCGAGAGACGCCGAGACGGTTCCTGAGCCCATGGCCGCTGCTGTGGGAGCCGGGTTGCCCGTTGACGAACCCACAGGCAACATGGTTGTGGATATCGGCGGTGGAACGTGCGAGGTTGCGGTCATCTCCCTAGAGGGCATTGTGACTTCTAGATCCATCAGAGTGGGCGGAGATGAGCTTGACGATGCCGTAGTGAACTACGTCAAGAGAGCCTACAACCTTCTTGTAGGCGAACGCACGGCCGAGGAAGTTAAGGTAGTCATAGGCTCGGCTTTTGAACTTGATGAGGAGCAGAGCACCGAGATAAGAGGGCGTGACCTAGTTACGGGCCTCCCTAGGACCATAACCATTGACTCCCGCGAGATCCGAAAAGCTTTGTCGGAACCGGTTGGCGCCATCATCGACGCCATAAAAGGGACTCTGGAGCGCACGCCTCCTGAGCTCGCGGCGGACATCATGGATCGGGGCATAGTCATGACTGGCGGAGGTTCTTGTCTTAAGGGCTTAGACAGACTCATCTCTCTGGAAACAGGAATGCCTGTACACATAGTGGACGAGCCCATGAGCGCGGTGGCTAAGGGCACAGGGTGTATGCTTGAAGACCCGGTCATGCTGAGGAAAGTGTTGGCTTCCTCCAGGAGAGCCAGGCAATAAGACTCTGTGCTAAGGATGGGATAATGTGAGGCGGCAGCTACCCTATAGGAAGGCAATCACTCTGGTGATACTTGTGGCCGCCTCTGTTTCTGTACTGAACATCACCGGCAAAACGGTAGGCGGGGACTCTTGGTGGAGTTCGCTCTTCTTGAAATGGGCCAAGCCTCTGTACCAAAGCTTTGCCAGTATCCGGGCAACATATGAGGAATGGACCGCCATGACCGCCTCTAAGGAGGTTCTAATGGAGGAGAACCGGCGTTTGTCCCGGCAGATGGAGACGCTGGAATACCTTCGTGCCCTAGTGGCTGATCTGCGCCAGGAAAATGCCCGCTTACGTGATCTGCTTGAATTTGCGGAAAACGCGCCCGCCGAGTATATGGTGGCCGAGATTATTGGGCGAAACCCTGTCAAATGGTTTTCTACGCTAGCTATCTCCCTAGGACAGGACGACGGAGCCAAAGCTGACTCGGTTGTAGTATCTAGCAGCGGGTTAGTGGGCCGCATCTTGTCTGTGGACCGTCAGTCCTCGACGGTGCTCCTCATCACCGACCCTGAAAGCGGAGTTGGAGCGATCTCGGAGCGTACTAGGGATTGCGGCGTGATTTTGGGGACCGGCGATCCCAAGAATCTTGTTCTGCGGTTGTTTTCCAAAGATGCCGATGTAAGACCCGGAGACAGAGTGCTTACCTCCGGTGTCGGCAGCAAGTTCCAAGAGGGGATTCTCATAGGTGAAGTTGTGTCAGTGTATGTTCCTAAGCCAGGGCTGATCAGAGAGGCTCTAGTCAAGCCCGCTTCCGACATGGAGCATCTAGAGGAAGTCTTGGTGATGAAACAATGACTAGGCGAGAAATCCTAACTGTGATACCTGCCCTGTTTTTGGTTCCCTTGCTTAAGGTTATGGAGTTCGTAATCTTCCCCAGCGGGCAGAGGCCCGACCTTCTCATAGTGCTGGCAGTATGTATTGGGCTGACTTGCGATGTTTGGAACGCTCTTCCTGCCGGGTTCTTGGCAGGCCTCTTGGAGGATCTAATAGCCTGGCGGATCCGTGGAGTAAGGGCCATATCTTTGGCTTTGGCGGCGGGCGCGGTATCTTTGGGGGCTAGGGCCGTGAACCCTGATGCGCCGGCTTCTAGGCTCACATTGTCGGTTGTGGCCTCTGTGGTGGGCGATATCGCCGCATTTGGCGTGATCCGTTCTCTGGGTTTTCCGCTCAGCCCTTCGTTCTTCCGAGGCGTCCTGGTCAACACGGTCTTGTGGTCTTTGGCCCTAGTGCTTCCCATTAACTGGGCGCTCAATGGTATCTCACGGCTTGGAGCGCGATTTTTCCTCCCAGAGGACTCCCGGGGCAGGGGGATGTTGGCGTGAGTAGGTACCGAAGGGACGATACCGCAGGAGGCCAGCAACTAACCGAGTCCGAGCTCAAATCTAGGCGCGATACATTTGTGGTTATTGTCGGGCTCATCTTCGTCGTGCTGGCGGGCCAACTGGTCAATCTTCAAGTGGTGCAAGGTGAAGATTACAGGCGATTATCCACCGAAAACTACATAAGGATTACTCCTATCCCGGCGCCCAGGGGAGACATTGTGGCAAGAGACGGGGAGCTCCTAGTCACCTCGCGTCCGTCATTTTCGGTCTACTACTGGTACCTGGACCAAGAGAAGGCAGAGATCGCGCTTCCGCGACTCGGCGAGATCCTGGGCATGGACAAATCGGAGATAGAGAACAAGGTCAGGAAGTATGCAGGAAGGTACTTCGAGCCCATACCTATAGCAAAGGACATAGACTCCCAACGCTATATAGCTATTGTGGAAGACGCTCCTAACCTTCCGGGCGTGTTTATCGAACCGGAACCCATCCGTTTTTACCCCGGCGGCGAGTTGGCTTCTCCTGTCCTAGGATACGTTAGCGAGATAACAGGCGAGCAGTTAGGGGACACCAAATGGGCCGGCTATAGCATGGGCGACATCATAGGGCAGCAGGGGCTTGAAGCATTCTACCAGCAGTATCTTAGAGGGAAAAACGGGGGCTATCAAGTAGAAGTCGACAATATTGGACGCCCCACCGGAAATGTGGGGCCGGGTATAGAGCCCGAATCCGGCTTCGATGTGCATCTGAACCTGGATGTACAGATGCAGCGTGCCGCCGAAGAAGCCCTAGGGAAAGCCTTGGAAGACAGCACCTCGGCGAAAACCGGCGCGGCAGTAGTTCTAGATGTCAAGACCGGCGGGGTCTTGGCCATGGCGTCATGTCCGGGTTTTGACGCCAACAGGCTGGTTACGGGCATAAGCCAACAGGATCTCAATACTTACGTAAAAACCGGGCAATGGCGATTCTCCAACCTGGCAATCACAGGGCTCTATCCCCCGGGGTCCACATTTAAGATTATTACAGCTGTGGCAGCCCTGGCTGAGGGAAAGGTTACAGCCGCAGAAAGTTTCTATGACCCGGGCTATCACCCTCTTGTGCCGTCCTTGCCCTGCCACAGGGCGGGGGGGCATGGGTACGTGAACATGGTTGACGCTTTAGCGGTCTCGTGTAACGTCTACTTCTACGAAATGGGAAGGCGTCTAGGGGTTGACGCCATAGCCAAGTACGCCGAGGATCTCGGTCTCGGAGCAAGGACCGGAGTCGATCTCTTAGGTGAATACTACGGCACCGTGCCCAGCACCAAATGGAAGGCTGCGGCTTACGCTGAAGGCCGGGTGGCGCAACCTGAATTTCTGTACTCCGAACACATGATGGCGGCCATGGGGCAAGTTTTTCACCTGGATACCCCAATACAGATGGCTTCTGCTACTCAGGCCATAGCCAACGATGGCGTCAGGATGAGGCCGCGGCTGGCGAGTCACATTACTGACTCCACTGGCAACGTGGTGGCCCAATTCCCTCCAGAAGTCGTTGGGACTTTGGATGCAGACCAAAGCGTGCTAGATACGGTTAAACAAGGTATGATGGAAGTCACGTCCCAAAGTAAAGGCACCGCTTACTGGGCATTCTGGGACCTGCCAGTTAGAGTGGCAGGGAAAACAGGGACGGCAGAGAATCCACTGGGAAAGAGTCACGCTTGGTTTGTGGGATTTGGGCCGTATGAAGACCCCGAAATCGCCGTTGCAGTCGTAGTAGACCAGGGCGGTTCGGGTTCGGCCGTGGCGGCGCCTGTGGCCAGGGCGATTTTTAACGCCTATGTTTCTTCCAAGTCCGATGCGACGGACCGGGCAGAGCAACGTTAGGCGGGGGGTGTGGCTTTTGAGGGAAGAACAAGATGTTATTTTCAAAGGAGTCAAGGACGGGCTTTATCTGACATTCAATGACAGTCAGGAGTTTTCTGTGCTCAAGGAGAAGCTCAAAGAGCATCTCAAGAAAGCCGAGTATTTCTTTCACGGGTCAGAGGTGACCTTGGATACGGGCACTGCCCAATTGTCTTTAGAAGAGGTTCTTGAGGTTCAGCACATACTGGCCTATCCTTACGGGCTCAGGCTCAAAAGAATCGTTCATGAGAGTCCGGTGACGGTCCAATCTCAAGGGGATGCCAGAAGAGAACCCCCGGTAGTGACTACTCCTGCTAGGAAAGAGGCGGGTACAAGGCGACCCGGGACTTCGGGCGGCCTTCCGGGGACCTTGTTGCACAAAGGTACTCTCAGGTCGGGTCAAAGGATCGCCTATGAGGGAAATGTTGTAGTTATGGGAGACGTGAACCCAGGAGCAGAGATACGGGCCACAGGCGATATTGCGGTTCTGGGGTCTTTGAGGGGATTAGCTCACGCCGGAGCAGACGGGGACACAGGTGTTTCGGTTGTGGCTTTTCGTCTGGCGCCTACGCAGCTGCGGATCGCCGATGTCATAGGGCGCCCACCGGAGGATGGTTCTTCGCTAGCAAGAGAACCTGAAGTAGCTAGGCTAAAGGATGGGATAATCGTAGTTGAACCGCTGGAGGGCACTCGATGGGAGGGAGAGCATTGAGCCAGGCAATAGTAATTGCTTCAGGCAAGGGAGGAGTGGGCAAGACCACAACCTGCGCCAACCTAGGTGCGGCCCTTGCTTCTTTGGGCAACAGGGTCGTAATGGTTGACGCCGATATCGGCCTGCGAAACCTGGATGTAGTCATGGGGCTTGAGAACCGGATAGTCTACGATCTGGTTGATGTTGTTGAAGGCTACTGCAAATTGAGGCAAGCTCTAATCAAGGACAAGCGTATTGATGGTCTGTTTCTCTTGCCCGCAGCCCAGACCAAAGATACCAACGCGGTCAAACCTGAACAGATGAATGAGCTGATCGAGGCAATCAAGGGGGAGTACGAATTCGTGCTCATAGATTGCCCGGCCGGGATCGGACAAGGGTTTCAGAATGCTGTAGCCGGAGCTGACAAAGCTGTTATCGTAACTACCCCTGAGGTATCGGCTGTGAGAGATGCTGACAGAGTAATAGGACTTGTGGAGTCTACGGGACTAGAGAGGCCGGATCTTGTCATCAACAGGATTAAGCCCAAGATGATGGCCAGGGGGGATATGATGGATATCCCTGATATCACAGACATTCTGGCCATTGACCTTCTTGGGGTAGTGCCCGATGACGAGTACATAGTAGTATCCACCAACCGGGGAGAACCTGCGGTTCTGAGCGAGGCGTCTAGGGCGGGGCTAGCCTTTAGAAACATCGCCCGGCGGCTCATGGGAGAAGACGTGCCGCTACTGGATCTAACAGAGAAAGAGACCTTATGGGATAGATTCAAAAGGATGGTAAAGCTCACTTAAGGGGGGATAGCCGTGTTCAACTGGTTTGGGAGGAAGTCCACTCCTAAGGATGTGGCCAAGGACAGGCTGCGCTTGGTGCTGATGCAGGATCGGATATCCTTGGCGCCCCGAGCCTTGGAGCAGATGAAAGACGACGTCATCTTGGCTATCTCCAAGTACGTCGAAATCGACCGGTCAGGCATTGAGTTCAGTTGGAAAGATATCGACAGCAAGAAGGCTTTGGTTGCGAGCATTCCTGTGGTTTCGGTTAAAAGGGGCGGAATGACAAACGATCGAATTACCCAGCGTCCGTATTGAGCGCCGGATAGTCAGGCGCATCGACTGGTATCTTCTAGTCGCTGTGCTACTTCTGAATATTCTCTCGTTGCCCCTGATCGACAGCGCCACCCACGGAAGTCAGGACCATTACTGGATGAAGAAACAAGCGCTACTTGTGGTTACTTCTATAGCTGTCCTCCTGCTCGGGACCTTTGTTGACTACAGCGACTTGGTGAGCCTGGCGCCTTGGCTCTATGGAGCAACAGTCGCTCTATTGGTGGCAGTTCTTTTTGTGGGCAAGACTGTAGACGGGGCTACGCGATGGATTCCTCTGCCATTTTTTGACCTTCAGCCTTCAGAGCTTGCCAAGGTGGTCATGATCCTTTTCTCGGCACGGGTTGTCTCCCGGTCCGAAGCCCCCCCTGAGACTTTCTGGGATTTGGTTTTCTACTATGGTTGGGTCTTTGTGCCTCTGTTGCTCATCTTGAAAGAGCCCGACCTTGGGACCGCTCTTGTCATAATAGCGGCAACCACAGGTATCCTGTACTTTAGCGGCACACCTGGGAAAAGTGTTGTGAAGTTCGGGGCTTTGTGTGCATCCATACTAGCTGCCATGATTCTCCTGCATATCTACACCGGAATGCCTCTTCCCATTCAGGATTACCAAGTAGGCAGGATAGTCTCCCTGTTTCGCGCAAATGAGGACCCTTTGGGCAAGGGTTATCAAGTCATTCAGTCCAAAATAGCTATAGGTTCTGGAGCCATATGGGGGAAGGGTCTCGGCCGAGGCACCCAGAACCGCCTAGACTTCATACCGGTGCAGCACACAGACTTCGTGTTCTCGGTTGTAGGCGAAGAATTGGGTTTTGTCGGGTCTATGGCGGTTCTTGGCATCTATATGCTGATACTATTCCGCTGCCTTCTGGCGGCAATCGGGGCCTCTGATAGGGAAGGGACAATGGTTGCAGGCGGAGTGCTGTCCATGTTTTCCTTCCACCTCATAGTCAATTTGGGGATGACTATGGGCATAATGCCGGTCACCGGCGTGCCTTTGCCGTTCTTGAGCCACGGAGGCTCAGCGCTGTTAGTTAACTCCTTCGCCGTGGGGCTCGTGCTTAACGTTGGGTGGAAACGGCATAAGATATTGTTCTAGACGGGGTCTTTAGGAGGGATCTCTTGAGGGAGATTGGAACCGTCGTATCGGTGGGAGCCCGCAGGATCACGGTTTCGGTCAAGAAAACCGAAGCTTGCGCTAGCTGCGGTCAGTGCTCTCACGCCCATGTAAGATTTGGGGACAACGACACGCTCATTATAGAAGCTCTCCCCATAGGAGAAGTCAAGCCAGGAGACAAAGTTGAATTGGAGATGGCCAACAGAGACTATCTCAGGTTGTCGTTCTTCATATACATAGTGCCTGTTTTGGCGCTCCTAGCCGGGTTAGGGCTCGGTTGGTTTTTAGGGAGTTTTCTGGGGAATGGCTCTCTTTGGGGTGCGGCGTTTGGTCTTGGCTCGTTGGGGCTTTCCTTCTTCTGGCTCCACAATTACGACAAAACCGCCTGTGAAACGGGAAGGTATCTGCCCATAAGGCAGGCCCTATCCTACCTCGTTTGACCGGCTATTTCGGGATTGAACTGAGTCTTGCCCCCTATCTTGGGCATATAGCCTTCTTCAGACAAAGCGTTTACAAGCTGATCGTAGGATGCTCTGTCTACTACCAGATGGCATGGACCCACCCGTCCTTTTAGGTAAGGGCGTATCTTGGGCGAAAGCATGAGTTCGTCAGCGAGTTCCGCTGCGTCACACTTCATGAGGATCGTGTCCTCGAATTCAATTCGTCCGTAGGAGGTACCCCAATGGGATATTGAGTACTCGACATTCTGAGGCACAGGGACTTTAGAATGCGCACTCAGGAACTCTTGGATGGTTCCGGGCGTGTAGGAATGAACCAGCGCATGGTATACCGAGTTGCGAGTGAGTCTGTACACCATCATATGGTCGGGCTTCACCAACTCGGCGAAGGCATCAACCGACCACAATAGCCTCGGGGCGATTGTGCACGGAACAAGCACATCGAAGTTGGATTGTACATACACGTGCTCGTCGAAGTGTTCCTCAGGCCATTGGTGTTCCTTTTCGAACAGGGCTCTGCCAAGAGGTGTCGGTCTCACGTACGTCCCGTTTATGTTGGTAGCCACCTCGAGCCCGCCGAAGTACTCGAGGAAATCGATGAGGTTTCTCTCAACTCTAAGGTTCAGACCGTGGGACGAATGGCTTGTGGAAAGCGTATCCATTTCGGTCAAGAGGATCTCCATGGATAGAACTGATCCCTCGGGCGCCTTCAGGATGATCCAAAGAAGGGTCTGCAAATCGACGTCTAAGGCCATAAAAGAGGAGCGCCAATACTCGAACAGATCCTGGCGCCATTCCCTGTAAGATGTCTTCATCCATTCCAGAGCCCTCGGTCCTAATCGCAAGAACCCGCCACGTTCTTCAACTAGGTTGCCAGACTTGGCGAAGTACAGCAGAAAAGCCAGTCGCGGCGGGTACCTCACCGGAAACAGAGACTCGTCGATAGTAGCCTGTTCTTCCTCAATGAGGACTGAAATGTCATTCTGCGCCTTCTTGAACATGGTGCCTGCCTGGGTCAGTTTGACCTCGTTTTTCCGCAGATAGGACAAGAATAGACACATGTGCCTAAGCGGCGAAGCCATGTCGGAGTGGTGCCTAGGAGTGAATCTGGCATCATCAATAGCAGCTGCCCTGAAGATGTCCGAAAGGAAGAAACTGGCCAGCACCGGGCCCAAATCGGAAGGAACGAAGTAGACGTGTCTGTAGTCTTCTCTCCTGGTAAACACTAGCCCGCGGGAGATCAGGGCCTCTATGACCTTGGCGCCATTTCGCCGCCACTTTCTCGAGAGCTGATTAAGCTTCTGATGGCACTGCTCCACAACAACCCCGAGCCCCCCGGCGGCCACCGTGATTAGCCTCAACGCCAGGACTTCCTCTTGGTTGAGTCCGTTCATGGCCACTACTGCGTTGGCAGGTATCAGAAGGTGAGATGCGACTTTCCGGGCAAGAAGAGCCTCAGGGGACTCCGAAGCCTCAGGGCACTCAGGAGGCGAAATGCCATAGAAAGCCGCAATCGATCGAACTCTTTCCGCCGAAGTTGAAAGAAGAGCTTCATAGAGTATCATTCTATGTCGTCTCCTCAGTAGACTGGATGAAATGTTCGGATTCCCAAATGGTGTACTTGTACCCTTGCTCGGTCAAAAAGAGCTGCCGTTTCTGGGAAAAGACTTGGTCTTTGGTGTTTCTTGTGACCAGCGAGTAAAAAGTTGCGCTTTCCCCTTGGGGCTTAGGCCTCAATATCCTTCCTAGGCGCTGGGCTTCCTCTTGACGGGAGCCAAAGGTGCCCGAGACCTGGATAGCCACATTGGCGTCGGGAAGATCCACCGAGAAATTCGCCACTTTAGAGACCACAAGGGTCTTTAGCCGCCCTTGCTTGAACGCGGAATAGAGCGCTTCCCTTTCGGCATTGGGAGTCTGCCCGTACAAAAGCGGCGCACCAAGGGTTTTGGAGATGGTTTCCAGTTGATCTAGGTATTGGCCTATTACTAGCACTTGATCTGACTTGTGGCGCGCCAAGATCTCCTCTAGCACGGGTATCTTGTTGGCGTTTGTGGCTGCGATTCTGTACTTGTCCCTCTCGCCGGCCACAGCGTATGCAAGCCTGTCTTCGGTAGACAGGTCTACGCGAAGCTCGTGGCAGTGAGCTTGGGCGATCCAATTCTGTTCCTCCAGCTCTTTCCAGGGTTTGTCGAATTTCTTTGGCCCTATTAGGCTGAACACTTCATCTTCTCGGCCGTCTTCCCTCACCAAGGTAGCCGTAAGGCCAAGGCGTCGCCTAGCCTGCAAGTCTGCGGTGATCCTAAACACCGGAGCGGGCAAAAGGTGAACCTCGTCGTAAATGATGAGACCCCAGTTTCCCTTTTGGAAGAGGTCGAAATGAGGGTAGTCGCCCTCGCCGTCTTTCCTCCGGTAGGTAAGTATTTGATATGTGGTCACTGTCACAGGACCGATTTCCTTGGTCTCACCGCTATATTCCTTAACCATATCCTGAGTCAGGCTAGTCTTGTCCAGAAGCTCACTTATCCACTGGCGCAGCGCCACTACGTTGGTAGTGAGAATAAGGGTATGCATGGAGACCTTTTCCATTACGCCCATGCCAACTATGGTCTTTCCCGCTCCGCACGGAAGGACTATGACTCCGCTTCCCCCATGTATTCCGCCGCCGGCCCAAAACCCGTCGCAGGCAGCCTCTTGATAAGGTCTCAGGGAGAACGGCTTTCCCGAGGATGTGACGCTTTTAAGGGACAACTCCAGGGAATCGCCCGGACGGTACCCAGCCAGATCCTGGCAGGGGTAACCCATTTTGATGAGGGCTTGCTTTAGGGGGCCTCTGGCGTGAGGCTCTATGACCAAGCAAGTGTCTGATATTACTTCCTGGATGTAAGGGAGCGTTTTCTCGGATCGTTTGATTTCCTCTGTAACCAGTGGGTCTTGAGAGTGCAGGAAGAGAGCGCCTTTGTCGCTCTCCAGCCTCAGTATTCCGTACTTCCCCATAGTGTCTTCAATGTAGGTCTTTATGTTTTGGGGTACAGGGTACCGCGAATACTCCGCAAGACTTCTTAGGACTTCGCCCGCCGACAGCCCGCACGAAGCAGCGTTCCACAAAGACAAAGGCGACAATCTGTAGGTGTGGATGTACTCAGGGCTTTTGACCAAGTCGGAAAACCGCATGAGGCTATCCCTGGCGCTTTCGTACGCCGGGTTCTCTACCTCAAGCAGTATTGAGCCGTCGCTTTGAACTACCGCTGGGTTTTCTCTAGACATGGGTCCCTCCAATAGATGCCTTGAAACGCTTAATCCGAGACTCTCCCTAAATAACTATCTTTCTACGTTTGTGGCTTAATACCTCTTATATCCAAGAAAGTTCGCTAAGCGTAGTAAGACTATACCGAAAGAAGGGAATTGCCCGGGATGCGTCGTAAGCGTACAGAAGTCAAATATCTTTGCGGGAGGTGTGGCCCCACGTGAAGGATCTTACCAGGAAAGCTCTGGACCGAGCTAGGGAGCTCGGGGCATCGTACGCGGATATCCGTGTCCTTGATACGGAACAGGAACGCGTGCGTACCAGGAACGGTAATGTTGATTCCCTGGCCTCGTCCCGGAGCAAAGGCTTCGGAGTACGGGTGTTGTACCAAGGTGCTTGGGGGTTCTCCTCTAGCGCTCTTATCACCGAACCCGAGATCCAGAGAGTCACGCAGGAAGCCGTCTCTATCGCTAGGGCGTCGGCTATGGTCAAAAGGAGCAGAGACGTCGAACTCGCCCCACTGGAACCCGTTGTTGCCAAGTGGGAATCCAAGGTGGAGGAAGACCCGTTCCAGGTGAAGGCCGAGGAGAAGATCGAGCTCTTGCTTGAGGCTGACAGGCTCATGCGGCAAGAAAAGGGCGTTAGGATAGCATCGGCGAGCACCATGGCCCTTCGGGAGGACAAGGTGTTTGCGTCCACAGAAGGCAGCTACGTAGAGCAGGTCAAATATGAGACCGGAGCGGGTATTGACGCTATGGCGGCCGATAGGGGCGAGCTTCAAAGGCGTTCTTATCCCGACTCATCGGGAGGAGATTTCGCTTCTGCAGGATGGGAAGCTGTTAAGAATATGGACCTTCCAGGGCACGCCCAGAAGGTAGGCAGGGAAGCCGTAGAACTTCTCTCTGCCAAGCAATGTCCGGGCCTCACTACTGATCTAGTCTTGGATGGCTCTCAACTGACTCTGCAAATACATGAGTCGTGCGGGCATCCTATTGAGTTGGACCGGGTTTTCGGTCAGGAAGCCGCCTATGCCGGCACCAGTTTTCTGACCCCAGAGAAGCAGGGCGCTTTCCGCTATGGCTCAGACAACGTCACCATATTCGCCGACGCCACTATCCCAGGGGGCCTAGGTTCTTTTGGTTACGATGATGAGGGTGTCCCCGCACAGCGCACTCCGATTGTGGACAAGGGCATTTTTGTGAATTATCTGTCGTCTCGGGAGACCTCTTTCGAACTTGGACAGACTTCATCGGGCGCCATGAAGGCCGACAGCTGGAGCAGGATCCCTATAATTAGGATGACTAACATAAACCTTGAACCCGGTGACTGGACTTTGGACGAGATCATAAGGGATACCAAAGAAGGCATCTTTATGGCGACCAACAAGTCATGGTCCATAGATGATAAGAGGCTGAATTTCCAGTTCGGTACCGAGATCGCCTACGAGATCAAGGACGGATCTCTTGGGAATATGCTCAAGAACGCCAACTACACCGGCATTACCTATGAGTTCTGGCGATCCTGCGATGCTGTAGCCAACAGAGACGAATGGCATCTATGGGGCCTTGCCAACTGTGGGAAGGGAGAACCCGGACAGGTGGCCCACGTAGGCCATGGCGCCGCCCCGGCCAGATTTAGGGACGTGAAGGTAGGTGTGGGCAGATGGCAGTAGGGAAAGGACTTTTGGGAAGAGATGCTCTATTGGCCGTGTCCAAAGAGGTTCTGGATGCATCTCCAGGCGAACTCACTCAGGTGTCTATTCGAGGTGGCGTATCGAGATTAACTCGCTTTTGTGACAACTACATTCACCAGAACGTAGCCGAGTCGGGACACACGCTTTCTGTCAAGGTGATATTTGGCAAGAAGATAGGCACAGCCAGCACCAACGCTCTCGATTCCAGTTCGGTTCGGATAGCGGTTGAGAAAGCCACCGCAATGGCCAAACTGCAGAAGCCAAATGAGGAGTTCATGGGGATTCCCGGCCCTCAGGATATCCCCGAGGTTGACACTCTCCGGGAGTCCACTTTCCAGTTTACCCCCGAAGATCGGGCAAGAGGGGTAAAAGTAATCACTGATGCCGCTTCTGCCAAAGGATTCGCCGCAGCAGGCTCGTATTCCACCAGTGCCTCTGAGGTTCTCTTGGCCAACTCGCAGGGGCTCTTGGCGTTCAACCAGACCACTCGCGCGATTCTTCGGACCGTGGTTATGGCCGGTTCCGGCTCAGGCTTCGGCGATGCCGTCTCCATGGACGTTAGGGATATTTCTCCAGAAGAAGTTGCCGCTACCGCAGTGAGCAGGTGCGAAATGGCCCAGAACCCTGTCACGGTGCCTGCCGGCGAGTATGAAGTCATCTTGGAGCCTCATGCTGTAGCCGACATTCTTGGCTACCTAGTGAGGTCTTGTTTCTCTGCACAAGCTGTTAGAGAAGGGAGAAGCCCCTTGGCCGGGAAGTCCGGCGAGAAAGTCTTCGGGGACTCTTTCACCATCTGGGACGATGGTTTGGATACCAGGGGCCTGCCAGTGCCCTTTGACATGGAAGGGATTCCAAAGAGGAAAGTGATGCTAGCAGAGAATGGCGTCGTAAAAGACCTTTTGTACGATTTCAAGACAGCCAAGAAAGATGGGGTTTCATCTACTGGTCATGGAGGCTTCGGCGGATTCGGAGCCATGGCGGTCAACGTGTTTATGGCGCCCGGCCAGGATACCGTGGAGAACATGATCAAGAGGACCAAAAAGGGCATTCTCATCACTAGGTTCCACTACACCAACATGGCTCACCCAATGAGAGTCTTGGTGACTGGGATGACCAGAGACGGTACTTTCTTGGTGGAAGACGGCGCCATAAAGGGGCCCGTGAGGAATTTTCGTTTCACTGAGAGCGCGTTCCGGGTATTCGAGACCATGGACATGGTATCTTCGTCTCCGGTTAATGTGGGAAGAGCCGTGGTGCCTGCAATCAGGGTGCCGGCATTCAACTTCACTGGGGTTACAGAGCATTAGCGAGGACTCTGCGTGCATCTCTACGAGAAAGTCCCGTGCCGGAGGCATGAGCCTCCGGCAAATTCTTTCCCAATCCGGTATAATCTCCTTGTCAAATAACACAGGCGGTGCTTCTATTGAATGAATTCGACAAGATCCTAAAGGGTCTTAACCCTAGGCAAGCAGAGGCGGTCACTCATACAGACGGTCCTCTTTTGATCCTGGCAGGCGCCGGGAGCGGCAAGACCACGGTCTTGACAAGGCGAGTGGCGTACCTCATCTCCCAAGGTGCGCTCCCCCAGTCTATTCTGGCGATTACTTTCACCAACAAGGCAGCCAACGAACTGAAGACCCGGATCCAGTCCATGTTAGGTGACCGGGCTCGGGGCATTTGGGCCATGACTTTCCATTCAGCTTGCGCCAGGATATTGAGGGCCGAATACCCCGGTATCGGGCGCTCCGGTAGGTTCTCGATTTCCGATGACCAAGACCAAGTCAAGATCATGAAGGCGTGTCTCAAGGAACTGGACCTCTCGGAGAAGCAGTATGCCCCCAGAGGACTCCTGCACTCAATATCCAACGCCAAGGATAGCCTTTTGGGCCCCGAAGCCTATCGTCAGAGGGCTGTCACTTTCTACGAGACCAAGGTGGCTCAAGCCTACGCTCTCTACCAGAAGAAACTTGCGGAAATGGACGCCCTTGATTTCGATGACCTTCTCATGGAGACTGTGGTCATGTTCCAAGATCACCCTGATGTACTGAGAAGGTATCAGGAACGGTTCAAGCACATCATGGTAGATGAGTATCAGGACACTAACCGGGCTCAGTACGAGTTGACCAGGCTTTTGGCCAAGGCCCACAACAACATCGCGGTGGTAGGCGATGACGACCAGAGTATCTACACTTTCAGGGGCGCGGATATCAGGAACATCCTTGAATTCGAGAAAGACTACCCTTCATGCAAGGTTGTAAAACTCGAAGAGAATTACCGCTCTACCCAGGTGATTCTTGACGGAGCGTTCAACGTGGTCAAACACAACCTTGAGCGCAAGGACAAGAGGCTTTGGACGGCAGCGGGAGGCGGGGTGCCAATAACTCTTTACGCTGGCCAGACCGGAGACGACGAGGCCAGATTTGTGGCCTCGGAAATTGAGAGGCTGGCTTCTGAAGGGATCCCCTTAAACTCTTGCGCCATACTCTACCGTACCCATGCCCAATCAAGGCTGTTTGAAGAAGAGTTCATAAGGCGCGGCATTCCGTACGCCGTCTTGTCGGGATACCGGTTCTACGAGCGAAAACACATTAAGGACGCCGTCAGTTACCTGAGGCTCTTGGCGTATCCAAAAGAAGCCATAGCCTTAGAGCGAGTCATAAACGAACCCCCTCGGGGGCTGGGACCCGCGGCAGTGAAGAAGATAGTATCCCACGCCTCTGAACGAGGGATCGGCTTGGTACAGGCCATGATGGAGGGCGATTCCATCAAAGGCCTCAACAAGGTACAGAGGCAATCGGCGGCGGACTTTGGAGATCTTCTGAACCGGATGTCCGAGAAAGCGGCCTCCACCCCCTTGCACGCGTTGCTTCATGACCTGTTGCAGGAATCGGGGTATTGGGGTGCTTTGGAAGACCAAGGTACTCCCGAGAGTGAGTCGAGGCTAGAGGACCTCAATGAGCTTATGGGTTCCATGAAATCATGGGAAGGCAACGAAAATGCCCTAGCTGAGTACCTGGAGATGTGCTCCCTTGTTTCCGACCAAGACGCTTACGACGCTCAAAAGGAATCTTGCGTCATGGGCACTCTTCACTCGGCCAAGGGCCTCGAGTTCTCAGCTGTGTTTCTAGTTGGCGTCGAGGATGGGAGTCTCCCTCACCAGCGGTCGATCTTTGATCAGCGCCAGTTGGAGGAAGAGAGGCGCCTTCTCTACGTGGGCATGACGCGAGCCAAGAGGTTTCTGTACCTGTCTTTTGCTTTCTCCCGGCAAGACTATTCGGGTTCTTCCAGGAGGGCGGTATCTAGGTTCATAAGGGAGATCCCAAGGGAATTGCTAGAGGTTAAAACTTGGGAAGATTAGCATGGGGAGGGATACCTTCCATGAAAAGATTGTCGCCTGAGGAAGCATCAGAACGCGCCGTGCGCTTGCGCCAGGAGATTAGGGAGCACCAGTATCGCTACTACGCTCTGGATAACCCTCTTATCTCCGACCAGGAGTACGACAAGATGGTTCTGGAATTGCAGGAACTGGAGGCCAGGTTCCCTGAACTGGTGACGCCCGACTCCCCAACTCAGAGGATCGGGGGTGTTGTATCTGCCGCTTTTCGATCTGTTCCCCACCTTCAGCCAGTGTTGAGCCTTTCCAATGCTTTTTCCCAGGGGGAAGTGAGGGCTTTTCACCAGAGGGTATGGGAATCGGTGCCCGAGGCCCAATTGCAGTACGTGGTCGAGCCCAAGATCGATGGGCTGTCGGTTATTCTGCGATATCAAGATGGACTACTTAGTCTAGGGCTAACAAGAGGTGACGGGTACACGGGAGAGGACGTAACGGCCAACGTTAGGACCGTGAGGGCCATTCCTTTGAAGTTGAGGACTTCTTCGCAAGGCACCAGTCCCGAGTTTCTGGAAGTCCGAGGTGAAGTGTTTTTGCCGCGCCAGGATTTCGGGAGGCTCAACCAAGAACGCGAGGAAAAGGGGCTCCCGGCGTTTGCCAACCCAAGAAACGCTGCGGCTGGGTCACTGAGGCAGCTTGATCCCAGGGTAACAGCTGAAAGGCCCCTTGGGGCGCTTTTCTACGAGATCCGGTCCAAAAGCCGGGGGGATTCGGGTTCTCTGAGTACCAAGACTGAGGTGGAGGTTCTGAAAGTCCTCAAGGGGTTGGGTTTTCCCGTTCCCGAATATACCTTATGCTCATCTTTGGATGAACTCCTAGAAGAAATCTTGGTTTGGGAGGAAAAGCGGCACAGTCTTCCCTACGATACAGACGGCATTGTTCTCAAACTCAACGATCTTGAACTGGGGCAGAGGATGGGAGCTACGGCTCACTCCCCCCGGGCCCAGCTGGCATTCAAATTCCCCGCGGAGCAAGTTGAGACCAAGGTATTGGATATTATCGTCCAGGTGGGGCGCACTGGAGTGCTCACGCCCACCGCTATCCTAGAACCAGTGCGAATCTCAGGTTCTACGGTGTCTAGAGCGACGCTTCACAACGAGGATATTGTCAGGGACAAGGATATCCGCATTGGCGACTATGTGATATTGCAGAAAGCGGGGGAAGTTATACCCGAGATAGTCTCGGTTCTGAAAGAGAAAAGGACGGGTAACGAGACAGCATTCACCATGCCCCAGCGCTGTCCGGTCTGCGGATCTGACACTGTCAGGTTGCCGGGAGAGGTTGCCAGACGATGCACAGGGGTGGCGTGCCCGGCCCAGGTGCGGGAGCAGCTTATACATTTCGCCTCTAGAGATGCCATGGATATCCGCGGTCTCGGGCCTTCCATGGTCGATGCCCTCTTGAGCGCAGGATTGGTCAAGGACGCAGGCGACCTATACAGCCTAACCGTGGAGGATATCCGGAAGATCCCCCGTCAAGGGGAGAAATCTTCTGAGAATCTAGTGGGCGCCATCAAGGCCTCCAGGAACCGTCCGTTGGCCAAGGTTCTTTACGCTTTGGGGATAAGGCACGTTGGGCAGAGAGCATCCCAGGCTCTAGCTGACGAGTTCGGGTCCTTTGACGCTCTCATGTCCGCTGACCCGCAAGAGATCGAGTCGGTGCCCGACATAGGCCCCGAGACAGCCAGATCCATCGTTTCAGCTAGAAACCAGGAGTCTATGGAGACGCTCATAACCAAACTCAAAAAGGCGGGCGTTGCCGGCGTGCTTGACGTGGCCTTCGCCGAGGCGGCCACGGAAGGACCTCTCTTCGGAAAGACGCTAGTCATAACCGGGACGATTCCAGGGATGACCCGAAGCCAAGCAGAGGATTTAGTAAGAGAACTGGGAGGCAAGGTTTCTTCGTCGGTATCAAGGAATACATACGCAGTCATCGCCGGGGATGATCCTGGTTCCAAACTGGATAAGGCCAGGACGCTGGGAGTCAGAGTGATGACGTCCCAGGAGTTCAAAGGCATAGCAAATACATAAGGAGAGATGTTTAGTGGAGATAGACGTTTCCCACGTAGCCATTTTGGCGGGCCTTCGTTTTGCGGAGAAGGACATGGCTAGTGTGGCCAAGGATCTCCGCTCCGCCTTAGAGGCTATGGATAGACTTTCCCAGCGACATCTAGAGGGAGTCCCTCCGACCTTCTGGGCGGGTGACGCAGAACCGCTCCCTCTTGATGCCGATTCTCCGCGCCCTGGGCTAAGACACGAAGATGTTATGGCTATGGCACCAAAGAGAGATGGTGCCTACGTATTGGTGCCTAGAGAGGATGCGGACAAGGATCCTCAAGAGAAGAAGCAGTGATTAGGAGCTGATAGACCGTGGAGATTTGGGAACTTGGCGCAAGGAAGATACTCTCGATGGTGTCTTCTAGGGAGGTTTCTGCCCAGGAGGTCTTGGATTCGTTCTTGTCCAGGACTGCTGAGATGGATCCCGAAATTGGGGTCTACCTCGAGATAATGGAGCCTGATGCCCGGTTTAGCGCAGCCAAGATCGACGCCCTTCTTCTGCGAGGGGACTCGCCTGGTCTTATGGCTGGACTTCCGTGCGCCGTCAAGGACAACATAAGCGCCATGGGGGCCAATCTCACCTGTGGGTCCAGAATCTTGGAGGGGTACGTGGCACCCTACGACGCTACCTCCGTAAGACGCCTTCGGAGCCAGGGAGCAATTATCACGGGCAAGACCAACCTCGATGAATTCGCCATGGGGTCTTCCACTGAGACTTCGGCTTTTGGAGCCACTAGCAACCCTTGGGCTCCAGATAGAGTGCCCGGCGGGTCAAGCGGAGGTTCCGCAGCCGCAGTTGCCTCGGGCATGGTTCCCGTGGCTTTGGGTTCGGACACCGGAGGCTCGGTTAGACAACCTGCCGCCTTCACCGGGATATGCGGTCTCAAGCCCACTTACGGTCTGGTATCGCGGTACGGACTGTCAGGCTTTGCTTCGTCTATGGACACCATCGGACCCTTCGGAGCTAGCGTTTGGGATTGCGCTCTAGTTTTGGAGGCTATTTCTGGTTCTGACCCTGACGATACTAGGACATCCCGGCGCAAAGCGATTCCCTACACCAAGAAACTAGGAAGGTCGGTCAAAGGGCTTAGGGCAGGGGTGCCCAAGGAGTATTTGGCCAAGGGCGTTGACCCGGGCGTTATGGCGGTGTTCCACGATGCCCTGGAGGCTCTCATGAAGTTAGGGGTCACAGTGGAGGAGATCTCTCTTCCCAGCAGCCAATATGCTAGAGACGTGTACCGTCTGCTATCGTCATGCGAGGCTGCGTCCAGCCTTGCTAGGTTCGACGGAGTGAGATACGGATTCAGAGCTCCAGCCAAGGATATGAGCGATATGTACTTTGAGACCAGAACCCAGGGATTTGGCGAGGAAGTGAAGCGCCGGATCATGCTGGGCACGTTGGCCTTATCAGCTGGGTACTACGACGAGTACTATCTTAAGGCGGCCAGAGCAAGGACGCTTGTTATCGGGGATTTCCAAGAGGCTTTTCGGAATTGCGACGTCCTTTTGTCGCCGGCTGCCCCTACAGTCGCTTTTAAGAAAGGGCAGTCTGGGGATTTGCTGTCGTCTTCTTGGGGAGACACTCTTACGTGCCCTGCCAACTTGGCGGGCATCCCGGCGTTGTCTTTGCCCATGGGTTTCGCTTCACCTCAGGATGAGGATTGCCCCCATGGTACCTTTGAACCTCTTCTGCCCTGCGGCCTTCAGATCATGGGTAAGCCCCACGACGAAGAGACAGTGCTCAATCTCGGATTTGCCTATGAAGAATCCGAGGGCGAGGAAGTGTCCAGAAGGCTTCTTGAGATGAGGCGGGGCCTTCTAAAGGAGTGTGAGCCCGTATGAGCCAGGAGCGTTACGAGATGACCGTTGGGTTGGAGGTTCACGTTGCATTGGGCACACAGAGCAAGATGTTCTGCCGTTGCTCATCTAGGTTCGGCGATCCTCCCAACACCAATGTGTGTCCTGCGTGCCTAGGATTGCCCGGAGCATTGCCCATTCCCAACCAAGAAGCGGTCAGACTTGGTGTTAGGGCTGCTCTGGCCCTCAACTGTGAGGTTCACAGCCGAACCAAGTTCGATAGGAAGAACTACTTCTACCCAGACTTGCCTAAAGGCTATCAGATCACTCAAGCCGACGAGCCGTTGGCCACCGGCGGCTATATTGAGGTAGGCGATCCCCCCAAAAGGATTCGCGTCAGGCGGCTTCACCTGGAAGAGGACACCGGGAAGTCGCTTCACGCAGGGGATGACATAACCACGGCCAGCCATACCCTCATGGATTTCAATCGGAGTGGCGTGCCGTTGGCAGAGATAGTCTCGGAACCAGATATCTCCTCACCCGATGAGGCCCGCCAGTATCTAGAGAAGATGCAGCGCGCCCTGTACTTTGCCGGTGTCTCTGATGTGAAGATGGAGGAAGGCTCCATGCGCGTGGACTGCAACATATCTGTAAAGCCTTCGGGCCGGAAGATGCCCGGGGCCCGGGTTGAGCTTAAGAACCTTAGCTCTTTTCGTGCCGTGACCCGGGCTTTGGCGTACGAATACCAGCGTCAGTCAGCCCTAGTGGATAGGGGAGAAGAAGTCCTTCAGGAAACTAGGCATTGGGATGAGGTCAAGGAAGCCACGTTCCCCCTGCGCCAAAAGGACGCCACGGTGGACTACTGGCCCTTCCCAGAACCTGACATGGGACGGCTTGAGCTGTCATGGGAGTTTATCCAGGAAGTGCGAGACACGATGCCTGAGTTGCCCCACGAGATAGTGGGAAGGTTCGTGAATCAGCTGGGGCTCCCCAAGTATGACGCGGAAGTGCTCACTCAGAGCCCGAGCCTAGTGCGGTTTTTCGATCGTTGTGTCGGCCTTGGGGCACAGCCAAAAACGGTGTCTAACTGGGTGATGGGGGATCTCCTGGGTTACATGAAGGCCAGGGGGCTGACTCATGACCAGATCCCTGTGTCTCCTGAGAACCTAGTGAGCATGATAGAGTTGATTGAGAAAGAGGTCATCAGCGGCAAGATCGCCAAGGATGTTTTGGCCAAGATGATGGAGACCGGCAAGACCCCTGAAGACATCGTAGAGGAAGAAGGGCTCCGGCAAGTCTCCGATGAAGCCAGTCTTGCTGCCATTGTAGACTCCGTCATCGAGTCTAGTCCAGCGGCTGTCAGCGATCTTAGGGCGGGAAAAGGCAAGGCCTTGGGCTTCCTGGTTGGTCAAGTCATGAAGGCCACAAAGGGCAAAGCCAACCCGGCAAAGGTAAACATAATGCTGAAGAAGAAGATACTATCCTAGGTGAAAGGCATAGTGTGTATACGGGTAGAGAGGAGGGTTCGGGAATGGACAAATACGAGGGACTGGTGAGGGCGGCAGAAAGTCTCACTGATTCCCGAGTGCTTCTCAGTGAACCCATGTCAAGACACACCTCGTTCCGGATAGGCGGCCCTTGCGATGTCCTCGTGCTTCCCAACACCGCCCAAGACGCAGTGAAGGCTTGGTCCATATGCCAAAAGGAGTCCGTCCCGTGCTACATAGTGGGCAATGGCACCAACCTATTAGTGCGGGACGGAGGAGTGCGCGGTTGTCTCATAAAACTGGCCCCGGGGCTTACCGGAGTCTCCCAGAATGGCAGCGCGTCTTTGTACGCCCGTTCGGGAACGCTCCTTCCCCGTCTTGTGCAGGCGGCATTGGAGTACAGCCTGTCGGGCCTGGAATTTGCCGTAGGGATCCCGGGAAGCGTCGGCGGCGCTTTGTCCATGAACGCCGGGGCTTACAATGGGGACTTCGGGTCCTTGGTAAACCGCGTTGAAACCTTTTCTTTGTCTGAAGGCACAAGGTGGCTGAACCAGGATGAGCTGGAGTTTTCCTATCGCCATTCACTGTTTCAGTCTCGCCGGGATCTTTTGGTGTTAGGGGTGGAACTAGCTTTGGTGCCCGGGGATAGGCAAGTCATCTACGACCTGATGCGTAGCCGGGCCAGGGAGCGCGAGGCAAAACAGCCCTTGGACGTGCCATCTGCAGGGAGCGCCTTCAGACGTCCTCCTGGCCACTATGTAGGTTACATGATCGAAACTCTGGGGTTGAAAGGTTTCTCATGCGGCGGTGCTCAAGTCTCACCAAAGCATGCCGGCTTCATAGTCAACACAGGAAATGCCACGGCCAAGGATGTTTTGGACCTTATGGCCCTGATACAGAAAAAGGTCCAAGAGGTCTATGGGGTTTCGCTTGAACCGGAGATCATGGTTATTGGAGACGATGAAACTACAAGTTGACTGAGAATCGTGCCGAGGTTACGGGACTCAATCATAGGGGCGAAGGCGTCGGCCGGGTCCTTTTGGGGCCTGACCGGGGCCTCGTAGTGTTTTTGGCGGGGACGGCTCCGGGAGATGTCGTCCAGTACTCCATCATCGAGCGGAAGAAAGGGTACCTAAGAGGGCGGCCAGTCAAAGTCTTGGAACCGGGTGCCGGAAGGGTATCTGAGACTTGCCCCGTTGCCTCTCGGTGTGGCGGCTGCACGTGGCAGCACTTAGATTATGACCTCCAGCTGGAATGGAAGCGCCAGATTGTACTCGAGGCGTCAAGCCGTATAGCCCGCATTAAGGACCTAGAGGTTCGCCCATGCATCCCTTCACCCGAGATTCTGGGCTACCGAAACAAGGTGGAAGTTCCAGTGTCAATGGAAAACGGTCAGGTTGTGGCCGGATTCTACGAACCCTATACCCACCGGGTTGTCCCCTCAGAGGACTGTGCTTTAGAGCACCCTTTGGCGCGAGAAGTTGTTCTTGCCCTCATGGATGAGATCCGCAGGCGTGGTTACTCGGTTTACAGCGAGAAGACCGGACGAGGCTTGATCCGCCACGTTGTTGCCCGGGTTGCACCGGGCACCGGAGAACGCATGGCGGTTCTAGTTGTGAATGGGCGGTCACTTTCTGGAGAGTCTGAGCTTGTCGCCAGCCTCGCCCAATCGCTTCCAGGCCTTCGGAGTGTAGTACTGAACATCAACATGGAGAAAACCAACATTATCCTGGGAGAACGCCAGAGGATTCTTTGGGGCAGCCCGTACATACAAGACGTACTGGGGTCCGACGAACTAGGCCATCTCAAGTTCCGAATCTCCCCCCATTCGTTCTACCAGGTTAACTCGGGACAGGCTGTCCGGCTGTATCAAGAAGCCCTGAACGCCGCCCAGATTACTTCTGATGATGTTGTCTACGATGTCTATTCCGGCATTGGGACCATCACTCTGTTCGCCGCCAAGAAAGCCGCTTTTGCCAGGGGTATCGAGGAGGTCCATCCTGCTGTCGTCGACGCCGGGAAGAACGCCGAAATCAACGCCATTAAGAACGTGCAGTTCCTTGAAGGTAAAGCAGAGAAGGTGCTCCCCTCCCTCTCGAGACGCAGAGGGGCTAGAAGCCCCGGTGTTGTCATATTGGACCCACCTAGGGGCGGCGCAGACGAACGCGCTCTGGTTGCCATAAGTAAGTTCAGGCCCAGGGCCATCGTGTACGTTTCGTGTAACCCTGCTACTTTGGGCAGGGATCTTATTACCCTTACCGGGCAAGGTTGGGTGCCGCGATTCTGCCAGCCCATAGACATGTTTCCCATGACGCCGCATGTCGAGACGGTAGTATTGATGTCAAGGGTCGACGGCAAATAGCCGCGAAAGCCCGCTAATACTGCGGTTTTCGGACACTCGGGCAAATTTGGCATTGGGCAGCCAAAACGCTTCTCGGTAACTTATCGAAGGGCAATCTGGGTCAAAAAGTGTTAGAGTTGAGTTGCCACGATAGATGTCACTATGTTGAGTTGCCGAGTTAGATGTTGGGTAGTTGTGGCTGTGAGATAGATGTCGGAAAAAAGGCTCCCACACTGCCATCAGAGTCGGGGAGTTTTTTGAAACAATATTATATTCATACATTGACAACTGTAAATGTGTGTGATATAATATGTACATCTCTCGGAGGTGAAAATCATGGGATTCAGAGAAGACGTTAAAAAAATAAAGGCGCTCACGGATGAGAACCGCCTTGCGATCATGCTTGCTCTCCAGCATGGGGAGAAGTGCGGATGTGATCTGCTGGAGGAACTGAATATCACACAGCCGACTCTTTCGCATCACATGAAGATCCTTGCGGACAGCGGACTTGTAGATTACTACAAAGAGGGAAAATGGATGCATTACTCCATCTCCGCAGACGGGGTCAGGGAGTTCCGGGACATGATCGGTTCCTACGCAAGATGTGACTGCGAAACGGACGAGAGCGTATCCTGCGGATGCAAGGAAAAGAAGTAATCGATATCTATCATTCATAGGCAGTCCTTTGGGATTGCCTATATAAAGCCCTTAAGCATAGATACATTTCAATGTATCAAACTAATGGAGGCGAAGTCATGAGCAATCAAAGCAAAGGCATAAATACATTTCAGCGTTATCTTTCTGTGTGGGTACTGCTCTGCATGGCCATAGGAGTACTGATTGGGCATTTTATCCCGGCTATTCCTGATACGCTCGGTCAATTTCAGATTTCCGGAATTTCGATTCCTATCGCTGTTCTCATCTGGGTCATGATCTACCCTATGATGATGAAAGTGGATTTTCAGAGCATAAAACAGATTGGAAAGAATCCGAAGGGACTTCTGGTCACATGGGTTACGAACTGGTTGATCAAGCCGTTCACCATGTATGGAATTGCTTATCTTTTTCTGTTTGTCGTATTCAAGACCTTCATATCTCCGGGATTGGCAACGGAGTACCTTGCCGGAGCTGTGCTTTTAGGAGCTGCTCCGTGTACGGCGATGGTGTTTGTGTGGAGTACGCTTACAAAAGGAAATCCTGCTTATACGGTCGTACAGGTGGCAACAAATGACCTCATCATCCTTGTGGCTTTTGTTCCGATCGTAAAATTCCTTTTAGGCGTTTCCAATGTGGCTGTTCCCTATAGCACCCTGTTCGTCAGCATCTTTCTGTTTGTAGTGATTCCGCTTGTGGGCGGCATCCTCACGAGGATAACAGTCACGAAGCAAAGAGGCGCGGATTACTTTGAGAGCGCGTTTATCCACAAGTTCGACAATGCCACAACGATAGGTCTGCTGTTGACGCTGGTTATTATCTTCAGTTCACAGGCAGAGGTGATTTTGTCCAATCCGCTTCATATTGTTCTGATAGCGGTGCCGCTAACCATTCAGACTTTTTTGATTTTCTTTATCACTTATGGGGCAAGCAAGCTACTGAAATTACCGCATGATATTGCGGCTCCTGCCGGGATGATCGGTGCATCGAACTTCTTTGAACTTGCGGTGGCTGTGGCGATTGCACTCTTTGGCACGACAAGTCCCGCGGCTCTCGCCACTACAGTAGGCGTTCTGACGGAGGTTCCGGTCATGCTGATGCTTGTGCGGATAGCAAATAAAACGAAAGCGAGGTTTGCATAATGTGGACTTTTATTCAGGATCAGATCCTTGGGATGAAGTGGCTGAACACCATAATTGGAAAACTGCTGCTTACAGCCGGACTTGATACGGATAGTCGGATTGGCGGAAGCATACAGTTCTTCATCTATGACACAATTAAAATAACAGTATTGCTTTGTGTGTTGATCTTCCTGATTTCCTATATCCAGAGTTTCTTCCCTCCGGAGCGCAGTCGGAAGATCATGGGAAGATTCCACGGGATCGGAGCGAATATTATCGGTGCCTTGCTTGGAACGGTAACGCCATTCTGTTCCTGCTCGTCCATTCCGATTTTTATGGGCTTTACGAGTGCGGGGCTTCCGCTTGGCGTGACATTTTCCTTCCTGATTTCATCACCGATGGTGGACTTGGGAAGTCTTGTGCTTCTCGTCAGTATCTTTGGCGTGAAGATTGCCGTGGCGTACGTGGTGCTGGGGCTTGTCATCGCCGTCATTGGCGGCACTTTGATAGAACACCTGCACATGGAAGACCAGATTGCTGATTTTATCCGCAATAACAACAGCAAGGTGGATATCGAGTCTCTGAATCTCACTGTCAAAGACCGGCTGATTTATTCCAGAGATCAGGTTGCATCCACCTTTAAGAAAGTGTTCCCTTATATCCTTGTCGGCGTGGCTATCGGCGCGGTGATCCATAACTGGATTCCCGAAGGCTGGGTGGAAACCGTTCTCGGCAGCAATAATCCGTTCGGTGTGATACTCGCCACGCTTGTCGGCATACCCATGTACGCAGACATTTTCGGCACGATTCCGATTGCCGAGGCACTTTTGGCAAAGGGAGCATTGCTCGGTACGATTCTCAGCTTTATGATGGCGGTTACCACGCTCAGCCTTCCGTCCCTCATAATGCTGAAAAAGGCTATCAAGCCAAAACTCTTAGCGACATTTATAGCCATCTGCACAGTGGGTATCATCATTGTCGGATACGGCTTTAATGTATTTCAAAGTTTATTCATCTGAAGGAGGATATGATCATGGCACTGTTTGGTAAGAAAAAAGAAGTAGTCAAGGCGGAGCCCACATGTTGCTGCGGAGGGACGGAAGAAGTTAAGGCTGAATCTACTCCCTGCTGCGGAGAAAAGATTGATGGCGTTTGCTGCATCAAAGTTCTTGGTGCGGGTTGCAAGTCATGTCACGAACAGTATGAGAATGCCAAGAAAGCTGTTGAGAATCTTGGATTGAATGTTGAGGTAGAGTACATCACCGATATGGAGAAGGTAATGAGCTATGGTGTTATGAGTATGCCTGCACTCCTTGTTAATGATAAAATCGTATCTGTCGGTAAAGTGCTAAAGCCGGGAGAAGTTGAAAAGTTGTTAGGCTGATCATTCAGAAGAGATAAAGGCTCCTCACTACCGGCAAATGCGTCGGCGGCGAGGAGCCTTTTTATGCTTCAATGTCGATTGTGATGCCGGACTTGAATTCCACGGTGAAGTGGTCGTTGAAGACGGTAATCTTCTCGATGAGTTTTTTGACCAGAGCCTCATCAAACTCTGTTATGTCGGTTTCCTGCTCGGAGATGAAGTCCTGCAGCTCCTTGATCCGGTTCATGGCTTCTTCCCGGTGGTGGCTGTCAAGCTCTGATTGTTCTTTCTGGTCACGGAGCCGGAAAATCTCATCAGCGATGGCATCGTAGTCCTGTTTATTGTTTGCCTTCTTGATGAGCTCCTTTTGCAGTTCCAAGAGCCTGCTCTGAATGCCGTCCGGTGAGAGGGTGTCAGCGTTGACCACAGCCTTGGCGATGTTCTGCTGTAAGGTTTTAAGAAACACGTCGCGTTCGGTGAGAAGCTGATTGAAGGCCTTGACCGTAATTTCCTGCAGCAGGAGCTCGTTCACCGTCCGGTTGGTGCAGTTCTTTTCAGCCGAGGTCGGTTCCAGACGGCTGATGCAGCGCCAGACGATGGATTTGCAGCCGTGATTGTTCCAGTGAACGCGCCGGTAAAGCTCACCGCAGTCTCCGCAGAAAACCATCTGTGCAAAACAGTGATTGCAGGAGAAGCTGCGTTTTTTGCCTGTCGGGCTGACGTGGACTACCCGGCGACGGACAAGCTCCGCCTGCACCTGCATGAAGAGCTCTTTCGGAATGATTGCTTCATGATCGCCCTCAACGTAGTATTGAGGGACGGTGCCGTTGTTCTTGATCCGCTTTTTTGTTAAGAAGTCTGTGGTATAGGTCTTTTGAAGCAGCGCGTCGCCCATGTACTTCTCGTTGCGGAGAATCTTATTGATGGTGCTGGTGTGCCATTTTGTCTTGCCAGCGCCGGTAAGGATGCCATCAGCCATAAGCCCGTCGGCGATCTTATCCATGCTGGAGCCTTCAAGGTATTCTCGGTATATGCGCTTTACGATTTCTGCCTGCTCCGGATCAATGATCAGATGCCCGTTGTCATCCTTTGTGTATCCGAGGAAGCGATTGTGATTGACCTGCACCTTGCCTTGCTGGTAGCGGTATTGAAGTCCCAGCTTGATGTTCTGGCTCATTGACTGGCTTTCCTGCTGGGCAAGGCTCGCCATGATCGTGATCAGCACCTCGCCTTTAGCGTCCAGCGTGTTGATGGCTTCCTTCTCAAAATAAACAGGTATGTTCTTGTCCTTCAGCTGCCGGATGTATTGCAGGCAGTCGAGAGTGTTTCGGGCAAATCGGCTGATGGACTTGGTGATGACCATGTCGATGTTACCGGCCATGCACTCGTCGATCATTCGGTTGAATTCGTCACGCTTTTTTGTGTTGGTGCCGGAGATACCGTCGTCTGCAAATATGCCCGCCAGCTCCCATTCCGGATTCTTTTGAATGTACTCGGTGTAGTGCGTGACCTGAGCCTCGTAGCTTGTTTCCTGTTCTTCGGAATCCGTGCTGACGCGGCAGTAGGCTGCAACACGGAGCTTTTTCTGAGCTGATTGTTTTACTGTATTTCCGACCTGCCGTCTGGCCGGAATCACCATAACATTTCCCATTAGCTTACCTCGCTTTCAATGAGGCTGTAGAGGTATTCTGCCTGCAGCCTCGGATCTTCATAGTGTTGCTCTGCCGCTGCCATGCGAAAGCCGGTAGGAGACGCTGTAGGTTTTGAGTTTTTTTCCTGTTCAACCTGCCGAGTTTCCCGGCACGTTCCAGACGGATGGCAGCAGCTTCATCAAAGGTCTCCTGATCGATGATAGCCGGGTAAAAATCGTCTCCGAGGTAGTGCCTGTTTTCCATCAGGCGCTTTGCCGTGCCGTGGTAGGTTTCAATGCCAGCAGCGGCAGCAGCCTTGGCCAGTGCCATCCCGGAGATGTAATTCTCATAGAGCTTTCGTATTTTATCAGCTTCATCCTTGTTAATGGTGGCGCAGCCGTTTTCAATGCTGTAGCCGTAAGGTGTATGTCCCATGTTCTCACATCCTTTCCCGAAGTGTCAGACCGCATTTCAGTTCAAAGCACACTTCATTTCTGGAGCGCACAATGATGCGGTTCACATATTCTTTAAACAGAGCATCATCAAATTCCTGAAGTATTCCACCTTTTTCTGTAAAGTGCAAAAGCGCTGTGGCTGCGGTGACCTTTGTTACATCTCCGGAAACAGCGTTTTTTAAAGCGTTGATCTCATCGCGGAAACTGTCCGCCTGCGAAAGCAGCTCGTTCGTTTCTTTATTGAAAAGGATCGGATCGATGATGCCCTGTGTCATGAGCTTTGTCAGCGTCTCGCGCTTTTCTGTATTCTGCGCCAATAGGGTCTGTATTTCCTGAATGCGCCGAAGTGAGTCGTCCGACGATGTGTTTTTCAGCGCGTCCACATATGGCTTTAGGATGATCCGATGTGCGTAGACCAGCTTGTTTATCATGGTGATGAAAGCCTGCTTCAGATTATCGTCTTTTACAAAAAGCATGTGGCATTTATCCTTATCTTTGATATGGGTATTGCAGCACCACGCAGTGTACTTGTACCCGGTGCAGCTGTGAATCCGGCGCTTAAAGGTTCCGCCGCACTCGCCGCAGATGATCTTGCCTGAGAAGGTGTAGCGATTCTGGTATTTGTCGCTCCCTTTGACGACACCTTTTTCCGTTGCCCGCTGGTGAATAAAAGCGTGAGCAGCTTCAAAGTCCTCCCGGCTGATGATTGCCTCGTGATGATCCTTGACCATGTACTGTGTCTGCTCGCCGTGATTGTTGTGCCGGACAAAGCGTGAATC
>JAXGZG010000001.1:0-835742 GCA_040771825.1 Bacillota bacterium | reverse complement strand
AGATTATCAACGGGGCAAAGCCCGCAGATATACCTGTGGAGATTCAGGCGGAAGTATCTGTAATCGTGAACCTGAAAGCTGCCAAGGCCATGGGAGTCGATATTCCGCAGGCAGTATTAGAGAAAGCCGTCCAGACAATAAGTGAGTAGATAGGAGGTGAATGCCCTTGGGCTTAAAGATACTAATCGGAGCAACTGAACTGGGACTAGTCTACGGAGTGATGGCTCTGGGGGTATATGTCACCTATAGAGTTCTGGATTTCCCGGACCTAACGGTTGACGGCAGCATCACCTTGGGTGCAGCAGTGGCGGCTGTGTCAATTGGCAAGGGGCATAGCCCTTGGCTGGGCTTTGCCCTTGCCCCCCTTGCGGGCGCTTTGGCGGGACTTGTTACGGGCACCTTGCACACCAGACTTCGGATAGCCCCATTGTTAGCAAGCATCCTGACCATGACCAGTCTGTATTCGCTCAATTTGAGAATCATGGGCAGAGCCAATTTACCTCTGTTGGGTACGGATACTGTGGCGGACAACCTATCGGCTTTAGGAATATCCCCACAATATCGGTGGCTGTGCTGCGGGCTGATTCTCACAGTCATGGTCTCATGGTTGCTATGCTGGTTTTTTGGGACTGAATTGGGTTTGGCCCTGCGGGCCACAGGGGACAACGAAGCTATGGTCCTAAGCCAAGGCGTTAATGTGAATGCCATGAAAATCCTTGGGCTGAGTTTGGGAAACGCACTGGTTGCTCTGTCGGGGGCAGTAGTGGCACAACTCCAAGGCTTTGCCGATATGGGGATGGGAATAGGGACCATCGTGTCAGGTCTAGCCGCAGTCATCATAGGGGAAACCCTGATAGCCGCTTACACTATCCCCAGAGCCTTGATTGCAGTCGTTAGCGGCTCGTTGACTTACAGAGCGGTAATCTCCTTGGCCCTTAGAATGGGACTTCGAACCACAGATTTGAAGTTGGTTACGGCAGCGTTGGTGGTTCTAGCCTTATCTCTACCAAGATTCAGCCTAAAGAAAAGAACCTTGGGGTTGGGGAGGTAATCCGGTGCTAGAGTTGAAGAAAATCACCAAAATCTTCAATAGAGACAGTGTCAACGAAAAGAGAGCACTGCACGAGTTGGAATTGACTCTGAGCCTTGGAGATTTTGCGACCGTAATAGGAAGCAATGGGGCAGGCAAATCCACGGTGTTGAATGCCATAGCAGGCGTCTTTCCCCTAGAACAAGGCAAGATTCTTCTGGCGGGGGAAGATATAACCGGCCTGCCGAGTTACAAGAGGGCGGGGTTTATCGGAAGAGTTTTTCAAGACCCCATGGCAGGTACGGCAGCCGCCATGACTATAGAGGAGAACCTCTCGATTGCTATCAAAAGGGGTCAGACCAGGGGGTTAAAGAAAGCTACTAATAAGAGCCAAAGGATTCGCATGAAAGAAGAACTGTCTTGTCTTGGCCTAGATCTGGAAAACCGCCTAACAACCCCAGTGGGCTTACTATCTGGAGGGCAAAGGCAAGCTCTAACGTTACTGATGGCCATTTTCAGTCAACCCCGTCTGTTGCTGCTAGATGAGCACACGGCTTCGCTGGATCCCCAAACGGGTGAAAAAGTGCTGGGGTTCACGGATAGATTAGTCAAATCCATGAATCTGACAACCCTGATGGTCACCCACAATATCGCTGATTCTTTGAGAATAGGCAACCGAACGATCATGATGCATGAAGGACAAATCGTGTTGGACGTCAAGGGCGATGAAAGAAGGCAGATGACTCCACAAGACGTCCTCCGCTTGTTTGAAGCCAATAGCGGAAAGGCCCTAGCCAACGATAGGATGCTGCTAACAAGACCTATGGCTGCGGATGCGTAGCATCCACACCCTGCCAATTCACGGGCATAGACATGGTTGAACGTGAATTGGCGTGCATCCAGCATTGCGTGCATGCGCCATTTGACAACACAGCGATCCCAGTGTATACAGGTGATACCCAAGCGGGCACATCCAGACGATGTGAAAGTCAGAGGGAGAGGCTGGCCCCTGGGTGTCCAGACTCTTTGGAATGCTCGCAGTGCTGGAGGCTGATAACCGATGCCAGAGATGCTTCGTGAAGGACTGGCGGGCTTAGGCACGCTGATTGGATACTACCTCTTTGCGGGCTCGGCGGCTGCGGTGCTAACCAAACTCGTGAAAATCCCCAAAGAGCCGGGACGTAAGATATTCCATATCATTTGCGCGTTCTCGGTCTTCATTTTGCTGTACGGGTTCCGCACTTGGTACGTCTCCGCACTATCGGCCATTGCCCTTGCTCTTGTCATCTATCCAATCCTATCACTGGCCGAGCGTTATCCCCAATACCGGGAGATTCTCGGCGAGCGCAGAGGAGGAGAGGTCAAGACCAGCGCGCTTTTGGCCTTCGCCACCATGGCAGTATTGACCGCTATCTTCTGGGGTTGGCAGAACTCCAAGTACATAGTCATAGTGGCCGTAATGACCTGGGGATTCGGAGATGCTGCCGCAGCTCTAGTAGGCAAGGCTTATGGGCGGCGCTTCCTTAGGCACAGGTTGATCGAAGGAAAGAAGACCCTCGAGGGCACAATCGCCATGCACGCAGTATCTGGGTTAGTTGTGTTCATCACGTTGATGGCGCTTACCGATATGTCATGGCCCTTGTGCCTGACGATTGCCGCGTTGGTAGCACCAGTTTGCGCCCTAACTGAGTTATTCTCACGTTGGGGCTCCGATACCATCACTGTGCCCATATCGGCCGCCATTTCCACTTTCGCTTTCGTATCGCTTTTCACACGACTAGGGATGTAACATGCTAGATGCCGGATCAAGAAGCAGTCCCCTGAAGGCCGAGAGAACGATGCTTATGGCGCTCTTACTTAGCTCTCCCGGTCCGATCGTGACCGGCCTCGCAGTCATCTCCAATCCGACGACTACCCAAATCGCCGATTTTGTCCGCAGAACTGCCGAATTGGTGGTCCTCTTCGCATCGTGGTGGATCTACCGAAGACTGCAGCGGGATAGCCGCATTAGCCAAGGGCAACGCGCCAGGCTAGAGCGCTCTGTCCAGCTGTACGTCGGTGGCGCCATGGTGTGTTCGGGCCTGATGATGCTGGTGATCACCATGTTCCGTTTGTCGTCTGGCAGCTCCGCTGGCAAAGCCACCTTGGGGCTCATTATCGCCATACTCGGCCTGCTGACTAACACCCTATTCTGGGTCCGCTACCGACGCATGACGCGCGAGATGCCCGACCCTGTCATTGGGGCTCAGGAAGTACTTTACCGCGCCAAATCATCTGTAGACCTCTTTGTGGTCACAGCACTCTCGGCCGTTGCGGTAGCGCCGGCTTCTCACGTCACCAGATACCTGGACTTGCTGGGCTCAGGCGCGGTCACGTGCTATTTGATATGGAACGGGTTGCGCACCGTCTGGCGCTCATCCCCAAAGCCGGCACCTGCTGAGAATAGGGAGGGAGGACTTGGTGCATCGTGAGAAGAAAGGCAATCGTTGCACGAGACTTCGCTAGCGAGGAGGCTCTACTTGTGAAACCCGCTGAGGTGCTCAAGAAAGCCGTGGAAATGGAAGAACACGGGCGGCTCACCTACCTATCCCAGGCAGAGACTGCCGAAGACCCTCTGCTTAAAGCCTTTTTGCTTGAGATGGCCGGCGACGAAGAACGTCACCGGGACTGGTTCAAAGGCCTTCTTGACAGGACGTGGGATGGTACGGTCAAGGTCGGCAACAGATCGATTCCTCTGGAAGAGAGAATGATGCGACATTTTCGTAGAGATGTGACTAGGGAGCGGAGCGAGAGCACCAGTGACTACGAGGCCGCTCTAAGAATAGCCGTGGACTTGGAGAAAGCCAGTTACGATTTCTACACCGAACTCTGGCGCGAAGCGGAATCCGAAACAGATAAAGCCTTGTACGATCTGGTGAGGCGAGAAGAGTACGACCACATGGTGGGGATCGAGAACATGTTGTACTATCTCACCAACACTGGCCAGTGGTTGGACAGGGAAGAGAGCAAGCGCTGGAATTGGATGTTTTGAGTTGACCTACGAAGGCAAGCATGACTTCTAGCAGGCGAAAACGCTCTGTCTACACACATGCTCACTGCGCCACAGCCACCCGGCGGACCCTGAGCATCATCGCAAGCCCGTTCAAGAAGTTTCCTTTCCGGCGCGGTATCCTTTCTGTAAGGCGGTGAGATCGTGGAGCGTTTGGAAGCAGCCGAGGCGGTGCAGCGCATTCAGGACTACATAGAGACGCATTTACGCGACCCTATCACTCTAAAACAGCTTTCTCTTGCCGCAGGCTATTCGCCGTGGCACTGCGCGCGGCTGTTCAAGGAACTCACCGGCAAGGCGCCTTTTGAGTACCTGCGCGCCCGGAGACTCAGCGCAGCGGCAATGGTGCTTCGGGATGAACGCGCCAGAGTATTGGATGTTGCGTTCGATTTCGTATTCGACTCCCACGAAGGCTTCACCAAGGCGTTTTCGAAGCAGTTTGGGATCCCTCCGCTACGCTATACGAAGGACAAGCCGGCCATACGGCTGTTTCTGCCCTACGGTGCGCTCCCATATTACCGCCACATTCATAAGGAGGAGACGAAAATGGCACGGAAGCTCGACAGCGTTTTTGTCCAGGTGGTGGAACGCCCGCGAAGAAAAGCGCTCATCAGGCGCGGCGTCAAAGCAGAAGACTATTTTGCCTACGGCGAAGAGGTTGGTTGCGATGCGTGGGGTGTGCTTACAAGCGTAAAGGAGGCTCTTTACGAACCTGTGGGTATGTGGCTGCCAGAGGGGATGATCCCGCCGGGCACCTCCAAGTACGTGCAGGGCGTGGAATTGCCCCTAGACTACAGCAAACCCGCGCCCGGAAGCTTCGAACTCATAGAGTTGCCCCCTCACAAACTCATGGTCTTTCAGGGGCCGCCTTATGACGACGAGAACTTCGGGGAGGCCATTGGCGAGGTTTGGGAACTCATGGACCGCTACGATCCGACGATTTATGGCTACGTCTGGGCAGACGATGATGGGCCGCGCATCCAACTTGAGCCCCGGGGCTACCGCGGCTACATCGAGGCGCGCCCGGTGCGGGAAGTAAACCCCGCAAAGCAGCACACGCCGTGATCTGACGAGAGGTTATGGGGTCCGCCTGTATCGAGTCACAGCCACCTTCTTTGGAGGGTGGCTGTAACGTTTTCTGTTGGTGATCTAGCCGGGTTTCTTGCGCCATGCCGAAGAGGTATCCCTTAGCTTTGACACGAAATATCAAAGGGCGAGGGCTCCTGCGTACTTCTGATAGGGGTGAACAAATGACGGTATTTCTACTGATCACGCTATCGCTTATCCCTGCCACAATGGTCCTTTTTGGCCTGGTCTGGCGGCAAAACCCGCCCAAGGCGATCAACCGTCTGTATGGATACCGCACTGACTGGTCCATGAAAAGCCACGAGACATGGGACTTCGCTCACAAATACTGTGCTGCGCTCTGGCTGTGGACGGGGATACCGATATGGGTCATATCCATCGTTGCTTGGTCCATTGGACTACGCTGCGGCTATTCCACACTCACTCGTGTGGCCACCGCGCTTACCCTTGTCCAGTGCATCTGTCTTGCGTTGCCCATCTTGCCAACGGAGATTGCCCTGAGGCGGCGCTTTGATACCGATGGGAAAGGCAAGACTATTTAGCCCTAGCCAAGGGAAAGTGCCGCCCAGGCGTAACGAGTCGACGACCTGCAACCCTAGATGCGTTATGCATCAAGGCCTTGGTCTCTCCAAAGCTACGTAGAATCGGTCTTTGGGTGCACTCTGATCACGCAGCAATCGTCTCCATCGAGAACATTTCGATCGTGAGTGCACCACAGTTCTGGATTGTAGGCGTTGAACTTGGCCGGATCGATGTTGCAGTAGATGCGGCCAAGTTTCTCCTCACCAAGCTCCTTCCACACGGCAGCCAATGGGCAGAAGGTCACTTTGCCGTCACCTTTTCGCCAGCCCACGGAAGGCAAATCCGGAGCCGTCTGATAGTTGCCGGCCTCTAGTTCAAGACCCTTGCCCAAGACGCCGTCCCTAACTTTGTGACCGCACTTCGTGCCTACTCTCCAAATGGCCTGCTTGATGGCCTCCTTACCTTTTTCCTCATCCAATGCTGCAACGAGCTCCTTGGCCATCTCTATGTAGACCAAAGCGGTTCGCTGCGCCATGAGCCAAACATCCTGTTCCCATTGGCCCATGGGTTCGGGAAATCCATTCATCGATAGCGCCTCCCGTTTCTATAGCATTCATGCAGACTAACATCATGCCCGCAACGGTGCATATGGACATGATCTTCGATGTTCAGCAGGCATTTTCCTACCCTCTGTCATCAGCGCTCTTGCAGTCTCGTCAAGCCATGGCCTGACCCGCCGCGAGACCTCGTGCGCACAAACCATGAAGTGCCCACCCGTGCGTCAACAGGTTTCCTAGGACTTCGTGGCAAGACCACAAAGGGAAATATAGGACTATCACGAAGTGAGCCAATGGGGTGAAAAGAGGCCAGTGGAACGCTTGACAGCAACACAGGCCAGGCGGACACAGCGGGAAGGAGGGATACAAGGTCGAAGGCCATCGCCGCTACACACAACATATGACTCAGGGAGGGATAGCAAGGCATGTCGACCGTACCTCATAGTCCGGCGTTGTTGTGGTATGTTGGGATCTACGCCGTTGGTATGACGTTGATCGGGATGTGGTATTCTAAAGGTCTGAAGACCAGCGATGACTTCGTCCTAGCGGGCCGGAATCTAGGTTCCTTCGTGTTGATTGGCACTCTCATAGCTACGTGGTGTGGTAGTGGAACTGTAACCGGTGGCGGAAACTCTAGGGCCTACATGTTTGGGCCGTGGAACGCAATGGTTGGCATCCCCGTAACCATTCTCGCAGTCTACCTCATGTACGTCATAGCCCCTGCTGTTAGGGAACACGGCAAATACACGGTGGCAGAACTTCTAGAAACCAAATACGGCCCAACTGCCAGAGTGCTAGCTGCCATCATCGTGCTTCTGGCTTATGTGGGCATCACTTCCTATCAATACAAAGGCTTGGCTTTTGTGCTCAACGTGACCACCGGAATGTCTGTGGAATTGGGCACTATACTATCTGCGGCTCTCATGATCTTCTTGGCTATGGCAGGTGGTCTCAAGTCCGTGGCTTTCACCGACGCTTTGAGCGCCGTCATGATGTTAGCAGGACTCATCTTGGCGGTCCCTTACTCTATTAAGGCCGCTGGAGGCTGGGGCACTCTCACTTCCAGCGTTCCCCCGTCGATGAATACCTTGACAGGGGGCCAGACTTGGCTTCAACTGGCCGGGTTTGTTTTGCCAGGCGTGGTCTTGCAGATAGGTGACCAAAACATGTACCAAAGGCTTGCGGCTTCCAGGGGCAACAAGGAGAGCAAGACCGCCATGATCGGGTGGCTCGTTGGATTGCTCATCATCAGTCCCACCGTTGCCCTCATTGCCTTTGCCGCAAGGGGCATATTCCCCGGCATAAACCCAGGAATGGCTCTTATTTCAACTACTGTGGTAATGCCCCAGTTCGTGGGCGGATTGCTTTTAGCGTCCTCGGCAGCCTTTATCATCACCACGGGAGACTCGTACCTGCTCTCCTGTGCCACCAACGTGACATACGATATATACGTCCAGCACATTAACCCCAAGGCAACTGACAAACAGAAATTCTTCATGACCCGAGTCATGTGCCTGGTTCTGGGTTTGCTGGCATTTGTGGTGCTGCAGTTCTTCCCGACAATTTTGGCCGCCCAGATGTACGCCTACACCATCTACGGCGCAGGTCTGACTCCGGCGATCTTGGCCGTGTTCTTCTGGAAAAAGGTAACCAAGGCAGGCGGCATATCATCCATGATCGTCGGCGTTGTTACCACATTGTGGTGGGAGATAGCGAAACCCATGGATTTCAACAGTGTCCTAGTCTCTGTACCGGCGGCGGTGTTGGCGCTCATCTTGGTGAGCCTCGCAACTCAAAACTCAATTGAAAAAGAGGTGGCAGCATGAACTTTCTAAAGAGAGACGTGTATCTGCGCAGGCACGAAAGCATCAAAGGTTTCCTAGAGAAAGAAGGGTACGAGGCGTACATAGTCCTCACTCCCGACAACTTCTACTATACCACGGGGTTCCAGCTGGACGTCGCTCCCTGGGAGCGTCCCGTGGCAGCCGTTATTCCCAAGAAGGGCAACCCTTTCTTGGTGATGAACGAGCTTTCCACTAACCACATTAGGCTCTCCAAAGAGAGAGGTACCGTGGCTGTGGACGATGTGTATTTCTGGCACGAGCACATCTCTTCGACCGTACGAAACTACACGAAGTTGCAGTGGACTGATCTTTTGGCCTATCAGCTTAGAAAACGCGGCCTCGACCGCGGCACCTTGGCTTTCGACTCGGGAACCGCTTCAGTGAAACCCCTCTTGAACGTGCTCCCCAAACTCAACTTGGTGACTGAAGCCAACCTTATGGTGGAAATGAGGACCGTAAAGTGCGCCGAAGAGCTTGAGTTGTACAGGATCGGAGCCGTCATTACCGATTACGCTCAAGAAGTCTTCAAGGACCTGGCAAAGCCCGGCGAGCTTATCGCCGCGGTCGACCGGGAAGTTGCCAAGCAAATGGTCATCAAAGCCGCCAAACTCTTCCCCGGCGACTCCCTTGTGCCCTGGTGTCTGAGCCTTAGCGGACCCTACTCCTGCTCACCCCACGGCACCGGAGGGGATATCGACATGACCATCGAGAGAGGCCATGTCATCGTGGATATGCTGTGCTGCAGCTTCTGCGGGTATTCTATTGAGAACGAGAGGACCTGGATCGTAGGCGAAGCCACTGATCTTCAGGCAAGAGCCTTTGAGGCTGCCGAGAAGGCGTGCATTGCAGCAGCTGAACAGATGGTTGCCGGGAATATGGTTTCGTCCATAGATGCGGCTGCTCAGGCAGAGATCGAGAAGGCCGGATTTGGCCAGTATATCCGGCACAGGACCGGTCACGGTTTGGGAATCGCAGGCCACGAGTTCCCAGAGGATGTGGCCTTCAATAACAGGCCGCTCATAGAAGGCGAAGTGTGGTCATCTGAACCCGGAATCTACATCTACGGCGTAGGTGGGTTTAGGCACGACGACACCGTCATCGTGGGCAAAACCGCGCCTGAGATAGTCACCAAGTGGCCCAAGAACCTCAAGGACCAGACCATCAAAGTATAAGTTCAGGGTTTGGGTTCCCATATGAACCGGGAGACGCTATTGGCGCTCTCCCGGTTTCCTAACCAGAAACCTGCGGTATATTTCCATCATCTCCTGGACCACCTTGGGCAAGTCGTACTCACTCATGCGGATTAGTCCCTTGGCGCCCAGCTGACGCCTTCGGTCTTCATCAGAGATGAGACACGAAAGAGCTTCGGTGAGGGAGGAAACGTCACTCAGGGGCACAAGAATCCCGTTGTCTTTGGACACCAGATCCCGGTTTCCCCTAATGTCCGTGGCAATCACCGGCAAACCGCAGGCCATGGCTTCCATGATGGCTCTGGGCAGCCCTTCTCGTTTCGAAACAAGGACCGATATATCTGATTCCCTCTGAATCTCGAGTATGTCTTGGCGAAATCCAAGAAAGTGAACTCTGGGTAGATTTTCAGATCGCACCCTTCGGCGTAGGGACTCACCCAGGGGACCTTCCCCTGCTATGAGAAGGTCTGCTCTGTTACGCCTGTGGTCAAGGCCCTTCCAGGCATCTAGGAGGAAAGAATGGTTTTTGTTAGCGTTCAGTTCTCCCACGCAAGAGACCACCACACTATTCTGAGGGATTCCTAAAGACTTCCGGATGGCGGCAGACGGGGCGAGTCTGGGATCAGACAGGGAAAGGTCGCATCCCACACCGTGGACGAAGAAAAGAGACCTGCCAGGTTGGAATCCAAGCCGCAGACCGCCGCCATAGTCTTCCGAGTTCATAACAATAAGGCCCGAGGTCCACTTGGCGGCCAGAAGTTCCGCAGGCCAGTAGAGAGCCCAGTTCCAAAAAGGAGCTCCACGATAGAAGTGAAACCCATGAGCAGTGTACAACACAGGTGACTTGCAGGTCCGCCACGCGGCTAGCCTAGTGAGGAACGAAGCCGCAGGCGTGTGAGTATGTATCATGTCGTACCGTTGGGCCTCAATGAGACGCCTGATTTGCATGTAGGCTTTGACCTGCCCAAATGAATATGGCGATCGGCGAAAATCCACCGGGAAGAATGAGACCCCCATGTCCTCGAGACGATGGTCTGGGGACGGGCTGGATGCGGCATGCACTTGATAGCCTTCTGACATAAGGGCCTTCATAAATGGCCCGTGAAACCTCTCTAGGTGGAAAGAGACTGATGCCACAAACAGGATTTTCCCCTTTGTGTGCCGCGCCTCCTTGGGCAAGTACCGTCCCTGCGCCATCACAGGAAGTTCTCGCAGGGAGCCCTACCCGACCATCTGCTGCCCAGATCTGGCTTCCTGGACTATCTCAGCCACCCCCTGGCACAGGTTTTTTTCAGGCAACCATCCTAGAAGGGTTCTTATCTTGGAATTGTCCAACGTGCTGTCTTGCAGGTCGCCGTTTCGCTCCGGTGCGAAGATGGGCTTGAGTGTTCGCCCCGTGACCTGGGATACAACGTCCAGAAGCTGGTTTACAGAGGTAGACGTGCCGGTACTCACGTTGAATGTCTCGGAACCTGTGAAGAGGAGCGCTTTCACGTTGGCCCTGGCTACATCTTGGACGTGGACAAAATCCCTGGTCTGAAGCCCGGAACCGTAGACGGTGGGCGTGCAGCCGTCCAGGGCGGCCTGGGCAAACAAAGTCACTACGCTTTGGGATTTGGACATTCCCTGCCTAGGCCCGAACACGTTGGAATATCTGAGGATAGATGCGGGAAGGTTGTGTTTTTCTGTGAACATGCGCACGCATTGTTCGGCCGCAAGCTTGTAAAAGCCGTAGAAGGACACAGGGACTGTTGAGTGGGTCTCAGATACCAGGCCGCCCTGGAAGGGGCCATATACCGAAGCCGACGAAGCCAACACGAATTTGACAACGTTCCATCGCATGCAGTTTTCTAGAACGTTTACTGTTCCCGCCACATTAGTTTCAGAATAGCCTGCAGGGTCTACTGAAGACTCGGTGACGCTAGTGCGTGCCGCCAGATGAACCACGTAGTTGGGTTTCACTTCTTCAAACACATACCTTAGTTCCTTGGACAGGATATCCACCAACGCCAGAGTAGAGCCTTTGGCCACATAGTGCCCCGATGAGAGGTTATCTACGATAGTTACCTCGAATCCGAGGCTGGCTAGGAGTTCCACCGTGTGGGAACCAATGAACCCCGCGCCGCCAGTGACAATGACTCTAGATGCGATCGCACCCACCTCCTATCACTTTTTAATATGTGTCCTTGAGCCAGGCTATGAGATCTTCTGGACCAGACCACAGTGATGATGGCGGCGCTTTTGGCATATGGTATGGCGAGGTTAACTATAGTGGTTGCCGGGAGGCAGAAATGGCCCCGTCAGCAGGCGTTGAAACCCCAGCCCCATACCGTCGCATGGTCTTCCTTTGGACCTTTTCTGGTTTCATCGTGTTGATGGAACCGGCGCCTTACGATGGTCTTTTCCTAGTCATACTGGGGATGGCTTTGGCCAAATCGTGTCTTGCGGTGCCGCTTGAGATGCTCTCTCCACTGGCTCTTCTGAGCCTGTTCGTTGCGGCCAACCTGATCTCGCTTCCGCTGGCCGAGGCCAACGGAACCGAAGCCATGAGATACTTTCTCATTACGCTCTACCTCACCTTGACGTGGGTATTGTTAATCGGACTATCTTGCCGGTTCGGTGATGGTATTGTGGATGCTGCCCTTTCGGGCTATCTCATAGCGGGCGTGACGGCAGCGCTGACCGGCATTTTGGGATATCTCCACCTCTTGCCTGGATCCCAGCTGGTTATGCGCGTTTCGGGCAGGATAACCGGGTATTTCAAAGATCCCAACGTTTTTGGGCCTTTCTTGGTTCCTCCTTCAATTCTCTGTCTTCAAAAGTGTGAGGGCGCCCAGAAGACCCACAGAGCCGCTATGTGGATGGGCGTCTACTTGGTTATGGCGGCGGGCATCTTACTCAGTTTCTCAAGGGCCGCTTGGATCAACTTAGCCGTATCTACCGTGGCCTACCTGGCACAGTTGTGGGGTGGCGTGCTCAGTCGAAGAGGGAGACTCATAGGCATGATTGCGGCCGTTGGCGTTCCCGGAGCAATACTGCTTTTAAGCCTGCCGCAAGTCAGGACCATGTTCTGGATTCGCTGGGGCCTTCAAAGATACGATGCGGACCGTTTTGGGACATTCCGGATGGCTTTGTCACATTCCGTTGAAATGCCCATAGGGATCGGACCGGGCCAGGCTGAGGTGACCTTCGGCATGTCCACCCACAACCTTTTCATTAGAACCATCTCAGAATGCGGCCTGCTGGGGATATGTTCCCTCATGGGATTCATCGCTATCACCCTATGGAGGAGCCTCATTGTCTCCATCCGCCGCCGCGCGAGGCCATCTTCAGCAGGAGTCATCCTGGCATCCCTTTTGGGCGCGCTTGTCAACAGCACAGTAATCGACACTTTGCACTGGCGGCATCTGTGGCTCTTGATGGCCCTTCCATGGTGTTTGAATTCAGAAGGCATCACCCGCGAAGAAGGGATGCACCTGTGAACAAAATGGACACTGCGGGCCTTCAGGTATTGACCTCTGGCGATGTCATGGTTTTGCTCATTGCAGTGTTTGCAGCAATGACAAAAAGTGCGGGATGGGAGGCTTCGGCCCAAGCCATTAGGAGTTCTCTGTTCTTCATTATGCACTGGGCAGCAATATGTCTTGGAGTGTTTTGGACTCTGGAAACCTTTGGGAATTCTTGGCAGGCGAATTCTCTTTGGTTTCAGACAGTTCTCGTGGGGGTCCTAGTCTCTAGTTTGGTTGCCTTTTGCCTGAGCTATGTCTTTCCAGTTTGGGATGGTTACCGCATCATTCTGGTGGCCGCTTTGCCCCTTGAACTCTTCTTGGTTTCTTGCTGGCGGTTCTTCTTCATGGCTTTTTGGACCACAAACGGCACAGGGCGAGTCCTTCTTTTTGCAGACGATGCCGAGAAGACAGATCTAGCTGCAAGACTGCACCGATCCTATTCTGGTCGAACCTTGAAAGTAGACGTGGGCAATCCCAATAGGGAGACGGCGGAAAGGCACTTGGCCGGGAGCGGGATTGACTTCATATGCATTGGAAGCGGCTTGGAGCCGGATGTCAGGAAAGTCATCTCCGATCGGTACCTTTGGGAAAACAGGCGTATAGTAATCGTGCCCCAGGCGCTGGAGTTGGCCCTGCGCGGGGCCAAGGTGAACCGCTTGGGCGATTCCCTGGCACTGGACATGGAGCCTCCCGGGCTCTCGGCCGTCCAAAAGGCATCTAAGCGTCTTCTTGACTTGGCTATAACCGTAGCATCACTGCCTGTAGTAGCGCCTCTTTGGCTCCTCATTTCCCTTGCCATAGGGCTAACGTCCCCTGGCTCATGTTTGATCAAACAAGAGAGGGTGGCCCAAGGAGGCAAGGCGTTCACGCTCTGGAAGTTCCGGACCATGGTAAAAGACGCCGAATCAAGGACGGGCCCCATCCTAGCCAGTGCAGAAGACCCTAGAATAACCAAGGTGGGAAAAATCTTGCGGGCCGCCCGTCTAGACGAACTGCCTCAACTGGTCAACGTCCTAAAAGGGGAAATGAGCCTTGTGGGCCCCCGTCCCGAACGCCCCCACTTCGTAAGACAGTTCACCCAGAATATTCCTCACTATCGTCATAGATTTCAGGCAAAGCCCGGGTTGACAGGGTTAGCACAAGTTATGGGCACATATGCCACAGATGCAAGAGACAAACTCGGCTATGACCTTCTCTACATTAGAGAGTACTCTCTGTGGCTTGACCTGAAGATCCTGCTCCTCACGCTGATGGTGATAGCAACTCCCGACTTGGCGAGAGGAGTTCCCAAAGAGGGCTCTCACAGCCGGAAGAGTCTTGACGTCTTCTAGACTGATCCCAATCTTGCCTTGGCGCAGGACGTACTACGATGGGCAAGCCCCACATAGGAATTTCTCGACGGTTGGAATCCAGGAGGGGATGGCCATGAGCGCTTCGCCAAAAGCCATCATCTTGGCCGGGGGCTTTGGAACGCGGCTATATGAGGAGACACAAGTCCGGCCCAAACCTATGGTCGAAATCGGCGGCCGGCCAATACTGTGGCATATCATGAAAATCTACTCGGCTTACGGCGTGAATCAGTTCATCATCGCTTTGGGATACAAAGGAGAGATCATAAGGCAGTTCTTCCTGAATTACTGCGCTATGAACAAGGACATCGAAATACACCTTCCCACAGGCGCTATGGCTATGAAGAACGGGGCCGTGGAACCGTGGACCGTTAGTCTGGTGGATACAGGAATTGGGACCGAAACAGGAGGGAGGATCGCCAGACTCAAAGAACACGTTGCCGAAGATCCATTTTTTTTCGTCACCTACGGCGACGGCGTGGCAGACATAGACATTGCCGCGCAGGTCAAGAAGTACTCGGCGCAAGATTGCCCCTGCATGCTAACGGCGGTCCGCCCTCCGTCACGGTTTGGAGCCCTAAAGACGTCTTCCGAGCAAGTGCTGGAATTCTCCGAGAAACCCCAGACTGGAGAAGGGTGGATAAACGGAGGCTTTTTCATATTTTCGCCTAGGATATTCGACCTTCTCCAAGATGACACGACCGTCCTTGAGCGCGGCCCCTTGGAGACTCTGGCAAGGAATGGAGAACTGGCGGCCTACTTCCATTACGGATTCTGGCAGCCCATGGACACCCAAAGAGATGTCAGACTGCTCAACGAACTTTGGGACAAGGGGGGTGCACCGTGGCGAATATGGTAGGCATCCAGTACCGGGGAAAGCGAGTCTTGGTCACAGGAGCCACGGGACTGGTGGGGTCGTGGCTTGTAAAAGCCCTAGTGTCCAAGAACGCAAACGTAGTGGCACTTGTAAGAGACGATCTTCCGGCCGCCTTGAGTCCCACACCTGGAGTCATGGAGCAGATCACCAGAGCCAGGGGTGATCTTACCAGTTTGTCTGATCTATGCAGAATTGTGGCCGAGTACTCACCAGAGATCGTGTTCCACCTAGGCGCACAGACTCAGGTGGGCGTCGGCATGAACCACCCGCTGGGAACGTTTGAATCCAACGTAAGGGGAACATGGAACCTTCTTGAATCGCTCCGCCTCTACTCTCGAGGTCTGGAGGCAGCGGTGGTGGCCTCTAGCGATAAGGCCTATGGCGAATCCTCTGAGTTGCCTTACAGAGAGACTCACGCCCTTCTCGGCTCTTATCCCTACGACGCCTCAAAAGCCTGCACCGACGCCATCGCTAGGTGCTATGCCAAGGCTTACGGCATGCCCGTGGCGGTTGCCCGGTGCGGCAACATCTACGGCGGGGGGGATCAGAACCATGAAAGAATAGTCCCCACGGTAATCAGGGCGGCCCTTTCGGGAAAGCGTCCGGTCCTTCGCAGCGATGGGACGTTTGTCAGGGATTACATCTATGTAAAGGACGTCGTGGAAGCCTATCTCTCCTTGGCGTTAGCAGTATCTAGCGATCCAGACCAAAGGGGGGAAGCCTTCAACTTCGGCTACGACAGGCCTGTAACCGTGTTGGAACTGGTCAACATCATACTGGACCTTGCCGGAAGACAGGATCTGGTGCCAGACGTGCGCTCTACCGCAAGAACGGAAATCCGGAATCAATACCTCACGTCGGAGAAGGCCAGAAGGGTTCTAGGTTGGCAACCTCAATACGGACTGGAAGATGGGCTAAAGGAAACCATCGCGTGGTACGCCCTGCATATGGAAAGGGGGCAAAACTAGGGTGATCCATGGCGTCAGAGTCAAGAATCTCCTTCAGATAGTTGACCAACGGGGAAAGGTCATGCGGTTCATGCGTTCTGATGATCCTGACTTCGCCAAGTTTGGCGAAGTGTATTTCTCCACTGTGCACAAAGGCGTAGTCAAGGGATGGCATTTGCACAAGGAGATGACCCTGAACTATGCGGTTCCGTCTGGAACCATCAAACTTGTCCTGTACGACGACAGGCCGGACTCACCAACCAAGGGCGAAGTGAACGAGTTCGTCATGGGGGAGAGTGCCCAAGCGGGTCACTATTGCAGGGTGACTGTCCCTCCCGGGGTGTGGAACGCCTTCCAAGGGATATCCAACGGCGATTCCATAGTGTGCAACTGCGCCACTCACGTTCACGATCCTAATGAGATCGTGAGGCTCCACCCGTCAGATCTTCGGATCCCTTACTTCTGGTTCGGTGCAAGGGGAGGTATCTGACGTGGGTGCATCCACACGGGACGAGATCCTGAAACTCGTGGAGCGGCATTTCCAAGAGACTCTTGGGGATGCAAAGTTTCGGCCGGGAATTGATTGGGTGCCTGTCTCGGGGAAGTCCTTTGGACCCCTTGAGATGCAGTCTCTTGTAGCCGCTGCCCTGGAGTTCGACATAACTGCCGGACTCCGCGCTCAACGGTTCGCCCAACACCTTAACCGCTTGTTAGGCATGAGCCGGGTTCTCCTAACGAATTCCGGATCGTCGGCGAACCTTCTGGCAGTGGCTACCCTTTGCTCCAAGAGCCTGCGGGAACGCCGCTTGCTGCCTGGTCATGAGGTCATCACTGCGGCCACGGGCTTCCCAACTACACTTAATCCCATTCTCCAGCACAACCTCACTGCCGTCTTAGTGGACGCCGAGCCCGGAACCTACAACCCTAGCGTGGCGTCGATTGAGGCTGCCTTGGGGCCCAAAACCCGAGCGCTGTTCCTTGCCCACACCCTTGGGAACCCAGTGGACCTTGATCGAATCCGGGGCATTTGCCATGCCTTGGATCTGTATCTAGTCGAGGACTCGTGCGATGCTTTGGGGTCCTCTTTCTTGGGACAGCCTGCAGGCTCCTGGGGACACCTGTCCACATTCAGTTTCTATCCCGCACACCATATCACCACAGGCGAAGGTGGAGCTTTAGCGTGCGCATCAGGGGAATTGGCCCGTGTGGCTTTGTCTTTAAGAGACTGGGGGCGCCATTGCTGGTGCCAACCGGGACAAGACAACACCTGCGGCAAGCGGTATGACTGGTCCTTTCCTGGCTTGCCGTCAGGAATCGACCACAAATACGTGTACTCGGAGATCGGCTACAACCTAAAACTCACAGATTTGCAGTCAGCCTTGGGGGAGGTTCAGGTCAGGCGACTGGGCGAATTTGAGGCAATACGAAACCACAATTTCCATAGGCTCAACCAAGTGTTCAAACAACATGAAGATTGGTTCATCCTTCCAAGATCGATCCCGGGCGCCAAGCCGTCTTGGTTTGGGTATCCGGTTACTATTCGGGAAGAAGCTCCTTTCACCCGGACTGAGATGATATCGTATCTAGACTCAAAGAAGATAGCCACCCGGATGATCTTCGCAGGCAATCTTCAAAGGCAGCCCGCCTACGAGAATCATCCCGGAATTCGGATTTCGGGTGACTTGCTCGGAAGCGACACGGTTCTCAAATCTTCTTTCTGGCTTGGAGTCTGTCAAGCTATCGATGACTCGCGTTTGGACTACATGTGCGAAACCCTACATGAGTGGTTGAGGTCAGCCCGGTTGATAGGACGGTGAACCCCATATGAAGGTCAGCATCTGCATTCCTCACTACAAACAAGAAGATTACCTTAAAAACGCTGTTAGAAGCGCTGTGACACAGGCGGCTCCCGGTGTCGAGGTTGAGGTCTTGGTGTCCGACAACGCGTCTGGGAACACGGCCGGTTCTGTACTGAAAGAGATCGAGGCCACGTGGCAAGGGGTCAGGGTTATCCGGAATCCCTACAACATAGGAATGGTGGCCAATTTCAACAAGGTTGTTGGAGAATCCACAGGCGACATTATCTGCCTGCTTTCGGCCGACGACGAACTACTGCCAGGAGCGGTGGCTAAGGTCTGTAAGGAGTTTTCCAAAGACCAGGAAGTGGCCCTGGTCTACGGGAGAGCCAAAGTCATAGACGAAGAAGGGCACTTGACGGATTGGCCCAAAGGTTTGCCTGGCGGGGAGAAGTTTCTGCCCCCTGAATATGCCGAACTGAACCTACGGGCACCCGAGATTCCCTTAGTGTCTGCGTTTTTCAGAAAGGATATCTTTCAGTTGATAGGCGGGTTCAAGGGAGAGGCGGGCCCCGTTACTGACTGGCATCTTTGGAGCGAGATCGGCCGGATCGGACTCGTGGTAAAGACCGGGGAATTCATTGGTCAGTACCGCGTCCACAAGAAGAGTGAGACCGCATCTGCCAGAAACTCCTTCCGGTGGATCATGTATCATTACCTTTCCCAGTCCACTTTTGTTGACACAGGAGGGTATGCTCAGAAAGCTGCCGTTGGAACTGTGCTGCGTTCTCTAATGGGCCGCGCCGGGAGACTTGCCCGGCGACAGGCGCTCCTCATCTACTGCCTGTGGCCTTCCTTTAGGACACTGGGACTTCTGTGTTCAGTGGCCGTCTTATCCCATCTTCCTGCTGGGGTATCGGCCCGCGTGTACAAAAGACTTAAGCAACGGGGCGCCTGAAGTGCACAGGGAAGCGCTAGCCTTGGGCAAAACCGTGAGAAAACGCCTGTGGCTCCTGGTTCCCTTTTTGGTGATCCTGGTTGGCGGAGCCATAGTAATGTCCCTGGCCATCCTTCCCAAACAGTATAGAGCCGTCACAACGCTCATAGTTCAGCCAAAGAGCTTGGCGGGTACATGGAATTCCGATGACGTGGTCACTAACCAGCGCCTAACCGTTACCTACGGGCAAATACTGAGAAGCAACCGTATCGCTAGGGAAGTCATCGCAAACCTCGGGCTGGATATGACAGAATCCGCCATACTAAAGAAACTTAGCGTGGTCTCTGCTCAAGACTCGCTCCTTACGGCTATCTCCGTACGGGATGAGGACCCAACGCGCGCTCTCAAGATCGCCGGCGAGTTCGCCGCGGTATTCGTGGCGAGGCTTCCATCGATACTGCATGTGGAGAATACAGTCATCCTAGATAGTGCGAGCCTAGATAACTCGGGAAGGCCCGTCAGCCCAAATCTGCTGTTCTTTGGGGGCATAGGTCTCTTCTTGGCCCTCAATGCTTGGCTGGGAATCGCCTTCCTCCTAGAGGCTCACGACAGATCCGTGGAGACCGAAGAGCAAATGGAGATGCTCTTGGGGGTTCCGGTCCTGGCAGTAGTGCCGAAACGTTCAGTCACTCGTCTGTCTGGCCAGAAGAACGGGGAGCAGGGCAGGGGCAGGGAATTCCTCTACAGCGCGGATATGCCTAGGTCATCTGTGGCAGAATCCTTCCGCACTCTCCGCACAAACATGAGATACATGTCGTTCGGTCAGGAGTTCAAGGTCATACTGATCACAAGCCCCACGCCTCTAGACGGAAAAACCTCCGTAAGCGCCGAATTGGCCATAGTCATGGCCCAGGAGCAGAGAAAGGTGGTCTTGGTAGACTGCGATCTCCGGTGTCCCAGACTTCACACTGTGTTCGGCGTTACCGCTGACAAAGGGCTCACCCAAGTGCTTTCCGGGGAAACCGACGCTTTGAAAGCTCTCTTGCACAGCGAGATAGGCAATTTGGACCTCCTATTGAGCGGCAATATCCCTGCCAACCCCATTGACCTACTATCCGGAGGACATCTTGAACAAGCAGTAGCTGCCCTAAGATTGTCATACGATGTGATAATCCTGGATAGTCCGCCGCTCATCCCCGTAGCCGATTCGCAGGTCTTGGCCAAAGTAGCCGACGCAGTTCTCTTGGTGGCCAAGTACCGGGTCACTCCAGAAGACAGTGTTTCGAAGTCCAAGTCCCTGGTGGAGAGGGCCAAAGGCAATCTGGTGGGCTCTGTGCTAAACGCCAAACCTCACGGACACGGGAAATACGGCAGGTACTATAGGATCTAGACGCCTTGAGAGGATCCCCGGAGCCTCGGGGCCAAGCCCAAAGCTCCGGGGAGTTGCCAATTATACGGGGATGATCTGGTCTTCCAGTTGTTTGGACCAGGTAGTCACGATTTCCGGGGCTTTCTCTCCCACGATCACGGTGTCATCGTGCCTGAACCCGCCAACTCCGTAGATGTAGATGCCAGGTTCAGCCGACCATACCTCGCCTGCCCTCAAAGGCCTATGGCAGAAAGCCACATCCTCGGGGAACTCGTGGCCTGCTATCCCCAGCCCGTGTCCGGTCCTGTGGCGGATGTGAGCGCCAAACCCGGCCTTCTCGATCTCTGCCTGGGCGGCGGCATCGATAGAAGACACCATGTTGCCTGCTACCATTTGTCTTGCGGCCGCTTCGGAAGCCAAAGTGGCGGCCCTGAAGGCCTTCTCTTGGATCTCGCTGGGTTGGCCTACTATGTACGTTCGCTCGTTCTCTGTTACATAGCCGTTGTAACGGACAATAATGATGTTGACTATTCCATGGCCTTTCTCAATGCGCATATCGGCGTCGCCGCCTGTACCGTGTGGTGAAGCTGAAGCAGGACCGCTTAAGCTGAAACACCGCGGTTCCACTTTGTCCCCTGGAAACATCTCAGCGCCCTTGATAGCCATTTCCCGCACTGTGGCGTAATCTACGTCCACCATGAGTTTTCCTGGCTTGACCAGGTCTTTGAATACCGATTGGCCGTAGTCTGAGAGCTTGGCGCCCAGTCGGAAGTATTCGAGTTCTTCGGGGCTCTTGTACGTTCTCATCTCTTTGATGAACTCCGCCTCAGAGGCGAAAGTGACCTTGGGAAGGTACGCTGTTAGCGGCTTCAAAGAAGCAGGCGACGAGTCGCAGGCGAGCACCCCTCTGTCGATCCCGCGTCTTTTGAGTTCCTGGGCCAAGAGCCCGGTCCACTGGAGCTTGGTGTAACCCCTTATGGTAGAGGAGACGTGCTCATGCCAGATGTACACATCATCAACTGCAAGGGTGTTTCTCTCTTTGGCCATCTGGATGTGGTGGGTCGACAGCTCGTTCATAACCAGGAAAGGTTCGCTGTTCTTGGGAATAACCGCTGCCACAGGGCGCTCCCAAGGCGCAACGTCAAGGAAGAAGCCGGTCGCATAGTAGAAGTTGTCAGGAGTCAGAACGAGATAGGCCTCTTGTCCCTCTCTCTCCAGAAACTCTCTAATCCGCTGATGGCGCCGTAGGAAAACGTCCCGCTTGAGAAAGTTCATATGGGGATACCTCCTGTTCTAGGTTTGGGCAGATTCTCATTGGTAGCTTTCGCCGCCTGCCAGGAAATTACCTTGGAGTCTTGCGCCGAATGCAATTGTGACAACGTTACATAGTTCCCATGGCACAGCATGGGGCTCCGCGGTCTTGGGGGGGCCAAGATCGGCTAGACGCTTCTGGCCAAGGCTTGCGCTTCCCTTATGGCTTCCAGAGCGGTGCGGGGTTCTTGGGCGTCGCCAATGACGTAAACTTCTGCCATGGTGTCAGAGATGCTTTTGGCGAGCCCATTGTTAGGCACAAACCCCAGGGCCGACACTATGGTGTCGAAGCCGCGCAGCTCCATCGGTTGGCCGCATCTTTGGCACAAGACTCCATCCTGCACCACCTCAACAATGAGGGTATTCAGATACTCACGGAGCCCCAGTTCCCTAAGCCTTCTCAGGAGGAAAAACCGGTGAGATGCCTCTGCATGTCGTGCCAGTTCAGGTAGGGCTTCCACTATTGTGACTTCCTTTCCCAAGTGCAGAAGATAGTCGGCCGTCTCGCACCCCACAGAACCGCCACCCATTATAAGAACTTGTTGCCCGGTCGCTACCTTCCCGGATATCACCTGGGAGGCTATAAAGACCCACGGCCCTTCTGCTCCAGGAATGTCAAAAGTCCCGTGTCTGGCCCCGGCAGCGACCACGACAACGTCGGGATGGGAATCGACTACGGATTGCCTCGTTATCTCGTCGCCGACCTTTATGGTGACTCCTGTCTTGATCGCCTGGTCTGTTTGCCATCTCACTAGTTTGGCCAGAGGTTGTTTCTGGGGCGGCAAAGCCGCCAGCCGGAAATTGCCCCCCAACTGGGTATCTTTCTCCGAGAGAACCACGTGGTGTCCCCGCTCCGCCAGTATCCGAGAAGCTTCTAGACCGGCGGGGCCGCCGCCCACCACCAGGCACTTCTTGGGCACCGAAGTTGCCTCGGGACGTTCCGTCTCATGGCCAACAGAAGGGTTAACCAGGCACGACATCTCCCCAAGCGGGCCCATGAGACCGCCTATGCAGCCCTGATTGCAGGTGATGCACGGACGAATATCATCCAACGCCCCAGATGCGGCCTTGAGAGGGAGTTCAGGATCGACTATAGAGGCTCTTCCCATGGCGACGATATGGGCTTTGCCGCTGTCCACAATCGAGTCTGCAAGCAGGGGATCCACGATCTTCCCGGCTACCATTACGGGCACACAGGCCCATTGACTGATGGCTTGGGCGTCATCTGCGTTGAGCCCGTCCGGCAGACAGTAGTTGGGGATAATGTACGGCATGCTGCCGTAGACGCCTGTTGTAACGCTAAAGGCGTCGACGCCGGCTGTGGCCAAGGCCCTTACCACAGGCAGGGTCTCGGTCAAGGTCAGACCTCCCGGAACTCTTTCGTTTGCGGATATCCGGTATATGATGGTGAACTCTGGGCCCGACACGCGGCGGATGGCCGCTATGACCTCCAAGGAAAAGCGGAGCCTATTGTGAAGGGCGCCTCCGTACAAGTCTACGCGCCTGTTGGAGTAGGGGGAGACGAACTGGGCCAGAAGATATCCGTGGGCGCCGTGGATTTCCACCGCATCGGCTCCTGCTATTTTGGCCCTCTCGGCCGCTTTGGCAAAACATCTAACCAGTTCCCTAATGTCTTTGACCGTTAACTCCCTGGGTATCTCTTTGCATGACGGGCAGGGAATAGGTGAGGCCGAAACCACTTGGGTTCCCAATACCGATCTGTAGGTTTGCCGCCCAGAATGGTATAGCTGCACCGAAACCTTGGCGCCGTAGGAGTGAATTGCCCGAACTAGCCGGGAAAGCCCCTCTACTTGGTGGTCGCCCCATAGCCCAACCCCCTTGGGAAATCCGATTCCCGACGGATGAATGGCTGTGGCCTCCAAGGTTATGAGGCCGAAACCGCCTCGAGCCCTCTCAGAAAGGTACGCTATGTGCCTTTCGGTAACTTCCCCCCGTTCATTTCCGTAGTTGGTGACCATGGGCGGCACCGCCAGCCTATTCTTGACGGTCATCTGGTTTATCTGTATAGGGGTGAAAAGCGCCTTAAACAAGGGAATACCTCCGTCCTAGGTAGTCTCTTGACTAGGGTTTTCAAAGGCTTGGGGAGTGTATACGCCCAAAAAGTGAATGTCCCCGGCTTCGGGGCGGAAGCCGGGGAACGTAGGTGAGCCCTAGACCTTCTCTTTAACCTAGGGGGCTACGTATCCGCCTGAAGGCGCTCTAGCCTTATGAGAACTTCATGACCGTTAAGATCCCACTCCTGGAAGTCGCCCAAACCCGATTGGGCCTTCTTCACGGTGGAGGCAGCCTCTGGAAGATCTTGCACTTGCAGACGCCTGCACAGCGTGTCACCTTTGATGTAGGGCTCGTGATGGGAGATGGCTTCCTTCACCACACAGTCGCAGACTATGTCCATGTTGATGTTGTCCAGCACGTTGAAGCCAAGGCTTTTCCTCATTGTCTGAACCTTGGACACTATCTCCCTGGCGATACCTTCCAGAACCAATGCTTCGTCGATCTCTGTATCCAGGATGACGAAGACATCCTTCTCCATTTCAATGGCGAAGCCTTCCCGAGCGCGGATTCGGATCTCCACATCCTGGGCTTCCAGGGTAAGAGCCTCGCCACCCACTTGGATTTGGGCCTGGCCCGAAGACTCCATGGCCCGGGCTATTTCAAACGCGTCTGCAGATGACAGGACTTTGATGACTTGACCTAGCCGTTTCCCGAACTTGGGTCCCGCCACGGGAAGGTTCGGCTTTGCCTCGTAAAGGACGTAGTCGTGAAGGTCATCTACGTAAACGATCTCTTTTACGTTAAGCTCCTCTTTGACCAAGTCCTCCATTCGAGCCAGAAGACCCCTGTGCTTCCCGTTGACCAGGATCTTCCGCAGAGGCTGTCTAACTTTGATCTGTACCTTGTTCCTAACTGACCTTCCCAAGGACACCAAAGTAATGACTAGGCCCATGCGTTCTTGGAGTTCAAGATCAATGGCCAGTTCGTCCACTGGCGGATACTCCTCAAGATGGACCGACTCCATGGCTTGACCGCCGGTCAGGTTAAGGTATATGTCTTCGGCCGCAAAGGGTGCAAATGGCGCCATAAGCTTGCAAACCGCCAGAAGCACTTCGTAAAGAGTGCGGTATGCCGATTTCTTATCCAGGCCAAAGTCAGTGGACCAGAACCGCTCCCGGCTCCGCCTCACGAACCAGTTTGAGACCTCATCAACCACGAATCCGGCTATAGCCCGGGTCGTTTTAGTGAAGTCGTAGGACTCCATGTACTCTCTAACATCCTTGGTGAGGGAGTTCAGCCTCGAAAGTACCCAGCGGTCGATCTCAGGTCGTTCTCCTATGCGAATCGTGATGTCCTTTGGATCCAGGTTATCGATGTTGGCGTACAAAGTGAAGAACGAGTAGACGTTCTGAAGCGTGCCAAAGAACCTAACCGCTATTTCCTTGATCCCTTCAGGATCGAAACGAGTGGGCACCCAAGGGGGGGAAACGGCCATGAAGTACCACCGCAAAGCGTCCACGCCGAACCTGTCGATCATCTCCCAAGGGTCCACCGTGTTGCCCTTGGATTTCGACATTTTGGAGCCATCTTTATCCAAGACCAGGTCGTTCACAAGGACGCTCCTAAAGGCGGGTTCGTCAAAAAGGAAGGTGGAAATTGCCAGAAGCGAGTAGAACCAGCCTCTGGTCTGGTCCAGACCTTCGGCTATGAAATCCGCCGGGAAATACATGTGGAAGTCATCTTTGTGCTCGAAAGGATAGTGCATTTGCCCGTAAGGCATGGCACCTGAGTCAAACCAGCAGTCGATCACTTCGGGCGTCCGAGACATGAGGCCGCCGCAGGAACATTTGAGATGTATGTCGTCCACAAATGGCCTGTGGAGGTCTATTGTCTCAGGGTCCACCGTTTCTTGAGCACGGTCAGCCAGTTCCTCCCGAGAGCCTATGGATTCGAGTCTTTCGCATTCCGCGCACTTCCATATGTTAAGGGGAGTGCCCCAGTAACGATTCCTTGACAAAGCCCAGTCCACCATGTTCTCTAGCCAGTCACCGAACCGGCCTGCGCCTACATGCTGGGGATACCAGGTTACTTTCTGATTGGCGGCTATCATGCGATCTCTGTATTTGGTGGTGGCGATGTACCATGATTTTCTTGCGTAATAAAGAAGCGGCGTATCGCACCTCCAGCAGTGGGGATACGAGTGGATCATGTGTTCTCGCTTGAAAAGCTTGTTCTCGTGGCGGAGCGTCCGGGTTATGTGAGGATCCGCTTCTTTCACAAACTTGCCTGCCCAAGGGGACACCTCGGCGACAAATTTCCCCTCCTCGTTAACCAGTTGAAGCATGGGTAGGTCGTACTTCTGTCCGACCTTGTAGTCATCTTCACCGTAGGCGGGAGCGATATGCACCAGACCCGAACCGTCCCCGGTTGAAACGAAGTCGGCCAAAACCACGTAAAACGCCTTCTTTTGGGCCTTGGCGAAAGGAAGCAGCTGCTCATACTCGACGTACTCCAGATCCTGGCCTTTTATCCGAGATAAGATCTCTGCATCCTTACCCAGCACGGTCTCAACTCGTTCTTCCACCAGGTAGTAGATTTCCTCTCCTAGCCTCGCTCTAACGTAGGTGCTATCGGGGTTGGCCGCTATGGCTACGTTGGATGGAAGAGTCCAAGGCGTCGTGGTCCAGACTAGGAGGTACTCGTTATCCTTCCCTTTGACCTTCATCTTCACATAGATAGAGTCAATAGCCTCATCTTTGTAGCCTTGGGCTACCTCGTGGGATGCCAAGGGGGTGCCGCACCTTGGGCAATAGGGGAGGATCTTGTGGCCTTCGTAGATGAATCCGGCATCGAAGTATTTCTTCAGGATCCACCACACAGTTTCAATATAGTCATTGTCCAAGGTAACGTACGGGTGGTCCATGTCTATCCAGTAGCCGATGCGCTCTGTAAGACGGCGCCACTCTTTTTCGTAGGAAAACACCGATTCCCGGCATTGTCTGTTGAACCCCTCGATGCCGTAGTCCTCAATTTCCTTCTTGGATGAGAGTCCCAAGTGCTTTTCCACTTCGATTTCAACCGGGAGTCCATGGGTGTCCCATCCGGCCTTGCGGCTAACTTGGTAACCCTGCATTGTCTTGTACCTGCAGGCGATATCCTTGATAGTTCTGGCCAGCACATGGTGAATGCCCGGAAGGCCGTTGGCGGTTGGCGGCCCTTCGTAGAAAATGAACCGGGGCTGGCCTTCTCTCGAGGTTACGCTTTTGTTGGCTATGTCCCGATCCTGCCAGTAACTAAGCACCCTAGACTCCCTTTGGTTCACAGGAGTCTTGGGGTCCACTTCTTCAAATACGCTCATGCTACCTGCCTCCAATCTCTTGCCCCGCGAGGTTCAAACAAAAAAACCGCCCCAATGGGACGATTTCTCGCGGTACCACCCAGCTTAGCCTCCCTTTGGTTACGGAAGGCTCACTTTAGTGCCTCTTAACGACGGCAAGTCGGGCGGTCCTACTAATCCTGCCAGAATGTTCAGACCCCGGCTCAGAGGTGATCTTCGATGTCATTGGCGGGCACCGGATTCCCACCGACCGCCGGCTCTCTTCACCCAAAATGGCATCTACTCGTCCTCGTCATGGCCTTTTGTATAGTTTCTGACATTCTACTACTTATTAACCGCGAAAGTCGATAGGGGGGACAGGGTGTTTGTTACGGGACGGGGCATTTTCACAAACTTACTCGCGAACCGGAAAAACACCGACACCGAAGGTATCGACGTGGAACGTCGGACGGGTAGTCTTGCTGTAGTCGCTGTAGTTTTCCTTGACTTACGGGGAGATGTAGAATTATCATTCGGGATGGACACGTCATGTCCATCCTTTAAATCGACCCTGCGAGGCGAGAAGGAGGCTTTGGGGATGTCAGAATATGAGGGCAGAGGCTCCGCACACTAGAGGCGGAGTTTTTTTGTGCCCCGAGAAACTTACGACAGGAGGCACTTGCCATGGCCATGATGGAGAAGGCCGAGATTATGGACGAGGAACAGATGCGGCGCGCTCTTGTCCGCATCGCTCACGAAATAGTTGAAAGGAACAAAGGTCTGGACGATGTGATTCTGGTCGGCATTCAGAGGCGGGGAGTTCCCCTAGCGCAGCGTCTAGCCAACATTCTGTCTCAGGCAGAAAACTTCGACGTACCCGTGGGAGAGCTGGACATTACCCTTTACCGCGACGACCTCACTCTGCGGTTCCAGCAACCTCGCGTTGCCCGGACTTATGTACCCACTGACGTGTCCGGGAAGACGGTAGTCCTAGTGGACGATGTGCTTTATACCGGGCGCACCATCCGCGCAGCCCTAGATGCAATCATCGACATGGGGCGGCCTGCCAGCATCCAAGTGGCGGTCATAATCGACAGAGGACACCGAGAGCTGCCCATCCGCGCCGATTATGTGGGCAAGAACGTCCCTACGTCCAAGAAAGAAGTCATCCACGTAAAACTTACGGAGACCGACGGAGCTGACCAGGTAGTCATCTCCGAGGAACGCGGCGTTCATTGACCGCAACGGGAGGTTAGATCTTGACTCTTAGGGGAAAAGACATTCTGTCCCTGCGGGAGATGGGACAAGAAGACATGGAGCTCATTCTCTCTACTGCTAGGTCGCTAAAGGAAATCTTGTCTCGCCCCATTAAGAAAGTGCCAACCCTACGGGGCAAGGTAGTCTGCACTCTATTCTACGAACCTTCTACGCGCACAAGGGCTTCTTTTGAGCTTGCCGCCAAGTACATGTCTGCGGATACAGTATCCATCCAACCCTTGGGATCGTCAGTTCAGAAGGGCGAGACGCTTTTGGACACGGCCAGGAACCTGGAGGTCATGGGGACTGACGCGGTCGTAATGAGACACGGCGTGTCGGGCGCATGCCATTTCTTGGCCAAGACCTTGGACATCCCAGTAGTCAACGCCGGCGACGGACTTCACGAGCACCCCACCCAAGGGCTTCTGGACATTTTCACTATCCTCGAGTACAAATCTAGGATCCGCGGGCTGAACATCGCCATACTTGGGGATGTGCTACACTCGCGGGTGGCGCGATCCATCATCTTCGGTCTGACCAAAATGGGGGCCCAAGTGGCGGTTGCCGGACCCATGACCCTACTTCCTCCTGAAATCGAGACACTGGGAGTCAAAGCCTACGGCAGAGTAGAGGAAGCCATCCAAGATGCCGACGTAGTGTACGTATTGCGATTGCAGCTTGAGAGGCAGGCTCGAAGCTTATTCCCATCCAAAAGGGAATACCATGAGTTCTTCGGGCTAACTCGCGAAAGACTCAAGCGCGCCCGGGAAGACGCCCTCATAATGCACCCGGGGCCCATAAACCGAGGCGTGGAAATAAGCACTGATGTGGCCGACTCTCCCAGTTCTGTGATCTTGGAACAGGTTACCAGCGGAGTAGCGGTGAGGATGGCCATCCTCTATCTTATCTTGGGGGGCAGAGAGTAGTGGCCAAAGACATTATTATTAAGGGCGGAAGGGTCATTGACCCTTCGACAGATCGAGACGAAATTGCTGACATTCTCGTATCAGACGGAAAGATAGCCATGATATCCCCGGCCATAGACTCTGTAAGCCAATTGGATGTGGTTGACGCCTCCGGGATGATCGTGATGCCGGGCCTCATTGACATGCATGTACACCTGAGAGAGCCCGGCTTCGAGGAGAAAGAGGATATCGCTACCGGGACGGCTGCTGCGGCCATGGGAGGATTCACCGCTGTTGCCTGCATGCCCAACACGGATCCGGCCATCGACAACGACGCCGTCCTTGCCAGGGTCATGAAGCGAGCCGCAGAAGTTGGACGCGTCAGAGTATACCCCATAGGTGCGGTGACAAAAGGACGGGCCGGCAAGGAACTGGCAGAAATGGGCGAGATGCGGGCTTTTGGAGCGGTTGGGTTCTCTGACGATGGAGATCCGGTATCCACTTCTGAGGTGCTCCGGTGCGCTCTGGAATACCTCAAGTCCTTTGATGCGCCTCTGATCGAACATCCTGAAGAAAAAAGCCTGTCTGATGGCGGTCAGATGAACCGCGGGCACAACTCGATTTTGGCGGGTTTCAGAGGGATACCTAACGAGGCCGAAGACATTGCGGTCCAAAGGGATATTTCTGTGGCCGCGCTTACTCAAGGAAGGCTCCACCTAACTCATATATCCACCAAAGGGTCCTTGGAACTCATCAGGCAAGCCAAAGCCCGGGGGATCCGGGTCACCTGCGACGTTACGCCGCACCACTTGTTTTTCACCGACGATCTCGTATTGGAGACTCAATACGACACCAATACCAAAGTTAACCCGCCTTTAAGGTCCAAAGAAGATGCCGCAAGCCTCTGCCAAGGGCTCGTGGAAGGGGTAATCGATGCCATCGCCACCGACCACGCCCCTCACCATCAAGACGACAAATGGGTGGAATGGGATTATGCGGCGCCCGGCATTAGTGGCCTTGAGACGGCCGTCAGCCTGGTTGTTGACCGGCTTGTCATCCCCGGGCGCTTATCTTGGATGCGAATGGCCGAAGTCATGAGTTTGGCCCCTGCGCGAATACTCGGAGTACCCGGCGGGACACTGGCTGAAGGGGCAGTGGCCGACATAACGGTGATCAACCCTGATTACGAATACCCAGTGAACCCGCGGGAATTTGTGTCAAAAGGCAAGAACACTCCAATTTCGGGATGGCGCCTTCTGGGTGTACCTTGGGCTACTATTGTAGGAGGCGCAATCGTCATGAACGCTAGGAGCCTTGTGTCATGACCCTACGAAGTATTGTAGACATCCCAAGCCAGGTAGTCTCCGTGGAAAAGGATTCGGGCGGAGTCTACCGCGCCCTCTTAGAATCCCCAAACATCGCCCGGAGGGCTCGGCCTCTGCAATTCGTAAACGTCAGAGTGAGCAGTGGGTCCGAACCTTTCCTGAGGCGCCCTTTTAGCATCTCCCAGTTTCACAAAGATTTGGGCCTAATCGAGATTACCTGGAGAGTCGTGGGCCGGGGCACCCAGTCTATGGCCCTGTGGGAGCCAGGGGACACAGTGTGGGTATTAGGGCCTTTAGGAAACGGATTTTCCCTAAGATCCCACACTCAGAGCACCGGCAAGGGCAGGTCCCCTCATCTATGGCTTGCGACAGGAGGCACAGGGTTGGCCCCCATGTACCCTCTTGCGCAAGAAGCCAAAGAACTGGGATACGAGGTTTCCTTGTTCTACGGTGCCCGCTCATCTGCTGACTCCATGGACACAGACCGCTTCCAAAACCAAGGATGCAGCGTTCACACGGCCACCGAGGACGGAAGCGTCGGCTATCGGGGTTTCGTCACAGAGCTTTTGGCTTCTTACGCCGAGGACTTCCGTAAAGGGGAGATCATGGTGGCTTGTGGTCCGGAGCCAATGCTCCAAGCCATTACGCGCCTTGTAGGAGACTCCCTAGAGCTGTACTTGTCGTTGGAAGCCAGGATGGCTTGCGGCATCGGGCTTTGCCAGGGATGCGCCGTGAAGGCTTCTGGCCAAGAAGAGCGCTATCTTCACGTCTGCCGAGACGGCCCGGTGTTTCGGGCAAGTGACGTCGATCTAGGAGGTGAGGGTTGACGTGAACCTCTCTCTGGATCTTGCAGGCGTTCACTTGAAGAATCCTGTTATCGCCGCATCAGGCGTTTTCGGATACGGGCGGGAGTACTTGCACGTTGGGGACATTTCGTGGTTCGGCGCCGTGTGCGTCAAGGGGACAACGCTCAAGCCGCGGGCAGGGAATCCTCCGCCCAGAATCGCCGAGACACCTTCAGGTATGCTCAATTCAATAGGGTTGGAAAACCCCGGCGCCCGTGTGGTAGCCCAAGAGATGATCCCGTGGCTTGCCAAGTTTGGCGTCCCCATCTTCGTGAACGTTTCAGGAGACTCAACAGGAGAGTTTTCCGAGCTGGGCTCCATATTCAGAGGAGTACCCGGGGTGTCTGCCCTTGAGGTCAACGTATCTTGCCCCAACGTCCGGGCCGGCGGAATGGCCTTTGGCCTGGATCCGCGATCGTGCTACCGTGCGACTTCTGCTGTGAAAAGGGCTTTCAAAGGGCCGGTCATCACCAAACTCACTCCCAACCTTCACGATATCGTGAGCGTCGCCAGAGCCGCGGTTGAGGGGGGAGCGGATATCATCTCCCTGATCAACACGCTTTTGGGGATGGCCATTGACGTCAAGACTAGAAGGCCTATCTTGGGCAACGTGACAGGAGGCCTTTCAGGGCCCGCCATTAAGCCTGTAGCCCTCAGGTGCGTTTATCAGGTTTCCCAGTCAGTGTCGGTCCCGATAATCGGCATGGGGGGCATCGCTTCTTGGGAAGACGCTCTCGAGTTTATGCTTGCCGGGGCCAAGGCCGTGTCGGTGGGCTCTTCTCTTCTTGTGGACCCTGAGATCCCCAGAAAGATAAACCAAGGGCTTCTTCAGTACGGCAAGGATCAGGGACTCTCGGATCTTTCATCGCTAGTGGGAGACGCGTGGTGAAGAGATACTAGCGTAGTCTTCTGGTCAGTGTATGTCACAAACCCTGGGGCGCCGCCCCGGGGTTTTCTGACTTTTGAAGCATCTACCCAGTCAACCTCAACCTTTCCTGAGGTTCTGGCGTCAGAGGCCTCTGCGGCAGCCCTGGCCGCTGCCACAATATCTTCCTGGGGCGCCTCTTGGACCATAGCCGGCCGCAAGAGCACGTGAGCGCCTTTGACGCCTTTGGCGTGGAACCACAAATCGCCGGGCCGCTTAAACCTGGTGGCAAGATAGTCGTTGGCCTGAGCAGTGGCCCCCACATAAATCCCAGACCCCAGTGGCCCTTTCAAGGAACGCACTCCGTGGGGAAGACCGGTTATCCCTGGAGTCTCCTGAGAGCCTCTGGGCCGGGGCACGTCCCGCACCTTGTCTGCCTTGGGATAAGACCTTGCTCTTATGCCTGCATCGGCGGCGATTTTCTCTAAGGTAGCCAAAGCCCTTCTCATATCCGAAGGACTGCCCCGACCTTCCTGCTCCGAAAACGCTCTGCCTGCGCCCTCAATCTTGGCCAGATTGACCCTAAGCGCTTCCACAGAACGGGTCAGAACCCGAGCCGCCCTTGACATCTTCTGATACTTGGCATAGTACCTCCGGGCGTTGTCCCCTGAGGAGTATTTGGGGTCTAGAGGGACTGTAGTCATGGTCGGAGGGTCTTTGTAGTAGTCCAAGACGGCCAGTTCCTCCTCTCCCGGAGGGAACTTCTTCCCGCTTGAGTCTATAAGCTCCGCCCACAGCCTGTATTTCTGGGCTTCTTTGGCGGCTTCCAAGTCGTTGGACTGGGCTTTCATTCTGGACTCCAGTTTATGCAGGACCCGATTGTAAAGCGCTCTGCCGTGAGCCATTAGTGCCTCTTGGCCGTGCCTCTGGATAGACAAGAGCCGGCAGTCTTCCATGGCTTGGAGCAAGGTGTCGTATGTCTTGACGGGCGTCTTGTGGAAAAGAGGCAGGGCATGAACCCAAACGTCTCCCTTAGGATTTTCATAAAGAGCCGGACAAAGCTGGCCGCTCCTGATATGATCCCTCAGAACGAAAAGAGCGTCGCTTGTATTCGCGGCCGCTTCTTCTGAGAACTCTGACTCCGGGTCTACCGAAACCGATCCCAAGATAGACCTTGCCAGGTCGCCTCCAAGTCCTTGAACGGTTGAAGATAGGGATTTCAGCGAAGTCTCGTGCCTTGAATGAAGGGTTGCCGCCAAGGTGCCCAGAAAGCCTTCAGGCAATGGATCCTGAAGCATATCCAGTTTGGCGCTCATAGGCGGCGAGTAGCCATGGCCTGTGATAAATCGTATCCCGTCAGGCGGCAGGAGAGAGACAACCAAGCACGAGTCACGGTAAAGACCTATGTTGGCGCCCTTTCCTGCCATGTCCATTACCAGAGTGAAGGGCGCTGTATCCCCGAAATCGTCGTGTCCTGAGAACCTTAGATAGAGCACCCTGTCTGTGCTTTCCTGATCCAAAGCCGCTAGAGTTCCGCCTTCTAGGCGCTTTCGCAACCCAAGGCAAAATCCCGGAGGGTTCTTGGGGTTATCTAAAGACTCAGAAGTGAGGCCGAAAAACGGCCTTGAGGGCTCAATAGACAGAAGCAACCTAGAGCGAAATCTGTGGCCTCCCCAAAGGGAGAAGACTACCTCTCTTGGTTTGGGCTGGTACACTTTCTGCACCCTAAGAGGCAGGTATTCAGATAGTTCTTTGCGTATACAGTAAAGTGTGATGCCGTCCAAGATGCTCCCCCTTCGGTCCTCGAGTATAAGTATACCGTCTGGCCAAGTGGGCGCAAAGGCGCCTAGTCGAGGTGATCGGTCATGAGCAAACCTTACGAGAAAATGGTTCGCGGGAGGTGCGAAATCCACGTTTACCGTCAAAACGGTGGATATGTCCTGGAAATACCCATAGTCAGAGTGGTTAGGCGAGATGGGCTGCCCCAAAGGGTTCAGGAGTACCTTCTGGACCGGAACGTTGGTCATGGCGGGCCGGGGACTTTTCTCACAAGAGACCGGGTCATCTGGTACCGCTCCGAGGTCAAAGATGGCCAGAGCCTTGAAGAAGTAGTGTCTTTGTCAGAGAAGGCCGTGGAACGGATAGGCCCCAAGATCCTGAACCTTCTAAAGTAGCCCCAACCTTAATGGGTTTTGGGGCATAATCAAGAAACTCTTCCCGCCTCTATTTGTGGCCTAAGAGCGGAAAAGGCAGGACATATACCGCAAGTGGAGAATTCTTCTCCGGGATAGAGTACCGAAAGGCGGGTTAGATTAGGGGAAATGACCAAAGAAGATCTCAAGAAAGAAATAGTGGCAAAGATAGATGAAAAAAGCAAGGAGATAATCGAGATCGGGCAGGATATCTTCGCCCATCCCGAACTTGGGTACAAAGAGCACAGAACGTCGGCGCTGGTCAAGAAGACCTTTGATAGCATGGGGCTTTCTTCTCGGACGGAGCTGGCCATCACAGGCGTCTCGGCCAAGGTTGATTGCGCCAAACCGGGCCCCAATGTATGCATTATGGGAGAACTCGACGCAGTGGTGTGCCCCGGCCACCGCTACGCTGACCCCGCCACAGGCGCGGCTCACGCATGCGGCCATAACGGGCAAGTCGCATCCATGCTTGGAGTTGCAATGGGGATCGTCTCCACTTGCGCCCGGGATCATCTTAGCGGCGCCATTACTTTCCTAGGAGTGCCTGCAGAGGAATACGTGGAGCTGGAATACAGGCAAAAACTAGCGCGCGAAGGCAGGATCAGCTTCTTTGGGGGAAAACAACAGCTACTCAAGGAAGGGTTTTTCGACGACATCCACATGGCAATGATGTGCCACATGGGTTCCTTCACCGGACCCGCAAAAGTGACTGTGGGCGGCACCTCCAACGGTTTTGTTGGGAAGCTCGTAAAGTACAAGGGGAAAGAAGCCCACGCAGGCGCCTCCCCTGAGACGGGAGTCAACGCGCTTAACGCTGCCATGCTCGGGTTTATGTCCATCCACGTTCAGCGGGAGACTTTCAAAGACCAAGACCACATACGAGTGCACCCGATAATCACGAAAGGCGGCGATCTGGTCAACGTTATTCCTGCCGACGTAAGGATGGAGACCTATGTGAGGGGCAGAACCATGGAATCTATCAAAGACGCCAGCGCGAAAGTAAACAGAGCCATCCAGGCAGGCGCCTACGCGGTAGGGGCAGAAGTGGAAATACAGGAGATCCCGGGGTATCTTCCTAGGAGGAATTGTCCCGGGTTTGACAAGGTGTTCCGGGAGAACGCAGCGGCCCTCCTGGGCCGGATGGCAGTTGAAGAAGGGCAGCATGGTTCGGGTTCGTCAGACATAGGCGACCTAATGCACTTGATGCCGGCCATCCATCCGTCATGCGGAGGTGCAATTGGGGCTGGGCACTCCCAAGACTTCATGATCGCCGATCCTGTGGAGGCCTACATAGTCCCTGCCAAACTCATGGCAATGACCCTTGTGGACCTCCTCTGGGATGACGCATCAAAGGCCCGAGAGATCATCCGAGGCTACGCGCCCGAAATGACTAAGCAAGAATACTTCGCCATGTGGGACGAAGCTCTCGGCCGCTAGCGGTCAGGGAAACGAGGAGGTTCAAAATGCGAGGAAGACGATGGTTGTGGGTCCTTGTGGGACTGGCTGTGTTTCTAGCGTTGGCGGGGACAGGCATGGCCGTTTTTTACACCGACATCCTTTGGTTTAAAGAGGTGGGGTACCTTTCGGTCTTCACAAAGATCCTTGGGGCTAGAGTCGGAATCGGACTCGCCGGGGGGTTATTGTTCTTTCTTATCACCTTCTTGAACCTGAAGGCGGTCATGTGGCGCCGATCGGAGCTTAACCTGGTTGGAGGGCTGATTATGCCCATCCCTGTTTCTCTTCCCAGAAGGCTTGGCCGTTACATCCTTTTGGTCTCGGCAGTCGTGGGCATACTGGGAGGGATAGCGGCATACAGCCAGTGGCACGTGATACTGGCCTTCCTCAACAGAACTCCTTTCGAGATTACAGACCCATTCTTTGCCAAAGACGTGGGGTTCTATATCTTCAGCCTTCCTTTCATCCGCCTGATACAGCAACATCTGTGGGCCGCACTTAGTGCCGCTTTGGTGGTCTCTGCAGTCGCCTACTTTGTCTTGGGGGACGTGAGATTTGCTCCTAGAAGACTGATGGTTGACAGAAGAGCCCGGGCCCACCTTTCGATTCTGGCAGCCCTTCTTTTCTCCCTAAAGGCTTGGGGTTACCAGATCAACGTGTGGGACCTGATGTACTCCCCCAGGGGAGTAGCCTTTGGCGCCTCTTACACAGACATTCACGCTCAAGTGCCTGCATATAGACTGCTTGTGTACGTGGCGCTGGCAGGAGCGCTCATATCCTTGTTCGGGTTGGCGGTAAGGAGTTTTCGCTGGGTGGGGTATTCTGTGGCCGGTCTCTTCATTCTGTCTCTCGTGGCAGGCTACGCATATCCCGCCTTCATGCAGCAATTCACAGTATCCCCTAATGAACTGGCCTACGAGTTGCCGTTTATCGAGCACAACATAAAGTTCACAAGGTCTGCTTTCAGTCTGGACGCCATAGTACCGTCAGCATACCCTGCGGCACAGGATCTTGCGCTTTCGGACATTAAGCGCGACATAGACACGGTCCGAAATTTCAGGCTCTGGGACTACCGGGTTCTAAAAGATACCTATACTCAGGTTCAGGAAATCCGCATGTACTACAAGTTTAACGACGTGGACGTCGACCGCTACCTAGTCAACGGAGAGTACAGAGAAGTCATGCTCTCCCCCCGGGAACTGGACATTAGGTCGCTTCCCCCGGAGGCCAACACTTGGGTGAACCTGCATCTCAAGTACACCCACGGGTATGGGCTAGTGATGAGCCCGGTCTCAGAAGTCACCGGGGCGGGGCAGCCGTCCTTCTATTTTTCTGACGTACCGCCCAAGACTTCAACTGACTTAAGGCTTGAGCGGCCCGAAGTGTATTTCGGAGAACTCACCGACCAGTACATCGTGGTGAACACTAAGGAGCCAGAGTTCAACTACCCCCGGGCCGAAAGCGAAGATATCGAACCAACCTTCTACAAAGGTGAAGCGGGGGTTCCTCTCAAGGGCGTTTTGGCCAAGCTTTCCTTTATGCTAAGATTCACGGATTACCAGATCATGGTGTCCGGCGCGATCACGCCCGAGTCTCGCCTCATCATGAAACGGAACATCATTGAGAGGATATCCACCATCGCCCCATTCTTCATGTACGACAAAGACCCGTACCTGGTTGTTGCCGGCGGACGGCTGGTATGGATCGTAGATGGCTATACCGTATCAGCCAACTATCCCTACAGCCAGCCCGATCCCCAGTCGGGCCTCAACTACATCCGCAACTCAGTCAAAGCCGTAGTTGACGCCTACGACGGCAAAGTTGCCTTTTATCAGGCTGACAGCAAAGACCCTATTGTCCGGACTTACGCCAAGATATTCCCAGACCTTCTCAAGCCTATGGAGTCTATGCCCCCGGAGATTATGTCTCACATCAGAGTGCCTGAAGACCTCTTCAAGATGCAGTCCCGAATGCTTCTGACCTACCACATGACGGACCCGAACGTCTACTACAACAAAGAAGACTACTGGGAACTGCCCAAAGAGATCTACGGTCAAGCCGAACAGGTTGTGGAGCCCTACTACGTTGTCTTGACCTTACCCGGTGAGGATGAACCCGAGTACCTGCTCATTACCCCGTTCACTCCCCGGGGCAAACCCAACATGACGGCTTGGCTGGGGGCCCGATGCGATCCGGCCCACTACGGCCAGATGATCCTTTTCACTCTGCCCAAAGACAGACTGATTCCCGGTCCCATGCAGGTGGAATCGTTGATGGCCCAGAACCCCCAGATCTCTCAGAGCATGACTCTTTGGGGGCAGGTGGGTTCACAGGTCATACGGGGAAATCTCCTGTCGATACCTATAAAGGACTCGCTTCTGTATATCGAACCTTTATATATACAGGCAGAACGCGTCAAGATACCTGAACTCAAGCGAGTGCTGATGTACTATGGAGGCCGGGTGGTCATGGGGATCACCGTAGACGACGCGTTAACCCAGATGTTCGGCCCGGGCCTTCCCGAGACACCTGGCGGGACCCCTGAGACTCCTGGCCAAGCAGCTGATGTGAAGTCCCTGGCCGCCAGCGCCGCTCGTCTGTGGGAAGAAGCCCAAGAACGCCTAAGGGCCGGGGACTGGGCAGGATACGGCAGAGCCGTTGAAGAACTGGGTAGAGTGTTGTCGGATCTTGACAGGGTAGCCGGAGGGACCCCCGACACTGGAACCGCTACGATAGTGCCCTGACCCGGGTGGGAGGAATCGACGTGAAGGGAAACACTGCAACAATGAGCACAGTCGCTTTTGTGGGACGGCACGAAAACGAGCTGGTCACTCTCAGGGGCTGGCTTTATAACCGCCGCTCTTCGGGAAAAGTCATGTTCATCATGCTCAGGGATGGGACAGGCGTAATACAGTGCGTCGCAACCCGGCCCAGTCTGGGCGACCTGTTATTCCGAAGGCTGGATGGTCTCAACCAGGAATCGTCTCTTGAGGTCACGGGCATGGTTCACGAAGACGCTCGGGCTCCCAGAGGATACGAAATCCAGGTTTCGTCCGTAAATATCGTATCAGAGGCTAACCCAGACTATCCCATAGCCCTGAAAGAGCACGGCCCCGATTTCCTTCTGGACCAGAGGCACCTTTGGATACGGACGCCTACTCAGCGAGCCATTCTGTCCATTAGGGCAGAGGTAATGAGAGCGTGCCGGGAGTACCTGGACCGTGAAGGTTTTCTTGAGGTTAGCGCCCCGATTTTCACTCCCTCTGCTTGTGAGGGGACAACCACGCTATTTTCCACGCCTTACTTTGGCGAGAAAGCTTACCTGAGCCAAACGGGCCAGTTGTACAACGAAGCTACCATCATGGCGCTAGGCAGAGTCTACTGTTTTGGGCCCACATTTCGCGCAGAAAAGTCCAAGACAAGAAGGCACCTGACGGAGTTCTGGATGGTTGAGCCCGAAGCGGCGTTCATGACTTTTGAGGAGCTTCTTGTGCTTGAGGAGAATTTCGTATCTTACATAGTGGATAGCGTGCTCCGAAACCGGTCTTTGGAACTGGAGACTGTGGGCAGGGACCCCGAGGACCTAGAAGACATGAAACCGCCTTTCCCCAGAATGACTTACGACGATGCCATCTCCCACCTGCAGAAGGTGGGCATGGACATAAAGTGGGGTGACGATTTCGGGGCACCTCACGAGACCGAACTGGCTTCTCTTAACAGAAAGCCGGTGTTTATCACGGGTTACCCAACAAAGATCAAAGCTTTCTACATGGAGCCGACGCCGGGGCGTCCAGAGACAGTTCTGGCCAGCGACTTGCTGGCGCCCGAAGGATACGGCGAGATCATTGGAGGAAGCGAGAGGATATCCGATTACGACCTTCTTAGGACAAAGATCGAAGATGAGCGTTTGCCCATCGAGGAGTACAACTGGTATTTGGACTTGAGGAGGTTCGGTACGGTGCCCCACAGCGGGTTCGGCATGGGGATCGAGCGCCTGATTGCGTGGTTGTGCCACCTCGACCATTTGAGGGAAGCCGTCCCGTTCCCAAGGACAATCAACAGGCTCCGGCCTTAGACGAAGGAGGCTTTTCCTGTGAGCCAAGAGATGGACGAAAGACCTCGGACGCTAAAAGAGATGGGCGAGTCCATACGCGCGCGGCGTGAGAGTCTCGGGCTCACTTTGGAAAATGTTCGGGACACAACCTTCATCCGCGCCAAGCATCTCTCGGCGGTGGAAGAAGGCGACGATTCCCAAGTCCCTACCGCCTATTTCAAAGGTTTCCTGAAGTCTTACGCAAACGCCCTAGGGCTTGACGGGTTCCTGTTGTCAAGAACTTACCAAGAACTCTTAGACGAAGAACAGAATCCGCCCAAACCTGCCCGTGACCGCAGAAGACCGGCTTCTGGGAACCTTGGGCCATCGGACACTGGGCCGCCGGATGCATCTCTGCGCAAGATCTCGACCTCCCCAGAAGCTATGGAGAGACCCAGGAGGAGAGTTCGGAGGCCCAAGAAAACGAAGCCTGCGTTGGCCCTGTTCATCATACTGTTCGCGGTGGCCCTTGGAGTCTACTTTTTGGCGTCTCACTGGGGCCTTTTCTCCCATGAGGCAAGCGTCCCTCCAGAGAGCCAGGACCCTGAGCCGACAGACGTTGTGACCCCTGTAGATGAACCGCCCCCTTTGCCCAAAGTGCGGCGAACTGATCCCAACCGGGAGAAAACCGTCTGGGAGACAGACGCCCAATCCCTAATTCTGGTGGTGACAGTTTCCCAAGACGAAGATTCTTCTTGTTGGGTTCGGGCATCTCAAGACGGCACAGTGGTTTTGGAGGAAACCCTGAAAAGAGGCCAAGAGAGGGAGTTCCGAGCCACCGAAGAGATAATCATAAGGGCGGGTAAGCCCTGGGTCCTCACTCTGAATCTGGGGGGGGTTGATCTCGGTATCGGCGGCCAATATGGACCTGTCAAAGACCTGGTTTTTCGAGTAGCCGAAACCCCATAGGCGGAATGCATGTTCATAGGTTGACCCTATCCTCAATAGGATGCTGGTAGCGCTCGGTTAGGGAAGTGCTGCCATGATGTGCCTCAAAGAACGCGTAATCGCCTTCTGCGCGTTGAATCTTACGTTGAGTCTTGTCTTAGCGCTGGGTACTTCTTCAATAGTTTTGGCCGAAGGCCAGGAAACGCCTTTACCGTACGTTGGTTCCTACGCCGCCATTCTGGTGGAGTGGCACACAGGAACCATCCTATACCAGAAAAACGCCTTCAGAAGGATGCACCCTGCAAGCCTCACCAAGATGATGACTGCCCTGTTGGCCTTAGAGCAGGGCGTTCTGGAAGGCGAGGTTACCGTCTCCTATGAGGCTGCCTTGCAGCCCGGGTCCAGCATGTACCTGAAAGAAGGGGATATCTTTACGCTAGAAGATCTCCTGTACGGGCTCATGCTGAACTCCGGTAACGACGCGGCCTGGGCCATCGCCGAGCACGTTGGCCGAGGGATCGACGAGTTCTTAGCCATGATGAACCTCCGGGCCAAAGAGATAGGCGCCATAAACACGAGGTTCCAGAACCCCCACGGCATCACCGACCAAAACCACTATTCCACCGCCTTTGACTTGGCCCTAATAGCCAAGACCTGCCTCAAGCATCCGTACTTCAACCACTTAGTGGCCACCAAAGAAAAGGACGTTATTGAGGCGGAGAAGGGAGTCAAAACCACTCTGGCCAACACAAATAAGCTTCTCTGGATGTATTTGGGTGCCGATGGGGTCAAGACCGGGACTACCGAGTCGGCGGGGCAATGCCTTGTGGCCTCGGCCACCAGGGATGACATGAGGCTTCTTGCAGTGGTGCTAGATAGCGGCGACAGGTGGGCAGACGCGGCAGAACTTCTGGAGTATGGTTTCGCCAGTTTCCGCCTTGCGCGGCTGGCTAGAGCGGGAGAGACTCTTCTCAGCCTACCCACAAGAGGCGCTTTGGAAAAGTCAGTACCCGTCATTTGCGCGCGAGATCTCCTTGCGTGCGTTCCCCGCTACGCCGCGGGGTTGACCCTGGGTGTGGATCTCCCCAAGGCAGTCAGAGCACCTTGCCCCTCCGGCAAGATTCTGGGTAGAGCCACCATTCATCTTGGCCAAGACACAGTAGGCACAGCCGAACTAGTGGCCGGCACCTGGGTAAACGCTAGGACCCCCGCCGGCATTCTGGTTAGACTCGCTTCTTCTTTGGTGAAGAAACTCGTCTCGTCGGGGGTCCTCTAGACCCGACTCACTTGACGCTCCTCACCAGACTGGACAAGGTCACAAGAGATATGCCTTGCTCGCCCAGGCTTCCCACTAGCGCCCCTAAGTAGTCGGGGGCAGGGCTCATCCCTTTCTTGTCGATGCGCATTAGGACGATGTCGCCTGGCTTTACGGTTTGTGCCAGCCTCTTGCCGGCATCCAGGGCTTTGCCTCGCATGATACGCGCGTCTACGCCCGGTCTTATCTCGTGAAAACCTTCCTGAAACGCAGATTGAGACAAGGCGCCGCTTGTTCTCCCCCCCGGCGGCAAGAAGAACGGGGCAGGTTCCTGGGAAGCCTTGGCTAACGCCTGCCGAGATCTCATTATCCGATCCAAGACGTCTTGGGAAGACAGCCGATCCATAGGCTTCTCATCGGTTCCCTTGATGCCGAACTCATGCCCCTTAGCAGCGATCTGGCCAATAAGCTGGCTGTTAGCTTCCACAAACGTGGCGTTGGCAAACCAGGTTGCTTGCACCGACAAGCTATCCAAGACTCCCAAGCACTGTACAACCTGATCTGGCCCCGCTGTAGTCACGTCAATGGCGAGAGCAGCCAAGGGCTCCTGGGTCCTTACGGTCGTCATTGGGCTTATCTTGGCGGCGGTTTCTTTGGGCCTTTCAACGAGAGTCGCGCCGAGCCTCACTCCCACTACTACCAGCACAAAAGAAAGGACGATAACCACTTTACGGCGGGTGCTCGGCCTGAGATAGATAACCAAGTCCGGGGTTCCCTCCTTTTTGGGCAACAAGCCATAAGCATGGTCAAGAATACTTATGACCGGAGGGAAGCCTATATCACAGGTAGTCCAGATCGTCTTCGGGCGTCAATTCTTCTTTCTAGCCGCTTCTTGCGTTTCTTGAGGGATATGGGAATGTCTTCTTGGCTTTGGTTTCTTTGTATAGCTTCATCGACTAACTCCATGCTCCGAGCCAAATCCGATTTCGCAACTTCATAGTACCGGGCAAGCCAAAGGTAATCCTCGTGGTTCTGAGCGCCCTTCTCAATGAGCTCTTCCCATATCTCTTTGGCGCCTTCCCAGTCTCCTTCGCGCCTCATGACGTGGGCCAAAAGGCGCAGGTGGTTCGGGTCTGGATTAGCCATTGGAGGCGAACTGGCGCTTTCTAGGCATTTCCTGGCCAAGGCCAAGTTTCTCTTACGGTAATGCAGCTTGCCGGCACCTCCGAAAGCCACAGCGTCTCCTGACAAGTCCTGTGCTCCCGTGAGAACTTGCCCAAACACCCGGACAAGGCACGCCATATCTAGGACATCCAGCCTGTTGTGATTCATGACGGGTTCCAACAGTGAAATATCCTTTTCTCTTTCGTAGATAAAGTATAAAGCCGGTATAACGTGCCCTGGAATGTCTCCGTGACGGGATATCCCCACGAACCTTCTGACCGATTCCTTCAGGCTATACCCGTATTCCGGGCGTTTTCCCATGTTCTTTGCAGAAGCCAAAAGGTCCAGGTGAGCGCGGATGGGCAGGGGAGAGGTGAGTCCCGACAGTACGAATCTGCTTTGAAGCACAGGCACGTCGAAACATTTCCCATTGAAAGTAACCAGCGTGGAACTGGCTTCCATGGCTCGCCGCACTTCTTCTAGCAGTGGCATTTCGTCATCTCTATCCCTCAGAAGGTATTGAGTCACAAGGAATCCCGAGTCCACCCATTGGCCCAGACCCACGAGAAATGCGATTGTCCCCGCCCCCAGGAGACCGGTAGTCTCGATGTCCAGGTAGAGCCATCTCTCTGTGGATTCCAGAAGTGGGTCAATGGACCGGAATCCATCCAGAGACGAGGGTTCGGGCGGTTCCAATCCATCCACAGACCCTGCGGAATAGAGGGCGGTGACTCGCCGTAACTCTGGACCGTCAGAAACGTCCAGAGTTACGGGTTCTGGGTGACGGACGACTGTAACTCCCTTTTCCGTTTGCTTGGGTCTGGGGAGACGGGGCGCGGATTCCATAGGCTTCTGGGTTTCGATTCGGCGTATGGTATCCCGCAATCGTTCAATCACGCTTCTATCAGCCAAGGCCTTTATCACCGCCTTCCACCAGGCTATCTAGAACCCTCCTACAAAGGTCCTTGGTGCCTGCGCCTGCCTCCTGAACGGGTCCCACGCACCCTGGACACCCGTCTTTACACTTACAGGAGTCCAGGAGTTCCTTTGCCGTCTGGAATAGGTCGGGAAGAAGGCCATAGACCCTTTCGGCCAATCCTACGCCGCCTGGATACGAATCATAGAAGTACACTGTTGAACGCCCGTCCAGAGATGACCGAACTTCCACAGCGCACCCTAGGTCTCTTCTGTCGCACATGAGAAAAAGGGGCGCCAGGTTGGAGAGGACGTTTGCCAGCCCCGAAAGAACCGCTCCAACTGAACGGGGATCCATGGAACTCACCAGCCAATCGGGTAGGCTGAACCAAGTCCCTTGGGTATGCATGTTCATCTCAGGAAGCGCTATCCGACCGGAGCCCACGTTTTCGTGGGTGTAGAGTCTGATCTTCTTGAAAATCGTGGCCATGGCGGTCACCGAGACCTCTCCGAATTTCTGGGAAATAGCGCTCTCTGTCTCTTCTTTGTCCATGACCGTGACCTTCACTCCAACGGCTAAATTTGCGTCGGTGTAGTAGTCTACGTCAACTCTCTTGACGTAAGCCTTCTTAGCCGGGTAGTCCAGCTTGATAACGTGATACTGCTGTCCGCCGTGAAGGTAGATAGCCTCGTCGTGGATAAGAAGCGGGGCCGAGAACCAGTCTACCTCTCCTATGACTTTTCTAGTTCCACCTGTTGTGTCCACAACCACGAAGTTCTCAGCCGACGCTGACCTGAGGTTCACGCCGGCCGCAGGGAACGACTGAGATGACCAGTTCCAGCGGTCCCTGGAACGGTACAAAATGCCCTGATCCCCAAGAGCCTCCAGCACAGGCGAGACGTCTTTGCCCATGAACTCTGGAGGGTTCTCTTCATTGTCTTTGAAAGGAAGCTCGTAAGCGGCGCACTTTATGTGCTCGCCCAGTATGTACGGGTTCTGGGGGTTGATCAGGCCATACTCGGCGCTCTGATGGAAGAAGTAGTCGGGATTCTCGACAATAAACTGGTCGAGAGGTGACATGCCGGCCACAAGGATGGAGACAGAGCCTCCTGTTCTTCTTCCGGCACGGCCAGCTTGCTGCCAAGTGCTAGATATGCTCCCAGGATAGCCCGCAAGGATCGAACAATCCAAATTCCCGATGTCTATGCCTAATTCCAGAGCATTGGTGGCAGCTACTCCCACAATCTCCCCTTCCCTGAGCCCCTTCTCGATGGCCCTCCTTTCGTTAGGGAGGTAGCCTCCCCGATATCCTTGTATTCTGTGCTTCTGTAGGGGCTCTCTGTAGGAATTGCGCATGTACTGCACCAACAACTCTACTGCAACCCGAGATCTTGCGAAGACGATTGTCTGAACGCCCGCGGCCATGAATCGCTCCGCTATCCTAGAAGAGGCGTCTATGGATGACTGCCTGATGGACCCGTCAGATGTGAGAAGGGGGGGATTGTAGAAAACGAAGTCTTTCTCAGAAGCAGGCGCCCCGTTCTTGGTGATTACCTGCACCTTCTCTCCAACTAAGGCGGAAGCCAGTTCCCCGGGATTGGCAATAGTTGCCGAAGCCAGTACGAACTGGGGCTTGGAACCGTAAAACGCCGCGATTCTTCTGAGCCTTTCCAGTACATTGGCTACGTGACTACCGAAGACGCCGCGGTATCCGTGCATTTCATCGATGATTATGTACCTTAGGGCCGAAAACAACCTAACCCACGTAGGGTGATGCGGCAGAATCGCCTGGTGCAGCATATCCGGGTTGGTGATGATTATCTGCCCTACTTCCTTAGCCAACCGTCTTTTCTGGGAAGGAGTGTCCCCGTCGAAAGTGAAGCATTTGAGCCCAAATTGGCCCTCAGAGTTCATGTTCTGGATTTCGGCCAGCTGGTCTTGGGCCAGCGCCTTAGTGGGGAATATGTAAAGCGCCCGGGACTCAGGGTCCTTTAGGATAGCATCCAGGACAGTCAGGTTGTAGCAAAGAGTCTTGCCCGACGCAGTGGGGGTGACCACGCAGACGTTGTTGCCTGCCTTCAGCCCGTCATAGGCTTCCCTTTGGTGGCTGTAGAGTTCCTTGACGCCTCTGTTCTTCAGGGTCTTGGCTAGCGAAGGGTGAATCTCTCGGGGAATTGGCATGTACTCTCCGGCAGAAGCCGAGATATGCCGCCAAGAAGTCACATGGGAGAAGAATCTCGGGTCACTTCTAAATTCGGCCGCTACGTCTTTTGCGCTTTTCCTCATTTCGGATCCTCCTGGATAGGGGATAGCTGGAAACGGTGTGAAAATCTAAGATATATGGAGATAGGTGTCGCTCTTCCTCTTGATCCTTATCCTGATGACTGCAGAACCCCTGCGTAAGAGGGTGATAGTATGGCCCTTTCTACATTACCATAATCACACCACCTTATGTAAACGGAAGGAGGTGAAAGCCAACATGAAAAGCGTTTCTTCCGCTTACGGCCGAAGCGCCAGGATCTCCTTATTGGTAATGGTCTTTATGGCGGTTCTGGCACTGGTACCTATTCGCGCTTATGCGGCCCCACTCCTTTGGCGGGGGAGCGTAGGCAACGATGTAACGGCCCTTCAGAGATCCCTCTTGAACGCTGGGTTCGACCCGGGCCCCGTGGATGGTGATTTCGGCCCGCGCACTGAGAAGGCCCTCAAAGACTTTCAGAGAGCATCAGGCCTTGTGGCCGACGGAATCTGCGGCCCCTTGACTTACGGCGCCCTAGATCGATTAGGCCAAGGACCGTCTCGGGGAATTGGACCTCTCCGGGGCAGGGTCATAGTGGTGGACCCGGGCCACGGCGGATCAGAACCTGGAGCCATCTCCTACTGGGGAGACAAGGAGAAGGATTTCACGCTTCCCATTGCTGCCAAGGTCAAGACCTACCTGGAAGGCCAGGGGGCGACTGTGATCTTGACTAGGTCAGGGGATTACACCCCCGGAATAGGGTGGGCAAATCCAGTGGACGAACTCTTGGCCAGAGTATCAATAGCCAACTCTCAAGGGGCGGATATCTTCGTGAGCATCCACTGCAACGCCTACCCAAAGGACCCCAACGTGTCTGGAGTCATGGGATTCTACAGAACCGGGTCTACCGAATCCAGGAACCTTGCCTTGGCCCTAGCCAGGAGAACATCCGAAGGTACCGGGTTGAAGAACATCGATACCCAGGTGGGCCCCTACTATGTCCTGAACCACACTTACATGCCGGCTGCCTTGATCGAGGTTGGTTTCATGACCAACTGGAGCGACACGAACCTTTTGAGACAGAACTGGTTCCAAGATTCGGCAGCCAAGGGCATATCCAGAGGCATAACGGACTATCTGGGCCGCTAGGAGCATACATATTGTCCTAGCCGGAAGGGAGCCAAGACTCCGGCGAGGCGGGTAGAGTAGTGCTCATAGTCCTGTGCGGGCAGCCTAACTCGGGGAAAAGCGCCATCTTGGGCTGCCTGACCAAGTCCAGGGTAGTCACTTCCAACTACCCTGGGACTACTGTGGAAGTCACTCGGGGTTCGGTCCCGGGCAAAGACATAGAGATCCTGGACACTCCCGGCATTTACTCGCTACATGCCCTAACCAAAGAGCAATTGGTCACCAAAAAGGTGCTTTTTCAGGCGAAACCCCATGTTATCGTCAACGTGCTGGACGGGACCTGCCTGGAAAGGCACCTTTGTCTCACCCTATCCCTTCTTGAACTGGGGATACCTTTGGTTCTCGCCGTCAACCGCGCCGATAGCCTTGAGAAGGCTGGAACCCATGTGGACTGCGCCGCCCTTAGCGAGCTGACGGGAGTACCGGTGGTTCTTACCTCAGCAGTTACCAGACAGGGCATAGACAACTTGCTCAAGGCCGCCATAGCCCAAAGCGCCAAGGTCGCCTGTCCCGTTTCTGCCGCCGCCCTGCCATCGCGGCCTGACGTGAAGCATCTGCAGTCGAGGGCCTCTTCCATCTACCAAAACGTAGTGACAAGAACCAACACGGAAGAAGACAAGACACGCAAGCTCCTTCTCATGGCAGAAGAGACTCTGGACCGACCCATTCCCGCTTGGATCGCGCTAGGGGTGGGGCTGTGGGTTCTGTGGAAGTTTACGTCTTGGGCGCTCCCTTTCGCCGAAAAAGCAGTGGTGGCCATTTTGAGCCCCCTTAGGGTCCTCTTGGAGAGACTCATGTTCCTTGTCCTGCCACAGGGAGCCTTGTGGGAGAATCTTGCCCGGGCCATTCCTGAAGGGTTTGTGCTTCCAGCGTCCACCGTGCTGCCTGCCATGATTTTGGCGTATTCGGTCATTGCCCTCTTGGAGGATTCGGGCCTTTTAAGCCGTTATGCCGCTATGGGCCACTCCGCAACCACGGCCCTGAACTTGCCGGGACAGTCTCTCGTCCCTCTCATGCTCGGGTTTGGCTGCCGCGTTCCCGCTATCCTGTCCACAAGAATTCTCCCTGGGGAGAAGTCCCGAAAAACGGCGTGTCTGATCATAGCCACTTGCGTACCGTGCACCGCGACCATTTCCCTGTCCATGGTCGCCTTGGCCAGGTTCCGAGGCGCCTTTTCCGTGCCTGTGCTTGCTATCCTGGCATCGGCTACAGGTTTGGGACTTGTGTCCAGATGGGTTCTCGTGGGGGAAAGGGAACCTTTGGTACTGGAACTGCCTCGGCTGCAGATGCCCATCTGGCGAAACATTGCCATGAAGACCGGCATGAGACTGTCGGGTTTTTTCTCTCACGTGCTGCCCCTTATGGTGCTAGTTAACGTAGCCGTTCGTTTGCTCCTAACTCGGGTTTCCTGGCTGGGAGCGCCTTGGGTTTCCTCCATATCGGTCAAGCTTTTGGGGATTCCTCCGGGGGCCATGGTAGCCGTCTTGGCTACCATGGTGCAGCGATACCTGGCGCCGCTTTTTCTCCTCCAGCAGGACCTGTCTCCTCGGGAAGCAACCATCGCCGTGACCATGCTAGCTCTGGGTTTTCCTTGCCTGCCATCGGCAGCTGTCCTCTGGAAAGAACTAGGGGTCAAGTACGTAATACTCGCCTTTGCAGCCTCCTTTGTCCTGTTTATGGGCTGGGGCATGGTCCTCAATCGCCTAATATGAACGCCGAACGGGCGCCCCTCGGGTTCACCCATATAGTGCTTGGAATCATGAAGCCTTGGGGCATGTCATCTTCTACCTGGGATTTCACCGTCTCCCACTTGGAGGAACTGGGACTATTCCCGGGACGGACCTTAACCAGACTGGGATCCACAGGCCCTAGGGGGGCAGTCATCTTCTGGGTCATGGGAAGCAGAGTGGCCCTCTCAAGAGATCTGGCCCGAGCCATCCTTGTGCGCCAATGGCCCCATAGGACCGAAGTCTGACCATACCTGCCACCTATTACCTTAGAACCGCTCCTTAGCCGTTGTTATACTTATGTCAACTGATTGTTCTACAACTCAGACTTTAGGAAGAGGTATTTGCATGGCACAAAAAGGGTTCCGGTGGGAAGTGGCCGCAATTTCCGCAGTGCTGACATTGGCCCTTCTTTCTCTGGGTTATTTCGCCTATGAAAACCTAGGGGTGCGAAGACCCCTAGAAAAGGCTCTCATGGCTGACCCTGACGTGATATCAGTGGATATGGGAGACTGGCAGGGCGCTGCGGCCATCCAAGTAGAGATCGCCAAGGTCGAGGACTTCCCTGCCACATATGCTCGTTTGCACCAGTTGATAAGAGATAAGGTAGGGGCCAAAGAGGCTTTCCGCGTAAAAGACGGGAGAAGTCAAGACCTTGAGAAAGCGTATCATTCTATTCATTACTATCTGGAAGAAGCATCAGTCCGCGGGAACTTTGGCGAAATGATGGAGTCGTGCCAGAAGGCTTTGGAAGAAAAAGACCTGGATACTTTCAGGTTCACTGTGGATAAGGACAGAATCTACGTCCAGATGACCAAGGGAGACGCATACTTGTGCGAAGTCCTAGAGCGGATTTCGCCAGGCGCCGGAGGTGAGCAGAGTTGAGACTTGAGTGGCTATTGGGCTTCATAGGGGGCACTCTGCTTTTCCTGGCCTTTCGAGGGGTGAACATGCTTCCTGCACTCCTTTTGGGAGCGCTCCTTTATTTTCTCCTGACCCAGGGCGGACATCTGCGGGATATCGGAAAGAATAAGGCCGGAAGCGTTGTGGGAGACCGTCCTAACGTGACTTTCCAGGACGTGGGCGGCCAGGCTGTGGCCAAGAGAGAGCTTTTGGAGGCTCTTGAGTTTCTAAGAGACCAAGAGCAGGCGAGGCGTCTAGGCATCAGGCCCCTGAAAGGGATCCTTCTCACGGGCCCTCCGGGTACGGGAAAGACGCTCTTGGCAAAAGCGGCTGCCAATTACACGGATTCGGTGTTTCTTTCAGCATCGGGTTCGGAGTTCATCGAGGTGTACGCCGGGTTAGGCGCCCAGAGGGTACGGGGCCTTTTCCAGCGAGCGCGAAAACTGGGGCGCGAGAAGAAGAAATCCGGCGCCATCATCTTCATTGACGAAATCGAAGTGCTGGCGGGGAAACGGGGTACCCAGTCCGGGCATTTGGAGTACGACCAAACCCTGAACCAGTTGCTGGTAGAGATGGACGGGCTCACTATGGACGATGAGGTCCGCATTCTTGTGATAGGGGCCACAAACCGCCCGGATCTACTAGACCAGGCTATCCAAAGGCCAGGCAGATTCGACAGAACTGTCAAGGTGGATTTCCCCGACAAGGAAGGTCGTCTGGAGATCCTAAAACTGCACCTTCGTAACAAGCCCCTTCTGCCCGAGATCGATCTTGACGCGCTATCCAGGGAGACCTTTGGCCTATCAGGGGCCCATCTTGAGAGCCTCTGCAACGAAGCCGCCATTTTGGCTCTTAGAAAAAAGGCGAAGCACATCGGGTTTTCGGACCTTAGAGAAGCTTTGGACAAAGTGATCTTGGGCGAGAGGCTTGACCGCCGCCCGTCTGAAACCGAGATAGACAGGGTTTCCGTACACGAGGCGGGTCATGCGCTTGTGGCGGAGAAAACCCGGCCCGGTTCGGTGGCTCAAGTCACAGTCTCACCTAGGGGTAATGCTCTCGGGTACGTAAGGCACTCGCCAAAGGAGGATGTATTTATCTACCCTCGTGAGACTCTGCAAGAGGAGATCGACATACTCTTGGCAGGGGCTTTGGCTGAAGACCTTGTGTTTGGCTCCAAGAGTACGGGAGCGTCCAACGATTTCCAGCGCGCTCTCGACATAGCCAAGCGGATGGTGGGGTACGGCATGTCATCTCTTGGCGTTGTAGATAGGGACACTGCGAGCCCCGACGCCATAGCCAAAGCCACCAGGGAGATCCTGAACCGTTCCGAAAAAAGGGTCTCCAAGAGCCTGAGGCAAAACAAAAGCATTCTTAGGAAAGTAGCAGATGAACTGTGTTCTAGCGAGACAGTAAGCGGAGAGGCTCTCCGAGATCTCTTGGGAAAGCCTTCCGGGGTGGTGTGGCGTTGGAGGAAAGTGCCGCTCCACAAAGGGAAACCCAGGGCGAAGGTAGAAATCTAAGCGCCTGGAGGTGGTACGTTGCAGGCTGAAGTCCTGTCAGTGGGCACCGAATTGCTGCTAGGCGAAATTGTTGACACCAACGCCCAATATATTTCCAGACGCCTCAAAGAGTGGGGCGTCGATGTATACAGGCGGGTGACGGTTGGAGATAACCCGGCGCGTCTCAAGGCCACTTTCAAAGAGGCTTTGGGCCGCGCCGATATTGTCGTGGCCACAGGAGGGCTTGGCCCGACAGCAGATGATCTCACAGCCCCATGCCTTGCTGAGGCTCTCGACCGCGAGCTTGTTTTCAGCCAAAGGGCGTGGGAAGAGATCGTTGCTTGGTTCGCCAAGCGTGACAGGGTCCCTCAAAACGCAGACCGAAAGCAAGCCATGATAATCCAAGGCGGAGAGCACCTTCCCAACGCCAACGGAACAGCTCCAGGGCAAGCGATCCTCTGGGATGGCAGACTGGCCGCACTTCTGCCAGGGCCCCCCAGGGAGATGATCCCCATGTTCGAGACTCGTGTGTTGCCCATGATAGCCAAAGCCTTTCCCCACCTGGTGCCTCTCACATGCAAAGACCTTCACCTTGCGGGAATCGGCGAATCCCAAGTCCAGGAGATAGTGGCGGATCTCATGGATAGCCCCAACCCCAGTCTGGCCCCGTATGCCACTCTGGGCCAACTGCGGCTCAGGATCGCCGCCAGAGGAAGGGATCCTGAAGAGTCCCAGAGGTTGGTCCTTGACATGGAACACAAGGTTCGCCAACGACTGGGAGGTAATGTGTTCGGGTCTGACGCCGATACGCTAGAAGGAGTCTGCGGCAGGCTAATGGCCAAGAAGGGCTTGACCCTGGCGGTAGCCGAGTCACTAACGGGAGGACTGGTGTGCCACAGATTGACCGGCGTACCCGGTGCCTCCAAGTACCTGAAAATGGGAGTCATCGCCTATAGCGGGGCCGCTAAAGGCGCGTGTCTGGGGGTACCGCTAGATGCCGTAAGAGACCAGGAATCGGTCAATCCTGAGGCGACCAAGAGCATGGCCCAGGGAGTGAGAGCGTTGGCAGGCGCCACAATCGGTCTCTCCACAACCGGTTTTGCAGGCCCCGCCGGCGGGACTGTCAAAGAACCCGTTGGCTCGATCTACTTCGGCTTGGCTTACCCGGGGGGCGTCATGGTAGACCACCAGAAGTTCACAGGAGACCGGGCCGCAATCCGAGAACGGGCAGCCCAGCAGGCTCTTCTTATGCTTTGGCGGTACCTGAAAGGGCTCCTGTGAGCCCCGTCTACACTGCAATGGACAAGGTTCGTCTTGAGCCAATAGCCGCCGGGTTGTGTGCCCTTGGGACGTAATGTTATACTCCTTTAGGAAGGTGCTGCCAGGGTTAGCGGGGCAATTTTGGAGGTAGAGAGAATGCTGGAGAAGGAGAAGGCTCTAGAGCTCGCTGTAGCGCAGATAGAGAAGCAGTTTGGCAAAGGATCCATCATGCGTTGGGGCGAGTCTTCCCGAAAGGGGGCTCCGGAAGTGATTCCCACTGGTGCCCTGGCACTGGATATCGCTCTAGGGATCGGGGGTATCCCCCGGGGCAGAGTGATCGAGCTGTACGGTCCCGAAGGTTCAGGCAAGACTACGGTAGCCCTTCACATTATCGCCGAGGCTCAAAAGGCCGGCGGCATCTCGGCATATATCGATGCCGAGCACGCTCTTGATCCGGTTTACGCCCGAAGAATAGGGGTTGACGTGGACAACCTCCTGATTTCGCAGCCTGACACAGGAGAGCAGGCTTTGGAGATAGTTGACGCCTTGGTGAGAAGCGGGGCGGTAGACTGCATCGTGATAGACTCGGTTGCTGCTCTGGCGCCTCGGGCGGAGATCGAAGGCGAGATGGGAGACTCCCATGTCGGCCTTCAGGCTCGGCTAATGTCCCAGGCGCTTAGAAAGCTAACTGCTGTGATATCCAAATCAAAGTCCACGGCTGTGTTTATCAACCAGATCCGGGAAAAGATCGGTATTATGTTCGGAAACCCGGAAGTCACTCCGGGAGGCAGGGCTCTCAAGTTCTACTCGTCACTGAGGCTTGATGTTCGCAGAGTTGAGAACCTAAAGCAGGGACAAGAAGTCATAGGCGCCAGGACCCGAGTGAGAATTGTAAAGAACAAGCTGGCGCCGCCCTTTAAGCAAGCGGAGTTTGACATCATCTTTGGTGAAGGGATATCCAGGGAAGGGTCTCTTCTGGATGTTGGCGTGGCTCAGAACGTGATAACTAGGACCGGAACTTGGTATTCCTACGGAGACGTGAGGCTTGGGCAAGGCAAGGAGTCGGCCCGAACCTATCTTAGAGAGCATCCGGAACATAGTAAGGAAATCGAGGAAAAAGTGAGGGCTTTTTTGCAGTCGGGAACGGCTAGGGCCGAGAGCGTATCGCCTGGCGATGGAGCCGAAGAGGACTGATGGCATCAAGAAAAGACCCTCCTAAGGCGATGGATTGCGCCCTGAGAGTCCTTTCTAGACGACGGGTAAGCTCGGGACAAATGGAGAGCCTCCTGAAGAAAAAAGGTGCGCCCTCCCGAGAGATCGACCAGTGTATGGCCCGATTGAGTGAGTGGGGCTATCTAGATGACAGTAAGCTGGCCCGGGACATTTTGCGGCAGGCGTTAGCAGCATGTCCCATAGGTAGGCGAAAAGCGTCTTATGAGCTCCTCAAGAGGAGTTTCCACAAAGACGTTTCGGAGGATGCTGTCTTTGAAGTGTTTGGAGAGTTGGCAGAAGAGGATCTAGCCAAAGAGGCTCTGTCTAGACGCTTGAAAGGCAGAGATTACGGCTCATTGAAAGAGAAAGAACGCGAACGTCTTGCCAGGTGGCTTTGGCGAAGGGGATTTGACGGCGAAGCAATCCGGAGCGCCTTAGCGGGGTACGGGCAAGACACACTGGAGTAACAGGCCGCGGTTTCGATTTCTGGCGCGATGAAGACAATTCAAGAGGGATGACTGATATCCGTGAGGTCTATAACTCAAGACGTGCTGTCTACCCGTTGGGATATAGGGTCTTGACAGATTTCTATATGCCTTAGTTCTATTTCGTCTTGCGTAGCTTCATATGCGTCTTCTCGCCAGTGTAGCCGGGCTTGGCTCGGCTTTTCTTGTTTTCTACAGGAGGTGGTCTTTGTGCAATGGGTTGGAGCGGCTATAGCCCTTCTCCTGGGGCTAGGCGGGGGCTATTACTTCCGCCGTTCCTTGGGTGAAGCGAAGATAGGCTCGGCAGAAGCCGAGGCCAAAAGACTATTGGACGAAGCAGTCAAGGCTGTCGACACAAAGAAGCGCGAGGTCTTGCTGGAGGCTAAGGGCGAAGCCGAAAATACGCGACGATCTGTTGGGCGAGAGAGCGTCAGATCTTCAGCGCACCGAAAGACGTCTGTGAACAAAGAAGAATCGCTAGACCGGCGTCAGGAGCCTTGAGTCAAAGAGAAGAAGGCATATCTAGGCAAGAGAGAACTCTGGTGGAGAAGAACCGCTCCTTGATGGTTTCATTAATCAGGCCATAAAGGAACTTTCTGAGAGGATCTCAGGTTTACTTCCGTGATCAAGCCAGCCAACGAATCCTTAATCTATGCCCGCGAGGACTCAAGGATGAAACGGCCAGAATAGTTCGATGCAGAGGCCGCCGCAAAAGAGAGGCCGATGGCAAAGCGCGAAGCATCGTAAGCCTTGCCATCCAGAAATGCGCTGCGGACCACGTGGCCGAGAGCATGAAAATCCGTAGTGGAATTCGCTTAAGCGATGGAGATGGAAGGCCGTATCATAGGCAGAGAGGGCCGCAACATAAGAGCCCCAGAGACTACGGAATAGACCTTATCATAGACGACACTCCTGAGGCGGTGATTTTGTCGGGCTTCGACCCTGTCCGAAGGAAGTGAGCTAGATTGGCATTGGAACGCCTGGTATCCGACGGCCGCATACACCCGGCCCGCATCGAAGATGGTGAGGAAAGCCCAGAAGGACGTGGATAACCTCATAAAGCAGGGAAGGCGAGCAAGCCGGGCCTTGAATCTAGGGGGCAAGACGGCCGCATCCGGAAACCATTGCCTTCTGGGCAGGCTAAGGTTTAGGACCAGCTTACGGGCAAAACGTCTTGAAACACTTCAGTAGAAGTGGCCCACTTGGCTGCCAGCATGGCTAGCGAGTTAGGGGCCGATGTGGCCGTGGCCCGCAGGGCGGGGCTTCTTCACGATATCGGCAAAGAAGCTGACCATGAAGTTGAAGGGTCCCACGGGACTATCGGCGTCAACCTTCGAGACGCTACAGGGAGTCTCAGGACGTCATCAGGCATGGGCGCACCACCAGGACGTTTGTTTGTCACAGCAGCGTTCCGTGGCGGCTGCTGATTTACACCCGGTGGCCTCGCCCAGGTGCCCGGCGTGAGATTCTCGAAATGTGACCAAGCAGAGGCCTGGCGGAATTGAGGAAATCGCCAACTCTTTCGATGGAGTGAGAAATCCTACGCCATCCGTTGGGCGAGATCCGGATCATGGTCAAGCCCGAAAGATCGACACTTGGGTGCCGTGAGGCTTGCAAGAGACATTGTGAGGAAAATCGAGAAGACATCGATACCTGACAGGTCAAGGTTACAGTCATCTGGGAACTCCGGGCAGTGGGTACGCAAAAGTAGCCAGAAGGAGCAGATCCATGCGAAGGAAGAAGACTGAGGAAGCTTCTCTCAGACGGGACATTGATGTCCTGCGACCCTTCTGCGGCATATCCAGAAGTATTCAGAGCCACGTTTGACCTCTGCTGGCCAAAAGGCCTTGGGAATGGTGTTCATGCCGGGGCCCATGAATGCCGGCGGCCGAACCAAATTGGCCGATACCATAAGGATTCTTGTGGATGTGTTCACGGTTCCTTAACCGTAGCGAAGGCCGGTTTGGTTAGGACCCGCTGGGAACGCATGGAGCGCTTCTACTCCTTTCAGGTGGAACGGGATGTGGCTACTCTCTGTCCCGGTGAACTCAATCTTACTGTGGACCTTGTGCGGCAAAACGCTAAGGTTGTGCCCGCATGCGAGAGTCTTGACGAATTCGAAGACGGAGAAGATTACGCTGTACCGGCAAGGTTGTTTCTTCAGGAGATGCTAGAACAAGTGCGAGCCATGGAGAGCCCCAGGAAGCTGGTGGCTTTGAGAGAGGGAGAACGGGTTTTGGTTTTCGACAAATGACCGTGAGCGACGCAATGAACCCTATTTTCGTAGGAGATATTCGTGGTCATCAGCAGGAAGTTTCAGCGAAACACCTGCCCTCTCTCACAGACAGATACGACGCTGATTTTGTGGTCGCTAATGGCGAAAACGCGGCAGGCGGCAACGGTTTGACCCCGAGTAGCCTGGCGAACTCTTATTCCTCCGGTAGATGTTCTAACTTCAGAAAACCATATGGGACAAAAAAGAAATTCTTCCAAGTTTGGATTCTGATAAGAGGATTCGGCCTATGAATTACCTCCCGGCGTCCCAGGCAGGGGTTCAGATATTCCAGGCCCGCAACGGGACAAGCTTGTAGGCGTCATTAATGTTGGGCGGCCGAGTCTTTACCCCCAAAATCTAGATTGCCCTTTCAGAACCCTAGACCTGGAAATCGTCAGTTTTGTGGCAACTACTTCCCTCATTATGGTGGACTTTCACGCCGAAGCACCAGAGAAGATAGCCGCTGGCTATCACGTGGGAACGGGAGAGTAAGCGCCCTATTTGGGATCGATAACGTCCTAACAGCCGATGATACGATTCTCCCCAAAGGCACCGCCTATATTACCGATGCAGGAATGACAGGCAGCTTTGAAGGTGTAATCGGAGTCAAGCGAGAAATAATCCAAAGACGTTTCTTGACCCAATTGCCTGTCAGGCACGAACCCGCTAAGGGAAAATGCCAGTTGAACGCGGTGTTTTGTGAGATATCGGCATCTGGTGTTGCTCGGACTATTGAACGAATTCTGATTAGAGAGTAGTTCGCATTTGCCCTATCCCCAAAAAGACCATTGCCAAACGCGGTGACCGCCAGTAGAATAGGTACGAACTGGCAAATAATAGGTAGGATATCTCAGTTTTGTCATGCTACGTAGCGGGGGGATAATAGTGGGAGTAACCAATGTAGACCGCCGGGAAGCAAGTTCGGTAGAAGTTCTTAAAGTATCCTCACGGTCAAACCCCAATGCGGTGGCCGGGGCACTTGCGGGAGTGATCAGGGAACGAGGGTACGCTGAGATCCAGGGCATCGGCGCCGGCGCAGTCAACCAAGCTATTAAGGCAGTAGCCATCGCTAGAGGTTTTGTGGCTCCGAGCGGCATCGATCTCGTGTGTGTCCCAGCATTTACTGACATCATGATCGATGGTCAAGAACGCACGGCTATAAAGCTAATAGTGGGACCAAGAGACTAGTTTTTGCTACCATGACTGCACCCAGACCCAATTCATCTATGCCTCATGGGGAGAGACCTGGTCGTGGCCAGGGCTTTTCTCTATTTGGAACCAAGACTGCCGATTTGCACGTCCATACCAGCGCTTCTGACGGGCGCCTCAGCCCACATGAAGTCATGACGCTGGCCGCCTCTTCGGGCGTCTTTGCCATAGCCATCACCGATCACGACACCACGTCAGGTGTCAACCTCCTGATTGAGTCCGGACACCATTCCTACGGCGTAGAGATCATCCCTGGCGTCGAGATCAACAGCCAGTGGAGGGGGCGAGAACTGCACATTTTGGGGTATTATGTTCCCCTCACACTAGGTGCCTTTCAGGACACTCTCACTGGCCTGAGAGAGTCGCGAAACATCCGGCTGGGGCGAATGGTCCACAAGATGGCTTCCCTAGGCTACCCAGTGGATTTGGACAGAGTACAGGAACTCGCTTCCGGCGAGTCAGCCGGAAGACCCCACATAGCCATGGCAATGGTTGAGAAAGGGTACGTAACATCAGTAAAAGAAGCTTTCCAGAAGTTTCTGGGAATAGGTAGGCCGGGATTTGTAGATAGGGAACACTTGTCCCCTCATGATGCGGTTTGGGCCATTAGACGATCGGGTGGAGTGCCCGTATGGGCTCACCCCGGAACAGCCAAGGCAGATAGCCTGCTTCCAACGCTCATTGAACGCGGTCTCTTGGGCATTGAGGCCTACCACCCAGATCACGATAGCCGCACTGCGAAGAAGTACGCGGATCTCGCAACCCGGAACGGCTTGGTAGTAACAGGCGGTTCCGACTTCCACGGAATACCGTCAGGGGAAGGCGGAGATCTGGGAAGCGTTACTGTAAGCTACGAAACTGTGCTGCGCTTAAGAGAACTGGCTTCCCCCTAGGATGCCTGTGGGGACTTTAGTCTTCCTTACGGGTGGGAGTTTCGTAAGTGGAAGTGGCGCGAGTGACCCCGCGCCACCTACGCATCTCATTCAGTGCAATGCAAACCTACTTGATCTTGATCTTGACGTCCAAAGCGGATAGTCCCTGGGGATATGCAAACACAGGGTTAATATCCAACTCGGTTATTTCCGGGAAATCCCTGCAAAGCTGTGCCACGCGCCCGATGGCTTCTTCAAGAGCCGGTATGTCATCAGGGGCAGCGCCGCGGAAGCCCTTGAGAATAGTGTACGCCTTGGTCTCTTGGATCATGGCGTGCACCTCTCCTCGGGACAGGCCCTTAGCCAAACGGAATGAGGCGTCCTGCAACAGGTTCACCAGAATTCCGCCGGAACCGAAAGCCACCATGGGTCCAAAGGTCGGGTCCGTGGTCATGCCAATAATCAGCTCGTCACCCTTAGGCATCATCTTCTGTACCTCGACCCCGTAGATCTTGGCGTCAGGCACTCCCTTTTGAGAATTCTCCATGATGGAGGCAAATGCCGAGACTACCTCATCCTTGGAGTTGAGGTTCACCTTGACGCCTCCTACGTCAGTCTTGTGCATGATGTCAGGAGACGCTATCTTCATAACAACCGGATAACCGAGGGATTCTGCAAAGTCCGCCGCCTCATTGGCCGAAGTGGCCAGCTTAGAGGGGGCCGCGGGAATCTTGTAGAGTTCGGACACTTCAGCGGCTTCAGGTCCCAAGAGGAGATCACGGCCGTCAGCACGGACTCTATCGAAGATGGCTCGCACCTTGTCCTTCTGCACGTCGTCAAAGGTCCACTCTTGGCTCTCGGATACTTCCTTCCTAATCTCGCCAAACTGAATCATGCCGCGAAGAGTCGCGATAGCGGGCTCAGGGAAGGGGTAAGTGGGTATTCCCACCGCGTTGAGGTGGTTTACGCCGACTTCAACCTTGAGTCCTCCCATGAAAGACGCCACGAAAGCCTTGTCCGGATGATTCTTAGCAACCTCTTCGGTTATCTCGGCGGCTTCTTTAGTGTCTAGCACCGCAGTGGGGCTCAGCAAGACGATAGCGGCATCGACGTTGGGGTCGGCCAGGGTCTCTTCAAGAGCTATCTTGTATCGATCAGCGTGAGCGTCACCCACCACGTCCACAGGGTTGTGGATGTTGGCTGTAGGCGGAAGTTTCTCGCTAAGCTTCTTTGTGGTCTCCGGAGTAAACCGCGCCATATTGAGGCCGTTGGTCTCCACCGAGTCGGAAGCCACGATGCCGGGACCGCCAGAGTTGGTGACCACCACAATGTTCTTACCCTTGGGGATAGGCTGGGTAGTAAAGGCGATTGCCAGGTCGAAAAGCTCTGTCATGGTGGAAGCACGGAGCACACCCGCGTGCCGCAAAGCCGCATCATAAGCTGTGTTGGACCCTGCCAAAGCCCCAGTGTGGGAAGAAGCCGCTTTGGCTCCCGCCGCAGTAATCCCAGACTTCAGCACAATTACGGGCACACGCTTGGTGGCTTCTCGGGCAGCTTCTATGAAACGGTCTCCATCTACCACATCTTCAAGGTACAGGCAGATGACTTTGGTATTGGGGTCTTCAGAAGCAGCCTCAATGAAGTCTGCCTCGTTAAGGTCGGCTTTGTTGCCCACGCTGATGAACTGGCTGAAGCCGATGCCCCGCTTCAAGCTCCAGTCCAAGATGGCCACGCACAAAGCCCCGCTCTGAGATATGAAAGCTATGTTCCCCTTCTGCGGGAAGTCCTTGGCGAAGGTGGCGTTGAAAGGAGTGTGGGTGTCCATAACTCCGAGGTTGTTGGGGCCGGTGATGCGCATTCCGTATTTCCTTGCGATTTTGACGAGGTTCTGCTCAAGTACTTTACCCTCTCCGCCGATTTCCTTGAAGCCTGCGGTGATAACGATTAGGTGCTTGACGCCGGCTTTTCCGCAATCCTCGGCTATTGCCAGGGAAGCCGCGGCCGGGACACAGAAGACAGCCACATCGACGGGCTTGCCAATAGCCCTGACCGAGGAGTAGGCGGGATATCCGGCTATTTCTTCTTCCTTGGGGTTGACCGGATACACCTCACCCTTGTAACCACTGGATTTGATGTTCTCGATCACCGCATATCCGATCTTGCCTGGAGTTTTAGAAGCTCCGATCACGGCGATCGAGCGGGGATGGATCAATAGGGACAGATCGCTCATGGAGTTATCGCACCTTCCTGTAATGAATTCGTACGACCCATGGTCACCACGCTTAAGTCTAACACAATTCCCAAAGAGGTTACACCATTTGGTTTGACAAGCCCACAGATGCTGGGTTCCTAAAGAAGGGATCTTTCCATCAAGGTGGAATATACCATATAATGGGAACCATGGAGAGTGACCTATCTTGGTAATAAGACATACTGGCGCCGGCGCGGACAATGAGAGTTCTGGCCTGCTTTGGGCCGATGTAGGGAAGAGACTTGGCATGACTCCCCAAGAGACGCTTAGCCTGCAAGCTGTCTTCGGTGAAATGTTGGGACTCGAGGAGTGCAAAACTGTACCAGAAGAGTTGGTTCCGGTGATCGCCTTCATCTCCAAAGAGCGACTTGACGGAACCCCGGACCACGAGATACTTGGTCGCCTCGCCAATAGGAAAAGCAAACTTACCTGGCCGGAACAGGTTTTGGCCATAATGGAGACGGCTTCGGCGTTAACCTTACCGCCTTTGCCAACATCGATGCCGCCGCCCTTGCCATTGCCACTGCCGTCAATGCCGCCAGATGTTACGGCAACTTCCGGTACGCTTCTTCATGATGACGAGCCTTCTGAGGCTTCTATCAAAGAGATGATCCTGGACCTCCGTAGGGAGATTCGTTCTCACTTCGCCCGGCAAAGGGCCGACATTTTGAGACTAGATCAGGGAGTAAGGAAGTTATCCCTTGAGGTCAGGGACATGCGCTATGCGCTCATGCTTGGGTTTTCCCGAAGGGATCGGAAGCGCGGCAAGAAAGGCATATCAAATCTTCTGCTTGGGTAGCCAAAGGTCTTTCAGAGCGCCGCGCACCTGGTTCCGAAAGCCCGGTATGGTCTGGGAAAGCGAAGTGACCAATTCTTTCATGGATTGGCGACGGGTGCAGCCTGCTAGAGAACACTTGGGCGAAATGATGGGCAGCCCCAGCCGAGTGGCAGAACACGCGATCTCTTTCTCGGCAACATAGATGAGCGGTCTGATGGATTCCACCCCAGATCGAGTTAACTTGGTTTTGGGCTGGAAGCAGCGGAGACTACCCTGATAGAACATGTTAAGAAACAAAGTCTCAATGGCATCATCCAGATGGTGCCCTAAGGCGACTTTCCCGGCGCCTATGTCCTGGGCAGTTCTATAAAGAGCGCCTCTTCTCAGGTTGGCGCAAAGGGAGCAAAGCGTATCCTCTGTGGGGTGCACCTGCAGTATCCTGGCGATACTCGTGCTTTTGACCCGATAGGGTACACCTAAGTCCAAGAAGAACCTCTCCATGGCGGCGATGTCGTCCTGAGAGAAACCGCTGGGCTCACCTGGATCGACTGTCACGGCCACGAGAGTGAACTTCACAGGAGCCCTGTTTTGGAGTTCCGCCAGTATTCGCGACATCACAAGGCTGTCTTTGCCTCCAGAGATGCCCATCATTACGTGATCCCCATCCTGGATCAGGCCGTAATCCTCTATGGCCTTGCCGACTTGGGAATAGAGTTCTCTTGAGAAAAGTCTTGCCACCCACGATCACCCCTTAGACGGCGCCAAATTCCCTTAACAATTGTAAACTGAAGAAGCGTATGCCACAAAGGGGGAGGAGGATTGCCTCTGCCTCGAAGTAGTAGAATACGGGGGAGACAAATGAAGGAGAATGGAGGGACGCAGTTGACCACAAGGGACCACAACCGGAGCATCGTATACATGGACAACTCTTCTACCACAAAACCCGCCCCCGAAGCAGTGGATGCCATGGCACAAGTAATGCGGGACGAATGGGGAAATCCTTCGTCCCTACACGATCTGGGCTCGCGGGCACAGGATCTCGTGACAAAGGCTAGGTCCTCTGTGGCCTCCCTGATAGAAGCCCTTCCCGAGGAGATTTACTTTACCTCCGGGGGTACCGAGGCCAACAACTGGGCTATTTTCGGTACCCTTGGGGAGGTGGGAGAAAAGCGAAACCACATCATCGCATCTGCAGTGGAACACCCGTCTGTCACTGAGGCCTGCGAGTATTTGAGAGCTAGGGACTACGACATCACCTTCTTGGAAGTTGACCAAGACGGGTTCATAGACCCCGATGCCGTCCTAGACGCTGTGAGGCCAAACACTGCCCTTGTCTCAATTATGTTGGTGCAAAACGAGATCGGTACCATCGAGCCCTGTGAGCAAATCGGCCGCGCTATGTCGAGACTGGGCCCCAAACGTCCCCGGTTTCACGTTGATGGCGTGCAAGGCTTCGCCAGACTGCAGTGTAGGCCCAAAGAATGGGGCGTCGATACTTTCGCAATGAGCGCTCACAAGATACACGGTCCAAAAGGTGCGGGGGCCTTGTATGTCCGAAAAGGTCTCTCGCTGCTTCCCCTGACTTTCGGAGGAGGACAGGAATCGGGGCTCCGTTCGGGCACAGAAAACGTCCCGGGCATAGTTGGGTTTGGCGCCGCATGCGACCTATGGAAGACAGGCAGGGAGGAGGCACTGGAACGTCTGAGCCGTCTGCGGCAGATGCTAGTCCACGGCGTACTGGCCGTATCCCCTGACGCGATCCTGCACGGCCCCAGTGAAGGCAAGGTTGCACCCTACATAGTGCATTTCTCGTTCCCCGGGTACAGGGGAGAGAGCGTTCTTCATGCCCTGGAACAAAGGGGGGTATACGTATCAACCGGGTCGGCTTGTTCATCTCACAAAGCCAAACCCAGCCCAACCATTTTGGCCTTGGGCCGTAGTGAGAGCGAAGCCCTGGGCTCCATTAGGTTCTCTATGTCCCGCTACACCACAGAAGATGACGTTAGTGCCGCTATTGCGGCCCTTTCGGAATCTTTGGAGTCCCTCCGGGCATGGAGAGTTTCTCCCCGAAAGAGATAGACACGGAGGAAAGCACAAATGAGTATGGAGGAAGTCCTGCTAATTAGGTACGGTGAACTGGGTCTGAAAGGCGCCAACCGTAGAGAATTCGAAAAAGCCCTAGAGCGGCACGTGGCGTGGGCCGTAAGGGACATGCCGGCAGCCCGGGTCGTAAGGACCCACGGGCGGTTCTTTGTCAAAGGCGAGTTTCAGAAGAAATCTGCTCTTGAAAGGCTCTCAAAAGTGCCGGGCATTGTGGCTATCAACCCTGCCAGGAAAACTCCGTCTGACATTTCGGCCATCAGAGAAGGCGCCTTGGCATGCATCAGTGAGGCCCTAGACAGGATTCACCCGGGATCGTTCAAGGTAGACGCCAGACGCTCAGATAAGTCGTTCCCGCTTACTTCTCCCGAGATTAACGGCGCATTGGGCGGCGCCATCCTGAACGCTTATCCCCATCTGGCAGTGGACGTCCACTCCCCAGATGTATCTCTGAAAGTCGAAGTGAGAGAGGATGGCACTTATCTATACTGGGAACAGGCGGCAGGGCCCGGAGGTTTGCCGATAGGTACATCAGGCAAGGGGTTGCTGCTCCTTTCAGGGGGCATTGACAGCCCTGTTGCCGGTTACCTGGCCATGAAACGCGGTATTTCCTTGGCGGCTCTTCACTTCTGGAGTTACCCTATAACTGGCCAACGGGCCAGAGACAAGGTAATAGACTTGGGAAAGACCCTAATGGAGTACGATCCCCATTTCAGACTGTACGTCGCCCATTTCACTAAGATCCAGACATCGATTCTTGAGAACTCTCCTGAACGATTCAGGGTTACGGTGATGCGCAGGATGATGATGAGGGTGGCTTCCCTTTTTGCTAAGCAGATACGGGCTCAGGCGATTTTCACCGGAGAAAATGTGGGGCAGGTGGCTAGTCAGACTCTGGAGAGTTTGGCCGCCATCCAAGACGCGGCATCACTACCCGTGCTCCGGCCCATTATCTGCTTCAACAAGGCCGAAACCACAGAGATAGCCAAGTCAATCGGGACCTACGACCTCTCGGTGCTGCCCTACGAGGACTGCTGTACGGTGTTTGTGCCGAAGCACCCGGTCATCAAGCCCAAACTAGATGAGGCTCGGGCTGCCGAATCTTCCTTGAACATTCCGGAACTGGTCTCGGAGTGCGTCCGAGGAATCCAAGAAGCAGACCTTACTCTATAATACAAGGTGTAAGGGGTGAAGCGCTATTGGCACAAAACTCGCCTGATGCCAAAACTTTTTACGTAGAGACTTTCGGCTGCCAGATGAACGAGAGAGACTCAGAAACTATCTCGGGACTCCTAGCTCAACACGGCATGAGACAATCTTGGGATCCTAGGACCGCCGGTGTCATAGTGCTTAATACTTGCGCCGTAAGAGAATCTGCCGAGAACAAGGTATGGAGCAGACTGGGAAGGATTCACGCCATGAGAAAGGGAGGGCCCGAACCCGTCATAGTCCTGGCAGGCTGCATGGCCCAGCTGCCTGAAACAGCCAAGAAGATTCGTGCCCGCACGCCCTACGTTAAGGTAGTGACCGGCCCCGGCCATGTGGACAAGATCCCCGAACTCGTCAAAAAGGCTATGGAGAAGGCCCAATCTCCGTTGGTGGCGGTTTCCCCTGGCAGGGTCGAAGCGAGAAACGATAAATCCTTCCAGACTTTGCCCGAGGGGCTCCCTAGGGCGGCAACACCCGGAGTCTCTGCCTACGTTAATGTCATGTACGGATGCGACAACTTCTGTTCGTATTGTATTGTGCCCTACGTCAGGGGACCTCAGGTATCAAGAAGTCCCGAGGCCATCATAAAGGAGGTCTCCAACCTGTGCCGGCAAGGCTGCAGGGAGATCACGCTTCTTGGACAGAACGTTAACGCCTATGGCCTCGATCTAGGAACAGATTCATACGGTTTTGGGACCCTTCTAAGGGATTTGGACCAAGTTAGCGGCCTGGTGAGGTTGCGTTACTTCACTTCCCATCCCAGAGACTTTAGCCACGATATGGTGGATGCCGTGAGGGATTGCGCCAATGTGTGCGAGCACTTCCATCTTCCGCTTCAATCGGGATCCAATAGGATCCTAAGACTGATGAACAGAGGGTACGATCGCGACCATTACCTCCGGCTCACAGAATACATCATGGATACAGTACCGGAAGCTTCTTTGACCACAGACATAATCGTGGGCTTCCCGGGGGAAACAGACGAGGATTTTGCGGATACCCTTGACATGGTGCGGAGGTGCCGTTTTGACGGGGCCTTTACTTTCATATTCTCGCCCAGGAAAGGTACCGCCGCATCACAAATGGAAAACCAGGTAGACGCGGCTGTCAAGTCCCAGCGCCTGCAGGAACTAGTGCATGTTCAGGGTGACATAACCAGAGAGATGAACAGACAACTGATAGGACAAACAGTTGAGGTGCTTGTGGAAGGGCCCTCTAGCCAGGAAACACCAAAGGCCCCGGGGGTGAAAGGACGAACGCGCTCCAACAAAATGGTGGTGGCTGCGGGAGAGGCTCTGACAGGCCAGCTGGTTCAAGTGCTCTTAGACGAAGCCGGGACTTGGTATTTGAGAGGACAGATCATCCCATGAACGACAAGACTCCCATGATGGCCCAGTGGTCGGGACTTAAGGCTAAGTTCAATGATGCTCTTCTCTTTTTCAGGTTGGGAGATTTCTACGAGCTATTCTACCAGGACGCCGAAATCGGCTCCAAAGAGCTGGGCATCACCCTCACTGGGCGAGACGCCGGCCAAGGCAGCCGCGCTCCCATGTGCGGCGTCCCTTACCATTCGGTGCAGGACTACATCAAGGTATTGGTGGAGAAAGGGTATAAGGTTGCCATATGCGATCAGGTGGAAGACCCTGCCCAAGCTAAGGGTCTAGTCAAGCGCGAGGTCACCAGGGTCATTACCCCGGGTACCTACTGGGAGGGTGCTCCTGACTCGTCCCCAAATTACATTGTAGGGATTTTCTCCCACAGGCGGGAAGGGACAGGATTGGCGGCATGCGATCTGTCCACTGGCGAAATCCTTTTGGCTAGCATACCAGAGGACACGGCCAGCCCCAAAAAGCCAAGTTCCAAAGGAGCGTCCCGGGCAATTGAGGAAGTGTGCCGTTTCTTCCCCAAGGAATGCGTGATGCCGGATACGCCCCATCACAAAGATCTTGCCTCGAGAATAGAAAAGACTCTCCCTAGCGTATCCATAGCAGCCTTTGACCCAACGGCGTTTGACTCTGGGACAAGCACTGATGACCCTCAAAGTAGCGCCAGAAGCGCAATGGCGGGGCTTCTGGCCTACGTAAAGCAAACCCAAATGACTGAGTTGGGCCATCTTAAGGAACCCCGCTTCTATCTAGAAGAAGGATTTATGGAGATAGATCGCCAGACTGTGCGCAACTTGGAGCTTCTCACAAGGCTCCAAGGCGGGGTTCACGGTTCTCTTTTTTGGGTGCTGAACAAATGCTGCACATCCATGGGGTCCCGGCTTCTCAGGCAATGGATCGAAAGACCCCTTAGAGACATTGACCAGATCCGTGACAGGCTACGGGCCGTAACAGAGACCTACAGCGACAGAGTCTTTCGCATGGAGATCCGCACGTCTCTTTCTAGAGTGAAAGACCTTGAAAGGCTCGTGACCAAAATCGCTTACAAGTCTTGCGACGCTCGAGATTTGGTCGCTGTGGCTTCCTCGTTGGAAGCCGTGGCCGGGCTCAAAGCCGTCTGCGTCAAAGCGTCCTCACGTCTTATCAAAGAGTTGGAGAAGCGCCTAGACCAAGTTCCAGAAGCGGTGTCCAACATCAGGTCATCCATAGTAGATGACCCTCCTTTGACGGTTACAGGCGGCAGGATAATCAAGGAGAGGTACGACGCCAATCTGGATGACCTGCGTCAGTTGGCCACAGGCGGCAAGAAATGGGTGCTTGACCTGGAAGTCAGAGAAAGAGAACGCACAGGCATTAAGAACCTTAAGGTGGGCTACAACAAAGTCTTCGGCTACTACCTGGAAGTTACCAAGTCGTACCTAGGGTCAGTACCTTCAGACTACATCCGGAAGCAAACCTTGGTATCTGCCGAAAGGTTTATCACTCCGGAACTCCGTGACAAAGAGGCAGCCATTCTCGGGGCCGAAGAGAAGCTCTGTCGGGAAGAATACCGCATGTTTTGCGAGATAAGAGACTCGGTCATGACCCTTTTGAGGCGCATTCAGGAAACCGCAAGAGCTGTGGCCGAAATCGATGTTCTCACTTCCTTTGCAGAGGTCGCCCACTCGTACGATTATGTTTGCCCTGACCTAACGCAAGATGGAGGTTTCACCATTAAAGAGGGAAGACACCCCGTGCTAGAGAGAATCCTGCCTCCGGGAACTTATGTGCCCAACGACCTTTCTTTGGGCAAAGAAAGAGTGATGGTTATCACAGGCCCTAACATGGGGGGCAAGTCAACCTACTGCCGTCAGGCCGCCCTCATTGCAGTGATGGCTCAGATGGGCTCCTACGTACCCTGCAAGACGTGTTCAATTACCCCGGTGGACAAGGTGTTTGCCCGGGTAGGCGCCTACGATGACTTGGTCATGGGGCAATCCACGTTCATGGTTGAAATGGCGGAGGTCTCTCGCATCCTGACAGCGGCCACGCCTCATAGCCTTGTGATTCTAGACGAGATAGGCAGAGGCACCAGCACTTTTGATGGGCTTTCTGTGGCCTGGGCTGTGGTGGAACACCTGGCCGACCCCAGGACCATCGGGGCCCTGGCCTTGGTGGCCACCCACTACCGAGAACTCACTCTACTGGCGGATCTAAGATCCGAGATAGTCAACTATCATGTGACTGTCAAGAGGACCGGGGACGACATAACGCTGCTGCGAAAAGTGATGCCCGGCATCTCCGAAGGAAGTTTCGGCATAGAGGTCTCGGCCATGGCGGGGCTCCCAGCCAAAGTAGTCACGCGCGCCAAAGAAATATTAGCCGGTCTTGAATTAGAAGCCCGGCGCGGAGCCCGCTCCAAGACCGGAATCCTGGGTCAAGTGGCTTCTCGCTCCTGGGAGCCAGATCTCGTCCCGGGACAAGGCACTCTATTTGGCGGAGAAGTTGCCGCTTCCGAGACTCTGGCCAAGTCGGTCTTGGATGAACTCTTGGATATGAATCTCGATACGCTCAGCCCCCGTGACGCCCTGAGCTTCTTGTATGACCTGAAAACGAGAATCGCCCGGGAGGGAGACGCCTAGATGACTCGGATAGTAAGACTGGATCCGGTGGTAGCCAGCCAGATAGCCGCAGGCGAAGTGGTGGAAAGGCCCGCGTCAGTGGTGAAGGAATTGGCAGAGAACGCTTTAGACGCCGGAGCAAGCAAGATCGCGGTGGAACTCGAGGATTCTGGGCTCTCCCTAATCCGAGTGTCTGACAACGGAGGAGGGATGACAGCGGAAGAGACTCTATTGGCCGTAGAGAGGTTCGCCACATCCAAACTCCGGGCCATCGACGACCTAAAGCTCGTTGGCACGCTCGGGTTCCGGGGAGAAGCGCTGCCATCAATAGCGTCGTGCTCTCGCATGACCCTCCTTTCCCGAACAGAAGAATCTCCCACAGCTGCTGTAGTGCAGGTTGAGGGGGGGCAAATACTGGGGGTTACAGAGCGCGGTCTGCCTGTTGGAACCACCGTGGAAGTGAGGGATCTTTTCTACAACACTCCTGCCCGGCTGAAGTTCATCAAGACCAAGACTAGGGAAAGGCAGGCCATCATCGAAGTAATGGAGCGGCTAACACTTTCGTGGCCCCAAGTGCGGTTCGAGCTCCTATCCCAGGGCAAGACGATTCTTATGACAGGAGGGCTCGGCCTCCAGAACGCGGTGGCCGATTTGTACGGGCCGGAGACTGCAGGCGCCATGGTGCCGCTGCAACCCGGAGAGGGTCAACCGGGATCCATCAGGATATCAGGGTTAGCGGGCTTACCCCGGCTCTATCGCAGGCAGAGAGACAGGCAATTCCTTTCAGTCAACTGGCGGCCGGTTAAGAATCCGTGGCTAGGCTGGGCCTTGGACGAATCCTACCGGGGACTGTTGCCTCCCAAAGCCTACCCAGTGGCGTTTCTGAACCTGGAGATCCCCCCTGAAGACGTGGACGTCAACGTTCATCCCGCCAAAGCAGAAGTCAGGTTCAGAAACGATGCCGAGGTACGCAGAGCCGTCATCCACGGTCTGAGCCGCGCTCTTGTGTCTTCTGGATTTGCAGATAGCACCACAAAGGAGACACCCCAAATCCCTCAAGAACCTACGCCAAGGCCCCGGGAGACAAGCCAAACCTGGACTCATAGACCGGCGGCGTCTTTGCCATTGGCCTTGGAAGTGCGGGAGGAGATGCCCCATGAGTGGGAGTACCTAGGAGAGATTCAGAGTACATACCTTGTGGCAGTAACTTCAGAATCGCTCCTGGTCATTGACAAACATGCGCTCATGGAGAGCATCACCTACCAGAAGATGCTGACTCTGGACAGCGGAAGTCAGGATCTCCTGGTGGCTGAGGTTCTCCGCCTCTCTCCAAGCGAATCCTCTTCTTACCAAGAGAGTGAAACCTACCTAGAAAGCCTAGGCTTCAGGTCGAGGCTAGTAGGAGAGACTACCGTGATGGTCACTGGGGTTCCCCTCGTCATGGGCCAACCCCTTTGCCCTGAAAACCTCAAAGACGTGCTAGGTGCTTTGGCCCGTGATTCTTCGGGAGGGCTTTCCCCTAAGGACGCCATTGTGGCTGCAAAAGCCGCCCTTGCGGCCTGTCACGCGTCGGTGCGAGCAGGCGAGCCCCTGAAGCCCCAAGAAGCCAAAGCCCTTATTAAGGAGCTCTGCGAGACCCCATCGGCTAGGATCTGTCCCCACGGACGCCCTACCGTAAAGAAGATCCCTCTGCGGGAAATCAGGGAGTTCTTTGGCAGAACTTCCCACGCCGCCTTTAAGCGGGTATAATAACGTAAAGTGCGAAACCTAAGCACCAATGAGATTCTGGTTATTACCGGCCCGACAGCGTCGGGAAAGTCGCGACTGGCCTTGGACCTCGCGGCCAGTATCCCTTTGGAGATAATCTCTGCCGACTCTATGCAAGTGTATCGCGGTATGGATATCGGCACCGACAAGCCATCTACAGAAGAGCAAAGCAGGGTCGCTCATCATCTCATAGACATCAAATACCCTGACCAAGAGTGGAGCGTAGAAGAGTTTATGCGGTTAGCGCAGCGTGCCATAAAGGACATCCAGGCCAGAGGTCGTGTGCCGTGCGTCGTTGGAGGTACGGGCTTCTACATAAGGGCGCTGCTCCGCGACTATGCTTTGGTAGATGCCCCGCCCGATTGGGAGTTTCGCCGCAAAATGCAATCTTTCGCCCGCCAAGACGGCAATGAGGCGCTCCATAACCTGCTTCTAGACAGGGATCCGGTGTCTTGGAGACATCTCCACCCCCAAGACCAGAAACGAGTGATCCGGGCATTGGAGTACTACGAAGCCACGGGGAAACCCATCTCATCTAGGGTAGGGGAGACCCGCGCCCCGCGCTACCGGGCTGCCGTCTTAGGACTTCGTTGGGAGCGTCAAGAACTCTACAAAAAGATCGATACTAGAGCAGAAGAGCAATTCAGGCGGGGGTTAGCGGAAGAAGTCGCAGGCCTCCTCAAGAGAGGGTACAGCGAGGAGCTTCCAAGCATGCAGGGCCTATGCTACAAAGAAACGTGCAATTACTTGGCGGGTCTTTCTACCCTTGACGAAGCCAAAAGCCTGGTAATGAGAAATACGCGACGTTTGGCCAAGAGGCAGTTCACATGGTTCGCCAAAGAAGACGGCATAAACTGGATACAAGCAGGCAAGGATAGACCGTGGGATCACGTCGTCAGAGACGCAGAGGAAATGGCCGGACGCTGAGACAGAAAACTGGCAAGAGGCCTTGCAGGCGGAGAAAGCGGGGAGAGCGAAAGTGGCTACAAAGATATCTGTCAATTTGCAGGATTCTTTCCTTAATCAGGTACGCAAGGACAACATCCAGACAACCGTATACCTCATCAACGGCTTCCAGTTAAAAGGTTACGTAAGAGGCTTTGACAACTTCACGGTCATCCTGGAGAGCGAAGGCAGACAGATGCTCATCTACAAACACGCTATCTCCACCATAACGCCTTCCCGAACAGTAAACACTGGGGTCTTTTTGGAGTCTACCGAAAAGGGGCGGACCCCGGGGTCAGAAGAGATCCGCTAGATAGCGGCCTAGGCGTTGGCTTGCGGCCATTGCATGTAAGCCCGGTGGGTTGGGCAGACTTTCCACAGGGAGGTGATGGCCACGCCTAGGGATCCGGTGTGCGGGATGAACGTGAGAAACGACAAGAATGATCCGAACCTTCGGTCTGACTACCAAGGTCAGAGCTATCAGTTCTGTTCCGACAAGTGCAAAGAGGAGTTTGACAAGAACCCTAACAATTACGCCCGGAACCAGAACCAGAACCGTAGAGACGATCGCAGCCAAAACCTAAATCAGCGGAAACCCAAATAGGGAACTAGTCTTCTGATGCCACAAGGCCGCTCCTCTCCAGGGAGCGGTCTTGTGCGCTCTGACAGCCACCTACCCTCTCGCCGCGTATAATAGCGTGTTTCTATTTGGGGTCAAGGGGAGGCGCCGGAGCGGCTGTGAGCAACATTGTGGCGAGAAACCGCGGGGGGCCTAATCTCAGGCTCATTCAAGAGAAGGGCGCAGTAGACTTTAGCAAGGTGCCCGGCGTGAACCTGGGAAAAGAGAGCGTGCTGGAAGAACTCAACTCCCTGGTCGGCCTCACCAAAGTTAAGGATCTCATCTTTGAGATCTACGCGTTTGCCGAGGTTCAGAAGCGACGGGAGCGCATGTCGCTTTCAACTGAGAAGACCGTACTTCACATGATCTTCAAGGGCAACCCCGGCACCGGAAAAACCACCATCGCAAGGATAATCGGAAGGCTATTGCGTGAGGCAGGGCTTTTGGAGAAAGGGCATGTGGTGGAAGTTGAAAGAGCCGACCTGGTGGGCGAATACATTGGCCACACAGCCCAGAAGACCAAAACCGAGATACGAAAAGCACAAGGCGGGATCCTTTTTATCGATGAGGCATACTCGCTGTCTAGGGGCGGGGAAAAAGACTTCGGCAAAGAGTGCATCGACTGCATCGTTAAGGGTATGGAAGACAACGCCAAGGAGACCGTGTTCATCTTGGCGGGGTATCCTTTGGAGATGGAGCACTTTTTGCGGTCAAATCCCGGACTGCGCTCAAGATTCCCAATACACCTTGACTTCCCGGACTATTCACTTCAGGACCTCATGAAAATTGCCGACTTGATGCTGAAAAAGCGGGATTACCGTCTGTCAATGGAGTCCAGGATGACCATGCAAGAAATCGTTGCCAAGAAGATGAGAACAGAGAGCGTCCCCTCCAACGCCAGAATGGTCAGAAACATCATTGAAAAAAGCATGAGAAGACAGGCGGTGCGTCTCATAAGAGCCAACTCCTTCACTCGCCAAGACCTAGTGATGATTACCCCTGACGAACTGTTGGAAGCCTCTGACGATGATATATAATGGCCGTGTTAAGAGTCGCAGGATTTCGTTTTTCCAGGAGGTTCGCTTTGATCGATCCCATTCGGGTTGTACTGGCAGGCATAAGAGATGGCAGGGCAAGAGCCAAGTCCGAGTCTTTCGGGATGACCCCAGAAGAGTCCATGGGCGAATTACGCCAGCTGTCTTTGACTCTTGGGTATGTTCCGTGCGGAGAGATTGTCCAGGAAAGAGACGCGCCTGACCCTGCCACTTATCTTGGGAAAGGCAAAGTGAGCGAACTGGCTGGGCTGGTGTCGTCTCTAGAGGCATCTTTGGTGATATTCGATGGGGCCCTCTCGCCGGTGCAAGTCTGGAATGTCCAAGACGCCACGGGAGTCGCGACTATCGACAGGACCGAACTCATACTCAGAATCTTCGCCGCTAGAGCCCTGACCAAGGAGGGCAAATTGCAGGTCGAACTGGCTGCCACGAGGCACGCCCTCACTCGCCTAACAGGCCATGGCCGGGACATGTCGGGGCTTGGAGGCGGGATAGGCACAAGGGGCCCCGGAGAGCAGCGACTGGAGATGGACCGCAGACTAGCCAGGAACCGCATATCCAAGCTGAACCGGGAGCTCAAAGAAGTAGAGAGGGTTCGAGCAGAGCAGCGCAAGCGGCGCAAGCAGTCAGGCATGCCCCTAGTCTCTCTTGTTGGGTACACTAATGCTGGGAAATCGACCCTCTTCAGCGCGCTCACAGGCCAGGAGACGCTATGCGACGATAGGCTTTTCGCAACCCTTGACCCGTGGGTCCGAAAATGGGAAATGTCCAGTGGGCAAGTAGTGCTTCTTTGCGACACGGTCGGTTTCATCCAAGGCCTACCTCACGAGTTGGTGGCCGCTTTCAGGGCAACTCTGGAAGAATCGGTAGACGCAGACGCTCTGATCCATTTGGTCGATTCGGCGTCTCCCGTTTGGGAACAGCAGATCGCCACCGTGGAAGGAGTCTTGTCGGATCTAGAGGTAGACGATCTTCCGCGGTTAACGTGCTTCAACAAGACCGATCTTTTGCCCGAGGGGAAGGTCACATCTGTAGCCAGATCTTACGAGCCTTCTCTGGCCATATCAGCGCTGCAAGAAACTGGACTTCTCGACCTGGAACGGGCCGTCACGGACCTTCTGGCCGAGTCTGGGCGCCAAGTCATGTGGGATATCCCCTATGCCCAGTGGGACATAATCTATGAGATCAGGCGCCTAGGAGTCATCCTGGAGGAAAAGCACCACAAAGATGGGGCCACTATTACCTGCGTCATGGGATCCAGAGATGCCCAAAGGTTGGCCCGGAAACTGAGGTTACTTGCCAATGCCCAAGGAAACGCCGATGATGCTGAGCCTACAAGATGACCTGGTAAGCCGGTGCAAAAAGACCCTACGGGACGCTTGGGACACAATTGACGCCACAGTACTCTGCAACCAGGCAAAAGTGTTGGCCGCCTTCACCGCCAACAGAATAAGCCAGAACCACATGTCTCCTTCCACTGGGTACGGATATCAGGATATGGGCAGAGATGGACTAGACGCCTTGTACAAGGATGTATTTGAAAGCCAGGCGGCACTGGTGCGAGTTCACTGGGCCTCGGGAACTCATGTACTGAAGACCGCCCTTTTCGCCCTTTTGCGCCCGGGAGATGAGGCTTTAAGCGTCACTGGGACGCCCTATGACACTCTGCACCCAATAATCGGCATAGGCGAACGGCGGGAGACTAGCCTGTCGGCCTATGGCGTCACCTACGCCGAGACTGAGGCGCTATCTCTTTGCCAGGAAGGTGTCATAGATGAAGGCGAGATGGAACACCTTCTGGCCCATGCCGTCACGCCAAAAACCAAGCTCTTCATGGTGCAAAGATCCAGAGGTTACTCTTCACGAAAGACTATCTCCATGAAAACCCTAGAGCGGTTCATGGACATAGTGAAAAGGCGATGGCCTAAGATCCTAACCTTCGTTGACAACTGTTACTGCGAGTTCGCCGAGGACAAAGAACCTCCGGCTCTGGGGATCACTCTCACGGCAGGATCCCTTATCAAGAATCCGGGAGGCGGTTTGGCCCCGACCGGCGGTTACCTGGCAGGCGAATCGTGGGCCATCGATCTTGCAGCCGATACTCTTTACGCCGCAGGAATAGGGAACGAAGTTGGCAGCAACGCAGCGGGCTATAGGCCGCTATACCAAGGATTATTCATGGCGCCAAAGATCGTAGGCGAGTCTTTGAAGGGCGCAACCTTTGCGGCAGCCTTCTTTCATGCCCTAGGCTATCTTGTTGACCCCCTGCCTTTGGAGCCCAGAAGCGACATAGTGCAGTCAATAACCATGGGAAGCGGGGAAGATCTGCGGACCTTGGCCAAAGCCATCCAATACTCTTCGCCCGTGGACTCTTTCGCCACTCCGGAACCTTGGGACATGCCGGGTTACGAAAGACAGGTGATCATGGCCGCTGGGACTTTCGTGCAAGGGTCATCGATCGAGCTGTCGTGTGATGGACCTTTCGTACCCCCATACAGAGCGTACCTGCAAGGTGGGCTCACGTGTGAACACGTCATCCTCGCTTGCCAAAACGCTCGAAAGATGCTAGAGAAGTAGGTCAGTGCATCGGACGGTACAACCCCATGACCCTTCCTAGTATCTTGACGGACCGTGCGATAATCGGCTCCATCTCTGGATTTTCGGGCTGCAGACGTACTGCGTTCTTCTCTCTGAAGAAGGTCTTGACGGTTGCTTCGTCTTCAAGCAGCGCTACCACAATATCGCCATTATCGGCATTGTCCTGCTGTCTAACTAGGACATAGTCGCCATGGTAGATTCCGGCTCCTATCATGCTGTCACCTTCGACTTTGAGAAGAAAGACGTTTTCGCTCTTGACAAAGTGTCGGGGGAACGGGACTACATCCTCGATGTTCTCAACGGCCAAGACCGGGGTTCCCGCTCTTACCACTCCTACGATGGGGACCATGACTGCCGAACGGGGGTATTTCTCTGGAGGACTCTCTGTGATGTTGAATGCCCGGGACTTCTGAGCTTCTCGCTTGAGAAAGCCCTTTCGTTCGAGATTCCGCAGATGAGTATGGACCGTGGCCGTAGACTTGAGGCCGAGCCTTTCGCCTAGCTCTCTCACCGAAGGAGGGTACCCCGTTTCCTGGATAATCTGTTTGATGGCTTCAAGCACTCTGGCCTGTTGAGTTGTGAGTTTGTCCATGATATGCCCTCCCCTCGAACATTAGTTTACCATGTTCTGCCGGGCTAAAGCAAACGCAAGTTTGGGGTATTCAGTCCCCCTTGATTGTAAAAGTAAGTTCCAGTGTTTCTGAGAAAAGCAGAATTTACTCTGGCAAAGTCTTTGGTTTAGGATTGAAGTGCCCGATTCCGATTTAGCCGTCGCTAGATCGGAGGGACGAGCCGTGGCTCAAAGAGAGACTTTTGAAAGCAGGAAGCACAAGCATCTTACTCTCGATGATCGCTGCATTATCCAGGAGGGCCTCATTCGTGGAAAGACTTTTAGGCAGATTGGAGAGGAGCTTGCCAAGGACCCCAGCACCGTGTCCAAGGAGGTTCTCCGCAATCTCACGGTGATAAAACCCAAAAGCTTCGGCGTCCCCAAAAACATGTGCGCCAAGCGTCAAACTTGCTCTGTTCAAGGGCTTTGCGGTTGGTATCCTAATTGTGCCTCGGATTTCTGCCGCAAATGCGTGGCCAGAGATTGCAACGAACTCTGCAAAGAGTACGAGCCCATCCTATGCCCCACGCTTCTTAAACCTCCCTATGTCTGTAATAGCTGCGAAGAGATTCGAAAATGCCATCGGCTAAAGAGGGTTTATGAAGCCAAAGTGGCCGAGAAGAAGTACCGCACGAAACTCGTAGAGTCCCGGGAGGGCATAAACCTCACGGAAGATGAATTGGAGGAAATGGACCTCTTTTTAAGTCCCCTTGTCAAGAAAGGGCAGTCTCTTCACCACATTTGGTGCAACCACAAAGAGGAACTGCCTGTCAAAGTCAAAACTCTTTACACCTACATAGGCCGGGGGTATTTCTCTTTCAGGAACATAGACATGCCACGCAGAGTTCGTTACAAAAAGCGCCGAAAAAGGCAACAGGAACGCGCCCCTCACCCCAACTACCGCCTAGGGCGTACATACCAAGACTTCCAGCAATATTTAAGAGAAAACCCGGACACCCCGGTGGTTGAAATGGACACTGTGGAAGGCGCCAAAGGCACCCAAAAGGTTCTTCTCACTCAATATTTCCGCCCAAGCAGTCTGCTTTTAGCCTTTTTGTTGGAATCCAAGACCCAGGCGGCCGTTCTGGAGGTTTTTAACAACCTGGAAGACCTTTTGGGGCTTAGCGTCTTCAAAAAGACCTTCCCGGTAATCCTTACGGACAACGGTTCCGAGTTCAAAGACCCAAAAGGCCTGGAGCTTTCTCCGTGCGGCAAACGCAGAACAAGGGTTTTCTACTGCGATCCGCAAGCCTCTTGGCAGAAACCCGGGGTAGAAAAATCACACGTTGAAATCCGGCGGGTCTTACCCAAGGGGAGTTCTTTTGACGAACTGACGCAAGCCCAAGTTTTCCTCGTCCGTAATCACGTGAACAGCCTAAGCAGGGACAATTTAAACGGGCGGTGTGCGTTTGAACTGGCCAGATTGCTTTTACCCGAGAGTGTAATCCCCAAACTGGCTATCACACGCATCCCGCCCGACGAAGTAACCCTCAAGCCATTTCTCCTTAGAAAGTAATGGCTTGAAGACGACCGGCGAAATCGTAATCGGGCGCAAAACTCAATCCAAAATCGCCATCCGCGGACCGGAAGTTACTTTGAAAAACCTCCGGTTCGAGGCGAAATTGCCACGCCCTTTTTCGGCCCGCCGGATACTTCACCTCAAACAGTACCATACCCAAGTGGCATTTCTCGCAAGAAAACACGGCCCAAAACGGAACTTACCCTTGGAATTTCTCAAATTCCTGTTCCCTAGAAGTTACTTTTACATTTAACCGGTATTCAGTCCCCTTGGCTAGGGAAACATATTCCCATGAAAGGAGGGAAAGCCTTGAAGGACGAACGTCCGGTGCCCCGTTCTCCGGAAGACTTCCCGCTGGAGACGCCGTTTTACCATGAGCAGTTTGACCCGTTTTACCCCGAACTGCCCGTGGCATACGAGCAGGACGATAATCGGCCCGTTGACTTGGATGACGACTGGAACTGGAGAGAGCCAGACGACGTGTTTGTAGACGAAGGCATGTGGCCGTGGCCCGAGCCCGCTCCTAGGTTCAGAAGGGGCCCTCGGCCAAAAGACCCAGAAGAGCCCCAATAGGCTCGGCTGTCAATCTACAATGCATGCCCCCGGAAACGGGGCTTTTTTGTTGTGTTCTCCGCTTGGTCACAAAAACCCGCCTCCTCTCATAGAGTGAAGAGAATCGTAGTTTTAGGGTGGAGGTATGATAAATGGCAGACCAAGTCTTGACGGAATCGAGCGTTTTCACCTGGTCAAGGGAAAGAGAGCTGGTACCTGTCTACGATAGGCTGCTCACCCACGCCCCCCAATCCTCCTGCCTTGAGCTGATTCAGGAACTCTGCGATATGAAGAGAGACGTCATGACAGACTGCAATGAACTAATGGCGGCGTTGGGCGTGGAGATCCCCGGCCAGTATGCCGACATTTCCATACCCGATGACATTAGCCAGATCATAGTCCTCCTCCATACCAGAGAGAACGAACTGCTTGACGGCGGGTACCTGAAGCTGGATCCCTATGTGGAAGACGCCACAGCAAGAGGTATCATGATGAGGCTATCCCGGCGGAAGGCGCGCCAGATGGGGCTGCTGCGGGCTATCGCTGAGAAGTGCCGTATCATCCTGATTATCTCACCGGGAATAACGCCGCCAACCATGCCGCCTCCTGCTGTTCCGCCTGCCCACCCGGGCCCGGTGCTTGACTATGTGGTTCAGCCAGGGGACACCATGTACTTCATAGCTCAACGGTACGGCGTGTCTCTGGAGGTTCTCATCAGGGCGAATCCTCAGATTCGAAATCCTGATCTTATCTATCCCGGCGACGTAATCCGTATCCCCAGAGGAGGGGCAGTGACTCCCCCCTCGGGAGACATGCCTGGCGGCAGACGTTACATCGTGGTGAAAGGCGACACAATCATCATAATCGCCGGCAGGTTCGGCCTGAGCCCTGCGGAACTCATTACCTTCAACCCGGGACTCACACTTGAAAGCGAAGTCACCCCCGGTCAGGTCATTATGATCCCCGCAGGCGGCGCAGTGGGCTAGACACGGGACAACGGTCTTCCGAGAAATGGCTGCCCTTGCCGGTTCGCCGGTATGGGCAGCCCGCGTTTTATTTGATCATCCGGCGGGCCCCCAAGTACTTGCCGTCGAGGTTGGCCGAGTAATCGGCATGGGAGCTGTCGAAACTGTTTATGGCCACGCCATTGCTTCCCGAGTGTATGTAGCGAGAATCGCCCACGTATATCCCCACGTGTGACGCTCCTTCTTTGTAAGTCTGAAAGAAGACAAGGTCGCCGGGCAAGAGATCGGCCCGATCTTCCACGGGCTCACCCTGCTCATACTGCATATCTGCGTCGCGCCTGATTCGGTAGTTGTTCATTTTCAGGCAGAACTGGGTGAAACCAGAGCAGTCGAATCCGTAGGCTGTGCAGCCGCCCCAGAGATAGGGGAGACCCAGGTACTGCTTGGCAGTCTGCAAGATTCCTTGGGCACCCTTCTTCTCCGAGAACACCGCATCGTAGGTGGGGAAACCGGCCACATCATCGGATCTGACCCTAATCACTCCGCCGCCTGGAAGTTCTAGGCTCGCCCAATCGTTTTCGATGGAAAGTAGAGGCAGCACGGTCCCTTGAACCAAGTCTTCGGTAAACGCCGAATCTTCGCCGGTCTGCCGGTATGCGGCGGCCATTTTGGCCGTGACCAGAGCAACTTTCCCCGAGAAGAACGACCGGGCCGCGTCATCGCCAGTCACCCATATGTCTGAAGACCTTACCCAACCCAAGTAGCCATCGTCCATCTGACAGAGGTACCAGCCCTCATCTTCTTTCAGAAGCCTGAGCCGATCTCCCATGCGGGCTTGTGTCACCGTGTCGTTGCCTCCAACACTGTTAGGAGCAGTCCCCAGGTCGATGACAGGGACACGCACGATAGCCTGGTGACGGCCTTCTAGAGATGAAGCAGGGAGGACAGTGATGCTATCCACCAACTTGACTCCCGGCACCAAATCGGAAACAGCTTCAATCATAGCCGTTTTGTGAGCCGAGTCTGATACCTCCCCTGAGAGGACGGCGTTCCCCCCATCGACTTGGCACCGAACTTTGAATACCTCCTCTCTAGGACAGAAATCGATGGATTCAAGGAAGCGCGAAATGCCACTTTGTATCCTGACCTGAGCTTGCCCGTCTGGGATCTGAGGCTCTACCTTGAGCACTCTCGGCGAGCAAGCGGAAAGGAATACTAGCGCTAGAGGCAGGAGCGCGGGAAGGCACCGTAAAGGCGCGATGGACCTTAAGGAGACTGTGAATCCCATAGTCATGGACAACCACCTCGGTTATCGTGTGATATTATTACTTGGGTGATATCTGTGACATCGCCAAGAGCCTTCTTGTTCGGATTGGGACTGACATCGGCAGCGACCGGCCTATCTTACGCTCTCGCCCGTTGGGGTTTTGGCAACCTATACTATCTGGCGCAACTCCTGCCGGCGTTCATGGCCCTTTACCTACTTCTCGCCTGGCTTGTGTACCTCAGGAAAACCGGTCTTCTCGCGTTTGACCCCAAGCAAAAGCCCTCACGGGCGATGGGATTCACCGAAAGCGAGCATGCTCAAGACCTGCCAGAGGATAGAGTCTCCGGCGAGGAATTGATCTTGATTCGTGACGCCAACGGACTAGTAAGGCGCAGACCGCTTGTAGAAGAGCGAAGAGAAACCTCCAAATCCGTACTGGAAAACCCAACCGCAGCGCTCGTTTGGTCAGCAATCCAAATCGCGGCCCTATCCACTTACCTGTACCACGCCTACGGAATCGGAGCAAGATTCCACCTCTAGTCTTGACTTAACCTAACCGAACATCTGCTGATATTGCAGCAACTCAAGCCTATTTCCCAGTACAAAGTGCCCGGGGCGTATCTCCGTCCACTTGGGCTTATCTGCCGAGTAGTCGTGGCTTTCGGGGTCGTAAACCAACACCCTCTTTTCCCGCTCCACACGGGGATCGGGAGTGGGAATGGCCGACAACAGTGACCGGGTATAAGGATGGAGCGGGTACTGGAAGAGCTCTTCGGTCTCCGCCAACTCTACGATTTGGCCTCTATGGATAACCGCAATGCGGTCGGCTATGAACCGAACCACGGAAAGGTCGTGGGAGATGAACATGTACGTCAGTCCTCTATCCTTCTGAAGCGCCGACAGAAGGTTCAGGACCTGAGCCCTGATTGACACGTCAAGAGATGAAATTGGTTCGTCTGCGATTATGAATTCCGGCTCCATAATGAGGGCTCTTGCCACGCCTATGCGCTGGCGCTGCCCGCCTGAAAACTCGTGGGGAAACCGCGAAGCAAACTCAGGCAGAAGGCCTACTTCCAACAGGGCTTTTTCGACTTTCGTTTGGCGATCCGCCTCGTCTTTGTAGTTCCTGGTATTGTAAAGGCCCTCAGAGACGATATAGTCAACCTTGGCTCGCTCGTTCAAAGAGGCCATAGGATCCTGGAATATCATCTGGATCTTCTGGGTAACCATCCGGTCCAATTCCTTTGAAATCACGCCATTTATCCGTTTCCCCCGAAATCTTATCACGCCGTGGGCGGTCTCATTGATCCTGACGATGGCTCTCCCTATGGTGGTCTTGCCGGAACCGGTTTCGCCCACAAGTCCGAACGTCTCGCCTTTGTGGATCTGCAGCGAAACGTCTTTCACGGCGACAAACGGCTTCCGACCGCGGACTTTGAACTCTACCCGCAAATCCTGAATGTCGATAAGGATTTCACCTTTTCGTTCTCTCATATCGCACCTTCCCCGTACTTCGCTCGCATGGCCTTTATGGCAAGAGGCGGTTCGATCTTGGGCGCCCTAGGGTCAAGAAGCCAGGTCCGGGCAATGTGAGTAGGGGAGACCCGGAAATAGGGAGGCCGCTTTACGAAGTCGATCTTCAGAGCCTGAGGATTTCTCGGGGCGAAAGCGTCGCCCTCGATATCCGCGAAAAGATTGGGAGGCGTCCCTTTGATGGAGTAGAGAGGTTCTCCTCTGACTCCGAGCTGAGGTAGGGAGGACAGCAGCGCCCAGGTGTACGGATGACGGGCATCATAGAAAATCTCCTCTGCGGTGCCGTACTCGATAATATCGCCGGCATACATGACCGCCACCTTCTCAGCAACGTTGGCCACGACACCCAGATCATGGGTGATATAGATGATCGTCAAGTTCAACTGCTTCTGAAGGCGCCGAATGAGTTCTAGAATCTGAGCCTGAATAGTCACATCCAAGGCGGTGGTCGGCTCATCGCAGATAAGAATCCTGGGGTTACACGCCACAGCTATGGCGATAACGACTCTTTGCCTCATGCCGCCTGAAAACTCGTGGGGGTATTGGGAATACCTTAGAGTTGGGTTGTCGATTCCAACCTGGCTAAGTATCTCGACGGTTCGATCTTTTGCTGCGTCTCCCCGTAGCCCCTGATGCAATTCAAGCACTTCGCGTATTTGCATTCCCACAGTCCTGAGCGGGTTTAGGGCGGTCATGGGATCTTGGAAGATCATGGCGATCTTCTTACCCCGAATCTTGAGCCAATCGTCCTCGGTTTTGAGCTTTGCTAGGTCTTTGCCCTCAAACATGATGGAGCCGGAGTCAACCCAACCGTTGGCGTCAAGCATTCCCAGAAAAGTCTTGGTGAAGACGCTCTTGCCGGACCCGGACTCTCCCACGATAGCCATTGTCTCTCCTTCATAAAGGTCTAGGGACGCTTGGCGGATGGCCGTGAGTATCTGTCCTCGGAGGCTGAACTTCACGACTACGTCTTTGGCTCTTAGAATAGGCTCTTTCATCCCTTCCGCCTCCTAATAGTGGTTGCGAGGATCGGCAGCGTCTGAAAAAGCGTTGCCCATCACGTAGAAGGAAATGGTAATGATCGACAGGACTGCGGCCGGGAAAATGAGCTGATATCGTTGGCTCGGAGACATGATGAGACGACGTCCTTCATTCACGAGATTGCCAAGGGATGGGATACTCACAGGAAGGCCAAGACCGATATACGTCAAAAACACTTCCCACCCAATCGTCCCTGGGATCGACAACGCAATGCGAAGCACAATGACCGAGACAAGGTAGGGGAGGAGGTTCCTCATTACGATGCGCGAGGTGGGCGTTCCCAGGCACCTAGAAGCCAGGTTGTACTCGCGGTCCCGGATGATTACGATCTGGTTACGGACGAAACGTGCCATACCCATCCACCCGGTGGCGCACATTGCGATGATCATGGTTTTCATGCTAGGCCTCAGGATATAGGCCAGTAACATCAGCACGATCGTGGTTGGGATATTGTTCAGTACATTGTAGATTTCGGTAATAAGCGCGTCTATCTGCCTCACATAACCCCAGAGAGCCCCGAATAGTATGCCGAAACCGACCTCCCATATCCCCACCACCAAAGCTATGAACAAGGAGGTTCTGGTGCCGCTCCATATCCGCGACCAAAGATCCTGCCCTATGTTGTTTGTCCCGAACCAGTACTCCTTGTTGGGTTTCTGGTTCATGAGCTGCCTTCCCGTATCGGGATCCAGGTGCACTTTCACCGGGTCTTTCTGGTTGGGCAAATAAGGCTGAACAACCGTGAACACAAGCAGTGCAATCATCAGGATTAGGGTGAAGACCGCCGCTCTGTTCTTGAAAAACATACGAAACGTCGAACCCCAATACGAGTAGTTGCTATACCCCGTCCGTTCACCCGCGCCTTCGTCAAACGCGGCGAGCTGGAACAAAGACGAATCCTCGATGGCCTGGACGGTCCTTTCTTCCTTAGGCGTCATTACCTTGCACCCCCTCCCCTAGTAAGCTTGATTCGTGGATCGAAGATGGCCATGGCAATATCGCCCAGGAACAGGCCCACAATACCCAAAGTCGAGAAGATGAGCACGAGCGCCTGCACCAGCGTATTATCCTGCCGAGAAATGGCATCAACTAGGAGGCCACCCATTCCGGGGATAGAATACAGGGATTCAATGTAGATGGATCCGGAGATGGTAAATAGCACTGAAGCGGGCAGGTACTGGGCCATGGGCACGAATGCGTTTCGCATGACATGTCTTACCATGATGGCACTGCCCGACATTCCTTTGGCTCGGGCTAGCTTGATGTAATCCTTGTTCAGCTCGTCAACCATATACCGCCGCATCCACATGGCGTACCCCGCAATCCCGCCCAACGACATGGAAACAGCCGGAAGTATCCAACTGATCGGGTGATTGCGGTCGAACAGAATGGGCAGATGAAGAAGCTTGGACATGTACAATTGCGTAAATATCAAGTAAACGGCGGCAGGCACGGCGTTAATGAAGACTATGTACCAATTGCCAAGCCTATCCGCAAGCCGCCCTTTGTACCGCGCCTGAGTCACACCAAGAGCCAAGCCAAACGCCAGGGATAATACCATTGCGCTAAGGCCGAACTTTATTGAGTACGGCGCCTTGGTTTTCAAAATCCCCGCGATGGGCATTCTCGGCCTGTATACGATCGATTTGCCAAGATCGCCCTTTAGAAGACTCGCGAAAAAAGTCCTCAGCTGAACGTGCCACGGGTCAAGGAGGCCAAGATTCCTAAGCACATTCTCTCGCTGAACGGGCTCCATTTTGTCATAATTGTCGGCAAAATACCCCTCCACAGGCAGCAACCTCATGAGAAGAAAAACCGCAGTCAAGACGATAAGCACTGTCACAGCTGATTGCCACAAACGACGTACAGTGTATCTCAGCATTTTCCCACGCAGCCTCTCAAGTGACTGTTCTTCGAGAGAGAAGGCCGCCATGAAGGCGGCCTTCTCTTCATAGCTACCGTCTCATATCTACCGTCCTGCGCCTACTTGCTTTGGGCAGCCAGCGCGGCGGCACGGTCTGCTTCCCACTTGGCTCGGGCCTCGGCGTATTGGGCCATGTTCATGGGCTTCTCCATGATCACTTGGCCCTTCCATTTCTCCGAATCCATACCGAACGCAGCGTAGGGATAGGTGAACGGCTCCACCTTAGTCGCCACATAACCCCCGCCTCCAACGGCGTAAGGAATCACCATGGCTTCGTTAATTAGGAACGCTTCCGCGTTGGCAAACAGTTCGAATCGCCGAGCCATGTCGGTGACCTCAGCTGTTGCCAAATCCACCAAGTTCTCGTGTTTTCCCTTCCCGTTTTCATCTGTATAACCTTCGGCCAATTCTGGCCAGTTGTAAGTGCTGCCAGGGTAGAACGGCTCGGTGAAAGTCTCGGGGTCGGCGTAGTCGGGACCCCAGTTGCATTCCTGCAATGCGTAGTTACCGGCTCGCCTGGTAGTTCCCAGGAAGTTGGTGGCCGGGAAGCCAACAGGGATAATGTCGATATAGTCGGCTCCGAGCAAGCTTTCAAGCTGTTGCTCTATCACGACACACCGGTTTGTCCAGTCTGCCATATCGGCTCGATAAGGCATCATGATCTTCACAGGGAAAGTCGCTTTTCCCGCCAACTCCGCCTTGGCGAGATCGCGGTATTTGACTGCCTCCGCTTCCTGGAAGGAATCCCTCTTATTAATGCTGTCTAAACCGCCGTACTGTACGAAGTCTTTGCCGCCGTAGGCAACGAAAGTCTTGGGTGTGATAGTGTTGACGATTCGGGACTCAGGAGCAAACGGCTCGGCGGTGAGCATGGCCGCTTTGCGGTCGAGTCCGTAGAAAATGGACTTGCGGAAGTTCACGTTATTCACCGCGATCTTCCAGTTCTCAGGCTCATACTCGGCAGGGAAGTGGGGATCGAAGTTAAAGGCGTAGAAGTAGCTGTAGAAGCTGGTAGAGGAAGGACGCACAAGGTCTTTCCTAGCGGGATCGTTGAGCCAGTCATTTAGGATGCTAGTGGATATCGTCGCTCCACTGATCTCACCCTGAAGGAAAAGGTCAGGAGCCAGGGTCGAGGCCTCTTTGTTGTACTTGTAGTTCAGCTTCTTAATGTGAACGCTGTCCTTATCCCAGTAGTTCTCGTTCTTCTCCATGGTGCGGAAGTTCTGGTGCTCCCATTCGGTGATGATGTATGCTCCGCAATACAGCATCTTGGTGTGGTCGAGACCGAAATCTTCCCCGACTTCCGCAAGAAACTGGCCGTTTACCGGGAGGAAAGACACATAGGTCAGCATTGATAGGAAGTACGGAACGGGGTATTCAAGGGTGTACTGCAGGACGTATTTGTCAATCGCCTTAACCCCGACCTCGCTCCAATCGATGGGATCGCTGACGCCGGAAAGGCCGTTGTAGTACGCCTCGCCGTTTTTAATCACAGAATATGCGATGTTGGCGGTGCTCGAATCGTTCACAGGATCAAACGCCCACTTGTGAGCGCTGACCCAGTCCTCGGCCACTACTTCGGCATACTCCTTCTTATCGTAAGTGTACCATTTCTGACCTGGCCGAATATTGAACGTCCATACCAAGCCATCGTCGCTTACTTTCCAGGTCTCTGCCATAGATGGTCCCAAAATCCCAAGGTTGTTGTGTTCCACCAAACCATCAACGCAGTTGGCGGCGATGCTGAACTCAGCAGTAGTACTGGTCCACAAGTAGTTCAGCGTCCGAATCTCGCCGGAGTAGACCGTGTAGTAGTCCCCCGAATCCCTCAGTTTGCTGACCGGCGGTGGCGGTGTCTCGGGCTTGCTGCAGGCTGCGAAGCTAAGCAGCATCGCCAAAAACATGGCCCAGGCGACAACTCTCTTCATCTGTACCCTCCTCGTTTCTTGAAAACTTGAATCCCTCAGGATCTTCAAACCCGCGAAAAAGGCATGGGGCGGACCTATTCGACTCGCGCATTTGCTCTAAAGAACCACCCCCGTCTCTCAGCAACTAGTAAGCCTATGATCCAAAAAAGTGTATATCAATGGAGACAAGCGCGTATTCCACGCTCAAGCAAGAAAACCCTCTCGTTTTCGAACAGCTCGAAATCTTTTTTGGGACTTTGACAGGCTATTCATCACCATACACACTGTTCAAAGCCCATTTTGGCACCTCATCACCGATGAGTAGGATTGACGAATGCTTGTGTCCAGATGATCTCAAGACGACAAAGCCTGATTGGTACACTGGCGCCTGGGCGTGTTCCGCTGCGGCGTTTTCTGTGCGGCGTTTTCTGTGCGGCGTTTTCTGTGCGGCGTACAGGAGGTTGTCTACAGGGTTACGCCGTCTTGGCTTTCATTGCGTCCCCGCGAAAAGAAGCGCCTCAGCACATAGAGGTTCAGCATGTAGTAGTTAGGTGGTGCATGTCAGTGAGTCATTTGGTTCGGACACGCAACGTCCCATAATAGTTATTATGTCAACTAAGATCCGCAAACGAAACGCCTTTTTGTTGTGCGCTACACCTCCGCTTCACCGCTTTGCCTGCTTGCGACTTGCTTGAGAGCCGCCTGTACCGGCCAAAGCGATTCGGCCTTTGATGAGCTCAGGAGCACAGGTCGGCCCCTCAACGTGTGCTTCTGGACTCAGGTTGGCTCGAGACCTAGTACCACGAGCACATCTGCCGCCAAACCTGGCCCAGGTAATGCCAGGCTCAAAGTTAGGCGCACCGTGCTGCATTCCAGCCGAGTCAGGTTGGCCCCATGACCTACGACGTCAACGCTTCTTCACGAGAGTGATGAAAGTTATCTCAGGCGGACACAGAAACCGTATCGGTATATGGCTCATGCCAACGCCGCGGGTTGTGTAGACCCAGTGAGTCGGGGCTTCCTGGAGACCTGCAGGATATTCGATGCCCAGAGGCGGCAGAAGCACCGGACCTTTCAAGGGCAGCCGCACTTGACCCCCGTGGCTGTGTCCGGATATCTGCAGCGAAACACGGTGTTCGGCCTTCACCATAGAGGCTATGTCAGGTTCGTGTGCTAGAAGGATTCTAACGGCATCGGTAGGAGCCTCGGCTAGAGTCTGTTCTATGGAAGGGTTCCCCAGTAGCGCATCATCGACACCGCCTAGCCATATGCCCGGGACCACAGTCAGCCCGGAATTAACCAGCATATGAAGGTTAACTCTGTCCCGAATAGACTCATTTTCCCACCAGCGATCCCAGTTCCCAATCACCCCATATGGGCGTCCAAGGGGCTTGATAGCCTCGTTTACTGAGTCCATCAACAAGGGGTCGCCTGCCAGATCCCCTAGGACTACCGTGATATCGGGGTTGAGGTTTGCCAAGCGCTCCGCAGCCCTTTTGACTGTGGAAAACGGAGTCGTATCAAGGTGCAAGTCGGCCATGACCCCTATGGTGAAGCCGTCAAGATCGTCGGGTAAGGAATCGATAGGGACACTGACCCTCTCCAGAGCAATCATGCGGGGTTCCACGAAATAGGCCCAGCATGCCGCCGCCAAACCCGCCAGAATAAGCAGCAGTACCATACGAAAAACGAAACCGGGGCTCAACACAAAGGCTCCTCCCTAGTCCCGAAAACCGCGAACCGAATTCATGGGAACCCGGTCCCACAAGTTCGCGAATTCCAATGTAGCAATCACTTGCCGCCTCGCGCTTGGGACCAGGCGTGGGGATCCCTGAGAAAGTCTCTAATCATAGAGGCGGTCTCCCGCTGGAAAAACCCAACCCTCTCTCCCACCTCGACAATGGTAGGCCAATCGGTTATCCAGTGACCTTCCACACCAATCTCCCCGAGCGTCTTCTCATACTCTTGTGCAAAACCGTAGGACGCCACCACGAACACGTGGTTCACCTTGAGCCCGGCTTTCCTGAGGCCTTGGACGAAGTTGATCTTGCTACCACTGTCGAACATGAGATCCTCAATCAAGACCACATGCTTGCCTTCTGGAATATTGCCCTCAACCTGGGCATTTCGTCCGAATCCCTTAGCCTGCTTCCTTACATAGAGCATGGGAAGGCGCATCTTCCACCCTAGAAAGGCAGCGTACGGAATACCGGCTGTCTCTCCCCCGGCCACGGCATCTATGGGCTCACGCACGGTGTCCCTAACCAACTCCTCCATCATGTCAATGGCCGTTTCACGTTCTTCCACGAAGGAGATAAGACGTCGAACATCTATGTATACTGGGCTCTTGGTGCCTGAGGTCAGCGTAAAGGGTTCTTCGGGGCGCGCCCCCACCGCGCCGATGCTTACTAGGATCTCTGCCATTTTTTCCCTGTTGCTTTGGTTCACCGTGGATGCGTTTAGTACCTTTGTATCTCCAGAAGCCATTGGGGCAACTCCTCCTTGTATTTCCGTTCAAGATTTTCTAGGGCGCTGAAGAAATCCTGAGGCAAAGGCGCCAAGAACCCCATGAACCGGCCAGACTGCGGGTGAAGGAAACCTAGCCCTACTGCGTGCAACGCCTGCCCCTGAAGCCCCAATTCGCCCTTGGTCCTGCTGTAGGCCGGGTCACCTACCACCGGATGCTTGACATGAGCCATGTGGACGCGGATCTGATGAGTACGGCCGGTGCGAAGATAGCAGCTGACGAGGCTATACTCATTACCGAAAGTCGTCAGCACCTGGTAATCGGTAACCGCCTGCCTGCCCCTTTCGGTGACAGCCATCTTTTTCCGATCTTGAGGACTTCTGCCTATGGGGGCGTCCACTGTGCCGCTTAGAGTCTTGAAGCGGCCTTTGCACAAGGCTACATAATGCCGTCTTACCTCCCTGTCCTTTATCTGCCGTTGGAGATCCCGCAACCCTTCCTCATCTTTGGCAACAACCAAGAGCCCTGTTGTGTCCTTGTCCAGCCTATGAACGATACCGGGGCGGATCTCCCCGCCGATTCCTCGGAGATCGGGACAATGACTGAGGATGGCATTGGCAAGAGTACCCCGGCGATGTCCTGCCGCCGGGTGAACCACCATACCTCGGGCTTTGTTTATCACCAGGAGCTTCTCGTCCTCATAGACGATATTGAGGGGGATTTCTTCGGGAACCAGGTCCCATGAGACAGGGGCAGGCAGAGTAACCTCAATTAGGTCCCCGGGTCTTAGTCTGGCCGACGCCTTGGTAATACTGCCGTTAAGCAGAACATGACCTTCTTCCACTAGAGACTGAAGGCGTGACCGAGAAAACGCTCCAGAAGACCTGGAAGAAGCGTAAACATCAAGCCTCTCTCCTAGGCCCTGGTCGTCTACTTCCAATCTCAGGTACCTATCGCCTATTTCCATCAATGGTCATAGACTCTCTTTCAGTGAGAAAAGGAACAGCCCAATCATCATGATTGCGCCGATAACGATGGCCGAGTCGGCCACGTTGAATATAGGAGCGAAAAACCTGACGCTAACAAAATCGGTTACGCTCCCGAACCGTATCCTGTCCAAAAGGTTTCCAAGAGCCCCTCCCGACACCAAACCCAGAGAAACTGCGAACGGCCAACCCAAGGACCTGAACCTGGGATATGTTACGATAGCCGCAACCACACAAACTCCGCTTACTATCGCCAAATACGTATTGGCGTTCCTAAGAAACCCAAAAGCCGCCCCGGGGTTACTCCAATGGACGAACCTGAGGAAGCCATCGATGACATTACGGGACTCTCCGAGAGAGATGTTGGCCCTAACCCAGGATTTGGCAAGGTAGTCCAACGCTACAGAACTCAAGAAAGCCACCCAGAAAGCCAAGTTCAGCGCTCACTTTCCTTGCGTGTCTCGCAATAAGGCCGCTTGACCAGACCCTACGGAAAAGGATATCCGACATCCCTCCTCGAAGCAAGATCGAACCTGGCAGCAAACTGGTTGGTGCTGGACAGTCGGAGGCCAATCGAAGCAGCGGAGGCCAAATCGAACCAGCGGAGGCCAAATCGAACCAGCGGACAAAAAGTCCGGTGGTCGGCTTTAGGACAGGAAGAAATGTCCGGTGCTGACGTCGATGACCCGACAAGATTGCAGGGCCAATCGAACCAGCGGACAAAAAGTCTGGTGGCCTGCTTTAGGACAGGAAGAAATGTCCGGTGCTGACGCCGATGACCCGACAAGATTGCAGGGCCAATCGAACCAGCGGACAAAAAGTCCGGTGGCCGGCTTTAGGACAGGAAGAAATGTCCGGTGCCATCTGCGGCGACTGCACGAAATCGGACGCCGAGTCAAAGCAGCAGACGATCGCGGAAGATCAACGTGCTCTGCGCATTAGGTCACCGAAGACGAATCACGTTTTTGACCCTCTGTGCCCTATCACGCTGCTGGGATCCTTCTGCGTATGGGTCATCGGCAAGCGTCTCTATCCCCCGCATATAGGTATTAGTTACTTTTTCCTCCACAGGGCGCCTGTTTGCCGGCACTACTTCCTGTTCTTCCTGGCAGTGAACGCAAAGTTCAGCGTCGGGCATGGCTTCTAGACGTCCCTCGGGGATGAACTTATGGCACCGCAGGCAATAACCGTAAGTCCCCATTCGGATCCTTTCGAGAGCCAGATCCACCTTATGGCTGTCTATCTCCAAGCCGTCCTTCAACCCGAGATCCTTCTCGCGCTCGAATGTATCCAGGGCCAAATCAGCAGAATGCTGGTCGTAGGAACTAATCTCCCCCACATTCCCCTTTTGGCTCTCGGAAAACGACTTATCCATGATTGACCTCAAGCCGCGCTCAACCGAAGCCCTTTTCTCCCAAAGAAGCGACTGGTACTTCCCAAAATCTATGTCTTGGCGCTGATGTTGCCTGGTCTGTCTCACAAACGTCTCCCCCTAGTGCCAGTAGTGTTACTTCCCTTTCAGATACTGCTGGATGATCCATACCAGTTCACCCAGGAAGTTTCCGACGATGGGCAAGTTTAGAATGAAACTCCTGGTTAAAACCCATATCAGTAGAGCGCCCAGGATCGTAAAGCCGGCAGCCATGCCAAGCCCGCGAAAAAGCCCCGAGATGCTGTTGAGGTAGATAAGGCGGCCAGGACGATTCAAAAGGCCTACATACTCAGCTATCTTCGCTCTTTCCAAGGAATCCGACACAGATTGAAGCGTATCTGCCAGACGGCGTACGGCGGCGCCCTGAAAGTCATCTGCCTCACTATGGTCACAAGACCCTTCCCCACCGCGCCTGCCTTTGCCAGAGCTCTCTCCGCCTGAGCGCTCTCCATCTGATCCGCCGCCTGCCCCACCGAAACTACCTCCATCTGGGCCTTCACGATGGCAATGATCCTGACCCGTATCGTCTCGGCCCCGGCCGCCTAGGACCTGCTCATATGGATGCGCTTCTACCCCGCGGTCAGGCACCTGCAAGCACTCCCTTCCATGATTATGTTGCCTCTTCTAGGTCACCCTAATCCCGACAGCCTAGACCGGCACCCCAGAAGGTATGAGCCTACTGATAGCGAAATAGGCTCATAGAACTCACCGGGAGGGACCAATTGTGGGCCTTATCAATAGCTTAGCAAGACCCGACGTGGGCAGAATTTCCCCTTATGGTCCAGGCAAATCGGCAGATGAGGTCCGAAGAGAGCTGGGCATCGATCGGGTGTTGAAGCTTGCATCCAACGAGAACCCTCTGGGGCCTTCGCCCAAAGCCATGTCGGCTATTTCCGGGAAATCTGTGGACGTTCACACATATCCTGATGCTTCAGGCTTTGAGCTAAAGAACAAGCTCGCGGCCAGATACGGCGTGAGACCCCAGGAAGTGATACTTGGAAATGGTTCAGAAGAACTACTGATGCTGCTGGGACAGGTGTTTATCAATCGAGACGACGAGGTGGTCATGGGCCAGCCTACTTTCCCGATCTACGGCACGTCGACCCTTCTCATGGGGGGTATACCGGTGGAAGTGCCGGCTACGGCACAGGGCTCTCTCGACCTGGCAGCTATGGCAGAACGCATTACGCGAAGAACCAAGATGGTCTTCGTCTGCAATCCCAATAACCCAACAGGCGGCATGGTGGCAAAGGATGTGGTCCGGAGGTTCATGGATAGTATTCCTCGAGACATCATTGTCGTGGCAGACGAAGCCTACGCCGAATACGTGGACGATCCTGACTACGGCGACTTTCTGCCCTACGTGAAACAAGGCCGGAATGTGATAGTCCTTCACACCTTCTCCAAGGTCTACGGCTTAGCCGGGCTAAGAGTCGGATACGGTTTGGCAACCCAAGGCATATGTAGCCTCATAGAACGGGTGAAACCCTGCTTCAACCAAAACGTGTTTGCCCAGGTTGCCGCCGTGGCGGCTCTGGACGATCATGAGCATGTTGACAGGAGTCTGAACGCAAACCAAACTGGCAAGCGCTACCTCACCCAGGAGCTTGCGCGAATTGGGTTCCGCGTCTACCCGTCATGGGGCAACTTCATAATGGTTGACACAGGCCTAGATTGCCAGACTCTGTTTGAGCGACTCCTCAAAAGAGGGGTTATCGTAAGACCCGCTACCGCATGGGGGCTACCCACATCTCTTCGCATAACAATAGGTACTCCAGAGGAAAACCGAATTCTCCTAGACGCCATGAATCTGGCAATAGCGGGAGAATAACGTCAGGGCCCCGGCCTAGGCCACACAGTGAGCATCAATGTTGGCGATCGTGAGCGCTAACAAGCAGCACTATCGCTGGCGCCGGAGAACCGTTGGTTCTCCGGCGTCTGGCTCGCGGCCGTATGGCAGATCAGCGGTAGTTGGAGGAGAAGGGGCTCACTAACGGACCCTGGTCTGTCCCCGCCACATCCGTGGCCTCTCTGGCATAGCCCAGGATGCGTTGGAGCGTTCTCCTTCTGAGACGGTCTATGCCAGCGAAATCCATGTTTGGCGCATAGTACCTTTCTAGGGCGTCGTGGTACTGCTTAGCCTGGCCGATGAAATAGATGGCCGAATCGAAAAGCAACTCGAACTGACTCTTGGCCCTTTCAACGTATGATGCGTGTTTGCCCACTGCTTCCTGGCCTAAGCATTCATCCATGTTCACGATGGCATCCTTGGGACCCGGAATGTACTGGTGAGGCTCGATAGACTTGGTCAGAATCAAACTCAGTTCGGGTATCAGGACATGCTCAGCCTTCTCTGGGTGAAGAGGGCAGTAGTATACCTCTGTAAAGAACCCTCTGTCTAAGGCCACGCGCTTCACCTTTTCCAGGAGATACGACTTGCCCGTACCGGGCTCTCCCTGGATAACATACCTCTTGGCGCAAGGCGCCACAATCGTGTTAAGGTGGTTGACCATACCATCTGGAGTGATAGCGCTGGCAAACAAGCGCCTCTCGAAGCCCGGCGTCCTAGCTATTGGGATATGCCCGAAGTTAGTGTCGATTATCTCCTGGGCTCTGGCGTTACACATGCCAAAGTCAAGCCCTTCGGTGTTAGCCGACTCCCAATCCTCGTACACGATCTGGGCCGCCATCAAGTAGCGATAGGCCCTTTTGAAAACCGATTCGGATCCTTTTTGACATTGCAGGATCTCGGCTTTTTTAGCGCGCACAGACGCCTCGTCCCAAAATTCGCCCAACCAGATAATCTCGTCCACGGCGCCTGGAGTCTTAGGGTCAAACTGGTGCGGCCAAGTTCCGTCCAGAATGCCCACGCCTATTGCCGGGAAAACCACCCCATCAATGGAATTACTATCAGAGGAACAATGGTGGATTTCGGCGTCATATCCCAAGTCGACCATATCCCTGGCAATGCTAGTCATGAAGGTCGACTTGCCGACTCCCGGTCCCCCTTTGATCACGAAAAGCCTTGTGGCGTCTTTGGGTAGGATGTAGTCGTAGTAGGAGAAAAATCCTCTAGGTGTGTTGTTTCCGGGAAACACCCGTTTCACATAGCCCCTGTTGATCAAAACTCGTGCCCTCCCCCTCTTTCCAGAACCGCGGAAAGCGCTCGGTAGCGAGTATCCGCCCAGGCATACTATGTAAGCCTACTTGGGTGGGTGAAAACCTATCGGCCAAAAAGTCCTCGTGCACACGCAATCGGATTGGTCTCAGTCTGGCGATACGCAAGAAAGCAGGGCAAAGCACTGGCAAGACAGCCAGACTTGCTAGGTAGACAGGCTTTCTGCGACAATTAGGTCCAAGCATTCGGGGCGGTGATGGGCGTGACAAAGCGACTGGCGGCCACAGTCATGGTTGTTTGCCTAGTGGCCCTTGCGGCTCTCTATTCTGTTCAGCTGATGGCGCTGAATCTAGAGTTCTACCGCTCGCACTGGGTTCGGTTGGGGGTTCCTCATGACGCCGGGATGGATCTGCAGGAGCTCTCTCGAGGAGGGAAAGCCCTCATGGATTATTTCGTAGGCAACATCTCGTCACCGCAGATAGAGACCACCGTATACGGAACTCCAAGACTTCTCTACAATGAACTTGAACTTAGACACCTAGAGGATGTTCGAACCCTCTTCGCCAAAGGTTTTCGGCTCCAACAAATACTCCTAGCAAGCGGTTTGCTGTCGGGGTTGTACCTGTTCCTGTCATCTCGCCTTGGAAGCCTAGCTAAGCCCCTCATGGTGGCTGGCTTCTTGGGCATAGGGCTTCTGCTGCTCCTGGCGGTGCCCGCCAAGGCCGACTTTGGGAGCTGGTGGACACGTTTTCACCTTATGGCCTTCACCAATGACCTTTGGCTTCTTGACCCGGACACCGACTGGCTCATCAGGATCTTTCCTGAAGGCTTCTTCTTCTCAGCCATCAAGAAGATCGGTTTTACATACATGGGGTTCTGCGCTGCTTACGCATTTCTAGGGTTTCTCGTACGCCACCTGGCCTCCAACCACCGTCATTAGCACCTCAAGGTTCCGTATGTCCTCGGGGACAACCGCAAAGGGATCGCCCGACAGCACCACGAAGTCGGCCAATTTCCCAGGCTCCAGTGTGCCTTTGGAGCCCTCTTCAAAAGCCCCGTAAGCGCCTCCTATGGTGAACATGCGGATGGCTTCAGAAACCAAGATCCGTTCGTTGGGGTAGAACCCGCCCAGAGGGTTGCCCTCCATATCCTTTCTGGTGACCGCAGCGTAGATGCCAAATATCGTGTCGGGAGGCTCCACAGGGCTATCGGACCCTCCTGCCATGGGAATGCCCGCTTTGAGCATGGTCCTCCAGGCATACGACGAGCGCATTCTTTGGGCTCCCACTCTATCTTGAGCCCAGCGCATGTCGGTTGTAATGAACTTGGGCTGAACGTCGGCCACCACGCCCGTCCTCTTCATCTCGCTTATGAGCAGAGGGGCTAGTATCTGAGCGTGGACTATCCGGTGTCGGAGGGACGTTCGGGGGATCCTGCCCTGGGCTTCGTCGATGGCCGCTAGGGAAACTCGTGTAGCCCGATCTCCTAGGGCATGAATCGCCACCTGCATGCCCGAAGCGTGAGCACGGTACACGATCTCCTTGAGGCTATCTTCGTCGTTGACCAGAATGCCCGAAGTCTGGCGATCGTCGGCGTAGGGCCTCTCCAAAGCGGCGGTGCGCCCCCCCAGAGAACCGTCGGAGAAGACCTTGACCGCCCCAATTTTGAAGTAGTCGTCTCCATCGCCTGTGCGGAGGGGCGTTTCCAGAAGATCATCTAAAGACTCCCGGGGCATATCCCAGTAAATCCTAAGAGGAATACCCTGGGAATGAGCCTCCCGGTATATTCTCTGGATAACGCCGTAACCTCCATAGGAATCGTTGGTGTGTACCGAAGTTATGCCCTTGGACAGAAGGTGCCGCATAGCTTCTGCGGTACATTCCTGGAGAGTCTCTTCCGTAGTCTCGGGAATAACCCCAAACACTAGAGCGTTGGCATTCTCCCTGAGAACCCCGGTGGGGTCACCGTAAGCATCTCTGTCTATAACACCGCCTTCAGGGTCAGGGGTGTCTCTAGTGATCCCGGCCAACTTCAAGGCGGCGCTAGATAGCACCGATAGATGGCCGCATGCCCGGGTCAAGCTCACGGCTCGGCCGGGGGCAGCCTCATCCAAGTCTTTTCTCGTAGGATAGCGTTTTTCCCTGAAACTCTCCTGATCCCAACCGCGGCCCAAAATCCACTGGCCCTCTTTAACCTTGGATGCTTGCTCTTTGACTTTCGCCTTAAGATTCTCTATGGAACGCACTTCTCCCAAGGACAAGTTCCGCAAAGACACTCCCAGGTTCATGAGATGCAAGTGGCTATCGATGAAGCCAGGCAGGACGGGCTTGCCGCCCAGATCCACCACTGTCGGGGTCACGCCGGCAGGAAACGCCCGGCGAGCGCCGTCCTTGTCTCCAACGTAGATAATTCGACCCTGATAAGATGCCAAAGCCTCTCTTACTCGAATTTTGTCCGATAGAACGTGGAACTCGCCGTTTTGATAAAGCGTGGCATTTTGCCTCAATGGAGTCACCCTACCTTCCCTTGCGGTTCCCCCTGGGGTTTACGATCTGTTTCGCTACTTGCGGGACCTTGGCCCAACCAAAGCCCTTTCGGCCCCGTCCGGGCTCCTTGATCGCCGAAGCCCGTCTTGTTGACCCAGTGCTGGATGCTGATTTCCCCTGCGCCATTTGGACTGGCCTCCCAAGCGCAAGATTCGACCTACGGCTCCTGTCTGTCTTCCCCCATGTTGGCCTCCAGGTTCTCTGTCCCCTTGGCCAAAAACTCCAGAGTCGACTGGAGGAACGCTCTCATCTCAGCGTGAAAACGCCTAAGGCGATTCTTGTTTCTATCTATCTCTCCGAAACTTTCGCGAAGCGCCTCCTGAGCCTGATTCTTAAGCCGCTCGGCGTCCATGGCGGCTTCTTTTCTTATGATCCCCGCTTCTCGGGCAGCCGACTCTCTTATCTCGTCAGCTGCCTTTTGGGCGAGGAGTATGGCGTTCTTAAGGGTCTCTTCAAGCCCCTTGTAGTGTTCAAGGCGAGACTCTAGTCCCGAGATGGAGGCTTGAAGATCCTCGTTGAGCCGGATGATCTTTTCAAACTCGGCTACCACGAGGTCTAAGAACTCATCCACTTCATCCTCGCTATAGCCTCGAAAGGATTTCTTAAACTCCTTGTTGTGAATATCTAAGGGAGTTAGCCTGTGTATGTTCAGTGGGGTACCGCTATCCTCGCCGATCACTGGGAGCGCCTCCTTCAGTCGACCTATTCGCCCAAGGGGATTTCTACCGGGCGCCCACAGTTACCTTCTTGCCCCGGTGCGAGGACCGAATAATGCAGTACCCAGTCGAATGACGGTGGCGCCTTCTTCCACGGCCACCGGATAGTCCCCCGACATGCCCATGGACAACTCCTTGAGATTCTCCATGCTGACCCCCGAATCTACCAGACGATCCCTAAGCGTTCGCAGTTCCCTGAAGGCTCCTTGGGCCATAGCCAAGTCCCCCATACCAGGAGCGACCGTCATGAGACCAGTCAAGAGGATGCCTGGGAGCCCAACAGCGTACTGGGCCAAACCAAGAGCCTCTTCGGGCATGACTCCGTACTTACGAGGGTCCCGGCCAATGTTGACTTCAATCATGACCTCAATCTCCCGGGAACCCTTTGAACGGTATAGGACAGAAAATCGCGACAAGGCTTCGGCGACCCTCCTGGAGTCAACGGAATGCACCGCGTCAAATAGCCTTGCGGCAGAAGAAGCCTTGTTAGTCTGAAGGTGACCTACCAGGCAAATCTTGGAATCCTTAAACACGCCAGCCTCAATTTTCCTCTTTGCTTCCTGAACGCGGTTCTCTCCAAAAAGCGTGAGACCGAGGCCGTAAGCCTCCTGTATGGCCTCGGAAGTCACATTCTTGGTCACAGCCATCAACCGAACCGACGCCGGGTCCCTATTTGCTTTAGCGCAAGCCTCAGCCACTCGTTCCATCACTACCTGCAGATTATCCGCTATCATCTCACACGCCGGCCCTCCAGGAATCTCTTTGGTTTGAGTACTATCTCGTTTGTTTCGGAGATGCCTTTGACCACTGATCGCGCGCCCTGGGTGGAGAGAATTTCCACAGGCGCGAAATGAGCGTACGTTCTTTGAATCAGAAGCACTCCGGTCTCGCCATCCATCTCTAAAATGCTACCAGTAGGAATAACTGTCCCCGAGTTTCGGCTTGCCACAAGCGTCACATCGGCGGACCCGGTCCCCCTCTGGCCGGTAAGAATGTCAAGGTTTCCGGATATCACCGAATACCCCGGCGGTCTGGCGTCAACGACTGTGGTGACAGCGGCTCGTGCCTCGGAGCCGTCTGAAAAACGTAACGTGACGCTCTGACCCTGCCGCAGAGCGGGTCTTTCTTCGGTTTTCACAGGGAGATAGAAACTGATATCCGTTCCCGTGACCACGCGTCCAATAGGGTCCCCCATTTTGACGGTTTTGCCGTTTTCCACCCGAGTCTCCGCAGCATCTTGTACCTCTCTGCATAATGCCATGATCTCCGAAGCATCTTTGTCAGAAAGAGAGAGACCTGGGATCTTCCTATCGGCTTCACTGAACCTAGACGAGAAGACGCCGGCAGATGGTGACAAAATGTTAACCCTTGACGTTGCCATAGCCTGTTCCAGCATAGCGGCTGTCTTGGCCAGACTTCCCCGCTGATCCTCAATAGCCGAGAGGCGTTCTCGCTTCCCCTTGATAGCCTGCTCTTTAAGAGCCAAAGACGACTCCTCTGCCAACGCCCCAAGGGTATCCCCCGAGACAAAAGCCTGGCGAGAGCCTAGCAACGATATCAGAGCTCCCTGGTACGCATCTTGGACTTCCGACCTTAAGAGGCTGAACTCCTCTGCGGTTTCCCTCTCGTAGGATGCAAGATTTGCCCTAGCTTTGGCGATGCTGTCGGCAAACTCGGCTCCTGTGCCGCTATCGCCCACCGTGGCCAGAACTTGCCCAACCCTTACCGAGTCGTTGTCTTTTACCTGCAGATTCAATGTGCCGTCAGCAGGCGCCACTATCAAGGCGCTGCCCCCCGAAAACAAGGCGGTGCCCTTAACCTGGTCCTCTAGAGTGCCCGCATAGCCGCGCCCCACAGGTATGAGAAGCGTCAAGAAAGCGCTTCTTAAGTAGGGCCAAACAAAGAGCATGGCCACAGAGACCACGATCGCGGCTATAGCAATACTTCTAGCGTAGTGTTTGTACTTGGTCCGCTTCCTTGGACGTCTCTTCAACGGGATCTCCCTCTCCAGGCTCGGGGAACTAGCAGTGGCTGTCAGAAACAGCGTAGTCCAATGCGAACCCACAAGTCAAGGTGAGGAGAGTGCGGGCCCGATCAGCGAATAATCCTTCTCAGATAGTGCTCGGAGAGTTCCACGAGGATTACGTCCTCGCCTATCTTCTTCACATTCTCCCAAGGGACTACGTAATCGTCAGACCTGCCCAATATACCTAGTACCTTGGCCTGTCCGGGAACCACCACGGCCACTATCTTGCCTGTATTGAGGTCAATCTCCACATCTACTATGTTGCCCAAGCGCCGTCCGTCAACTGTGTTTATGACATCGCGGGTAGAGAGGTCTGAAGCCCGGATCACGTGACCACCTCCAGTGCATTATATGCGAGGCGCGGTCACGTAACCCGGTCAGCGCAAGTTCTGGGGATGGAGGGCGGCCTCTTGGCCATGTACCTTGAGAAGCGAGGCCAGACGGCCAAACCCAGCCTTAAGGGCGTCCACAATCAGGAAATGGATCTCCACTGGCACTTCTTGTGTGGACTCCTCATCTACGAGAATGAACTGGCCATCATTACGTGCCCAAACAGGGACCCAGGTGCGCTGTTCAACCCCCTGGGTCTTTCCTGAAGCGATAGCTTTCTGCACCAAATCGAAGTAACATAGGGGCGGGTACATGACGCACCACCAGTTTTTGCCTTGCCCTTCCCCTAACACCACTTGAAGGGCTTTGTAGTCGCCTTCAGGCAAGAACACCTTCTGGCCCCCTGTAGTCTCGTAAGTCTTGTCAGGAAAGTACACTGTCTTGAGGGCGGCCTTCGCCGCATACGCCACCCCATTGGCCTTCAAACACGAAGTTGCCACAGTCTCTATTTCGGCAAGGCTGGAAGATATGGCTTTCTCGGCATCTCCGGCATCCTTTGCCGCTGAAAGTTTGGGGCCGAAAGACGCCATGAGGGCATCTCGCACCGCCAGTTTGACGCTCTGATCCCATGCGGAATCGGAATTCCCAATTACATGAAGCCTGACTGTGTCGGCAGGAGCAAGGTCTCCTGGCACGCGAGACAAATTTGTAGGCGTGTAAGCCTTCTCAGCTTTTCGGGACTCCGCCAGCCCCCACCCGCAGAAAAGAAGCGCTCCCGCCACCAAAGCCAATGTTATGCTCCGTAGGGCATCGTTCCTTCGCTTTTTCCTCATTGGACCACCCCCTTTCCAGGCGCCCTAAAGGGCCATATCCCTGCGCATGTGAAGTAATGCCGCCTTCTCAAGCCTTGATACTTGGGCCTGAGAGATCCCGATTTCCTTGGCAACCTCCATTTGCGTCTTTCCTTCGAAGAACCTCATCTTAATTATTGCCTGTTCTCGTCCGGATAATTTGGACAACGCCTCATTTATGGTAATCTCCTGTTCCCACCCGGCGTCTTCGCCTCTCTCGTCCTTCACCTGATCCATGACGTAGATGGGGTCGCCGCCATCGTGGTACACCGGCTCAAACAGGCTAATGGGTTCTTGTATTGCATCTAGGGCGTAAGCCACTTCTTCCTCAGGGGTCTTGAGTTCGCGGCTGATCTCTTTGACCGAAGGCTCTCTTCCCAGGCGAGAAACGAGAGTGTCCCTGATTTGAAGCGCTTTGTACGCTACGTCTCGCAGGGACCTAGACACTCTAATGGGGTTATTGTCCCTTAGATAACGGCGGATCTCGCCGATTATCATAGGTACCGCATAGGTGGAAAACTTGACGTTCTGGCCGAGGTCAAAATTGTCGATGGCCTTCATGAGACCGATGCAGCCAACCTGAAAAAGGTCATCAACATATTCGCCTCTATTGGCGAATCGCTGTATGACGCTTAAGACCAAGCGAAGATTGCCGTTAACCAGTTTCTCCCGGGCAGTAGTGTCCCCTTCTATCTTCGCGAGGAAAAGCTCCTTCATCTTGGCAGAAGACAGCACAGGCAGACGACTGGTATTGACCCCGCAGATCTCGACCTTGTTCAACCTTTGTACCCCCGGCCTTGGTTCCATTATCTGGTGTATCGATCATAAAAAGTATTACCGCCCCGGCCTGGGGTTATTCAAGGAAGGTAATTGGTTATAGGGTAATACCTGGTACTATCACTGGAAACTCACGATGTCTCTATGCAGTCTATGCATAATCCTCTTCTCCAATCTAGAAATGTAGGATTGGGATATTCCCAGCATGTCCGCAACCTGCTTTTGAGTCCTTTCCACGCCGTCTTTTAACCCAAAACGCAAGTCTACTATGGTTCTCTCGCGCCACGGCAGCCTCTCCAGAACTAGACGCAAGACCTCCCGGTCGTCTTGCTTTTCAAGATCGCAGTAGATTATGTCTTCTGGAGTGCCTTTGACGTCTGACAAACACAGCTCGTTGCCTTCCCCGTCAACGTTTAGGGGTTCGTCAAAGGATAGCTCGGATTTGGTTCGCATGGTCCTGCGAAGGTACATGAGTATCTCGTTTTCAATGCACTTTGACGCGTAGGTGGCGAGCTTGATGTTCTTCTCTATGTCGAAGGTGGAAACTGCTTTGATTAGCCCGATAGAACCTATGGATACTAGATCGTCCACAGGAATCCCGGTGTTTTCGAACTTCTTGGCGATATAGACAACAAGTCTCAGGTTTCTTTCGATGAGAGTCGATTTGACATCTACATCGCCCGAGCGGAGCCTGAACAGGAGGTGCCCCTCTTCTTCCTGACTCAAAGGAGGAGGCAGAACCTCTGCCCCTCCAACGTAATCAATGCGCCCGCCGATTCCCAGGCGCCACAGGAGGGAAGCCCATTTCCGATGCATGGCTAATGCGAGTCTTGATACGAAACTCAATATCCCACCCCCACAAATTGCAAAGCTACACGAGGTCGGGATGAACGAGAGCCTGGTACAGTCCGTTTGGGCTTAGGCGGTCACCCGAGACTCCCACAATAGCGTTTCTTCTGATCCTAATGCCGTCTTTTTGCAGCAGGATGATCTGGTCGGGGCGGAAGCCCGGCAGAACGCCCCTTCTACCCGACAGGCTTTCAAAGGGGATTAGCCGGAGCCTGCGGCCAACGGCGGTGTCGGCAAGCCCGGCGGGAATCGAATCCCAAGTGGACTGGAAAAACGCAGCGGTTTCTTTGGGCATGACGTTTCGGACCGACTCCCAATCAACCACCACAACCGGCAGTCCCGATACGGGATCCCTTAGGTTATTGCCGGTATCCACTAGTGCGGTGAGCCCCACGCTGCGCCCTTGAACCATGAGTTCAATAGTCAAGAGCGGAAGAGCGCCTCCGGGGCGATACCCACCCATGCGGGCTACAAGCGGAAAGCCGGACAATAAGGCCAGAGATAACGCCACTATCCACCAGTTGACCACCGGGTCACTTTGGCCCAAGAGAGAAGCCCGAAGAGCCCTTGCAGCCCCGCTATGGAGAAGCCCGTAAGCGGTACCTGCGGTAAGTGCAGAACAAAGGAAAAACCCCGCTGCCACGGCTACATAAGCCAGTCCTTTTTGGTTGGGAAAAGAAAAGGCGACCATGAGAAGCCCAAAAACCAGCCTTGCGGGAAGCGAGAAAGCGAAAGAAAGAGGAGCATAGAGGGCCGCCACAGCGTAGGCGGAGCCAGCCAGGGAAGCGCACCAGAGGCGCCATATCTTAACGTCACGCCCAGTTAGCTTGCCCGCGGCCAGAAGCAGCAGATGGTTGACTATCCAGTTGACCACTAACAGCACATCGGCGTAAATGTACTTGACCATGAAAGACGCACCACCCTGCATGGCCATGTGTATTCCCGGAGAATCGGGAATATCACCACGGACATCCTAACAGGATGGCAAGGGCAAACTTTGTATCTACCTGGCCTTCACGGCGATTATTCTACCGGGGCTTTTCGACGGATTTCGGTTTCCTCAAGAAAAAAGGCACTTCCAGGATGTCCTGGGCCTCCAGTTTGGGAGGGAGCTTCTCCTGGCTAAACGTCCGCCTAGGCGAACCGTCGAACCCAGTGGCAATGACCGTAATCTGTACCGTATCCTCCAAGTCGTCATCTATGACCGCGCCCCAGATGATGTTGGCGTCTGGGTCGGCGGCCTGCATGACTGTCTCTGTGGCGCCGTCAACCTCAAATAAACCCAAGTCGCTTCCCCCGGTTATGTTCATGAGAACCGCCCTGGCGCCATCGATGCCCGTCTCCAGAAGCGGGCTAGATATGGCCTGCTTGGCGGCGTCTACCGCCCGGTTCTCGCCGTGGCCAATTCCTATCCCCATGAGGGCCGAACCAGTGTCCATCATGATGGTCCTGACATCGGCGAAGTCCAGGTTAATCAGTCCCGGCACGCAAACAAGATCGGATATGCCCTGGACGCCGTGCCTAAGTACGTCGTCGGCTATTCTAAAGGCCTCGACGATGGAGGTGTCCCTCTGGACAACCTGAAGCAAGCGGTCGTTGGGGATGACGATGAGGGTGTCGACGTGGGTCTGGAGGTTCTGGATACCCTGGATAGCCGTGTTCATCCGGCGCTTTCCCTCAAAGGCGAAAGGCTTTGTGACAACGCCCACTGTGAGCGCGCCAACCTCCTTGGCGCATTGGGCCACTACGGGCGCCCCGCCGGTGCCCGTTCCGCCGCCCATTCCGGCGGTGATAAACACCATGTCGGCGCCTTTTAAGTGCTCAAGAATCTCCTCCCTGGACTCCTCAGCCGCCTTCTCACCCACCTCTGGGTTAGCTCCTGCTCCCAACCCTCGGGTGAGAGAGGCACCTACCTGAACCTTCGTTGGTGCCAGCGAAAGGTTCAATGCCTGGGCGTCGGTGTTGACCGAGATGAAGTCCACACCTTTTATACCGGCCTGGACCATCCGGTTGACGGCGTTTGACCCGCCACCCCCGACCCCTATCACCTTGAGATTTGCATATCTAAGATCTTCCGCGTTTACGACCACGCCACCCACCTCTTTCCCTGTTCGACCTTACTTTCAACAGCTGTGGCGCCAAAACCTCCACTACTTTTCGGGAGTCCCACTTTTTTCAGGCTTGTGCCCGGCCGTCCATCTCTGAAGGTAGTGCCTTCGTATGACTCCCAAGTTGTTGAAGATTCGAACTCCCAAAGCCACCACAGCCGCCAGGTAGAGCTCAATCCCTAGCACGTCTCCGACGTACACAAACACTCCAGATAGAACCGCGTTAACAATAAACCCCGTGGCGAATATGAGGATGTCGAAATCCCCTTCTAGTCCTGCCTTCAGCCCTCCCAGGGAAGTGTCTATACCGGCTAGAAGACTCACGGCCAAATAACGGGCAATTATCCCCGGCACCTGCCAAGGCACATTGAGACCCAAGAGGACTCCCAGCAGGAGTCCGGAAATCAGAAACCACATTAGCCGGTACCTCCCTTCTTGGTAGGTTGAGCATACCGAAAAACCAAGGAGCCGCTGTAGGCGGGCACGATTACTTCCTCAACCGATTTGACTTTCACTTCAATACCCCATAGAGAAAGACTATCTACGACGCCCCCGGGAAACTTGAGCCCGCCCAAAAGCGTCTCGGGATCGCCAATGGCCAGCACCCGAATAGGTGGCGCGATCCTGGCGCCGTTGATCATGATGACATTGCCCGCGCACCGGATCTCGCTAGTGGAGATAAGCCTTTGGCCATTTACCGAGACTGCTTCGGCTCCTGCCCCAAACAACTCGTTGACCACTTCGGCCACATCATCGTCGTGGATTATCAGGAGGTTCGGATCCTGCCCCGGGGCAGGTGCCTTCTGAGAGTCGGTCATCTCAAGAACCACTCCAGGGCCCTTAAGCTCCGTTAACCCCGCGAGGATTCTGGCCTTCTGGAGTTCATCCTGAAGAAGTTTAACTTGGTCCTCGCCGGCCATCATTTCAGCGACCCTGTCTCTGAGATTAGCGACCTCATCCTTGAGACTATCTCTTTCTTTCTCGGTAACCTGCAATAGGACAGCCAACTCTTCTGCCCGCTGCAACCTGTAGTTACCCGCAAGCGGAGGTCTCGCCCTAAACTGCGTAGCGAGCATAAAGCCAAATATCAGAAATATGACAGTTAACGCGGCTTGCGACCCCCGGCTTTTCATACGGTCACTCCCCTGCCTCCGATGAGAATTTGACTACGGGCTTGTCGAACCGCAAGTCGACATGCTCTACTAACGAGCCGTCTTGGGAGAGGTCTTGGAGAATTGATTCAAGAAGAAGACTTTTTTGCGATACCCCAGGAGCCTCTTTTCCCATAAGGACTCTGCACTCATCGTCAAGTATAAGGGTACATTCGCCATCTTGTACATGGATTTCGGTAACCTTTGTACGAGAAACCTGCCCCAACGCTGCGAGAACCCTGAAAGCCCACCCGTATTCGGCATCGTCTAGAAACTGGCCTGAGGAAGCTTGTCCCGAAACTCCCGTTAAAGCGATAAGACCGGGCCATTTTCCATCATCTTCAGCCAGGATCCGGCCCTGTGGGTCCGAAAGCCACGTTCCGTTCTCCATGGGAACGAATACCACAGGGGTACGTTCAACGATAGATATCAGGACCGTATCGGGAAGCTTGCGCGAGCACACAACGCTTTGAACCCAAGGTGACGCTTGGATGAGCATTTTGGCCTTGTCCAAATCAAAGGCGAAAACATTAGGTGCCAACTGGCTGCATCGCGCCACGATATCCTCACGGGTAACAGCGCTAGTTCCGGTTATGACGTAGTTGGACACAGCAAAATACTCAGAACGCAGGAACAGAAATGCGCCCACAAGCACAATAAACGCGACGGTAAGCCCCCACGTCAGAGTCTTTTTTTCTCTATTTGCCGCCTTTTTTGAAGCCACGTGAAGCGCAGGTCCTCCTAGTCGGCTACCCGCGAGACGCATGCCCCCAAAGCGCTGAGTTTCGTCTCAAAGCCTTGATAGCCGCGGTCAATAATATGAATACCGTTCACTACGGTGCGGCCCTCTGCCGACAGCCCGGCAAGAACCAAAGAAGCCCCTGAGCGAAGATCGCAAGCTTCCACCAAAGCCCCGGACAACCTGGGCACTCCCTTAATTATAGCAGTCCTTCCTTCGCTGCGGATGCGGGCGCCCATTCTTCCCAGTTCTTCGGCTTGCTTGAACCTAGAATCAAAAATGGTCTCGGTAATGACCGAAGTACCTTCGGCTATAGACAAGAGAGCCATCATCTGCGGCTGCATGTCTGTGGGAAATCCGGGATACGGCAGGGTCTTGAGATCCGTGGGTTTCGGCCTGTCTTTGGATCTGACTCTGACTCCTTCGTTAACAACGATGTTGGCCCCTACCTCCCGGAGCTTGGCCATAATGGCCTGAACATGCTCAACCACCGCGTTTTGGATGAGCACATCCCCTCCTGCGATGGCAGATGCCACCATGAAGGTACCCACCTCGATGCGGTCGGGCATGATGGTATACTCTGCGCCGCGAAGTCTCTGTACTCCTTCGATCCTTACCACATCGGTGCCGGCACCCCGCACACGGGCCCCCATAGCGTTTAGGAATCCCTGCAAGTCCACAATCTCGGGCTCCTTAGCCGAATTACGGATGACGGTAATCCCTTTGGCAAGGCACGCTCCCATCATTATGTTCTCTGTGGCGCCCACGGAGGGGATATCCAGATGAATATCCATGCCATTCCACTGGTCTCTAGAGCCGATTATCTGGCCGTGTTCTTCCTCGAATGACGCTCCTAAGGCCTTCAAGCCCTTAATATGGAGGTCTATCGGTCTCAATCCAATATCGCATCCGCCCGGGTACGACACTTGGGCTTTCCTCATCTTGCCAAGGAGCGGCCCCATAAGGATGATGGACGAACGGACCTGCCGCATCAGCATCTCGTCCACTACGTGCCGGTCTATCGTCGTGGGGTCAATGGTAAGCACCGACCCTCCGGTTCCGGTCCTTTGTACCTTGGCCCCTAAATCCTCCAAAATACGAACCATGATCGCTACATCGGTCAGATCAGGCGCATTGTGAAGCACGCAAGGAGAATCAGACATTACGGCTGCCGCCATGATGGGAAGCACCGCGTTCTTCGCCCCGCTAACGGAAAGCGATCCCGACAAACACCTGCCGCCCTCAATGACGAACTTGGACATCCTCGTACCACTCCCCTGGCCACAGTCTATAGTCCGCCCGTTGGCTACAACGGTCCCCTCATATTACGAAACCCCATCAATACCTGTTACTCGCCTCTCGCCGTAAGAACTTGGACAGCGTCTTTGTGAGTTTTCCAGATATCTCCGGCACCCATGGTTATGATGACGTCTCCTGCTCTGGACATTTCCACCGCTTGCTTCATAGCCTCGTTCTTGTCTTCCACTTGGCGAACCCAACGATGCCCATTGGCTTGTGCGGCTTGTGCCACAAATTTTGAGTTTGTGCCGGCTTCAACTCTCTCACCGGGCCCCGCATATATCCCAGTCACAAATACGAAATCTCCGCCGGCCAGGGCCATCCCCAACTGGTTCCCTAAGAGCCTCGTCCGCGAATACCGGTGAGGCTGAAACACGACGATTATCCGGCTCTCCGGCAAGACCTCCCGCACCCCCTGCAGACACGCAGACATCTCGCTGGGATGGTGGGCAAAGTCATCCAGGAGCAATACGCCGCCGTACTCTCCCACTCGCTCAAGCCTTCTTTTGACGCCGGGGTACGACTTAAGGGCGTCTAGGGCATCTTCTGGAGATAGGCCGCAATGAACCGCTGCAACTAGAGCGCCCAAGGCATTTTGGAGATTGTGTCTGCCGGGAACCTGAATATTCAGGGTGCCTAGAGACTCCCCGGCCCTTTGGACCGCGGCGCTTTGTCCCCAGCCCTGGGGGCGCACGTTTACGGCCCGCCACAAGGCATCAAGGGAGAACCCGTAAGTTTGGACATTGGGGCAGCCAACAGCCCATCTGCCAAGGATCGGGTCATCTTGGCACACGATGTGCAATCCTCCGGGCTTAACTGAGTCTAGGAATCTGAGAAAAGCATCCTTTAGAGCCTCCATGGATCCCCAATGATCCAAGTGGTCATTGTCGATATTGGTGACCATGGCCACGTCGGGTTGTACTTTGAGGAAAGAACCATCGCTCTCGTCAGTTTCGAATACGGCATAGTCGCCGTTGCCTGCGTGGGAGGTACCCTCGCCAAGAAACTCGCCCCCCAACAAAAACGTGGGATCGAACCCCGCTTGTTTGAGGATCCAAGCCACCATAGAAGTAGTAGTAGTCTTGCCGTGGGATCCCGCCACAGCTATTAGGTTCAGACCAGATAATGTGCGCAAGAGCATGTCCATGCGGTGCACCACAGGAATCCCTTTGTCCCGAGCGAGGCAGAGTTCGGGATTATCGGGTCCGATAGCCGAGGACACAACCACTACATCGGGATCCCGGAGATTCTCTCGGCTGTGACCAATATGAATCTCGGCCCCCATTGATGCCAGCCGCCTTGTGAGATCGCTTTCCCGGAGGTCCGAGCCGGTAACCGTATAGCCGCGTTTCAGCAATATGGCGGCGATTCCGGACATTCCTTGCCCACCAATGGCTATGAAGTGTACTTTTTGCATTAACGCACCCTCCCTGCCAGTCAGGCGCCCTGCCGGGCCAGCGCCACCAGTTCTCTGCAGATATCTATGGTGGCGTCAGGTTTGCCCAATTTCAGAGCCGCTTCTCTCATGGTTCTTCTTTTGGTCTCGTCAAACATGATACGCAAGGCGGCCTCAGTTGCTTCTGCCGGCGTATTAGGGCTTTCTCTGACCACCACGGCGGCCCCGGCTTCTTCCAACGCCCGTGCGTTGTGCTCCTGATGGTTATTAGCGACGTTCGGAGACGGGATGATCACAGAAGGTATGCCCAATGCAGTTACTTCTGACAAAGTCATACCCCCCGCCCGCCCAACCACTACATCAGCGGCAGCGTAAGCCATGGCCATCTCGTGAACGTAGGGTCTTATGATAATATTTCCAATTCTGGTTCCCTCTATGCCGCCCTCAGAAGGCGCCCCTAGCTCCTGAACTACCTTGGAATAGTACTCCGTCCCGGTTGCTAGGATAAGGGAAACGCCATGGCCAGATGTGTTCGCCGCCCGGACTCCAGTCTCGGCCAAGGTCAACGCCCCCCGGGATCCGCCCAACACCAACATAACTCGGGATTCCGGCTCTATCCCAAAAAAACTCCTGCCCTGGTCCCTAGTAGGCTCCAGTATGGACTTTCTTATGGGATTGCCTGTGACCATGATCTTTGACTGGTCTGGGAAAAACTGACCAGAGTACTCAAACGCGCAGAACACCCTTTGCACCAATCGAGACAAGGCTAGGTTCGTCTTTCCGGGTATGGCGTTCTGCTCTTGGATGGCCCGGGGCATGCGCAGAAGCCACGAGGCCATCACCACCGGACCAGATGCGTAACCCCCGGTGCCAAACACCACATCGGGCCGAAATTTCCTCAAAAGGCCCACGGCGTCCCTCACGCCCATTGATGCTTGTAAAAGGCCTTTAGCCGCCACAAGGGGACTCTTTCCCATGATTCCAGAGGATCTCACTTTTGCAAAATGCAATCCCTCTTTTTGGGCTAGGGCTTTCTCCATTCCTCGCTCTGTCCCCACATACAACACCGAAGCGTTGGGGAGCATTGCCACGATCTCTTTAGCCACGGCCATTGCCGGGTATATGTGACCGCCTGTCCCTCCTCCAGTCACCACAAGACGCAACGACAAAACCTCCCTTAGCGGTTGGCATACCTGGATATGTTCAGAATCACCCCGCAGGCCATAAGGGTGGTTAGGAGGTTGGAACCCCCGTAGCTTATGAACGGAAGGGGAATGCCCGTAATAGGCAAAGATCCAGAAACCACGCCAATGTTCACAAGAGCCTGCAACATAACAAGAGCCGTAAGGCCCGCAGCCAAAAGACACGAATACCTATCGGGGGCCGCCATGGCAGTCCTGAGGCCTCTCCACGCAAAGGTGAAGAATAAGAGGAGAATCAGAAGAGACCCGAAGAATCCCATTTCCTCTCCCAGCACAGCAAATACGAAGTCGGTGTGGGGCGCGGGAAGGTACGACCACTTCTGTCGGGAAAAGCCAATGCCCGTGCCAAACAGGCCGCCTGTGCCTAACGCATAGAGAGATTGTATGATCTGCCATCCATCACCTATCGGGTCCGCCCAGGGATCCAGAAAGGCCAAGAATCTCTTCCGTCTGTATTCCTCGGCGAAAACCGCCCAGTACAGCACAGGAAGGGACAACATTCCCACAAGCCCCAAGTGCCACACGCGGGCTCCCGCGATATAGAACACAATAACCGAAGCGCCTGCGATGGCAACGGCAGTGCCCAAGTCGGGCTCCGCCAGCACCAAAACACAGACGATGCCCAGAATAATCAAGTAGGGCCCTAAACCTCTTATAAGGTCGGTTATTCCGTCGCGCTTTCTGGACAATCTATCGGCCAGGAACAAGATGATGGTGAACTTGGCCAGTTCGGCCGGCTGGACGGTGGCTATTCCATAACCTAACCATCGTCTGGCATCTTGTCGCACTTGCCCGATCCCAGGGATGAGAACAAGTATCAACGCCAGAAGCGACAGCGCGAAAATCGCCTGGGCCCATCTGCGGTAACGCCAACAGTCGAAATTCATTAGGAAAAACATAGCTGCGAGCCCGACGCCTGCCCAGATAAGCTGCATCACGAGATAGTAGTACGGGTGCCCGTAATACTTGACAGACCTGACCATGCTAGAAGAAAACACCATCATGATGCCTAGGGCCAGAAGCGTGAGAATGACAAAAAACAGTACATAATCAGGCTCCTTTCGCCTGGTTACCCCTTCTGTCTCACGCTTTCTCAAGTTGATCTCCTCCAACTAGACCCACGCCATAGAGACTATCCCGAGAGCGGCAAACAAAAGCGCCGCCAGCCAAAACGTTCTCACGATGGCGGTCTCGCTCCAACCCGATAACTCAAAGTGATGGTGTAGCGGGCTCATCTTGAAGATACGCTTTCCTGTCATTTTGAACGAGGCCACCTGAAGCATGACCGACAGATCCTCAATGATGGGAACCGCCGCAAAAAACAACAGAAGCGCCTCGGCCTTTGTGGCTACAGCTAGCCCAGACAAAAGACCTCCAAGGGCCAGAGAGCCTACATCCCCCATAAACACACGGGCAGGATGCCTGTTATGCACCAGAAAGCCCAGGACGGCTCCTGCTCCTGCCAGGGCAGCCGGGGTCACATCAACACCAAACACTGCCGCGCTTTCCAAAGCGACCAGAGAATACCCCAAGAGTCCCACGGCAACCACTCCTGACGCCAAGCCATCCAGGCCATCGGTCAAGTTGACTCCGTTGCCCATCCCCACAATCAGAACCACTGTAAAAACGGGGTACAGGATACCCAAATCTAGGCGATAGCCGCTAAACGGCACGACGACCCAAGACTCCTCCACGAAGAACCACACAAATGCCGCGGCCAAAAGTATCTGCAGAGCCATCTTCTGCCTGGCTTTGAGACCAAGATTCCTAGCACGGCGCACCTTGAGATAGTCGTCTAGAAACCCAATAAGCCCGTAGCCTAGCATCAGGCCCATAATGAGATTCTCTTCTTTTGAAGGTGTAGTGCCAGAGACGGCGTGGTATGCTCCCAAGGCCAACGCGGTTCCCAGAATGAAGATGATACCGCCCATGGTGGGAGTGCCCGCCTTCTTCTCGTGGGACTTAGGCCCCTCGGACCTAATGTGCTGTCCAACGCCGAGTCCCTAAGCCACGGAATCAATAGGTAGCCAAGGCCCGCGGCGAATCCGAAACCGGTTCCTAAGGGCACAAGCGCGCTAAGCCAGTCCATCTTGGAAGAAAGCCCCCTTAGTCAAGTCAAGAGTCTTCATGCGGTCCACCAGGGTCTCTAGGCCTATGCTTCGGGAGGCTTTTACGAGCCAGATGTCCCCCTCTTTCACCTCACGTCCAACGAAGTCGGCAGCGGCCTCTTTGTCAGGAAACCAAACCGATCTATCCCCGGAGACTCCGCTACACACGGACTCCTCCTGCCACCCGGCCACTATCTCTTTGCCCAGTTTGCCTACGGACACCAGAAAATCCGCTTTCTTTCTTGCATATCTTCCGACATCTCTATGGGCTTCGGGCCCATGTTGGCCCATCTCCAGCATTTCCCCTAGAATCGCCGCTTTTCGCCCTTTGCCCATGTCCCAAAGAAGGTCTAGAGCAGCCTTCATAGACTTTGGGCTGGCATTGTAGGCGTCGTTTAGGACGGTGAAACCATCTAGGTGAAGCACATCCAACCTCATGGGACTTAGGGCAGCTGATGATAAGCCCTCCTGCACCTGATCTGGGGATAGTCCGAGTTCGAAACCTAACGCGATAGCCGCCAGCGCATTCTGCACTTGATGTGCGCCGGGAACCTTGAGCACAAACGGAAAGCGCGACCCGCCATACAGGACGTCAAAGCATGACCCGTGTTTTCCCAAAGACTTGACGTTGACGCACCTGCAATGACAATCTTCAGCAAATCCGTAGAATATCGTCCTGCACAAAGCCTTGGAACTGACTCTCCTTATCCACGGGTTATCCCCGGCCAAAAGCGCTAAGCCAGAAGGCGGGAGGTTTTCCAGAAGCTCGGCCTTGGCCAAAGCGATTTCCTGGATGCTTCCTAATACCCCGACGTGGGATAGAGATATGTCTGTGAGTATCCCGGCTACAGGCTGTGCAGTATGGCACAGCTCGGTTATCTCGCCTCGTTTGCGCATGGCCATCTCCAATAGCGCGTACCGGTAAGGGCCATCAATCGCTAGAATCGCCAAAGGTAACCCTATGTGAGAATTGAGGTTGCCCGGATTGCCGTAGGTTTGGAAGCGAGTCTGCAGCACAGCGACTGCAAGATCCTTGGTGCTGGTCTTGCCCACGCTCCCCGTAATCCCGATGGCCTTGACGTCTAGTTCCTGCCGGTACGACTTGGCCAAAGAGTCTAGAGCCTTCACGGTTGAATCCACCATGACCAGCCCGAATTCCCTCCCTGGGCCTTGGCCAAGAGGCTCGCTTTTCCAAGAGTCCACAGAATGCTGGATGATGGCCCCTTTGGCGCCTTTTGCCATGGCGGCGGCAACAAAGTCGTGCCCGTCCACGCGCTCCCCTAAAATGGCAACGAACAAATCTCCCGGTTGCACCTGTCGTGAGTCAATTTCAACTCGGGTGAACCGGACGCTGGGTGAATCCACAAGAACGCGCCCGCCCATCACAGAACTTATTTCGGATAGTGAGTAAGGTCGCAATTAAGAACCTCCCCGCCCCAAGAAACCAGCTACAGCACGCCGTGCCTCTTCCACGTCGTCAAAATGCACCGTCTCTTCTTTGAAGATTTGGTAAGTCTCATGCCCTTTGCCCGCTATAACCACAATGTCCCCGGCTTTGGCTACCCTCACGGCTTCCCGAATAGCTTCGCGCCTATCCCGAATTCTCACGTAAGGGGCATGACTATCTTTGAGCCCGGCCTCGACATCATCTAGAATTCGGTCTTCATCTTCGGTCCTGGGGTTGTCGTCAGTTATGATGACAAAATCGCATATTTCTCCGGCTACTTTGCCCATGATAGGCCTTTTCCCCCGGTCTCGGTCGCCGCCGCATCCGAACACGGCGATAACTCGACCTTTGGCCATATCCCTGGCGGTGGCCAGGATATCCTTTAGACTTTCGGGAGTGTGGGCATAGTCCACCCAAACCGAGAAATCCGATGTGTCGGGCACGACCTCAAGCCTACCCCTCACACCCTTGGCTCCCTCAAGCCCCCTAACCACAGCCTCGAAATCCATCCCCAGCCCGTACCCTACTGCCGCCGCCGCCAGAGCGTTCATGACGTTGAATTTTCCCGGAAGCGCTATTCTGATTTTTCGCCGGCGACCCGCGACACACAGGATGAATGAGGTACCTCTTTCGTCATACTCGGGGTCAAGAGCTCTCACGTCCACGCCTTCAGAGAAACCGTAGAGGACCGTGGCCGCCCCATTTTTCCGTACCTTAGCCAGGAACCGCTCCAAATACGGTTCGTGAGCGTTGAGAACCGCCACTCTTGGGTCCTGCCCGTCTTTCAACATTTCAAACAGACTAGACTTTGTGTCAACGTACGAGTCCATAGTGCCGTGGAAGTCCAGGTGATCCCTGCCGATATTGGTCATTAAGGCCACATTGAACCTGATGTCGGCTACGCGCCCCAAAGCCAGAGCGTGCGACGATACTTCCATAGCCACGACAGTACACCCAGCGTCCACCATATCTCTTTGAAGGCTCTGCAGCTCTGCCGATTCGGGGGTGGTTCTCACTACAGGGCGAACCTGGGAACCCACTATGTTGTGGACTGTACCGATAAGGCCGGTCCTTTCGCCTGCCGCGTCCAGAACGGATTTCACCAGGTGGCAAGTGGTGGTCTTGCCCTTGGTGCCTGTTATGCCCACGACCAAAAGGTCTTTGCTGGGATCTCCGTAGAAAACCTTGGCTGCCTTTGAAAGCGCCAAACGGGAATCAGGCACCACAGCGAGGCCCACCTGGCATTCTGTACAATCAAGGCTTGCGACCCCATGAGGTACCATGGAGAGATCCTGCACTATGAGTCCCGCTGCGCCCTTCTCCAGGGCCTTCCCTACAAAAGCGTGACCGTCAAGCTGGGTGCCCACCACCGCAACAAACACATCTCCCGGGCCCACTGTCCGGGAATCATAAGCCACGCCGCTTATTTCGGCGTCACGAAGCACCCTTGCCCCAAAGACATCCTTTACGATATCAGAAATCCTCATAGCCCGCCCTCCAAGCCCGTCACTGTCCAACATTCATCCTAAATACGGCCCTAATCATGGTTCCAGGAAGCACGGCCGAACCTGCAGGGGGATCTTGCGAGACGCAGAACCCACTGCCCTGAGCGCTGAGAGATAATCCTTCCTGGGACAGACGCTCTCTAGCTTGAGTCAGCCCCAGCCCCAAAACACTCGGCACCTTTACCTGGCCTTCGGGCACAACACTGTCATCTTCGGTATACAGGATGATGCCCGTCCCTAGCCTAACCTTGGCTCCCGGGACAGGAAACTGCCGTTCCACCCTGGTCCCAAGGCCTTCTTTGGTGCCCGATAGCCCCATATCTCGAAGTTCCGTCTGGGCTGCCACTACATCCTTGCCGCTCAGATCGGGCACCACCCGCATGTCTTCCGGATCCTCAACCGGCTCATTCTGAGGAGGCACCTCCATATATCGAAGGACGTCTCTCATGACTCCCGAAAACACAGGCGCCGCGATTACGCCTCCATAGTAGGCTCCAGTCGGTTCATCTACCATCACCAGAAGCGCCAGCTTGGGATCGTCTGCCGGAGCGAAACCGATGAACCATGCCAGGTACTTTCCTTGGGCTATTCGCCCATCAATGACCTTATTGGCAGTCCCTGTCTTGCCCGCTAGCCTGTAGCCGGGCACAAATGCTTGTTTTCCGGTTCCTTCCGAGACAACCTTCTCAAGAGCCCCTCGAAGTTCACTAGACGTCTCTGCCGAGATCACCCGGTGCACTTTAGATGACGGTTTCACTTCGGTTACGTTCCCGTCAAAGTCGGTAATCTCTTTGACAACGTGGGGCAATACTGTGGAACCGCCGTTGGCTATAGCGGATATGGATGAAATGAGTTGAATAGGGGTGAGTTGCAGAGTCTGGCCGAAAGACATGCAGGCAAGGTCGATGGGCTTGACGCTGTCTTTGGGCACAATAATCCCGCTGGCCTCGCCCGGAAGGTCGATGCCGGTTGCGGAGGTGACTCCGAAAAGGTCCAGATACTTGTAGAAATCTTCGGCTCCCGTGGCGAGGCCTATCTCGATGAAGCCGACGTTGCACGAGTTCACGATGACATCGGAAAACGATTCGCTGCCGTGGCCGGTAATGCAGCTGAGGGTATCTGGGCCAACCCTTCTAGTGCCCCCACAGTAGAAGCGGCTGTTTGCCGTTATTTTCCCCGATTCCAGGCCCGCCGCCGCAGTGATGGGTTTGAAGGTAGAGCCTGGCGGAAATGAGTCAGTCACACAGATGCAGCGCCTATTGGCCTGCGGGTACAGGTCGTATTGGTTCGGGTCGTAAGTCGGCCTGCTGGCCATGGCTAGAATCTCCCCATTTTGAGGGTTCATCGCTATGACCAAACCGCCCTTGGCCTGGCTTTGCTTTATAGCCCTGTCAAGTTCGCGCTCGGAAATAAACTGAACCACCTCGTCGATGGTCAAGACAAGGTTCTTCCCCTGAACGGGCGGAACGTATCCTCTTTGAGATTGAGGCAACGCCTCTCGCAGCGCGTCGACCTCGACGGTGAATTTCCCAGGAACCCCCCTAAGTACCCTGTCGTACTCAAGCTCCAGCCCTTCCAATCCATCGTTATCGATACCAACTATGCCCAATACCTGGCTCAAGAGGCTGCCTTTGGGCCAGACCCGCATGGTCTCCTGAGTGAACCCTATACCAGGAAGCCGCTTGTCCCGTATCTGCCTTGCCACGTCATCAGGTATTTTCCTTTTGATCCATTCAAAGGACGAACTGCGGGTGACTGCGTTCAGAACGGCCTCATACTTAGTACCCAAGAGATCGGCTAAGGTCCTAGCGGTCTCTTCAGGATTCCTCACTTGGGCAGGGATGGCATAAACTGATTCCACATCAATACTGAAAGCCAGCTCGTGTCCATTTCTGTCATAGATCACGCCGCGCCTAGGCTGAATTGGAATATCCTGCATCCGCATGTCCAAAGCTTGCCTGCCCAGTTCATCTGCAAGAGCGAATTGCACGTATGAAAGCCTGCCTAACAGAAGAACGCACAAAAGGGCCGTCCAGAACAGAACCCGTCCGACCCGCTTACGAGCCAAAACTCCGCCCATGCTAATCTCCCCGAACGCCCAATACTACCGCTTAGTGCCGGCAGTGACTTCTTTGGTGCCAAAGATCCCGGCTATGCGGGCTATCAACGATCTTATGCCTGCCGGCTCGGCTTTATCTGCAACAACATTCTGCCCTGTGTCAAATGCGGCCAATGATACGTTCTGAGAAACGGCGCAGGTCCTAACTTCGGCGGGGACCACCATGCCAAGTCGCCCCTTGGCCTCACTTTCCACATAAGATAGGGATTCCATCTTGGCAACAGTCTTCTTGAGATCCTCATTACGGAGTCTTACGTCCTGAAGGTCCTTCTGCAATTGGCTGGCAGCGGCACTCACTTGGGTCATCCTTGCAGGTTGCCAAACAAGGATCACTCCCAAAGCCACCATTAGCACGAAATATGCTATACCCAAGAGCTCAAGGGGCACAGCGCTCGCTCTCGTCGGTCTATACCGTCTCGCGGCGCCTGGACCCGAGCCGGGCAATTCGGCGTTTCTAATCATGTCGGACCCCTCCGTACCCAATGGACCTTCTCCAACGCCCGAAGCTTAGCGCTCCTGGCCCGGGGATTGGCCCGGACTTCCGCTTCACTGGGAATCTCTGGTTTTCTAGTAAGCCTGCGACCGTACCCTCGATCTTCCAATCCTTTGAACACGGACTTGACTATCCTATCTTCAAGCGAATGGTACGACAGCACCACCACGGTTCCGCCGGGCTTCAGGTGGTCGAAGACTCTCTCAATGGAGAGCCCTAACCTCGAGAGCTCATCGTTGGTAGCTATTCTGAGCGCCTGAAAAGTCCGTCTTGCCGGATGAATGTCATTTTGCCTGTACCGGGCCGGAATAGCCCTCTTGATAACATCCACTAGGTCTTCCGCCGTGTCAAGCCCATTTGCGTCTCTACGCTGGACTATTCCCCTCGCGATCTGGGGCGCGAACCTCTCCTCGCCGTACTCTCGAAGAACCCGCCGTAACTCGTCTTCGCCATAGGTCATGAGTATGTCTTTAGCGGTAACCCGAGAGTCTCTGTTCATCCGCATGTCCAAAGGAGCCTTGCCCCAGTACGTGAAGCCCCTCTCTGCCGTGTCCATCTGCCTTGACGACACTCCCAGATCCAACAACGCCCCGTCAACCCGCGGTACCCCCAAGACCGCCAGGGTCTTTGAAAGTTCCCTGTAATCGCCTTTCAGCACAAGGGCTCTGCCAGGGCTGCTTCTCCGCAAGCGCTCCTTCGCGGTGGCCACCGCTTCGCTATCTACGTCTATAGCGACCACGAAAGTACCGCCTGTCCTCTGAAGCACTGCCCGAGAGTGACCGCCGTCACCTGCTGTGCAATCGACGATGACTTCTCTTTCGCGCGCCAGGAGGTGTGACATAACTTCAGTCACCATGACAGGTTCGTGAAGTACCTGAGTCATACTCCTGCAACGCTCTCCGCTATTTTCGAGAAGCTTTTGCCGATCTCAGCCTTCAATTCATCCCACTCGCTTTTGTCCCAGACTTCCGCCCTGCTGCCTACGCCCAAAACGTATACGTCCTTAGTGAGGCCTGCGTATTCCCGCAAGTTGGCCGGAAGAACTATCCGCCCTTGCTTGTCGGGCTCAACCTCCGTTGCCCCCGATAGGAAATACCTGGCGTAGGCCCGCGAATCACCTTGGTTCAAGGGCATCTCTTTGATCTTCTGGACGACCTGTGCCCACTCTTCGCTAGGGTAAACAAATAGGCACTTGTCCAAACCTCGGGCTATAAAAAAGCGAGGACCCAAAAGATCCCTAAACTTGGCAGGCAGAGCCATTCTCCCTTTGTTATCTACGCTATGGAGGTATTCGCCTACGAACCCGGCGACGCTAGCCACTGGCCTGTACCCACCTTTCCCCACTTGACCCCACTTGACACCTCTATTCTACATACTTGTCCCGATTCCTTCCACCCCAATGGGAATTCGAAAAGAATTTGCGCGTCTGCAGCACATTGGGGGCGGGTGTCCGCCTGCGGACAACGTAGGGGGATCTGGGGTCAGGTGTCCGCCAGCGGACATGTCTTTGGCACAACCTGTCTGCCTACGGGCAGGTCTCGGGTTCAACATGTCCGCCTGCGGACATCTAGAAGCTAATCTGGCGGCAAGCCCTAACCTTTCTTAACCGGCGATGGGTTTACGCCTTCAGGGATGGGGCAGCGGTAAGGCTCCCCTCCCACTCTCTCTTGTAGTTCCTCCTTGGCTTCTTCCACCTTGCTGGGGTCCAACAGCAGATCAAGCGCCGTACCCACCATGGCTTTGGCGGCGCCTAGCATACCTTTGTGAGCCCAAGTGGACTTACCTTGAGCCACCATCTGCCAGGAATGTCCCGGTGTACCCAGAGCATGGCATGAGAAATTGCACTGAACCGTGGGGACTATCCAAGATACATCGCCTACATCCGTCGAACCGCTCATGATCTTCTCAGAAGGTTTGTAAGGAAGGACCATAGTGCACAGAGGCCCCTGGAGCTTCTCCGCTATCTTCCTGGCATCTCGTTCACCGTATCTGGAGACAAGAGACCGCATCTCGTTCTGCCTATCGTCGGCGTCTAGAGTGTCGCGGATAGCGAGAGCGAACTCGATCTCCTCCCCAGTGGGCTCAGGAAGATCCAATGACTCCAGGTTCGCCTGCATCACCTTCTCAAGGACCTCGTTAGGGACAATGTTGGAGCACGCCTTGTCCACCTGAATCTCAAGTGTGGTCTCGGTCATCATGGCGGCTCCGCGGGCAATGTTGGAGACTCGCTGGAAGATGCCTTGGACCTGGTCATTCTTGGGCGCGCGGATGAGATACAGGATCTCTGCCTCTGGCTGAACCACGTTGGGGCTCTTGCCTCCGGCGTTGATGAGGGCGTAGTGTACCCGGGCTTCTGGGATGACATGCTCGCGCAGGTAGTTGACGCCCACATTCATGAGTTCCACGGCGTCCAATGCGCTCCGTCCAAGGTGCGGGCTGCCTGCGGCATGAGACGATTTACCTATGAATCTATAGTAGACCTGGATGTTGGCCAGAGAAGAGCCTGTTGACACCGCCGTAACGCTCCCTGAATGCCAGGTTATGGCCACGTCCAATCCATCAAACAAACCCGCTCGAGCCATGAAAGCCTTGCCGGAGCCGCCTTCCTCGCCCGGGCACCCGAAATACTTGATGGTCAAAGGAATGCCCGTTTCCTGGGCGTATTCCTTGAGGGCGGCCGCAGCCCCAAGAGAAGCCACTCCAAGAAAGTTATGGCCGCACCCGTGCCCGTTTCCTCCCGGCACCAGAGGTTCCTTGTTGGCCAAGCCCGCCTTCTGGCTAATGCCTGACAGGGCATCATATTCGCCTAGGAAGCCTATGACGGGATGCCCGTCCCCGGCAGCGGTACTAAACGTTCCGACAAAAGCATTGGGGACCCCGCCTACATTTCGCTGAGCGCGAAAGCCTTCAGCCTCAAGCGCTTTGCATAGGGCCTCGGAAGACTGATTCTCCTCGAAGCGGGTCTCAGCAAAACCCCAAATCCGGTCGCTCAGGTCGGTGAGGCCTTCTTTCCTCTGGTCCACCAACTGGTACAGATGGTTCTTAGACATGATCTATCCCCTCTCCGAAATACTGCTAGATGTTAGAGATATTCCGGAGTCATACGGATTTACCTGCTTCCTCATAGTCTGTTCAGCAAACGAAAAGGCCGCCGCGCGGCCAATCCCGGCGACGGCCGAGTTGCTGGAGACTCTTAACGGCTATCTAGTGCTTCTCTAGGACCGCAGGTAAAGCAACATGCGAGGCGACTTCTCTCTCTACACACAACACCGCTCCCCCGCACCTGGGGCACGCTAGAGAAAGATTGCCTCGCATGCTCATATCCCCATCTTCACTTGTCACCTGCGCCAAACCCTGCGACCCACACGAAAGACAGATGTACTCTACGTTTCTGGGCGGCCTCTTCACTATGCAAAGCCCCCTCGTATCGTATTTTCGGAAACCACCCGTCCTCTCACTTTAGGATATTCGTAGCCCGCTACGAGTTTCCTGCCTATTCAGGTAAGAAGAATCTCCCAAAAACCCGCCGGGGGTTATCGGCGATTACCCTCTGAATTCCTCCGTGGGAGATCCCCGAAGCCCTTAGGTCTCTTAGGTATCTTTCGCATCCTAGAAGAGGATAATCACTTCCCAAGACAATTCGTTCAATGGCTCCTGATGCCTCTAGTGACTTGTATACAGAAGGGTGGTAAAGATACGGTTGGGAGGCCGTGTCATAGTACGCGTTTTCCAGGTTCCTGACTTCTGGCATAGAGTAGTAAAATACGAGGCCGCCTCCTAGGTGGGCAAACACAATGGTGGTCTTAGAGTTATCTTTGGCGAATCGGTAAGCGTCTTCGGGGCCAACGCTACCTTTCCCCGGATACAGATGGCCAAGAAGCTCATTGACGTGGACCAGGAGAGGCACACCCGCGTCCCTGCAAATTCCCGCAAGAGTGTGAGCGCCTTGGGAGTCTAGGCCAAAGCCGTGCCCAGCGGGGAAAATCTCCCCTATTCCCGCCATCCCTAGAGCCACGCACCTTTCGGCCTCATGCAGCCCACCAGGGCTATTGGGAGAAAGAACCCCGAGAGCCACGATCCTCCCAGGGTTCTTCCTTTGCAGCTCGAGAACGTAATCGTTCTGGAGCCGACTGACACCTGTATCGCGAAACGCGAAACCACACGCCACTGCGCCTTGGACTCCAATCCGGTCCATTTCCTCCAGAAGATCCGGGCCGGTAACGAATCTAGCGCCCTTTGTCTCCAAGAGACAGGAGAAGTTCGCGTCCAACTTGGCGAACCGACCTAGATCGCTCACCATCTCCTCTGGCAGGACATGGCAGTGGCAATCGATCATGCTCTACTCCTGCACTAGCTCAAAAAGCACCCCGTTGGTGCTCTTGGGGTGCACAAAACCCACTTTGGTACCATGAGCGCCGGGCCTGGGTCCTTTGTCAATAAGGCGAAGCCCCTTTGCTTCGGCGCCCTTCAGCGCTTCGGCCACATCGTCAGTGTGCAGCGCCACATGGTGGAGTCCCTCTCCTCTGCTGGCCAAAAACTTGGCTATGGCGCTATCGTCGGAGGTTGGCTCCAAGAGTTCAAGCCTTGACTCTCCCACAGGGATAAAGGCCACGGTGACCTTCTGGGACTCTACTACTTCCCTGCCCGAAGCCTTCAGGCCAAAACCTTCTTCCAAGGTCTTGATGGCTGCGTCTAGGTCTTTGACTGCGATGCCGAGATGGTCTATTTTGCTAATCACGTCAAACCCTCCCGCTCTATATGTCGGTCTCTACACCCAAGAACCGGGCCTGTAAGCGCCGAAGACTTCCCGCAGTACGCCGCAGATCTCGCCAATTGTGGCGTAAGATTTCACTGCATCCAACACGTAGGGCATGAGGTTGTCGGTGCCCTTAGCGGCAGTCTCCACGGCCTTCAAGGCCGAAGCCACCGCGGCCCCATCCCTGCGATTGCGAAGCGCCTGCAGTCGTTTCTTCTGGGCCTCGGCGATTTCGGGCTTCACTCGGAGAAGCCCCTTGGGCTTATCTTCCTTAATCTCATAGGAATTTACGCCCACGACCAACCGTTCTTTGGACTCAACCGACTTCTGGTAACGGTAAGCGCTATCCTGAATCTCTCTCTGCATATAACCTTGTTCGATAGCTGCCACGGCGCCGCCCATATCGTCAATCTTCTTGATGTACTCTTCAGCCTTGGCTTCAATCTCGTCGGTGAGCTTCTCGATGTAGTAGCTTCCCGCCAAGGGGTCGACAGAATCGGCCACGCCCGACTCCTGGGCGATGATCTGCTGGGTTCGAAGAGCGATACGCACAGACTCCTCAGTGGGCAAAGCCAGCGCCTCGTCCCTAGAGTTAGTGTGCAGCGACTGGGTTCCGCCCAACACTGCCGACAGTGCCTCAAGAGTCGTGCGGATGATGTTGTTGTCGGGCTGCTGGGCAGTGAGAGATGAACCTGCGGTTTGAGTGTGGAACCTGAGCATCCAAGACTTCGGACTCTTAGCGTGGAATCTTTCCTTCATGATTCTGGCCCAGAGCCTTCTAGCGGCCCTAAACTTAGCAACCTCTTCCAGGAAGTTCATCTGAGCGTTAAAGAAGAAAGACAGCCTGCCTGCGAAAGCGTCCACATCCAGACCCTTGTCCACAGCCGCTTGCACATAGGCGATTCCGTCAGCCAGAGTAAAAGCGACTTCCTGGACAGCGGTTGCACCGGCCTCTCTTATGTGGTAACCGCTAATGGAAATGGTGTTCCAACCGGGGATCACCTTGGAGCAGTAGTCAAATATGTCTGTGACCAGCCTCATGGATGGGGCCGGCGGGAAGATGTACGTGCCTCTTGCCACGTACTCTTTGAGTATGTCGTTCTGGACCGTACCCTGGAGCTTCGCTGCAGGAACCCCCTGCTTCTCGCCGACAGCCTGATACATGGCAAGAAGCACCGATGCGGGAGCGTTGATTGTCATTGAAGTGGAGACTTTGTCCAAAGGAATGCCCCCGAACACCGTCTCGGCGTCTTCCAAAGAGTCAACGGCTACTCCTACCCTGCCAACTTCGCCTTCAGACATAGAGTGATCTGAGTCGTAACCTACCTGGGTTGGGAGGTCAAAAGCCACTGAGAGTCCTGTTTGACCCTGTCCCAACAGAAAACGGAACCTCTCGTTGGTTTCCTCAGCCGTACCAAACCCAGCGTACTGGCGCATAGTCCAAAGGCGGCCCCGGTACATCGTGGGCTGGACTCCCCTCGTAAAGGGATATTCCCCTGGGAAACCTAGCCTCGTCATGTAGTCCCAATCGCCCAAATCGGCCGGAGTATCGGCACGATTCACAGCGATACCCGAGTCCGTCTCGAACTTCTTCTTGCGCTCTGGGAACCTACCTATTACTTTCGCTACCGGGCCCTGTTCCCACTTTTCTTTGGCGGACCTAATCTCGTCGTTAGCCACTTGGTTTTCTCTGCCCCCTCTTTCAAAGGAGGCCCATCCCTAAAAAGTCTCGGGCAGGCCTCCGTCCTCTAGTCTAGTCTTCTCCAAATACTCGGAAATTCCAAAAACATCTGTTACCGAATCTCGCCGCCCAGTACTTCCTTAGCAGCATCGAGGCCGGCCTGGAACGCCTTCTTGTTGAGCTCCTCGGTCCCCTTGGGAATTCGAGTCAGAAGCGACGATAGAGCAGCCTCCGCCGGTACAGCGGCAGTCGCGCCCACCAGGAGTCCAAGGGCAACGATATTGGCAACTATTTCCCTGCCCAGTTCCCGAGCTTTTTCACTGATTGGGTAGTTGACGATCTTGGCGTCAACCTGGGGCACAGACTTAACATAAGTGGTGTCGACTATGACGGTGCCCCCCGCCGCCACGGCCGGGACATACTTGTCGCAGGCTTCCTGAGCCATGACGACCATATACTGGGGAGACTTGACCTCGGGATAGTCGATCTCTTGGTCCGAGATGATAACGTCAGCCTTTGACGCCCCGCCCCTGGATTCTGGGCCATAAGACTGAGACTGAACCGCGTTCAGAGGAGTGCGTTCTGCAGCGGCAGCCGCTAGAATAATGGCTGCGGTGATAAGCCCCTGTCCGCCTTCTCCAGCCAACCTGAACTCTTTTCGCATTACTCCTCGCTCCTTTCCCTGACTCTTTCAATGAGCTGGGAGTAGACCTTGCTAAACTCAGGAGCCTCGCTCTTCTTGATCAGGCCGATAGGGAACTTGTCTGCCTTTTCTTCAGGGCTCAGCTTGTCGAAAGCCGCTACAGTGACCGCGTGGTCTTTGTACCAGTTAATCATATCTAAAGCCGTCCGGAGTCTGTTGCGGCGCCCGTAGTAGGTGGGGCACTGAGACATTGCCTCAACGAATGCGAAACCGTCATGCTGCAATGCTTGCTTGATGAGGTTGGTAAGGGGCCGAATATGGTAGGTGGTTCCCCTAGCCACAAAAGTCCCGCCTGCGCCCGCCACCAGGTCGCATAGGTCGAAGTTGGGTTCCAGCATACCGTAAGGCGCCGTGGAGGCAAACGACCCCACTGGAGTCAACGGAGAGTACTGGCCGGAAGTCATGCCGTAAATCGTGTTGTTAAAGCAGATCACCGTAAGATCGATATTGCGTCTGGCGGCGTGAATCAGGTGGTTTCCGCCAATAGCCGAGGCATCTCCGTCACCTGTGATGACGATCACCCGAAGCTCGGGGTTGGCCATCTTGATGCCCGTGGCAAAGGGCAACGCGCGCCCGTGGGTGGTGTGAAGCGTATCAAAATGCAGGTATCCGGGGGCCCTAGATGAGCAGCCGATGCCCGAAACTACCACTGTCTTCTCGGTATCTAGCCCTAGCTCGTCAATTGCCCTGACGATGGCTTGGGTGACGATGCCGTGTCCGCAACCAGGACACCAGATGTGGGGCATTTTTTTAACCCGCAAGTACTTTTCCACAGGAAGGGCCACGCTACATCGCCTCCTTTATGGATTTGAGAATCTCTTCGGGCTCGATGAGCTGGCCGGCGATCTTGTTGATTTGATACACCGGGCAAGCATCGCCCACGACTCTTCTTACCGGCAACACATACTGACCGAGGTTCATCTCAGGGACGATAACGGCCTTGGGCGACCTAGTTCTGATCTTGGCTACGGCCTTCTCGGGGAACGGCCAGATGCTCATGATTTTGATCAACCCCGCCTTGATTCCCTGAGCCCTTGCTTCGCGCACAGCCATTCTGGCGGATCTAGCAGTACCGCCCCATGCCACCACAAATACCTCAGCGTCGTCAGCAAAGAGCTCCTCGACCATGGATAGTTCGTCTTTTCTGGAGCTGATCTTCTGGTTTATGCGGCTAATCTGCTTTTCTCCCATGGCCGGGTTATTGGTGGGGAACCCGTCTTCTCCGTGGGTAAGTCCGGTCACATGGAAACGATATCCTTGTCCCAAAGCGGCAAGAGGAGCTACGTCCGCAAGAGTGCCCTGACCCAAACCGTAGGGCTTGTACGCGCTCTTGTCAGCAGTCGGCTTCTCTCTATCAATGACCGTAGAGGACTCGGGAAGTACAACCTTCTCACGAAGGTGACCGATCATCTCGTCCATGAGCATGATTACAGGAGTGCGAAGCTTCTCGGCTATGTTGAAGGCCTCTACCGTTAGGGTGTAGCACTCCAGCACTGATGAAGGGGCTAGGGCCACTATCTCGTGATCCCCGTGTACGCCCCATCTGGCTTGCATGACGTCTCCCTGGGCTGTAGATGTGGGCATTCCTGTGGACGGACCCACGCGCTGAACGTTAACAACCACGCACGGGATCTCCGCCTCCACGGCGAAACCAAGATTCTCCTGCTTCAGGGAAAACCCGGGGCCGCTGGTTGCGGTCATAGCCTTCAGACCGGCCAAAGACGCACCGCATACCGCTGCCATGCTCGCAATCTCGTCTTCCATCTGCATAAACTTGCCCCCGACTTTAGGGAGCTTCAAGGAGCAGAGCTCGGCTACCTCAGTAGACGGAGTAATGGGATAGCCGGCGAAAAACCTAAGCCCGGCGGCCAAAGCTCCTTCTACACACGCTTCGTTGCCCTGCAGGAGTCTCGGTCCATTATTGGTCATTTTGTCTCTCTCCTCCTGACAGCGATCGCAAAGTCAGGGCAGTGCATCTCGCACATCAAGCAACCTATGCAAGCGCTCTCGTCCTGGACTTTGGGCTCTCCGGCCGTTTGCACGATAACTCCCTTCGGGCAAAACGCCGCGCACAACCCGCATTTCTTGCACCACTTAGGGTTGATCGCTACCTCCCACTGTGCTTGTTGTATCACGCTCGACCCCCTCCTGCCTGTTCTTTTTCCTGTGCTCCAATACTGAGGACCGGAGCAAATTGACAGAACCCGCATCAGGTTTGTATATAAACTCGATCACTTGAGTGCCCCGCTTGACCATTGAGGCCACTTCTCGATACCTACCCGGCGATACGATTACTGCCCGTTTGCCTCCTATCCTCCTTTGGACTTCTTGTGGATCTCTGTCGGTGGTGACCTCCATGGAAAGCTCAGTGATCCCAGCGATATCCATAGATTTCTGAATCCTTTCGGCAAACCGGTCAGATAGGCAAACCAGAAGCACCTTGCTGCCCGGGGTGAGACGAGCGATGCGGACTATGGATTCGATTCCTGGGTCAAGGGCTATGCCGATGATGTCGATAGTCGTTACTGAGAGAATCTCGCGCACTTCGTCTAGGTGGAAAAAAGTCGTGACAACTAAGTCGGCATCAGTAACCGTTTCCATGGCCGAAGGCTCCTTGGCCTTCAGATCATCTGTGAGAACCGGCAGGACCCTCACGCCCGTGCCTATCTCCAACTCCTTACTGAAATAGTCAAGCTGCTCCCGGTTGCATTCTACGAAAGCGATTTTGACTTCCGAAAGCATCCTGCGACGCTCATCTACCCTCTTGCCAGCAACGGCCAGAAATTCCTCAGGACTCACTCCCAAGGATAGCCCGTCTTCCAGGGCGCCGTCAATTATCCGGGCAAGCCGTTCGCGCCTATTCTCTAGCCTAAGAAGATCGTCAGCCTCGGCCACGAACGTGCCCCTTCCCTGCCTTGACGTTATGAGACCTTCCGCTTCCAATTGCCGGTAGGCGAGACTCACAGTGTTCCTGCTAACTCCCAACTCGGTCGCTAACGCACGCTCCGTAGGAAGCCTTTGCCCCTTATCCCAGTAACCGGACGTGATCAAGGATTCCACCTTCCGTTTCACCTGAAGGTAGATAGGGAGTCCGCCTTTTCTCTGCAGTTCGAAGCTGTCTGCCTCTTCCAAACAACACACCCCTTGCGTTGGCAAGACCATTGGTATCAATGGCTCTACTCGGATGCTTAATGGCCCTCCTTCTCCCAGCCAATGATATTCGACGAACGCCAGAAGAAGTCCTTCCACACTTGGGATTATACACGAAAAATCCGGACGAAGATCGTCCGGATTGGACTACTCTCAAGATCCATATTGATAGAGCCTTTTATATGTACTCCGGACACAAGAACCTTTAGTCTGCCAGCACCCTCTGCACCCCGGTGCTGTAGAGATCCACCTCAACCTTCTCGGCTACCCTGACCTTTAGTGTGGAATCCTCCACCTTGGTAATTACCCCGATAAGGCCGCCAACCGTGACTATCTTGTCGCCGGGCTTGAGATTCCTCATCATCTCAGCTCTGGCTCTTTGCTCCTTCTGCTGAGGCCTGATCATCATGAAATACATCAGCCCAAACAACACGGCCATCCATATGAGAGTGGAGTAAAGCGGGTTTCCTCCTTCAGGCATTCTTCTGACCTCCTTTTGCTTTGCTCACAATTCCCGATAGCGGCGTTTGTCCGCCTCTATCACACTGATTTCGACGGAAATTCGAGATCACCTGTAAACTCTCCTAACCTCCTCCCGGAAATTCCACTGGTTGCCCAAGCGTATGGCTTCCCTAAGCGCAGCCATGAAACGTTGGAAGAACCTAATATTGTGGATGGACACCAGTGTCCACGCGAGACTCTCGCCTGCCACAAAAAGATGCCGTATGTACGACCGGGAGAATCTCCGGCAGACCCTGCAGTCGCAGCCCTCTTCGATGGGAGATTGTTCTGCGGCAAACCGGGCATTCCTGAGGTTCACCGAGCCCTGCATGGTGAAAGCCCTGCCGTGCCGGGCGTTTCGGGTGGGCAGTACGCAATCGAACATATCTACGCCTGCAAGAACACCCTCAACAAGGTCGCAAGGGTGCCCGACGCCCATTAGATACCTTGGCTTGTCTTGGGGAAGAAAATCTGTAGTGTAGCTCATGGTGTCGTAGAACTCGTCCTTGGGCTCTCCTACCGCGAGCCCTCCCAAAGCGTAGCCGGGGAAATCCATTTCGGCCAACTCCAAGGCGCACTGCCTTCGCAACTGATTGCAGGTTGACCCTTGGACGATGCCAAAAAGTGCCTGGGTCTTGGGCATCTCCACGGCACGCGCTCTTTGGGCCCATAGGACCGTACGCCTGACGGCGTCAGTCGCGTCATCCATGGACACCGGATAGGGAGAGCACTGGTCCAAACACATAACTATGTCAGAGCCCATAGCTATCTGAGCTTCTATGGAGTCCTCCGGTCTAAACGTCACCAAGCGACCGTCTATGTGTGAGCGAAAAGTAGCAGCCTCGTCGGTGATCGATACCATGTGCCCGAGACTCATCACCTGAAAACCGCCGCTATCTGTCAAAATCGCCCCATCCCAGTTCATGAACTTGTGGAGCCCCCCGGCGCGGCGCAAGACTTCGAGACCAGGCCGGAGGTATAGATGATAGGCGTTTGACAGGAGTATGCGAGCGCCCGTATCCCATATGTCCTCCGGCAGCACGGACTTTATAGTGGCTTGAGTGCCCACAGGCATGAACACGGGAGTCTTCACTACCCCATGAGGAGTGTGGAGACTGCCAAGCCTCGCTTTTCCCCTAACAAACTCCACCTCGTGACGAAGAACAGTCAACGTCCCCCCCCTTTCCCAGATGACTGCAACTACAGAATGAGCATGGCGTCACCCAAAGAGAAAAAACGGTAACGCTGGCGGACCGCCTCTCGGTACGCCTCCATTATGAGTTCTCTTCCTGCAAAGGCGCTGACTAATATCAACAAAGTAGACTTAGGCAAGTGAAAGTTGGTCACAAGATGGTCTACCACCTCAAAACGGTACCCAGGGTATATGAAAAGCGCGGTCTCGCCATCCGTCGGCCGCACCAACCCAGAACCGGCCTTTGCGCTCTCCAAAGCCCTCACTACAGTAGTGCCCACTGCCCAAAGGCTCCCTTGCCTTTTCCTAAGAGACGAAATTGCCCCAGCGACTCCAGGGGGAATCATGAATGTCTCTTGGTGCATCTTGTGTTCTTCCACGACTTCTTCTTTGACCGGACGAAAGGTCCCCAACCCAACGTTCAGCGTCAAAGACTCAATATGGACGCCTTTGGCCTTCAGAGAGGACATGAACTCTGAAGTGAAGTGAAGCCCCGCTGTAGGGGCTGCCGCCGACCCCGGGACCCGGGCATACACTGTCTGGTACCGGGAGACTTCCTTGAGAGGCGCTTTGATGTACGGAGGAAGCGGAACCTCTCCGATCCTTTCCAGCAACTCATCCCAAGGCGCTTGGTACTGCCATTGGACCACTCTTCCGCCGTAGTCAGTGCGGGACAAGATTTGCCCCCGAAGTTCTGGCGCGGTTTCGGTCCCCATATACAGGGTATCTCCTGTTCGCACTTTGTGCCCGGGCCTGACTAGACACTCCCACCGATCTTGGCCCAAGGGTTTCAGTAGAAGCACCTCAACCTTGCCGCCCGTTGCCCGCCGGCCTAAAAGCCTGGCTCGAATGACTTTGGTATCGTTTATCACCAAGAGATCGTCTTTTTGGACATAGTCCTCTAGATCTCTAAATCCCCTGTGGTTTATGCTCCCATCCTGCCTGTTGACCACAAGAAGCCGAGATTGGTCGCGGTTGGCCAAAGGCTCTTGAGCGATTAGCTCAGGCGGCAGATAGTAATCAAATTGGGACACCTTCAAGAAAAAGCCACCTTCCGTCTACCACCAAACATCCAATATAGTGCCCGGATAGTAAGTGGCAAGTATATCCGGGGAAGCGCATCCCGCCAGCGCCATGGCCCGAGCTCCCCACTGAGAAAGTCCCACGCCGTGACCCCATCCTTTGCCTTTCAGCACCGCGCGAGACGGCCCGGAATCGGCTAGACCCGAGACAACATGGAGACCTCGATAACCAGATACACACGCTGTACCGAAACCGCCCAGAATCGCCGAAGATCCAGGCTTGAGGACCACACCGCCACGGCCCGAAACAGCAGACACCTCAAGGGCGGGATTGAGGCAAGCCGTAGTCGCCTGCCCTGCTCCTACTATGTACGAAGAGAAAAGAAGGCTCCTGACCGGAGTGCCCAAAGCGCCTCGCACCAAGGTGCCCTTTAGCCAAATCGTGCCTTGAGGGGTCCCCAAAGACACCCCGTACCATCGGCCTGACAGACCAGGTTCCGTACCGCAAATAGACTCTATGGCGCCTGTGACGCCTAACCCGCACAGTCTGGCCGAAAGCGTTTCCATATCGAACTGGGCGATCCATTCTGAGTATGGGGATCGATAGACCACTTCTTCAACCGGCTTTAGATACGGCACGTTGCCTCCCCACACGTAGCGGGCATCCTCTGTCATGCCCTCTGCCGAAGAATGAAAGTATGCGGCAACGGGTGCTCCTCCGTAGGTGAGAATCTCTCCTCTGGTAAGATCCGCGGCCGCAACCGCATTGGGCTTCTCGGCCAGGACACCTTTGTAGATCTGATCGGTTGCCCAGAGTCCGATAGAGCCGGGAGTGAGATAGGCAAGTTCTCTGTAGTCTGGCAGCCCGAAACCGGGAGTCTTCTGCAAGCAACACTTGTAGGCCGCGTAGGATCTGGCCGCCACCGCCTGGGCTTCGAGGCTTTCCAGAGGCCATCCGTCTGACATCTCCCAAGACACCACCGACTTGACGTAGGTCTCTATGTCCACAACATTGGCGACCACCAGATCACACTGGTCTGGCATAATCACGAGACGCCCCGCATACCCCGTACCTTCCAATGATGCGCTGGCGTTCTCATGCTTTCCTACGAGAAGCAATGCGCCGCTCTGGGGATCGTCCACAGTGATCTGCACCGCGCCAGGTTCTGTAACAATGGGTCCGGTAACTCCCCCTCCCGATACCTCCCAGGCCACTTGTCCGCCAGATTCCCAGAAGGCGATAGAGCCATTAGGCGGAAGAACCCTAGGTTCTCCTGATCCAATAACCCGGAAAGCACCCTGGCAAGTCAATGTGACTGATTTGACTCTGGCGAGGCCTACCATAATGAGAGGCGGAGGCGTGGCGGGAAACCCCACGGCGTCTTGAGCAAAGGCCGTAGAAATGCACAGTAACGACAATGCGGCCAGAACCAGGGCCAGAAATCTCTTTGAGACGAGTTTTGTCATAGCCTTCTGAACACCCACATTATCAAAGTCGCCGCCAGACTGATGACGGCGCAAGTGGCAAGGGGGAAGTAGAACGTGAAGTTCCCCCGCCTAAAGACGAAATCCCCGGGCAAATGCCCTAAAGACAAGAACCTGGCGGCACCATAGACCAATATGCCCGCGGTCAAAAGCACTAAACCCGCCAAAATCAGTACGCGCCCGAGATCAGTCCCCATCTCTTGCGTCACCGCCATAACTGTACTCGCAGCCGCAATACTTCTGCATGTAAAGGTGACACCCCCGGGCCATCTCCCTGCTTCTACGGTACCCTGGCCGAAAGTCCCTGTAAAGGTAGCCGATCCTATACTTACGGGACGCTTCCTCCATGGCCTTAGCTATCCCGGCATGATCCTGATATGGGCTCACCAAGAGCGTCGTGCTGAAACAATCGAACCGTTCATCCCTAGCAATCTTGGCAACAGCCCCCAACCTCACCCTGTAGCATTCCAGACACCTTTCGGGCTTGGCGAGACTCGCCGGAAGCAACTCCTTCCACTCTTGGTGTGGCATATCCAGTTTTCGCACCGAAAACCCCACGGTCTCGGCCCAATCCCGGTAGACTTGCCAACGCTTGTCATGCTCTTTCAGGGGGTAGACGTTGGGGTTACAGAATAAGCCACTGACCCGGTACCCTTGGCTCTGAAGAAAGGCCAAGGGGAACGTGGTGCACGGGCCGCAACACGAGTGAAGTAAGATTCTCAAGGCTCTCCGAAAAGCCTCTCTTGGGAGGTATCAGAGGGCTTCCCCCTAACGTATTCTACCGCCCTAGGAGTGGCGCTCCTTCCCCTGGGCGTTCTCTCAAGAAAGCCAATCTGCAAGAGATAAGGCTCGTAGACATCCTCGATGGTGCCGGGGTCCTCGCTGAGACAAGCCGCCAGAGTTGAAAGCCCCACAGGGCCGCCGCCGTACTTTCCCACCACAGCTGAAAGAATCTGCCTGTCCAGCCGGTCAAGTCCCATGGGGTCAATATCCAAGAGTGACAACGCCTCTATGGCCACTTCCCGGGTGATCTCCCCATCTTTTCTGACCTGAGCGTAATCCCTCACCCTCCGCAAAAGCCTGTTGGCGATCCTTGGCGTACCTCTAGATCTTCTGGATATCTCCCTGCCGCCTTCCTCATAGACCCTTATGTCGAGGATACGGGCGGACCGCTTGACAACTTGATACAGCTCGTCTTCGCTATAGTATTCCAACCTGAAGGAGATACCGAACCTATCCCGTAAAGGAGACGTGAGGAGCCCGCTCCTGGTGGTAGCCGCAATAAGGGTGAACTGCGGCAGTTTGATCCTGTAGGTTCTGGCCTGAGGACCTTTCCCCGCAATCCAATCGAAACTAAAATCCTCCATGGCAGGGTACATGGCTTCTTCAGCTACGTGGTTGAGACGATGAATCTCGTCGATGAAAAGAACATCTCCGTCTTGAAGACTAGTGAGAATAGCCACGAGGTCGCCGGCACGTTCGATAGCCGGTCCCGAAGTGACCCTTATGCCCACTCCCAACTCGTTAGCTATTACGTGAGCAAGAGTTGTCTTGCCCAAACCCGGCGGGCCCGACAAAAGAACGTGGTCCACCGCCTCGCCTCTCTGCCTGGCAGCCTCGATGGATACGTGCAGGTTCTCTTTGATTCGTTCCTGTCCTATATAATCAGGCAGAAAGCGAGGCCTGAGAGATTCTTCGACAATCTCGTCCTCAGGCTGCAGTTGTTTGGAAATAAGGTCTCTAGACTCTGGCAAGTCGTCTCAAGGCCTCCCGCAATAGTGTCTCAAGGTCGCTAGGTTGATTCTCTAAAAGAGCCTTCTCGGCCGCGCTTCGTGCCTCCTGCCATGAATAGCCCAAGGCGACCAAAGCCTCCCCTGCCTCCTGCAGAAGATCCCCCGAAGGTAAATCTCGTCCGTCTGGCAAAGGAGCCCTCAGGCCAATCCGGTCCCGCAATTCAACCACTATCCTGGCCGCAGTCTTCTTGCCTACTCCTGGCAAGCCCGTAAGGACTCTCTCGTCATTCTGAACTACGGCCCTGTAAAACTCATCCGGCCGGAGCGTGGAAAGTATACCTAGCGCAAGTTTTGGGCCAATACCTTTAACGGTCAGAAGCAGGTCAAAACAAGCCCTGTCCTCGGGACTCCCAAATCCATACAGGTTCCATCCATCGTCTCTCACTATGAGTCTGGTGAACACGTGCACTCGGGACTCTAGATGAATTCTTTCCAGTAGGTTGGGAGTGACCCTGAGCTCAAGCCCCACCCCGTTGACGTCAACCGTCACCGAGTCTTTGCTTTTCCTGCACGCGGTACCCCTCAGTTCAGATATCATCTCGACGTCCTCTCTGGTCTAGCGGCGTCTCCATCTTTGACCAGTCTGGCGCTAAATGACCTTTTGATGCCCGCCGTGATGGCAATCCCCAGAGCATCTGCCGTATCATCAGGCCTGGGCACCTTGGAAAGCCGGAGAAGATTCGATACCATAGTGCCCACCTGAGCCTTGGTTGCGTTGCCGTAACCCACTATAGTCGATTTTACTTGAAGAGGCGTGACTTCCTCTACCGGCAGGTTGTGTGCGGCAGCCGCCAGCAAGCAAACCCCCCGGGAGTGGCCCACGTCAATGGCGGATTTGGCGTTCTTGGCGAAGAAGATGCTCTCTACAGCCACTACTTCCGGATCAAGGCGATGTATAATCCCAGTCACCGCCTGGTAGATGGTCAGAATGCGCGCGGGCAGGCCGTCAGTCTTAGGTGTGACAATGCAGCCGTAGTCCACCGGAACAAAATCCCTGCCCGTAGCGTCCACAACGCCCCACCCGGTTCTCTCAATGCCCGGGTCGATCCCTAATATCCGCATAAAAAAACCCCCACATTTGAGGGTTCGCCAGAGTCGGGCTTTGCTCCTTTCGTTCTCTAGTCTATTATGCCCTCCAGGTATTTCGCCACCTTAGCGTCAACTAGGCCCGGTTCATCCTCTAAAACAATTCCTGCCTTCAGAAGTTCTCTCTCGGTTTTCCTAAGGTGGGACTCGGGAAGATCCCTGTACACACGAATCAGAAGCTTTGGCTGACTTGACTCCTTCCCGCGATACACGGCCACCAACCCTCCGGTGAGAGTCACAAGCCGGAACCGGGCGTGTTCGGGGCAGAAATCATCTACAGAGCGGCTGAAGTGGTGTCCTGAGTCGGTTCCTGATGATGCCCGGGACGAAGCCTGCCACTCAGTAGACACCGCGCCCAAGTAGTCGCCTATGGCATCTCTTGAAACGCTGTCTGTCTCAATGACCTCGTCTCCGCACCTTGTGTAAAGAGTGTGGTACTGAACTTGGATCTCATCACCAGACGAAGGCGCAGTTATGGGCGGCCAGAGCGACCTTCCTTTCAGAACCACCTTGTCCAAAACCACGCCGCCAGCAAAGGCACATAGGACCAAAAGAGCAACCAAGAGGCCATTGAACCCACGCAATCCAGTCTTCTGCAAATTACTTCACTCCAGGAGACATATATTCCCCCGAAGTGACAAGCCTATTCGGACATGGCCTCCATTATCTCGTCAGAAATGTCGAAGTTGGCGTATACCCGGGAAACGTCATCATGTTCTTCCAAAGCGTCCACCAACCGGAGCATCCTGGCGGCTTCCTCGCCTTCCAAAGCCACGGTGGTCTTGGGGATTTTCACGGTCTCAGCGGTAATAATCTTGGCGCCGGCCTTTTCAAGATTCTCCTGCACGGTTTGAAGGTCCTCGACGCCGGTGTAGATCTCATATGCGTCTTCCTCGGTCTTGATATCTTCGGCGCCCGCGTCAATAGCCATTCCCAAAGCATCGTCTTCAGAGAGATCGCCCTTCTCGACCCCAATGTAACCCTTTTGATCAAACATCCAGGCGACCGCCCCCAGATCCGCCAGCTTCCCGCCGTTCTTGGACAGAATGTAGCGTACTTCCGACGCTGTCCGATTGCGATTATCGGTAGCCGCCTCTACCAAAAGGGCAGTTCCTCCCGGGCCGTAGCACTCGTACACCAGCTCTTCCAAGGGTCCTGAATCCCCTTGGCCTGACCCCCTTTTTATGGCCCTAGTTATGCTATCGGCAGAAACGTTAGCGGCCTTGGCGCGGTCAATGGCCATCTTCAGCCTGAAGTTGCCGTCGGGATTTGCTCCCCCCTCACGAGAGGCAAGCATCACCTCTCGCAGGGCTTTGGAGATGACGCCCGAACGGGCAGCGTCCATTTTGGCCTTGTGTCTTTTTATCGTAGCCCACTTTGAATGTCCCGACATAGAATATCCTCCTAGTTTAAGTCTGGAATCGGCGGCATCCTCCTTTTGTGTTCTGTCCTCCTGTGCCTTTCTTCTATCTTCCTCCGGACCTCCGGGTGCACAGGGTTCCCCATAAGGTAGGCATCCAGGTCCTTGTACAGAAGGCCCATCTCCTCTTCGTCAGTTTGGCCCCGCCAGAGCCCGGCCGAAGGTATTTTGTCGACTATCTTGTCTGGAACCCCCAAGTAACGCGACATTTCCCAGACTTCCGCCTTGGTCAAGTTCGCTAGAGGCAGCATGTCAACTCCGCTGTCCCCGTGTTTCGTAAAGTAGCCAATGTGGATTTCGTCCCGATTACTTGACCCTACCACCAAATAGTTGCGGAGTGCCGCAGCATAGTACAGAGTCATAGACCGGAGCCTCGGTTTAAGGTTTGCTGCAGACAGAACCGAGGGTTCTCCCAACACGGAAAGATTCGCTAAAAGCGCATCATAGGCAGACGTCAGATCCGCCACCTCATAGCATACGGAGAAGTGTTTGAGGAGCTCTATGGCGTCTTCGGCGTCCTCAGGCAGCGAGTGGCACGGCATAATGAGTCCCATGCAGTGGTCGCCCCATGCTCTCTTGGCAAGCGCCAATACCAAAGCCGAATCGACGCCCCCGGACACGCCGAAAACGCCCCCTTTGGCGCCGGCTTCCGTCGACTGGGTCCGCATCCAGCGGACTATGCCCATAACCTTGTCCTCCATACACTGACTCGGCATTTGCACACCCCCTTGTCCACTGGACCATTATACCAATCTTGGCGTCTTTGGCGCATTGGAATCCTGTGTCATCTTCAGCGCGGCCAATCGCCCGGAAGATTCAGGTAAGTGTCAGGCACCTTGCCTGGGATTAAGATGGTGGTCAGGGGAATGTCAGCAGACACTTCTGCCTTGGATGAGATGAACGGCACCACGACTCTGACGGTGCAGTTGACGTTCAGGTAGATGTTATAACGTGCCTGGTTTATGCCAGTCACGTCGAAGGAATCTTTGACCTGGGTCCGTACTGAACCGTAGGGATACAGGGTCACCTTGATCTTGGGGCCCACAGGAGCGAAAATCCTGGAACCGAAGGCCTGGCCAAGAGGGATATACACAGAAAAGCCCTCAAGACGGTTTATGGCGTCTTGAAGGACATCGAGGGCATCGGCCTGAATTCGGTTGAGATCGGCCGTGTTGGTCTTGATGTAGAGCAGCTGGCCGTCCTTCCCCGTCTCAAAATAGAGGAGAGTCTTGCCCTCGAGAAACGTGGAAATGTGCTGGTTGACCGCATCGATCATGGCTTTGTTGGTTATTCGGGCCACTTCGCTTTCAGAAATGGCCACCAAAGTTGGGACTATGGCGTTCTCTAATGCCAGAAGAAGCCACACTAGGCCGGCAAATACGCCTAGGACGTACAGGATCAGCAGGAATCTTCTGCTCCTGACCGAAACACCTATGGTTCCCCTTCTCTGGAAAATAGGAAGCCCTCCCAAAAAGGATAGCTTCTCATACTATGCCGCCAGAGAAGACTTAGTTACCGGCCCATCCTGATCCTGCAGACCCTGCGCTTCCCCACTTGGAGGAGCATCCCGTCTTGGACAGTGCACGACACAGAATCGGGATTCATCTTGACCCCGTCGATCTTCACAGCGCCACCCTTTATGAAACGCCTGGCTTCCGATGACGACGATGCAAGACCCGTTTTGGCCAATAGCGCTGCAATGCCCACAGTCTCGCCTGAGGACACATCGGGTAAATCGACTTCTTCAAGGTCAGAGGGTATCTCCCTTTCCCTAAACACCCGGACGAACTCGTCTTGGGCTTCTTCTGCGGCAGGATCCCCGTGAAACTCGGCAACGATGCGCTTCGCCAGGTTCATCTTGGCGTCCATAGGATGCAGCTTGCCTGATTTGGTTTCCAAAACCAAAGCGTCCACCGATGCCTCACTATCGCAGACCACAAGCCTATAGTAACTAGCCATGATGGCGTCAGGAATTGACATGACCTTTCCGTACATATCCTTGGGCGCATCCTTCACGCCGATGTAATTCCCAAGGCTCTTGGACATCTTGTTGACACCGTCTAGCCCCACGAGAATGGGCATAGTCAGGGCTACTTGAGAGTCCTGCCCGTATTCTTTCTGAATGCTGCGCCCCACAAGAAGGTTGAAAGTCTGATCGGTGCCGCCGAGTTCCACGTCGGCCCCTATGGCCACAGAATCGTAAGCCTGAGCTAATGGGTACATAAACTCATGAACGCCTATGGGAGAGCCTTTCTGGTAACGGCTTTGGAAGTCGTCCCTTTCCAGCATCCTGGCCACCGTGAAACGGGACCCCAGGTAGATAACGTCCCTAAAGGACATAGGAGACAGCCACTGGGAGTTGAAAACCATGTGAGTCTTGGACGGATCCAGGATGGCCGTGGCCTGCTCGCGGTAGGTCTCGGCGTTGGCCAAGACTTCCTCCTTGGAAAGCTGCGGCCTTGTTTGAGATTTTCCGCTGGGGTCTCCTATCATGGCAGTGAAGTCCCCGATGACAAAGTAAATTTCGTGGCCCAAACGCTGAAAGTCTCGAAGTTTCTTCATCACCACCACGTGGCCCAAATGGAGATCCGGAGCTGTAGGATCGACCCCCAGCTTGACCTTGAGAGGTCTCCCAGAGACCAAAGAGCGCGCAATCTTTTCTCGAATCTCCTCTACGGTTACAAGAGACTCAGAGCGGTCGCCAATCAAAGATACTTGAGATTCGACCTCCCTGATGAGTCCCGGGTCTTTTCGCCAGTCTACATCCACTATGGTTCCCCCCATCTCCTCTCGGGCAATTATACCATCCTTGCAGGGATCGCAAGTAGGCGTCCCACGAGGATGCTATAATGGTGGGACCGGACAAGTGGATTACTACGTCTAGGCAATAAGGTTGGTGATCCGACCGGAGGGCACCGGCTGCCCTCCTATGGTCCTCTGGGGGTATGTGCCAATGTCAGCTAAGAGAGTCTCGCCCAAGACAAGATGGGTTCTTCATATCATCCTCTACGCGGTATTGGCGGCCGGACTAGTGGCCGCCGGCCTAGTGGCGGCTTTCGTGGTGTCGGCCGTAAAGGACCTGCCAGCTTTGGGCAACCTTGAGCCAAAACCGGAACAAGTCTCCTACGTTTACGACCGAGACGGCAAGGTGTGGACTGAGTTGCATGCGTCAGAATATCGGGTGCCCGCGAAACTTGGAGAACTCCCCGAACACTTCAAAGATGCGGTACTGGCGGCAGAAGACCACCGTTTCTACAGCCACTACGGGGTTGACCCAAAGGCAATTCTGAGGGCCTTCTTCTCGAACCTTACAGGTGACAGCGGAGTGCAGGGCGGCAGCACTCTCACGCAGCAGTTGGCCAAGAAGGCATTCCTCACCGATTCCCGAACATGGACAAGAAAAGTGCAAGACGCAGTGCTCGCCGTACTTCTTGAGCGCCAGTATACCAAAAACGAGATTTTCGAGATGTACTTGAACCAGGTTCCTTTCGGACGCGGCGCCTACGGGCCGGAAGCGGCCGCAAGGGTGTTCTTCGGCAAATCCATAAAAGATGTGACGCTTGAGGAATCCGCCATGCTAGCAGGGTTACTTAAGGGTCCTGCCCTCTTTGATCCCATAGACAATCCCAACGACGCCCTTTCCAGGAGAAACACTGTTTTGGAACAAATGGCGTCATACGGCTATGTCACCCGTGACGAATCCGAAGAGGCCAAATCGAGACCCATCAACGCGGTGTCGGCCAAGCAGGACATCGTCCCCATAGGCGGTTATTTCCTTGACTACATTCTGAAACAGCTGCTTTCGCGCTACCCAGCCGATCTCGTGTACAGCGGCGGGCTGCGCATCTACACTACATACAGTCCTACGGCTCAGGAGGCCGCCGAAAACGCCATTGCCAAGGTTCTTGACAAAGACTTCCCTTACGAGGGGAAAGACAGCCTTCAGGCAGCGTCTTTGGTGCTTGACTCAAAGACCGGACACATTCTGGCCATCGTCGGCGGGCGCAAACACGAGGGTATGCTCGGATGGAACCGCGCCATCGACGCAAAACGCCAACCAGGCTCCTCTTTCAAGCCCATAGCGGCATACGTGCCCGCCATTGAAGCGGGTATGGGTCCCGGCACGGTGGTGGACGACTCGCCCGTCACCTGGGTTGACCCCATCACCAAGGAACAGTTCTCACCCAGGAACTACTCAGGTACCTTCCAAGGGCCCATGACCTTTCGACAAGCCGTCCGGGAGTCCATCAACGTGGTGGCCGCCAAGGTCCAGGATATGGTCGGCACAGACCAGAGTCTGGCCACGGCCGCACGCATGGGCATCACCAGCCTGGTAACCCAACCGACCTCCGATGGGCGTTCTGACCGCACTAGGTCACTGGCCCTAGGAGGCCTGACCTACGGAGTGTCCCCTCTGGATATGGCCGTTGCCTACGGCTCTTTATCTAACCGAGGCATAAAGGTGGAACCCATCAGCATCCTGAGGGTGGAAGACAAGAACGGCAGCATCCTTGAGGAGCACCAAAGCAAACGGACGCTGGTAATGTCCGAAGATACGGCTTACCTTATGACCAACCTTTTGGAAGGAGCCCTAACCCAAGCAGGGGGTACCGGCAGAGCGGCTTACATAGGGCGGCCCTGTGCGGGAAAAACGGGCACTACAAGCAACTGGAAAGACGCCTGGTTCTGCGGTTACACCCCCAGCACCGTGGGCATCGTGTGGATAGGTTTTGACCAGGAAAAAACCATGGAACGATGGAAGATCACCGGAGGCAGCTATCCCGCCATAATCTGGCGGGAGATGATGAAGGTCGTCGCCGAGAAACAGGCGCCCGAGTCTTTCCACAAACCCGACACTATAGTGACCTCATTGATATGCACGAAGTCCGGGCTTCTTCCAGGGCCCCGGTGTCCCGCCGAAGACATTGCCGAAGAGCTTTTCGAGAAAGAGAGGGTGCCTAACTCAACCTGCACCTATCACATAGAAACCCCATAAGAAGAGCCTGAGCAAAGAAATGACACGGGCTCTTCTTACGGCGATCGCAACCGTGCCACCGTCACTCCCGAACCGCCTTGGGAGACTTCTCCCAAGCGGCTTTCGGCGACACAGCGGTGGCCTTTTAGGTACTCAGTGACTGCCCTGCGCAAGGCGCCGGTCCCTTTACCGTGGATGACCCGAACCTGGGAAAGGCCCGCGAGTATGGCGTCGTCCAGATACTTGTCCAAGGTCAAAAAAGCCTCGTCAGAGGTCATGCCCCGAAGGTCAACTTCCGCCGACACGCTTTGAGCCTTCTCCATTGCGATGCTGGAGGCGCTCGGCCTTGGTTCGCGTCTGTCCGATGAGACATTCGCAGCTATGCGCAGATTCTCGATTGGTGCCCGAAGGCTTAGTGCCCCGATTCTGACCAAGACCGCCGGATCTCCAGATCCGGGGGCCTCCAGTATGGTAGCCGCATCTTGGAATCCGGCCACGTACACCATAGTGCCCGGAACTGCGTCTTCAGGCCTAAGGGGCTCTCCTGAAAGAGGGGCGGCCGTTTCGGGAACGAGATCCTGGCTGACAGACCTGAATTTCTCCCGCATCTCCTGAACCCGAGCCGTCAGTTCCTTGCCGCTCAACCGCTCTTTGTCTCGGAACTCCCTGACGGCCTTTTCAAACTCTACTCTGGCCCGAGACACGATTGCCGCTGCTTCCTGTTTGGCCTCATTGAGAGTTTCCTTTCGCGCTCTTTCCTGGGACTTCAGCCTGCTTTCGTATTGCGTCTTAAGGGATTCGGCCAATTGCCTCTCTCTGGCAGCTATGAGTGCCTCTTCCCTGGCTTTCTGAGATGACTCTTCGAGATCGGCGATGACATCCTCTAGCTGAAGGATCTCCTGGCTCATATTGCTCTTGGCTTCTTCCAGAATCAGGGGATCGAGCCCTAGCCTCTTAGCCACAAGAAACGCATTGGACCGCCCCGGTCTTCCGGTAATGAGCCTGTAGGTTGGCTTAAGGTTCACCGAATCCCATTCCACCGACGCGTTCTGCATGCCGGGGTTAGTCTCGGCGGCCAGTTTCAACTCAGTGAAATGGCTGGTTATCACCGACAGAGCCCCCGAATCGTTAAGGCGCCGCAGAATAGCAAGGCCCAGAGCCGCGCCTTCCAGAGGATCGGTTCCGGCGCCAAGCTCGTCAACAAGCACCAGTTTGCCGGGGCCTGCGTTATCCAGTATCATCTTGACGTTGGAAATGTGAGCCGAAAACGTACTGAGACTCTCTTCAATGGACTGCTGGTCCCCAATATCCAAGAGAACATCGGAGATGGCTCCTATGGCGGTATCGCCCCTGCACGGGCAGGGCATCCCCGCAAGCGCCATGGCAGATAGGAGACCGCATGTTTTCAGGGCCACGGTCTTCCCGCCCATATTGGGCCCGGTGATGACCACGGTGCGCACTCCATCCAACGAAAGGTCTATGTTCATGGGCACCGGGAGCCCTTTCAAAAGAGGGTGCCATGCCTCTCTGAGATGGAGTCTCGGGCCATGAACGATGTCCGGAAACGAGCCCTTCCATTTCAGCGCAAGCCTAGCCTTGGCCAATCCCAGGTCGAACTCGGCCAAAGCGGTGACGCCTTTGGTAAGGGCATCAGAAGACTCTCCCACAAGTCCCGAGACTTCCGCCAGGATACGCTCAACCTCGTCTCGCTCCTGAAGCTCCAAGCGCCTCAATTGGTTCCCCATCTCCAGAATCTCTACAGGTTCAAGAAACAGAGTCTGACCCGAGGACGACTGATCGTGCACAAGGCCGGGTATTCGGGCGGCGAACTCCTGCTTGACCGGAAGCACCAGACGGCCGTTTCGGACAGTGACTATGGCTTCCTGAAGATACTGGGAGATGTCCCTGTGCCGGGCAATCTCTTCCGCTCGCCTCCTGAGCCTGTCCTGGTACTCCTTTAGAGAGCGCCGAATTGATGACAACTTAGGGCTCGCGGAATCTCGCACAAGGCCGTCCTCGTCTATCGTAGCGTCCAATCTGGTCCGGAGCGAAGGCAGTCTGGGAACCTTTCCTCTCATGGCGTAGAGCGCCGGGTACTGTCCTTCAACATGCTCTAGCCAACGAGAAAGCGAATCCATGGCCAAAAGAACATTGAGTATTTCCCGCAGATCCTGGCCTGTGAGCACAACGCCCTGGCCAGCCCTGTGAACCCTAGGCCGGACATCCGATGCCGCGTAAAGGCTGGGAGCGGTAGTTCGGGACAATACGTCCAGTATCTCTCGGCCCAACTTCTGCATGTCTTTGGCGCTATCTGGATCGCACGGCTGAAGGGACATGGACATTCCACGACCTAAAGAAGTGCTGGCTTCTCTGGCCAGCATCTCCTTGATCTTGCCAAACTCCAACACTTCAAGGGCTTTAGAGTGCATATCTTCTCTGTAGAATCTCCTTAATCTCGCCTATAGTCTCGTCCCGAAGACCTTCTCTGTATTTCTTCCGAAGATCCGCCCTGGCCTTGTACATCCTGCGTTTCTGCTCCTCTTCGGGCAATCCTTCAAGAGATCTCCGGGCCTCATCCATGAAGGCGTGGGCGCCCGCCGGACGCTCAACAAATCGGCCTATTTCGGCGCCGCTTTCATCATAGAACACAAAGACAGGGATAATCCTGATGCCGCCGGTCAGGTACCGGTCCATGATATCGAGGTTCTGGTCTCTTGGGAAGATACCGAGTTTGAGGAACGGGTACAAAGACGCGAGCTTGGCAAGCACCGGCAGATTTTCCACGCAATCCCCGCACCAGGATTCCGAAAGGGCCAAAACCCTGACGCTGCCCGGGGGAAGACACCGGTTCAAGGACTCGAAGTAGGCTTTTAATTCCGGCTTCACTTGGGCGGCTGCAAAGTTCTCTTTCATGGTGGGAACGTTCATATCGGCTTCTTTCAGGTACGCCTCAAACTCCAAAGCCCTTTGGGCCCACTCTGGCTTCAAACGAGACTCCTCCTCAGGGGGTTTTCAGAGCAAGGTTCGCTTTCGGAAGGGGGAAATCCTCTCAGGCATCGAGTTGACCACACAGCGGTAGTTTCGCCGCCGCCTCTCGCACAGTTGCCCACGTATGGTGTCAATTCTGGAAAGGGTCATGAGGTTCATATCTTTGGGGGTAACAGGCTGCGCTTCCGGCTTCTTGACGATGGATACCTGCCCTGTGGGCTCCAACACCGCCAGGGCAAGATCCTCTACCCTCTCGGCCCCCGCCTGTCGAAGCACAATGTGCATGTCGGCCTCGGACACTCTCTCGCGCTTTAGATTCTCGTGCATTATCTTCCCATCAACAACGATGGGAGTCGACATGCCCTGGGTCACCTTTTCTGCGCCGCGCCAGTGCATATTGATGACGCTCAAAATGTACTGCAAGGTGGCCAGGACCACTATGGGGATGATCCCGTGTATCAGGTGAATGCTCTCCTCTTCCAAAGGAAGGGCCGCCACTGAACCCATGATGATGATGACAACCAGATCAAAAGGCGCCAGTTGCCCAATGGACCTCTTGCCAGTCACCCTCACTGCCAGAAGCGCCACAAAGAACATGGCCAAAGTGCGAAGAGATATACCTTTTACGTCCTGGAACCAGTGCTGCAAAGCCATCTCCTCCTGCAAGAGGCCGACACCCTAAGGTGTAGTATGGCTCTCCCACAGGTCCCGGATGCTCTTCTCGAGATCTTGGAGGGTCACGTCGCCTTCTATGAACTGGGGCACGATTTGGCCGACACCTTGCGATATCTGTTGCCTTCTGATCCCCTCACCGGCTATGAGGGCCGCCGACGCGATCTCTTGGTCTATGCCGCGAAGGATTGATTTGTCGTGCCCTGGGATACCTGCTTCCAGATCATAAATAAGCATATCTTGGATTGCGGCAGGCACTCCTCCTATGCTTCTGGCCGCCCACACTCCCCGGTTGGCAGCAAGCTCCTTGGCTAGAAGCAGAGCGCAGGAACGATAGGGTTCCTCCTCTGAAAGCACAACGTACCCGGGTACGGTGCAGTGGAAACGCGGCTTTCCAAAGGGCCCGGGTATTGGGCTGAGGCTGACTTCATCCCCATAGGATGCCCGGAGCCACTTGTACAGGTGCGGCGTTACCGGGAATAGAGCCGACACAGCCCCAAGGTTCCACGCATTCAGAGGATCGCCGAGCCCTCCCCGGCTTGAAGATTTGAGCCACTCAAGATACGACACTGCCGATTGTGGAGTAAAATCTGATCCGGGGACTTCTATGGCCGACGGGAGAAACCACTGAGACTCAGGCCAGTAGCCCGAGTCAGCCGGAATGCCGCTGATGGGCAAGGCAGACGGCCTCACCGCCATGCCCACCCAGTGCACGTAAGACGGGACGCCCATGATCTTGCCGTCTAAAGTCCAATAGTGCGCAGCCCCATCCAAATACTCTTCCGCAGCCAAGACTCCTGTAAGGTCTTGGGCGCCGTAGGGAACCGTGGGCCACTCTGTAGAATATGTGAGGCACGGCGGCTGGGACTCATCCCTCTCCCCCAAAAGAAAACTCAGGATCTCCCGCCTTTCCATGAACGTGACTTCGACCTTAACTTGATGCTTCTCCGAAAAATCGTCCACCACCGATTTGACTCGGTCTTGGTACAAACGAATGCCGGGAAATGATGGCTCCATACAGTCCCAAAGTGTGAGTACCAGCCCTTGGAAGGAGAGTTCTTGAGGCAGGGTTTTGGGCTCTGTTAGGCAACCAGAATTCCAAAGTAGCAGCACGAAAAAGACGACGATTCCAAAGGCCATCCGGCGGATCCCTTTTCCCACGGCTAGCTTCTTCCCCATGGCTACCTTCCCCTCATCCCTAAAAGCGTATAGAGGTCCACAGTGGCCACGGGGGCATTCCCCAACCCGAACAGCCAGTTGGCCTCCTCTATCTGCGATTCGGTCAGGCTTCCGAGCCTGCCGTCACAGGCGCCAGGGTCAAAGCCCGCCGCTTTGAGGCACTCCTGCAGCATGACTACTTCTGGGCCGATGGCTCCCTTACGCAAAGGGGCCTCAAAACTGAGATAAGGCCTAGGTCCTCGGATTATGACTCTTGTGCCAACGTCAACTATCTCGTAGAGTTCTTCCACATCTTCGTTGAACATCCGAATGCACCCTATGCTGGCATAAGTGCCGATGGACCAAGGGCGGTTTGTGCCGTGAATCCCGTACCCTCCCCACGGTACATCCAGGCCCATCCACCTGCTCCCAAAAGCCCCGCCTTGTTCGTAACCTTTGTCGACTATCTTCCACTCACCTACAGGAGTGAGAGCGCTCCACTTTCCCCCTGCCACAGGATAGGTCTTCCAGGGTTTCAAGTTCACATACACAGTCAGTTCAAGCCTGTCGGTGTCCACCTCTAGGTGGATCACGCCTTCAGGGGGCGGCCCTGTGACGGCGCCTATTGCCCTTGGAACTCCGTATCCTAAAGCCCGCCAAGTGGCTGGGTCCACCACGCCGGTAGGTTCCAGCCAGAAGGATCTCTGGAATTCTTTGACCGCCAGGATAGCCTTGGAATCGTATTCCTCGTCCATGCGGCCATCGAAAAAGCCAAGAACCTCTAAACGCAGTTTCAACTCATATACGTCTGGGCGCCTAGCAGGGGGATCTGAGGGAAGCAAAGGTTCGTCTGACTCATGGGCCCTGAGGTAGTCAGGCACTCTGTCAGAGACTGCCAAGGACAACAGGGCGGTAAACGCCGTAAATGCCACAAATACCATAAGCGCCAACCGTCGTAGAGGCAACCCTTCAGCACCTCTTGTACTCTGAAGTCACGTAGGTAGATTATGTCAGGCTCAGGAGGTTTATGATGGCTTGCCCCGAAGCCACGGCAACTGGGAGAAGGCGTTCTTGATACCTGACGGGGGCAGTCCCGCCCGCCTTGGCGATGCCAGGACACCGTACCGCGCCCCATCCAACGTGCCGGGGCTGTGAGCATCTGAGGACACTACGAGCCCGGCGCCTAAATCGTAGGCTTGGCGCGCCAAGGTTTCAGGAAGGTCTATTCTCTCAGGGGACGCATTAATCTCCAACATGGTGCCGTTTCTTGCGGCCGCCTCGAAAAGAGGCTCAAGACCGCCGGTGACGCCGGGACGGCTTCCCAGAAGTCGCCCGGTGGGGTGGCCGATTATGTCAACGCGGGGGTTCTCGCAAACTTTGGCTAACCGCCCCACAAGGTCACCGGCATTTGAGATATCTTGATGGACTGAGGCAACAACTACGTCAAAACGGGCAAGGTCCTCTGTGCCTAATCGGAGCGATCCGTCTTTGGCCACATCGACCTCGACTCCCGCTAGAACCCGAAAATCCGGGTGCCTTTCTTGCGCTTCGCGGATATCCTTCAGGTAGGCGTCAATATTGTCGGGAGTTATGCCGCCTATCATCTTCATGAAAGTGGCGTGATCAGTAATTGCCATGTACGAGTACCCCATGGCAATTCCACGGACGACCATGGCCTCAACCGAGCCTACGCCATCGGACCACACAGTGTGAGTGTGCAGATCGCCCTTTAGATCTTGGGGGTCAACAAGGTGGATACTGTGATAGGCCTCGGCCTTACTGACAAATTCCTCCCGGTGCCTGACTTCAGGCGGGATCAGGGACGATCCCAGTAGGTCAAAGAAAGACTCCTCGTTCTCTATGGAAACCCGGCAATCATGGCGGAAAAGCCCCCGGGCCTCAAAGGTTAGCCCATTAAGGGATGCCTTCCTCACCAGATGGCCGATGTATTCTTCAGGACCTGTAAGCCAAGTTGCCCTAGGCCAGTAGTTGGATTCTTGCTCGAAGTAGAGGACCAAGGGGATGCCAAGTCCCGTGCTAAAAACGAACTTTCCATCTGCTGCATCCCAGGCTTGGCACAGAGCGTCCCTATCTGAGATAGGGATAATCCCAGACCGTTTCATGAGGGACGCAGGAGTGTCTTTGGGGCCCAGTTTCAGAAGGATCTCCAGCGCTGCAACGGTTTCTTGGCAACGCCCCAGTTCGCCCACGGGCGTTCCGGATATATCCTTAGACGCCAAGGAGGCCAGAAGGTCATGGGCTACGGGTAACGCTACCCCTAAGCTAGTCCTGCCCGCGTATTTGCGGATCTCCCGTAACCCCACGGCCATCTCGTCTTGACGCTTCTTGCCTATTCCGGGCAAGGCCTGCACCTGGTGAGCCTCCAAAGCGACCTGAAGATCTTCTAGGCCAGATACGCCCAAAGACTCATGAAGAATCCGAGCCGTCTTGGGCCCTATGCCCGGCACCCTGAGAAGGTCCAATAGGCCCAACGGCACCTCTTCTGTGAGGTTCTCCAGGTAAGAAGACCTTCCCGTCAGGATAAGTTCCCTAATCTTGGGCTCAAGATTTCTGCCAACGTTGGGGATATCCAGAAGCCTGCCTGATTTGGCCATTTCCAAAAGCGGGAAATCGCCGCGCTCAATAGTCTGGGCCGCTCTATCGTAAGCCCGAACCTTGAAGCCCTCTTCCCCTTTGATCTCCAGAAGAGCGCCCATGGCCCTCAGTGAGTGGGCGATTTCCCGTTTGTGCATATCCTATAATCTCTGCTCCGCGCCGAACCTTGCGGACAAAGCCTCCAACACCCTCTTCCTGTCCTCTGCGAGTTCTTCTTCGGTTAGTGTTCTGTCGCCTGCCTGGTACACAAGTCGCATAGCCACGCTCTTCTTCCCGATTGGTACGGGAGGCTTTCTCCAGACGTCGAAGACCTCCAAAGACACCAGATTCTCGGCTGACGTCCTTACACACTGGAGAATCTCCCCCACCGGTGTGTCCTCGCTTACAACCACAGCCAAGTCCCTTTCCACCGGCATGAACCGGGGGACCTCCACGTAAGAGGGTTCCCGGGCCAAGGCCAACAAGGCGTCCACCGAAAACCATGCCATTACCAACGGTCCCGCGGCATCAAAATCCTTCATGCACACAGGGTGAATCTCGCCGATCTCGCCCAAAGTGGAGCCTCCCGCCACAATCTTGGCGGATTTTCCAGGATGGAACGGCATCCCTGCCCGACGAAGGTAGACCGCATCCTGAATCCCCAGAAGAGCAAGAAGCGATTCCACTAAACCTTTCATGCCGAAAAAGGACGCTTCACCCTGGTCTTGAATCCATGTTTTAGGTCTGGTAGTACCATAGTACATGATGGCGAGCTGTGTCGCTTCCCGAGGCAACTCCTCTCCCAAAGATTCAAAGAACACGCGCCCGATTTCCCAGAAGAGCCCGCCTTCTACCTTAGAACGCTGGTTAGAGACTGCTACCTTGATAAGCCCCGGCAGAAGACTAGTCCTGAGCAAAGACTCGTTGGACAGCAGCGGGTTCATGAGCGGTACCGATTTCTGTCTCGGATCGTCCTGATCCCAGCCCATCCCCTGTATATCAGATGGCGCCAAAAGCGAATTGGTGACGCACTCAAGACCGCCCAAAGAAACGAGGATGTCCTTCAAGCGGTCTTTTCTCACGAAGTTTATGTCTGGAGGACCGCCGGGCGCTGCTCTATCCAGATCCAGGGGCTCGAAGTAGTTGACCCCGTAGTACCTGGCTATCTCCTCAGTAAGGTCAACCTCTTCCTCAATATCAACCCGTCTGGGAGGAACGGTCACATCTAGGACGCGGTCCCCTTCCTTTTCGACGGGAGTAACGCCGAACCTGAGACCTTCCAGTATCTTCCTGCACTCCTCTTTGGGGATGTCGACGCCAAGAGTCCTCTGTAACTCGCCTGTGTGAAAACTGAGGCGCCTCACCTGGTGGCTACTATGATCCGCCTCGGCGTAACCTTGGCCCGGCTCCCCTTTGGCGATCTTTGCCGCAAGCCATGCAGCCCTCTCAGCCACTGCAGGCTGAGCCGACGGATCAATCCCTTTCTCAAACCTGATGGCCGCCTCAGTGCGAAGCTTCATTTGTCGGTAGGTTCGCCTTACAGAAAGCGGGTCGAAATACGCCGACTCCAACAAGATACTCTTGGTGGAAGGCGTTACTTCCGTGGTCAGGTTCCCCATAACCCCCGCCACAGCCACAGGGCCGCTCCCATCGGCCACTATCAAAGTGCCCGGGGCCAGGTCTCTGGTCTCTCCATCAAGCGTAAGTATGGTCTCTCCAGGTCTTGACCGCCTGGCGCTGATGGTTTTGCCTTGAATCTTATCAAGATCAAAAGCGTGAAGAGGCTGCCCGGTCTCGAGCATCACATAGTTGGTAACATCCACCACTGCGTTTATTGGCCTCATGCCCGCCAGCATTAGACGCCTTTCCATCCACACGGGGGAATACCCGAAGGTAATATTCCTGACTTCCTTGCCTACGTACTTTGGGCAAAGGTCAGGGTCGGGCAAGCCGATCCTGAATTCTCCCGTGTAACCGGTCTGTTCGGCAGGCGCCCTGCTGCCCAAGAACCCTGCGAAATCCCATTCTTGGAGCGGCTTGGGCAGTTTGAGGGGCTTTCCGGCGAGAGCCGCAGCCTCTATTGCCACCCCCAACATGGAAAGGCAGTGAGAATAGTTGACAGTCAACTCAAGCTCAATGACATAGTCGTCTAGATCCAGAAGGTCTTGAGCACGCTTCCCCAAAAGCGCGGTTCCCGGCAAAAGGATGATATCTTCGCCAGGTCTGTGAGTCTCCCCAGACAGTATCTCGTTGGAACACACAACCATCCCTTGAGATGGCACTCCGGCGATCTCCATGGTGGAAACGGTAATCCCACCAGGGAGATTGGAGCCCGGCGTAGCCAGGAGCACCACGTTGCCCTGGGCGAACCCGGGGGCGCCGCTCACCACTGAAAGGCGCTGGGTCCCGTCGTAGAGAGTGCCTACTTTCAGATCAGGTCTTTGGGGGTGAGGCACAACTTCCAGTACTTTGGCGGATACGACCCCCGATAGGTCCAGGCGCTGGTCAGATAAGGACTCAACCTTGAGGCCTGCCATTGTGAACCTGTCGACTGCCTCTTGGGGATCCCAGGGAATATCCACGTAATCCTTGAGCCATTTCCAAACTACGTTCATATAAGCGTGCCTGCGCCCTTTAGGTTAGGGTGCAGACTCTTCCCTCCTCGCCAAGATTCGGCCGGATTGGCGCCATGTCTAGAGGCCGCGCCACTCCGAAAGAAAACGCTTGTGGTTGCCTAAAAGCACCCTCAAGTCGTCGATGCCGTATTTCAGCATGACGGCCCTATCTAGGCCGAAACCAAAGGCAAATCCCGTTACCTCTTTGGGATCATATCCCCCGTTTCTGATGACTCTGGGGTGAACCATGCCTGCCCCAGACAACTCCAACCAACCGGATTGACCGCACACCGAACAGCCCTTTCCGTGACAGAAAATGCATGACACATCGATCTCCACAGAGGGTTCTGTAAATGGGAAGAAACTTGGACGCATCCGGATTTCCGTATCCTCACCGAAGAACTTGCGAGCGAATGCCCCAAATACGCCCCTTAGGTGGCGAAATGTCACGTTCCGGTCAACTACTAACCCCTCTACCTGATGAAACACTGGCGAATGGGATGCGTCGGCCGGGTCTCGCCTGTATACCCTGCCGGGCACGATCAGCCTGACCGGAAGTGCTCCTCTCTTGTCCCGCATAGCCCGGATCTGTCCCGGGGACGTGTGGGTTCTCAATAGGGTTGATTCTGTAAGGTACATGGTGTCCTGCATGTCTCTGGCAGGGTGTCCTGGAGCTAGGTTAAGCATGACGAAGTTCATCTCGTCGGTCTCTGTTTCCCGACTTTCGTAGACGGTGAAACCCATTCCGTAGAATATGTTCTGAACTTCCCGAAGAGCCTTGGTGATGGGGTGAAGTCCGCCCACCTCGACTATTGCCCCAGGAAGAGTCACGTCGATAGTTTCACTTTCCACTTTGTCTAGGAGCGCTTTGGTCTCTATGGCCTTTCGCCTGTTCTCGATGCCCTCTTCCAGACTCACCCGCAAAGCGTTGACTTTGGCGCCGAAAGCGGGACGCGCTTGGGCAGTAAGAGAGCCAATCGTCTTAAGAAGCGCTGTAACCTGGCCCTTCTTTCCCAAAAAGCGAAGTCTCAGTTGGTCAAGCTCGGCCAAAGTGGAAGCTTTCTCCACTTCCTCTTGGGCCTCATGCAAAAGGGCATCCATGCGACTTTGGTCCATGGTGCTCGGTCCCCCTTCATAATCGTAAACAAAATGAGCTTTCGCCCCAAAGAACGGGACGAAAGCTCTCGCTTCCGCGATACCACCACATCTTGGCCGATTCCGGCCCTCTCAATGCCTTCTTATCGCGAAGGTCACGCCGGACCTACACTATCAGCCCGGAGGCTCCAGAGCGAATTCCGACCGGTCTATCGTAGGGAAGTCTCAGCGCACCTTCCCCTCTCTGTTCGCTTCCTCCGACCCACGTTCTCCTTCATGGCCCCTTATGCGGTTAGGATATTAGTGATTCTCTGTCTTCCCTGATTGGTCTGTGGAGATCTCGAGGTAGTGGCGGTAGAGCAAGTAAGCCATTACTGAACCTGTCTTCTCGAAGACAGACCAGAACGCCTTTGCCAACTTCAAGACTACCCCCCGCTTTCCCAGTTCCCTTTCTCGTATTATAGCACGCCCAAGACTCGTCACAAAGAAAGCTAATGATGGGTGCGTACTGTTCTTTGTCTGGCGGCCTCGTACAACAGCATAGCCGAAGCCGTGGCTACATTGAGGGATTGAGTGCCTCCGGGCATTGGGATAGAGATGGCACGGGGTATAAGAGAGTCAATTTCCTTGCGCAGGCCTTGGCCTTCGTTTCCAAGAACCAAGGCCGAGCCTCTATCCAGGCGAGCTTCCCACGGAAGAATGCCACCCCTGGGAACCGTCTTGTAGACCGTTGACCCCGTGTCTAGCAGACCACGGACGTGGAGCACGGGGTCTGCGTAGCAAAAAACCGGGACTTGAAAAATGGCTCCCGCAGAGGCGCGAATCGACTTGGGCGAAAACGGATCAACTGCATCGCCTGCAAATGAGACTTGCCACGCCCCCACGCTTGCCGCATTCCTGATGAGAGTACCGGCATTGCCGGGATCTTGAACGTCAACTACCACAACTAGTAGCGGTTCGGCCCACGGGCTCTTGGGGAGCGGAGTCAGAAATCCAAACGGGAACGGCAATACCAGAAGAACCCCTTGGGGGGTCTCTGTCCCAGACATCCTTTGGAAAAGGGATGGACTGACCGTCAACACCTGACCCGGGTTGGGGTGCTGGGCCAAAGCATCCCTTATCTCTCGACCCTTTGCCGTAACCTCCATTTCGGTATCCATGACCAAGAACTCAAAGACCGCCTGGGAAAGCAAGCCTGACAGCACCGAAGGCGGCCCCTCGGCTACTGTCAGATGCGTCTTGGTTCTCTCCTTCTTGGCATGCAGGCTCTTTACGAGCCGCCACGGTACATCCATCGGTCAACTATCCTCTTTCGAATATCTCGTTGAGCCTTTGCACACCATGGGTGGGCCCTATGGCCACCAGAATGTCGCCCTCATGCAAGGCTTGATCGGGGCTGTGAGACATATTGACGATACCGCTTCTCTTAATGGCCATCACCGTCAGACCGAAGCGATTCCTCATGTCAAGATTCCTCAAGGTCTTGCCGGCTAGGGCAGGTGGGATGACGATTTCTGCCACAGTATAGTCGTCGGCTAGCTCGATGTGATCGATGACGCTTCCTGAGACTAGCGAGAACGCGAGCCTTTCACCCATGTCTTTCTCGGGGAAGATTACCGAATCTGCCCCTATTTGCTGCAAGATCTTGCCGTGAACCTCGCTGGCGGCTTTCACCACAACCCGTCTAGCGCCAAACTCTTTCAAGTAAAGGGTAACCAAAAGGCTCGCCTCAAAAGCGCTCATGGCCACAATAGCCACGTCGAAGTTCCTTATTCCCAACTCCTGTAGGACGTTCTTGTCGGTGGCGTCAGCTTGAACCGCCTGAGTTACAACGGAAGCCAGATTGCGCACCTGCTCCTCGTCAACATCTATGGCAAGAACCTCGGCGCCAAGGCGCGTAAGCGTGGCGGCGAGGCTAGATCCGAAACGACCCAAGCCTATGACGGCAAACTCCTTAGCCAAGTAAATCACACACCTTTGCGCTACCCGACGGTAATCCGCTCTTCAGGAAACCGTATGCCGGAGGGCTTTGGCGCTCCCGACAAAGCCATGGCGAGGCTCAAGGGTCCCACCCGGCCTGCAAACATCACGCCCATAAGGAGGATTTTGCCCACCCCTGAAAGCCATGGCGTGATGCCCCTGGACAACCCAACAGTGCCAAAAGCTGATACTACTTCAAACAAGATGTCTAGGAAGTCTGCTTCTTCTGTCCAGGACAAAACAAGCGTGACCAGAATCACAAGCACCAATGCCAAGGAGATAATGGCTATAGCCTTCTGGGCGATTCCCGCTGGAATCCTGCGCTTACCGAAATTGACGTCGCCTTGTCCTCTCACGGTATTGGTGACGGATTTGATGGCCGCTGCGAAAGTCGTGGTCTTCACGCCTCCTCCAGTGCCCCCGGGCGAGGCGCCGATGAACATCAAAATAATGGTCATGAAGGCGCTGGAAGGCAACAGATTCCCTACAGGATAACTATTGAACCCTGCCGTCCTGGGAGTCACCGCCCCAAACCACGATGCCAGGAGTTTCCCCTTGAGACTCAGATTCCCCAATGTCCCGGGATTGCCCCACTCCATAGCCAGAGTCAAAAAGGTGCCCAAGGCGATTAGAACAGCCGTTGCCTTCAGTACCATTCTGGAATGGAGCTTCAGGTCGGACCATCTCCCTCGGGTCTGGTAAAGATCGACCATGACGTGGAACCCCAAACCGCCCAGGATGATGAGCATCCCGACGGTCAGAATCACCGTGGCGTTATCCACATAATCAACCAGACTGGAACCAATTATGTCGAATCCCGCGTTACAAAACGCGGATACTGAGTGGAACACGCCGTAGAATGCGCTCTGCGCCCAAGACAGACCACGGGTAATGCCAAATGTTACCCCAAGGATGACTGCTCCCAAAGCCTCAAAAGCGAAGGTAGCCACAATAATGCGCTTCATGAGCATGACCACGCCTGACAGGCTCCAAATGCCGGTCTGCTCCTGGATCAGCATGCGTTCGCGAAGCCCAATCCTCCGCCCTACCACTAGAGCGTGGGCGGTTGCAAAGGTCATGAGGCCTAGGCCGCCCACCTGAATTAGGAGCAAGATCACGATCTTCCCCCACACGCTCCAGAAAGACGCCGTATTGACCACGACCAACCCTGTGACACAAGTGGCCGAGGTAGCTGTGAATGCCGCTTCCATGAGACTAGGCGACTGTCCTCTCGAAGTGGACACAGGCAACATCAGAAGCGCGGTCCCAAATATGATGACTAGGGCAAAGGACATAACAACAATCCGCGTAGGGTTCGCCCATAAGCCTCCGCGAGGGTTCGCTGACAAAAGGGTTCCTCCAGTCTAGCAACTAAAGAGAAGACTGGCCTTTGGCCACCGACACCAAATCCGCAAAAGACTTAGCGTCGGCAATAGCCAAATCCGAAAGCATCTGCCTGTTAATTTCCACTCCGGCCTTCTTTAGACCGCTTATGAACGTGTTGTAGTTCATGCCATTAAGCCTAGCCGCTGCGTTGATGCGGGCGATCCACAAGCTCCGGAACTCCCTTTTCTTCTCACGCCTGTGACGTCTGGCGTAATGAAGAGCTTTCATTACAGTCTCGTTGGCCATACGGAACGACTTGGAACGCTTGCCCCAATAGCCCTTGGCAAGCTTCAATACCTTCTTGTGCCGGTGTTTGTTGGTCATGCCGGTTTTTACGCGAGGCATCTATGTTACCCTCTTTCAGACTTCTTTGGTGTACCTACTTGTAAGGGATGAGAGTCCGGATTCTCTTCTTCGAGACTTCGCTGATCTCAGAGTCCTTCCTGAGCCTGCGCCGGCGGGCGGCGTCTTTGCCCGACAGCCTGTGGCTGTGTCCCGAGTGGAAATGCCGGATCTTCCCGGTACCGGTCACAAAGAAGCGTTTCTTGGCCCCGCTGTGAGTCTTCATCTTGTTTTTGGCCACGTCAGAACATCTCCTTAAACCCCTGTATCTTGTGCTGGCCCTGCATCCGCTGGCTTCTGTGCTCCGGGCTGAACTTGAGGCTGGGGCTTCGGAGAGAGAACCATTATCATGTTCCGGCCCTCGATCTTGGGCGCCCTCTCAACGACGCAAATGCTCTTAACCCGCTCAAGCAATCTTTCTAGGACTCTTTGGCCAATGTCCAGGTGAGACATTTCTCTACCGCGGAACATAATTGTAGCCTTGACTTTGTCGCCCTCGCCAAGAAACCTCTCCGAGGCTCTAGCCTTAACTTCAAAATCGTGATTATCGATAGTGGGCCTCATCTTGATCTCTTTCACATCTTGTACCTTCTGCTTCTTCCGGGCCTCTTTCATCCGCTTGGACTGCTCGTACTTCCACCTCGAGTAATCCATAAGCCGGCATACGGGAGGCCTAGCTTGAGCCGCGACTTCCACGAGATCCAAACCAAGATCCCGGGCAATCCGCAGCGCTTCGTGAGTAGGCTTTATCCCAAGCTGCTCTCCGTTCTGGGAAACCAGCCTCACCTCTCTGACACGGATGGACTCGTTAACTCTTTGGTCCTGACTGATTGCGTGCCACCTTCCTTTCAAAATCAAAATCGTGGGCAGGTAGTCCACCCGCCCACGACACATCTGCGCGTTCCTCTTGGAAACGTCTTCGTCATGTGTACCTTACCAGCCTGCTTGGACCGTAAGGTGAGAAGCGGATGGCTTCTACTTCGCATGCTAGTATAGCATAGATGCTTTGGCCTGTCACTTTCGACCAGTTGTCCCTTGATTGTCTCAATCGCCCCCCTTGGGGTCCGCCTTGGTCACAATGGGGTTAAGAGACTTGGTGCTGACTTCCTCTGCCGCCTGCCTGACGAAGCAGTCTAGGGCTACCGCCCCTAGGTCGCCTTCTGCTCTATGCCTCACAGACACCGTGCCAGCTTCGGCTTCTTTTGCGCCGACAATCAGCATGTACGGCACCTTCTGCAGCTGAGCTTGCCTGATCTTGTACCCCATTTTGGCCGAGCCTAAGTCAGAGACTGCCCGGAGGCCGGCATCCTTTAGAGCCGCGGTGACTTTTTCGGAATAGGACGCTTGTTTCTCGGATACCGGAATAACCTGAACCTGCACTGGCGCAAGCCACATCGGGAACGCGCCGGCGTAGTGCTCAACCAGTCCGGCGATGAACCTTTCCATGCTCCCAAGGACTGTCCTGTGAATCATCACCGGGCGGTGACGGGCCCCGTCCTCGCCGATGTAGGCTATGTCAAACCGTTCAGGCAGGTTGAAGTCAACCTGGATAGTGGGGCCTTGCCACATTCTACCCAGCGCGTCCTTGATCTTCACATCGATGGCAGGCCCGTAGAACTTGGCTTCGCCTAAGTCGACCTTATAGGAAATCCCTTTGCGTTTGAGTGCAGTTTCGATGGCTTCTTGGGCGGGCTCCCATACATCGTCGTCGCCCACGTATTTCGATTTGTCCTGGGGATCCCTCAGCGACAGCATATACTCATACTCTTTGTACCCGAAGGTTTCCATCATGAACTGAGTGAGTTCCAAAACCCCCACAATTTCTTCCACAAGCTGATCCGGCCTCACGAAAAGGTGAGCATCGTCCTGGGTGAAACCTCGCACACGAAGCGCTCCGTGAAGTACCCCGGACCTCTCGTAACGGTAGACTGTGCCCAGTTCAGCGGTCCTAATGGGCAAGTCGCGATAGCTTCTGGTGTCGTTTCTGAATATCAAGATGTGAAACGGGCAATTCATGGGCTTGAGGAGGTATTCTACCTCTTCGATTGCCATAGGCGCGTACATGCTGTCCCGGTACCAGCCCCAGTGGCCCGACTGTTTCCACAAGTCTAGCTTCGCTATGTGGGGCGAGTAGACAATGTCGTAGCCTCGTTTGCGGTGCTCTTGCCGCCAGAAGTTCTCGACCTCTTCTCTGATGATACTGCCCTTTGGATGCCAGTACACGAGACCCGGCCCGCCCTCTTCCTGGAGGCTGAAAAGGTCGAGGTCTTTGGCCAATCGTCTGTGATCCCGCTTCTTGATCTCTTCGAGGCGTTCAAGATACTTGTCTAGGTCATTCTGCTTGACGAAGGCCGTGCCGTATATTCTTTGCAGCATGGCTTGTTTCTCGTCTCCGTGCCAGTAGGCCCCCGCTACGCTCAGGAGTTTGAACGCCTTAACATAACCGGTTGACGGGACGTGAGGCCCAGCGCAAAGGTCGACAAACTCGCCCTGCCTGTACAGAGAGATAGTTTCTCCCTCGGGCAAGTCTTCCAGGAGTTCGAGCTTGTAAGGTTGATTGTCTTGGGCGAATAGGCTGCGGGCCGCCTCTTTGTCGACTTCTTCCCTGGTAACCGGCAGGTTCTCCGAGACAATCTTCTTCATCTCTTCTTCGATCTTGGCCAGAGCGTCGGGACCAAAAGACACGGGCGAATCAAAATCGTAATAGAAACCGTCCTCAATGGCCGGACCGATTCCCAGTTTGACTTCCGGGTACAACCGCATGACTGCCTGAGCCAGCACGTGAGCGGCGGTATGCCTCAGAGCCCATCGGGCCCTGGCATCGTCAAATGTGAGGGGCACTACATCGCAATCTCCGCATACCTTGGATCTGAGCTCTTTGGCTTCATCCCCGGTGTTGACCATGAGGACGTCGTTCTTCCACTGAAAAGCTTTCTTGACATCTAGATAGGTACTGCCGGCAGGCACTGCACAAGCCGATTCCAGCCATGACACTTTGTGTTCCGAGTTTTCTTCCATCTGCGACTCCTCCTTCGAGAATAGGAAAACCCCGCCCATAAGGGGCGGGGTACCGCGATTCCACCCTTACCGATGGGTACGTATGGCTTCCTGAGGTTGCATCTGCTGCCTTTTGCTGCCTCAGGACATATTCGTTCCCATCCTCACGCGAAGCTTTAACGGGCCTCTCGCGCCGGCGTTACTGTCTCCGCCGGAGGCTCCGAGGGGGTGTTCCCTTGGGGCTCGTAGGAGGCTTTCACCCTTGGCCTTCCCTCTCTTAAACTGAGCCTTTCAGTACTGTCCTCTTCTACGCCACGTAAATATGACTTTCACGGATTATATCCCGAAGGAAAGTGCAGATCAATAGAAAGGACACTTCTAGACTACCGATTCCCTAGACTGCCCTCTCAGAATGAAAGGGTGCCTCTAGCACCCCTTCATCGCCTTCCCTTTCCACCACGATTACTCACACAAAGGGCAATTGGGCAAGAGCACTGTCACAACCCGGAGCACAGGGCCGCGCATGTAGATATTGGGTCCGGTCTCTAGAATGCCCTTGACGTCCACCCGAGTGCCTACTGATCCTTCAAGCCTGCGTCCGATGACACCATCCATGCCACCATCAGGGATAAGCGTCCAGACGGTGGATTTGCCGTCTATTAGAGTCTCGATCTCGTAGTGCTTGCCTTCGATATCGCTCTGGCGCACTGTGCCGCTGACGATCTCGAGGGCCATGATCTCCCCCATCCTCTCCATGGTCCGAACTATCATTACGACCGCTTGTGCGCGGGTCGCCTTGTCCACCGGCCCGAGGTTGGTGTCGCTCAAGCCCCTCATTATCCCCTTGAAGAGCACCAAGCCAAGATATCCGTTGGCCCACGGAGCGACATTCTTGGCGTCGTCGAACTTCAGAGCGCGATCCTTCAGTAGACTTGCTTTGGCCTCTAGTCCCATGGCACGGACAATCATGGCCGCCATCTCCTGTCGACTGACAGGATCGTCGGGCCTGAACCGGCCGGTATCACCTGTGACTATGCCGTGAAGCGCCGCCGTTTCGACGTAGGGATAGTACCAGGCGTTGGCGTTTGCGTCCGCGAATGTCGCTGACTGAGGAATCTCGAACCGTATGCCTCTGCGCGCATCCTGCATGAGCATCATGACAAGGAGTTTGGCAAACTCGGCCCTGGTAACAGGAGCGTCCGGGTCAAACCGTCCCTCGCCCTTCCCTGCCGCTATTCCATGAGCGGCTAGGACCTTGACCTCATCTCTTGCCCAGTGGGCGTCCATGTCCAGGAATTTCACGTCCCGCGCCATCACAGCGTACGCGCTGAAACCAGATAGCCATACCGAGACGTATCCGTGGCCGACGTCAACCACACCGCCGACATATGTCCACCTATTGGGGTCTTTGTCATCCTGCCGGTAGACACCCAGTAGCCGCGGGTCAATATCGCCCAGTTTGTCTGGATCGAACTTGAACGTGACCAAAACGGGCTTCTCTGGCTTGCCATTGCTCAAAGTCAGCCAATAGGCGGGGGTGAGAACTATCAAGCCCTGTTCCAGCAAGCTGCCTGCGGAGATTCCTCCCTGAGTCTCATCCAGATAAAGGGCGAGCCCATCCCGGAAAGTCCCATCTGAGTAGCCCACAGTCAACCTGCCATCGAATCCGCTTATCTGCCCGCCGGCGGAACCCACAGGGAAACGAGTGCCGCGCGGTCCGGTGGACACAGGTTCATCAGATGGGATAACAGGCGGTGTAGGTGCGACGGGTCTTCCCGTCACGGTGACTCCGAGGGATTCCATCCCAACCGCATTGATAGTGGTTATCCGAATTTCGTACATGGTGCCATTGGAAAGCCCCGTAAGATTGCATCTGCCTGCTCCCGGAGAAACGCTAACGGGACCGTTGTACGTAGGCGCGCCGTTTGGACGCCAGTACACCCGGACCTCCTGAATCTCTTCAGAAGGATCCGTCCACGTCACTGTGAGTTTTCCGTCGCCTGCCGTAGTCGATGCCCCAAAGACATCAGAAACCTTGGTTATGGTGATAGTTCGGGTGAAGTCAGCGCCCAAGGGAATCTCCGCGTAACTCTGAACCGCTGAGCTGACCCATACATCGTACTTGCCTCCGACCGTCAACGGTTCGGCGGGCTCGAATCGCACCTTGCGCGCAAGGTTAGTGCCTCCAACCTCGACAGCGTCAACCGCCGAGACCGTTCCCAGAATCCAATCCTCGGTACCGCCCTCCGGAGCCACAGCCACGGTCGAGGTCGCGAAAGTCGAGGCCAGCATGTACTTACTGAATGTGAATTCTACATAGCTGCCGTCTGGGGCCGCCACCACAGAAGTCACTTCCGGCTGCGCCAAAGACACCATTCCCACGTTGACGTCGAAGTGGGGCGGCAGCACTTCCAGCACGGAACTGTATGCCGTCTGGTAGCCCGGCTTTTCGTACATGACCTGCCAGAAACCGCTGGGCACATCCCAACCGTATTTGCCAAAGAGGTCGGTGATCAGGGGGTTCGACTGTCCGAACCAGGCCGCGTCCCACACACCCCATGTCTCGGTTTTCGAGTCAAACTCGAGGGCGGTTGCCGTAACACCTTCCAGCCGGTTCTCAGGTACCGCCTCATACACATAACCGCTTGGATCCCAGATGGGAACCGGGCTGGCGGCTTTGATCTTGCGCCTGGGCTTTCTGGGAGGCTTCGTCGGATCATCTTCATCGCTATCGTCATCACGCTTGCATTCGGCATCCTCTTGCATTTGGCGTCTCACATCGTCCATGTTCTGCTGCATCTCACGATCCATGGCCCATTCCATGGCCTCGGTTATCCCCCAAACGGCCAACGTCCCAAAGCCGAAAGTGGCTGGCGCCAAAGCACTTCCGGCAATCATCAATCCCAACTTGGCTGCCTCGGCGATCATCGCTTTGGTGGCGAGATGCTCAATCTGTTCCCGATATTGGGATGAGCTCGAGCCGCAATCGGTGCTCTGGTCCAGAAGATCCTCTAGCTGCCTAAGCTGGTCCGACACGCCGAACCGGTCGGCGATGGTGTCGGCGGCATCGTAAACATCCCAGGCCTGGCCAGTGGTGAAGGTAATTTTGGAGCCGACTTTGACTACAACGTCTAGGCTGGGTGCCATGGGCTGCAACGGTGCAGATAGACCAACGCCTCTGCTCTGAGCCATCGCCGCACCCATCAGCGCCTGCATCGCGGCCTCTACCCCCTGCGATTCCACCAGGGACTGAGGAATATACCCGTGTACCTGAACCGATATTGTGTTGGTGACCGTATGAGGATCGGAGGGGAAGATTGACATGCCAAAACCGTACACGGGCACGCCTGAGGACTCAACGAATCTGATGTCTTGGGCTGTAGGTGTGTATGGCACGTCCTTTTCCAGAGTCAGCTCAACCCGAGCGGTAACATCAGAGTCCTCGCTCGGCTTGAACTCGACAAATGCTGACGCGGAGCCTGGCGCCGCATCCGGCCCCTGATCAACAGAGCCGATGTCAAGAATCTCGAAGTTGCTTAGCTCTGCCGGTACCCTGTTACGAACCTCATCTAGGCTGGGTGCGGGTTTCGAAAGAACGTCAACGTCAGGCCGGACATCGTAGAACACATGTACGTCACCGAGTTCTCGCGGGTATGGGGGCCTAGGTGTAGGTATGGACGCCTTGAACGAACCGTCACTCTGCCAGTAGGCCACGGCGCTCACGTTGCCTAGGAAAACCCTTACTTTCGTCACCCTATTTGCAGCGCTGAAGTAGAGAGAGAAGTCTAGCGGTTTGCCCGGCACAGTAACGAACGGGAACCTGGGCACAGACGTTGATGGGTCTGCCGTCACCGTACCCAAACCTTGTTGGCTCATTGTCATCTGAACAAGTTCGGGCTGATTAGCGTCGAAGATAACCTCAACTTGCTCTGACTGGACAACTCCAGTCGGGTGGTCCAAAACCCGAGCCTGAATCCTGTGGATTGAGCCATTCCCCAAGTCGGGGAGCGTGGCCTTTAGGAACCAGAAACCTGCTGCGGAGCTTCTTGACTGCCCCAGAAGAATGTCACCGTCGTATACCAGGACCGTGTACCCGACAGGTGCCCTTCCCCAAATCGTTGGGTCAATCCGGGCAAGCCTGGAAGGCACGTTGACGGTAACCTGCACTAGCGGCACTACGGCCTGGACCAAGTCGTCTGTCGCCCGGTCGGTCTCACGGCCCCACTGGACCCAGACCTTGGCAGGCACTTCCGAGCCACTGAACGTCCCTTCTAGCCGAACCTGGTAGGTAACGACCGATACTCTATCAGGGGATAGAGAAACGTCGCCAAGAGATAGGCAGACGCTCCCATCGACAACTTCGGTTGCCACGGGCTGACCATCCAAAGTCACGCTTCCCGGTACCAGCGCAGTCCCGGATGGAACTCCAAGAAACACCTTGGTGTCTATGGCCGTGGACGGTGTGGTAAGAGGCGACAGTCCAAACTCTGCTCTCAAACTAAGTGTCGAGCCGGGCACGGCCTCACCGGGAACACACGTCACTGAACCCGAGAAGAGACCAGATCGAGACTGCATCCGGATCTCTCCGAGATCGACTATCTTCCCCGCTTCCGCTTCCACCTTGCCGATAACGGCACGTCGTCCGTGAAAACTGAAGTTGTTGGGATCGAGGCTCTTTTCGGTAAACTCTATCCTATAGCTGCCCGGAGTCTTGAAGCTGATACTACAGTTGCTGCCTGATATGGTTGCCGTCCAGGAATGTCGATCCGATAGCCAACCGGACCGCTCAGAGTACACCTGCGTGACAAGAAACTTCTCATCTGGCGTTTCGTAAGGCCTTCCATTCTCGTCGACCAACGTCAAGTTGACGCGAGACTTCTCTTCTAGTCGTATCTGGGCCTGTGCTCGCCGCGATTCGTCCAACGTCACCTGTACTGACTGGTAAGGCAACCTTACCTCGCCGCCATCCGCGCTCACCGTGAAGACGTCGCCGGGGCGCCCCCAAACGGTAACCGGAAACCCTCCAAAGAATCCTCCGTTAAGCCGGATGTCGTAGTGCAGTACGTCTACCATACTGAACTCGCTGATCCTCTGCTCAGGTTGATCAAGGTACGCGATGGTCATGTCAAGATCGATCTGTCCCGACCCCCGCGTATCCAGCGTTAGGTCGAGGAACTTCTCCTGATTCTCTTCCAGTGCAACTCTCATCGGTGCCGCCATGACATACTTGCGAGTCCCGCTCGCGGCATCCACCGTGCACTCTCCTGCAGGTACCCGAAGTTCATAGGCACCGTCAGTCTTCCCTGACACGGTGGACACAGTGATGTTGCGACCATCGGAGTATGCGCTTGCAGTGACAACTATGCCGCCAAGCGTGAGTCCGCCGGTGTCACGGGTCACACCCTTAAGGGTTCCGACCGGTAGGCTCTGCAGCCGGACCTCCACTATGTTAGTCCCCACTGCCGCCTCAATAGATTTCTCGGTCTGCCTTACATAGGGAAGCGCCTGGCTATCCCCTTGGAGAACGGCTGCTACCCTGACGGTTTCGCCGGCAAGAAAGCCTTCGGCGATAGGGGCATACCCGTCTTCCCCCGTGATACCGGTAGCCGCCGGCCGCGTGGCGTCTAGGGTATCATTGAACACAGTCACCCGAACTCCGCTCACAGGCTGCCCGGCAGGATCTACAACCCTTACCCTAACGTCCGCCAACTGAGCTGGGGTAAGGGTAGCAGCGGTAGAGTCCCCGGGCTGAACCGTAACGATCCCGCCAGCAAGCATGCTACCGCTTTCGGACAAGACCCTCAGACTAGACTCACCCGCTACCAAACCGTTCAGAACATATGGACCTGAACCCTCGAAACGCTGAGAGGCGCCGACGGCATTTGCGCTGTTCCAGGCTAAAAGAGTGAATCCTTCAGTTACGGGTGGATCAAGGCTAACTACGATGCTCCCGGCCACTTCCTTCGGGAGGCCGCTGAGAACTATCGGGGCAGTTTCGGTCCCCAGCGGATCCAGAAGCTTCGCGCCGGCCGCTGTTACCTCTGATGTACCTGCCGGAAGGGCGTATGTCCCGCTGTAGGAACCGGGTCGAGTCTGGCTTTCGTCCAGAAACACGCGCTTCTGCGCGGCCATTGGCTTAGGCTGCTTGTCCTCGTTCTCATCGAACCACGTCTTGAGCTGCAGATCGACAACTGCGGTTCTGTTCCGCTCGCCCGAGACTGTGAAACTGAATGTGGTCCCGCTCTGGAGCAACCCATTCGGACTAAGTCTGGGCCTAATAGATAGGGAAGCAGTGGAAATGGTCATGTCCGGGGTTGTAAGGAACTCTACGCAGGGAATCGACCGATTCCTTGCGGCATCAACCGTGATGACCTCGTACTTATACTCGGTAAGAGAAGACAGGCCGCTGTCCATGTAACTCAAGGTTGCCTGGTCGGCAAGCACTTCGCCGAGTTTCTCCGGCTCGCCTTCTCCTCCCGTCCGCCACACCTCATATAGATGAACCCGAACATTGTCGGTTCCGGGCTCCCACGTCAGCGTGGCCAGGCCGCCGCTTTCATAGACTACAGATAGATCCGTCGCCGGGGTAGGAGGCGTAACATCAGCACCCGCCCCGGTATTGACGCTTGTAGAGGCCAAAGCGGAAACGTTCCCCGCTCTGTCAACTGCGGCTACCGAGTATTGATACTCGGTAAGAGGTGAAAGCCCCGTATCAACGTATGAGGTGGAGGTGATGTCGTCCCTAAGTAGTGTGTCATCCCTGTATATCCAGAACTTCGCCAGATCGGCGTCACTAGGAGGCGTCCATGAGACTTCCACACTGCTTTGATCCAGGGCAGTACCGGTCACATTTGAAGGAGATTCCGGAGCGGTGCGGTCGACGAGGACCGTCACAGGTGCCGACTTCGTGCCAACCACCCCGTCCACAATAGTTGCAGCGGAGATGCTGTATGTTCCTTCGCCTGCCAGACTCAACTCGAAAGCAAACCGGCCGTCCTGACCGGCTGCCACAGTGCCGGCCTCAGTCTCAGTTCCGCCGTCTAGGCTATAGAACACCCCTACCTCGCTCTCGGCCGGGGCGGTCCCTGTCACAGTAATCGATTGCTCATTGGTTACCGTCGGAAGAGGATCTACCGCTGCACTGGCCGTCTCCTGGAGAGTGTATTTCACCACCGCAGCTTTGTTTGGAACGTAGTCAACGTATGCCAAGTACAGAGCGTTCTGCTCGGCCACAAGCGATAGGTATTCGGCTTGTCTTGTCGTGACGTAATTGGGACCTATGGGCTTCCATGTCTCGCCGTCGAACCCCCTAACTGCGGCCTTAAACGACGCGGATGCGTCCCGATAGGCCACAAAGGGTGTGCCGTTCCTGACTGAAAGCGACAGGCAACTTGCCTGGCCAAACGAGAAACCCGCATTGCCCAATCTCACCCAAGACTGGCCGTCATACTTCATCGCGGTGACCCTGCCGTCCATGGATTTGCCGCCTACGTTGCTCCAATCACTAAACGCCACGTACGGCACTCCGTCATCCACAAACAGAGAAGTCTCCGTTACACCGGCGTCAGAAAAACCCGGTTCGCCGACGAACTCCCAAGATTCACCGTTGTACTTCATGACCGAAATTCTGGATTTGTAGGTGGCTCCGTCTCGGTCGGTATTTCTTCTTCGAGGGCGACGACTTTGCCAACTAGGTCGAAACGGACGGGTTTTTGCACGATCCGACTTGTATCCATGTGGCGCTGCCGTTGTCGGGTATTGTAGAGTATGGACATGCAAATCGGGTGGGCACCTAGAGTATTCCCGTGGCTATGTGGCACCCTTACGACAAAAGGAGGTGAAGACCGCCGCGGTATTACTGCGGCGGTTTCTCATGAGGAAATGGAAATGCGAAGTCTGCGGATACATACACGAAGGGCCTGAACCGCCCGACACTTGTCCGCTATGTGGAGCATCGAAGGATGCCTTTGTGGAGATCATCGCCAGGGATGAAGGAGATCCGATAGCCGACAACGCGCCTCGGACCTCTGCCCCCGTTCCTGCACTCGAGACTTCGGCAGTGCCCCGGAACTGGTCGGCCCCTCCGGTAGCCCCCATTGATCAGTCCGGGGATGACATCAAGGCCGGGCTCTTCGCTTTGTCCTACGGCATGTTTGTGGTGAGCTCTGTGAGTGACGGCAAGTACAACGCGCAAGCGGCGAATACGGTCTTCCAGATCACATCAGAACCCGCCAGACTGGCGCTAGGGATAAATAAGCAGAACCTGACCCATGAGTTCATCTCGCAATCCGGCCTCCTTGCCATCACCATCCTCGGCAAAGGCAACATGAAGGACATCAAGCGGTTTGGCTTTCAGTCCGGCCGACGCGGGGATAAGTTTCAGGGGCTCGATATCAGGCTTTCGCCCAAGGTTCAGTGTCCCATCATCCCGGACGGAGTATCTTATTTGGAATGCCGCATAAGGCCGGAAATGAGCACTGACGTCGGCACCCATACCCTATTTGTAGCGGATGTCGTAGGCGGGGGACCTCTTAGATCCCAAGAGCCCATAACCTATGCCTACTATCGCGCCAATCGGGCAAAGCCCGAGCAGATAGTTGACGACGTGGATTGGAATAACGTAGTAGCCGCCCTGAATCTGGAATACGGGGCCAATCGCCGTTACCAGTATCAGATCGCCAGTCTCGAAAACCCGGACCTAGTCTCCATGCTTGAAGGCGTCATGAGGACGGAAGGCGATCATGTGGACAACTTGATCGCTCACTTACAGCGCCGCCTGGCGGCCTCTGGGACCCTAGGCCAAGCAAAGGGCCTTGTTACAGCGCTTTTGCACATGAGACTGAACCTGGAGTTTGAGGAAGTCGCCCGCGCAACCTACTCCCAATTTGCCAAGGAGACTCAGGATCAAGCCCTGAAAGATCTGTTCCTGGATCAGGCCCGCTCCGAGATGGGCCACATCAACATCTTCAAGGAGTCAGTAGCGTCTCTCGAACAAGGGGAATCACCGGTAAAGTTTTTCTGTCCGCTATGCGGGTGGGAGATCGACTACGGCCCGACGCCGGATATCGGCACATCCAAGATTTGCCCAAAGTGCGGGGCGACGTTCTCGCTAGAACTTGTGGGCGTCGACTGGGCACTGAAAAGAGACGAGTAGGGAGCAAAGAACGTCCAGAGAGAAGCACATCCCCACAGCGCGGGCTGATGGTCGCTCTGTGGGGATAGTATCCTACGGTTCAATGGAAACGCCAAGATGTACCGCGGCCTCTGCAAACAGTCGGTCGACGGTCCATAGAATTGTCTTCCGCTCCAGGGCAACTTGCAGATAGGCAGCGTCGTAGACCGGAATATTGCTGTGAACGGCCAAATGGAGACAGTCCGATGGCTCAGGAACCCAGATTTCAAATCGAAATTCCATGAGCGCCACGAGGGCGGCTGAGGCGTCCTGGTATCCAAGACGTTTTCGGCGGATGCCCACCCAAAGGGCATTGGATACTTCATACCAGAACGTAGGAGGGACAAGGAGCGCTAGGCCAGGTTCATCGGCGGCCCGATCGCGCAAGACCAGTGTCCTAGCCGTATCTTCTCCCGGAAGCACCCACGACAGAGCAACCGAAGCATCGACAGTCACTGCTTTTGCCAACCGCGCCGACCTTCTTCCCGCATTTCGCGAATCTCGTCTCTAGCATAGACATGCTTGGAAGTCTCCCTCAACATGTCCATTTTCGCCGCAGACTCCTTGCGACTTGGAGCATGCAGCACCTGTTTGGCTGCATCGATCATGAATTCGGAAAGGGAAATTCCGCGAAGGCTCGCTGCTGACTTCAGGGCTCTGTGAAGGTCATCGCTGACGTATACGCTAATCTTACGGCTCGTGCCCACGAAGACCACCTCTGCGAGAAGTCTAGCGCTTTAACGCTAAAGAGTCAATTGGAGATGCTTCAGACTTCGAAAAGACTGCCCCCACAGAACCGACTACCGGTCGCTCTGTGGGGGTGCGTGAATGGCGTCCTATGGAATCAGGAACCTGCTCCGTACAACTCTATGAGATTCATCAGAATCGTGGCAACTTCCGAGCGGAGCGCAGGACCCTTGGGGTCAAGCACGCCATCGCCCTTCCCTCTCATGAGACTGGAACCCACAGCCCACCTGATGGCCTCCAAGGCCCATTGGGATACTTCCTCTCCGTCAGAGAAAACCGACAGATCTTCGCTGCCGCTCACGTCCCAGCGCTTGTATCCCGCGTAGCGGTAGAGCATAACGGCGAGTTGTTCCCGAGTGATCTGAGCATCAGGGGCAAATGTGCCGTTCTCTAGACCCAGAACGATCTGGTTCTCCGCGGACCACCAAATTCCATCTGTGTACCATAGCCCGGGCCCGACATCGGAGAACCCAGGATTCTCGGAGACATCGGGGCTCCCTTCCATTCGATACAGAATGGTTGGTATCATGGCCCGGGTGGTGATAGTGTGGGGCTCAAAGGTAGTATCGCTTGTTCCCAGCAAGAGCCCTCTGTGATGGGCATAAAGCACCGAATCGAAGAACCAGTCGCGCTCCTTAACATCCTCAAAAGGATTGTCTCTCCGAGCGGCAAAGACAGCCTCGATTGTGTGGCCGCGGGTCACACTCCTAAACACATAGCCGGTTGGTGAGCCGACGCTCTCGCCGTCAACCAACACGTCCGAAATGACATATCCGGCATTGGGGGTGATTGTGAATGCCTTGTCTTGCCGTTCATTGACTATCAGCTTTCCAGATGGAGATATTTCGCCGCCCTTCCCTGCCGTGGCAGTAATAGCGTAAGAAACGTTGCCGCCGATTATCTCGGGAGGAGGCGGTGAAGGCGATTCAGATTTTCTCCATTGGGCATACAGAACTAGTTTGGCGTTGGAGGTGTACAGGTCTCCTGGGTAATAGGACTCACCCGAGCCGTTGGGCTCCGTATTCCAAGTCTGGAAGTTGTATCCACTTCGCACGGGTGTTGCCTTGCTAATCTCCAAATCGACGTTTTCAGTCTTCTGCTGAGTTTCTGGGACTGGGATCATCGCATCTGGGACGTTGTCATCATAGGAAACAGTGTATGTCGGCACCTCCGGGCTTTCGATTTCACTGATGCCGATTACCACAGAATAGATCTTGGTCTCTTGCGGGCCAATGACCTCATCCTGCCAAGAGTAAGCAATGGCCGAGTCACCCTCGTAGAAATGGTCTTCCACCTGGGTGAACAAAAAATCGTAATCACCGTTGTCCGGGTCTTCATAATCGAAGGTATTGGAGCCCCCATACCAAAAAGTGTCAACATCGGTGACCCCCACAGAACGCTTCCCAAAGAAGTTGAACTGGGCATAATCGGCGCTTCCGTTGCGGTCGTCGTCCTCGTTAGAAACCATCTTGAAACCCCGGTTGACACTCACAGGCAGACTCTCATCGAACACAAAGACAGAAGCCCAATCATCGCTTCCGATCATAATGTCGGCCCAGCTGCCGAAGGAGACAGTAGTACTCCCATCGCCAGAGTTGTCCAGAGTGTATTCGACCTGAAGCGCTTCACCGTTTTTCATAAAGACGAAATCAATGTCCATTGTAAGACCGAGGTCTTCGCCGCTCTTGGGCACCACAGGCACCGGCTCACCGATGGCAGGGACATAGATGGTTCCGGATTCATCACCTATCTTGCATCTTGTCCCATAACCTGCGTCGCTGGATGTAGTCCCTTTCCAGCCGTCGAAGAAGAAGCCTTTTATGTCAAACGTACCGCCGTCCTTGTAGGTGTAAGCCATCACACCATGACCGTCAGTAATGAAACCTTCGGGTGGGGAAACGAAGGTTGCCGTAATCACACCTGAGTCGGGGTCATTAGTGGCCGACATGGCGCACGAGACTCTGAACGCATTTTCTGCCACTCCGCCAAACGTGTAGCCTTCCTTGGCGGCTAGAGTGATAGTAGCCGTGTAGGCCTTATCTGCCTCGAATTCGCCGGGGTTGCCTTCCCAAACCACTTCTCCTCTATACTGGTCGGTCTCCAAGATCGCGGCAACCGGAGCCTCGCCGTTGATGGGCGCGATGGCGTCGGAGATTCCAAGAAGGCTAACAGTGGTTTCGGGAGCCTGTGCATATACCAAGTTGGCCGGAATCGCCAAACACGACAGCATCACTGCAATCGTCAACACTAATGATAGGACCTTCCGATTCTTCACACACTCCACCCCCATATTCGCGCTGCCAATCCCTTCCTAACCCGTTCTCTGCTCGTCCAATGGCATCATCCCTTCTAGGCCTCATTTGCTGCGTATAGCTGAGGCTGCGGTTACCGCCCTGTGCTGGAGGGCCCCGACGCCCGATTGCTCCATGCGCCGACATCATGGCCATGCCTCACTCCGCAAGGCCGTATTCCGTCAAGGGTTCACCCAGAAACTGGGTTCATAACCAAGTAATGACCGAACGCGGGTTTTTAGACCCGTTGCGGGGCCCGTCTTGGTAGGTTGGCATGGCAAGCCGGTCGGCAGAGGAAGGGGATTCTAGGTAGTGGAGAAAGGATGAACAGAAGAAAGGCCCCCGGAGTTGTCTAGTTGAGACTCCGTGGGGCCGCTACTAGATCCCCAGGCACCTTACGCGACTGGGTCTGTCTTGCTGTTCATCAGGTGAACGAACTCACTGCTCTTTCCACTCGTAGCAGTACTTGTACCCGTATCCTTCAAGGTAGAGGATGATGGCCCTTTTGTCGCCCGCTTTCCCTTTGACGGCTTTTTCCATTTGGAAGTTGCCTTGAAAGGTCTGGACATGTGTTTCGCCGTTAGAACCTACAAAGCTGATGTAACTTGCAGTAGCGCCTCCGGGGTTGATATCAGCCAGATCGAAGTGGATGTTGAACTTGGGAATACCCCAATCCGACTCCACAACTCGATCCACTTTGACAGTCGGCGTTTCGTCGCCGCCAAAGTAGGTCGGTGGATCTATCCAAGTGGTAGTTGCAGAACCTGAAGCGATGACTTTGCCGTTATCGTATTTTCGCGTAACTGTGGTGGTATGACTGTTTTTCTCGCCCTTGCCTTCAGTGTAGTCCCATATGACGTCTGTGGTGCCTATCAGAGTGCCCCTCCGACCTCCGACAAGAGATACATCCATCGGGTTCATGTAGACTTCCCCGTGGGTGAAATGCCAGCCGGGAGTAGGAGACAGGGCGAACTTCCCGTTCTCCAGTGAGAGAGGAGTTGCTACCGTGGCGCCCTCGTGGATTCCGAAGGTCAAAACCTCCTGAATGCCGCGCCCGCGTATGATTACCTTGTAGTTGCCGAGAGGCCATCCATCATCTGGTCTTTCCAATATAAAAGCTCCCCTGCCAAAGTCATCGCCGGACTTTTCTTTGAAGGTGTGTATGGAATGGTCGTTGTCTAGATATATCCACTCGACTTCTATGTCATCCTTGCTGAAATTGTCGTAAACAAACCACGCGAAAATCTTCTGTGCGTCCTTGGAATACTTGGATACAGTGTCAACCGGGACGAAGTCTTCTACGCTAGACGTCATCCTAGCCTCCAGAAACCGCGGGTCTCCTTTTTGGGTCAGATCCCCGTACTTCTCGGTTACGGCCTCCACCATGGCCTTCTCTCTTGGAGTCTTGCCGAAGCTGCCAGGCTTGTACGTGCCCGTAATATCCTTGCACCCGGACGCCGCTATCACCATGATAGCAACGAGTACACATGCGAGTCTCTTCACGATGCGCCCTCCTCGTGTATAGGTGAAAACCTTGGGAGTCATTGCTCCTGCCACCCATGACCAAAATAGCCTATACACAACGGAAATCCCCCACACAAACGGGTAGTTTGAGGGTAGTTGCGAAGGCAGTTTGCCTAATATCTGAGGAATCAACCGTAAGTGTCGTAGCAGACTATGAGACCCTCTCAGTAAGGAGGTTTACAAGTTCGACCTTGTTCTGCACGTTGACCTTTGCGTAAATGTTCTTGACGTGATACTTCACCGTGTTCTCGCTCACAAACAGACGATGTGCGATATCCTTGTAGGTCCGTCCCTGCAGAAGCAGGTCGGCTACCTCCCTCTCCCGGTCAGTGAGTCGTCTGACCAGTGCAAGCTTGTCCATCGCTTCCTTCTTCTCTTCTCTAGAAGCTTCCGGTAGAGCCTCCCTAAACGCCGTAAGAAAAGCGTGGTCTTTCAGGACTAGCGAGAGCTCTCTTTGGAGCCTAGGAAGCATTGCAGCGATGACGAAAAGGACCGCAAGTGCCAAAACTGAAGAACCCTGTTGAAGCTCAAGTCCTTGAAACGCTCTTCTGCCAATTAGTCCCCCTACCAGCACTCCAAGCACGTTTGATGACAAACCGACCCCGAGGATAAGCCCAGGGTTTGGAGCAAATTCCAACAGGTCGGCAAGAACACTCCACCAGAACAGATCATACACACCAAAGGCTCCGAGCATCAACGTATCTACCAACAAGTAGCTGCCCACAGACCGATCTAGGGTCATAAAAGCCAGAAACGCCAGGCCCATCATGGCCAAAGCAACGTAAAGGACGTTGCTTTTGTCCGATGATCTACCAAGGCTACGCTTCATGACATACAGGGCCGCTATGTAGGGGATTGCCCAGTACCAGCTAGACAAGGTGGCGTGATGTGTATAGGCTGGGCTTATCACTTGGTACATCAACCCTGAATCAACCGTGATGACTCCCACAAACAAGAACAAGAATAAGAGGGGCTTGAGTAGGCTGGGAACCCCCGGGCCCTCTTCCGCCAAAGGCGCAAACGGTATGGGGCCCGGAGTGCCGCATACAAGTCTTGCGCCTAGAGCAAAGGCCCCGCCCAAGAAGAGGACTGCCAAAGCCAAACCTAAGTAAGGCGACACGTTTGCTGTGACTACGTTGATGGCTATCATGAGGATATTCGAATAGATAAGACCTTCAGCCACAGTAGTTGTTCTCTCGCCGGGTTTGGCGCAATACTTCACATAGTGGCCCCAAGAGGCGATAGAAAGCCCCATGAGAAAAGACCCTGCCCACAAAAACGCACTCCATGCCAATGAAGGAGGCGTCAAAAACACAGAACTCCCCAATGCGCAAAATGAGACAGTCCCAAGAATGATGTTTCTAGCGGCCTGCAGCGAACGGATAAAGAAGCCGGAAGTGGCAAGCCCTCCGAAGCAGGCTGCCATGGCCCCGAACACAAGATCGTGTGGCTCGGCCCCGTACTTGTCGGCTAAGGCGTAGAGTATGCGTCCCTCAAATGACACCGTCAATAACCACGCAGAAAACAACGCAAACACCGCTACGGAAACCGCACGGTCGTCCAGGATTCCTGCAGACCTCGGTTTAGCGGGGCTAGCCAGCAAAACCCACCCCTTCGGGTAGTACATGTCGTGGGACCATTATACTACGGCGGCCGGCCCAGGGGTTTTATTCTTGCGGAGCCAAGTCTTTGGACTCCAACTCACAGCCAGTGCACACTACCAGGCGCTCCTCAAAGAGGTCTCGAATTAGGTCATAGCATGGGGAACCGCTGCTGTCCCCATGCCAGATTACAGTCTCAGGGGCCAAAGTGACCACCGCGCTGACTATCACGTCATCGATCCCCAAGTCAATGCCTCTTGGGGGCCTCTGCACGAAACGTGCAACTTCGCCTTTCACAGGATCCCGCCTATCATCCAGCAAGCGATATTGATTCCCATCTCGTACCACGTTGACTAACCGAGTGGGGTTCTTCTGCCTAGACATGAAATGCCGCAGAAGTTTCAGGAACTCCCGGTACTCGCGCTCAGTGAGGTAATCCTCGACTACATCCTCCACCGTGTCAAAAAGGTTCTCCAGGTACTCCTTAAGGCGAAAAGTGATGAATCCCTCAAGGACTATTTCGTCTTCTCTCTCCAAGTATTCGGCTAGTTTGGCCCAGACTCTGCTTTTTCTCTGGCTCTCCCCATCGTGCCTTTGGGATGGGAAAAGACTGTCCCTACCTGAAAGCCTAGAGGACACTTTGCGCTTGAGAATCTCTCGATCGAGCCCAGACAAATATCCATAGTTATCGTCGATGAGTCGCCCAACCAGAAGCTTCTCGTAATCGTCTATGATCACATGGGATAAGCCGTTGGCAATTGAGGCTTTGACAGTCTTGAGAATCGCATGGGCTTCCGACTCCCTCGCCTTGGGCACTTCGCAGCGCAGCACGAGTAACTCGCCAGCCTGGTTCTCGGTAACGCCTATCTTGACCCCACGGGCCTCCCATGCCTGTATCTCTTGACTGACTAGGTGCCGTATGGAGTCTAGGGCTTTGCCAGATGCCACGGAAAAGGTCTGCAGTCACTCGCACCTCCGACAAGTAGTATGTGTTGCGGGTTTTAGGGGAAATTCCAGGGAAACAGGTGGATGCGCCTGACAAGTGGGGGATCTTCATCATGGGATGCGGAGTCCTGCACTCACCTTCCCCTGAAACTTCCTCGCCATGCCCTAAAGAGAAAACCGTTCACTGAACGAAGCGATCTACCATAAGCGTAGCTAGCCCGCCGCCAAGCATGGCAATGACCACCCGGTCTCCAGTCTTGATGCGGGCGTAATCCGCCCGGTCTACGGTAATAATCGGCACAGCCCTTCCATAGAGAACCCGCCCGATAATGGAACCGGTGGCTACGATAGGTTCAGTGACCATGTTCACTATGGCGGCAGGGGCGGTTCCGGCGCGTATTGCCTCTAACAACACGCTGGAACTGCTGCTGGACCCCCTGCCTTCAGGTAGGAGCAAAACCTTGCCCGAGACGCATTGACCGTAGAGGTCATGCCTCATGTCTGTGACCTTGCCAGATCTGGGATCTAGCCCTCCCCAGAAACTCAGAGGCATATTGGAAACCAGGGCTTCGCCCCGCGCTTCACCTGCCACTGCCACTCGAGCCTGGAAAGACCCCCTCAAGAGCTTCACGAGACCACCTCCCCGGTAACCGCTGCTTCCACGCAACCTAGGGTGTCTCTTAAGTAGGTATTGAGACCCACGTGGCCCGGAGCGTAGTGGGCTGCTTTACCCGAGTTGGTGACCAACGTCTGGAAGCCCCACTCTTCAAGAGGAAACTCCAGCATACAGGAATCCCGGAGCAACTTGATGCCCGCCTTTTCTACCCGCTCCGTCATCCCGCATCTCAGAAGAAGGTCGTAAACCGCCTTGCTTGTCTGGATCCAGAACTCAACTCCCGGCTTAGCCTGCCTGTTCCCCATAGCAGAAACGACGCTGCATACCTCGGCGTACGAAGCGTGAGGACAACCTATCATCACCGCATCCACCCTTGTCCTCGAACCCGGCGCGAGCCTAGGCTGGTCGAGTCTTTGGCAGGCGTCTAGGAAGGCGGCGGAGTCAATCACTACTGTCTCTTCCGGCGGTTTCCCCTGGAAACACTCGTCTAGAGTCTTGGCCTCGGGGGTCACACCGATAATGTGGAACAAGCCCACGGCGCCAGAGGAAGCGGCTGCAGCGCTAAAGAGTTTGAGTTCATCTGTGGAGACTAGGGACGGGATACCCGATATTGCGGGTATCCTGCTTCCTGCTATCTCGCCTACCAGATAACCGGCTGCGGAGTACGCTCTGTCGTTGGTCAGCAGCCTCTCACAGGAAGGGTCAAATTCTATGAGAATCTCCCCCCTCCGGTTTTCGGCAAGATGCAATCCGAACAGAGGCGCTCTCCCAACCACAGCACAGCAAATGTCGACCAGATCCGCGTAGCGATTGGTGCGGGCTCCTAGCACTGAATTGGCGAAACATATGGCGTTAGACTCAGCCCAAGCGATCTGCTCTCCAAACCTGGGGACGATGCCTACCTGGTAAGGGGCACAAGTCCAAGTGGGAATGCAGCCCATGGCCAAATATGCCCGCTCCATCCTCTCTGACTTACGAGAGAAATCGTCGGGTATTCGGAACTCACGCCATCCCTGGATATCCCTTGAAGTAACATTCAAAGTAGTGGGTACCCTCACCTTGGCTCCTAGGGCAGCCAGTTTCTCGGCAAATTCCAGCCCCGCCTCTCCCACTGCCCCGTAGAGACATCCGTCAATGTGCACTTGGCTAACGGCAATTAGCCTCTCGGCCCCGTACAACTGTCCCACTTCGGTCACGACCTGCATGGCAAGTTTCGCGCCTTGGCCCAACTTGCCTTCTAGCATGTCCTTCTCTTCGATAGAGAGAATCACAAGACTTCACCTACCTCGGCTGCCTCGAAATATTAGTAAGAACTGATGCCCGCAGTGTATCCTCCATCCTCATAGATCACCGACGCCGTAAAGTAACTGGCATCTGGTGACAAAAGAAAAACAGCGGCTTTGGCAATCTCCTCTGGAGTCCCAACACGCCCAAGAGGAATTCTCTTTACTTTTGTGGCAAACTCGCGTCCCGCCTCGGGAGTATTGGCAGCAGTGTCCAAGGTGGTCTCAGTGCCAATCACGCCCGGACACAGGGCATTGACGCGGATACCGTATGGGGCGAGCTCAACGGCCATGACCTTGGTGAGAAGGTTCACAGCGGCTTTGGACGAGGAATAATGAGCGACTCCGGGACGGGCAATCCAACTAGATGTGGAGCCGATATTCACAATGGCTCCGCCCCTCCCAGCTGCGACCATGGTCTGTGCAACCCTCTGAGAACACATGAACGTCCCTTTGAGATTGGTGTCTATCACCTGATCCCACTGCTCTTCGGTCATTTCAAGGAAATTGGTAACCGGGTACAACCCGGCATTATTTACCAGAAAATCGATACGCCCGTATTGAGCAATGGTCTTGTCCACCAATGCGTCAATCTCTTGTTTGGAACTCACATCGCAAGACATGCCCATGGCTTCGACGCCTAGGTCTTTGAGATGCCGAGAAGCCGCGTCAACACTCTTGGAAGACCGGCTGCAAATGACTACTTTTGCACCATACGTTCCTATCTCTTTGGCGATAGCCTTTCCTATTCCCTGGGAACCGCCGGTAATCAATGCAACTTTGCCAGCGAAGCAGCGGTGCCATTCTCCCATTCTAGATCCCTCCAATAAGGATAGTGCGGTATCGCCTTCCAGCATATCTTTGTTGCGCCTGTACAACAATGGCCCAGCAGCCGCATACTAGCCATCTTCAGGCTCACTCTCCGCTCACTCGCCCAAGTAAGCTTGGCGGACCCTTTGATTCCTTGCCAAGTCTCCGGAGTCACCCTGAAGAGCTATGGATCCCGTCTCCAGTACGTAGGCACGATTGGCGGCAGCCAAAGCGAGATGGGCGTTCTGCTCCACAAGAAGTACGGTTGTGCCAGTCTCATTGATGTCCCTGATGATCGCGAAGATCGACTGTACGATTTTGGGGGCTAACCCCATGGACGGCTCGTCCATCAGAAGAAGTTTGGGGCGCGCCATGAGCGCTCGCCCCATAGCGAGCATCTGCTGTTCGCCGCCGCTCAGAGTGCCCGCAGCCTGTTTCCTGCGGTCCGCCAACTGGGGGAATAGGTCGAAGACCTTGTCTAGGTCATCCCTGACATTCCTTGAGTCGGAGCGGAAGTACGCCCCCATTTCCAGGTTCTCCATGACCGTCATGTGCGGAAAAACCCTACGCCCTTCAGGCACATGGGAAATGCCCATCTTCACTATGTTTTCTGGGGATACCCCGGCTATGCTCTGCCCGTTGAACACAATGTCCCCTTCTGAAGAAGAGACCAGCCCCGAGATGGCCTTGAGAGTCGTGGTCTTCCCCGCTCCGTTGGCGCCGATGAGAGCTACGATCTCCCCTTGCCCCACCTCAAGGAATACGCCCTTAAGAGCCCTGATTGCGCCGTAGTGCGCCGTAAGCCCCTTAAGCGCCAGCATCCGAATCATCTCCCAAGTACGCCCTAATCACCTTCTCGTCCCGCTGAACTTCTACGGGGGTGCCGTCGGCGATTTTTCGGCCGTAGTCGAGAACAGCGACCCTGTCGGCCGTCCCCATGACCACTTTCATATCGTGCTCTATAAGAAGGATGGTTTTGCCAATGGTCCGAATGCGCTCGATGAGCCCTATGAGCTCCTTGGTCTCCTGGGGATTCATGCCGGCGGCGGGTTCATCCAATAGCATGAAATCTGGATCGGTAGCCAATGCCCTGGCGATCTCCAACTGCCGTTGCTGACCGTATGAAAGACTGCCTGCTTTCTCCTTTGGATCTGCGTTGAGCCCCACGAAATCCAGGATTTCCAAGGATCGGCCGATCGTCCCCTTTTCCTCCCGGACGACCCATGGAAACCGGAACACAGACCCCCAAGCCCCCGCTTTGGTGCGGCAGTGCCTGCCAATCATGACGTTCTCCAACACCGACATTTCCTCGAACAACCGGATATTCTGAAACGTGCGTGCCATCCCTAGACTCGTTATCTCATGGGGCTTGAGCCGAGAAAGATTCCTTCCGCCGTAGGATATGGCCCCAGAGGTAGGGCGGTAGATGCCGGTAACTAAGTTGAACAGCGTTGTCTTGCCTGCACCGTTGGGGCCAATGAGCCCAAGGATCTCTCCCTCGCCGATGGACAAATCCACGTCCCGGACGGCGGTAAGTCCTCCGAAGGACTTAGTGACTCTCTGTACTTCAAGAAGCGACATGGCAATCACCTACCTCGCCTTGAGCATCCGATGATGCGCTCTTTGGTTGACCCTTTCGCCAGCTCTTTCCTTTGCCTCCGAGGGTGGAAGCCCTCCCCAACAGCCCTTGAGGCCGGACCAGCATCATGATGACCAGAAGGGCGCCGTAAAATAGCATTCTGTACTGGGAAACGAATGGAGACACGCTCCTTAGGAACTCAGGAGCATAGGTCAAGACGGCGGCGCCCAATACCGAACCTCCAAGGCTCCCCATGCCGCCCAGAACCACCATGCTCAATATCTCCACTGATTTCACAAACGTAAAGGACGACGGGTTTAGATACCGGAACCAATGGGCGAAAAGTCCGCCCGCTATTCCCGCCCAAGAAGCGCCGATTATGAAAGCAATGACTTTGTGTCTGGTGGTGTCTATGCCCATGGCCTGGGCGGCGACTTCGTCCTCGCGGATCGCCACCAGAGCTCGCCCAAAACGCGACCGCGAAAGCCTCTTGGAGACCAGATAAGCCAACACCGCAAGTCCCAACGCTATTGGCAAGTTAGTGAATTTCGGTATTCCGCGCAGGCCAAACGCCCCGCCCGTTATTTTCATGTTGAGAATAGTGACCCTAATGATCTCGCCAAATCCCAAGGTGGCGATGGCTAGATAGTCTCCCTTTAGGCGCAGTGTCGGGAGCCCAATTAGAAGCCCGCACGCTGCCGAAGACACACCGCCCGCCAAGAGCGCCACGGCAAACGGCGCGCCCAGACCCGACGTGAGAATCCCCGAGGTGTACGCGCCGATCCCCATGAACGCCGCATGTCCTAGGGATAATTGCCCCGCGAACCCGGTAACCAAGTTCAGACTCAGGGCCAAGATGACGTTTATGCAGATAACGATGACTATTTGGTAGTAGTAAGGACTTAGCATATCTATACCTTCTCCTGGGTGTTTCGTCCAAAGATGCCCGAAGGCTTCAAAAGGAGGACCGCCGTGAGGATACCGAAAGCGATAGCGTCTCTCCACTCGGAGCGGAGCAGGGCGACCCCCAGGACCTCCGCCATGCCAAGGAGTACGCCTCCGGCCATCGCCCCCGGTATGCTCCCAATGCCTCCTAGTACTGCGGCGACGAATCCTTTTAGGCCCGGCATCATGCCCATTCCCGGCTCCACAGCGTTGAAGTTCATGCCCACAAGTACTCCGCCTGCGGCAGCAAGGGCCGAACCAACCGCAAAAGTAACCGAGATCACTCGATTGACGCCGATCCCCATGAGACCTGCCGTATCTCTGTCTTGAGCGGTGGCTCTCATGGCTTTTCCGATCTTGGTCTTATGGACCAGCAGGTGGAGCCCGACCATGAGGCCAACCGAAACCAGCAGGATGAGAATGTCGAAGGAACTAATTCGCAAGCCCCCCAGGGAGTGCTGCGCTACTTTGAAGGGAACCGGAAAACTCCTAGTCTGCGGCCCCATGATGACAAGGAAAAGGTTTTGCAGGAAGATTGACATTCCTATGGCGCTAATCAGAGCGGCCAGCCGCGGAGCCTTCCTAAGGGGCCGATAGGCCACTCTCTCTATGACTATCCCAAGCAGCGCGGCGCCGCCCATGGCAAGGAGAAGCGCTAAGGGAAAAGGAACGCCGGAAGCCTGCATAAGAAGAAGCCCCATGAATGTCCCTGCCATGTAGACCTCTCCATGGGCGAAGTTTATCAACTGGAGCACACCGTAGACCATGGTGTATCCCAGCGCCATGAGCGCGTAGATACTCCCCAAAGTAAGACCGTTCAAAACTTGCTGCAACAACAGCCGTCACCCCCAAACCGGTTCTAGTCCCAGGCACCCGGACAAACTTGCCCGAGCTGGAGAGAGGCCAGGGACAACCCGCCCTCTCTCCTTCCCCATCCTCACGCGACTTTCGCTATGAAGAAGTCGCCTTGCCCGAGTCGCTCTAACGAGCGCGGCTGAACTGACCGTTTTCGACTTTGAGGATTACGACATCTTTCAACGCTTCACCGTTTTCGGCAAAGGACGTATTGCCGGTAATTCCAGGGTAGTCTTTGATGGCTGCCATGGCATCCTTGAGCTTGCCCCTGTCGTTGCCCGACTGCTCCAAAGCTTTGGCGACTATCTTCATGGAGTCGTAAGCGTTGGCTGCGAACATATCCGGCTCTGACTTGTAGGCGTCTTTGTAGGTCTTAACGAAGGCTTTGACCGCTTCCGATTCGTCTCCCGAGTAGAACCCGGCCGTGAAGTAAGCGCCTTCCACAGCATCCCCACCTAGTTCCACCAGTTTCTCAGAGTAGAACCCGTCGGCGCCAAAGATTTGGGCTTCTATGCCCTGACGTCTCGCCTGCTGGGCGATTTTGGATGCCTCAGTATAGTAGCCACCAATGTACAGTCCATCGATGTCTTTGCCAATCTTGGTGAGTTGGGCACGGAAGTCCTCGTCTCCGTCCAAAAAGGACTCAACCGCCGATACCTGGGCATTGAGTGACTTTGCTTTTTGGGTGAAGTTGTCTTTCAAAGCGACCCCGTAGTCGTTGTTGGCGTATAGAACCGCAAGTTTCTTGAGTCCGAGGGTGGTTACGGCGTACTCCGCCATCTGAGCCGATTGGACATCGTCGGTAATGACGTTCCGGAATATGAAGTCCCCGGTATCGGCAATCCCGGGTGCAGTCGCAGAGGCGGTAATCATGAGTACTCCGGCATCCTGAGCGATTGGAGCAGCGGTAGCGGTCTCCCCGCTCAACACCGCACCGACTATGGCGGTCACTTTGTTCTGGTCTATAAGCTTCTGAACCGCGTTGGCCGCTTCTGTGGAGTCGCCTTTGCTGTCCTCGGCAAGAAGCTCCAGAGTGTACCCTTGCACTCCACCCTTGGCATTTACCTCGTCGATGGCTATTTGAACGCCGTTCTTGACGCTAGTGCCGTAGGTAGCGTAGTCACCCGTTAGAGGCCCGACCATACCGATTTTGATGACTTTCTTCTCTCCGCCCTTGTCGCCGCCGGTCGCCCCTGCTCCGCAACCCGAAAGAAGCGCCGCGACTAGCGCTGTAACTAGCATAGTAACCCAAACTCGTTTTCCAAACATACCGTTAAACCCTCCCTATTGTGAACCCCAAATTGAGCGTGCACCTGAACGCACGGGAAAAGGAGCATAGCAAAGCTGTGGCTTGTCCTTGCATCCACCTGTCTTGTTCCCAACAGGCAAATGAACGGTATGGCCTGTCGGGACTGGCATGATTTCGGATGAATTAGACTCTCATTGACAGTCGCCCGCGACGACTATGAGCCTAGATGGAGGATATGGCGTCAATGGAAGAGGGTGACCCAGACATAAGCGCTGCCCTATTTGGCAGGTCTGGGACGAGGAAGGGCGCATCAACGAAATTCATTGATGGGTCTACTGATTGAGGCAGGCTTCCCCTTCTCTCCCACTTTTCGCCGGCGACAAAACGCCCGCAAGATCCACGAGGTATACTGACGTCTCGGTAATCCCCACTTTTACCACCTTCTCCCGGTAGGCGGCCAGAGCGCAAAACAAAAACCCGCGCGACAACCCAGCACCTTTCGGTACAAGGAACTTGCCGCTCGGGTCTCTTACACCCACGGTGTACTTTGCCTTTGGCAAAGCCAGTACCGCTCGGTCCAGACTTCCAGCGTGTCAGAACGACGTGACTCTTTGCTGACGCGAGTTCTCCTGGAACGGAACCCTAAGGTACTCTTCCTTGGAACCTCTTGCCCTACCTTGCTCGACTAAGGATATTAGACTGCATCGTACCAGAAAGGACTGGCCTATGCAACCGGAATTTGACCTAGATTGGGGTCCGAATTCGGTCTACGTTGACCTTGGATTGACCTTGGAAGGCCGTTCCCATAACATTGGCCTGAGGTGTACCTGCAATGGAAAACCCGCCAGTATCTGCAACCCGATCCTTAGGAATAGCCCTTGGAGCAGGGGCGGCCAGAGGACTAAGCCATATCGGTCTGCTGAAGAAGTTGGACTCTTACGGCGTGAGATTCCCCATAGTCTCAGGCACAAGCATCGGGGCCATCATTGGGGCCGCTTACGCCTGCGGACGACTGGCCGAAGCGGAGGAAATCGCTAGGTCGGTAACACCCGCGAGCATGGCCGAATGGGCCGACGTTGACTTTGAAGGGAGCCTCTTTAAGGGAAACGCGGTGGAAGGGATATTCCGCCGATTGACCGGGGACATGAGTTTCGAGGATCTTAGGGAACGCGGCGTTTTTCTAACCGTCGTGGCATGCGACTTGAACACGGGAGAAGCCGTTTTTCTCAGCCAAGGGTCCATAGCGTGCGCGACAAGGGCCAGCATGTCGCTACCTGGCATTTTCCAGCCAGTTTCCATGGGCAGTCGTCTGCTTGTGGACGGAGGCCTAGTCGACTTGGTGCCAACTGATGCCGCAAGAGCCATGGGCGCCTCCAGAATTGTGGCTGTGGACGTCTACCATCCAAAAGACATATGGATGCGCGCTGCTGACGGGTTACGCCTTTCGGTGGCAGGTGCAAAGGAATTGCGGGTTCGCCTTGGAGAGATGGTTACTAATGGCCAAGGGCACCTTGTCCGCTCATTGTCAGCCTATGACGAGATGGTCAAGGATGTGCCCAAACTGGCCGGTCTGACCCAATCTCGCAGCCGCAAACCCTACCAGTCAAAAACCAGGGAGAGATGGACAATCCTGACATCTCTCTTCCGAGCAATGGACGTCATGAACTCATCTCTTGCGTTCGAGGATGAAGCTCAGCTCCTGGGAATCGAAATGTCGGCCGATGTCGTGATCAGGCCCGAAGTCGGGAGGTTTCACGGTCATCAGTTCTATAAGGCTCAAAGGCTCATCGAGGCAGGCGAACTGGCCGCAGACAAAAACGCGCCCGAGATTTTGGGGCTCTTGGAAGCCTAGAGAAGCTCTGCAAGCGTCCTGGCAAGGATCGTTCTGGCCAACATAACCGGAGTTTTGGTGATCTGTTTGACCATGTCTTTCATGGCCAGCGTGTACCCGATGCAATCCATGACAACGATGTCTGCTCCCCACTGCTTGAGGCTCTCTGCGGCAAACCCGATGGGCTCCAGAGGACCGTATGGGGACGCCGATTCACACCTAGCGGCCGAAGGGGAAGCGATCGCTGCCCAGCGCCGTCCTAGTTCGGACACCTGTTCTGCATCGGGCACAAGCGCTCCGATCCTGAGTCCGCTCGCCACTGCCGACGCAGCACTGAGCAGAACACGGTCTGGTCTAACAATGAGCCTATCGCACCTAAACTCAGGAAACTCGCCTGTGCAGACTAATCCGATGATCTCGGCTCCTTGGTCTACAAGTCTGTCTATCTTGGCCTGCATTCGGGAAACGATGTGTTTCTCGGCTATCCGTACGGCGGTCCCATCGGCCATCCGCGTAACCAACACAGGATCGCCCGGGCCAGGGCTGAACTTTGCCACTTCATCCAAGGTAAGGCCGTCCAACGCCCCTGCCTCTATTACCTCCACCCGGGGACCCATCATCTCTCGCATTTCCGGTATAAGGTCAACTCTAGGCGTTTGGCCGATTGTCAATGTCCCCAGTATTCGCTTCATGGGCATATCTCCCCTCCGCTTACGCAATAGGATGCGCTCTGCACACCTGGCTCACTTAGGAAGAGCCGTCCTTACGGCCTCCTTCCGGGAATGATTCGACATTCCCGTGCCTCTGCCCTTTCAGATACGATAATCCACATTCGTGCTAAGACCGGCCTCTCAATCCCAAAGCCAGTTGCCCCTTGGATCTGGGTTTGCTAACATATTGCCGATATCCATTCAGGAGGCACTCACGTGAATAAGCACGCCCATCGCTCATATGGACGCTCCCACAAACTATGTCCAGAGTCATAGTCATCGGTCAGGGAGCGGCGGGCCTGACGGCCTCCCTTGCCCTAGCCCAAGAGGGAATAGCGGTCACATCCATCTCCCAGACCCGGCCGGGTAGTGCGACCTGCACCATATACGCAGGAGGCGGATTCACCCTTCCGGTGGATGGAATGCTTCCCTATGAACACCGCAAGATGACTTACGATACCGGGAGACACCTGAACGTGCCCGAACTCTTGGAAGTCTTCTCCTTCGAGTCTCCATCCATAGTCAGGTTCCTTGAAGACGCCAAAGTTCCGTTCCGTCTGCGCCGAGGCGGGCTTGGACTGCGAAGAGACCCTGGGTTCCCTTTGCTGGGAGGCAAAGCCCTGATAGACGGGCTCCAAGCGGCTTGCCTGAACCATGGCGTCGAATTCGTGTCCAACCTGGCGGCAACGCGCATCTTGACTAGAGACCTAGCGGTGACCGGTGTCGAGTGCATAGACTACTCCAAAGGCGAGCCTGTCACCATGACTGCCGATGCCGTTGTCCTTGCCACTGGGGGCGGCGGAGCCCTGTACGGAAGAACCGACAACCCCCAAAGAATCACAGGCGATGGTTACCGCCTTGCCCTAGACGCAGGCTGCCACCTGATGGATATGGAGTTCGTGCAGTTCTACCCCATGGGTTTTGATATCCCAAGAGGCGCTCACTGGTTCGTTGACTTGAGCATTGTGGATATAGCTAGGGTCACGGCGCCTGATGGGCGAGAATTCTTGAAAGAGTTGCTGACCCAGAAAGGCATCGGCTCGGGCCGCGAGGCAAACTTGCTGGCTCGTGACATCTGTTCCGTGGCTATCGCCCTAGAAAACGAAAAAGGTCATTGCCTCCTGCACACAGAGGATGTCCCCGAAGAGGTATGGCGCCGACGCTTCGGCGCTATAGCCAGGATGTTCCCGGCGTCGAACCCTCCCTGGAAAGCCCCGGTGCCGCTAGGGCCCATTCAGCATTACTTCCCCGGCGGCGTTCTCATCGGCGATGAAGGCCAGACCGAAATCCCCGGCCTCTTCGCTTGCGGCGAAGTAACCGGCGGAGTAGACGGCGCCAATCGGGTTGGCGGAAATGCGCTAACCAATTGTGTGCTTTTCGGCATTAGGTCAGCCAAGGCAGTAGCCAGGCACGCCAAAGGTGAGCCCGTGGAGCCCGCACTGTGCCCCACCACGGCACCCAGACTCAATGGCAGAAACTCCCGGTATGATGCGCCGCTGCCGACCAATAGTGGGCGGAAACCCTACGCTACAGAGACAGAGGGATTGTCGCCCATGAATCTGCCTAAAGCCCGCTCATCCCACCAATGGCTCAGTCTCTGGAGAAGCGGCAAAGTCGCCCCTAGCGACTTGCGGAGCAGGCTCAAAGGCTTCTCAGGCCGCTATTTGATGCCTTGCCGAAGAGGGGCCCTTTTGCTGGACGCCGCACAGGAAATCCAATCGCTTGGCGGCCTTCTTGATGAACAGGCAGTAAAGGACTCTCGCGACCTGCTCCTAGCCGTTGAAAATCTAGGGCTATGGTATACGGCGGCAATGGTGTTCAAAGGCGCCCTCATCAGACAGGAGTCCAGAGGGGCTCACTACAGGGCGGACTTTCCCACTGAGAATCCGCTCTGGCAGAGACACATCTACATGGGCAACAGCGGTGGGTCATTGGAACCTACCCTGGGAGAGCCACAGTCATAGTCGGATGGGATGGCCAGGCCTGGTCATCTTCCCTAGATTGCCGACGGCTTCCGTATAGTTGGGGTAGACTCCTTGGAGGAGGCTGGCAGTCAGTCGGCCAGCCTCCTAACAGACTCGTCGGGACAAGAAGCAGTTAGCTTACTACGTCACTTTGTAACCAACTCAGGTATCCATTCAGAGAAGGGCCATCGTTTCTCTAACTTGAGGATGTCCATGTACTCCTGGCCGAGAATCTCCTGAACTTCCTTCTCGCTTATCCGCTTTCCAGGCCAATCGCTGTTGGACATGTGCAGAGCGAGCCTTGCCATGAAGGTCGCCGTTCCCTCTAGCGCCCTAGGAGACACTTTGTCCAGAGTGTCTGCTGCGGAATGGCCCCATCCTCGCGTCCCTGTGGCGGTGTCGCTGAATTCCCGAATTCCGCCGGCAGGTACACCCATCAGCTGGAAAGGAAGATGGTCGCTGTAGAGGCTGATGGAGTTGGCGACTTGGAGTGATTGCCTCATGGTCTTCCCCAGATCCCAGAAGTACCGGAAAAGCCCGGTCCATCTCCCGTACAAGACTATGCCGGGCTGTGAGTAGCTTCTGCCAGCCCCGTCGAGGTTGAACATCATCTCGATATTGTCCAGTTGGTCTCGGTTCATGTTGACATAATTGTAAGACCCGCCGAGGCCGATCTCTTCAATGGGGAAAAGTACGAACCTGAGAGTCTTCCCGATAAGGTCTTTATGCCTGGCCAACGCCCTCGCAGTCTCCATGACCACCATGGCCCCTGCTCCGTCGTCCATGGCGCCCGGAGCGATGTCATGACCATCGTAGTGGGCGCCCATCAGGATGACCTTGTCTGGGTTGACACGTCCTTTGATTTCGGCCACCACGTTCCACACAGGCGCCGGCCGCACCGAGTCGCTGGTCTCTATACGGACGTTGACCGGCCCTTTTGCTTGCATCCTCACCATGGCTTCGCCGACTTCACGGGAGATCCCTATGCAGGGCACTTCGACCGGTTTCCCCCAGCGGGCTGCCCCGGTTTCCTCCAGCAAACCCGGATCCCAACGCATCCAGATGAAGCCTATAGCGCCTCCTTCAATAGCTCTTCCGATCTTCTCCGCCCGGTGCACTCCTCTGCGGAAATAGGATGGTGACTTGGCATTGGCCATAACGATTTTGCCTCGGATGGCATCGCCCAAAGCCTCGTACTCGTCTGGGGTGCCGTGGCCTACATAGATAAGTTCTCCTTCCACGGTTGACGCCACGTTGTAAGGCAAAGATATACACTTGAATTCCTGCGAGTGGGGCGAAATCGTCCGGAGGGTAGCCGGGCCGCGGGTCCAGGCATTGTGCATAAACTCCTCTTTGTGGACGTTTTCCAGGCCGTACTCGCGGAATTTGGACAACATGAAATCTACGGCGCGCCTATCCTCATCGGTGCCTCCAAACCTGCTGCCAAACTCCTCGCAGAGCACGGTTAGGTTCTTGTAGCCTTCGGTCGAAGTTGCCAGCTCGGCGATGATATCCTTCTCAGCCGCCAGAATCTTGGATGTATCCACGCTCGTGCCTCCTTCCAATGCTCGTATGACCGCAGTTTCTTTTCAGACGATGGGAATTCCTGCTTGGGATGGCGGAGACGCACGGAGTTGGGCTACTCGAAGTCAAGGAGGGCAAGCGCATGTGGGGTAAGTGGTAAGTGCATGCGGAGGTTCCCGCACGATAGAAGCGTCCAGTTCGGGATTCGGCTGTTCTGGGTCTATCCCCATTTTTTTAGGTCGTGTTCCGCACATAGCCGCATCATCCACGTCGCAATACTTTCGTTTGCATCTTTTCGGAACTGTTGCGTCAGGATCTGGTAGAATACGGAGGAAAGGATGTCGCGTGATCGGGATGAAACCAAAAAGACACATCGTCTGGTTCCATGATAGGGACATCGACCTCTCTAATCCTGGAGAAGCCCTGCGCTACTATGAGCAGGTGCTGACTCATGGGCGCGCCGAGGACATCCGACAGTTGGATCTAGATGCAGTCCTGGTGAAAAGGCGACTTCTCGAACTCTCCGGGATTATCCTACACGATCTAGTCTGATAGTCCCCGCGGCGCATACTGGGCTCTTCACCCGAACCTGCCAGGCGCATGGCAGAATCGTTCAGAAAACAAAGCGAAGGCAGCTGACGCCTGATAGGGCGCAATTTAGAAGTCCACAGGTCGTTCCGCTACTCTATGCAGAACTTCCTTTCCCGCGCTCACGCTTGCGCAATAGTAGTGGACTGAAGCAGCGGTCGCCAGGGCAAAGGCCACAAACCCCAGTACGAACGGGGCTTTCGGGTTGACTGTATAGAGTAGGCCCGAAGCTAACGCGCCAAAAATCCCTCCTAGGGATCTGAGTCCGTTATAGCAGCCCATGATCAGATTGCTATCCTTCCCGTAGGCGTTGCCTGCAACAATACTCTGAGTGACAGGAACGGCCATCGCAAAGACGCCAAAATAGACCACAGCAATGATCCCAAATGGCACTATGGAATTTACTAAGAGACTGGCTATCATCAAACAAGAACACAGAAGGTATATCCAGATCGAAGAACGGCGGGCATCGGAATGGTTGATGATACGGAGCCCAATGGTGCCATTTACAACCAGTGCCACAAGACCCGTTATGGCTTTGATGGCCCCGTTGTAGCCAGAAGACAAGCCCAGTTGCGCTTTCATGTAGTAATTGAGGCTCTGGTCAAAAGCGATGCCACCCAGATTCGATAGGGCGCTAACGGCGAATATCGTAATGAACAGAGGGGTCATAACGTGTCTCGCCGCAATGAACGCAGCCAAGGGGTTGGCCTCCTTGAGGAAATCTTTGGAGCTTACATTGCGCATGTCTGTTGTGGCATCATCTTCACAGACCAGATAGAACAGAACTCCAACAACCATTAAGGTGACCACTTGGACTCCTACCGCGATACTTTCGTGGATTTCTCCCAACATGCCGCCAACGAAGAAACCGAAACTGCCGGCCACTAAGTGGAGCGTGGCAGACGCTGTCAAGTAACTTCCTCTAACGTCCTCTGGGGCGGTGTTGACCACGTATGTCAGACACGAGATGAAAAGGCCCCCTGTGAAGACACCCGCGAACACTCTTGCCACTACGATCATCATCTCGGTCTTGGCCAGCCCAAACATGAACTGACCCATGGCGTACCCAAAGCTGCATATCAGGAAGGCTTTTCGGCTGGAGATGGCAGTAATAGCTTTCCCCCAAAACGGGGACAAAAGGAAGTTCGCAGTCATCATGGAAGCTAGCGCGACCCCAAAGATGTAGTCCCCAAAGCCGCGATTCTTGATAATTGTTGGGGTGACAGGGTGAGCGAAATTCGCAGCCATGTAGAATAGGAACGTTACAGCGAAGAACATGAATGCCTGTCTTCGGTTTCTCATGTCAAGGCCTCCGGTATCTTTATAAATGTAATCATACTGCAAGTTGACCCGGCAGGCGAACCTAACCGCCAGGTCTGGGTGAAGGCCCCCTCCACTGACAAGGAGCTCGGAGCCAAGATCCGATCCGACGGCGAGGGTACTAGGAGATGAAGGCCCTTACAAGCCGCTGATCACTGAAGGTTGTGTTAGCATAGGTACATTTGGCTGTTCAGTTTGGGTGGTCACGAGGGATATAAAAACCTCCCCGGGCCATTGCGCAACCGGAGAGGTCCTACTCTCTAACCCTACTCCACCTACTACTCGAGCTACTCGGGCTTCTTCTCCTGAAGGCCCATCTCTTCCTTGAGCTTGTTAAGCTCATCGTCCACCGAGGCCGAATCCTTGCCAGCGTACTTCTCTTCCAGAGCTTTGGCCGCATCCACAGGCGGAGCGTTGAGCTCGGCCGCAGCATTGGCCTGATCCAGCATTCTTGTGGCCTTCTCCTCCATGCGGGTGAAAGCCCCCATTGTGCCTTGAGCCTTGGCCGCGGCAGCACCAATGTCGTTTATGGTCTGCTGGGTCTTTGCTACAGCCACTTTTGCTTTGATCATCTCTCGACGAGCCTTCAAAGCCTCAATGTCGGCCACCAGTTTGTCATGCATCTGCCGCATTTTCACAGCGTTCTCGTGGGCGGCGGCATAGGCCGTCATGAGACCTGCGCCGACATTCTCCAGTTCCTGCTTTTTGGCGATAAAAACCCGTGCGTCGCCTTCGTTGCCTGCCGCAAGCGCCTTCTTTGCGAAAGCCTCAAACTTAGCGACCTCTGCTTGGTTTGCGTCCACCAACCGTTTGGTGCGGGTTTCCTCCGCCATGACCCCTGCGGTGCTGCGTTTAACCTCGGCAAGATCCGCGGACATCTGCAAGAGATACTGATCGATCATCTTCGACGGATCCTCGAGCTTGTCTAGCAAAGCGTTGACGTTGGACTTGATGATGTCACTGAACCTATCCAAGATTCCCATGTGTTCTCCTCCTCTGACCTTTCTTGGCTATGTTGTATCCGGCTGAAGGCGCTAAGCCGGGCGCTAGCGATCTATTCCGGCTTGGCGGCCATCCAACTCCCTTGCCTGGCCTCATGCACAGGCCTTCTCGTCGGCTCTAGAGCAAATCTGGAACTATCTTACTCAGGGTCAGACCCCGGCTTCTTGGGATCGACGCCTTCATTCGGATCTGTGGCTGCGGGGCCGGGACCCGGCTGTTTCGGATTAGGATCTGACCTTGGGTCTACGCCTGCCGGGTCAGGTTCAGACGCTCCCTGTTTCGGATCGGGTTCGGCGTTCGAGCCCTCGTACTTCTTAGCAAGCTGCTCCGCCTCGGTGGTGCCAAACCGCTCCAAGGGAGTCTTCAGGATCTCCTCTGTCCTCTTAGCCTCTAGCATCTTCCGGTCCTTGGCCTGCCTCCACCACGCGAACCCTATGGCCGCCACCGCCACGACGCCAATTGCAGTGAACACTGGAATCCACGGCGAGCGAGTGACTGTCATGATGCGGTCCGCCGCATCGGCGAAAGACGTGCTAAAATACTGCTCGTCTGTAAGACTCTTGTCGTAATAGTATTTGTCCAGATAGTCAAGGAGAATGTCCGCCGCCTCTTGGTCAATAACGGTCTTAGCTTGGGTGCCGCACACATAACGATCCATATATCCCCCGCCGTACTCGAAGAAGACCAACAATAGGTGAGCTTCATCGGTGAACAATTCATCGTACAGACCATTTGCGAACTTATCTAGCTCATCCGCCGTGGGATTGTGCGAACCGTAAACCGTATCCGTAATGTATACGTGCGGCTGCACCCCGGTCTTCTTGTAGAAATGCTTCAATCCCGATAGAAGCGCTGTCCGGTTGCCTATCCAATCCAGAGTGTCAGTGTAGTAGTCGGTCTCGTTCACCGAACCCGCCGGCAGAGGCGTACGCCGAGTAGTGGACGAAGTAATCCCGCCGCCACTGCCGGATCCGCTAGACAGCGCGTTCACGACCACACCCAAGACAATCAGCGCCGTAAGGATGATTAAAGCCGTTCCGCAACCTGCCCAAGGCCCTCGCCGCCTGCTGCTACCGGAGCCAGGTCCCTGCGCTGGCCCTCCCCCACCGCCGGTTCCAAGCCGACGCTCTGGAGCAACATTTCCACCGGAGTCAGCCTTGCGTTCCGGCGCTACTTCCTGTGTTCGAGGCTGGCTCGACCTCCCAGGGACAGGAGTGGGGATAATTACCACGGGCGGCCGCCTCGGGAGGAACCAACCTCCGCCAGGAATGCCTCCGGTCTTTCTCGTACCGCTGCTTCCCCCGCCAAAGAGTCCGCCGCCAGAACCGCCGCTTCTGCTTCCGCCGCCAAAAACGCCACCACCGGATCTGCCTCGGCTTCCACCAAAACCACCGCTTCTACCGCCCCCGAAGGAGCCGCCACTACGACCACCGCTGCTGCGGCTTCCTCCAAAGGAGCCGCCGCTGCTTCTTCCTCCGGAACCACCGCTTCTACCCATGCTCCATCCTCTACCAATCCTAGAATCTCGGTATTGCGCCAACCACCATGCTATCACTACGTCCTAATCCCTACATGGTCTGTTATTGAGACAGTCTGCCGATCTACGGCCCCGTCCCGATGCTATAGATCCTCCACCCTGTTAAAGGGGTTTCCTGCTTCATGGTCATGAAGTAACCGCCAGGACTCCCGGCTGCAACTCGGCGTTCTTGCTCCAATGCTACGGAGTAACACCTGACATCGCCGTAACCTGCCTCTTCCCTCTCAAACTGCTCCTGACGAGTGACCTTGAGTAGCTTAACAGAGACGAAGTTGCCTAGACCCTTGCCTACTTCGTCGCCAAACCCGTCGTTGAACAGGCGGTTGTCGTCCATATTGATGGCCAGGTACGATATGAGGTAGTTTCGGCTCTCGCAGGCATGGGCAGTCTTGTAGTCTTTGCGATCTATGGCAGAATAGTAGGTTTCTATGACCTGTTCCGGACTCATTTTAGAGAGTCTCTGTTCAACCGGGTTCGAAGGGTCGATAAGGCAAGTCACCCAATCGTCAAGACTCTTTCCCGTGGCCTCGAGACGAGTGCGCCCATTGAGAGAGCAGGCAAAGGAATAGTGACGCCCTAGGTCTAGCCACGCACCAACCATCCTGCCTTCTGACCGCAGGACAACTGCCCTACCCTCACCTCTATTGACTCCCAACTCTTCCGGCAGCAACTCCACGACTTTGTAGACTCGTGCCTCGACAGTTGTCCCGAGGCACAAAGACAGATCCAAACCGATGTCTTTGCTGAGCTCATTGTTCCAGGCCCAATAGATAACCTCGGGATAATCGCCGGGTTCATGGACGAAGGACGCGGGAAGGTCAGCGTTCATTGAGCTGACAGGGAAGAATGGCGTCCAGCCGTAAGGCTTGAGGAACTCCACGTCAGCGGAATCCACGACGTACGAAGCGGGACGGTAGCGCCCTGTTGCCTTTACCATAGAGACGATCTCCCCTGGGGCCGCATACCACTTTTCCTTCCACTTCACGTACAGAGGACTCCCGGTTGCCAGCCGGCCGTAGCAGGACTCATGGGGCCGAATCTCCCACTGTTCCCCAAACCGCATGGACATAGGTGTACTACTCCGTGCATTTTCGCTAGGGCTGAGCACTTCCTCAGCTTTGAGCAGATACTCCTTGAATAGTTGCAGCGCCCGCTCATCAGTCACCTCCACGGGATCCGGCCCTTCAAATCTCAACCCAGTCATCTTTGCCACCGCGTCTCGGAACGAAAGCATAGAGGGATCAGGCGAGCAAGCCGCGCTGCCTAGAGTCAATCCGGTGGCCACAAGGATCACCAGCATCAGCCATAAATACCTGGTCGGCGACAGCCGTAAACGCGAGAACATGGGCTACACCTCCTCACGGCAATCATGGAGCAGCCTCCGGCTTGAGAAGCCCCATAGTGATAGAGCGCTGCCCCCATGGGAGTTGACTTTCGTCGAGTGTTCCAGGTTCCCGAAGCGTCAATCTCGCAGACTGGGCTCGAGGGTCTCCCTCCTTGTCTCACCGTTCATACCACTGGGCCTGCTCGGCATGGAGACGGGCATACTCTCCGTTGGCATCCATGAGGGAATTGTGTGTCCCATCCTCCACGACCTTACCGTCTTTGAACACAACCACCCGGTCGCACAAGGAAGCAATGCTGATGCGATGGGTCACCATTATGACTGTGCGGTTCCGCGATAGCTGGATGTACCGTCTGAAGATGTCCGCCTCAGCTAGAGGATCCAAGTTAGAAGTGGGCTCGTCAAGGATGATGAACAATCGATTCCGGTACCAGCCTCGGGCGATGGCAAGTTTCTGCCACTGTCCGCCCGATAGTTCTGTGCCGCCTAGATCCTTACCCAATAGCGCGCCGCTTTGAGCGCCATCGAATCCCGCAGACGCAAGGGCAGCGTCGATTTCCCCTTGATCCCGTTGGCGGAGGGTGTCACCTAGATAGACGTTGTCTGACACGGTAAATGTATTGTACCGAGCAGGGTCTTGGAACACGGCCGACATTGCGGCGTATCTGGACGCCGGGTCAATCTCCAGAGCGGGAATGCCGTTCACCAGCAGTGTCCCCTCTGATGGTCGCAGCATTCCGGTGAGGAGTCTCACGAACGTCGTCTTCCCGGCTCCGTTCTTGCCCACAAACGCGACCTTCTCCCCCCTGCCAATGGTGAGGTTTATGCAGTCAAGCACGTACTTACTCGTGAGAGGGTAGCGGTAGCGCAAACCCTTGGCTTCGATGCTGTGGATATGGGACAGGGCAATTCCGCCCATAGGCTGCTCCCCAAGATCCATCAAGTCGAAGAACACACCGGCCTCATCCTTCTTGGAGACAAAGGTAGCCACTCCGGAAAAGAGAGCCGAGGTATCCGAGATCAAAGTGCCTACAAGGACCATGACACTCCCCAATTGGCCGATGCTAATGAGCCCCCGAGTCATGAGGACGATGGCCAAGACATTTGCGCCGGCCAAAGCCAGAGCCGATACGGTGCCAGACATGACCTCCAGAGACGCCCTATGGATCTGAGTCTGTCTTTCCTTGCTGGCGTATTCGTCGTTCAAACGCTTCCACTTGTCAAAGAAGAACCGATGAAGGCCAAGGGACTTTATCTCCTTGGAGGCGGGCCCAAGCATAAGTTTCTCGTAATAGCCAAACTCACGCCGGATCTTCGAATTGTCCTTAACGAGTCTGAACCGGAGTTTGTTACCGGCATATGTGGTGTATATGGTCGGAATGGGCGCTATGAGGACAATCAGGGCCAGAGCCGGGTGGATGATCCACAAGGTTGCCGCTATGCCAAGAACGCTGACGACTTTGGCGATCACGCTATAGCCGCTCACCATCACTTCGCGGTTCAAGCCGCTAGAGTCTTCCTTTGAGAAGTCGAACACCCGGTTAATCAGGTCATTTATCTTGGGCACTTCCATGTACTCGGGCAAAAGCGACGCTATCTTCTTGTACAGGCGCGAGTGGAACAGCTCCTGCAAGCGGTTCATCTGGACTATATCTAGCCCTTCGATGGTCTCCCAGCCGGGCGTCGTGTAGCGTTCTATCAGGTCACAGAGAAAACCTATGGCGTAGTAAGCGACGATAAGGCCGACCATGGGAAAGACTGCGCCGCTAGGCAGGTGATTTGAGGCAAGATCGATGTACTGCCCCCAAGAGTAAGCCAGAACAGGGCGCAGTAGGCTGAGAAGAACCGTGAGGGAGATGAATATGGCGCAGATGGCCTTGGCCGAGGTTAGGACGTATACGAAGAGCCTCCAAAGGTGTCCGAGCGTGCCTCGGCTTTCTTTTAGTATGTCTTTTTCAATCGAGGTTGTGTTGTCCACTACCTCTGCCGTGCCGGATTCATTCCCGTGTAGGCCGACCCGGCCGTCTTTTGCGGAGACCGTCCTATCCAACGCGCTCGCCCTCCTCCGCCGAGCCTTTTACATACCATTGCTTTTGTGCGTTGAACATGTCGGCGTAGAGACCGCCTTGTGTCATAAGTTCCTGATGCGTGCCTCCTTGTGTGACTATGCCGTCTTGGATAACCAGTATCCGGTCCGTAATCACGGTGGACGCCAAGCGGTGGGTGATGAAGATGGCCGTTTTGCCCCCTGCTATTTCGGCGAATTCTCTGTATAGTTCGCTCTCGGCAATTGGGTCCAGCTGACTCGTGGGCTCATCAAGGAGCAGGATGGGCTTGTCCCCCATGAAAGCTCGGGCGATAGCGATACGTTGCCATTGTCCTCCCGATACGTCCACCCCGCCCTCGAAATCTCGCCCCAGAATTGTCTCGTACCCCTTGTCAAGGCCAGCTGCAAATTCGTCCACCTTTCCTTTATGAGCTGCAGCCGCCAGTGCCGTCTCATCCTCCATGTTCTCAAGGTAGCCGATGCCGATGTTCTCCCTAAGAGAAATCGAGTATTTCACAAAGTCTTGGAAAACGGGCCCGAAGGTGCGGGTGCGCGTCTTTCGAGAGTATGAAGCAAGGGGATGTCCCCCCAAAAGAATCTCGCCTCTGTCGGGCTCAAAAAGGCCCAAAAGCAGTTTCACTATGGTGGACTTACCCTGCCCGTTCTCTCCCACCAAGGATAACTTCTCGCCATCTTGCACGTGGAAAGAGATCCCCTTCAGGATGTCGCGCTCTGTCCCGGGGTACCTGAACCAAACACCCCGAAACTCAATATCGAAGGTCTTTGGTTGCTGATCCCAATCGGGGTCGCTGTCTTCTGAGAGATTCAGGTACTTGTTGTAATAGTCAAAGAAGTTGATGTGCATGTGGCTGTAGCGGAATACCGCGGCGAACCACAAGAAGCTTTCGAAAACATTGGTGAGTATGGTAGATGAGAGAGCCACGAAGGCGCCCACGGTTATCTCCTTGGACAGAAACAGGTACAGCACCAACAGGGTGTTTACAAGCTTGGCTGCTTTTGTGATGTTATCTCCGGCGAAGTTGGTCTTCAGGTGCCTGAAATAAAACCTCTCATACTCACGATTCCTGGCATTCAGACGCTGCCTGTAAATGTTGATCAGATAGTCGGATGCGCCGAAGAGCTTGATCTCATTGAAGAAGCCCCTAGACCGAAGATAGCCGCCGAGGGTTATGTACGATCGCTCCCTGGCCCAGTACGCCTCAAGCTCGTCGTATATGTTGAAATTGTGCATTGCCCCATACCGAATCTCGGCAACCGTTGGAATGGCGATGGAGAGCACAAGCCACCACTTGATGGAAGCCACATACGCTAGTATACAAAGTCCGTAGATGAGGCCCTGAAGGTTCATGACGTACATGGGAAATAGATGCCGTGCGGAGTTTTCGGCTCTGCGGTACGCCTTGTCGATGATTTCCATAGATACATCGTTTTCTAGATGCTCGTACTTCATTCGGCTGAGTTTTTCCATCATGCGGCTTTTGAACGCCGTGCGCAGAATCAGTAAGGCCCGCGACTCAACGAAGCCGAAGATGTAGACCTTTCTCAAAAGACCAGGAACGATAGAAACGACCACGAACAAGATCACGTACGGGAGATAGTCACGGCCCGCAATCCGCCCCTCCGCCAAGGCTATGCCGTCGTCGAATATGTGCCGGTTGACGGTCACGCCGAGAAACTGCATTCCGCCTAAGGCCACAGCAATCACAAATACCGAGATCACCATGGCCGGCGCTTCTGCTGAAAGGATACGCAGAAGATCACGGTAAGCCCGTATGATGCGCTTGAAGTTGTTCTTCTCTTCCATTCCCATGGAGTTCCTTTCATTAGGGCGTGCGGCCCGGATCAATGCTGTACGAAGGAGCAAACCAAACGCAGGCCTAGGTGGTTCGTCTAGGGTGCGCGGAGCCTGCCTCCTAGTTCTCCAGAAACACCTTGCGATCCTCAGGTCTTGTGAACTCCTGGATTTCAAAATCGTACCCTTCGGGCCCCTGGAAGAAAAATGACCTGAGCCCTATCTCGACGTTATCCTTGATGGGAGTTAGGTTGCCAACTGGCGCCGTCTTCATCTTCTCGTGCCATGCAGAAACATCATGGACGTTTAGACTGACAAGGACTCCTCCCCTAGAGGTCACGGGTATTGAGCCCATCTTGGCATCGACTGCCCCCAAGAAGCCCGTTACGCCGATCCGCCAGATTACAGCCCATTTCTGGTCGAGCGCCTGCTCAAGGCCTAACACGGATGTAAAGAACTCCTTGGCGCCCGGAAAGTCATGGAAGTACAGAAACGTTACGCTGGATGCCGGTTTAGCTAACAATGATGCCTTCCCCTTTCGGTACATATCGGCCCGGAACGGACTACCTGAACAGCGACAGCACCCAAACGGTACAGACCCTACTGGCGGGGCGGTGCAGGCCTAAGCACCACCACCTTCACGCCTTGGGGAACCCTGCACGCGACCACGACTAGGTCGGGCCTGGCCAATACACAATCGGTATGCCGAGCCAAATCGCGAATGCCCACGCCTATTCCTTCTAGCCGCATGACAGGCTGATTCTGCAGGTAGTCACCGGAAAACCGGTCTTTTGACCGGTAGAGCGCGTTACCGATTAGGAGGTACCGGTAGCTTCCCAGATCCTCTAGACCCAGTCTGTTTCCAGGTTCGTTGCTAGATCCCTTGCCGGATTCGGCTGCCTGCTGTCCATCGGAGAGTCGAAGCACTGTCTCGGTCCCCCATAGCCCAGACGATACCGGGAGTTGTGAATTGGCTCCCTCCAGAAGCGTTATCAGGCCTTTCTCGGTGTCTATCCTCACTATGTAGGCTGGGTTCTTGGCCTCATGAGTCCATACCAACTCTCCGTCCTCCCCCAACAGGGCCAAGGTGGCTCGTCTGTCCTCCAGCGACACGTCGTCTTGGGAAAGCACGATCGTGTTTGCCCCCGCCGGCTCTATGGACTGAAGCCAACCCCGCGCTCCTTGGTACCGCCACATCTCCTGGCCTGTAACGGGCTCGAGGCATGCCAAGCCGGTCTCCAAGGGGCTATGGAAACCGCCCCAGTTCAAAAGGATCCTGTCCGGAAGCACCATTAGTGGATTCAGCCCATAGCCGTTGCCCCCAACGACCACATGCCACTTCTCAATCCCGTCGGCGACATCCCGAGCAACAACCTCTAGCCTGTTATCGCGAAAGCACAGGTTCACTGCGATTTCTCCAGCTACGCCCATGACATTGATATCCGAGAAGCCTTCGGGCATTCTCATCAGGGACCAGGAAACTTCGGGACCTTCTCGCGGCACGGCCAGGAAGATGCCGAACTTGGAGACCGCTAGTGTAAGGTCGGCCCGAACTCCCATTCGGACAAACGCCAAGTCACCCGACAGTCCCAGTTGTGCGCCATACCAGTTTCCCAGATCAGACTCTGTTATCTCCGGCCAAAACCAGCCTTCTGGAGGCCCCAGCGTCCATGTCGTACGGGTACCGGACGTCAGGTCTATCCTAGTTAGTGACACCTCGCCGCCTGCGGGATCGAAGTCAGCGTCTTCAGGGTAATCAAGAAACCAGCCAAAGTCATTGGACCATTTGGCCTGATTGACGGTTCCCAGTACGTCTGCAATCCAGAGCCCATCGCCTGTTCCCGAATCAAAGCAGTGCAGCGCACCGGCCGTTCTGTCGAGTATGTGGACCCGGCCGCCGCCTGTAGCGACCTCCAACGCCCCAAGGTCGAGGCGCATGTCAATGGTCTTGGCGGTCCCATCGGGAAAACGCATGAGTACCCCGTTTGGGCTACAGACCACGATCACTTCATCCGAAGCGCAGCCTACAAGGCCCGCCTGGTCAGGGGCACTCAAGAGGTAAGTTTCCGACACTATCAGTGTGGGCAGAGACAGGTCACCCGGCTTTACTCGCGAAAAGGCACGGACGGGTATTACCATATACAGCATCCAGGCTAGGGCGCAGACCAAGGCCAAAGAAGGAAGCCAGATGTTGACACGAGATGCTAACCCGGAATGATCAGCAGGCTGTGGCACCAAAGCCATGAGTACAAACAAAACGGCCGCCGCCCCTCCCAGATAAGGCAGCAACCTTGCGTTGAAAAGCGTTGTATAGTACGTGAAGACAAGCAACGGCTGGCCAGTGACCCAGTATCCGGCCACGATCCCCAGGGCACCCGGCAGGAACCGGGACCATGCAAAAAGCCTTCCGCCCAGCCACGGGGCAAACACCGCAGGCCAGGCCAGAATTCCGATGCTTGTGAGAGCCTGAAGGATCTGTTGCTCTCCCATGTAGGAATTCTCAGCATACCGTGCCCACAACATGACTGAGCCCACAACAATGCTCAGGGCTTTTGCCGTGATCGTGGACGGCGGGGGTCTACGGAACACTGGGTTCGCCATGGTATCCCCTCCATATGAATCCCTGCTAAAGCGCCCCGCACCAATGCCAGGTTATACCATGCGCCGTGGGTGTCAAGAGTGCATCGCGAGCTTCGGGTGGCTTCAATACTTGGCACTCAGCGAGAAGGATTTTGCAGGGACAATTGGAAGATACCCTATGAACTGAGTCATTGTCAGACCAGGGGGTTATGAGCGTGCGGGGATGTGGATGTATAGGCCAACTTCTCACGTTGGCCGTAGTAGTGTTCCTCGGGCCTATAGGCATTATCCTGGCCGCAGGCCTTGGCATCATAGCCTACTATCGCAATGGAGGGAAAGGAATCTGATCTACTTTCTACTATTCCTATATATCGTCTACCAGTATTACAAGGACCTCGGCCCTGTAGGCGGGTTCGTGCAAGTTGGGCTATTCGAGAAAACAACAGGCCACGAACCAAACTACCAAGCCTTGTGGTTAGGTCTCGGCAGGCTGATTCGTGACCTCAGCGTCCGGTTCTGCGTTACTTGACTATGAACACACTGCACTTAGCTTCATTGGTAACCCTATAGGCGACGCTGCCCAGGAGGAGAGTCGCGGCAGCGGTCTTCCCGATATGGCCAAGTACGATGAGATCCATGTCTTTCTTCTCAGCGTATTCCACTATCGAAAATGCAGGGTTGCCCGTCACAACTACCTGCTCAAAGGCCACTCTGGCCTCTTGGGCGAGTTCACTGCATTTTGTCAAACGCGCTTCGAAGGTGTCTTTCATTGCATTGAGGATTTCGGGTATCACCATAACCTCTACGCCGTTGGCCCAAGTTACGGCGGAATAATCGACTACAGACAGGCCGGTAAGCTTAGCGCCAAACACCTTTGCGAGTCCAATGGCCTTCTCCATAACTCTGTCAGCATAGGTGGAGTTGTCTAGAGCTACTAGTATGTTCGCTATCATGACGTTTGCCTCCCGAATACGTTTTGTCCCTTCTAAGATGATCATAGGCGTGAGATCGCTATCCTACAATGCTTATCTGGCCAAATGCCTATGTAGTCAAATGCCTATGTCGCCCGAGCGGCATCGACTCCTGGAGATCGTCAATCTCGAGTCATCTGCTCCACCACTTCCACTAGGCGAGCGACCAGGTGCTCATGATACTCCTGGCCCTTCTCGCGAGACGCTTTGGTGGGGCTTCCGGTGGTGCCGCCGGCAACTTCCACTGACTTCGCCATTCCCTGGGCAGTCGACGGGACGTAGCACAAGGCATCGCCCGGGTATCTGGGGTCCACGCTGTACAGTTCGCCCGCCGGCGGGGCGTGGTCCTTCGCCCTATCTGCGTGATAGAGTTCGGGATGGCAATACCACATGTGGGATGATTCGATCTCCTCTGCATGGCCGAGAGGACCGAAGCCTAGCATATCGACTATCTCTTTAGACATGTAGGCCGGATCGAACACGACAACGTGTACGCCCAGCTGGCGCCTAGCTCTCTCGCAGGCAATCTGCATCCACGGGATGTTAACAAGCCTGTGGCCGTTGATCAGAATCAGCTTCCTGCATCCGTGCTTGACCAGGGATTCCATCACGTCGTAGAGCAGTTCGATGAGGACTTCTGGGCGGACCGTGATGGTCCCCGGCAATACCATGTGGTGTGGACTCCACCCAAACCAAAGAGGCGGGGCGATCACTGCGCCTGTCCTCTCCGACGCCGCTTGAGCCAAAGATATGGCAACCATGGTGTCGGTCCCTACAGGCAGATGCCGCCCATGCTGCTCGGTGCTTCCTACAGGCAGGATCACTACCGACCCTCGCCCAACCTCTTCCCCAAATTCTTCCCATGTCATATTCTGAAGTAGTTTGGCTGACACGCAGACCGCCTCCCAGGCTCTAGTACCCAAACGCGCTCTTTTATAAGTGTCCAGTCGCAATGTACCATAAAGAACCCTCCCTACGAAACCGAGTCCCGCTTGTCACCTGGGCAATATCCACGTCTCCGGCGGCGAAGCGATCTCGCCGACCACCGCCCCGTCCTTTTCCACCCAGATTCTGTCTGCCACTCTCTTGACTTCGCAAAGAACCTTGCCATCACAGACCGCAGCCAAGTAGGTAGTAGGGATGAATTTGGCGGATCCATCGGAAAGATTCTCTACTGACGGTATGCTCCTACTTCCCGGACGTTCTCTTGTCGAAAAGCCTCCATTGCGGCGTTGAGTTCGGGCAGAGCGTCCACTTCCCCGGTCTCTAGGTCAAGAAGCCTTGCCCCCCGCCAATCACATCTCGGCCATGGTAAGTCCACGCGAGTCCATTTCCCGAAGGCAGTTCAGCAAGAAGGGGATGAAGACCAGAAGGAAGCCGCGACACCACGTCGGGCACCAACACCGTCAGCCGTTGGTCCTCTACTTTCACATCCAGACTCTCCGCGCTTCCTGGCTTCCGGGGAATGGCAACAAGGTTATCGCCGCCATCCCAGAATACCCGGCACTCCTTGGCCGCGGAAAACAGCGCGCGGTCCTCAATGGAGATAGCGCCGGTCTCAGTATTCCAAGTGCCCAAGCGGAAGAATACTCGGCCACTTGCCTTATCAGGGACGAGGAAAGGAATCGTTGTCTTCAGATCCCAAGAAACGAAAGGCTCGTTGTGCCGGCGAAGCGCCGCACACGAGGCAGCAAATGCAGAACCCAGAGACTTCACGATGGGAAACGGGAGTCCGGGTGTACGACTACGTCGATGGGCGAGTTCCGGTGCTCAACAGGATGTATGCCAAGAGACTCAAGGGATACAAGGCTCTTGGGTACTCTCTGGGTAGCGCCGCGGGCGGTCATGCACCAGGTCCGGCCCGCGCTGAGACACCCCCAGTAGCGCCATGATTTGCTCAGGCGTTGCAGCCTCGACGGGGAACGCTTGAAAGTCCCGATCGTTGTAGGTGCAGATGACGCTAATGCCTGCGCTCTTCATCTGAGCCACAATAAAGACGTCGTAGACATCGGCGCCTTTTGGAGCCGCAGGAGAAATCAGGTCTGCCAGTATGTCCAAGGACTCTTCGTTGGGAGGGATCACAGGAACCATAGCCCGCAACTTGGCGATCTCGCCCATGGCCTGTGCGGGATTCAGCGCTCGAGCCACCCGCCTGGGGTCGGTAACGACAGAGTAGAACTCAAGCAGGTTCTGAGGGAACACGCAGGCGGGGACTTGCCCATCCGCTACCACCTTGAGCAGCCTGCTCGATGACCGGTGATGGGGATCGTCCTCGTTCACGGCGTACACTAGTACGTTGGTGTCGAGGGCGACAAACCCGACCACATCTCCAGTACCGAAGTCCAATGGCTCACATCTCATGATTTGGGCCAACCTTCGTAGATGTCCCGTCTAGAAAGCGAACCGATCTTCCCCATAGAATACTTGCCCAGTTCCGCAGAGACGACAGCCAGTCTTAGGTATCGTTCAAGCGCATCAATCACAATCTCGTTCTTGGGTTTTCCCCGCTCTTTTGAAACAGCATCTAGCTGTGCAAGCAACGTCTCCTTCTCTTTGGGGACATAAATGTTCAGTTGCATAGTCATCCCTCCACCGGCATTATACGTTGCCTGGCTGAAGCCGATCAATAGCCATATCTGTATGGATAGGGTACGCACCGAAACGAGAACTCCCCGAACCTAGGCAACGGTTGTACTGGCCGCTTCATGGTCATCGGCGCTGACTATAGGCAATGATCGCTATTGGCTGCGGTAGATGATAATCTAGCAACGGAGAGGCGCAGGCGATCGAAGAACACTCTGGCTGACACCCTCCGTCAACCGAGAGTCGGCCAGCCAAGGGTGTGATCTGGCTGCACGAATTGAGTCTTTTGGAGTGTGAACTCGTGCCGCACGAAAGTATGTTGGGCAATACCGAACAAGAGAGATATGTCTCCTTACTAGACAGCGAACTGTCCAGGTTCGTGACAAAACTCCGCGCACTCGGGGCTTCCAAGATCGTGCTATTCGGATCCTACGCAGAGGGGCGTAGGGATCTATACACAGACCTCGACCTGTTTGTCGTAATGGAGACTGACCTTCCCTTTGTGGAACGCACAGCATGGTTGTACAAGGAATTGGCCCCTCGAGTCGCTTGCGACATACTCACCTATACGCCTCGAGAGTGGAAGGCTATGCGGAACCGCCCCTTCGTTAGAGATGCGGCGGGGAAAGGGGTAATCCTTTATGAGAAGAAGCGCTTGTGAGGAAGCCAAGAGGTGGTTGGACCAAGCCAGAGACGACATGAAGTGGGCACGTTCATTGAGTGAGGAAGGCGGATATCACATTGCTTGCTTCCTATCACAGCAAATTGCAGAAAAAGCGATCAAAGCTTTCCTTTACGCGCAAGGCGAGTTCCCCGTGGTTGGGCATTCAGTAGCTGCGCTTGCCGAAAAGGCAGGTAGGTACAACGACGCGATCGGGCGCAGAGCGCGAACGTGGGCCATACTCGATGGATACTACATACCAACCCGCTACCCCAACGGGCTCCCTGACAGCATACCCTCCAAGGTCTATGGCCCCGAGGCCGCAGTTCAGGCAGTCAACTTGGCGGAAGACGTCGTTTCCACCATCGCCAGTATCCTCGACCTTTGACCTTGGATATTGGTCTCCCTATTGATGGAATCCTTGATCTCCGCTTGACACAAATGGTAGGATCTGTTTGGTCAAGAAAAACACGGTTTTCATAGCCGTCGGCACCCGGACTTCCGTTTTGCGCTGAATCCTCCAAAAGAGGAGCGGGGGAACCACTCTTTGGGGCTAATCCTTCCAAAGGTAGGGCTACTTCATCGGCCCGAGCCCGTCAGCTAACCTCGTAAGCGTTGGTGGGGAGCCCTTGCCCGGCAAGATAAGCAAGAGCGTCAAGAGGCGGAGGTACATGCGCCGGTAAGCGAATGCTCCGGAGTAATCCTGCGTTTCACCCCTATCGTCCGGTTGTCTCGAAGAACCCTGTATCTTAGTTCCTCTATGCCCTGCCGCAATTGGCGGCAGCAGGGTCAGTGCATCCTTGTCCGAAAACCGACTTTTCGACCAACAATCAGATTAAAGGGAGGCATGTCTATGTCCAGGAGAAACCGCGGGTTTGGCATGTTGGCCATATTCCTGGCGTCCTGTCTGGTGCTGTCTTTGGCAGGATGCAGCAGAGAAGAACCGACTCCAAAGGGTCAGGTTTTGTCGGTGGTAATCGACTGCGAGGCTAACCGCAAAGACGAAGCCGAGGCAGTAGCAGCTGAACTCAGGAAAATCGGCATACAAGCCGAGGCCAGGACTTGGGAATGGAGCGCAATGAAGGCCGAGTTCATAGCGGGAAACCGCCAGTTGTACATGACCGACTGGGGAAGCTCTTACTTTGACCCATTTGACCTAATCATCCCGAAACTCAAGACAGGTGACAGAGGCAACTACTCCTTCTACTCCAACAGTGACTTTGACAGCATATTGGAGCAGGCAACAGCGTCCACCCATGATGATTCTCGTCGAGACCTGTATCACCGGGCCCAGGATATTCTCTATGACGAAGTACCCTGGGTCTTTGGCTACTGCCTCCAGGAGACTGGAGCAGCGTCCAAACAGGTTGGAAACTGGCAAGTCGCCATGGACTCCCGGATCAACCTGCACGATGTAACACTCGAGAGCAGCGATACAATAACCGTGGGAATGGGTACAGACAAGCTCATCACTTTGGACCCCGGCAACTACAGGGACAGAGACACCGAAACGGTTATCCGGAACATGTTTGACGCTTTAGTGACCCGAACCCATGACGGAGAAGTGGTGGCGGAAATCGCGGAGTCATGGGATATCACTGACCCCACATGCTACGCTTTCACGATCCGCGATGGGGTGAAGTTCCATAACGGAGAACCCCTAACCGCTGATGACGTGGTGTTCACTTTTGACCGGGTCTTGAAGGAAAACGGTATAGGTGGAGACACATCTCCGCGTCAGGGGCTTCTGGGACCTCTCAAGGAGGTTCGAAAGACTGACGCTCGCACCGTGGAGTTCATGCTGGAGAATCCGTTTCCAGTATTCCTGCAGGCCCTGTGCCACTTTCAGATCGTCCCCAAAGCCTACGTGGAAGAGGTCGGTGACGCGGCATTTGCTGAAAAACCCATAGGATCGGGACCCTTCAAGTTCAGAGAAGGCAGACTAGATGACCAAGTAGTCCTAGAAAGATTCGATGACTACTACGGTGGGTCGCCAGACATTCCCCCTGTGGGCGTCGCTCCCATCAAGATCGCGGTATTCCGCTTGATGCCAGACCCTGCCACGAGAGTGTCGGCCCTTAAGGCAGGCGAAGTGCACATTATCGACAAACTCCCGCCTGACATGGCTAAGGCATTGCAGAGCGACGAGAGAGTTGCCATCCAGTCGGTTCCTGGAACAAGGGTTTACGCGATAGAGATCTGCAACACAAAGACTCCTTTCGACGACGTGCGGGTTAGAAAAGCCCTTAACCACGCCATCGATTGGGATGCGATTCTTTCATCAATCTACGGAGGGTATGGCGAGAGAGTTTCCACAGCCTTGATCCCCAGCGGCTTCGGCTACAACCAGGATCTTGAGCCCTATGCCTACGATCCTGCCAAAGCAGTGGAATTGCTTCAGGCTGCCGGAGTCCAAGCGTCGCTTGCGAAGTAGCGGCGTGCGGCGTACCGGGGCAGACCACGCAGGAACGCTTGCGGACTGCCCCGGGCACGTTGTTTCAGTGATGCATAGCCCACAAATGCCTAGGTAGTTTGGAAGGAATTGGTGACACTTTGCGATCTGTACGAATCCTAGAGAGAGTCCTAGCCGCTTTGCCCATAATGCTGGGCGTAGCCGTAGTGGTGTTTCTGTTCATGCGGCTTTTGCCCGGAGACCCTGTCGATATCATGCTGGGCGAAAGCTCAAGCGTGACTCAGGCCGAAATTGACGCGCTCAAGACTCACTTCGATCTGGACAAACCCATTCATATGCAGCTAGTGTCTTACCTGTCACGGGTGTTTCGAGGCGATCTCGGGCATTCAATAACTCGCTCACGAAGCGTCTCTAGACTCATTCGGGAAACATTCCCCGCCACGGTCGAGTTGGCTTTGGCCGCCATTTCTCTGGCCATTCTTGTAGCCATACCGCTTGGGGTCATATCGGCCGTAAAGCACGATTCGGCGCTGGATAGAGCCAGCATGGCAGGGGCCTTCTTGGGCATATCCATGCCCGCTTTCTGGCTTGGGATCGTGCTCATGATGATATTTGCCGTCTACCTCAAGTGGCTTCCGACGTCTGGCAGGGCCCCTTACGGCTTCATCCCAAAGCACGTTACAGGGCTCTACGTTCTAGACTCTGTTCTGACCTGGGATCTGCGGGCTTTGAAGGCAAGCCTCAAACACTTGGTCCTACCTGCTGTCACGTTGTCGGCAGGCCCCTTAGCTGTAATGACTAGAGTTGTCCGGTCAAGCATGGTTGAAGCAATGAAGAAAGACTACGTCACCTTTGCTAGGGCAAAAGGAGTTAGGGAGGTTTCGGTAATCGTCAGGCATGCTCTCAGAAACGCTCTTATACCGGCCGTCACGGTGGCGGGTCTGGAGATCGGCGGGCTTTTGGGAGGCAACATGATAGTAGAGACCATCTTTGGCTGGCCGGGCATGGGACGGCTGGTCGTGGACGGAATCTTCGGGCGGGACTACCCGTTGGTACAAGGGGCTGTCATGGTATACGCCCTCACCTTTGTCTTAGCAAATCTCTCGGCCGACGTTCTGTACACCTGGCTGAACCCCAGGATAATCCTGGGAAGAGAGGTGCGGTCATGAAGGAACTGGCTACGGATCTCCGAAACAACAAGTTGGCGGTGATAGCCGGGATAGTGGTGCTCGTTTACATCCTCGGCGCCTTGTTAGCCCCCTTCATCACTTCATCAGAACCCGATGGCATTAGCCTCTCCAAAAGACTTGCAGCCCCGTCCTGGGTAAAGGAGCACCCCTTGGGGACTGACCACTTGGGAAGAGACATTCTGACCCGGATAGTGTACGGGGCAAGGGTGTCCATTCTGATCGGCATTACCACCGTGGGCATTTCCATCGTGGTTGGCGGCACCCTTGGGATGATGGCAGGATACTACGGAGGGCTGCTAGATGCCATTTTGGGCCGGCTGACCGAGATCCTCTTGGCTTTCCCCTACCTGATATTCGCCATTGGCGCTATGGCAATGTTGGGGCCAGGGTTTTGGAATCTCGTCTGGGCCCTTTCGTTCAAGGGCTGGGTTGAATTCTTTCGGCTTGCCCGGGCTGGAGTCTTGCAGGAGAGGACAAGAGAGTATGTGGAAGCGGCCAGAATCCTCAATAGGTCTGGCGCCGAGATTCTCCTAGTAGAAATCCTCCCCAACATAGCCAACTCTTTGCTGGTAGTGGGGACTCTCCGCATTGGCTCCATGATGGTTATGGAGGCCTCATTAAGCTTCTTGGGAATCGGCATCCCGCCTCGAATACCCGCGTGGGGCTCAATGATACAAGACGGATATCGCTTTGTGCTGAACGCTTGGTGGCTTTCTGCTTTGCCCGGGCTTTTCCTGGTAATCCTGGTTTTGTCCCTGAACGTGTTTGGGGAGGCCTTGAGAGAGGCTTTGAATCCCGAACTGAAAGCCTTTTAGGATAAGGAGGTGCCCTTGCATGTATCAATCGCATGTTCGTGAGGTCTTGGCCATAAAAGACCTCGAAGTGCAATACCCTACCAAACGCGGGACGGTGCGCGCCTTGCGCGGCGTTGACCTTTCTGTAAAAGAAGGAGAGATAGTCGGACTAGTGGGGGAATCAGGCTGCGGCAAGAGCGCCATGCTCTTGGCCACCATGAACCTTCTCCCCCACCCTGGCCGGATCACAAAAGGAAGCATTAGGGTGCTGGGTCAAGACACGGCGACTCTCGGCCCCGCCTCCGTGCAAAACCTTCGGGGACGCGCGGTATCCATGGTCTTTCAGGACCCTATGTCAACGCTCAACCCATCTCACAAGATAGGTGCCCAGATACGTGAAGCGCTGCAAGTCCACGGGCTTTGGCAGCAAATCCAGAAAGGTGCCAGAGAAGAAACGCTGGCAAAGCTTCTCTGGGAAGTGGGCATACCGTCTCCCAAAGACATCCTCAGCTATTACCCGCACCAACTAAGCGGAGGCATGCAGCAGCGAGTGCTTATTGCCATCGCCTTGGCATGCCGTCCAAACCTCATTCTGGCGGACGAACCCACTACAGCCCTTGACGTCACCATTGAGGCTCAGATCCTGAACCTTTTCAAAGAGATTAACAGGCAGAATGGGACTGCAATCTTGTTCGTGACTCACAATCTTGCAGTGGCATCTCAGTTCTGCCATAGAATTGCCGTGATGTACGCAGGCCGCATAGTTGAAGAAGGGCCCATAGACGTCATTCTTGGAAACCCATTGCATCCTTACACTCAAGGGCTTCTGAATTGCATCCCGCAATTCGTTAGGGGAAGCACTCTGACCCCCATACCGGGGGATGTGCCAGAACTCATGTCTGACCATACAGGGTGCTGGTTCTACCCCAGATGCAATCGAAGGACTTCCCAATGCACAGAGACTGGGAAGGACAATGTGGTCAGGACCCATGACGGGCGTCTCGTCAGGTGCTGGCGTTGGGCAACGCCTAGCCTTCCCCAGGGGCTTCTAGAATCTAGTGGAGAAGTGGCGGTGGACAACTATCACGAGAGAGACTAAGACCATAGAGTTCAAGACAGGTACCGGATTAGGCGCGCCGAGATCAACTCCCCTTGTTTCGGTCAACGGCCTGAAGAAGTATTTCACGACCCTGCCCACGTTCTTAGAACGAAGGTTGGCAGGCGCGTCTCCTAAGATCACCAGAGCCGTGGATGGCGTGGATCTTCACATCCACAAAGGCGAGACTTTGGGTCTCGTAGGCGAGTCGGGCTGCGGCAAAAGCACTCTGGGCCGGGTGATAACAGGGCTGTATGCTCCAACTGAAGGAACGGTAGAGTTTCACGGGGACAACATCCAGATGATCTTCCAGAATCCCTATAGCTCGCTAAACCCCCATCATACCGTCGGACAAATCGTAGGCGCCGCCCTGAAAAAGCGCGGAGTCTCTAGGAACGCGCTCCAAGATGAGGCTGTGCTTCTCTTGAGACAAGTGGGGCTTAGGCATGAACACCTCAGTCAGTACCCAAGGCAGTTTAGCGGCGGACAACGGCAGAGAATCGGGATCGCCAGAGCCTTGGCTACCAGGCCATCCTTCATCGTGGCCGATGAGCCAGTCTCAGCTCTGGATGTCTCGGTGCAGGCGCAGATACTGAATCTACTTGAGGAACTCCGGGCGGAACTGGGTTTATCGTACCTCTTCATCTCTCACGACTTAGCGGTGGTGCATCACCTAAGCGATCGCATCGCAATCATGTACCTTGGCAGAATCATGGAGAGCGGACCTACCGAGGCCATATTCCATAATCCCCGACACCCTTACACTCAGGCTCTTCTGGGAGCGATTCCGCGGATTGGAGAACGGAGCCGCCTTTCTGAGCTGGCCCCGGGTCAGGCGCTAGCCGCCGTAAATCCTTCGCCCGGGTGCAAGTTTCAGTTGCGGTGCCCAAGAAAGATGGCTGTGTGTGAGCACGAACCGCCAGAGCCTTCACACGTTCCCGGGGATCCCGGGCATGCGGTGTGGTGTCACCTGACGGAACGAAGAGCGCTGACAGAATAGGCCGATTGGGTTCGGCACCAAGCCGACAAAGCCAATGGGTAACGCAGTTACGTCTTATTGGGGTATCTGTGTAAACGCAGACTTTGTGTACGCTCATAGTGCCCGCGGGGAGACATTGTAGTAAGATCAACCCGTCCCATGCGATCTTCTTCTGGGGGAGGGAATCAAACTGGACTTGTCTGCGCTCATTTGGGTTTTTGTCATAGTCTCCATGTTTCTTCCTGTGACACAGCGGAAGCTTCTAGATTCGGCCAGAGTGAACTTGATTAAGGGCTTTGAGAAGAAGCGCGGTTCCCGCCTGATCACCCTAATACACCGTCAGGAATCCGTCAGTTTCCTTGGGCTGCATCTTTCCCGTTACATTAGCATCGAAGACTCCGAACAGGTGCTCCGTGCCATCAGGCTGACGCCCGAGGAGATGCCCATTGACATAATCCTGCATACGCCAGGCGGACTGGTGCTTGCCTCGGAGCAGATCGCCCGGGCACTTCTCCGCCACAAGGCCAAGGTAACCGTGTTCGTTCCCCACTATGCAATGTCCGGCGGATCCCTCATCGCCCTTTCAGCAGACGAGATAGTTATGGACCCTAACGCAGTCCTTGGACCAGTAGACCCGCAGATAGGCAAGTACGCCGCTGCATCTATCTTGAGGGTTCTCCGAGAGAAGGAGCGAAAAGACATCGATGACGAGACGATTATCCTGGCGGACATGGCTGAGAAAGCCATGAAGCAGGTATCCCAGGCAGTAACGGATATGTTGGCCCAGAGGATGGGCATCGAGGACGCCAAGGATCTCGCACTGAAGCTTACGTCGGGCACCTGGACCCACGACTATCCGCTCACCTGTGGCGAACTAGGCAGACTCGGGTTCCCGCCTATTTGCGGGGACATGCCCAAGGAAGTGTTCAGATTGATGGACCTTTACCCGCAGCCTGCCCAGACCAGACCATCCGTCCAGTACGTTCCCACGCCTTACCGGGGAGAAAAAGAGCGTACGGGCAATTAGCGGGGCCATCGCCATCGCAGTGGAACAGAGCGAGGCAAGCATCAAAGCGCGTCCTCGCCCTGTCAATGATACATAACAATCAGTCAGTTCCGGCGGCCCGACATTATCCGTGTTCATCTATGGTTGTGACGGTGTTGCCTAAGTCGATTCCTCTATAGGCTCAAACCTTGCTGTAAAGAACCGGAGCCTCTTGGGCTCGTAGACGAATCGAAGCCCCTTGATGGAATGTCTCTCCTTGTAGAGGGCTATGACGGCATCGGCCACAACGTCCATGTGAGCGTAGGTATATACCCTGCGCGGAATGGTGAGGCGAACCAGCTCCAACTTGGGCCTGTGATGTTCTCCAGTGACAGTATCCCGTCCTGCCGACACGATTCCTCTTTCCATAGCCCGCACTCCAGACTCAAGATACAACTCGGCGGCCAAGGCTTGGGCGGGAAACTCATCCTGAGTCAGGTGTGAACAGAAGCGCCTGGCATCCAAGAACACGGCATGGCCTCCGATAGGCTCCACGATGGGTACGCCCGCTTCCAGCAATCTGTCGCCCAGGTACTGGACCTGCATTACCCTGTGTTCGATATACTCCTGCTGCATTGCCTCTTTAAGACCAATAGCCATGGCCTCCATGTCACGCCCGGCCATACCGCCGTAGGAGGGCATACCCTCGTACACCACAACGAGCTCCTTAGCCATTAGAAACAGCTCGTCGTCATTTAGGCACAAGAAACCGCCAATATTGGTTATGCAGTCCTTCTTTCCAGACATAGTGCAGCCGTCGGCGTAACTGAACATTTCGTGCACGATATCCTTGATTGGAACATCAGCGTAGCCCGGTTCGCGCTTTTTGATGAAGTACGCGTTCTCCACGCACCGAGTAGCGTCCATGAACACTTTGATGCCGTGCTTTCTGCAAAGAACCGAGACCTCTTTCAGGTTCGCTATGGAAACAGGCTGCCCGCCGGCTAAGTTCACAGTTACCGCCATGCACACATAGGCAATATTGTCCGCTCCAACTTCATCTATGAGGGCTTGGATTTTCCGGCAGTCGGCGTTCCCTTTAAAAGGCAAGTTAGTCTGGGAATCGTGGGCCTCGTCGATGATGATGTCTTTGAATATCCCACCGTTGGCCTCTTGGTGATATCTGGTTGTAGTGAAGTACATGTTGCCCGGGACATACTGACCTGGACGAATGGCGATATGGCTCAGGAGGTTCTCTGCCCCGCGCCCTTGATGGGTGGGAACAACGTACTTGAAACCGAACAGCTCTTTTACCGTGTTCTCCAGATGGTGAAAATTCCGGCTTCCAGCGTAGGCTTCGTCTCCTACCATGATCCCCGCCCACTGTCTGTCGCTCATAGCATTTGTGCCGCTATCCGTAAGCAAGTCTATGTAGACGTCTTGAGAATCGATGAGGAACGTATTGTACCCCGCTTCTCTTACTACCTCTTCGCGTCGGGCTCGGTCGATCATCCTAACGGGCTCAACTGATTTGATCCTGAAAGGTTCCGGGGGATATCTTCTATCGACCACGATATCATCTCCTCGGTTATGTTATGATGCAACATGCATCATTAAGTCCATCGTATTAGGGTAGAGTCAGTTGTCAAGAAGAACCGGGGCTTATAGAGTTGCTGAAACAGGCGACACTAGCCATCAAAATCGCCAATGTGCGAGCGGGGGTTGGACATGATTCCTATCGTGAAAAAGTCTCTGAGCCAACAGATATATGAAGACCTGAAGCAACGAATCCTCACTCGGGAGATCGGCTTCGGGGAGAAACTCACAAACCGGGATTTAGTGGCTCGCTATGGAGTGAGCTCAACCCCAGTGAGGGACGCTATCTACCACCTTCACCGCGACGGACTTGTTGACCATCCCACCCGAGCCGGGGCTAGAGTAATTACCTTCGACCTGAAGCTTGCTCTGGAGATCAATGAGGTGCTTTCGCTTTTGAGCGTTTCGGCGGTTCGTCTGAGCGCCCGCCGGGCTGATCTGGCGGCTGTCGGTCTGCGGCTAAAAGACATTCTTCATATGCAGGAAGAGAATGTGGATAACGACAACTACTACGACTACGACCGCGAGTTCCATAGTACGTTCTTCGACTATTCATTGAACGAACAACTGAAGAGCGTCTACATGCGATATCAGGTACTACACGAAATGCTGGTCAGATACTATCACAAAGTCCAGGATACCCGCAGGCCCGCACTAGAGGAGCACCGACTGGTCTACGAAGCGTACTCCCATGGGGATGTGGACCTTGCCTGTTTCCGCATGGGCAAGCACTACGAAGCCGCAGAATCTGTTTTGGCAACTGTGCTCGAATAGACTGCCGAGATCTTATAGGGCCGCACAGTCCGAGACCACGAGAAGAAGCGTGTTGCGCATCGCCTCCCTGCCTAGAACCGAAACAGCATATGAGATGGCCAGAACGCCCAGCAGTACCTTCCTGTCTTTGGGCACGACGCTTACCTCCTGCCAGACCCAGGGCAAACCTCTGGCCTAACAGTCAAGAGGTGGATGACTTGTTTTCATTGCCCAATCACGGAACTTTTGCGGCTTTCAGACGTCAGTCAACTATGACCGAAGCGTGCCTTGGGCGCCAAGGAGGGGCTGAAGTGTTAAGAAAGTGGCCCTTGATACCAGTCATTATCATATTGTCGTTGACGATAACTGCCGGGTGCAGAAAGCAGATTCCGCCTGGCGCCGCAAAGGAAACTCCGCCAATCGGCCAGGAGACCCCGCCCACACCTGACCCCACTGAACCTGTCGAGCCGGCGCTGATAGGAAAGTCGGGTGTCGCCGCAGATCTCGGAAACATCACCAACAGAGACATGTTCAGACTATCCGAGGCGGCCAAGAGCCTATTGGCAGAGAACGGTTTCGTGGTCGTAAGCGGGCGTCATAGAGAGTTTTTCCCACTATACGAGGAGAATCGGTACGACCCTATCCCGCAGCTCGTTACCACTGATTCGCTGCTGCACACCTACCATCTGTTTTTCGACTTCCTCTTGCGGACCGTTGAGACAGAGGGACTGGCCCCAGAGCTCGAAAAACTGAACGCTGCCATGCTGGCACAGTCACGAGAGCAATATGCTGCCCTGAAAGGCACCGCTTGGGAGAATGCCGCCAGAAGGAACGTAGCCTTCTTCGCGGTAGGAGCAAAGCTTCTGGATCCCAGTATAACGGTTCCCGCGGAAGTCGAGACTGAGGTAGAAGAGGAACTCGCCTTGATTGCCATCCATGAGGGCATCGCTCTGTCGCCGGTCATGAACATTGGCGGCGACTTTGATCCCTTGGACGCGCTTAAGGAGGATTACTCTCAATACATCCCGCGCGGGCACTACGATCGAAGCGAGGTTCTGCAGGCATACTTCAAGTCCATGATGTGGTACACGGACCCCAACGGGTTTGTTCTGGAGGAAGCTATCGGCTACATCGACGAGATCTATGCCGCTGTGCCAGTGGATGGCAAACTTAGGATCGCCAAAGGGGGCGTTTACTCGTACTACGAGTTCACCTGGCCCTTGAATGACCGTCTGACTGATACCCAATGGCGCCAGATGCTAGAGGCCCAAACCACGCCACCGCGGCCCGAGTGGACCAAGGCTTTTGTAGTCCCATGAGAAAACCCGGGCTACTGGTTGTCTCGGTGATCCTGATCTGTGTGTCGGCGCTCCTTGTCTCGGGGGTTCCCGCCCAGGATGACCTGTTCACGGCCTTTTGCGCCGCCAGGATGCGTATTCCTGTCCGAAGTGAGCCGGTAACTCTGGTGGTCGTGGGCGACATAATGCTATCACGGGGCGTAGCCGACAGGGTCAAGGAACACGAGGATCCGAGCCTGCCTTTTGCCAAGGTCGCATCCCTCCTACTTAGCGGTGACATAGTCTTTGGCAATCTGGAAAACCCCCTCACCTCGGGGCCCGAGATAGACATACGCGAGATGGTATTGCGAGCTGATCCCGAAATGGCCGACGCCTTGGCCCGCGCAGGCTTCACCTTGCTGTCCCTGGCCAACAACCATGTCCCCGACTTCGGGGAGGCAGGTATTCTCGATACGCTTCAAAACCTTGACCGGGCCGGCATCGCCTGGGTAGGTGCCGGCCCTGATTCGGTCAAAGCCTGCAATCCCAAGATAATCGAGATCCGAGGGTTACGCTTGGCCTTTCTCGCCTTCACCGACCCAGAGATGGCTCCCGCTTTCTATGAGGCGGGGGACGATACTCCCGGAACCGCGTCTATCGAGGCATCCAGGATGGAAGCCGCCATCAAAGAAGCCCTCCTTATTGCGGATTTTGTGGCAGTCTCGCTGCACACCGGCACCGAGTACGAGGCCGAACCTGATGGCTTCCAGGTGGAGTCCGCTCACGCTGCTATCGATGCCGGCGCAGACCTAGTCATCGGGCACCATCCCCACGTGGTTCAGCCCATAGAGCGTTACCGGGACCGGTACATCCTCTACAGCCTAGGCAACTTTGTGTTCGACCAGTGGTGGTCCGAAGAGACATGCCAGGGGCTCATGGCCAGACTAACCATTAGCCAAGCAGGTGTGGAACGGATGGAGTTCCTGCCAACGCTTATCAACAAGAACGCCCAGCCCGAGAGCTTGACAGGACCGGAAGCCTCTGCGGTGTTGTCCAAGCTGGGTCTGGAACTGGACAAGGTGACCATAGGCTCCTTGGACGACACTGCGGGGGCAACTACATCCGAGTTTGGCTACCTGGATCTGCGGCCTCGTGAGGCGGTCCGCTATAGGCTAATCAAAGAGCAGAATGTGGACTTGGACCAAGACGGGGTACTGGAGAGCGTGGCTTTGCGAGACGGCTGCCTAACGGTTAGGGCCGCCGGCCCCTTGATTTGGGAGACTCCGAAGACCTGGTTGGTAGACAACTTCATTCTGGGAGACGCCAATAGCGACGGCATCCCCGATCTTAGCCTCTCTGTATGGAAAAGCGGCAGCTTTGGCCCCTGCAAACCATTCTGGGTGGCCGAGGACGATCCTAGCGTAAAAAACCATCTGTTCATATTCAACTTGGCAAACGGCGCCATCAAGCCAATGTGGCAGTCCTCCAACCTCGACCGCCCCATTTGCCAAATGGAGCTGATCGATCTGGATGGCGACGGCCAAAACGAGCTTCTGGTTGTTGAAGGGGACTACGATGATCCCCAAGCCAGGCGGATGGGCGTTTGGGAGTGGAACGACTGGGGGTTCTATAAGGTATCGGAGCCGTGAACCCTAGAGGCCTCGGACTTGTGGGGTGCCCGCCGCCTCCCAGGAAGCGCTCCACCTCGCAAGCCCATGAGAATCAAAGACCCTTCATGTCGTTCACAACGATGGGTTTCTTCTTTCGCATAATCAAAGCCACTATACCTAGTGCCGCTGCTATCCCAAGCAGGGCCCAAGTCCAATGCTTTCCATAAGAGAATCTTCCCTGGACCAGACCAAACGTCACAGAATTCCCGCTGGACTCAAACACCATATACTTGCCATCCCACTTTATGTTGGTGTCGACCCACTCTCCGTCTGAAAAAAGGCGTACTGCCAAGTTCCTGTTCTTTGCGGGCGGCATGAATCGGATAACGTGTGTGGGGCTCCCATCATCAGGGATGAGGACACACCATTTCTCAAGATACTCGCCATCTGCTGAGGGAGACTCGTTCTCAACAATAACCCTTTCCACAGACAGAGAATCTTCGTCAGTAAACTGGCCCTCAACCAAAACTACAGATAGGGGTCCTTCTCTCTTCTCTTTGCTTTCCAAGACACTAACGTAGGGGAAATACTCTGCTTTTACCTCAAAGCTAGATGTGAGGCTTGTCATATCTAGACCTGCCCACCTGCCGTAATGCCCGGGCTTTGGAGGAACCTGCGGTATGTCCTCTTCCGCGATAGAGCCCCCATAGGTAAACTCTATGGTATCCACAAGCACATCATCTGCGAGAAAAGTCAACGTAAATTCCTTGAACAGCGTTGGCAATCCATCTATTGCCATGAGATCCTCATAAGTTATGGCCTCTGCCCTACCCATATAGCTAATCCCATCAATGCCAGCCAAGACATCGCTGACAAAGTAATTGTCTCGTATGACGCTATCCTTATCAACATATCCGGCTATGGCCCCCGCGCAAGCCCTGCTCCTGCCTATGCTGACAATAGAGTAGCAGTGGATAATCTCCTGTCCAAACCCGGCGATGCCGCCCACATAATTGCCGCCATCAAGAGCACATTTGGAATAGCTGGAGTCGATGAGACCATTGGCCGTGCCGGCAACTCCTCCCACGTAATGCCCACCAATGCTCTCAACGGACCCGCCCGCAACACAGCCTTTTATGTAACCTAGGTCCATATTGCCGACAATGCCCCCCACGTTGCTCTTTTTCCCGGTGACCACGCCTCGATTTTCGCAATCACGCATAATAGCCCGGGTTTTGAAGACCGTCTTAAGGGTTGGCTTGTTCTTGATACTCAGTTCCTCCTCAGCATCTAGGAGGAACTCAATAGCCATGGCGCCGGCAACACCGCCTACATTAATGTCCCCTTCTATGTGCCCAAAATTGCTGCTGTTGCTCACTTTACCCTCAATTTTACCGTCCACATCATCGCGGGATATGTCCCCAAGGATTTTACTCGGGTCTATCTCCCCTTCACCTATTTCCTCCACCGCATCAAACGCCACGTTCAGAACAAGAAATAGCTGGTCGCTGACCCTTTGGATATCGTCGGTCAGTACATCCCCTTCTCTTTTCAGAGAGCTAATCAAATTGAACAAGGAATCTGACATGCTACCTATGGATCTGAAAAGGTTCTCTTTTGTCTCTTGATATTGACCATCTGTAGTCGCAAATTCCAGCTCTGAACTTTCGGCCAAATAATCGAGCAGACCGGAGATTCCACGGAATATTGCAGGCATGTGATCCATAGCTTCATCCAACACAATAATGGCATCTCGCAAATAGCGAAGTGCATGACCCAGATCCCTTCCCATAGCGCCTAAGGTCGTTATCATCGCCATCAATTGGTCTTCCACGGTTCGGAGACTCTTAATCGCCTGTTCCATGCTGTCCCTGGCCCTATTGAGATTGTCTTTGGCAGACCTAAGAAGTTCCAGAACTCCATTGGTTTCTCCGCGAAATAGCAGCTCCAGCACCTGTTTCAAATCTGACAAGGCTTTTTCAACGCTCTTTCTCGATTCCTGCAGTTTATCAAGGGAGTAATGTATGGTATCGGACAACTTTTTGACCTGGCCACTGAGCTCAGACAGTTCATCCATGGCGGCCGCTAGGTAGTGCATAGATTGTCCAAGCGGATATAGTGCCTTATCCATGATCTCCATAGTATCGGCAATGGCATCCATGACCGGAACCAACCTATCCATGGCTTCTATAGCTATGGCGCTTATCCTGTTGATTTCCTCTATGTCCTTGTTTAGAAGAGCCTCGGTTTGGTTTATGAGACGCTCGCCATGGACCCTGCTGCTGTTGATGTCATCCTGAACAGAAGACAATCCTTCATTTATCTCATTTGACATGGTCTTTGTATCGTCCAGCAGCCTAGTGAGAGAAGATTGAAGATTGCCCAGTTCCCTTTGCAGGTCTTTCAGTTTGGATGGAGCGATAGATGTTGATATGTCTGGTTCCATCTGACCGACAATGCCCCCAACTTCCTTTCGGCCATAAACGCTGCCGTGGTTCGAACACTCAGTCACATGCCCGCTTTGCCTCCCCACAATCCCACCTACGTTATATCCGACGTGGGGGTAGCCGATACTCCCGCGGTTCTCGGAACTCCTTACTATGCCCGAGTTAACGCCTGCGATCCCTCCGATATCCATGGCATCCATGAAAGATTTGAAGAGACCGATTTCATCCACTGTCAGCTCCTCGAAATTGAGCTTGTATTCCTCCACTGTGGTATTCACGCTAGAGTCATTGGAGCAGCGCAGAACGGTCCCAACGTTGAACCCGACCACCCCGCCTACCTTGCTTTTCCCATATATCACCCCGCTGGAGGAGGAGTTGATTATGGTACCTGAAGTATCGTTCCAACCTACAAGGCCGCCTACATTGTCTTTGCCTTTTACATAGCCCGAAAAACTGCAATTCTGCAGTACACCGCTGTTGTTGCCAACGATGCCGCCGATGTTGCTCTTGTCCCCTCCCGGTGTAATAACCCCTCGGACCGATAGGTTCCTGATGATTCCATCTTTCTGAAGATACCTGAAGAGCCCCTGATTAGAGCCTTCAACATCCACAGATAATCCGACGATGCTATGCCCTTGACCATCGAAAACGCCGCCAAATATCGGGATAGGCCGGAAACCACTGCCTGTCAGATCGATATTAGCCTCCAAAAGCACAGTCCTGCCCCAAGACCACTTGTCGAAAGCACAGTCTTTTGAGAGCCTGCACAAGTCATCCACAGTAAAAATGCGAACCCTGGGAGGTGCTGCCACCGCTATTACCGGTGAAGCCTGAATCCACAACAATGACAGGATTATCGCTATGCAGATAACAGAGTTATGCCTTTTCATGCTTCATAGCCTCCGCTTCGCCCCTGCCGTCATCAGCGGCTTCATCTTCACTGCACTTTGTGGGGCGTATCTCGCCGGCGATAGTGCCATCTACATAGGCATGGACTCGCCCCTTTACGTATGCATCCAGCCTTCCAGTCAGGTGCACTTTCCCCTCAGTTTGATGGAAAAGTGCCGGAGTCTTGAGTTTGAAAGAAGTCCTTTCAATAATCCCATCCGCAAGACAGAGAATCTGCGGAAGAACGAATATAACCAAAAGAATGGATATAATCGTGCCTTGCCCTAAATAGGCGCCTAAGACGGAAGTTGCACCGTCAGTTGAAATGCGGCCGATCAGGATACCGGCTACAGCCAGAATAGATCCAGAAGTTATGACGGTGGGAAAACCCTGATTCAGGGCTTCAACCACGGCCTGACGCGGCGGCAATTCCTCTCTTAAGGCCAGATAACGACTGGTGATCACTATAGCGTAGTCAATATTGGCGCCCATCTGAATGGCGGATACCAGCAAGAATCCAAGGAAATAGAGACCTTGTCCTTTTATGTAGGGTAAAGAAAAATTGATCCAAATGCTTGCCTGGATTACCGCTATGAGTAAGATTGGAAGCCCTGCAGACTGAAACGTAAAAATCAGAATGAGTATCACAAAGAGCACAGATAAGATGCTGATTATCAGGTTATCTTTGGAGAAAGCCGACGACAAATCCAAAGCATTTGTGGATTCGCCAACAGCGTATACGAATCTATTATCGTAATACTTCCCCGCCTCTTCATAAACCGAAGACACAAAGTCATAAGTCTCCGGACCCTCCGCGGGAAGATCGAGATGCAGGATTATTCGAGCATAATTCTTGCCTTCCATTTGCCTCCGAGCAGTGGACAGCAGTTCATTGTACTCCTCCAAATCCCCTACCAGATCGTCGTCAAGCGCCACATATCCCTGGACTACCTCGTCGTGGAGAAACTGATACATGTCAATAAGAGGAACGCTGTAATGACCGATGCCGCTTATCACTTTTCCATAATCCTCATCATTGACTGCATAGGCTGAGTACAGAAGCTGTGCTAATTCATAATCCACATCAACAAGCTCAGAAAACTGTCTTGGCGTCAGGGAATCCGTCAGCATGTAACCGCCTATAGCCTCCGTGTTTGAGAGCCCAACGGCTGACTTCACTTCGGGATAATCGCCGAGCGCGGCCAGGAGTTTCTTTTCTGCTGCATAATTGCCAGACGGGACAATTAGTGCAAGCATATTCTTGGTGCCGAAGTTGTCCCTAATACGGTCCTCCGCCAGCTGAGTTTGACTCATCCTATGGGCACGGATTCCGCTAAAGCTGAAAAGGAAGGGGCACTTGCTGGAAAGAACAAAGGACACCACCAGCACTACAGCAAAAATCGGCGGTACGACGAATCTGGTCTTTACGGAAAACCGTCCGATGGCCAATATGGATGGCACAAAGTTTCTGTGCTTAGTCTTCTGAATCAGGTTACTAAGCATTACCAACAGGCCCGGCATTAAAGTGAAAACCGTAAGCATGCTGAAGAAGATGGCCTTAATCATGACAGCGGCCAAATCCTTGCCAATCCCAAATTGCATGAAAGCAAGGGCCCCTAATCCTCCGATGGTGGTTAAACTACTGGAAGATATCTCCGGAATGGCCTTGCTAAGCGCCGCAACGGCAGCGTCCCTAGCTGGAAGACGCTCGTGTTCCTCGCCAAACCTGTGGCAAAGGATAATCGCATAGTCAATGGCCAAAGCCAGCTGAAGGATCATCCCAACAGAATTCGATATGAAAGAGATCTTGCCCAGCATGAAATTGGTTCCTAGATTAAGGAGAGCCGCCACTCCAAAGACTGCAAGCAAAACAGGAACCTCGCCGAAAGACCTCGACGTAAACGTCAGAACGATTACTACAATAATGGCCGCAAGCACACCTACTAGCGTCATGTCTTTGGTCAACTGTGCAATCACATCTACACCCACTGTGGTGGAAATGGAAGAATCGTAGGCTGTCACAATATCTCGTATTTCTTCCATGGCCTTCATGCTAATCTCGCTATCGTCTTCACCGCTAAATAGGACAACCAAAAGTGCGGAGGAGCCTCTATAGTGGTCCTCTGTATTCTCGAACATCACTGAGGCTACGCCATGAACATCCTGGATCTTGTCGGCTACTTCTTTGGCATGGTCACAAGAAATATTAGAAATCATGATGTCGGCCATGCCAAAAGTAGTGAATTCTTCATCCATAACGCGAATTCCCTGGCGTGTCTTGCTGTCTTCCGCCAGGTAATTGACGATATCGTTTTCGACACGGACCCAGCGCATGGAAAACACGCTGAATACAATTGCAAGAAGATAAAGCAGAAACAACAGATTTCGCCGGTCGACTATTATTTTGGCTATTCGTTCAAGCGGTGTTCCCTTGCTCTTCATATCGATCCCAGCCTAGTGCATGATTTGACCAGTTTTCGCGCTTCTCAATGTTCCCATTGGAGGCAGCTGTCGAGCCTGTCCGTGGACTCCTTGATGCCGGCCCAACCTGACATAACCCCAAAACAGTCATTCTCCGACCATCACAAGAAGCCCTTTCCCTTTGCGTTAAGAAGCTTCGTACAAGAGGCTTCGGAGCCATCACGAAAACAAAAAAGAACCGCACGTAGTGCGGCAATTGAACACGCAACGGCAAAGGCGACACCGGGCACAAGGCTCCCACCCACTCCGCTGCGCCAAACGGCAAGGCACACCGCATTGGGATATGTGCCTTGCCGTTCGCGTTACAGCCTAGTCCGGCGCTTTACTCCCTTTCCAACGTCAATTCCTCCAAAAGGCCAGCACCAGCAATTTGGCAGCTTCGGCCCTGGTGATAGAAGCGTCCGGCCTGAGCGTCCCATCAGGATACCCACCGATAAGGCCTTGGTTTATGGCGGCCGCAAGGTAAGGTGCGGCCCAGTGACTTCCCGCATCGGAAAGGTCCGCTATTCCGCCCCTATCAATCCCCATAGCCCTCATCACCATGGTGATAAACTCGGCGCGGCTCACCGGTGAAGACGGTTTGAAGGCGCCGTCGGGGTAGCCTGTCAGCACGCAGGCTCCGAAAGACGAACCGATGTACACCCGAGACCAACGCTCGCCAACATCGGCGAACGGCAAGTCTTCGGCCCCCAGACTACCAGGCACCCCCGCGGCCAAAACCAGAAGCTTTGCCGCCTGTTCCCTGGTAAGGGATTCTTCGGGACAGAAACTCAGATCCTCAAACCCTTCAATGATACCTTTCCCTGCTAGGAGCTCTATAAAGGACGCAGCCCAATGAACGGGGGACACATCTCCGAATTCCGGAGCAATCTCTTGAAGAACCGCATAGCAGGTAAGGTCCGATACCTGGGTTTCCACAAAGGGATCCCCGGCCTCGACTACCACCGGCACCAGCCTTCCGTAGACCGGGTCGTACCTGTAAAGTCCCCTGCCAGGCTCCAGTGTCAGAGACAGCACGGCCGGGGAGCTAGGCACTTCACCGCTTGTTTGGGATTCCAGGAGGATGAGACGTTCCACGACTCCCGCAAGCCACGAGCTTCCCCCGACCTGGTCAAGCACAGAGGGGGAGTCGGTTATCTCGGTCACCAACAGCCTGCTGCCCAAGGGGAGGAATCCCGGAGGAATGCGTAGAGTTCCCCCGCCTGAAAGGCCTACAACAATCTCCCGGTCGCCAAGAAGGTACCATCCAAGAGCAGGCTCCACCCCTTCTTGATAGCCGGAGGTGGTCTGTTCAGGAGCCTTTACCTGGAAGGAGATGCACTCGCTCTGGGGGACTCCGGAGCTGAGCCCTACATAGTCCACGGCCTCAACCGCGAAACCATAAGAGGCGCCATCTTCAACCGCGACAAGAACGCGCGTGTCAGCGGTCTCTGCCCAGGGCTGGAGCGGGCCGCCATCACGGGAACCGTAAACCACGTACTTGCGTATCCCTGCGTTATCATGGCCGGTCCAAGTGAGTTCCACTGTGCCGGGCCGCTGGATTCCTGCCACTGGCGTCATGACCACGGTCGGCGGGTCGCAATCCACAGTCTGCAGGATCGCGTCTGTGACGATAGGCGGATTGAAATCAAACACGATCTCCGCTTGGGAGATTATCTGCGTTCCTGAGGCAAGGTTGGCTTTGGGACGTGCGCGAAAAGTGACCCATCCTTCCCCTTCCGGCGGGTTCTCGTTGGGCGGAAGGTTTATCCCCTGAAGGAGCCAGTTGAGACGGCCGGTGTGGGGATCAAAAGCAACTTGGACACTGGCAGTCTTCTCGTGAGATGTCTCGCCGAACTTCACGGTTTCAGGGTCAAGATTCGGATCTAGAACAAGCTTAATCAGAACATCTTCTGCCGGAACCATATACTCCCCAAATTTGTCGTATTCGTTCTCAAAGAATATGGTGTATTCGATCTCACCATCTACGCGAATCCAATTGCTTTCCCCCACCCCGGCAGGCGCCGCCTCGATGGCGTTGGGGTCCCAAGACGCCATGACCCTGACGCCTGTCTTTGTCTTGCAGGTGCCATTAAATTGATCGAAAGAGTAAGGCAGTGGATTGCCATATATGAGCTTGGAAAACCAGCCGCTAATGCTGTCCCAAGTGGACATGTGCTGGTCGCGCCAGACCTTGTCCACGTACATGAACTCCATCATGGCCATGCCGAAGTGGCGTTCTTGGCTGTCAAGCTTGCGGAAACTCCTGGTGTCACCGCGGTTCACGTAGGATAAAGCCTCCGCAAAAAGCGGTTGTGCAACAGAAGTGCTGTCCATCAAGTTGGTGAAGTCACTCCAATATCTCTGGGGCATGGTCTTTGACGGATCTAGGCCCTTGCTACGCATGTAATTGTTGCGGTTCAAGATGTATTGATAGAACCCGTTCTCGACTACCGCCTCGTCTATCTTGGTGGCAGTGAAGCCGCCGAACTCTTTGGCGAACCACAGCCCTGCCGCCACAGGATGCATCTTGGAGAAGATTTGTCCCATCAGATAGTTGGCAACATCTTCGCCCGCTTCTGCCAAGTCCGGACAGTCTTTACCAACCGCGGCCCTTATAAGGCCCAAGCCCAGGTTAATCTCTTCAAGACCAGGGATGCTGCCAGCCCCTGGTAGGTCGGGAGGAAGCGCCGTCTTTGCCGAAACCGATCTGACAGGCAAGAGTGCTAAGAACGATAGCAAAAGCAGTACTGCGATGGAACGTCGCATTCCAAGCACCATCACTCGCCCCTTTCTACGAAGTTCGGGATGAGATACCGATAGAAGGACAGATACCCTTCGTCAAAAAGGTGTCTTGCGGTCTCCGGGTAGGCAGCTTTGACCTGGTCCCCGTATCGTGCCAGATCGGCTTCAGACATGGAATCTAGGCCTTCAAGGACTACAAGTGTGTCTCGTTGCCACAAGTTGGTACCATCTAGTACAGCCTTTTCGTCGAACCTCTCTTCTGTCTCCTCCGCCATTTGCGCCTCGAACTCCTCCCATTGTCCAGCGTTGAAGGCGCCCACTACTGTGCTCAAATAGGGCACCAGTTTGCCCACACCCAACCTGGGATTTGCTCCAAAGACCGCACTGGGATCCAGAACCACGGTCCACGGAACAGTTGCGTAGTCGCCTGCCCTCACCGGCACCGCCACGTAAGCCATGTAGCCCGCCTCCATGCTATGCCAGTAGATGAGTTCTCTGGTCCCGTCAGGTGCTCCATCGAGCTCCAGAATCGGCGGTTTCCCCGGCTGGGAGAGATAATCGCGGAATCCGAACAAAACGATGGCCACGGCGTCCACTGTGCCGTGGTTCTCGACTCGCCACGTATGAGTGGCAGGCTTGCCCGGGATCTGGGGGTGAACGTCATCCCGGTACACGCTGAAGCAAGAAACGGCGGGCGGGACAACGACATCTTGCCCTTCCGCTACGATAGCGTCCAAACCATCCAGCAAACGCAATGAGTACACCCCTGCGGGAAGCGGCGAAGGCGACGGCTTGAATGCTGCCGTCAGACGGGCTCCGTTGCCGGCTCTATCCAGTTGATGGGTGGTGCCCTGAATTGTCCCATCAGAGGACAGGAGTTCGACGGTGGAGACCCTGCCCAAGTCTGTTCCGTTAACGTGGATCCGGATAGTGCCATCTTTCCTGCCTATCACCACATCCCCGGCGCACGTATCCAGCCTTGGCTCTGGGTCGACGACGGTCACGTACACGGTGTCACCGATGGTGCTCTGAAAAGCTATGGATGTCTCGTCTCCTATACCCCATCCCGAGGAATTGCCCACGAAGGATATCGGCCAATTCCCGGCTTTCAAACCTCGGACGCGAATCTCGAAGATCGTATCATCTACTCCCAATTCGGTCCCCGAGTAGCCGGACCATAGAGAGATGTATCCCCCACGGCGGATGCTCATACCTTGAATCCTTAGGCCCGGGCCGGCTGTCATGTCCACGATTTCCAGGGCTTCTGGGTCGTAATCAAAGTGAACGGCGAGACCGGACACCGGCGCTGGAGCGGACACAATCCTGACCGGGATAGTTACCTCATCACCGGCACTGATGGTGGGTTTGTCCGCGCCTATCTTCAAAGGCTTCCGGGCATTGGCCAAAGGTTTTTCCCGCCGGTTCCACACCTCACCCGCTATGAGATAGATGTCGTCCGATCCGTAGGAGGGTTCCTCCGAGCACTCGAGCACAAGCTCCATGCCGTAGTTGCCGGGTGGCAGATTGTCTAAGCCCGCTAGGTCGCCGTCTACGGTAAGGCCCACTTCTTTGGCTAACGAAAGATCGTGCACTTTGACTGCATTCGAGACCGAGCCCTCGCCGGTGATCGAGCCCCGAATGAGCCCTTCTGTCCCTAAGATCTCGCCGGTTATTGTCAGAGTCCATCTATCGTCAACCAAAAACCCCGTAGCCCCATCGGCATCACCGCTTAGAACAACAGGTTCACCTTCCCGGTAGCCCCGAAGGTTCCACTGCACACTGGCAAAACGATACGGAATCTGGTAATGGCTCGAGTCTCCTTCGCCAGGTTTGGGAAGGGCTTGCCGCCACACCGCACTCGGGGCTGAATCCCCGTTGCCTGTGAATAGCAGAATGGGGGTGAGCAGATTGAAAGGCGGCGATTCAGCGGCTTCAACCCACTGGTAGTCTTGAAAATAGTACGATAGGCTCAATTGCGGGACAGCCTGAAGCACTAGGTCGTGGGCACCTTCAGGCGCATCTAGGATCAAGTCGCGAAACTCGGCACGTCCTCCGCTGGACCAAACCGTGGTGGTGCCTGACACTGCCGATCCGAGCAAGGTGATCTCCATAGGGTCAATCCAAAGATCGCCGTTCTGGTCGTAGACCGAGACCCTAAGGGGATCTTCAGAAGTTGTGAGTCTCTGGCCAGAGGTCAGGTTAAATCCCCCTGACAAAGTCTCAGGCACCTGGCTGAACTCCAGGTAGGCGGGGCCGCTCAACGTAAAAGGAGAGGTCTCCACCGGAGGCAGGTCTGGATTCCCAGGATCCGTTATTCGCAGTTTGAACCCATTGCCCACTCCATCGTGAACGCTCAACTCAACGGTGGCGACAGTGCCATCTATGATCATATCCATATCGCCCAGCCTTGTCTTTTCCGCATAGCTTCGCTGGTCGACGATAAGAAGCTCTATGGATAGACTGTCTATGCGATGTCCAAAACCTTGCAGAACGGGAAGCCCTTCAGCGTCAACCAACCGCACCGACAAACCGAACTTCTCCCCTACGCCGACGCTAGACGGGGGACCATCGAACACTTCCAGGGCGGCTGGCGCTTGCCGAGGAACATCCGGTTGCTCCAAAACGACATCTAACGGCCTGACATTCTCATCGCTCTTGTCAATCACTTTGAGGACCGGCGGATAAAGAATCGGTTGCCCAGTCAAGACAACATCTCCGAAAACAGCCACGCCGTTTTCGGCCTTGGTTTCAGTCGTGCCAGACAGGGCAACTCCATCGAAACCCGGCGGAAGAGCGATGGCAAGGACGTCCTCACGTAAAAGGCCAACGTTACCGTTGGAATCCTGTATCTCGACCTCTATCTCATAGTGGCTCTCCACATTGACCGCATCAGCGATCTCCCAGTCCCTCAGGCTACTTTTCGTGGCCACAAGCCTCCAGCTGTCTTCTTGGGCTACCTCTACGTTGAAGGGATCGCTGAGGGCTTGGGCCACCAAAGGATTATTCACGTTAGACACCGTAGCTAGAAGCCTCACGCCTTCAACCCGTCGACCAGATGGGTTCACTACATGCAGTTCAAGAGTGGCAAGACCGTTCTTAATCGGTTGCCCAATTGTGCCGCCTAGGAAAACGTATGCCCCATCCGGCACCACAAGCTCCAATGCCACATTGTCGTAGGTGTCAGATCTGCGGACTCCGTCCCAAAGAAGTTCAATCGTGACCACGAAGTCTTCCCATGAGACTGCCGTATCAGGAGGCTGTATCAAGAAACTCAAGGTCGGAACCGATTCAGCTTCTTGGGCTCCAACTGAGCCCGCTCCAAACACAACTGCAACCAAAACCAGCGTCAAAATACTGCGGAATCCAATGCTGCGTTTTCGAAAACCCTCATAGGCCAATCTGTTACCCCCCAAATCACTCTAGTGGCCAGAACAAGTAAGGGCCAGCATCCGTCGTTGTGAGTTAGGCCCTCACCTGGAGTTTCGCAAAACCAAAGCGCATTGTTAATGCTGAGTCGTAAGAAGGTGGGATAGTTTTGGTATAGGAGACTAGGCGTTCGCCATACACACATGTGATTTTCAATGAAAATGTCCGCCTCAAGAATGCACAACGCTGCGATATGTACAGGGGGAGAAATCCATCAGTCCTTCTAACCTTAACGTCCTGGCCGAAGAAGCCGTGAAGGAGTTTGAGGCGGGCAAGACGATGGACCTCCGGGACTACGCGAAGAAGCGGGGCATCAATCTGGATGAGTAGACGATACCGGATCAAGGTGACGGACCGCGCCCGCAAAGACCTGGATAGGCTGCGAGATCTGAGGGAAAGCGCCGTCAATGAGCTTTTCATTTTTGAGCGAGAACCCTTCAAGGGCCACGCGCTTAGCGGCGGTCTTCGAGGGGCAAGAGCTCTGGAGATGTCTTTCGGAGGCGTTGCCTACCGGGCAGCGTATATCGTCCTCATGCACAAGCAGCTCTGCCGTGGTAGGTCCTCACGAGGGGTTCTACGCAAGGGCAGAGACGCGGGCGAAGGCTCTTAGGCGATCCGGCGCGTGGAGCGGTTCGCCCTAGGTCTGCCCGCGCCTTACCTCGAGACTACTTTCACATCCTCCCCATTTCACGTCAGCATAGGCCCGATTTCACGAGGCAGTGGACACTCAGCATCCTACCTCCAGAACGGTCTTCCGCATCCCATCAACCGCGTTTGCTTCCAGAACAGGTGGCCGAGACCCGCCTGTTTTTCGTTTTCCTGTCAAATAGAAAAGCCAATCTCTTGGATTGGCGGGTTACGCTGGTGGGGGAGACGGGACTCGAACCCGGGACCTCTTGCATGTCAAGCAAGCGCTCTAACCAACTGGGCTACTCCCCCACGCTTTTGGAGGCGAGACCCGGAATCGAACCGGGGATGAGGGTTTTGCAGACCCCTGCCTTACCGCTTGGCTATCTCGCCATGATAACAAATGGAGCGGAAGACGGGATTCGAACCCGCGGCCCTCGCCTTGGCAAGGCGATGCTCTACCACTGAGCCACTTCCGCTAGCCATGGTGCCGCAGGCCAGAGTTGAACTGGCGACACGCGGATTTTCAGTCCGCTGCTCTACCGACTGAGCTACCGCGGCAAGACTTCATCTGAACCGAGACTGTCTAATTAAAGGTGGCGGAGGCGATGGGATTTGAACCCACGGTCTCGTGCGTGACAGGCACGTATGTTAGGCCAGCTACACCACGCCTCCGCGTTCTCTATGGTGGGCGAAACAGGGTTTGAACCTGTGACCCCCTGCGTGTAAGGCAGGTGCTCTTCCGCTGAGCTATTCGCCCTGAATCCGGCCCAGTTGCGGACCGACGTCGATTCCTAGTATAGCGAACGGCAATCGCCTCGTCAAATGAATCTTTGCAACGCTGCCGGTGGCGCCGGGAAGGCACCCGGCCGGCGCCCGGGGCCGCCGCTGACTTGGCACCTCTTCTATGGGGATTGTGCAGTGTGCCATAGGGAACACGTTGAACTCCAACCTGTGCACCAGGAATCAGGTTGGCTCCGTAACCTGAGTCCAGCAGCACATCTGGCTTCGTACCCGCAGCAACCATCCCAACCGAAGAGACATCACGAGTGGACAATCGATACAAAGGAGATCTCAAGAGGCGCGTGGAATCAACTAGCAACATATTCCACAGCCAAATCATCCCAGTCGCCTTTTTTGGTGACTCGCTCCCTTAGACGCAAAGGAGTGCATGTCCATGACCAGGCTAAAGTGGGCGAAAAATCATCCATTGGCGGGCACGCTTTCTTCTATTCTTACAGTGCTCTTGTCAGTCACACTTCTGACGGGCATGACTGGGGTCCCAGAAGCACTAGTCGGTACCCAAGAGCCCACCGTAACGTTGGACTTCGTGGGCGACATCCTTCTTGCCAGTTCAGTTGGGGACCTCATATCTAGAGAAGGCCCCATGGCTCCCTGGGAAGGCGTCAAAACTGCCCTAGCCGAAGCAGACTTCACCATCGGCAACTTGGAGTGCGCCGTGGGAACTTCCGGCACACCCATGCCAGACAAAACCTACACCTTCAGGGCCGACCCAAAATCAGTCCAAGGTCTAGTAGAAGCGGGTTTCGACTTGGTATCCTTGGCCAATAACCACACCTTGGATTTCGGAACCCAATGCCTGCTAGAAACCATCGACTGCGTCTCGGCCGCAGGCATAGTACCCATTGGTGCCGGAAAAGACGAAACCTCAGCAAGGGCACCCCACATCCTTGAGAAGAACGGGATCAAGGTCGGCTTCCTGGCTACAAACATGGTGGTGCCCACAATTTCCTGGGCCGCCAAAGGCCAGAATCCGGGCATGGCGGTTGATTACAGCGCATGGAACGACAATATCGTCAGCCGGATCAAGGATCTATCACAAGAAGCCGATGTAGTGATCATCCTTATACACTGGGGAGAAGAACGAAAGACCCAGCTTGAAGACTGGGTAGTCAGCATGGAGAAGACTCTGAGGCAGGCAGGCGCCGACATCATAATCGGCACCCATCCCCACATCCTACAGGGCATCCGATACGACGGCAAAACCGTAACTGCCCACAGCCTAGGGAATTTCGTCTTCACCACGAGAGCCGATTTCCCGGCGTGCCAAGCGGGAGGAATCCTCAGAATTACCGTGTCCAAAGAGAGTGTTCAGAATGTGCAATTCTTACCTACGACGATCGTTTGGGGCAAGACACACCTAGTGAGCGGTCAGGATAAGTCCGCTGCTCTGTCATCCCTTGCGGCCCTATCCAAACCTCTCGGCGCCGATCTGGACCCAGAGGGGTTCGTCCTCCCCATCTCTTTCACGGACATGTGGGGACACTGGGCTAGATTCACGGTGGCGAGAATGTCCCATACGGGAGTAGTTGAGGGATACGATGACGGCAAGTTCTGGCCTGAGCGCCAGGTAAGCAAAGGTGAATTTGCTGCTCTCTTTGCTCGGGCCACGGCAGCAACAGAAGACATCGTATCCTCCGGCACACCGGAAGACTTCACGCTGTGCCAATCGAGTCACTGGGCATACCCTTACCTGCGATATCTGGCATCAAGAGAGCTGATCTCGCCATCGGACCAATCCTGGGTTCCAGATCTCCCGTGCAGTCGAGGTGATGTGGCCAGAATCATGTGGATGGCCAAGGGAAGCCCGACGATTACCGAGGGTAGCCAAAGTGCAGCCGAGACATTGTCGGATCTGATTGACCTCGATCCCCAATCGCTCGCCGTGGCCCTGTGGGCAACCTCGTCAGGCCTTCTGAAAGGTTACCAAGACAATACCCTGCGCCTTGAAGGTACCATCACCCGAGCGGAAGTGTGTGAGATGCTCTGGAGGTACTGCAGTCTCCTATGGTGACTGAAGGTCCGTCTTCCGCAAAGACCAGGATATGGTCTGTGCGGCTATCAGTCCTCCACCTATCAGGAGGGTGAAGTAATAGGTGACCAGCCTCCAAACCACCACAAATGTGCCCAGAATCCTGGCGGGAAGGAAAGGCGAGAAGAATACGGCGGAACCGACTTCGGCTCCTCCGCTTGCGCCGGGAGTCGGCACGTAAGCCGTCACCAGGTAGACAGTCATGCTCAAAGACACTATCTGCATGGTCGAAAGCCCGCTCCCCATGCTTCTTAGAAGAAGGACGGGCACCCAGATTATGAACCCCCAGTACAGGAGGCTCAAGAAAAACGCAAGGGCCGCTGGGGCTTTCTTGGATTTGAACGCCACCATGGCCGCCCGAAATTCATCCGCAATAGAACTTACTCTCTTGACGAGTCTTTCGATCCTCTCAGGCGACAAGACCTTTTGTAGCGTCTGCCAGTTGCATATCCATTTGGCCGCGGAACTCACCAAGTTTGGCCAAATCGTCGCCATCACCAAAAGCACCATGAAAGCCACATAGAGAAACACGCCTAAACCAAGCATAGCCTTCACTGCGGGACCCACCTGCCAGGCAAAACCCAAAATGAAGCCCATAATAGGGAACAGAGCCCAGAGAAAGAACCTGGTAGTCGCGTGAAACAAAGCCGCTAGGGCCACAGCTGCCGTGGATTGGCCAATACTCATGCCTTTCTTGTGGAGAAAGTAGATTTTCACCGGCTCTCCGCCAGTGTCAAAGGGCGTAACCCCTGCCATAAAGGACCCCATCATAGATATGCGTATAGCTTCCAGCGCCCCTACCTCACCGCCCATGGCCCTAGCCAAAACTGACATTCGCAGCCCGTCAGCTAGCCAGCTGGCTATCACCAGTCCGCTTGCCAAAGCTAGGGTCTTGAGCCCCACTTGGATGATGTCGCCCCAAATGTCCTCGTTTCGCGTAAAGCGAAGCACCAAGTAGATGCAAAGTCCGCTTATCAATAGAGACACGGATCCCCAGATGAGCGCGCCTTTGAGATTGAACGCTTTGCCTTCGTCCACGCTATCACCTATCCCCACGTTTGGGTCCACTTCTTACCGAGTGAGTATATTCTAGCATACGAAGAAACCGCGGAGACGCATCACATACTCCGCGGTCGCAAAACCTTCCGTATGGGCATTGCCACTCATAGGGAGCTGCCAGCGATATGGGATGTCACCTGGCCGCCCCTATTTCTCCTTAACCTCCGACACAACCCAGATCCCACTTTCGCCCTGCTTCTGGGGCTGAATGAGGTTGATCTGGTACTCCTTGCCCCCGTCTTTGCTCACAGCATCCACCGTCGCTTTCCCCTGCCCGCTTGACACGGCCTCATAACTTAGGTCCGGTGCCAGCCCTCTGGCTTGAGATTCGCGTTTGGCCACTTCCAAGAAGTCCTTGCGCCAACCATCCTGGCCTCCGTCCACCCTCTGCTGCAGTTTTTCAGAGCGCTCGGAACTTGTGAAGAAGTTGCCCAGACGCACCTGTCGGGAAAACGGCCTTGAAGCGTCAAAATGCCCTGCGATTGTGTCTATGGTCTTGCCTTCCACCAAAACTTGGACCTTCTTGATGCCTTCGATGCCGGTCAAAGTGAGTACCAAAGAGTTAACTGTCATGGTTTCTCCTGCCGATCCGCCCCAATGCTTCGTCTGAATCTCCTTGCTAAAACTGACTAAAGCGACTCCATCGGTCACTTCCAAAGAAAGCAATTTGGCTTCGGGAGGAAGAGTCTTCCTTAGCAAGGCATCCTTGGGGCCCGCCAAAAGTTCCTTCACGGCCAAGGTAGCTTCGGGCTCGCGCTGTGAAGGGTCACTGGGAATCTCAACCCTCCTGAACTCTGGCAACACTTCCATGGCCTGGTCATCCCCAAAAAACAGCACCAGATCGGCATAGCTTTGGGATGGTACAGGCGGTATAGAGTCGCCCGGTTCGCCTGAGGCTCTGGGTAAGCAGCCAGATAAGATCAGTGCCGAAATGACTAGCCCCGCAAAGAACAGAGGGACAACACTCTTTGCGCTCTTCACGACATAACCCCCTCCTATGATACCCATCTGAGTACGTCAGATCTTCGACGTCAGCCCTATCGTGCTACCTAGACGTATCGCCTAGTTATCGTTGCGTAACAGTTGTGTATCATCTCAAGGGACTTCTTCGGTCTGACACGCAGCCCATCTTACGGTAAATGTCGACCCTTGCCCAGGGGCACTCTCCACACTGATGGCGGCGTGGTTCCTGTCGCATACTTCTTTGACTATGGCCAGGCCTAGTCCCGCGCCGCCGGTAGATTTCTGCCGTGCCTCATCCACCCTGTAGAAACGATCGAATATCCTTGGTATGTACTTGGGATCGATTCCTATGCCGTGGTCTTTAACCACCAGCACCAGCTCGCAGCGTGTTTTATCTGTTGCGTCTTTTGCCGCGGCCGTGCCGCCGCAGGCAGTCGTACTGCCCTTGACAGGATATATCTTGCACTCCACATCCACTTGGCCGCCTGGGAGCGAGTACCTAATAGCGTTCTCCAGTAGATTGGCGGCTACAAGGCGCAGGGCCAAAGGACTTATGCGGCATTTCGCCGAATCGGATTTGAAAGTGATAGTCACTCCGACTGCGGTCTTTGACCTCGTCTCCACCAGTTCATGCAGAATTTCCCATGGGTCAACCGTGTCCTCCCGGAACTGGCCTTTCGTCCTGAGTAAGTTCAGGATGCCTTCGGTGGTCTCGACTATCCGATCCACCTCGCCTCGGATATCCCACAACAGTTCAGGCAGTTCGTCTGGGGTAGGCGTCTTCATCTGCATGGACTCAACCAGAACCCTCACTGCCGCAAGAGGCGACCGGAGATCGTGGGCAGCGGCTAACAGAAATTCCTGTTGCCTCTCGAGAGTCTCCCCAATCGCCTGGGCCATTGAGTTGAAAGACTCCGCTAACGTCCTGGTCTCTCTGGGACCGGCGGGCTTCACTCTGAGATCAAGCCTGCCTGCGGACATCCTCCTGGCAGTGCCCTCCAGCTCGGCGATAGGGCCCGTTACCACGCCCGCTAGGACCCAGGCTACCGCCAGTGCTGCTAGCGAAGCCGCAGTACCTCCCAAGATTACCGCCCTCATAAGGCTAGTATACTGGTCCAGGATATCGCTTAGATCCTGAGAGATGAATATGGCCCCCGTGCCAAGACTCCATTCGGCTGGAACGGCCAGGTAAACAACATAAGCGCCATCTTCTAGGTAATAGGTATTAGCCACCTGTTCACCACTTAAGGCACCCTTAACCTCCGGCAACCCTGATAGGTCCCTTCCCAGGATATCTGGGTCAGCGGCCGAATCCTCCAATACCACTCCCCTATCGTCTATCACCAAGACCCGGCCTCTTGCGGGGATTCCTCCAATCGAGGCTATAGATGCGCTGCCGGGACCGCCCCTGGATTCCATGGCTGACGCCAAGAAATGAGCCTGAGCGTACAGATAGGCTTTTCGCCCCTCCACTCCCGATTTCTCCAGACTTCCGGCAAACACCCACATTAGGACAGCAAGGGTAACCCAAATGATAAGGAGGTAGGTCAGAGCAAGATGCCATCGTATACTCAGACGCTTCACAAGCCTATTCACAGTAGTAGCCCGTACCTCGCCTTGTAAGGATTATTTTTGGCTCTTGGGGATCATCTTCAATCTTCTCCCTGAGCCTCGATACCTGAATGTCTACCGCTCGGGTATCCCCAAAGAAATCGTACCCCCAACAGTGCTCCAACAGTTTCTCCCTTGTCATGACAGTGCCCGAGTTCCGTACCAGAAAAGCCAAGACGTCAAACTCCTTGGGCGTCAAGGATATCTCGCGCTCGCCTTTCCACACGCGCCGCCCATCTAGATCCAGCAGAAGGTCCCTTTTGCGAACTTGCGCCTTGCCTCCCGTTGGCCCTAGCCGCCTGGCTACCGCCTTGATCCTTGCCTCGAGTTCTCTGACGCTGAAAGGCTTGGAGAGGTAATCGTCCGCCCCCATCTCAAGCCCGAGAACTTTGTCTATGTCTTCGGATCTAGCCGTAAGCATGATCACAGGAAGGTCAGGAAAGCGCCGGCGAATGTCTTGCAGTATGGCGAACCCGTCCTTACCTGGGAGCATCACGTCCAAGATGACCATTTCTGGTCTATCGGAATCAATGTGGGCCATGGCCTCCCGCCCGTCAAAGCACGCTTTGACCTCGTGACCAACAGCCGACAAGCTCCTTGTGAGCCCCTTAACAAGTACCCGGTCGTCGTCTACCACAAGGATCTTCAAGCCGCTTCCACCCCCGGTCAACCGGTCATACCGTCGGGCTCGTGACCGATCATGCTGATTGTACCAGTAGCCCCCCAGCACCCGAAAGGCACCCGCCAGATGTTTCCGGCGAGCCTACGGATAGACGCGGCGCCTGCGACAGCCGCGGACCGACTCCATTTGAGCCGCGTTGGCTTGGGCATGTTTACTAAATCGGGCGCATAGTGTGAAAAGTGTAAGGAGGCGAAAGGGACAATGGATGAAACTGTGGCTCTGCTTCTGGAAACAGAAGAAAACGCTAGGCAACAGTATCAGACCCTGATAGGCCGCCTGCCGGGGGGCACCGGGCGCCAGCTCTTGGAGCGGATCTTGACCCAGAAGAGATTTGAGATCGAGACGTTGAGACTTCTGAAAAACGGGAAAGTGCCCGATAGGTTCGTGGGGTTTGGAACGATTGCTGACGACGAGGTGAACTTCCGCGAATCTCCTAGCCCGCAGGCGTACGTACTGAGCATCTTGCAGAAAGGTACTCCTGTCATCCTCACCGAGAAGAGGGGCAACTGGATAGCGGTGCAGTTGTACGACGGGAAATTCGGCTGGGTGTTCCGGGACTATGTCCGGGGTACAGACTAAGCGGGTAGGAAGAGGTGGACCCAAAGCCCACCTCTTCTGAACACATTTGCGGATTTCCGGGGACCGGGCTATTGCCCTGTAAACATCTGAGTGAACATGTAGCCGTAAGGCCCACCTTTGATGACGCCGATCCCTATGTGATCGAAGGCCGAGTTGAGTATGTTCCGTCTATGACCTTCACTTTCCATTAGCCCTTTGTGAGCGGATTGGAGAGTGGGGGCGCCCGCTAGGTTCTCTCCTGCCATGCGGTATGAGATACCGGCTGCTTTCATCATGTCAAAAGGCGAACCGTAGGTGGGCGAGGTGTGAGAGAAGTATCCTTTATCGACCATGTCCTGGCTCTTCTTGCGGGCGAGTTCCACCAGCCTCATATCTACTGCCAAGGGCTTCAGACCTGCCTTCGCCCTCTCCTGGTTAACTAGATCCACCATGCCTTGCTCTATATCGGTAAGACCTGGAGTGGGAGCGTTCTCTTCTGGGGCCGGCTTCTCGGGCTTAGGCTCAGGTTTGGGTTCCGGCTTGGGAGCAGGCTCAGGCTCTGGCTCTGGCTTCGGCGCGGGGTCTGGAGCCGGGTCAGGCTTGGGAGCAGGTTCGGGCTCTGGGCTGGGCACAGGATCCGGAGCGGGATCTACGGGGGCAGGATCCGCCGGCTGAGGGTCTGGCGCGCCGGGCGTGCCGGGCGCAACCGGCTTGAGGAAGTCCCACGGGTAGGTGCCGAACCCATAGAAATGCCTCATAATGAGGTCAAGGCCACGAGATCCTCTTGTGAAGATGAAGAGCGTGCCTCCGTCGGGAGCCGGTGCTACATAGCGGGCGTAACCGCTAGCCAAGGCGCTTCCAGACAGAAGCACCACAGACAGCGCCAGAACCGCAATGAGTATTACCTTTCTTCTGGTTCCCATGTCTTGCTTCTCCTTTCTTGGGTCGAACTGCCAGAGTATGTAGACATAATATATGATCGGAGCCCTAGTCAAAAACCTGTCTAGCAGGGGAAAAACCTCAATATGACCTATTTGCGGCACCCTCACAGGGCAATTTCCCTAGCGCAGTCACTTATTCGTAGGTTTTCTGTGCACTGGTTCTATCTGGCTAAAATGCCGAGGGCCGGGGAAGCCTAGTTGGCATCGCCCGGCCCCGATCCGACTTTCCCAGTCTACACTCTCTTGCCTGTGCCTCTGCTCACTCCTACCCCAGCGGCTTGCAGTCATGCCGCAAGTACGCCGAGGAAATCCATCCTATCACCCCGTTGGGTAACCTTACCTTCACCCAATCAGGAGAGAACTCCAATACCGCCACCACCGTGCCAATATTCGCCTGAGCAACTACGGCGTAAGTGGTTCCTGGGCCTTGCCTAATGTTGACCAAGTTCCCTGTGACTGTGCCGGTACAGGTGGGCTTGGGTGCCCCAATGTGGATCTTCACGACCACATTGATGACCCTGGTCTTGAATACCCTTGCGATAAGCTGGATGACTTTGGTCACCATGATGGGATCACCCGAAGGCGGCACCTCGAAGTTGGCATGTTCCACCTGAACATCAACTCTGGCAACCATGCCAGGTTTGGCTTCAGGCAGGACCACGAACTCAGAGAACGGGACCGTGAAGTGCAGCGTGTGCACTTGCTGAGTCGGGTCGTCCAGCGGTTCGTAGATAATCCTTTGAGCGATAGCGCCATCAACGATGACTTTCCCGGGAGCCACGATGATTCTCTTGACCTCCGGAGCGGAGCTGGAATCAAGAACCGCAGCAACAGGCGGCTTTTCGTCGGGAATATCCACGATCTCTCTGACGATGCCTTGCGACTTGTTCTCGCCCAGCACCTCTTGAACTCTGATGAGTTCTTTCCAAATCACCAAGTCAACGACTCCGGCGACGTTGGTCACAACTTGAATCTTCTGGACGCGGATGACCTTTGCCGTCACTTTGAGAATGATCCTCGCCTGAAGCACTCGCCCGCTAGCGCTTACATCGATAGAGATGAACTCAACCTGAGCCGACGCAATCACCGCCATCCCCGGCTGGGCTCCTGGTACTTCCACAAATGCCTCGAAGGGGATAGTAAAGTGAGCCACGTGAACCGACTGGCTTGGCACGGCCGCTTCGTAGATGACCCTTAGGCTGATAGTGCCGTTGATTATGATCTTGTTGGGCAGAACCGTGGTGGAATTCACCCGAATAGTCGACACGTAATCTATCACCCGTGCCGCGTCGGGCTTAGCGTCGGGAATCTGCAGGTTCTCCCGTACCACGTACTGGGCTTCCCCCTCACCTAGCACTGTCTCAGCCTTCACCATCTCCTTGGTGACCTGAAGCCCGGGCACACCCGAGACGTCGGTTACAACTTCGATAACCACCGTCTGAGTCACTCTCACCGAGAGGGCCGCAACCGCTCGGATGGTGATTGTTCTTCCATCCGGGCTAACCTGGAAGACCGCGTGCTCAATGGTAAGCGTGGGGGTCGCAGTCATACCAGGCTCCACACCTGGGATCTCCACAAACGTGCTGAACTTAACCTCTGCGTGAAATACGTGGACCGTCTGAGTTTCCGCAGTCGCTTCGTAGATGATGGCAAACTCCACCGTACCGTCGACTATCACCTTACCCGGCAACACGGTAACTTTGTCTATCCTGGTCCTTGCCACAAAGTCAATGACCGCCCTAACCGGGGGTTTTGCCTGGGGCACCGTTACGGCTTCACTGACGATAACCTGTGAAGTCCCTTCCCCCACTACTTCTTCTAGCCGCAGTTCTTCGCGCTTGACTTCGAGGGTATCCAGAGCTATTACCCTCCTTTCGTTAGAGACAAAGAATGCCGTTTGGCTAGAACATCTATATGCCAGCCTGATCTCGGGTGTGAAGGGCGGTGTTACTGGGGACGGAACCAAGAAGCCGCCGGCAGTGGGCGGCTCCTGCGGGTCACGATATTAGAGGAGAAGAAAGGTATGGCGGTTATTCTTAAGTAAGATCCGCCGCCACGACCTCTTTGACTTCCGGGATCTCCTTCTTCAGGACTCTCTCAATTCCCGCCTTGAGAGTCATCATGGCAAAGGGACAGCTTCCACAAGCCCCGGTAAGCTTGACCTTGACGATGCCATCGGGGGAAATGTCTACGAGTTCAACGTCTCCCCCATCCGCCTGCAATGACGGGCGGATCTGGTTGAGCGCAGCTTCAACCTTAGCCTTCACGCCTCATCCCTCATTTCTAGAAGATGTAGAACCATTCTCGTACACTTTGTTCTCTTCTTCAATAGCGTCTAGGAACGTTTGATCATCGGTAAAATGCCTTGCTTGGCTCATGCACGTATCCACCGTTCGCCTGCGGGCCGAATAGTCTATGCGGAAAGTTTTCGCGGCCATGACGAGATCCTCGCCTGATACATGTTCTCTGTCTTTGTCGAAGCTTATCCTCTTGGCCCTAGTCACCAACTCTTCCAGTTCCGCGCAGGAGAAATTCCTTGTGAGAGGCACAATGGCCTCCTCTAGAAATCCCCGGACGTCTTCGGGCTTCATGTCCATAGGCACTTGGGTTCGCCTACCCCCGGGAGACCGTCCCAGGTGCACAAGGAGTATTTCCAGACGCGCTTCCGGCCCGGGGTACAGGAAGGGAATCTTGTAGTCAAATCTTCCCGCACGGAGGAAAGCCTCATCAAGGTGTTCCGGTACGTTAGTTGTGCCAACTATGATGGCTTCCCTGTCGGGTCTCCCCAGCCACTCCAAGAACTGAGAGAACACCCGCTGAGTCTCTTCTTCGGCAGAGCCGGCCGAGGTACCGGTCCTTTTGCCGAACCTGTCGATCTCGTCAACAAAAACAATTGCGGGAGACATTTTCTCTGCCATGGTTATGGCGTTCTTCATGTTCTGGCCCGATTCCCCTAGCCATTTGGAGTAGATGTTCTCGGTGACCAAGTTGATGAACGGGAGTTGGACTTCGCTTGCCAAAGCGTTGGAGAATAAGCTCTTCCCAGTCCCGGGCGGCCCGAAAAACAAAAGACCCTTTGGCAGGCCAAGGTCAAAACGTCGGGCCTTCTCGGGCCTTTTGAGGACGTTGATGATGAACTTCGAGACAAAACTCTTAATCGCGTGGTAACCGCCAATGTCCCTGAAACTGAATTGTGGATCCCTAACCTCCAGCACCCCCGAACGTTTCACCAATTCAGACTTAAGGCCCTTCATAATATCGGGATCGAAGTCCTTAACCCGCTGGTACGACTCAAGAAGGATGCTTTCTACCTGATGCAGATTCAGTCCCGACAAAGCCACCCCTGCGCTTTCCACCCGGGACTCGTCAAGGTCGACCCCTAATTCGCTTCCAACAGAGCCAATAAGGCTCTTGCGTTCATCGCCCGTGGACGGATCCACGGCGATGACCACAACATACTCTTTGGTGAAATCGTCCATTATCCGGGAGGCATCTGAGGTGAGCACAATGACGGTGGAACCTTTGGACACTATGTGGGGATCGATGGCCCACGCTCTCATGGCTGCCTGAAAACCCGTATCAGCCTCTTTCACATCCGATAGGTTCTGCAGCATGAACACGGTTGGCGAAGACTTGAGGAACAAGTCGACCTCTTTCAGAATGCTTTTCAGTGCACCGAACTCTACGCCACCCTCCGGGCGCACCCTAGAGGTCAGGGGAGTCTCTCTCAAAGTCTTCTTCCTGTACGGCTCAAAAACAGGACCATCTGCACCTTTTCGGAGTTTACCGAGCCCTTCCCAAGGATCGTACAAGAAGAAGTGCTCTATATGGGAAAACTCGGAAGACGACAGCAAGAACGACTTCAACTGGTATATCCTCTTGGGGTCTACTGTCTCGAAACACAAAATGGGCGAATAGTTCGCCCTGCGCTTGAGAATGCCGGACTCTATCCAAGACTCGTCAAGAAGCCTCTCCAAAACTCCACCCGGCCTCCCTATCCCTACCCGCAAGGAGAACTCACGCGAATTCTCAGCCTGAGACCCAGCTTCTCCAGAGCCCGAATCAGCTGATTGGTGGCGCCGTCTCCCATTCTTTCGTAGACGCTTATCGTATCCCCCGTTATCTCCAGTTCGAAGTAGGAGATTGGATCCGGGGGATTCGCTCCATCTCCATTGGCCGTCATGACACGGGCACCTTCTGTCTTTCTGTGGTCTTTCGGGGCAACTCAGATTCGATCTCCCATGTGGTCTTGGGAGTAACTGTAACGGGCACAGCCCAAAGTCCCAGTTCCTTTAGGGCCTTCTGCAGGGCGTCTGCCTCAGCAAAGCACTCTTCCCCAGGGAAACCCGAGAATTCCATTTTCACGCTGCCGCCCCGATCTATCTCCACGTCTATCTTTCTGGCCATCACAGCACTCCTCTAACCAGAACCTTCTTGCCTTGAACAGGATGCTGTACTTCATCCACTTCCACGGCGTAATTGAGCGCCGATAGAGCCCTGGTCACACAAAGAGCCGAGTAGTTTTGGATAACCCTGTCCTTTATCTCGCCGGCAATCCTCTCATATCCGCCATATGTGTCGCACACAAAAGAGACTTCGCCGGTCTTCCGGTCCACGTTGACGCCTACCCCTCTAGGTATTTCGGGCCCCGTCACGGCCCAGTCGCAGAATACTCCCCGCCCGTAGTAGTCGTGTATGGTGTGGCTGATGTCTAGGTTCATCTCCTGTGCAGCGGCCGCCACCGCCTCGCCCAGAATCTCCCACCCGGGATCTTCTTCTACGGATCTCCCCACTTCAAGAGCGCTCTGAAGCTTGATATCCGCCTTGTATGAACTCATGTGACTCATTGCCTTCTCCTCCATCTTAAGGAGACTTTCTGTCTGAGAAAAAGGGTCTTGTCAGATCTGGCGGCGCTTATGCTCCGGTTAATGTCCTGAAGGCGCTGTCTCAAAAGCGATTGATCCGGATCTATGAGTGTAGGACTTTGGCTTCTTGACCAGAGTACCTCCTTGGGCTCCCTTGGTTCCTTGGGGTCACTGGCCGGGGTCCTTGACAACACCTCAAGTTTTGCAAGGGCCAGTCTTACTCGGGCCTGCTCCTTCTTAATGTCATCAGTCTCGGTCTCGGCTAACTGGCGTTGCTGGCGGATGTGCTCTTGCAGACCCTCTTTAGACTTCTGCGAAACCTCGTCTTTCCACTCTAGGACTTTCAGGGACCGAATGCGGGCCGCTCCGCCCTCCTGCTCCCATCCGGCCACATAATCCGAAAGCTCTTTGGCTTCATCCTGCCTAGGAGAAACCTTGGGCGTCTCCTTGGCCATTGCCGCTTCGGAAGAACCCACCCTCAAGGACTGCCATCTCATGGACTCGAGATCCCGCAGGATCCTGTCCTCTTCCTCCTCCAAATCGGCAATGAGTTGGTCGTGTTCCTTGGTGAGGAGGGCCAACCACAAGTTAACCGCTACATACGAAAGAAGCGAGAATACCACAAACCCTACGGCCAAAGATGCCCCAATGGCCGGCCCCAGCTCCCACTCTGGCGCAATCTGCCCAACCACCTGCCGACCTGCCCAAAAGGAAGCCACACCTAACAAGGCCAACACCAGTATTGACTCAAGACTGTGGGAGTATTTAGCCACAAGGGCCGACAGCCAAACCGCTCCCAGCCATAGGAGAACTGCCAGAATCACCAGCGTCCAGACAACCCACATGGCCGGTTCACCTCGCGCTTCTCCTCATTTCCAAGATATCTTCTAGGCATTGCCTGGCTCGCCACAGCTCATCAGATTTGGGGGGATCCAGAGGGAACGACTCCCCAGACATGACTAGGTGTCTGCCCCTTGACGTAATCTTGCCCACCACCTGGGCGTTGATACCGGATTGTCTATACGCTTCACACAGGCTTGGGCCATCGGGCGCGGTCACCACTAGACAACCCGACGAAACCAGCCTCAGAGGGTCTATTCCCGCAATCCGCGAGATCTCCTGTGTGCATGGGAGAACCGGTATGGCTTGGGCATCCACCCGCGCGCCTGTGCCCGAAGCCTCGCACACTTCGTAAATGGCTCCCAGAACGCCCCCTTCGGTGGCATCGTGACAACCTGTGGCCCCGTTCAAAAGAGCGATGCGCCCGTCTTTGGTCACGCTCACTTGGTCCATGAGCCGTTCCGCTTGATCCAGTAGCTCTGAGTCAACTCTTTCTCGGAGAACAGCCCGAAAGTCCTTGGCCAAAATGGCTGTACCTTCCATGCCCGCCCATTTGGTCAGAACTATGTCGTCACCGGCTCTCGCCCCGCTGGCCTGCAACGCCCTTCTTCCTATAGTCTTCCCTAGAGCCGTCACGCTAATGATGGGTTTCGACAAACCGGGGGTAACCTCGCTATGTCCCCCTGCGATGGCCACATTTTCTTCGACGCACGCGCGGTGGATATCGTCCATGATGGCCGAGAGATCGTCCTGGGTGGTTCCTTCCGGAAGCAGAAGTGTCACCATGATGCAGACTGGCTCTGCCCCCGACGCGCCAATATCGTTAAGGGCAACTTTCACTGCCAGCCAACCTGCCTGCTCTTGGGCACCGGTAATGGGATCGGTGCTTATAACCAGAAGCTCCGGGCCAATGTCAACCACCGAAGTGTCCTCGCCTATAGATGGGTAGACAAGCACTTCGGGTCTTTTTGCTCCGCCTCTCCTAAACACCACTTGCTTGAGGATATCGGGCGGAATTTTTCCGGCGTCAAGGATTCTGGTCAAAGGCGGTCTTCCTCCGGTCAAAAGGTTTTTCCTGTTCAGGTTGATTATAACATTGGTCGCCATCTGGTAACATTGTATGGACATCTTGGGCGGGGTGAGGAAAATGATCAAAGTCATCGGAGGCGAGTTTCGGGGCAGGAATCTTCTGTCGGTACCGAGCGAAGGCACGCGTCCTCCCTTGGCCAAAGTTAGAGGAGCAGTGGCGAACATCCTGGCAGAGTACATAGACGGCGCCAGGATACTGGACCTTTTTGCGGGCACCGGCAGTTATTCTATAGAGCTTCTGTCTAGAGGCGCACTATCTGCCGTATGCATAGACAAGAGTCCCCGTGCCATTGAAATCATCAAGAGGAATGTCACCTCCTTGGGGATAGGGGATCGCGTGCGGGTTATCCCCGGCGACGCCCTGAGATTGGCCAAGACCCTGGAGATATCAGAAGAGAAGTTCGGTATCATCATAAGTGCTCCGCCCTATTTCGCAGGGCTTGATAGAAGCGCTATGGACATCCTGGGTTCATCGTCTCTTCTCGAGCCCGGCGGCATTGTGGTGTTGCAGCAACATAGGAAAGAAGAGACTCTTGAATGCTACGGGAACCTTCGCATGAGACGAGCCTACTCCTACGGAGAAACCAAAATCACCACATATCTAAGTCTTTGAGTTCAGGGCGTAAGATAACGGAAACACAGTCCGGGCGTTGATTGAAAGCCCATTGCCCCTTTTCTGCAACTGCCCCCAGAACCCCAAGGGCAGAATTTCGCCAGGGAACAGGAACTTGCCGTAGCGCTTGTACACGCTTTCGAAACAAGTAACATCTATGAGGCCGCATTCATCTTCCAAAGACAAAAACACCACCGTTTTGCCGCTTCTTGTTGGGGGTCTGTGAGGGCGTACGGGTATCCCCCCCACTTTCAGAAACTCTCCGGGACGCATCTTTGAGAGCCTATCGCTTCTTACAAATTCCCTGCGGTTCAAAACATCCCTCCAGATCTCCATTGGGTGACCTGATACCCCAAGCCCCAGCACCTGGTACTCGTAGACTATCTTCTCGCTGAGAAGGAATTCAGAACCGCCGAAAAACTCGGGAGCAGCTAAAAGGCTTTCTGCCTGGGATTCCCGGGACGAATCCCGTACCCTGTCAGGAAGAGACCAAAGGAGTCCTTTCCTTGGCAAACCAAAATCATCGAAGGCACCGCACAAGATGAGGGACTTTGCCGTAGCCGAATCCAGCCAAACCCTCCTGTGGAAGTCACTATAGGATTTAAAAGGCCCGCCTTCACTTCGCTCTAACACCAAAGCATCGATATCTTTCGCGGACATTCCCTTAATCATCTTCAAAGACAGACGAACGTGGCCGTCTTCCACAGTAATGTCTTTGAAGGAATGGTTGACTGAAGGCCCCCGTATCCCTACGCCGTGCCTTTTTGCCTCCAGACACACAGTGGAAATCGGGTAAAACCCCATAGGCTCATTGTTCAGGATCGAGGCGAAAAACTCCGCAGGATGGTGTTCCAGAAGGTACGCCGTTTTGTAAGCGGTGGTGGCAAAGGCCCTTGCGTGAGCCTCGCAGAACCCGTAGCTGGCATAACCTTTCATGCACTGAAATATATCTCTGGCTACTTTCTCCAAAACGCCCTTTTCCACTGACTTTCGGATAAAGGCCTCGCCTATACGGTCCATTTCCGCGCCCGACCTCATATGTGTCATTACTCTTCTAAGGGCATCAGCCTCCCCCGGAGAAAAACCCGCGATGGTGGAAGCTATTTCGATGACTTGCTCTTGAAAAAGGATAACGCCGTAGGTCTTCTTTAGGATCGGTTCCAATCTGGGCTCTAGGTATGACACCTCCTCAATGCCTTGGCGCCTGCGAATGAAAGGCTCTACCATATCGCCCTTAATTGGGCCGGGACGGATAAGGGCTACACTTGCAACCACATCTTCGATATTGTTTGCGCCGAGCCTCGCTTGAAGCGCTCTTTGAGCCGGACTTTCTAGCTGGAAGACCCCAATCGTGTCGGCCTTTCTCAATTTTTCAAAAGTAGCCTCATCGTTAAGAGGTATCCTGTCGTAATCCACAGGTGATGTCTTGCTCAGGTAACCCAGAGCGTCATCCACCGCTCAAGGGTTCGAAGAGAAAGTAGGTCTATTTTCACAAGCCCCAAATCTTCCACATCGTCTTTATCGAACTGGAGAATGGTCACGCCCTTGGCCGAACGTTCCACCGGACTTAGCCAGTTCACAGGGTTTCTGGAGATCACTACTCCGCCTAGGTGTGTACTCAGGAAACGAGGCAAATCCGCAAGCTTTTGGGCCACCGAAAGTAGCGTCTTGAGCTTATTCTCGGATATCTTCAGGTCTCGCAGTTCGGGTACGGAAGAAAAAGCGTCTGCCACTTTAGAGGCAGGTAAATATGGCAACCGTTTGGCCAATATGTCGATTTCTTCTGGGGAATACCCCATGACTTTGCCAACGTCGCGGATAACAGAACGCCCCTGAAACGTGTTATATGTGGCCACAGATGCAACGTGGTCCGAGCCGTATTTTTGGTAGACGTAAGAGGTGACCTCATCTCTTTTCCTGGCGTCAAAATCTACGTCTATGTCGGGCTTTTCGCCCCTCTCAAGGCTCATGAACCTTTCGAACAAAAGATTCTGGGCTATGGGATCGACATCGGTAACTTCCAAACAAAAAGCCACGGCAGAGTCTGCTGCCGAACCTCGCCCTGCGTGACGTATGCCCGCAGCGTGGGCAAACCTCACAAGGTCCCACACCACCAGGAAGTAATCTTCGTAACCCAACTGCTCAATGACGTAGAGCTCATAATCGAGTCTCGCACGGATCTCATCTGTTACCTTGCCGTATCTCCTGGCAGCCCCCTCAAAAACAAGGTGCCGGAGAAACGCTTTGGAGGAAGAAAACTCCCGGGGAAAATCGTAAGATGGAAACGTTGACTCGCCCAGTTGCAAGGGACACTCGCATTTCCCGGAAATATCCGCCGTTGCGCGTATGGCCTCTGGGTACGCTCTGAACTCTCTCTCCATTTCCTCTGAACTTTTCAGGTAGTTCTCGGCGTTTAACCGTCTTTCGGGGTGAACCTCCTCTAGTTTGGTTAGAGTCCGGACGCAAGTAAGCACATCATGCAAGGAAAAATCGTCTTTGGACAAATAGTGGACATTATTAGTGGCCGCAGCCCTTAATCCGCTTACCCCGGCAAGTTCCGAAAGGGCGGCATTAAGCCCCCAAGAGCCCGGCAGAAGCGTTTCGGACATCTCTATGTAAAGCGAATTCTTTTCAAAGATGCTTTCGTAAGTCTTTAGGGCTTGCCGTGCCTCCTGAAACTGTTTTCTAAGTATAAGCGAGGGAATCAGACCACGCCTGCACCCTGTTAGGGCGATCAGCCCTCCAGCATGATCCCGTAAAGTTGATAGGGACACCTTGGGCTCCTTCCGGGGGTTATTGAGATTGGACTCGCTCAAGATGGCGCATAGATTTCGATAGCCTTGGTTGTTGCGGCATAGGACCGTGAGATGGTAGCCGCTTTCTAGAGTTAGCTCGCTTCCAATAATGGGCTTGACCCCTGTGTTTTGGGCCGCTTTTATGAAACGCACCGTAGCAGAAAGATTGTTATGGTCGGTTATGGCGATTGCTTTCATGCCAAGGGATGCCGCACTAGATACAATGTCGGCAATCTTGGATGCTCCGTCTAGGAATGAATACGGACTATGGACATGCAGGTGTGTGAACATTATGGCCGCCTGCCTTTTGGGTTTCAATCATAAACTTTATAAAGGCTCCACTCCTTTTTCCGAATATAAATCTCGTACATTCCGCCTTCAGAAGACAAAACTCTAAAGCAGAGCCTCTCGCCATCCCCTTCCCACCAGCGGCCGATTTCTTTCCAAATATCCATGACTTTCTCTACGTTTACCCATCTTTTAAACCAGAAGAAACGCTTGGGGGCGCCCCTTTCGGCGACCATAAGCACAGGTTGATCAACAATCTTGGACAACGACATCAGCTCCCCGCCGCTTCAGAGGAAGCCCCATAAGTTACCGCCGCTCGCATGGGATCCCAAAGGGAAAGCATCTTTTCGCGCCGCACAATCTCCGGGTTAAAACATCGCTCCTCAAGGTCCTTTTTGCCCCGGGTCACCGCCTTTTCCCCGAATTTATTTTCGAGCCCATCTAGGACCAACCCAAGAGATACGGGGATGGGTTTAGGGCCTCCCGGGCCTTTGGCCCCCCCTGGACCTTCCATAGAAAAAAGAGATACAGGCTTTGGAAATACCGAGGCTAAACCGCCAAACCTCAAAGTAAAACCGGTTACCGAAGGCGCAGTATGAGGTATGTCGCCAATAGCCTCTTGGAGCATAGACATAACCGCCAAACGCATGGAATTAAGCGAACATGCAAGACGTCCTAGGGTCTTGTGAAGTTGTAATTCCGGGAAATAACCCGCAAGCGAAAGCGAAATAGATTTGAAACCGAGCCCTTTCGCGCTAAGATCTTCCGAAGCTTCTTGAAGGGCTGAATCGAAAATAGAAATGTCGACAGAAACCGGCTCTAAAAACATGACCTCTTTATAGATTGTAGGAGGCGGATACATGGGTCTTACGCTGGTTCTATCTTCGCCGCCACTCCACCTTTTGATCATCGGAGCCCAATCGCCGACTTGCCGCGAAAGGTCGTACATAGTTACCTTCTTAAGATCCCCGATCTTTTTGAGGCCCAAAGAAGAAAGCGTAGAAAGCACTTCAGGAGGCGCGGGCCACAACGCTTTCAATGGCAAGGAAGCCAAAAACGACTTCTCGCTGCCTTCATGGACCATGGCCAAGAAATAATCTTTCCCGCATTTGACAGTACCCCATTGAAGTTTTCCGGGAAATAAGCGCCCATGGCTTTCGACCTGACTAAACACCCACTCAGCTGATGCCCTGGCAGAGACCTTCGACTTGCTTACTCCAACGTAACCTTGGAAAAAGGTCCCCTTGAGAGCCAAAAGCGCCTTCTCTACACAAGCGATATCGGTGAGGTCAACGAAAATTCCATTGCCATCTTCTGCAGGCTCTACACAAGGGGTGAATTTGGCCAAAACATCGAGGATGCCGGTTAAGGCCATAGCTTCATTTTCCGAAACCCTAACCACTTGGCAAGCGGGAGATGAAATCTTGGCCTGCCTCAACGTGTTTCCCAAGCGAACTCCATGCTTCCACGCTCTTTCATCGCAATCCACAATTAACCCGTGACTCACAACGACCAACGGAGAGCCGTTTAGGCCTCTTTCAACCCTCTCTTTATCTGCCCTGGCCCCTTGCAGGAACATGTAAGCGATCAGGTTTGCCATTGCGATCATCCGTTCGTAGTGAACATCTGTTTGTATTCTACCCGGAGGCCGCAAAAGTGTCAATGCCAAGATGTAGACCTGTTACGGGACAGTGATATTGTCACCCTGTAACGGAGCAAACGCCAATGCGGGTCGCGGAGCTGCGAAGAATAAGATAGAACGGGGCTGTGCTCAACGCAGGATCCGAACCTTCCGCAAGGATCGGCTGTGGCGGACTATTCATCAGTGATGAGTGACTCCAGGATCAAAACCTCCCGCGAGGATAGGTCGTAGCGGACTATTCATCAGTGATGAGTGACTCCAGGATCCGAACCTCCCGCGAGGATAGGATGTTGGATCCCAACTAGCAGCAACGGTAAGAAATGACGGCTCATCACCTGCGCTTCAGCCGAAGACACGCCGCAATGCACGCCGCCACTACCACGGCGGCGATGGTTACCGTCAGGAAAGGAAACGCGCCCTGCCCCTCGCTGGGTGCAGAAGGAGACACCTCAACCTCAGTTGGCAGCGCAGGACTCACGACAATATAATCCTCTTTCACCACTTGATCACTGCCGGCAGAGTTGCCCGCAATCAGGCGGACGCTGTAGACCCCCGGTTTGTCATATGTGTGGGATGGGTTTTGAGACGAACTGTCCTCCTCGCCGTCGTCGTCAAAGTCCCAGCTCCACCGAACCGGCGAGTTATCAGACCGATCCGTGAATGTCACCGTAAGCGGGGCATTCCCTGAGGTGATATCGGCGGCAAATGCCGCCACCGGCACCTTCGGGGCATTGGGTTCGGGATCGGGGACGGGCTGAGCAGGCTCCGGGTGCTGATAGCTTCTTATGATAAGCTCAGAGACGGACTGGACGGAGAGGCCTGTGGTCGTCGGGTACTTCTGGTCACCAGTCTGGAAATAATACCAATACTCTTCCTCTGCCGCTTCGTGCCAGTCCCAGTTGCCGAAGACGTGCATCCCCCAGGGGTTGGTCGATGCATCCGCAAACCAGACCAAACGCATCCCGTCGTTAAACCCCGTATCGGGGTACTGACCGTCCTTATACCAGCAAACGACCATAGGGCCTTCACGAACCGAGTATTGGTAGACGTTCCTATAGGCAAAGGTCTTGCGTAACCCGTCGCTGGCTTTTATCTGCAGTTTGTCGCCCTCTTCCATTCCCCCGACTAGTTCGCAAAGATCCCTCACGTTTGTGCCTTTGAGGGCACCCATGTCTTTCGTCTCCACGTTGGTGTCTTCTTCGGGGTTCCAGCGAAGCATCACTCTAGTTTTCTCATCGGGATGGTCAACGAACACGGGGCCCTGATGGTAGTAATGAGTTACCCCATCGCCAAGCACGGGTACGTTCGCGGGATCCTTGAGCCACAGGTAATCCACTGTCTTTTCCGCAAGGACCGTACTCCCGTCAGAGGCCACCTTCTTAACGGTTATGCTGGTAGTGGGGGCGGCTATGGCAGCACGCGGGAGAATGGCCGTAATGGCTATCAACGAGAAGAAAGCGGCCAGGAATACTGTCCTCAGTCTCGGCACGGATACCCGACGTGTTGGCAAAGTCTCTCCTCCCACATCTTGGTTCAAAGAACGCTCTTCGCAGCGATGGTACGATCACCTAATACGGCAGCGAAAACGGTTACCTTAGTTGTTAAACAAAGATACCGCTGACGGCGGAATCGTGAGGTAAACCTGTTGCCCCACGCCGAGATTCAATTGGTCGAAGGTGTGGCGGGTAAGGAGACAAGTCAAAGTTGGCGGCAGGTCCACAGCTACGTTCACGACTGAGCCCTTGTTGATGACCTCGCTGACCACCGCGCTAAGGACATTGACCCGACCATCGCCGGCCCGCGATCTGGAAACCAGAATATTCTCGGGTCGAATTGCGGCAAAGCAGCCACCGACCATATCGTCATCAGCTTTCAGCCTGATCCCGTCGAAGGAGAAAACCGTTGTCCCATCGCTTTCTCTCTGGGCCACCCCGGAGAACACGTTCACCGCCATGGTGAAACGGGCGACAAATTCGGAGTTGGGGTGCCGGAATATCTCGTCAGGCGAACCCACCTGCTTTATCAACCCTCCCCCGATCACGGCTATCCGAGTCCCCATTGAGACCGCTTCTTCGAAATCGTGAGTGACGTTCACCATGGTAATGCCAAGTTCGCTGTTAAGCCTGATGATCTCCTGCCTGATACTCTCCCTGGTCTGGGGATCAAGCGCGCCTAGGGGCTCATCCAGGAGCAGCACCTCTGGATCGATCACCAAAGCGCGGGCCAAAGCCACTTTTTGTTTTTCTCCCCCGCTTAGATTCTTTGGCCTTCTTGAAAGCAGGTGAGCTATATCAAAGAGCTGTACAACACGATCCAGTTCGCGGCGTATAAGCGAGGCGGGTTTGCGCCGGATTTTCAGCCCGAAGGCAATGTTTTCGGCGACTGTCAGGTGAGGAAACAGTGCGCAGTCCTGATAGACCATACCGATATTACGTCTTTCGGATTCCAAAGACGTCACGTCTCTATCACCGATCCAAATCTTGCCGGACGTCACCCTGTACAACCCCGCTATGGCCTCCAAGAGCACAGTCTTGCCGGAAGCAGAGGGCCCAACCAGGATGAAACAATCACCCTTTTCGACCCTGAGGTTGATATCCTTGAGGGCAAAGTCCGGCAGCTTCAGGTGCAAATTCTCTATCACGATCACGGCTTCTTCCTCCGGAAAAGAGTCTGCACCCCAATAAAAATGACGGCGCTGACGATTATCATGATCGCCGCCACAGAGACCGCCTGCGTCAGTCCATAGGTCTCAAACCGCTCATAGATAAGGATCGGGGCTACGGTGGGGTGATAAGCAAGGATGACAACCGCGCCGAATTCGCTCATGGCCCGGGCCCACATCATGAGACTCCCCGCCAGAATACTGCGCCTTGCCAGCGGGAAGGCTATTCTCGAGAATGTCTGCCAGGGAGAAGCCCCGAGGGTCCGCGCTACCTTCTCGAGTCTTATATCCACCGCCCTGAAGCTTTGCTTGGCGGAACTGATCAGGATGGGCACGCTGACAAACAGCATGGCAATGACGATCCCGGCTAGGGAATCGACAAACTCGACCCCGATCGCCCTAAAACCCTTCCCCACAAGGAAATTAGAGCCGAAGACGAACAGCAGGGCGATGCCGGCGGCCGAATGCGGCACCACAACAGGCAGATCGATCAAGCCCTCCACGGCGCTTTTGCCGGGGAACTCATAGCGGGCGAAAATGTAGGCCAGCGGCACTCCCAAGACAAAGCCGATCCCAACAGCGATAAACGCGGCGTAAGCGGTAAGCCAGATGGCACGGACTGTGTCAGCTTCGAGCAGGGTGCGCCACACATCTGTCTTGTTGGATAGGAACACCAGCTTGAACAAGGGTAATAGGATGAATAACAGGATCAAAGAGCCGAGGAAAATGAAGAGTGCGGCGAATCCGCTCTTGGCAATACCGCTCGTCCCCCTGCTAACATTGCGCCCTGCGTTACGCCCTGCGTCTTGCATGTCCATCACCTAAGGAAACAACGACCGAAGCGTTTCCGGTAAGCGCTTCACACTGTCGCACACCGGCGTCGACAACAACGGCTGCCAGGAATTCTCGAATATCCGCTGCCCATCTGGCCCCAACAGGAACTGTACCAGTTTGGCCGCTTCCTCCGGGTGGGGAGCGTTACCGGGGATCGATAAACCGTAGACTATCCTGGTGCCTCGGAAGTCGGGGAATACCGAAGCGAACCTCCTGAAATCCAGCTTTACCTCCACCATTCGGTACGCTTCTTCGTGATCCGGGCTGCTGAGGTCTATAGCGGACGGTAAGGCAAGGAACTTCAGGCCTCGTTGTTTGGCCACGCTTTCATACTCGAAGGAATAGTCCAGATCGCCTGATTCCAATAGCGCCATAAGTTGGATACTATAGCCGCGCAATTTGACTCTGGGTTCGGTTGACCTAACCACCTCCGGGACAGTTATGGTGTGGACCCCGTCTTTCTCAGCCACGGCTATAGGGGGGTTGAACGCCGAACCCACCGTCTTCTCGAATATCGTATCGTCCCGGTAAAAATCCTGGGCCATCTGAAGCACCATCAAGGTTCGATAACCCATTGCATCGATGCGGGGGTCGGCGAGACCAATGGTTACATCCGGCCTGGAGATAATCTGGTGCCAATTCTCGGCGCTTATCTTCGACCCGTAAGCGCTCTTGTCGTGATAGGCGAGCCCGAGCCGATTGGTAGAGAACTCGATCAGCCAATCCGCATAAGGAACGTTTTTCTCGGGTATTTGGGCCGAATACATCATTGCCGGGATAAGCTGGGCGTCTGCCACCACCGCGAGGTCTGCAATATTACCCAGCTCCGTGACGCTGCGGATGACTTGCACGCTCCCATGTCCCTCCAACCGTACATCGATATCGGGATTAAGAGTCTCAAACTCCCTTTCCAAAGATTGAAAAGGCGCCAGAAGGCTGCCCGCAATGATAACCTTGAGCTCGACCCGGTTTCTGCTTTGGTTCGTCCCGCAGCCGGACAAAAGACCGCCGGCTGACACGGCCATAAGGATGGTTAAGGATATCAGAATGGACTTTGGCAGTTTGGACACTTTCAGTTGCGCTTTCATCCTCTCGGCGCGCCTAGCGAGCGTACCACTCACTGCGCTTTCAAGATCTCAATCCTGTTGACCCATTTGACCCAGTGACTGCCCTCAGTCAGGAGTCCCTTCTCGGGTCCCGCCACCGCCAACCTCAACGGCTTACCGGCTTCATGTGGCAGCGGCTTTCCGCCCTGTCGGTACATTAATATGGTCTTCAGCTCTCCGTGGGGTACCTCCCTGAGGTCGGCATCGTAGGTGATGAATTCCCCCATGACCTGCTCATAGCTGAACACGGCCGAGTAACCATCTTTAGCTGATATCATCACGGCATCGCCCGGCGTTATCCCGCCTACCTGCTTGCCCAGTTCCTCCAGGGTCACCCCCTTGACTGCATAGGGCCCGCAAACCACGCCTACCGTGGAGAAAAAGCCCCCATTTCCCCTGTAAGAAGGCAGCGAGGTTATGTCTTTGAAGGACAGCATCTTCTCGCTTCCGTCTCTGCCGACCAAAGTCAGCCGCCATGCCCTGGTCTCATCATCCATCAGCATTTGCCATGGTCTCAAATAGGCCACGATTGACGCCGCAATGAGCAGCGCTCCGACCACAAGGATTATCTTGGACCGATCTTTCTTCATTTTGTCTTTTTCCTCATATAGAAGTACAGCCCTACCAGTGCTATCCCGGCCGAACCCAAGACAAGCGGCGGCCATGGCACCGGGCTGCCGGATTCGTGTGCGTCAGGCGCGGCAAGCATACCTTCGTTCGCGGGGATGCCGCCACTGTATATTCTGATCTCGCTGATCCATTTCCCCGAAAGGCCATTGGTGCTGGGGTACTCGCCTTCGAAAAAATACTGATACTTCTCCTGGGGCAACGCGGATTTCATGTCGGTGTTGCCGAAGACATGGTTGCCCTCAGGGTTGGTCTGATCTGACATGAACACGATCTGTAGAGCGCTGCTGTAGGCGTTGTTAGCCGGGTATCCTGCCCCGTAGCGTTCCCCTTCTTCAGAGTCTCGCCCGTTGAACCAGCAAAGCGCCATTATCCCCTGCACTTCCGGCGGCTCATAGACATTAGCGTAGGCAAACTTCGTGTGCCAGTTGTCCACTGCGACCAGCATCACTTCGTCTCCCTCCGACATTCCCCCCACAAGGTCACAAAGGTCCTTCACCGCCGTGCCTTTCACGGCCCCCTTATCCTTCAGGTTCTGTGTCTCGTCCGGATCCCAGGGATCGCCCTGGAAAACGGGGCCTTGGTGGTAGTAATGGGTTTCCCCATCCCCGTGAACCTCCAGGTTATCCTCCATCCATTCATAGTCAACCGTCTTCTCGTCCACCACGGTCACGCCATCTGCGGCGTACTTGATGATATGCACTGAGGTCGTCGCCCCTGCGCCCAGCGCGGAGGCAGGAAAGGCAACCTGGGTTATAGACAACCATAAGAGGAACGCCAGACAACACGCCTTTAGCCGCAGCCTATTCGACATGGAATAACACTCCTTGGGAAAGCCCGATGGACAGGGGCGGTGAGGACGCCCCTGTCCGTATTGATGTGGTTATTCGGCGAGAGCCTTCACTATCACCGTCACAGCTTCGGCCCTAGTTGCGCTGACTTGAGGCCGGAAAGTATTGTCAGGGTAACCCAAGAGGATTCCGCCGTTAGCCGCTGTGACTGCAGATCCTTTGGCCCAGTCCGAGATGCTGTCGTTGTCAGCAAAGGCTGTCTCGCCATCAGTTGGCTCAAGCCCCAGCGCCCTTACGACCATGGCCCCTATCTGTTCGCGGCTGACCCGATCGTCAGGGCCGAAAGTCCCGTCGCCGTACCCCTGGACAATGCCAGAGGATGCGGCCGTTGAGATGAAATCCTCTGCCCAGTGTCCGGCTGTGTCGGCGAAGGCCTTGCCTGTCTTGGGAACGAAATTCAGAGCTTTTACCAGGACGGTAACAAACTCTGCCCGGGTTATGTGTGCATCCGGCTTGAAGGTCTTATCAGGATAGCCGGTCACCGCTCCCAAAGCCACCAGTTTCTCGATGTCGTTCTGAGCCCAGTGGCCGGAAATATCGCGGAGACCCTGGCTCTTTACTAGCTCAATGCTTGCGATCTTCCCAAGCGATGTGGCACCGCTCACTGACGGACCAACCAATCGCAGCGGCCAATTCTTGTCTGATTGGGGAATGGCCGCGCCATCCACGGCATTTGCGATGATGTAGTTGTTGTTGCGAACGATGTCTTGGCTCGGGATCGTAACCGAATGCCCGTCAGCGGCTGTTATCACCACATCGTACCCGGCTTCAGCTAGCCCCGCGCTAAAAGCATCGCTGGAGTGCTTGTCGGCATCATCTACAAATCCGGCCAGGAACCACAAGGGTATACCTTCCCAGACTCGCCCTTTGCTGTCTTTGTAGGATGTTTTGTGATTGGCCCCAAATTGACAGGCTAGCGCCTGCTCGAAGTAAGTCTTGTTTATGTCTTCCTTCAGTCCGCCGATATCCTCGCCGTCAAGATGCAGGGTCCAATCGCCTGCTGGGACGGTGTAGACCTTGATCTGGGTGATATACTTCGTTGACAAACCGGCGCAAGAAGGATACTGAACCATATCCGAGTAGTAGTAATGCCAGTATTTCTCTGGCAGAGTCTCATGCATGTCCCACTGCCCGTACACGTGGTCACCGGGAGTGAAGAACAACCGCATGCCATCTGCATAGTCGGGCACGTATTTCCCGTCGCCCCACCAGGCTAGAATGGCATCCCCTTGACGAGATTGGACGGCAGGATCGGGATATATGGAGGAATACGGGAGTCTGGTCTCATAGCCGTCTTTGGCAATGAAAACGATCTCGGTACCAGATCCCATGCCGCCGACCAAGTCACAAAGGTCTCTCACGCGGGTGCCCTTTACGACGTTTTCCAGTTTGAAGCCGCCGGGATACGTTTCCGCCTGATCCCAGACATCATCCGGATTATTGGTTATTCCCTCGTACCGATACTTGGTTACGCCGTCCCCAATAACCGGCAGGTTTTTCTCCATCCATTGGTAGTCAACCGTCTTCTCCTGGACGATTGTGGTTTGGTCCGCAGCATACTTCACTATGTGAAGCTGCGGCACGGGTAGGGTTTTCTCAAAGTCGATGAGTTCGATCTCGACTATATTGCCAACGCTGGAGCCGCTCAGGCTGCCATCGGCTTTGGCAACTCCCGCTCCCACGAGCCGGAGCGGCCATTGGCCCTGGAGTGCTTTGCCATTGAGTTTGTCAGCCACTATATAGTTGTCGCTCTTTGCCGCATCTTTGCTGGAAAACTCTTTCGTGTACCCATCCCCGGCCTTCACAAGGATGGTGTATCCGGCCTGGGCCTCCGTGAAACTGTATTCGTGTGGCTGGCGGTCGTCCACCCAGCCCGTAAGGAACCACAAAGGCATGCCTGACCAAACGTTGCCGTCTTTGTCAGTCCATTCTGCAAGGTGCCCCGACCTCGGGCAGGCAAGGCCGGCCTCAAATTCAGCTTGGCTGAAAACATCACTGATCTTGCCGCTCAGGGTGAGGTTCCAACTCCCAGAGGCGGCCGGCGGTGTGAGGAGCTCGGGGATCGTTATTTTGGCGATGCTGCCCACGGCAGAGCCGCCCAGGGAATCGTCGGCTTTGGCAACTCCTGCCCCGACCAGCCGCAGCGGCCAAGTGTCGGAAAGCGGATCTCCGTTAACCCTGTTGGCCACTATGTAGTCATCGCTTCCGGCGATGGCCGCGCTTTCGAATCTCTTGGTGTAGCCGTCTTCAGCCGCGACTTCTACGGTGTAGCCTTCCTTGGCCAGGTTTTCATTGAACGTCCAGTGGCTTTTGGACTCGATGTCATCAATTGCGCTCACCAACACCCAAAGAGGTACGCCCGACCAGACCTTGCCGTCCTTGTCGGTCCATTCACGATAGTAGTCGGAGCCCGAAGCGGCCAGTTCGCTTTCAAACTCCTCTTGAGTTACCGTATCTCCGATCTCTCCGAACATCTGCAAGGTCCATTCTTCGGTTGCAACCGGAAGATCGGTCAGCTCAATCTTAACGATGTTGCCAACTTGTTGGCCGCCCAGGACAGCCGGGCCTTTCAGGTGAAGGGGCCAGGAGTCCTTCCCGCTCCCGGTCAATTCTGGAAGGGGCTTCCCGTTGAGAGTGTTGGCGACAATATAGTTTTCGCTGCGGGCAATGGCCGCGCTATCAAAGGTCGCCGACCACCCATCCCCGGCTACGACGTTGACTTTGTAGTTCCGAGCGGCCAGATCATCGCTGAAGTTGAAATGATCGGGCCCTGCATCGGGATCGTCATCAACCATGCCGACTAATAGCCACAGCGGCACTCCTCCCCAGACGTTGCCGTCGGCATCCGTCCAGGTCACGCTGTGGCCTGCCGCTTTGCAGGCCAGACCCTGCTCGAAGTAAGACTTGCCTACGGAAGAAACCTTAGTTCCGGACAATTGAAGCGTCCAATCAGAGCCACCGATGGGGGTTGATCCATCGATGGATGCGACGGTCTTCACAGCCGCCGTCGCCTTAGCTTTGACCGCATTTAGGTCGGCAGCATCAGTAACTCCTGCTGCGAAGTAGAACTCCACCGCGTCGCCGCTCTTTAGCTCGATAAGGTTCAGCGCGCCGGCCGGATTGTTGAAGCCGTCTTTTGGAACGCCGTTGACGTAGGCGTACCACCTGCTGCCACCTTTTATGTAGGCATGACTTCCTATATTGTCCAAGAGAAGCGCGCCCGACGCCTCGTAGTTCTTGTCTGTCACATCGTAAGTGACTCCTCTCGCCTTAGCCGCTGCTTGCAGGGCTCCAAGCGGAGTCGTCTCGTTCACCGTGTACGTCCCGCCTCCAGAGTTGTAGGCTTTCACTTCGAAAGTCCCGGTGGGGGACAGGGACACCGTGCCGTCATAGATCACATCGATACTTGCCGCGCTCACCCATGTCGGGGAGACCACTGACGCTATCGCTATCAGCAAGGCAAGCAGCACAACGCCGCATCTGTTTCTCGCCGGTTTGCTCATTGGTATCCTGCCTCCTTGATTTCTAATGGGTTCCTTGATCGCCAACAGCCGACCCTTCGATCTCCGCTTGTCCTCCGGACCGTCCTTCCAAAGGCATGCAGGTGGACGCCTTGATGTGAAGACGGTTACCTGACAACTCGTGCGACTATTCTAAGACCGAATCTCTGCCGGCTTTCGGTATAGGCGGATGAAAAAAGCCCGGACGCCCGCGCATCTGCAGCTCCTGATATGCACGAGGGGCCGGACCTAGTTTCGCCCACGTTTGGGTAAGCAAATTTATCATACAACGACTCCTTTCCAAATGGGAGGCTTGTGAGTTTCCTCGCAAACCCTATCGGTTGGCCTCCATACCCTCTGGCTTAGGACGGACAACTCGGAGTTCCTAAATGTTCCTCTATTCTTCTAAGAGCCTATACGGTTGCTCGACTAGATTGTACACCATCCAAACAAAGTATGGTGATATCGTGGTGCGATATTACAACGCAGCGGCAATAGGGCGCGCATAACAGGAATTACCGCAATAGCAGCGAATATGACCAGCAAAGAGGCGCAGCAAATCCTCTATACGCCATGCAAGGAGGCACAACAATGAGTCACATAGACTCCATAAAGCAACACCTAATCCCGCTCTTAGAACTAACCGGAGTCTCGGGACGAGAGGCACCCGTCATCCGTTACATGCAAGACGCGTTAAGCCCACTATCCGACGAACTAAGCACAGATCCCATGGGAAACGTGTTCGCGGTCAAACGTGGCAACCGAAAAGGGCCCAAACTACTAATATCGGCCCATTCAGACGAAATTGGCCTGCTGGTAAGGTGCATCGAGCCCAGCGGCTTCATCCGTTTCATTAAGGTGGGAGGCACCCAAGATAGCCTCCTCCCAGCCAGGTTAGTCAACGTAGCCGGCAATATCGGAGTAATCGGAGTCAAAGCGGGTCACCTGGCATCCGAGAAAGAGCGAAACGAAGTCAAGAAGCCATCCGACCTCTACATAGACGTGGGAGCCAAGTCCAAAGAAGAAGCCGAAGCCATGGGCATAGGGGTCGGGTCCCCTATCACTTTCGTCTCGGAACCCAGATTCATGAGAGGTAACCTCATGGTTTCTAGAGCCCTAGACGATCGCATCGGCTGCGCGGTGCTCGTAACGCTGATGGAGGCACTAGAAGACGGAGACTTTCCAGGGGAGTTGCACGCAGTAGTTACAGTGCAGGAGGAAGTCGGCCTTCGGGGCGCAAGGGTAGCAAGCTTCAGAGTCAACCCCGATCTGGCGGTGGCCCTCGACACTATCCCATCAGGAGATACTCCCGATGTGAGTTTTTGCAGGGAACACCCGGTTGCCATAGGCCAAGGCCCCGCAATACAAGTCACCTCCGGAGGAGCCAGCGGACTCTTTGCCGATACTACCGTTCTGTCGCTGCTTAAGGACGCAGCCGAAATCTCGGGGGTCCCTTACCAGCCGGTAGCATTCACGGGAGGCAACACCGACGCCACGGCCATGCACCAAGTGAGAGCCGGCATCCCTTCAGGGGCCGTGACTATCCCCCGAAGGTACTCCCACTCCCCGGTGGAAATCCTAGATCTCAACGACGCAGTGGGCGCCCTAAGACTTCTGGAATCCCTGGTGAGACATATGCCCGAGTCCATTCAGTGGAGACTGCCCGGAGAATTCTAGAACTAGTTGGCAGTATGGTCTTTTGAAGTCAGAGGCGGTTTCTCAGGCGGGTACATGCTGGTTCCAAGGCGCTCTACCCTTACCGGTTGGTCACCACTGTAGTATTTGCGCCGAGTCTCAACCAGGTACCCGCTTCGGAGCTTAGGAGGCGCATCCGCCCCCTCTGGATCGGCACTGTCTCTCACTTGGGCAGGGTACTCTTTGATGATGGATGTCTCAATCTCTATCCTCCCCCCCATGTCACGGCCGAAGATTTTCGCCGTAAGCGTGCCCCTATCGGCTTTGACCAAGGTAATATAGGGACTGGAGGCGCTGTTCTTCATCTTGAGGTCTAGCGAATCAAAATCAACGGTAGCATCCATACCCATTGGAACGTAGGCCACAGGCATTCCGTGGCAGTGCCTCTCTTCCACCGAAAGACTGGCTTTCAGCATGGCAACGTATAGAGTGGTGGAGACTTGGCACACTCCTCCGCCATAATCGTCTACGAAACCGTCACCCATTATGACAGGCGCCTTCCGGTAGCCGTTCTCCTTGCTTCTAGGGCCCGTAGTCAAGTTGAAGGAAAACACGTCTCCGGGATTGAGGACTATGTTGGAGACTGCCGAAGACGCAAGTTCAATGTTATAGGCGCGGTCGTTTTCATCCTCATAATTGGTGGAGTACTGGGCTATCGGCACCAGGGGCAGCAAGGCCTCAAGGTCCTTTGAGAACACTCTTGGGTTTTCCTCCAGGAAGGAGATCTCCATAGTATCGGGAATGGAGCCCATGCTTTCCATGGAGTTGACATAGGCGCAGAAAAGGCCGGTATTCAGTGACCGCCCCACCCGGTGAGGTAGCACTTCCACCTGTTCATCTCTTGTTACTCGAAAGGTCGCATCATGGGCAGGGATGTCCAGAGTTAGAGCTAGCTGAGAAGACAAGGCCGAGGTTTTGTCTGGGGAAATCTCGCACAAAAGAGGCAATTCCCGCTCCCGAAGGTGTGACCAAAAAGTGCGCTTGCAGGCCGCGATAGTCCTCTCTATATCGGGATCTACTCCCAGGTCCCAAGAGAGAAAAACCTCTCCAGAAAACCCTTCGCACTCCAGTTTAAGCTTGCGGCTCTCCCAGCCCAGAATCCGGCGGAGTTCGCTTTCCGCCGAAGAAGGAGTTCTGCCGCCCACTGATATCCCTGCAACTTCTGTCCCAGGCCATATGATTATGTAGCCTAGACCCAAGGAAAGGAACCACAGCACTAGGCCAACACCAAGCAGCATAAGCCACGCGCGGCGCCAAAGGTTGCGGGCTATGGGTCGAGGGTCGGTAACCCCATCTTCCACCAGCTCCCAGCCCGGCCAAACTTACGCCCAAACCCAACCTGCATGATGCCGCTAATACAATGCGCCGGTCCAAAGCCGCCAGTCCAACTATATTCACGCACCTGCCACGGCCATTCCATCTGACGAAACGAACTTGTCCCTGAGGATACCGTGTGCCCTAGAAAGCCTGGATTTGACTGTGCCTATTGGGCATTGGATCTCCCTGGCGATCTCCTCACCGGTGAGATCCATAAAATCCCTAAGCATGACTACCTTGCGATAATAGTCCGGAAGACTCTGAACAGCCTGAAGGATTATTCCTTCGCCTTCTCTGTCTTCAGCCACTTCCAGAGGCGAAGGGCCGTCACCGGCGAATTCCACTGCCTGCTCCTGCCCTTCTTTGGAAGCCACAGTGGGCCATTGGGTGGTTGCCAAGGCTCTCTTGCGCATCCTGTCGATGCATAAGTTGGTGGCTATTCGCCTGAGCCACCTCCCGAGGGAGGCTGTCCCCGAATAACTGCCCATGAACTGATAAGCCCTTAAGAACACTTCCTGAGTGAGGTCTTCAGCCTCGAACCGGTCATTCACTATCCTGGCTATGTGGTAGTAGATCTGCTTCTGATACGTCTCATAGATGGTGTTGAAAGCCTCCTGATCGCCCTGTGAGGCTCTTTCCGCCAAGGCTAGGTCCTGGGCCGCCATAGAAGTCACCCCCTGCTAATTTGTTCCTTCAACAACATCATAAACAAGGGAGCGGTCCAAAACTTCGGCCATAGTGCTTAGTGCAGAGTAGGCATTTTGGCTTAGGCAGGTCTTGAGGTATCTATGGGGATGGTCACCGTAAGCACAGTGCCGTGCCCCTTTTGGGATTTGAGGTCTATTGATGCTCGGAGAATCTCGGCTCTTTCAAACATGCCCACGAGCCCCATCTGACCGGCTCTAACCAAAGATCCCGGGGAGGTGGGAGGGTCAAACCCCTGCCCGTTATCCCTGAGAGTCATAGTGAGCATGTTGCCGGCAAAATCTAGAGAGAAGTCGACCCTGCTGGCACCCGAATGTTTAACGGAGTTTGATAAAGCTTCCTGGGCAATGCGGAAAATCGATACCTCCATATCCTGAGGAAGTCGCCTGACGCTTCCAGAGGGCACGAATGCCACATCTATGCCCTCCTTCTCGGCCTGCTGGCCTAACCACTCGCACGCCGACACAAGGCCGAAATCGTCCAGAACAGGCGGGCGGAGATTCCGAGCGAATTTGCGCAGATCGTCTATAGCAGTATCCACCAGCACATCCATGTCATCTAGTTCTCGAGCGGTCTTGCATATGGATTCGTCAGCCTCAGGCAGCAAACCCTCACCAGACATGGTTTTTCGAAGCAAATCCAAGCGCCGTCCCAAGGCCACCAGGTACTGAACCGCGCCATCGTGGAGTTCCCTTGCGATCCTGGCCCGTTCCTCTTCCTGGGCTGCGTTTGCCACAGAAAGGTACTCTCTCATGCGTACTTCCCGTGATTTTGACTGACCCAGTTCGCGGTCACGCTTGACCAGTTCCGCCTGGAGCTTTTTCTCGGCTGACTCATCTCGGGCTATCCCCTGGTGCATCACCAGGTCGGGACCCTGATAGATGAGAGAAGCGCGGACATCCAAAGTCACCTTGCTGCCTAGCTGACTATCTATCACCCAGGAATACTCGATGTATTTCCGTTGCTCCAATCCCGCTTTTTTGACCGCCGCCACGGTATTCGCCCAACTGTCGGCGCTTACGAATTCCCCGAAATAACGACCGACGATTTCTTCGGGAGGATAACCCATAATGTCCGCCCAACGAGAATTGGCGTACAGAAAGCGTCCGCCGCGGTCCAGCACGAAGACCAAGTCGTTAGCGTTTTCCATGAGACTTTCGTAACGCTCTTCAGACTGCCTCAAGCTCTCGATGAGGTTCGCTTTGGAGGACACAATGGCCGTCTGACTTCCCACTGCCATCAGTAGTTCTGGAATGAGTCCGCTGGCGCCCGATTGGTCGTTGCCTGCAAGCACCATGAAACCGCTGACTTCCTCGCCTGTGGCCATGGGGACTACCGCGACAAAGTTCCCTGTCAGTTTCCCGAGAACCGGGTCCACGGTGCCGCCGGGAACGTAGGTCGGTTCATGTGGATTCCTGAGAGCCTCCGTTAGGCACGATCCGCCCTGAAGACGCAAGGTTATGTCCTCGGGAATCATGGCGGTATCTTTGGATTTGGTCACGGACGACGAAACATAGACCGACTTGGAGACGGGATCGTAGATAAGGATGGCCGCGGCCTCTACAGGGAAACTGTCTAGAAGGAGCGAGGCGATCTTCCCCATGGCCTCGTCCCGAGTTAGGTTGTCCCTAGTTATCCTGCCCATCTCCAGAACAAGTTTGGTTCCGGCCCAACCTGCGGCATCAGCCACCCCGGGTCACCTCAATGTCGCCCTGAGATATGAGGCCACGCCTGAGACCCATCATGACAGCCTCGGTCCTTGAGACCACACCCAATTTCGAAAATATAGAAGCCAAATGAGATTGCACCGTGCGAGGACTCACTTCCAGCTCTTGGGCGATCTCCTTGTTGGAAAGTCCTCTGGCCGCGAGTCCTAGAACCGCCGTTTCTCTGGCAGTCAAGGGGGTGGTCTCTAGCGGGGGTTCGGGAGTTGGTTGCTCGGGCGTCATCTCGCCGGGGCCGCGCCCGCCGATTCTGGAGAACACATCCTGGGCCACTCTTGCGTCAAGGACCGATTCCCCAAGGGCTGTGGCTCGAATAGCAGCTATTAGCTCATGAGACCGGGCGCTCTTCAAGATATACCCCGAGGCCCCGTTCTCCAAAAGGCGAGTCACGTACTGAAAGTCATCATACGCGGTGAGCGCCAAAACGTACACAGAAGGGCACATCTGCTTTATCCGTCTGGTGGCATCCACCCCGTTCATCCTGGGCATAGAAACGTCCATTGCCACCACTTGAGGAGAAAGCTCCCTTACCATCTCGATGGCTTCGAGACCGTCGGAAGCTTCCCCCACCACTTCGATGTCAGGCTCGGCTTCAAGAAGCCGCCGCGTTCCCTCTCGGACCATAGCGTGGTCATCGCAGAGGAGAACCGTTATTCTGCTACTGCGCTCCGGCGAGAGCATTTCTCACCGCCTCAATAATGCCTTTGCTGGAGAACGTCGCGCCTGAAACGGTATCTACGTCGATCTTTTGCTCGTTGACAATGGCGTTGGGAATCCCAGTTAACGCAGGTCCCGCCACATCGGGAGTCTCAGATTGCTCGTTTATGGTCACAGAAGCAATCTTCCCGCCTTCCATCTTGACCGATACCGCGATATCACCCAGAAGCCCTTCGCCCTTGCCCTCGTAAGTCCCGTCGGGAATCTGGGAAAGATCTACTGCACCTTGGGCGGGCTGCACCGGACCCAAAGCAGCCTTCACTGCGGCGATTATGCCCTTGCTGGTAAAGGTGGCCCCTGAGACGGTGTCCACGTCAACCGACTGGCTATCAACCATAGCCTTGGGAATGCTCTGCAGCGCGGGACCCGCCATACCCGGGGTCTCATCCTGTTCAGTAACGGTCACAGAAACCAGCCTTCCGCCCTCAACTGTGACCGTCACCTTGATTGGGCCCAAGAGCCCTTCGCCGGTGCCCTCGTAGGTGCCATCAGGCGTATTGGCCAAGACAATTTGGACCTCTCCGCCCCCAAAGCCCAGGATTTTCTGAACAAACTCCAAAGCGCCGGCCACGCCGCTTTGGACAGCCCTGCTTGAATACGAAGCCCCCGAGATTCCGTCAACGCTGGACGGATCTTCGACTCCTTCATACTTGGCAAGGTAGGCCTTGTCTTTTACTCTGGTTCCGATGCCGGGAGTCTCTGACATGGACAGGACAACCACTTTCGCGATAAGGCCCTGAGAGTCAAAGCCAACGATCAACTCCATAGGGGTCTGCCCGTACCCTTTGGATTCCACTTTCATGGCGACGCCCACAACCTCGCCGCCGTCATAGCCTACGAAGTAAGTCTTATCATTCTCAACCTTCTCCTCAACCGAGGCGGCCCCGGGAATAACCTCCTGGGCAGCCTTAAGGAGAGTCTGTTGGGCTTGCGCTTCAATAACCGGCTTTGTTTTGTCGTAGACAACAGAAAGGCCCAGACCGGCTGCAACGCATATGACCATCAATGTTAGGCCCAGCCTAGCCACATCTTTCATCGAAGATCCCCCCGATCACTGGTGCGGAACACAATCTTCCGCACAAACACACTTAGAATAATAGCATAAATCCCGCGCTTCTGGGGCGTTTGACATCAAAGAACAGATTCGTTGGAATGCGGGAAATTCGGTGTGTATGCGCTTGACGCTGAGGATAATCTCTGTACGTACCCATCCTCAATCCCAAGCCCAGACATGGCTTGCAGAACCTCGTCGTACTCTCTCTGAGTCAAACGCCGAGCCAGTTCTGGAAACGCCCGCGCTTTGTGGGCAGGGTAGTACTGGGACATTAGACTGAGATAAGTTCCTTTGGGAAGATGTGACGCAAACCACTTCAGAATCTCCAGGGAATCATGGGAACACCCGGGAAGCACAAGGTGCCTGACTACAAGACCAGAGACGATAGCGCCCTCATGGTCAAACTTGGGCACTCCCACCTGGCGCGACATCTCCGAGATGGCTTTGGTTGCGTGGGCGAAGTAACTGGGAGCAGAGGAGTATCGCAGGGCTAGGACATCCGAATGGTACTTCAGGTCCGGCAGGTAGACATCAACTAGACCATCAAGGTAGCCTAGGGCTTCAAGAGACTCATAACCGTTACAGTTGTACACAACGGGTATGACTAGCCCCATATCCCTGGCCATCTTGATGGCGGACGCCACCCGGTTCGAGTAATGCGTTGGCGAAACCAAGTTTACATTATGTGCGCCGCGTTCCTGAAGGAGCAGGAATGATCGGGCAAGTCCCTCGGACGAAACCTTTTGTCCCCTTCCGCCCTGGCTTATCTCGTGGTTCTGGCAAAAGACACACCGGAGGTTGCACCTAGAGAAGAATACGGCTCCCGACCCCCGGCTTCTGGAAATCGAAGGCTCTTCCCAATGATGAAGGTCCACCAAACTTACTTCGGGCAAAGCCCCCGCCCTGCAAAATCCCATCTCTCCTGCCAAGCGGTCTACCTTGCAGTAACGCGGGCACAAATCGCAGCGTTTCGGCAACAAAGCGCCTCCCGAATCGTTTCTTCCATCATACATCTGCCGGAGGGCTACGAATACCGCTGACGCCTAGAAGGAAGAGCGGCCTGCTCCGTTGAAACTTTATCAATGCTATGGGAACTATCTATATAGACAATGGCATCGTCAGATACGTCACCCAAAATGGCACTTATTATGTGAAAGAGAATTTCGCCCCTTCCATACAGGTTTTCCGGGAGGAGGTCCCGGCCAACAAGCGAAAGGGGATTCCCGAGACCTTTTTCAGCAACGGGCCGGTGGAGAGAATCGTGAGCCTTTTGGGGGCGGGACGCTGCAACGTAGTCAGCGTGAAGCTAGCCGCGGACATTGGCCTTACCGAACATGAAAGAATACAACTGAGAGAAGCGGTAGGCCCGGATTTCTATTTCTCTCGAGCCGCCGAAGACTATGGCCCGGGAGACCTTCCCCTCCAAGACCCCGAAATGGCCGCCGGTTACCAAGTGATCTTGGACACCATAGTTCGGAACTGGGATGACGGCGAAAGAAATATGAAGATAGTGAACGGCATCCCTGTATGGTTCGATTTTGGAGCCAGCCTCGATCCTCGCCATCAGAGCGTGTACAGGTTCGTGATGAAACTCGAGGAAGCCCGGAACTTGGGCAGGGTCTCAACCATAGTGAGCTACTTCATGGACTACAGCAGGAGAAAGAGCCAAATCCTGAAGCGCGCCATCAACACCTTTTCATCTGTCTCCAATTTGGAAATCCGGACCATCATAAGCGTCTCACAAGTTAAGATACCGGCATTCTTCGGAGAATACGTATCCAACAATATTAGCCACGTAACCGAGGATATTGATATAATAAGAGGAGCTTTTCTGCGAGGAAACGTTGAAAACCGACAGCATTTTATGGGGCTGTCCCTTGGCCCCCAGAGGGCTCACGACCCTTCGTAATGACACGGACTAGTGCCGGAGGAATGTAAATGGCCAGGAAAAGAGAGTTTCGCGTCGATCTTCACATCCACTCCATGTTCTCAGGAGAATCCATGGCTAGGCCCGAGGACATAGTCGACGCGGCTCTATCGAGAGGCCTAGACGCCATCTGCATAACCGAACACGACAGCCTTCGGGCAAGCGCACCGTTCGACAACATCAAGAATCACGGATTGGTAATCCTCCGAGGTGTTGAGCTGTCCACGGACATGGGGCACATGCTTGTCTACGGGGTCCGTGATGAGGACTGGCGCGATTGGGGAAAGAACAGAGTGAGCAACGCCAAAGAACTTATCCACATAGTCCGCCGCTTAGGCGGTGTGGTTATCCCGGCCCACCCCTATACGATTGTCACCAAATGCGTTTACGATTCCGAACCCGAGATTCTCATACACCATGAGATCCGAAACCTCGAAGGGATCACCGCCCTTGAGGTTTGCAACGGCAAATACTTGAAATACCCTTCAGCGTGCAAAGCCATGGGGACTTTCGCCAAAAGCATGGGGCTTCCCGGCACGGGTGGCAGCGACGCTCACATACCCGCAGACGTGGGGAGCGCCTTTACGGTGTTCCGAACCCCTATAGATTCCTCCAGGAGCCTCACTGCAGCGCTTCTGTCAGGCCAGTTTCACCCAGAGACTATATAGCCCGCCCAACCCTATTAGCTCAATACTGTAGCCCTTGGGAGACAAATATCCTCTATTTGGGGATCTTATCTTGGGAGGGGGAAGGCGACGTGAGACCAAGAAGGCTCCGTCTAGGGGTGTTAGCGGCCGCAGCCACGTACATTGGCACCGTAGTGGGCGCAGGTTTCGCCTCGGGCCAGGAGGTGCTTCAGTTCTTTGGGCTTCTGGGCCCTTCTGGACTGCTTGCGATCTTATTAGCTACCGCCGGCTTCCTGGCGTTCGGCTTCGCGGTCATGGAAATCGGTAGGAAACTCAAGGCCAGTTCGCACCTTCCAGTGATAAGGGAGACGTCAGGAAGATACGTATCTCCGGTACTAGACTTCGTCACGACTTTCTTTCTTTTCGGCGCTTTTTCTGCTATGTTGGCCGGAGCCGGTTCGGCCTTGGCTCAAGAATTTGGAGTGTCGTGGATGGTGGGTACGGGCCTCATGGCGGCACTGAGCCTCGTCACCGTGCTGTTGGGGTTACGAGGAATAGTGACCGCTGTGTCAGCTATTGTCCCACTGATGATACTAAGCGTCATAGCAGTCTGCATAGCCGTGCTCCGGGTAAAAGGACTGACCTTGGCTTCACCGCCCCCAGGTTGGGAACCGCTTGTGGGGATTTGGCCGCTGTCGGGCATCACCTACGTGTCCTACAACCTGATCATGTCATCGCCCATCTTGGCAGCCTTGGGGACCACGCTTCACGATCGGCGGGAAGTCTTCCAAAGCGCTCTTTTGGGCGCCTTTGGGCTGGGCCTGTCTCTTCTCTGCGTCTACCTGGCCATAGTGTCGTCGTTTCCAAACGTCCTTCTGCATGAAGTACCTCTGGCTAGGTTGGCTTCGGAGATACACTCTCTAGGCGGACGGTTCTACGCCATCGTGTTTCTGGCCGAGGTATACACGACGGCCGTGGCCAACCTCTACGGATTCACCGCAAGGCTCGCCTCTCCAGGCACACGGGGTTTCACCGGGCTGACTGCTGCAACAGTCCTAGTAGGAGCATGGGCTGCTTCGGCAGGCTTCTCAAACCTCGTGAAGATCGTATACCCCTTGGTGGGCTGGGCAGGCTCGCTGTTTCTAGTTACTCTTGTGGGATATATGGCGCGGAGACTGTGACACAACTGCAAGAGCCCTGGAACTCACGAGAATCCCAGGGCTCTCTGCATCAATCGGTATCAATTAGGCATTCCTGTGGCTACTTCCCGCCAAAAGACACCGGGACAAGAACTTCCTCTGCCGTTCCATCACTATTCTTCCAGCTGAAAGTGACCATGCCATTAGGGCTGGAAGCGGGTTGGAGCCCCATGGAGAACTCGAAATGCCGCCACTGGGAATCGGCCTTTGAAAGGACCACTGTCTTGGTGCCCAAGACATAGTGACCGTCCTCGACGCTTACAGAAAACGAATTCACCGGCAACCAGGCAAAACCAGCCATCTGAACCACTTCTGTTACAAGCGATCCCCGTTCCGGCCTAAGAGCGATGATCTTCTGATCTTTGGATACCCGAGCAAACCTCACGTGCTCGACGCTTTCTCCGCTCTTGGTTGCGCTTACCAGTTGCACTTCTATTTCTGGGTTCCCCGCCACGCTAAGTTCCAAGATGGGATAGCTTACGACGTCCGCCGCCGGTCCTTGGGGGGCCGTCACCCGTATCTTCAAGACCGTGACACCATTGGGATCAAGCGAAACCTTCTCCAAAGCCAGAGTGTAGCCGGCGGTAGGCTTCTCCCCCGCAGCCACCAGCAGATGCGACGTACCTTGAGACTCAAAGAGAATGGCAGCGGGTTCTTTGACTTTCGATAAGTCCGCACACCACGAGGACACCTCAGGGTCTTCTATGGCCTTTTCCTTCACCAGAGGAGGAAGCCCCGGAACGCCGGATATGAGGTCCGCAAGGTCGGCTGTATATACGGTCTTCTTCTGGTTCTTGTCTACATAGATAAGGTATTTGCCTTGAACGTCATAGTAGATCCTTTGGTCTTTGGAGATGAGGACATAGTCGGCCAGAGTCTCGCTGGGGGCGCCTTCGGGCTTATCAGCGGCCTTGGCTCCTTTCAGAGCCTTCAGGAAATCCACTCCATCGGGTATCTTGACCTTGTTCCCATACTTATCTGCAAGGTACAAGTCAGACCCGTCAACCCGAGCCAGGGAGACAAGGTCCTTCGGCCCGCAAGCCGACACCCACAGGGCAACCAAAACGAGCACCAAGATTAGAGACAATCGGCGCTTAATTATCACGTTCATCCCTCCTGCCATACTTGGACGAAAATTCTCATACCCTAGTTCCGGTAATTGGCGGGTTCGCGGTTGACCCCCGGCTTGTTTTGCCCTATATTCATAAAAACCGGAATTCGTCCTATTAGGGAAAGGAACGCCGTCCTTTGATCATGCACCCTTACGTAGAAACTAACGAAGCAAACCACTTAACCGTCAGCGGTTTGGACGCAGAAGTCCTTGCCAAGACATACGGTACTCCTTTGTACGTCTACTCTGAAGACGCCATAATGTCAAAGATGCGCCAATACGTACAGGCCATGGCCCATCACGCGCCCGGCGGTCAAGTAGCCTACGCTAGTAAAGCCTATCTGACCCTGCGCATGGCCCATCTGGTCAACGCTGCCGGATTATGGATAGATGTGGCTTCGGCAGGCGAGCTATACATTGCCACGCAAGGAGGAATCCCGGCAGGCCACGTGATCTTCCACGGCAACAACAAGACGCCTGACGAGATAGCTTTGGCTGTATCCATGGGCGTTGGGCGAATAGTGGCAGATAGCCCCAGCGACCTGGAGCGGATTGAAAGTGTCGCCAAGGCGCAGTTTCGGGTTCAGCAGATCATGCTCAGGCTTACCCCCGGAATTGACCCTGACACCCACAGGTATCTCGCCACCGGAGAGGTGGACTCGAAATTCGGCATTCCCATAGAGGGAGACAAGGCCATGGACGTCGCTTTGCAGGCGAGCGAATCTCCCAATCTGATCCTGGCAGGGTTCCACTGCCACATAGGCTCCCAGATATTCCAAGCGGAACCTTTCCGCATGGCGGCGAAAACCATGATCCAGTTCATCTCGTCCCTGAGAGAGCGAGGAGGCATCGCCGTAGGAGAATTGGACCTCGGGGGCGGCTTAGGCGTCCCATACCGGAACGAGAAGGAACTCCCGGTGGACCATTATGTCCGAGAAATATCCAAGCAAATGAGGGTTACAGCCGAAACCGAGAGAGTACCAACTCCTAGGCTGATACTGGAACCTGGCCGCTCCATAGTGGCCCAAGCGGGAGTGACGCTCTACACCGTGGGAACCGTCAAAGATCTCCCAGATGGCACAAGGGTTGCAGCCGTAGATGGCGGAATGTCGGACAACCCCAGGCCCATGCTTTATGACGCCCGCTACGAGGCTTTGTCAGTTTCAAACGCCCGGTGCGCTCAGCTGCATCCTTACAGAATAGTTGGCAAGCACTGCGAAGAAGGCGACACTCTCATCCAAAGAATCATGTTGCCGAGGCTTCACCCTGGAGACATTCTGGCAACCCTTGTGAGCGGCGCTTATCAGTACTCCATGTCTTCTAACTACAACGGGGCTTTGCGGCCCGCAGTCATCCATGTAAGGGATCGCCAACTTTTCGTGGCGGTCCAAAGGCAGACGCTGTCTGACCTCATAAGAGGGCAACTCCGAGAGTCATGGCACCACGACCTTGGCAAAGCCGCAGACGAATCCGGCTAGGGGTGGAACCTGACAAGACTTCCGGCGTCCTATCTAGGGACTAGCCAAAACTTCACCATACCGGAGGTCCGCAAAATGATCCGCAATTCATCCAGGATTTCACCAAAGACCCCCATATGCCTGCTCCTGGCATTGACCGTGGCTTTGGGCCTCTTTGCCCCTACTGTAGGAGCCCACGCAAAAGGGGACATGAGGACCCTAGGCTACATACCCGAAGGTATCGCCAAAACCCAATTTCAGTTCATAGTGGGCACCGACAGCCACATCGGGGCGCCTGTGGGGAACAAGGGCACAAACCAAGCGTTTCAGGATATTGGAGAGCATCACCCGGATGCGGCTTTCATGCTCCATATGGGCGATGTCACCGAGACCGGAGCCTCGATAGAATATGACCTTTTCAAGGAGTACGCGGCCACCCTCCCCTTCAAGGTGTACGCCACTATGGGAAACCACGAATCCAGATGGCAAGACCGCCAGGGTGCTTTGTTTGCCCAGCATTTTGGGGCTAAGAACTACTCACTCGATTACGGTCTGTGGCATTTCCTGGTGCTGGACACGACGTATCCCGGCCAGACCCTGGGAACCCTTGACCCCGCCACCATATCGTGGATTGAAGAGGACCTGGCTTCTATACCCAAGAACAGACCGGTAGCCGTGTTTAGCCATCACCCGTTTTGCTATGAGCCAAGGGCTTTTCAGGATTCCGACGATGCCTTTGTTGGGCTTCTGGATCGTTACTCCATCAGGGTTGTGTTTTCAGGTCACGGTCACTCGTTCATCACCTGGAAGGCTCAAGGCAGAACCTTCGAGATGGTGGGCGCTCTTATGGATGCGGCCTACGCTGTGGTGGACGTGAGCGGGACCGATATGTCCATCTACTCAGTGACAGGAGCAGGGACTCCCAAGCGGGAAACACAACTCCGGTGCAAAATATCGGAAACCCCCAACCCCTCTCCCATCTCAGAGTTTGCCGCCCAAACCGAAAATGGCCTTCTGACAGGGACCTTTCTTCTCTCAGAACCTGCCTCGGTGGCGTACCAGATCGATGGCGGAACATACCAGAATCTGGGGCGCCTCCAAGAGGGCCCAAACCGGTTGTCTTGTTCTGTGGCAGCCCACGCCCAGGGCACCCACACCGTGCGAATCAAGGCTGCCACAAATTCAGGCCCGTACTTCGCCTCCCAGGAGTTCTCCAAGGATTCTAGCATCCTAGCTTGGAGGACCGAACTTGGAAGCGCCGTCGTAGGCGACATCGTCCATGACAGGCAAGGCGGCGCCATAGTAGGGACAAGAGACGGCATGATTAGGAGAATCCGCCTTTCCGACGGCCTTCCCATGTGGGAACACCAATCGGGCTCCGCCTGGGGCGGCGGAGTCATGGTCGATAACAGACTGTATTTCGGCACCGCCAGCGGGCACCTTTATTGCCTTAACGCTCTCGATGGCACTTTCATCTGGAGCACTACTCTAGACAAGAGCGGCTTCCCTGCTTCCCCCCTTGCGGCCATTGGCCCCTTGGGCAAATCCATTATAATCGGTTCATCGTCGGGCACCGTGTACTCGGTTAGCGCTTTCACGGGGGTAACCCAGTGGAAGTATCGGGCCCAAGGCGCAGTAACAGCCACACCAAGATCTTCCGGAGACAATGTGTTCTTTGGCGCCTGGGACGGATCCCTCTATGCACTTAACCTCAATGACGGCTCTCTGGCATGGCGCAAGACCCTTGGACGCCAGATATACTACTCTCCTAGCCTCTCCCCGGCTGTGTCTTCAGGCATGGTGTACGTCACCACTCCATACGACAATGCTAGCGGCGGCAGCTACCTGTACGCTATCTCCGCATCTACCGGTGACGAGATATGGAAATACCGTTCTGGCTCAAGCCTTGTAGGAGCGTCGATTCCCGGCGGGCCGTGGCCCAAAGGTCATCCCGGAGCCTATCTAGGTGTGCTGAACGGAAACGGGGGAATATCTCTCCTATCCCAGCGAGACGGGACGGTTCTTTCCACAATTCACGGCACGTCTTCTCTATTTGCGGCGTTCGCATCGGGAGACGGCACATGGGCAACCGGCGGGTACAGAGGTGTCCTTAACCTGGTTTCCCCCCACGGCACCGGTGACTACAAGGTGAGAGACTCCTTCCTTATGCAGGAACCCCTCATAGCTCAGGGCATGCTCGTTCAGTGCGACTCTAGGGGAACCCTCTGGGGCATTCGTGTAACCAAATGACCGCTTAGAGACATCAGATACGAGAGTCGCGCTCCAAGCCTTTGGCGGCGCCTCCTAATGACCGGGACGTCTTTGGGACATGATCTCAGTGAACCGTCTCCCGAGGAGGTCCGGACCCAATGGAATCAAGGCGCGACTCTCTTCCCATGGCCAAGCCGGTACGAGTAGTGGTCATTGGCTCGGGCCTAGTGGGATCAACCTACGCCTACGCCCTGCTGCTCCAAGACGTAGCCGACGAAATCTGCCTCATTGACAAGAATCAGGACATAGCCATGGGTCAGGCCATGGATCTCAATCACGCCATGCCTATGGTCAACCGCACAGAAATCTGGGCAGGGGACATGGACGATGTGAGAGACGCCGACGTTGTCCTCATTGCCGCAGGAGTGTCACAGAAACCAGGCGAGACTAGGATGGACCTCTTAAAGCGGAACTCCAGGGTCGTAGGCGACATCGCCCAGGAAGTCGGCGATATCGCCAGGAAGACCATCATACTTATGGCTACCAACCCGGTTGACGTTATGGCATACGTAGCAATGGTCAGATCCAACCTCCCTCCAAGCCGAGTGATGGGCCTAGGGACGGCTTTGGATACGGCGAGGTTGAGATACCTGACCGGCAAGGAATTGGGCATTGACCCCAAAAGTGTGCACGCCTTCGTCATGGGCGAGCACGGCGACTCGGAATTCGTGGCCTGGAGTAGGGCAACCATCGCGGGCATCAGTATCGAGGACTGGCCCGACCTTCGTCACGACGCTCAAGACAGGATTGAATCGGAAGTGCGTGACGCAGCCTACCAAGTTATTTCCCGGAAAGGAGCGACCTACTACGCGCCTGCGGTCACTCTATCTAGGGTGACTGAGGCCATCGTGAAGGATCTGCGAACGGTGTTTTCTGTTTGTGTGTATCTTGAAGGCGAGTACGGGATATACGGAGTCTACATGGGGGCGCCCGCAGTGGTAGGGAAGGAAGGAATTCTCCGAACCATCGAGATTCCTCTCTCTGGCCAAGAACTGGTGAGACTGCAGAGTTCGGGAAGAGTGATCCGCAGAGCCATCTCAGATTTGGAGATGGAAGTGCCTCATTATGTCCCGGAAATGATCGGGGTTGCGGCCTTCGAAGCTTCAGAGGAACTCAGTAGATTAGAAGATAACCGCCGGAATCGACGCCGCGTCCGGCGCCCAACCAAGAGACCCCGTCCATTGCAAGGTCGTCTTGACGATAGTGCGCTACCGGCGGGCGATCGGGGCGCTTGAGCCAGACGGCGGGAACCTAGGCGAATGAGACACTGTGATGCTGGAATACACCAAGTTAGTCTCAACCAGTTTGCCATCTTGGTATTTCTTTTGCATCTCGGCCCTGGGAATCACGACGGTGACCTCGTGAGGCAGCGTGCTTGATGTCTTGCGGGTGAGGGATATCGCCAGACCGTCCAGCCTCACCAGAATATCGTCACAGGCCCCCGGGGGTCTCCCGTTCTCTGGTAATGGGTACCTCTTCACTACCTTCCATTTCCCAGGACTCACGTTGGCTAATGCCTGTTTTACCCTTGGCCAAAACCCCAAACCGGCTAGATTCCTCCTAGTTCGATCTTATGTATACTGGTGTTCTGGGGTGAGAACTACGGGGAGCTGATTCTTCCGTCCGATAGGAAACGATCGATCTCTCTTCTCCAGGGCATGGACGGTTGAGCCCCTGGACGCGTAACACAAAGGGCTGCCGCGGCGTTGGCAAAACGGCACGCTTCGCGCAAGTCTTTGCCCTGGCATATGGCCGCCGCTAAAGCGCCGGCGAAGGTATCCCCAGCCCCAGCGGGGTCAACTACATCCACACGGTGCCCCGGTATGTATCCCGCCGAAGTCTCGTCGGCGTAGACTGCCCCTTGGGATCCCATTGTGACCACGGCTGCCTTCGCCCCTTGGTCTACTAGCATGGCTGCAGCTAGCCTTGCAGTGCGCTGGTCAGTGACTTGGCGCCCTATTAGGAGACTAGCCTGGCGCCGGTTAGGCACCACTATGTCCAAGCTCTTCATGTCACAAGGTGAGATAGCCCCAAAAGGCGACGGGTCCATGATAACGGTGACGCCTCTGTCCTTGGCTTGCCTGGCTGCGTAGAAGCTGACCTCTTGCGGCACTTCCATTTGAAGCAGAAGCACTTTGGCGTCCTCAAGAACCGGAAGCATGCCGAGAACATCGGCCTTGGAGCATCTTTCGTTGGCGCCTGGGAAAATGACCGTGGAGCGTTGGCCTTCCTGATCCTCGGTGATAAAAACACAGCCAGACGATGTACCCTGGGTGACCTGTACAAGATCCCCTCTCACTCCTGACTTAAAAAGACTCTTTGTAAGAACACGGGAGAAATCGTCTTGGCCTATGCGGCCAACCATAGTAGACTTGCCTCCGGCTCTGGCCGCCGCCACTGCCTGATTAGCGCCTCCGCCCCCGGGATAGATACCAAAGCCAATGCCCGACACGGTCTCGCCTGGGCGCGGCCTTGCACAGGTACGCACCACAAATTCTACGCTGAGGCTTCCCAAAACCACTACGCAGTCTCTCAGCTCAAAGACCTCCTGCCTCCCGTTGAGTCTCTCTCTACCACCAAGGGGCTGAGGGTCACACTCCTGCCCCGCATGCCAATACCCTTCAGAAGGCTATCCAGCATCAGTTCTGAAGCCGCAATCCCCATGCGATAAGCAGGCTGAGACACGGTGGATAAGGAAGGTCTAACCATGAGACCAATCTCTTCGCCGCCGTATCCCGCCACTGCAACCTGTGCAGGCACCAGCACTCCGCTATCTTGAAGCCCTCTTATGACCCCAAGAGCCATGTAGTCGTTGGCGCAAAGCACCGCAGTGATCCGTGTCCCCCTGCCCAGAAGGTCCGAAGCCAAAGCGTAGCCGCTTTCGTACCTCGAATCTCCCTGAAATAAGAGAGGCTCAGCCCCATTTTCCACGCTCTCCGCCCGTTCTTGGAAACCCCGAAAGCGTTCCCTGTAAGCGCTCACATAGTCGGGTCCTCCAACGAAAGCCATGCGGCGATGACCCATGGATACGAGGCGCGCGGTCATCTCGAAGCTCCCTTGTCGGTCATCGCTGGTAACAGACCCCCAGAGACCATGGGGCGCCTCTCTGTCGATAGAAACTACCGGCACCCTGGCGCCGGCTTTTTCAGCCAAAGAGTCGGTCCGGCGCCCGCCTCGTATGAAAACCATCCCGTCTATCCCTTTGCTAAGGAGAGTCTCACACTGGCTCTCTTCAAGCTCGTCGCTTCCATCTGAACAAGCCAAGATGAGTGCGTATCCAGACGAAGCCAGTGCATCATCAAGGCCCCGAATCACTCTCCCGTAGAATGAGTCGTTGAAGCCAGGCACGAGAGCGCCTACGGTCTTGTGGCTCCCCCCTGAAAGAAGGCGCGCAGCTGCGTTAGGGGCAAAGCCTAAGTCCGCTATGGCCTCAACTACCCTGCGCTTGGTATCCGGTCTTACGCCTTTTGATCCGTTGACAACTCTGGACACTGTAGCCACAGATACTCCGGCTCTTCGGGCCACATCCCTTATGGTCACCCCTGGCTCACGGGACTCGCCTCCTTCTTGAACTTGTAACCGTTTTCAGGCTCGTCCTCCTAGTTGAAACCGTTTACAACATGAGACTTCTGCGCATTCTCTCCAAAACCTTCCTACCGGCTCCACGTCTTGTGTGACACCGGGAGCATCTGCCGCATAGCGTTATGTAACGTTCTTTTGACGGGAGTGACCGGCATGCAAATCCATAGCTTGTCCTTTACCCTGGACCAAATGGAAGCCGCATCTTTGGTCCGCAGCTTGCCTCTTCCCCAAGGAGTGGAGATCCTAGAGTTGCGCTTTGCCGATACTGGACTCGAGATCGTGGTCAGGGCGTCAGCGGCTTTCAACATACCCGTCAGATTCAGGGTAGAGGTCTGGTCGTTTGCGGGCTCAAAGGTCAACCTAAAAGTATCTCCCCCAGTGAAATCCAATTGGTTCAGCGTGTTTAGGCCGCTGGTAGAGAGCACGCCGGGCCTTGCCTACGTCGGCCACAGCATAATCGAACTCGACCTGATTGCATCTTCCAAGGGCATGCTGACGGCCCTCACCATAGAAAGGTTGGCTGTGAATCGGACCGGGTTCTGCATGGAACTGGCTGGAATCGCGTCCAAAGCCGATTGGCGCGACTTCCTCCCCCTCACACTCGGCACATAGGGCTCATATGATTGGTAAGTAAGCCTTTGTGAGGAGGCGGATTTGCTTGGATACGGAGAAGAACATCACCGCCAAACAGATAGAGCACGTCCATGATTACTTCGGACGCACATCCGTTAACCAGGATCACTTCCATACTTTCGTTGGGACGACCTCAACCGAGAGCGTGGTTGTGGATGGGCATGTCCATAGTTTCGCCAATGAGACCAGGGAAGCCAGGGGCCACACCCATCTCATGAACGGCACTACAGGGCGGAACGTGGCGGTCTTAATGGGGCACGTGCATCAGATGGCGGGGGCAACAACGGTCAATGCGGGTCACAGTCACACTTTCGACCTGTTCACCGGTTACCAGAGGCCTCCAAGAAACCAGAGAAAACCCCGGATAACCGGTGTCGTCGGCGAGAAGCAGGCGACTCGAGAAAGAAGACGGCTTCGGCCAAGATCTCCTTTTAGGAACCCAACCGAGAAACAACAATAGACAAGGACCCCGCTCGTAAGGCGTCGGATTTCTCTATGAGTGCGGCCTTGTCGTGCCTGGCTTTCTCGGCGAATTCCTGGTCCTTGATCTGCGGCAGGTTGATGTCGACGTTAAGGAGCGCGGCTTTGAGGGCGGCATCCGCCAGATAGGCCGCGACTCCTGCGTCGCTGATGGCCATCTTGTTGCCTATGGGGGCCATCTCGCTCACGATCTCGAGAATCTCTAGACAAGCCCTTGCTATCTCCAACGGGGTTTCCGTTGCGCGCTTAAGGGCTTCCTGGATGAGGTGTTCTTTGCGGGCTTCCTCTTCAGGGCCCGAGACAGGCATCTTGTAATACTCCATAAACTTCTTGAAATGGCCCATGTCGGCATCTACCAATTCCTCAGCCCTGGTCATAAGGCACAGCGACTTGTCCCTTAGGGCAATCATCTGTGCCTCGACATTACGGTATTTCTTCTTCCCAACGGTCAGGTTCGCCACCATGGCACCCATTGAGGCAGCGAAAGCACCGGCTATGGCCGCCACACTCCCGCCTCCAGGCACGGGTTCGCTGGATGCCGACACTTTCAGCACTTCTCTCAGGCTCTGTCCGAAAAGATCGCTCATAAGATTTTCGCCTTCTTTCGTTTTCGCTTTCTCGGTCACTTTCGCTCTAGGACCAGTTTCACGGCCCGGAGCAAGTTCCTCTGTATCAGGGCAGTGGTCAAGCTGCCTACGCCTCCGGGCACAGGCGTTATGGCCGACGCCACCTCCGAGACTCCTTCAAAGTCAACGTCGCCCACGGTCTTCCCGTTAAGGTCGTTGATCCCGGCATCTACCACCACGGCGCCGGGCTTCACCATATCCTTGGTTACTAGTCCTGCTTTGCCTGCGGCGGCCACTACGATATCGGCTTTCAAAGTGTGAAACGCCAGGTCCCTGGTTCTAGTGTGGCACACGGTAACCGTAGCGTTCTCGTTGAGCAAAAGGAAGATCAAGGGTTTCCCTACTGTGTCTCCCCTGCCTATGAGACAAACGTCCTTCTTCTCTAGGGAGATTCCCTGCCGCTTCAGTATCTCTATGCAGCTCTGCGGGGTGACTGGGAAAAGCCCGTCCTTCACCGTGAACATCCGCCCCCGGTTGACGGGGTTAATGCCGTCTATGTCTTTGTCAGGGTCAATGGCCATCATGATCCGCTCTTTGTTCATGTGGCGCGGGAGCGGCAGCTCCACCATGATGCCGTGGCATGACGAATCCTGGGAAAGGTCCGAAAGAACCCGAAGCACCTCATCCTCTTGAGCCGTCTCCGGGAACTTGTGAAGCTCGAAATCTATCCCCGAATTCTTACAGGCGCGTTCTTTTGATCTGGCGTAAAGTACCGAAGCCGGGTCGTCGCCTACCATCACGACATCCATTTTGGGGCTGATCCCCTTTTCCTTGAGCATTGCGACTTCGGCTTTGACTTCATTTCGAATAGATGATGCGATCTTCTTTCCATCGATCAAGTCCGCTGGCATAGAGTGTCTCCCCTCTTCTTGGTGATCCCACTTTGTGTGAATACCTTCCACAAAAGACTTCCCGATACCTTTCTTCAATGTTCCATCCTTGGAAGAAAGACAAACGGGCCCCGAACCAAATGGGAGGCCCGCTCTCTTTGCCGCCGCCGTCTTTATACCCTGGTACCGCACCTAGAGCAAAACACGTCTCCCTCGCTAAGGCGCGCTCCGCACTCCTGACAGAAAGATTTGCGCTCCGAAGGTTCCACGGCACTTGGAGGCAACGACGCTCCTGGTTCAGCAGGCTGCGCTACCGGAGCTTCAGTCTTGTCTTGAGGCGTCTCCCGGGGTTCTGTTTCCACCCGCACGTTCTCGATTTCTATGTTCTTGGCCTCTATGCGGGCCAAGATCCCGTCAACCGCTCCCAAAAGCCGGTGCAGGTCTGCCGGCATTGTGGCTCCGGTCTTGTAGAGGGCATGAGCGGTAGTTCCGATCTCTTCGAATTTGCGCCCGCGCTCATCCTCCAAAGACATCAGTTCGAGTTTGAGCTTGCCTATCTTGGTTAAGTCCTTTGTCTCCTGGAATATGGTAGCGGCGCCTGCCTTGATGGTCTTGCCGACCCTTGACAGCAGGTCTTTTCCTTTGGCCTCAGGTCCCTGAGTGGACATCTGCCCACCTCCCTTAATTCTAGTCTCAGTCTATGTACCCTAAAGTAATACGCCCATAAGCTTCCCAGGTTTCGATAATAAGACACCAAAGAGAAGAAACTATAGCAAAACTGCGGACGAAAGGAGACCAAAACCCAGTTATGCCCAAGAACGAAGACTATGCTATAGGCAGCGTTAACGCAAACCAGAATCCTGCGTCCCATGTAGTTGACGAACTCAGGAGGTCTTTTAAACCCCCGGGCGCCGGGGCCCCAACTACACCTGCCGAAAAGATAGAAGATGCTCTTGCCCAGGTACAGAACCAAATACGGGAAGAGCAGATGTGTACTGAGCAGAACCTACAAAACTGCCTTTCCAAAGCGTCTGCCCATGTAGCGGACTCTCAGGCCATCGACACGCTCTTCGCCATCACCCAACAGGTAGCTTCAATCGTGTCCCAAGGAAACGAGGAACTCCGGGCCAACTCCCAGCAGGTGAGCGAGCTTGTGACGCAATTGGGCGCCCAGTTGGCCATGCAGCAGGCTAAGGCCGACCGGCAGATAGCAATGTCCTTGCAGCAAGCGGTATCAGCCATGTCCGATGCCCAAAACGCCATGTTTCAAAGCATGTCCGTAGCTGAAATGAGCCAGCTTGTGAAAGGCGCTCAACAGACAGTCAAAGACGTTATCGCTCCCGGGCAAATCCAGTAACCTCATCTAGTAGGGCGCAGCAGGCGGATTCCGGAACCCATAACCGAGGCGCGCTAGGCTCTCAATGAGAGACGGCAGCGCCTCTAGGGTGCTAGGAAGCCCTTCGTGAAGCAGAATGATTCCCCCGTCTGTAGCAGACGCAACAACTCTCTCTACTACCTCTTCGGGGCCAGAGCACCCCAAATCGGCCCCGCCTATGTTGGTCCACATCACAACACTAAGGCCTAGTCGCGCTGCCTGAGCGACTTGAGTGCGATCTAGATAGCCCCCGGGGGGCCTAAAAAGACGCGGCTTCAGGCCCGTGATCCCATAGATGGCATCCTGAGCTCTTTTGAGGTCCCCTGCCACTTGTGATGCAGGAAGTCCCGCCAAAGGCTTGTGCTCGTAACCATGAATACCAACGGTGTGACCTCTCTCCACCATTTCCCGGATGAGATCGGGATACTTCTGGGCCCTCTCACCTATGACGAAAAACGTCGCTCGGATTCCGTAGTTGTCTAGCGTAGTCAGTATGGGCAGTGTTCCCGCCAGATCTGGACCGTCGTCGAATGTGAGGCATATCCCCTTTGTAGGGGCAGGAAAAACGGGCCCGACCTCGGGCTCGGCCTCGTTTGTCTGGGAACTCGTACCGGGTGCATGATCCCCGGTCTCAACCGGCGCCTCGGGATCCGGAGGCTGTGCCTTAATGGCCAGCACCTGCCCGGCGTAGATCCGGTTCTGGTTCTTGATGCCGTTTGCGCTCTGAAGCGACGCCACAGAGACTCCGTACCGCTCCGCTATGGATGACAGCGTCTCTCCAGACCTCACAGTGTGGCTCTCGGGAGGATTCTTACGCTGGTACATTGCCATCAGGGCGCTCCTGGTCTTGGGGCCCACCAAGCCATCGGCGTAGAGCCCCCAGGCTTCTTGGAACCCAAGCACCGCAGACTCTGTTAAGGGGCCGAAAACGCCATCGACGTACCCCTGGTAGTAACCCAGCGCCGAAAGGACATCTTGTAGCCCGGATACTGGCGAACCCTTATCCCCGGACTTGAGAAGCCCGTCACCTGCAAAAAAGTCCCCAACCCCTTGCGCGTACTGGGCCGCAGCACTCCCGCCTGCAACCACTCCAAGCGCCATGCTAAGCGCCACTCCCACAAAGCAAGAGACCGCAAGCAAGCGGCTCTTCCTATAAACCCGGGTTTCACCCAACACACTAACCCCCCGGCGCTTTTTGGAGTATCATGACCACTGCGCAGGGAGGTTATACCTTTACAGAGAAGACCACCCATCAGTAGTTGACGCCCAGAATTCCTCCGCAAGCCCCGGCCACAACCGCGAAACCCAGTCTTTTCAAAAAGGCCGCTACGCCCACAAAAGGCGGGAACAGAAGGCTGCCAAACAGCAAGGTCACCAAAGCATACCCAGCGCCTATGGCCACTCCGTACAGAAGTCCATGAGACGCTTGCCTCCTAGCCGTCACAAAAGCGGCCCACCCCAATACCAGGAAACTGCCGAGGTTGACCACCCATGAAAGCACTCTTTCGTCGAGACTGCTAAAGTACACAACAGTGGCGGCAACCACGACGAGCAACAGTGCCATGACCACAGCCCAGAAAAGCCCTCCTCCGGCAGCTCTAGGTGAAAAGCCTTCCCTGGGCCGGCTTCGGGTAGCCCACCCCTTGTAGTCCGGGCGGTTCGGACTCCTGTAAGACATCGCTAACTCACCCCTACTCTCTATATTAGAGATGGGGATGAGGTATTCAAATTGAAGAAAGCCAGGGCTTTGACCTGAGGGTCTCTAGAGAAGCACGATCAGTCAGATCCAAAAGGAGCGGTGTGACCGAGATCACGTTGTGCTTGATGGCATAGGTGTCAGAGTCTTGGGGATCGTCGCTTTCCTGTGCGAGCCCGCCCAACCAGTACCAGCAGCGGCCCTTGGGGTCTACTCTCTTCTTGAAGGCATCTTTGTACGTCTGGACCCCTAGAGCGGTCACCGAGACCCCTGCTACTCTCTCCTTGGGCAACGACGGAACATTCACGTTGACAAGTTGCGGCCACTGGGTCTCGTTCACGGCCATCTTGGCCAAGGAAATTGCAAACTCGGCCGCCGCTTCGTACTTCACATTCTCGAAAGCCGCAACGGAGACAGCCACAGATCTGACCCCTAAAAGCGCTCCTTCCATGGCTGCCGACACTGTGCCCGAGTAGAAAACGTCTGTGCCTAAGTTAGGCCCCCGGTTGATGCCCGATATCACGAAATCCGGCGGCCTGTCCAAGATGCCCTCTATGGCTAGTTTGACGCAATCGGCGGGGGTGCCTCCAGCTCCGTAGATTCTGAACCTGGGGTCTTTGAACGGCACTTCCCGGACTTCGATGGGGTTATGGATGCTGATGGCGTGTCCCGAGGCGCTTCGTTCTCTGTCAGGTGCCACCGCAAGCACCTCAATATCCTCTAGGGATGATGCCCTCTCCAAGAGAGCCCACAGCCCGTCGGCGTGGACGCCGTCATCGTTAGTAAGCAGCAAAAGCAATGAACGCACGCACCTTTCCCGTCATTTACCTGTGTTCTCTCCCGAAGTCCATTGTGCGATTCGCCGGATGGCTTCGGGTGCCGAACACGTTGCTCTTGGAAGGTCGGCAAAATGCTCAAGGAAAGAAGCCGCCCACCCTGACCTGCCTGGCAAAGCTTTGGGATCGCAAAGCACTACGGCGCACTTCCTCCCGCTGTCAATCTGCCGTTCCACGTGAGCGCGTATGGCCAAGGCGGCGTGACCCACATTGACCTCGGCGAACGGGTCGACCCCGGACCCTCGGAACTCCCTTCTCCTAAGGTCATCCAAAGGGTTTGGGGGCAAAAATGGGACCTTAGGGATTACGAGGCAAGAGGGCACGGGATCCCCGTAGGCAGGGAAACCGCCGGTGGAGAACACAGTCGAATCCTCATCCAAAAGATGCTCAACCACCTTGCGCCCGCCGTCGATTCCGGCACCGTAGACAGCAACTCCGCCTGCCTCCAGGTCTTTGGAGCACAGTTCGTACACAGCCTTCAGGAGAGCCCTAGAAGAGAAAAGCACCTGGGTACCTGTTCTGTGACCCGGGATCAGATTACTGAGAATTCCAGACACGTAAGAAGGGTATTGTGACGAGCCGGGCACGGGAAATTCGTCCACTAGTACAAGCAAGACATTCTCGGTTTCGGCCTCATGCCTAAGATTGTCCTTAAGGGTCGACTCCTCAATGCCGAAAAACCGCTGTAACCCCGCAGAGCACCGTAGAGTCCCCGAAAGAGGCGACATGAGGATGGCGGGGCCTAAGTTTTGGCCAACATGAGACAGAATACGAGAACCGGGCCACAAAGCCCTCCTGGCCAGCATGGGACGTCTGCCCTTCTCTCCGTATCCTTCTTCCACTAACATCACTGTGCCTTCGGCAGGGTCCAGAAGGTGTCCCAGGGACGCCGCGGCTCGCTCCAATGCCTGGTTTTTCGAGCCTTGGGCAGTTCCCTTCAACTCCAAGAGCAACTCTGCCAAGAGATCCTGCAGGCTGGAATCTGCAACGGTGCCATATCTGCCCATAGCTCCTCGGGCATGCTTTGATAGGCGCGCCAGGGACGGAACCGACTCCAAGACCCCTTCCTGTTCTAAGATAGACTGGAGCCCGGTAGGATCTAACTTGGCCTCTCTCCATTGCCAAGCCCGTGCGATCTCGTGAAAATTCCAGATAACCACGCGATCCCATCTTCCGACGATACTCATGCACCTATCGTGCCTTGCCAAAGATACCGGTCTTTGAGCCTTCTCGGCCATCTGGGCAAAGCAAGCATCTGCCAGAGGACAGGACTGTCTGCAGGACACATCGGCGGGACAAGACAGGTCTTTGGCAAGATCCAAAGAGCCTGTGATCTGGATATCGCTAAAGGATCCCGTATCTGTGATGTCTACCCAGCGGGCCAATGAGGCTAGAAAACGCCGATCTGAGAGCTCCTTAGTGCCGTATCCCCCTTCTTGGGCCAGATTCATGGCGCTATGGAACTTGGCCAGGCAAAGGTAGTCGCTTGGCTCTCGGGCCGCCCCAATCTCTTGGCCGAGGTAAACATCGGGAAACCCAATCAACAGGATACGGGCGTCATGGGTTCGGGAGTAATCTAGGGCGCAGGATACAACGGTGTCCAGGGCCTCAGACGTGCCGGCGATATCCGCCAACACCAGATCCCTCCCGGGACGCTCCAAAAGGTCCATGATCCGATTCCGAAGCCCGGCGTCGGGCTCTTGGGGTAAAGGCCGAATGTCCTCTAGCTGAGGAGGAACCCAGTCAAACAACCCGGGCTGTGCCGGGAGATTCTCCTGAGATGGAGCGAACAAGTGATCCGCTTCCCAGTCATTCCCCATAATAGAACGAATGCGTCCCTTGGTCACCGCCGGGATCTTATCTGCGGCCTCCTGAATTAGTCTAAAGATGCCTCCTGACACCTGAGCATCATCGTAAGCTCTATGAGCCTCGCTGACCGTAACCCCAAGGGTCCGGGCAAGGTCGGTCAGCTTGTAGGACTTAAATCCCGGAAACACGATCCTGGCCAACTCCAGCGTGTCGTAGACATTCACTCCGGGAAAACCCGGGATAATCTTCTGGAGAAATGCGGTGTCAAACCCCGAATTGTGTCCTACCAGAGGCAGACTGCCCCGGAAGTTCTCAATGGCGTCGCTTATTTCCTCTCCGAAGGCGGGGCTCACTTCCAGGTCCATAGCGGAGATTCCCGTCAAGCGGAGCGTCTTGAGAGGAACTTGCTTCCCGGGTTTCAACAGAGTAGACCATCGCTCTATCGGTTCTCCGTTCTCAAATCGCACAAGAGCGATCTCCAGTATCTCATCTTGGTCCGGCGAGAGTCCCGTAGTCTCCAGATCAAACGCCACGTAGTTTGAAACAGGCATCTTTCTACTCCTGCTAGAGGTAGCCAAGTCTCCATCTCCTCGTAAAATGCCAGTCTTCGCCCGGTCTTGGCGCCATGGCGATACCCGGCCCAATCCTACTAGTGCTATAATGGGTCTATTCTGGAGGTGTCGTTTGGTGCCCACAGTCAAGGTATTCAAGACTCCCGGCCTCATGGCTTCCTGTGACATGTCAGAAAGCGTCGCCGTCGTCATTGACGTCCTTAGGGCGACCTCCTCTATAGTACACGCTTTCTCTTCTGGTTCCAGGCTGGCTATCCCTGCCATGAATCGCCAAGCGGCGCTTGAAACCAAAAAGCTATACCCCAACGCTCTTCTTTGCGGGGAAGAGAACGGCATGAAGATCCAAGGTTTCGATCTGGGCAACTCCCCAAAAGAATACACGCCAAAGAAGGTTGGGGGCAAGACGATTATCATGACCACCTCCAATGGCACCAAAGCAATTTTGGGGGCAGCTTCCCGTGGAGCCAGCCCCGTGCTGCTATGTTCCTTCCTTAACCTGTTAGCCGTGGCCAAAACAACCCGGGAAGCGCTTAGTGGCCCGGGTGGCAATGCGTTCATCGTATGCTCGGGATCAGATGGCAGGTTTTCTCTTGAGGACTTCGCCTGCGCCGGCGCCTTAGCCCGCGAACTTGAGGCCTTAGGCTTTTGCCTGCACCCAACAGCCAGGGAAGCCCTGGAATGTTTTGAACCATATCAAGGAGACATTTTGAAAATATTGCAGAATTCCCCTCATGGGCAGTACCTTAAGGATATCGGTTTTGAGGATGACCTCGCATTTTGCGCCAACATCAATACAGAGACCTCAGTACCCACATTGACACCAGAGGGCCTGATATATACAAGTACATAACATGAGGTGACAGGGATGCAGTCAGCAATCCAGCCGGTGGGCGTCGCTCTCGCTTTCGCCACAATCATGTTTCTGTCCATGAAGAAGATGAAGCTATCCAAAGTCATGTTCATAGCCTCTGTCATCATGGCGCTCACCTCGGGCTTGAAGGCCTTAGATTCCATATCTGTGGTGTGGGAGTCGTGGAAGGACAGGACCACACTAGAACTAGCCGCCGCAGTACTGGCTATCGGCCTGTTCTCCACTGTAATGAAGGAACTGGGATATCTGGAACGCACCGTAGATGGCCTCCAGGATCTGCTGGGAAACGCAAAAGCGGCTATCATGACCGTTCCTGCCTTAATGGGCACCATGCCCGTCTTGGGCGGAGCAGCGCTATCAGCGCCTCTGGTTGATCGCTTGGGTGATTCCTTGGGCTTGAGCCCCGACACCAAGGCTGCAGCCAACCTGGTGTTTCGCCACGGAATGTTCTTCTGCTTTCCGTTTTCTTCTGGGTTGATTCTTACTTCACAGATCACTGGGTTCACCGTAACCGAGCTTATCGGCAGGCTCTTGCCAATGTCCGTGGCAATGTGGGTTGCCGGGTATTTTACGTTTCTGAGAACCTCCCGGTCCCACAGGGAGATTGCGGCAGGCGCCGCCGAACCCAGAGAGAAGCAACCTTCCATGGCGCGGCCGCGTCTTGCCGGCTTGGTGACTTTCGCTAGATACGGCAGCCCGCTCTTAACCGCCCTTCTTCTGGGTCTGCTGGCAAAATGGCCGCTGTGGCTTGCCCTATTGGCAGGCACAGGGCTCTGCCTCATCTTGGGCACGCTAGAGAGAAGGCCGCTCCCCAGTCCAGGAACACTGTATCGAGGCGCAAACCTCGAGCAAGTCGCAGCTATGTTTTGGATAATGGCTTTCAAGGGGTTTGTTACGATCTCTCCGGTTTTCCCAAGTCTGGTATCCAAAGGCATGGCCAAAGGAGTCTCGCCTGCGCTCATGGCTCTTGTAATGCCGCTTCTCTTCGGATACGGAAGCGCGTCTCCGTTGTCCACCGTGGGCGTCTTGGTGCCAATCCTTCTTCCCCACGCTCTCACGAGCGCCGCCAAGATGGCAATGATCTCTGTCATCTACTCGGCCGGCTTCGTCTCGTATTTTGCGTCTCCCCTGCACCTTTGCCAGGTGCTGACATGTCAGTACTTCAAAGTAGACATTACCAGCGTGTACAAACTCTATTGGCCAATAATAGCCAGTCTTGGGGGAGTCATAGGAGTCTACTATCTTATGCTAATGCGGCTCCTCTAGAAGGATTTCCTGCATACGAAGAGCATTCACAGCGGCTTGCCCTCTATGGCAGTTGTTAAACAGCACGTAGGTGTCCTCAGCTTGTGAGGACATATCGCGGATGCCTGGAATGAAGGTTTGCAGCTCTTCTTCGCTGTAGAGGTAATCGTAGCGTTCCCATGCCTCTTTGTGATTGAACCACTTCTGTGCGTTCCTGCCGTGAAACCGCAGATAACCCGGGTTAGCGGTGACTTTCATGATACGAGGGAAAAGCGACCTCAGGTTGGGCTCGTCCACAGAGCAGAAAGCCTGACCAGCCTCTCGGAGGGCCCGGTAGACATCATCCCGGGCCCATTCCCTGTTGCGAAACTCTATGACGGGAGGTGCCACCGGCACCCTATCCTTGAGGGACAAGACGTAATCTAGGTTAGCGTCGGTGAAGCGGAAAGACCAAGGAAACTGGAACAACACACATCCCAGATTGCCCGCCTCGGCCAAAGGCATTACGCCGGAGATGAAAGTCTCTACCTCTTTGTCCAGCGCTTGACCCGGGGGGATCTCGTGGGTCATGGTCCTGTGGGCCTTGACGGTGAACCGGAACGAACCGGGAACCCGTCTCGCCATGGCCGCCATTGTCTTGGGCACCGGCTGGCGGTAATAGGTATAGTCCAGCTCAACGCACGGAAATCTCTGGGAATAGCATTCCAGGTACCCTTCTCGCTTGACGCCCTGGGGGTAGAATACGCCTCCCCAATCGGGATAACTGAATCCCGCTGTGCCCACGTACAACACGATGATCCCCCCGGTTTCTCTCCGCCCCACCCGAACTCGTGCAGGCTATGACCTTTAGCTAACCCTAGGTCTACTGCCCCGTTATGTACTTTTCTTGGGGACGCTGCCAGTCAAACACCTCATTCTCTGAGAAGAACAAAGATATCTCTTTGGCGGCGGATTCCGGGCCGTCTGACCCGTGCACTAGGTTGTTGGAGATATCCAGAGCCAGGTCGCCGCGTATGGTACCGGGAGATGCCTTCGATGGGTCAGTGGCTCCCATGGTCTGCCTGACGTTGGCCACAGCATTGGGCCCTTCCCATACCATGGCCAAAATTGGCAGCGCAGTTATGTACTCAACTAGATCCGGGAAGAACGACTTGCCAACGTGGGCCGAATAGTGCTTGTGGGCCAAAGCCTCATCCATCCAAAGCATTTTCATGCCCGCAAGCCTGAGCCCCTTTCCCTCTAGTCTGCCTACGATCTCGCCCACCAGCCCTCTTGCTACGCCATCGGGCTTAACCAAAACTAGTGTCCTTTCCATCAACGAAACACCTCTCCTTTTCCTTTGGCGGCCTAGCCTCTTATCTTAGCTACAGTCTCGGCGTCCAGCCTCTTGATCATCTCGGTCACAAGCCTCACAGCGGCATCATAGTCATCCATGTGTATGATACCCGCGTGGCAATGGACGTAGCGAGTGGGGATGCACAGACATATGCTGGGAACACCGTTCTTGTAGACGTGGATTCGCCCGGCATCGGTGCCGCCCCCCGGTATGGTGTTGAACTGGAGCGGAACCCCAATGGCCCGGGCGGTCTCGACTACAAAGTTCCGGAGCCTGACATGGGGAATCATTGAACTGTCATACAAGAGCAAGCTTGGCCCATTGCCAAGTTTCGACCTTGCCTCGTGCTCTTGGACTCCCGGAGTGTCTCCGGGTATGTCGGCTTCCAGAGAGAATCCGATGTCGGGTTCCACAACAGATACGCTTGTGGTGGCGCCTCGCAGTCCAACCTCTTCCTGGACTGTTCCCACCCCGTACACTGTGTTGGAGTGATCCTGGCCCTGGAGAGCCCGTATAACGTCCATGAATATGGCGCAACCGATGCGATCGTCCCAAGCTTTAGCCATCAAGAACTTTGGGTTCTTCATCTGGGCAAAGGGGGATACCGGGACGATAGGATCGCCGGGCATGATGCCCATGGATTCGGCCTCTTCTTGGCTGGAAGCGCCGATATCGATGAACATCTGATCTTTCTGAACCACCTTGTTACGCTCGTCGCCTTTGAGGATGTGGGGAGGTTTGGATCCGATGATCCCCAGCACATCCCCGGCCCGAGTCTTCACCGTGACCCTCTGGGCAAGCATAACCTGCTCCCACCAGCCGCCTAGGGTCTGAAACTTCAGAAAGCCTTCTTTTGTTATGTACGTAACCATCATGCCGATCTCATCCATGTGGCCCGCCAGCATGATCCTTGGCGAAGGTTGAGAGCCTTCTTTCCTGCAAATAACGCTGCCTAGGTTGTCCTTGGATACCTGGGCTAATCCCGTCATCTTGGCCGCGATGTACCGGCCGACTTCTTCTTCGTAACCTGACACTCCGGGGATATCGGTAATCTCCTTCAGAAAAGCGACTCTCTCGTCCACGAAGCATAACCCCCTTATGTTGGCTAGAGACCCTCAAGATACTTCTCTCCCAGCCCCTCCAAAAACCTCTAATGCCCCAGAAAAAAGAACAGACCCTGAGTTCTTGCCTCTCAGGGTCTATCCCTTCGGTGCTCCGTCATCGTCGGTACTACCTAAAATGACTCATCACTTCCTTTGTAAGTGGATTCCGGCCTAGCTGGCGCATTCTCTGGACTTGGCGGGAAAAATACCTCTTGAAATCTCGGTTGCCTTTACATCGTCAGCCTCGAAGGCCTTGACGATGGCATTCACAGCTACCCACGGATCTACCCGGTCCCCGCAGGTGAAAACGTCAACTGCGGCGTACCCCAGTTCTGGCCAAGTATGAATAGCCAAGTGGGATTCGGATATGACCACTACCCCGCTGATGCCCTGCGGCGAGAATCTGTGAAACGCAGTTTCTCTCACTTCCGCCCCGGCGGAGAGAGCCGCACTGACAAAGATCTCCCGGATCTTCTCTAGGTCATTGAGTATGGAAAACTCGCACCCGTAGACCTCGGCCAGAATGTGACGGCCCAGCCCCTGCATCGTGCTCCCAGCCCCCTTTCAATTGTCAAAGAACCCGTGGACACCCAAAACACACTAGAATGATTTTAGGAGACGGGACCCCCAGTGTCAATAATTTATGACTCTAGTGGAAAATCGCTACATCCCCCGGAGGAGCCACAGCGACATGGCAGCACTTGCCCTCCTGGAGAAGTCTGCCCGACACTGCCTGTTGAGCGATCTCAGGGGTATTGCAGTCGATGCTCAAGTGGGCAAGCACCACTTTGCGGGTCCTTGGAGTAACAAGCCTAGCTAAGGACTCGCCCGCTTGATCGTTGGACAAGTGGCCTAAGTTCCCCAGGACTCGGCGTATGAGATAGATTGGGCGTCCCGAATTTCTCTCCATGTCCACATCGTGGTTTGACTCAAATACCAGGTAATCCGACCCAGCCATTCCTTCTTGAATCGCCTCGGGAACATACCCAAGGTCCGTCACGAAGGCGGCTCGCTGACCCCCTGATTCCACTGTGAAAGCCAATGGCTCAACAGCATCGTGGGGTTTGGCAAAAGCCCGAACCGATATTCCGCCAAGGCAGACCGTCTCGCCCGGCCTTATGGCCCTGATGAGCGCTGAGTCTATGTGTCTGCCTACCTTGTCTTGGTACCAAGACCAGAAACCCGGCGACGAGTACACTGGTATTCGGAATTTCTCGGCCACAGGAGTCACCAAACACATGGCGCTAATATGGTCCGAGTGTTCGTGAGTCACAAAGAGGCCCCCAATGTCCTCGGGCTTCATGCCGAGATGGTCAAGCCCCCGCACCAGCCGCCTTATGGAAATGCCGCAGTCTATTAAGATGGGACGCGTATTGTCATCCCACGCGAGATACGCGTTGCCTCGAGTGCTTGAACTAGAGAGAGTGGCGATATACACGAGTTTCATCAATCCTATTGGTATTATGCACCGGACACCGCCTTGCTTCAAACAGTATTCTTCACTGAGAGCACAAGTTCCTTCGGGGTCCCCGGGGGTTTCTCTGAGGTCTTTCCGGAGTTTCTCCGGTAGCTTGAAGGTTAACGCCTTCATGCCCCGAATAACAAGAGGAACTTGAGAGGAGGATGTGCCATGCCTCACCAAAGCAGAAATCCAGTGATGGTCTCGTCGGAGAGAGTGATCTACGAGTTCTCTCCCGATAACCCTCCCTGTTGTCGTGTTAACCCCGGTGATACGGTGGTTTTCGAGACCATTGACGCGTTTGGCGGCCAGATCCAATGCGAGCAAGATCTGTTCGAGAAGGTCGGATGGGATAGGGTTAACCCTGCCACAGGCCCCGTCCTAGTTGAAGGCGCCGAGCCCGGCGACACTCTGGCTGTGGAGATTCACTCTATCCGAGTGAATTCTCCGGGGATTATGGTCGCGGTCCCCGGCCTCGGGGCAATACCGGACAAAATGGGCAAGGCCAAAACTTTTGTGGTCCCTATTAGCAATGGGCTGGCTCATCTGCCCGGAGATATCCTTCTTGAGACAGAACCCATGATAGGGGTCATTGGCACCGCGCCTCACAAAGAGCCGATCCCTTGCGGTACGCCTGGCCTTCACGGCGGAAACATGGATACGACGGTCATTGCGGAAGGAGCCACAGTCTACCTTCCTGTGTTGGTGCCCGGAGGGCTCTTGGCTATGGGCGACCTTCACGCCCTTATGGGAGATGGCGAAGTTCTCGTGTCTGGCGTGGAGGTTGGCGGCAAGGTGACTGTCAAGGTGAGACTCGTCAGAGAGAAGGTTCTGCCCTGCCCGCTTGTGGAAACTGAAGAAGCCTTCTACGTCATTTGGTCTGATAAGACTCTTGATTCTGCAGCCTATGAAGTCACATGGCGGAGTGCCGACCTGCTCAGCCGGCATCTTGGGTTGGATTTCGATGAGTCCGTGCTTCTTCTGAGCGCAAAGGGAAATCTCCAAATCTCCCAGGTCGTGGATCCACTGAAGACAGTGCGCATGGAGATCCCCAAAGTCCTTCTAAAAGGCCGATCTCTGGTATAGGCACAGCGTGGCATGGCGCGGCTCGGCACGCAGTTCTACTCGGTTGGAGCGAGTTATCGATAATAGGATTGAGGTGGTAAAATGGGCCGGTCTCTCAAGTCTCGGGATATGCAGTTCTGGCCTCCCATGAACGAAGACCCGCTTACGGGATTGCCAAACCTTTTTGCACTTCTCTCGGACATCAGGGAACCTGGAAATCTTGGGCGAAGTATAGTCCTGGGAATAGACTTAAGCGGTTTGGCCAAGGTCAACAACACCGAGGGCCGGGAAGTAGGAGACTCGCTAGTGGCGAAACTGGCAGAATGCATACTGTCGGCCATCGCATCATGCGAGTTAAGGGCCATTGCCTATCGGCTTGGCGGCGACGAATTCTGCGTCATCATGTCTGAAGGCAATCAAGAAGATGTCGTGCGCTTCATCGACTCGATGGGGAAATCCTTTCCATGCCCAAAGTTTACCTATGTAACAGCCCAATTCGACGCATCGTCTATGGACGCAAGAGATCTATTGGTCGAGATTTGGAGTAAGCTTCAGGCGCGACACAATGCCGAGGATTGGTCGAAAGGGAGTTCATCCAGTCAGATCGCTCGTTATCTAATCGACCGGATCAACGAGACCGCAAGCCTTCTGGAGACAGCGCGGGTATTAGCCTGCACAGATGACGTCTCGGGGCTGCCTAACCACCGGGTGGCTTGGCACACTATTCGACAGCGCCTCTCCGACACCGGGAAAGGCGCTTTAAGCCTCCTGTTCGTTGACGGCGATAATCTCCGCATCTACAACAACAGACTCGGCTACGAGGCAGGCAACAAGATGATACGAAAACTCGGCGGAATCCTCTCGGAATCGGTTGGTCCCGGCGAAACTGTAGCTAGGTGGTTATCGGGCGACGAGTTCCTAATCATCTTGCCCGATTGCCCCAAAAAAGAAGCGGCTTTCAGGGCAACCAGAATCTGTTCTAAGGTGTGCGCCAAGTCGGCACGTTGGCCTTTTCCTATCACCGTATCGATAGGAGTAGCCTCATACCCTGCTGATGGGAAGAACACTCAGGATCTGACACAGAGCGCTGAGAAGGCTAACGCGCGAGCCAAGAGGCTGGGCAAAAACAGGGTGTGCGCCCAGTGAAGACCGGATCTGACCAACACAAAGGCCAAGTCCACTCATGGCATCCCTGCGCTCGCACGCATCTACACATTAAAGCGTATGTTCAAGATATCGCCGTCATTGACCACGTAGTCTTTGCCTTCCAGGCGCAACTGCCCTTTATCCCTGCATGCCTTGAGAGACCCAGATGCCTTGAGGTGGTCGAAGGACACAACTTCGGCCCTTATAAATCCTCTTTCCAGATCGGTATGGATCTTCCCCGCGGCTTCTTTGGCAGAGGTTCCGTCGGCGATGGCCCAGGCCCGAACCTCATCTTCTCCTACCGTAAAAAAGGAGATGAGGCCAAGCCCTTGATATGACGCTTGGGCGATCCTGGATACGCCGGTCTCCTGAAGCCCATAGGCCTCCAGGAAACTCAACCGTTCGCCTGCTGGAAGAGAGGCTATTTCCGCTTCAACGTCGCCGGAGAAAATCACAAGCGGGTAACCGCCTTCTTGCGATTTGGCCCGAACATAATCCTTGCCAAGATAATCTCGGCTTGAAAGCGAGTCCTCTAACACGTTTACGGCCAAGATCACTTGTTTCACGGTGAAAAAGGCGTAGTTGGACAAGAACTCACGCTCATAGGAGTCAAACCCAACTTTCCGCAAGGGAATGCCTGCGTCCAAGGCATCCTTGCACTTCTCCAAGAAAGGGATCTCGGCTGCCCCCAGAGATTTGGCCTTGTTGCTTGCAAGACGCTCCAAACGGCCTTCCACCGAAGCCAAATCTGCCACGAAAAACTCGGTCTCCAAGTCATCGATGACCCCCGCCTGGTCGAGGCCATCGCCGGTTGCCGCGAAGGCGCCGATAATCAACACAAGCGCGTCAAGATTCCTGGTGCTATTAAGAAGCTCTTGGCCTCTGTAAGGTTGCAGGTCAAGGAGATCCGCCCGCGCATAGATTGTCTTCCGAGGTTTGAAGAGTCCTGACAGCCAGTCGACCCTATCATCGGGAACTTCCATCACGCCCAAAGCAGTGGCTGCAGATTTTTGGGGCGAGTCTCCGCGAATCTGGGTCAACAACCTGAATAGGCTGGTCTTCCCTGTCTGTGGTTTTCCTACTAGCCCGATCCTCATAGCAAGAACCTCCGAAACAATGTAACCGCGCCACTTATTCTACTCCTGGTAGGCAGACACTTCAACGTAGGATGGCGCGCAGGACGGCGTGTAAGTGGAAGAAGGGCGGCCTATCCGCCCTTCTATGGAGACTGAGGTGAGCTGCCGGCTTTCCGAGACCTACCCGTAGGCATTCAGCCCATCAATAGCTTAGACGAAACCACCGCCACACAAACAGATGAGCAGGATGATGAGAAGCAGGATAAGGATCCAGGTCCAATCACAGTTGCCGCATCCGCCGAGAAGTCCGGCCATTTGGCAACACCTCCCTCGTAATCGTGAAGGTCCTGCAGACTAGATGCAGAAGCAGCAGAAGATCAGGATGATCACGAGGATTAGGATCAGGAACCAAAGCCACTCGTTGACGCAGAACGTGGAAGAACCCACTTCGCGCACCTCCCCCTTTAGGTGTCGGGACGTCAACATATTATGTGGTAGGGGTAAGTCTTGACACCTCATTTGTCGGTTACCCTATTAATGCGACGCCATCTGATCTCAGTCAAAACCGTGGATCCCAACAGCGCCGACAGCGCGATCCCTAACGTGCCATACACGGGCCACTTGCCAAAGGGAGTCACCAGAACCAGAAACCCGAACACTGCGCTCGGTATGGCGCCGATCTTCATACCTATGTCCCAAAGAGCAACTTCAAGCTCGACGGGTGAAACCTTAGCTCCGGTGTTCCAGACAAACTGGAGATCGTTTCGAATCAGCTTGAGTCCAGGCGTTCGTCTGGGGTTCTCCAAATATCGGCGGATCAGAGGCTCGATAGCCTTCCAACGAGATTCGGCCCAAGCTTCACCATCTGGAGGTGGATCCTCAAAGTTCCGACCCTTGGATAAGGACGCTCGAACGGTGATGGTCCCCACAGTAACCTGCCTTGTTATCAGCCGAGCATCTGAATCTGAAGAGGGGGCGGGGAAATCGGGTGTTTGGTCTTCTACTGTGTCCCAAAGGACGAATTCGTCGATAAGCCACCCGGATGCGGTGCGACCATAGGCTAGGAATGGGAAGCCTGTTGTCCACACCGCCTTTCCCCCTAAGGATGCGTAGGTGTAGCCCGCATCGGAAGAAAGAACTGTCTGCCGAAGGCCACACCACTTGTTGGTGTGAGACGGAAGCAGGCCGAGGCCAAAGCAAAGTACAAGAAACGCGGGAAGTGAAAGGCAAACCCACGTAGTGAGCGCCCACAGGATCATCCGGCGCTTTCCCAGGCTGCTCTTCGTCATGGTTGCTTCCACTCCCCTATGTCACTTTAGGTGCGGATCCTGCAAGGACATCATACTACGTCTATGAAGATAGGGTTCGTGTACGTGGTTCCTCCTGTGGTCACTACTTCGATTCGATAGTAGCAATCAAAGGTTGTGCTGACGCTTGTTGTCCAGGTCTTATTCAAATTGACCGGAATTGTCGCGGCGAATGAGCCGTTCTTCATAAGACGAACACTTAAGATCGATTCCGTCGTGTCGACCTGGCCGGCCAGCGTGATCGTCTGGCCGGAACTCACCCGTAAGACTTCTCCAATTACCTTCGCAGTGTCGAAGCCAACCTTAGCGCTAAAGGACGTCACAGTCCCATCTGCAGAGGCCACAACCTTGCCGGCCTTGATGCCGTCGTTAATCGATGTCAGGTTCCTGTCTGCCAGAACGTATGTCATGTTGAGCCCCCAGCGACCGGCTAACAGGTGCATATCGCTTGTGGAAACCCCGACCAGGAATTCCTTGGAAGCGATAGTGCTCTGTAGGTTGTTGATAAGGATCTGATCCCATTTTCCCAGCACACTACTGCTCGCTTGGGATTGGCTCGTCATCAACTCAAGCAGCTGGAATCCAGTGACGATAGTGCCATCTCCGTCCTTAACCCAATAACGCCACGGATAGCTGCCGCTATCGGGGTGCGCTGGACCACCATATGCTCCGGTCATACCTTTTACAGCCTCGATGATCTCCTGGCCAGTCCTTATTTCAGGATTGGGATTCGAGAGGTAGCTAGAGAGCCGATGAGCGATGTAATGGGAGTCCGACGACGGCTGGAAGTAGAGGCTGATATCGCTATACAGAGACCCGTATGCCTTACCGTACTGGCCTTGATCGTCTTCGACACCCACGGTGGGATAGCCGGGATTCTGGAGATCCATGTAGTTGAACTGAATGGTTCCATCGACATTCAGAAGGCATTGGAAAGTCTGCTTATAGCTAGTCCCATAGATGGGCACCTCGTACCAGGTGATCTTGGCGCGGCTGGAATTCAGGTCCAGGTATACTGCTCCACCAGAACCGGGGTTAAGGTCTCGCCAGAAGGGGGCGATGTAAGTATTAGGGGTGCTCGGGTTTGGAAGGTAAGTATTCGATGGCGAAGAGGCTCCGGTACTGCTGAACGATATGAACCCGTTCGTGCTGATGTAGATCGTAGTGTATGACTTCCCGAAGAACCAGAACGTGAACGGCAACGTCGTTTGATAGTACCCATCATCAGCGGTTCCAATCCAGCTAGTAATGGTAGAGCCTGATACTGTACCCGTCTGCCCAGTCACTGTGCAGTCATACTCACGTCTCGTGCTCATCTCAAGACCTGGCGAAGCAAGGACCTCTCCGGCGAAGGCAGAGATGTTGTTTTTGTACGAACTGTAGGCTGTAGAAGTACCCAACTTTTGTGCGTGGGCAGTAAACAACAGGAAGTCCATGAGCTTACCTTTGGCATCGCCCAAGACGGCGGATACGCTGTGCATGCCATCGTCGGAGAAGGTGTAGCCCGAGTCGGGCCAGGTATGCAGGTGAATATCCCCTCGGACGAATCCAGGTAGGCCAACGGTCGGCTGTATTATTCCTTCCGACTGCACTGTAACAACCTGGGTTTTGCCATCGGTCTCATACGAGACATCGAAAGCTACAGGCACTGGCTCCCCGACTTGAAAGTCAGGGGCTAGTTCCTTAAGGTCTACGAGCACAGGGATTACACAGAGGGAGTCACCAAGTTCGCCTATGAGCGACACGGCCTTTCCATGGTCGACCGATCTATTTTGCCAAGGAGACGATAGCCCAAGTACGTCACAGACGTAACTGGCCGTGTGCGTTTCTCTAGTTCTCAATGAAGGCACATCTACCGAGGTGAGTGTGTCCTGGGAATCAAGGGGCCCCTGCAGTCCCACGGATCTCAGCGTGATGGGCTGGACTCCGGTGTTGACGATCAAAACCTCAAACGTAACCTTTGTAGACGGCCAACAGGAGAAGGCGCCAGGGGCCGCGACGACTACCGGATCCTTATCTGCAGGCTGAGCACTCATTACCGGTGGTAAGATGACCGTCGCCATGCTGAAGAAAAGAATGACCATGACAAACGCCCTAGCGGATTTCGCGAAAGGCAACATGCTTTCTGACCTCCCTGCTTTGTTACGCGCGGTTTGCCTGCCGCCAGTTCGATGAGTCTCGGAAGTTGTCCCGTGTTTCCAACAATCAGAACATATCAGACAAGTTGTCCAAACCAGGTCGCATTTTGTCGTCGCCCGGAAGAGTTGTAACGGGTTTACCAGCCTATGATCCCCCGTGAGGATGTGGTAAGGCGAGTCTCGGATGGTGACAGTTTGCCAGAAGGATTAGTGTTGGGCAATCTAGTCTGGGTAGAGCCAGCAGGAGGCTCGGAAAACCAGTGGTTTTCCGAGCCTCCCCGTGTGCGTAGTAGCGGACTTTCTCGTTCGGCGCAGTGCCCCTTTCGCCGCCTGCGGGGTATGTGCCTCTATAGACGTCTAGAGACCGCTCGCTCTATCCTCCCGAGCCCTTCCTCGAGAAGCGCTCTCGGGCAGCCAATGTTGAGGCGCATGAAGCCTTCGCCTGACGCTCCAAAAGTCTTGCCGTCGTTGAGCCCAACCTTGGCTTCCTCTCGGAAGAACTTGGTGAGAGCCTCATGAGAAAGCCCCAGGCCACGGCAATCTAGCCAGATAAGGTACGTTCCCTCGGATCTAACGGGCTTTATCGCGGGAATCCTTTCGTTGAAGGTTTTCAGAACGCAGTCTCTGTTGGCTTCCAGGTACACCAGGAGTTCGTCCAGCCACTCGTCTCCGTACTTGAATGCGGCCTCCATAGCAGCCATGCCAAACAGCCCGGGGCTTCCCATGATTCCGGCGCGGGCCTGATTCCACAACGACCGGAGGCCTTCGTCGGGAATTATGGTGATAGAGGCGTGAAACCCTGCCAAGTTAAAGGTTTTGCTCGGCGCCATACAGGTAATAGACCGTTTTGCGAAGTCGGGAGAAATGGATGCGAAAGGTATGTGTTTTGCGCCTCGGAAAACGATGTCGCAGTGGATCTCATCGGAGATCACCACTGCTCCCGCCGAAAGCGCCAGTTCGCCCATTTTGCATATCTCTTCCCGGGTCCAAACTCTGCCCACCGGGTTATGCGGGTTGCACAGAATGAAGGCTTTGGCAGCAGGGTCTGCAAACTTCTGAGCTAGGTCCTTGAAATCCACTTCGTATTGAGAACCGTTCCACTTTAGTTCGCTTATGAGGGCTTCGCACTGGTTGTTTGAAACCGAAGAGTAAAACGGTGGATAAGCCGGGCTTTGGAAGACTACCTTGCCCGACGTGCCAGCAAAGGCTTTGATGCCCGCGTTCACTGCGGGAACCACACCGGGGTTAACCATAATCCAAGATGGATCGATCTTCCACCCAAATCTTCTCTGCACCCTATCCACAACGGCATCCATCAGGCCTTCTGATACCCTTGTGTACCCGAAGATGGGGTGAAGAGCACGTTCCCTGACTGCCTCCACCACAGGCGGCGGGGCCGCGAAATCCATGTCCGCCACCCACATGGGCAACACATCATCGGATCCGAACAGGGTCCTAACGCTGTCCCACTTGGATGAACCTGTTCCCTTGCGTTCTATAATCGAATCGAAGTCGTACTTCATGGCTTGCCCCTCCCAACGTCGTAGGTTTGCTTCATACTTCATTTCCGCAGAAGGCCGCGTCTTCCCTGCTGTAGAAATGTGCGGCAGGATAGAAGTCGTGCCCAAATGGAGGAACCGTACCCTTAGGCGCGCGAGGGACACGGAACCTTGGCCGAAGGACTGTTGGCGAGAATAACCGCACCCTTGGGCGCGCGGGGGACACACCTTGAGGGCACGGTTCGGCTATGGGCGACCGGGCGCATCACCGGGCCGCGGACACCAATCACCTTGGGGCTCTCGCCTTCACCGCAACCACAGTGGCGTCGTCGCCGGGCTTGCCGGCATATGACTTCAAGGTGGCATCGCAAAGACTTTGGGCAAGGCTTCTGGCATCGTCCTTGTGAGGCGCCACCCACTTGAGATAGTCGCCTACCCTCTCCCAACCCCATCCTAGATTCAAAATGCCGCCAATCCCTGCGTCTAGGACCCCGTCGCTAATCATGACCATCCAATCGCCATCTTGGATCGGAAAGCAACTCTCGAACACGGCGCAACCGCTGTAGATCCTCTTTGAGCGCTCCACGGGCAGAAGCTCCGACCCTCTGCCGCGAAACACCAGAGGGTTATCGTATTCGACGAAATGAGCGTTGTTGTCGGGGGTGACTTGCAGGATTGTGAAGGTGCTGTATGCAAGTTGCTGAGTTACGCACGCAGGCAAAGCGGCCGCTATCGAGTCTATTACTTCCTCTACAGGCATGTTACGTGCCAACATAGTTGCCGCCATCTTTGCGGTGAGAGAAGACAGGGTGTGCGCCTTGGCGCCGCTGCCCAATCCATCGGCCATGACCACAATTGTGGAAGGGCCCTGTACCCACTCGACGGAATCGCCACAAACCTCCTGATTATGTTTGTTCAGCTGCGATACCGCCACTTCCACCTTGAGATCCATTGGAAGTCGGTCTCCCCTCTCTGGCAACTTTCGCAAGTTTGGTCAGACTCAACCCGGCTCGTCTTCTACGGCCGCCGCGTGCACTGCAGGACTACCGCGCGCAGGTCTGAGCGCGCCCACCGTCGATGGAGTGGGAAGCTCCTGTGATAAACCCCGCTTTGGGCGACGCCAAGAACATGATGAGCTCGGCGACTTCACCGGGAGTCCCCACACGGCCGATGGGATGCGTCGACTTGCTGTGCTCCAAAAACGCGCTGTAAGCGTCGGATCCCATTCCGCTGCGCTTGTGAAGTTCTGTGATTATGACGCCGGGGTTAACGCTGTTGATCCGCACCCCTTTCGACGCCACCTCCAAAGCGACGCACCGGGTTAACTGCTCCAAGGCGGCTTTGCTGGAGCAGTAAGCCAAGATCCCTGGAAACGCCCGAATCCCGGTAACACTTGAGACATTCACCACGTTGCCTTTGCTGGCTATCAGGTAGGGCATAGAGCGCTGAATGAGGTAGAAAGGCCCTCTCACATTGAGATTCATCATGTAGTCCCAGTCGCTTAGCGACGTGTTTTCGATTGTCCCATTGGCGATGATGCCCGCTGCATTCACCAGTACGTCGATGCCGCCGAAAGCCGCCACCGCTTCATCTACCAGGCGCTCGATGTCGGCTTCCAGAGTCATGTCGGCCACAACTGCCTTGGCTTCTCCACCGGCTTCGGCTATCTCTTGGGCTACCTTCGATAGCCGAGTAGCGTCCCTTCCCGCCACCACTACCCGCATACCCTCGGCCCCAAACTTCAGAGCAGTGGCTCTCCCTATTCCGCTAGTGGCGCCCGTCACTATGGCGACCTTGCCTTTCATCTCGCTCATGTTCTTACCTCCCATGCTTAGTGTCGGGAAACAGAAAGGATCTCCGCCACGGCGTCTCCAAGGCGCTCATAGTCGGCCTCTGTGTTGTAGGCTTGACGCGATATCCTGACCAACCTGTGTCCAGAAGACGGCCATGAAATAATGGGCACTTCTACCCCGTACTGGTGGTAAAGCCTATCTTGAATCGGGTCAAACCGCCTGTTTGCAGGCGCAGGCTCATCCTCTAGAGGCAGGATTGGGAGCGACGCCATTGACCCGATCATCTCGGGCGGAACCTCCCAGGGCACGTCGAACCTTTCGCAAAGCGCTTTCCCTGCTTCCAGGACTTTCTTATGGTTTATGCTCATTAGTTCGCTGATGCCGCCACGGTACAGAGACTCCACAAACTCGATAGACTTGCCCACCATAATGTATGGAGAGTAATCACCCGTCCCGGTCCAGTCAAATTCCTGACGAAAGATGGTCCTGTCGGTTCTTCTTGAGTTGGCTCCGTGACTTATGGTGACCGGGCGAACCTGGGGACGCTTGTCCTCTCTCACATAGAGAAAGGCCGCGCCTTTGGGGCTGCATAGCCATTTATGGCAATTACCCGTGTAGTAATGGGCTCCCAGGGTGGTCAGATCAAGAGGAACCATCCCCGGAGCGTGAGCCCCGTCAACTAGCACTTCAACTCCGGTTCCATCCAGCCCATCAATGATTTCCTGTACAGGGAAAATGAGAGCCGTAGGGCTTGTGACGTGGTCGATCATGAGGAGGCGCGTCTTCTTGGTGACGGCGCCCAACACAAGGTCCTTCACTCTCTGCGGAGTGACTCCCGCTAAGGGCACGTCCACAACTCTCACCGTCGCTCCATCTCTCTTGGCCACAAACTCCGCTGCGTTTCTGCAGGCATTGTACTCGTGGTCCGTGATGAGGATCTCCTCGCCGGGAGCGAACCGGAGTGATCTCAGAACTGCGTTGACGCCGGTGGTGGCGTTAGGGACAAACACCACGCCTTCCGCGTCTACTCCCAAAAGCGTGGCCAGTTTCTCCCTGGAGGCATCCAGCATGGACTCGATTTCCCTCTGATAGAAGCGTACGGGCTGGCTCTCGATGTGAAGATGCAGTCTGTATTGCTCTGCCAGAATACTCTTGGGTGTCGCTCCGAACGAACCGTGGTTAAGGAAGGTAAAAGAAGGGTCCAGTTGCCAAAGTTCCTTTAGATCGCTTACTGTGTCGCAAAGCACCATGGCGCCGCCTCCTCTCATACAGGACATAATTCGTCTAGAAGAGCCCTCTCTCCTGCGACTTGGGCGGAAGCACTCAGGAACATGGGACAACCGTCCCCCCAAGGCACTCAGAACTGCCCAAAGGACCCGGTCACTTTTGCCCTTCTTTCCAGACGGTCGAATAGCGCGAGCCCGACGGCCACTAAGACGAGGCCCGAGACTGCCAAGACCGCCATTTCTACCCGAACAGGCATTATTGTGAGGCTACCCGAAACCGCCCATCTCAAAAGGTCGAGCCCGTAGGTTACCGGTATGCACCTGGATATGGCCTGGACGGGGCCAGGCAGGACTGCCACGGAATAGGATGCTCCGGCCAGCAAAGGCAGCAAAGTATCCCACACATACGTGAAGATCCCCGACCTGAACACTAGCACCAGCGATGCCAAGACCAAGCCATAGCCATACACTGCTACGGCGCTCAGGACCATTACCCAGACCACGGCGCCCCAGTCTGCCACAGGGACAGGCCCGAAAGTAATCACGCCCAAAAGCAAGCCGCACACCGCATTGAGCGTAGATCTCTGCATCTGATAAACGGCAAGGCCTGTCAGATAGCACCATCTGGGAGTCGGGGTGAGCGACAACGCCTCCAATGTACCCCTGCGCATCTCGGTTTCCAAGGAGAAGGACAAGTATAGCTGCCCTTGGATATAGGTCCACATGATGGTAGACGCCAGTATGAACCCGCGGTAGTCGCTGATACCCGATACCGAGCCATCCCCTGGGAACGTCCCCTCTGCCCCTGACAGCGATCGCGCCATGAAGGCCGACACAGCCAAAGAAAAGAAGGGGGCTAGGAGGAGCGACCAGAAGTTCGCCGGGTAACGGGCGTAATGCAGCCATTTCTGGAGGACTACTGCCCAGATTGTCCTAGGGGCGTGCCTTAGCCCGTCGCGGACGGCGACCCGGACGGCATTCCAAACCGCAACCCGGGGGGATTCCTTCCTGCATCTAGTATCCACCGAGACTCCCCCTTCGCCTGGTCAGAGTCTCGAGCCTGGTAAACAGTAAGTAGCCTAGAGCGGGCATCACCATTGCCATGCCCGTCACGACCACGAGTTCGGTACGCAGTTCGGTCCAACCGCGGCCCTCTAGGGTAACTCCCCGCAAGGCAGACAGCACCCAGGCCAACGGAGTGATTTTGGCGAACCGGCGCACCAACAGAGGCAATACGCCTAAGGGGAACACCGCCCCCGAAAGAAGGAGCAGAATCTCGTTCCCCAAGGATACCACGCCTTGGGCGTCTTTTAGGAGCATCACCATACCAGAATACACAAACCCTAAGCCGTACAGAGCCACCCATGAGATGACACAAATGAACAGAAGGAGACCCCAATCTATCTGAACCGACATGCCAAAAGCCAGGCGGGTCAGAAGAAGGACTACCAAAGAGGTTGTGGAATTCACCACCGTGTTGGCCGTAGATGTACCCGCCACCAAAAGCCATCTGGGTGCCGGGGTCAACCAGAGTTGCTCCAGGGTGCCTTCTTCTTGCTCATCGCGGAGGGAGAAGCCCACCTCCCAAAGGATGTTGATGACCCAGTTGTACATTGTGGCGCCGATGGCGATGAAGGCTGAGTATTGAGCCGTGCCTGATAGGGAAGCAAACAGCGCCTTCCCTCCGTCACCCGGGCCCGAATAGAATCTGGCTTCAAACACGTATATGGCGACACCCAAAAACGGAGCCACCAACCACATCAAGAGCTGAACCTTGTAGGCTGCCTCGTGAAGAATCTTCTTCTTGGTCAAGGCCCCTACCAAGCGGAGGTTCCCGAGAAGACCCGGCCTCCTAGCGCTCCCCTTTTGGGACCCTACTGGCCTACCTTCGGCGCTATGGCCCTTGACGAAGCTCGACGTCATCTCCGGATCCCTCCCTTTGGCCTGTCATCTCCACGAACACGTCTTCCAGGTCTGGACGCTTCACGTTGATGCCGGTAACCCTCCATCCCCCATCCGCAAGACAGGCCAACAAGTCTGCCATCAGACTGGCGACATTGACGCCCTTGAGCCGCACATTCCACTCTTTGCCTTGGTCGGGCAAAGAACTCTCGAGGACCAAAGAAGGTCCATGCCCTGCCGTCTGACCTGCACTACCCACGCCATACCCCGCACTTTGAGCCACTCGTGTGATTACTCTTTCAGGCGATTCTTGAGGATCCTGAGGCGAGTGGAAGTCCGCCCCTACCTTCTCGCATTTGATCTCCACGACGTCTACTCCCTGGCTCCGCTCCCGAAGCCGCTCGGGGGCATCCAAGGCCACCAACCTACCACCATGGATGATTGCCACCTTGGTGCAGATGTCCTGAGCTTCCTGAAGGTTGTGAGTGGTTAAGAGCACTGCCTTGCCCTCCAGAGCCAGCTCAACTACCATCTGCCTGAGAGCCCTGGCAGAATGAACGTCTAACCCTGTGGTGGGTTCATCAAGGAAAAGGACAGGCGGGTCATGGAGGATGGCCCTAGCTAACCCTAGCCTCTGTCTCATGCCGGCGGAATAGTTTTCCACCCGCTCGTCGGCCCTTTCCGAGAGGCCCATGAGCCGCAGGACGTAGTCGATGCGCGGTGAGAGACTTCTGGGTTCCATGTGGTACATGGTCCCGAAGAAACGAAGGTTTTCTCTGGCTGTAAGCTTCCAGTAGTGAGACCTGTCCCCGCTCAGAAGGCAACCAATACTGCTGCGGACATTGACCGCATCTTTCACGGTGTCATATCCGTCCACAAACGCCCTGCCTTGGGTGGGTTCCAGCAGGGTGCTAAGCATCTTCACTGTGGTAGTCTTGCCGGCCCCATTCACGCCTAGTAGGCCGAACAGGCTTCCGCGCTGGATCTCCAGGCTCAAATCGTCAACTGCGCGCACCTGGGACAAAGACGCCCCGCCCTTATGGCTTTGCCGCATGGCGAAAACCTTGGTAAGGTTCTGTGTGACAACTGCCGGAGCCGATATGTTCTCCCCGGACAACCGAATCCCCTCCTGCTCCCAACCGGCACCAACTGCCGGAGGGCCGAATTTCGTATCTAGGCTGAAGGCGAGGAAACGGTCATTGGGGCACCTCCTTACTACCAGGGGGCAGATACTTGGAGACAATCAGGCCCACGAAAGTCTCGAAATCACCCAGTCCATCGTGGAGAAGACTGTAGACGTAACCGACATCAATGTCCATATAGAGATGCACCATCCGGTTACGAAACCTCACCATCTCTTTGGCCCAGGGGAGGAACTCGGTAGGAATGACTTTCCCAGAAACCAGAAGGTCAAACACTTCGCCATAGCTACGAGGAGACCCCAAGCCCTCCCTCGACGCAATGTGACTTCCAATGTCGATCATTGCCTCTATGGAAACTTGGAGCAGACGCAGAGTAGCGTGAAACTCGACGGATGCCTCGTTGAAGGCCTCCCGAGAAGTCTCAGCCAGCCCACGGAGAAGGGTTAGGTTCTTGCTGATAGAGGCCACTTTCCCTCTCACTTTATCCCGGTCTACTCCGCGCTTTGTCCGATCTCGAACATATACTTCGCCTAGGAACTCATCGTAGTCGCGACACGAAGCCCGGTGGAACGGCCCAAAATCCCAGCAAGACCTGCAGGCAAATTCGCGAAACTCCTGCACGGCTACAGGGTCTTTCTCGTAGATGGCTCTTCCTGTAATCAAAGCCTTGAACTGGAGCATGATGGGCGCGTCGTTCAGCACCAACACATTGATGTCGTCTTCACGGCAGATGCTAGAGATGGCGGCTTCGAGAGCCAAGATCCTCCTACTATCAGGGCAACAATCTTTGTGAAACAGAACGGCCAGGTCAACATCGCTTAAGACCGTCTGGTACACGGTACCATAGGACCCATAGATGTACGCAGCCAAGATATCGGGTTGGGACGTAAAGAACAACGCCAAGTCGGCGAGGTGGGGTTCGATATCTATTCTCTCTAGGCGCCTCGCGAATCTCAAACAAGACACTTCACTTTCCTGGAACTGCCACCATGGTATGTAGGGCGGCGAGGCGAGTCAAGTAGAGACTGCGGCTGTTCTCGGCGCACGGGCTCACTTTCGCACAACGCGCCGTCGGTCATACGCCAAACCTTGTCGGCTGCATCGGCTATGGCGAGGTTATGGGTGACCACCACGACGCAGTAATCTTCGTCGTGGGCCAGTTTGGCCAGGATGTCCATGACGCGCCGACCATTGGCCACGTCCAGGTTCCCGGTGGGTTCGTCTGCCAAGAGAACTTTAGCCCCAGTAGCCAGCGCACGGGCTATGGCCACCCGTTGTTGTTCGCCCCCTGAGAGGTTGGCCGGGAACCGCCCGCGCTCTTCTTCCTCTATGCCCACCGCCGCCAGAAGCTCATTTGCCCGGATTTTGGCGACCGCTTCTGATACTCCGGCCAATTCCATGGGAAAAGAGACATTCTCCAGCACTGTAAGCAATGGGAACAGGTGAAACGCCTGAAAGATCATGGAGACCTGCTCGCGGCGGTAGCGGTCCAAGTCCATAGAGGCGAGGTCCTCACCGTCCATGAGAACCCTTCCCGACGAAGGCTTGTCGAGCCCCGCCATGATCGAAAGAAGGGTCGTCTTGCCGCTACCCGAAGGCCCAACCACAGCACATACCTCTCCGCCCCGAAAGGTGCACGATACGTCGTCCACCGCTGCCCGGTCTGCGTTCTTGTAACGATAGCTGACGTTTTCCAGTCTTAACTCAGGCATCTCACTTGCCCCCTCCCGTCAATCCCAAGGGATCATGTACAGGCGCTGGACAACAACCAGTCTTCCTCACTCTTTCACCTGCAGCAGTTCAAGAGGCGCCCCGTTGGTAACCGACCTTGCGCCCTGCCAGGCCCCAACAAGACACCCGGCCAGATACAGCGCCGCACACCCTAGGGAGGAGGCGGCAAAAGCGGCGTATAGCCCGCCCCGCAGGACAGCGTACGACCCTAGGCCAAGGACCAAACCCAGGAGGCACAACAATGCCTGCTCCCCGCAGAGCATGGAATGGGCCAGGCGCTTCGTTACGCCGAGCACTCGCATGATGGAAGCCTCTCGGGCGCATTGGAGCACCATCAGAGCGCCGAGGCCTGCCGCGATCAGCGTGGAAACAGTCAGGGTCACCGAGTAGAGTATCCTCACGAGCAGGAGGTTCTTCTCCATTGGCTCCACCACTTGGGTCATCTGTCCGTCCCAGACTATCAGAGTTACATCCACGATCTCGCCGTCGGCGGCATCAAAGACCTCGTCCATCTTGGCGCGAAACTCCGGTAACTCCCGGTTCCTTTCGGGATCCAAGACAAATCTAGCGATCTGGTAATGCAGAGTATCTATCTCGAAGTCCTTTAGCAGAGAGAAGGGGAGCAGAATGGGCGCTCCGTCGCCTGAGGTCGTGCCAATTCCAGTGTACTGCCCGGCGACCTTGCAGTTGATAGAAGCTGAGGCCGTGCTATTCTGGAGCCAGACGCCATCCCCGAGCCCTAGCTGAAGATTCGACATCACCGCTACAGGCAGCACTACGGGCAACTGCCCGCCGTTTCCGTCCAGGGCAAAATCCTTTGAGAAAAGGCTCTCATCCCAGCCCTCCGCATACTCCACCTTGAGATTTCCCGTCATTTCACGCTCGGAAAAGAAGAATCGTTCCGGCTGGCTGCATCCTAACAGCGGGATTCGTGACACCATGCGCTTGTAGTCCCGCGCGAACCCCTCCCCGCCTGCAAAGGCGCCTACTGTCGAGGCCCTTGCGGTTCCAAGAAGATAGGCGTCCTTGATAAACCCCGTTTTCAGCACTGCGTCAACTTTCTCCGACGGGATAAACCCGCCGCCCCATGATGAGGTAACAAGTGAAGGGTTGGTTTTCACGATCTCGGCCTCAACCTGGGTGACGCGGTAAAGCTCATGGAGCTTGGCTTCGTTGCGTTCTATGGACCAACTAAGATACCCCAAGGCCAGTGTGAAGCCCAAAGCCACCGACACCGTCAGGATAGACTTTGAGGGCGCGCGACGGATGTGTTTGAGCACATATCTAGATGACAGGGCAAAACCAGGATCGCCGGCGATTGGAATCTCTTCCATTGAACGGGCAATATGGCCCTCCTGCGCGACCTTTGCGGTATGGGGCGATACGAGGCATTCCCTTCCCGAGTGTCCGTCAACGCCGTCCTTGCTCCCACTATGGGTACCCACGACCGGTTTTCCCTTTCGGGCAGCCCTCGACTCCGTTCCCTGAAGGAGTTCCAATACAGGACGTCGCGATACGGCCCATGCTCCCGCAACTGTGAAGGTGAACAACACAGCGATTGCCGCGGCGCATAGACCCACCAGCCAAGCCGGCGAGAGGTCGGCAGAAAGACTCGCGGCCTTGGGACCTTGAAGAGAAGCCAGAGTTCTTCTGGCCTTCCCTAGGGCGTAACCCCAGGCGAGAAGCCCGCCCCCCGTAACGCCTACCGCTCCAATGGCAGTCATGGCCCATACCAATTGCCAGGTAGCCTTGACCTTAGGCACACCCATGGACCGGAGGATGGCGAAGTCTTTCCGCCGCTGCCACCGGTACAGGAAAGCGGCCAGCGCCATTGCGGGTATCAGCACCGCGGAGAATACCCGAACGTTTGTGGCAAGGGACCGCTTAAGTGGGACACAGGCCGCCTGGAAGTTCTGCCAACCGGTCTCCACAAAGGAGACCTGAATGCCCAGGTCCTCAAGGAGCTGCCGGTTCTCTGCCAAAAAGGCCATCTCATACTCGGGCGAGTCGAGGACGAAACTGTACAAGCTCAGGTCCATTTGCTCCCTGGAGCAATACCCGGCGGGCATGCACGAGTCCGGAATATACATCTCGGTGCTAATTGTGGTGGGCTGCAGATCCCAGAGGATGCCGTAAAGTCCCACGATCTCGAACTTCTCGCTATGGGTTTCGTAGCCCTGCCAGGCGTTCCAGTCCTCACCGAGCCCTATGTACCCGAGATGCACGTCTACTGCGCGCCTGACAAAGGAATAGGACTCTCCATAGCTTGAGACTATGATCCCGCAAAACGGGTTCTTCAGATCCCGGAGCTTCAGCGTCATGGTGTCACCTACCGAAAGGCCGCGTCGCACAGCGAAGTCGTTGTGCACCACGCACACCCGCCGACCTTCGAGATTGTCCTCGCTATCTAGCCACCGACCCTTTGTGAGGTAAAGAAACCTCGAGGTTTCTTGAGCCAGGGGCATTGCGCTCATGTCCGCGGTGCTGTACACCGACATCGTATGCTGATTTTCTTCCAGAATCGCCAGTTCTTCGGCTAGCCCCGCCAAGGTCGGATCCGCAAGGTCAGCAGAGGCGCCCGGATCCACCTTCTGGAACCACGCCCCGCTTTGGGTCAGCGGTTGGATCATGAGGATATCCTCCGAGTAGTCCTCGTCCTGACGCCTGAGAAATCTCTGGTAATCGGGATCGAAGCGCGCCCTTACGAGGTAACGCCGGCCTATCTCAAAAGAATCATATACAGTCTTCAGTTCGTCAGGGTACGCTGGGACATGTCTCAAACCCAGACTCATAGGATCGGCGAGGTACCCCAGCCTTACCTCACGGCCCTCTTGAACGTACTCAGGGTAACCTACCAACACTTTGTCTACGGCGAAGCGGAACTGGTACTCCGCTACCCAGTTCGTTCTCTTGGAAAGGAGGGCCTTGGAGACGAATTCCCCGCAAAACAACACATCGGAACGCACAAAGGTATCGGCAAAATTACCGTCCACGTCTGGGTTGTAGATGCCCTGGAGTGCCCCGGAGCAGTGCCTCCGCCGATCCTCCATAGCCACATGCTGGCTTTTCGAGACCAGCGCTACCGCTTGGCTGACATTCCCGTCGTCCGCAGCGACCCTTTCAAGACTGCCGATTGAGCGGTAATACCCCGCCAGTCTGTCTGTCTCCCTGTTAACTACCAGGTGCTCCACTACTTTGGAGACAAACGCGAAGGATATGGCTCCGACCAGGAATACTAGGCCCAGGGTTTGGATGGGCTGACGCAAAGCAGACTTCAAACACACGTTCTTTTTCATCTCCGCACCGCTCCCGGCTGATCCTGGTAAGGGAACAGTTCGCCAACAATCATTGCGACGCGACGCCGCGCTTTGACGCGACGCATCGCCTTTCTGTCGCTTCCGAATTGCCGTGCGTCTCTTCCTTAGACGCGCCGCCAACGATCACCTTCTTCTGCGCAAGTATCGCGCAACAGGATCCCCCGCGCGCCACACTTTCCCCAACTTGCCAACTTGCAGACTTGCCGTTCCCCCACTTGGCCTTGACGGCGCCAATCTGTTTGGCTAGACTTATGAAAACAATAGAGGAAATCGAAGACGGGGACCAGTAACCTGGGAAACACAGCAAAGAGAGTCGGGGACGGTGCGATCCCGATCTGATGCCCCAAGGCCAATAACCCCCCGGAGTTCCACCCGAAAGCTCATGGGCCCCTGAAAGTATTAGTCAGGCATGGCTAGTAGACGTGGACGGAACTGCACCGTTACCAGCAGGTAGGCATCGGGATCATGTGTCCCCGTGCTTAGCAAAGGTGGCTACATAGCGATATCAGCACAAGTGTAGTCAAATAGGGTGGCACCGCGAATTACCCCTCGCCCCTACCGGGCGAGGGTATTTTGTTTTCTGGAGGTCTTTTAAATGGCGCAAGATTACCTATCCTATCTGCGGTCGGAAACCGCGCAGTCTGCTTTTCGTCTTAGCCAGGAAGTTATGGCTATCCTTCGAGAGCACCTGAACAGCCAGGGATTTGTGGAATTCCTGCCGCCCATTATCTCTACAGTCACCGATCCGGGCCTGCGAGGAGCCGAACGGGTCGCCGTCTCCCTCTACGACCAGAAGGTCTACCTTACCAGTTCCATGGTGTTCCACAAGCAGATTCTGGCTAGCGCCTTCAATAGAATCTACTCCTTTTCCCCCAACGTCCGATTGGAACCTCAAGACAATGCAGACAGCGGAAGACACCTGGTAGAGTTCTGTCAGTTGGATCTTGAGGAGGCAGACCGCACATACGATCAAAGCATGAGTCTGGCCGAGGGGATGCTAGTGAACCTTCACCAGGAGGTTCTGGCAAAGTGCGGATCGTTACTGTCTACTTTCGGGCGATCCCTAGAGGTGCCAAAGGCACCCTTCAAACGGTATGACTACGAAAGCCTTCTCGCTAAAGCCAAAGAGATGGGCCTTCCTACCCGCTATGGCGACGAACTCCCACAGGCCGTAGAATCCAGAGTGTCCCAAGAGGTTGGGGGGTTCTTCTGGATAACCGACTATCCCAGAGCGTGCAGAGGGTTCTACTACCGCGGTACCCCCGGTTCGGACAAGGTCCGCAGCATGGACTTGATATACCCGGAAGGTTTCGGGGAAGCCATCTCCGGCGGCGAGCGTGAGTATGAAGCCGCGACCATTAGGCGAAAAGTGCTTGAGAGAGACCTGGAGCCCGAAGGTTTTGAGGAATTCCTAAGCATGGCGGGACCTGACCTTCAACCCACCAGCGGGTTTGGTATCGGAGTGGAACGACTCGTGCGCTATCTGGCAGGAGTCAAGGATATCGGCCTGGTAAGAGCGTTTCCCAAAACTCCGGGACAAGTGGCAATGTAGATGGGCTAGATGCGGCAGATGAGGGCGGGGTGTCATCCGCGGCCTGTTCACCGCCCATAACGCATAATGTAACCAGCACAAACTGGCCGCCCTCCCCATATCATTAAGAGCCATCCGAGATTCGGGCTAACCTCGGGGAGGGACTCAGGATGATCATTGGGTGCGATGTGATGTGCGTCACCAGCATGAGAGTGGCGGTTGGTTCTTCCATTGAAGTTCAGTTTGAGAGAAACGGGGTGCCACTGGATGGCACAAGGGGGCGAGATACCTTCTCACTCAGCAGCGTCATACCTGCCGGAAAGAGAATCACCGCAACGGGAAGGGAATCTCACCACGGGGCCAATCGGCCCGCCTCGTGTGCTGCGGAGTTCATCTCCCCAAACAGGGAGTCTGACGACTCAGGCAAGGAGCCCAGCCCCAGCCCGATCATCCCCCCTGCCAAGCCGACTGTGACTGGGGTGGAGATTGGCGACCGCTTGAGATTGCGACTCAAGACCAATTTCCCTTCCGAACCGGACATGTTTCTGAGGGCTTTCAGACTTCTCGTGAACCTGAACGGGACATTCTTCGATGTGCCCTTGAAGAGACCGGACGTCCGCATAGAATTGGCCAAAGAAGGGGAATTCCTCGTGACCCTAGATTCGTTCCTCTTGGCAAGTTTGGCAAAGGGCAAAACACCCGCCCACGATGCCAAGAACCTAATTAGAAAGGCCAAGAGAAAAGCCATGCTGCGCTAGACAAACCCCTAATCCGCCGAAAGATACCCCATGAACCCAAGGACACTATTGCGGAGAAAGTACAGTTCCCTTTGCCGGACATCCTCAGGAAACAAGCGGAACTTGTCCAGGAGTGGATCCTCCTCCAAGAGGCGAGAGACGCCGATTTCCGGCCCCAACCCCCCGCTCACGACCCAAGATAGAACCTCGCGCCAGCGAGCTAGCTGCTTTTGTGCAGAACACATGAGCCCATCCGAATCCCACGAATACCCGTAGTGACCGGAGCACACCAGATCCGATCTGGCCTCTCGTATCTTCTGAATGGACTCCATGGTCATATCGCAGAAGAACCTGGGAGGAGTTGCAGGTCTCAGATAGAAATCAACTGCCCCTCTCTTGGCAGCGCAATGATTGCTGGGCATTTCCAGGAAATACTCGGTCGGGTAGTAAACCCCTGCCGCCTCACCCGCAAACAGAATGCGCTTCCCGCCAGAAAAGTACAGGTAGGACTGGTGATGAGAGGCATGACCCGGAGTATCGATAGTCGACAGACCTTCAACATCTAAAGGTGTTCTCAGGACGCTCACCTCAGAGACAGACAGAACCTCGCCATATGCTCGAGCCACGTCTTCCCCAAGGGTTTGAAGACTGCCCTTCCAGAGCCTTGAGGGGTCCACCAAATGGGGCAGCCCTCTGGGGTGGGCAATGACCTTGGCCTCCGGATACTCGGTCAGGAAATCGGCAAGCCCGCCCGAGTGGTCTATGTGCACGTGAGTGAAAAGCGCATAGTCAACCCGATCGACTCCAATGTCTTTGAGGCTCGACACCAGAAATGGCAGAGTGCTTCTTGGGCCAACATCCACCACGAAAGCTCTACCTGCCCTCTCTCTGAGTAACCAGGGAGTTAGGAAGTCGCGGTATCCCGGTATGGGAGGCGGCAGCGTTATCCTGTAAAGAGACAAGAGATCATCCTCGAAAACCTTTGCCACTTTGGCGTTGTCACAGTTCCCCATATCACTAGCCGCCTTTCCCGCCGCAATCGGCACCATTGTCAGCCGCCCGTCAGCTGCCCATCAGCCACCCGTCGGCTACCCGTCGGCTACCCTGCCAAGTCTCCGCACCCTAGGGCAGTGTCAGATGATGGGTCATCCTCCAGCGCAAGGCCCCTATACTCCTTCATCCTGACCATTGAGTCTTCGGGGATATCCCCCAGAATCTCCTCTATAAGATCCTCGATAGTCACGATACCCACAGGCTTGCCGCTGTGAACCACCACGGCAAAGTGAACCCGATTTTTCCGCATCCTGGCCAAGAGATCCAGGACGTTCTGGCCTATGTCAGCGACGAAAGCCTTCCGAGCTACCTTCAGCACCGTGGCCCCAGAGCCCGCCGCCACAGAGGACGCAGCCCCAGCCCGATCTCTGCCCATAGCCGTGCTCGTGGCGGCTATCCCCGTATCCGCTGGGTTCGCGACCTGGATGATCTCCCTCACTACATCTTTCATGTAGACTACCCCAAGCACGTGGCCCGTCTTCTTATCTAGGACCGGAACCCTGCTGAAACGGTGGGTTTTGAAGCTGTCCAGCGCTTCTCCCAAAGTGGTGCTTGGTGCGAAAGTAGTCGCCTTGGCTAGAGGCACCATGATTTCGCCCAGACGAGTATCTGACGAATCCAAAACCCCGTATATAACGTCACTATCCTCTTTGGAGGAGTAGCTGGTGCTGCCCGCAAGGTCTACAGCCGCCCTAACAGCGCCGTCGGTGACCGAAGGGATCGTGTCAGCTTTGGGGGCAATTAACTTGGAGAATAGAACAGGCAGTCCGACGGCCACCTGTGCCACGGGTTTCAGCCAGCGGACCGCTACCGACAGCAAGAAAGCTGCGGCGAGAGCCGTCTCGGTTGGCTTCTCTGCGGCGTAGCTCTTTGGCACGAGTTCTGAGAACACGAACACCAGAATCGTTATGAATAAGGGAACTGATACCATGGCGGCTCTGCCTCGAAAACCGCCGAGGGCGGCGATAGACACCCCCATGACTGAAGCCAGCACGGTGAAAATGTTGGTCCCCACTAGGAGGGCCGCTAAAGTTGTCTCCTTGGACTCAAAAAGCGACTTAAGGATGTTTGCCCGCCGGTTACCTAGGGATGCTAGACCGTTAACGGCCCAGACATCCATCCCCAAGAACGCAGTCTCAGAACCAGAGAAGAAACCTATTGCCAGAAACGAGAAAATGAAGACGGCAGTGCGAATCCCAACCGCTAATAATGGTACGTCAGTATCCATCTTACTCCTGACTCTCTCCCTTTTCTCTGCTAATCAAGACCTTTCGGACCCGAGGGCCATCGGCGTCTTTAACTTCCATATGAATACCTAGATGCTCTAACTTCACCGCGTCTCCTGGTACAGGCACTCTATCCAGACACCGCATGACCACACCCGCCACGGAGCCGCAGTCCTCCATGTCGATGACGATGCCGGTGCTGCCTTCCAGGTCTGCCAGGCTCATACGGCCCGGCACTTCCCACCCGTCCCCCACAGGGACAGGCCCCACCTCGCGGGCATCAAATTCGTCCCGAATTTCGCCTACTATCTCCTCTACCAGGTCCTCTAGAGTAACCAACCCTGATACTCCATCGAACTCGTCAACAACGATGCTCATATGAATACCTGCCGACTTCATTTCTTCGAGGAGTCTCCGAACGTTTTTCGTTGCAGGCACGAAGTAAGGGGGCATTGCGAACGCTTTCAGGGGATTCTCTGACAAATCGGATGTCCCCACCAATCCCATGAGGTCCTTAATATTGACGATGCCGGTAATGTTATCTCGGGTGTCCCGGAAAACCGGGATCCGGGAAAACCCGTATCTGAGCATGAGGTCCAAACCTTCTGCCGCACTTCTATCCTCTTGCATGGCCACCATATCAGGCCGCGGCACCATCACGTCGGTGACGTCAAGTTCCCGGCTATCGATGACGCCGTGGATCATCTCCTTTTCGTCGTTCCGTATGGCGCCCGAAGTCTCCCCAAAATCCACAGCCGCCAGAAGTCTGGCCTCGTTCAGTTCCTCAGTCATTGACCCAACGTCTGGAAGACGAGATGAGAAAAACAGACTCACCTTTTGGAGGGGAACAGATACAGGCTTCATGAAAACGCCCATACCACGCAGCCAAGGGGAAGCCCTCATTAGAAGCAATTCCGGATTGGCGGTCCCAATGAGTTTCGGAGTGATCTCTCCAAACAGGATAAGAAGCAGAGTGCCTGCAAGAGTGGAAACCAGATCCACTAAGTCCCTGGAAATGTTCAAAAGCGCCACAGCGATACTTGAGACTACTGAGGCAAATACGATGTTTACTAGAGTGTTTCCTAAAAGGAGACCAGACAGAACCGCCTGTGGACTCTCCTTGAGCCCCAAGACGCGGCGTAAAGTTTTGTGACCGGCATACCTACTCTTCAACCTGATGTAGTCGGACGAGAAAAGGACACTCTCAGAACCGGAAAAGACAGCCGACAGCATGAGACAGATGATTCCCAACAAGTACGTACTACCGCCGGGGTCGTCCACTCACCATCACCTTCCATAGGGTTTCAAAAACACAAGAGAGTATAACACATGTCCTTTCACTTGGTGACATTATATTCGTTGGAAGGCCAACAATGTCCTTCTTCCCATGCTCCCATCTTTGCTGCCACAAGCATCTCGCCAAGATCCATAGAACCGCACAAAGCAAAAGCGGTGGACGCATGCCACCGCTTTTGCCAAGACAAACTAGGCTTCCCCTACACAACGCCTAGCCCGTTTAGAAGAACCAGCAGAACCAAAACCGGAGTGACAAACCGCACGATTACGCCGAACACCTTGATCAAACGCTCATTACTTAGCGTCCCGTCGTTAGAAAGGCCTTTCTTGACGTCTTTCCATCCCCAGAACCATCCCAAGAAAACTGTCAGGAACAAGCCGCCCACAGGCAGCAGAATGTTTGACGTGAGGAAATCAAAGAGATCAAAGGGAGTCATCCCAAACACCTTAACACCGGCCATGGCGCTATTAGATAGCGCGGCGGTCGACCCGATCAAAGCCAAAGCGATGAAGGTGACCAGCGACGCATTTTTTCGTGACCACCTGTGGGTACCTTCAAGGTAAGCTACGGGAACTTCGTACAAAGAAAGCATGGCTCCTGTGGCCGCGATACCTGCCAAGATAAAAAACAGAGGCATGAGGATTTGCCCTAGAGGCATTGAGCTGAACACTGCGGGAATTGTTATGAATAGGAGACCGGGGCCTGAATCGGCTTGGAATCCGAAAGCGAACACTGCAGGGAAAATGGCAATGCCGCATAGCACAGAAACCAGGACGTCGGAAAGCATTACTCTGATTGCGGTCCCGGGAATGTCCTGATCATTCCCGAAGTAGCTTCCGTAGGTTGTCATAGTGCCCATACCCACAGATAGCTTAAAGAATGAAAGTCCCATAGCAATTAGTACCGTCGGCCAAGTCAGTTTCGAAAAGTCTGGACGCGTAAGAAACCTCAACCCCTCCGAGGCACCGGGAAGAGTCAGACTCCTGATGCAGACAATGATTAGGATAATGAACAGTGCAGGCATTAGGCGCATTGTCACTTTCTCTATGCCTTTTGAGACGCCTGCTGCAATGATGATGCCCACAAACGCCAAAACGATCCATTGGAGGTACAGAGACTTAATGGGATCTGAAACCAAAGCCTCGAAAGCCGCCGTAGTAACTGCTGGTTCGGTTGACGAAATAGCCCCAGACGCAGCCTTAAAGACATACGCAACGATCCAGCCGACGACCTCTGTGTAAAAGGCCATGATCAAGAACGCCGCCACGATCCCTGAAGCTCCCACAAGCCACCAAGGCTTTCCGGGCGCCAGTTTCTTCAGGGTCCCTATGGCGTCTGCCTTGGCGGTGCGTCCCATGACCAGTTCGGTGATCATCACGGGCAATCCCACCACCAGCGTGCACAGAAGGTACACCAAGATAAAAGCAGCTCCGCCGTTCATCCCCGTAAGGAAAGGGAATTTCCATATGTTGCCCAACCCAACGGCAGAACCGAGAGTTGCTGCAATCACTCCAAGACGGGTAGTAAACGAATCGCGAACCATAGGACCTTCCTCCTTTTGCACTAGCCCGGGCCGCCCAGAGCCTGGGAAAACACAAGACCCGCGCGGGGTCCCTGCCCCTAACGGAACAGGGAACTCGCCACGCGGGCCGAAGATTCCGAAGACGTTCCGATGACGGCCGAAATGTTACATGATTATACCACTGGATGAATGCATGTCCACCCTATACACCGTCTCGGATGCTCAATTGCATGTTGGTTTGTGAGCCCGCCACCAATGTTCTTAGGCTAGGTTCAACCAATCCTGCAGTATGAACTGGAGTCTGCCCAGAAGCACCGAGATTCTCGACATAACCGTGTTGGCAAAAGCGGCTCCGAAGGCTACCAGAATAAACATGCGCCCTACTTTGCTTGAACCGTTTAGAACGGGGTTCTTCAAGTCTACCGTAAAGTAGAAGTACGACAAAACCGTCACAACGCCAACTATGAAGATGATGTTGTTGACGCTATTGAAAGGCATGAAGGTAGCCTGAACCTGGCTGAAGAACAGAGCCGGAGTCTTGGTGAAGATGTATCCGGCGCCTGTGCCGATCCAGAAAGACATCGGAATACGAGCCAGCCAAGCGATTGGCTTTACGAACCTGGTATACATCAAGAGCCCGATTAGGATCGGAATCAGCTGAAGGTACTTACGGTCTCTAACGATATCCGTGGCGATAGCCGGCTTTATATAGTTGTGAAAACTCAACACTATCCCGTTGGCTGCCGTGATGGAAACCAGAACTGTCTCGGCGACACGGAAGAGCTTGTTCTCCTTGTAGAGAACCATGCTGTAAATGCAGACGGTAAAGAAAGCGGCAAGCCAGATCTGCGCGTTCATCTCGTCACCTCCCACCTTCCGTGGTGGATTTCTTCTTAGTCGCGAAGTAACCGATGTTCCCAAGGAGAATCAGGCCGATAACCAGGAAGTGAGCGGCAGACTGAGCGTCCATGCCCACGATGGCCGGACCCGGCTCTTTTGCCAGGAACTCATACTCGGCTGCTCCTCTAAGACCCACCAAGAACCCCTTGTACTGGCCTGCGGCGTAGTACGGAGTCTCCGAGGTTCCCTGAATGGCTGTGGTGCCCACCGCCATGGGAAGACCCGTGGGGATGGCGACTATCTTCAAGAACGTTTCAGCCGAACCTGGAACCACGCCACTGATGTGAACGAGAAGATCGGCATCGGTGATACTGTCAAAGTCCTTCATGATCGGGAAATCCTCGAGGCTGTGGCCGTCGATGTCGGCGTAACCCGCGCCTTCCCAGAAGTTGTCGATCATCTTCTTACGGGTAACGTCGCCCCCGGGCTTGTAGCCCAGGTTGATCCAGTCTACTCCGTAAGTCTTCCCTAATTCGCTAGAGATAGGCTCTACTAGAGCCTGGGTCACGTTTGCTCCCTCGTCTACCATGGACCACATGATTATCTTTGCGCCCTTACTCCAAGCATGCCTGTAAAGAGTTGCCACTTGAGGGTTGAGCTCAACCACGCAGTCGCTTCTATAGTCGATTGCCAAAGCGATAGTGCTGTTCTCTGGAAGCGCCTCGATGGTATCGAAGAAAGACTGGGCTTCCTGCCCTGTCTTAATAGGGAGCCCCCAAGGCTTCAGAATAGGCCAAGCCACTACCAGCATTAGCAGGACGTAGTACACTCTCCGGTCTAGGTTGGAAAGACGTTCCCAAATGTTCATCTCTGCACCTCCCTATTCACCGGTGCTTGCGTAGGCGCGCTCAAAGCCTAGGAACACTCGGACGGCGGTAATCAGCGAGCCGAGTGTAGCTCCGAAGCCGACTGCACGCATAGCAGCAGTGTTAGGAATATCCATAATCCACTTTGTTGCGGTGCCAAATCCGGGATACAGCGCCTCGCCCAAGGGAGCGCGACCCAGAAGGACGATAATGGCAGCGCCCAGAAGAACCGTTGCGTCTAGGGATCTCGCCCTAAAGGCACGATAAGCTGCCGAGACAATGTAAAACGCCAATATCGAGTAGAACGTTGCTCCCAGAGGCACCACCGTGCCCTGGAAGATCCAGTTATAAATCTTATTGGTGGGACTGGTAACCACACCAAGAGCCAGCATTCCGTAGGTCAATACCAGGAGAAGGATGGAAAGATCCCAGTCCTTCCCGGCTTTTCTAACGTTACGCAAGTGAACGTTGGTCAAGTTGACGAGGCCGCTGCAGCACACTACGGCAGTGCTCAGGATATACCACTTGTCCAACTCTTTGCCGACCCCAGGCGCCACTCCGAAAAACGTGGTAACCACGATAATGACTGTGGCGGCTGTGGCAATCAACGTCGGCAGAGTCCTTTTCATTTGGCCTCACTCCTTCCCTACTTGGCTAGGATGTTGTTGATCAAGTCCACTGAACCCGTGGACTTCAAAATGACTCCGATAATGATAAGTGCTGTAGCCGCGAACTTCGCCCAGTCTTCCACGACTATAGTGGCGATTCTGACAGGGTCCTTCGTGATGTAAGCGGCAGCGGCGTAGATCTCTTCACCGATGATGGCGTAGTCGCAAGCGGCCACAAAGAATGGGATCTGAGCGGTTGAAGCGGTGCCCCCGATCTGAATGGCGCCCGCTTGGTTGCCCGCTTCAGCGTACATTAGGGCATCAAAGGCGAAGTTCCCAAACATGACCGTAGTTGCGACTTTTTCCCGGAACATGAGTTCGATGACAGCGATGGCGTATCCATAATAGTGGTCAGAGAACCACATGACGTCGTCGGGCTTGAAACTGTGGGTCTTACCCTGAGATACGTAAGCCTGACGCACCACCTCGGACATAACCGGATGCACGTAAGCGTAGTTGACCGGCACCACCAGTTTAGTGTCGTAACGGGCGGTCACCTTGGCGACCTCAGACAGCACAGCCATGGAAGCAAGTGTCTGGGGGTCGGTGAAGTCGGCATACCCAGGCAGGTAAAGAACCGGCCTGTTCATCTCAGTTGCACGCCCGACACCTTCCTCGATGGCGTCTAGGCCAGGGATCTTGCGGATCGTGTAAGCCGACGAACCAGTCTTGCTCTTCTGCACAACATACACAACTGCTAAGTTCAAGAAGAGGACTAACAGGAAATCTACTGCCATACCCTTCGCGAACACTCAGTTCACCTCCAAAGATTTGAGGCTCTAGGAACCAAATGCGGCCTTTTTCCGATGATTGGGCAGTTTCTGGGCATAGTCATACAAGGGGTATGACTAGTGGGCATCTGGAAAAAGATCCGTGACTGCTAATAACTCAACCCATTGTAGCATAAGTGGCCTTACGCTGCAAGAATGCAAAATATCGCAAACTTATCCGAAGGCCCACGGTAGCCCAATTGTCCACAGAAACTGCGCCCCAGGATCCAGATACTAGATTGCCGACGCCTGCAGTACTAGGGAACACTTTCCCCTCATCACCCCCTCCTGCTCAGCTACCCAGCCTGCCTGAAAACCTTTTGAAGCATGTCGTAACAAGCTGGGAGATTTGGAATAACAAAGCGAGAGAACTATAAAGTTCTCTCGCTTCATTGGCAGTAATTCTGAGTCAAGCCGGGGATAACCCTAACAAGGTTGTGGATCACATGCAAAATCAAACCATCGACCAACCAGATTCACTCCTAGTACGTTCGCTATTCCGTCTAGTGCTGTAAGATGTGCTGCGACTATGCTACGTTATTGGTCTGCAAAAGCCTTCCTGCCATATTTATACCTTAAGTGGAGATCCGTCAATGCCTGTCCCTATACTCTATGAGAGCCTCCCCGCCTCATGACCTTTGGCAAGTACATCGCTGATGCCTCGCAGATGTTTCTCCATGGCGTCGCCTGCCAGTGCTCCGTCTTTGTTTTGGAAAGCCCGAAGTATGTTGCGGAAATCCTCTAGAGTCCTCGTAGCCGTATAAGGCAGGGTACGAAGGAACTTCTCCGCCTCTCCAGAAATTCTTTGAATCAGATAGCCGACCAGTTCTGTCAGTATTTTGTTTCCGCACGCTTTGGCGACACACAGATGGGCTTCAAGTTCGATTTCAAAGAATCTATCCAGATTGCCTACCGAGCCTTCCATTCCCTTCAGGGCTTCTCCAAGATAGCGCACGTCATCAGGGGTAGCCCTCTCCGCTGCCAATCTGGCCACCGACACCTCAATAATCATCCTTGCGTCCATCCACTCGAACTGAGACGCACGCTCCATCATTTGCCACCAATTCTGGGACTGCAACAGAAGGAACGCATCCTCCGTCAAAAACCGACCAACTCCCGGTCTCGAGCGCAATAAGCCTACGTGCTCAAGAGACTGGAGAGCTTCCCTTACAGAGGACCGCCCCACCCCAAAGCCTTTACATAGCTCTTTTTCTGTAGGAAGCCGCTCTCCGGGTTTGAGCGCACCCTCGACAATCATGGTTCTCAATCGTTCGGCTATTGTCTGGGTGAGCTTCGACGGCTTGGAGATCTTTGCTATAGGCGCGGCCACCTCGAACTTCCTCCTTGACTCGATGTGCCGTGAGACCTTTTGGCCAAAAAGCTCTTTCACAGCCTGACAGCCCGCTAATCGCGGGCTGTCAGGTAACCTAGATATTGAATTCCACATTCCGGGCCGAATACCCTCTTTGTCGACCAGATACGACCCAAAAGCTTTCTAGCCGGTCGGAACTAGGCTATCGAACTCGGTCTGGAACCGCTTCTTGTCGGCATCCGGAAGCGCCAGGAACTTAGCGAAATTCTCAAGGCTGATGCGACCCACGGCGAAGAGCAACTGGGTAAAGGCTTTGTCATCCAAACCGCTTTGAGCCTGAAGGTCCGCAAGCCTCTTCATGCCGTAGTAATAGCAGGTCATGTAGCCGGGGTTACGCTCCTGATACCTAACCTGACCCCTGGCAGAGTTCCTATCGAATCCCAGTTCCTTCATGTACAGTTCAACCACCTCGTCGATGGGGCGCCCAAAGTAGTGCATCATCAGGTCGGCCTTGATCCTGACGGCCGTGTGGTGGCGACGCAGCCTGACAAACAACGGGAATACCGGATCGTCTGGGAAAATCCACTCCATGAGCTTTTCCGAGCGGTGAGCCGTGCCCTCGAGAAGCGGAGTTCCCCTTGAACCTAACTTTACCGTCTCAGGCAGCGTATCCAAGGTGCTCCTGACCCACTGAGCGTGATGTCCGGGATAGCACTCGTGAATGGCCATCATCTTGAGCCAGCCATCGGTCACAGCCTTGTAGTTGCTATCATTCAAGAAGACGGCACCCACCATGGGCCTCCTCCTCCGGCAACCGCCTCCGTAGCCCCCCCAAGGGAAATCATCCTTGGTCTGCTCAGGAGTTGGGATTACAAGACACGTCTCCTCAGGGAGATCAACGTATCCATCCTTAGTGGCCGCCTTGGCAGCCGCGACGTACCCAACCATGCGCTCGAACATCTCTTCAACAGTGTCGCAGGGACCGCCGTGCTTCTGAAGGATGTCGAATGCATCGTTCTGGCTCTTGACGGGCTGAAGCCCTGTCTTGGTAGCCGTCTCTATGAGTTCGGCCCTTGTCCCGGCGATCTCTTCCTCGTGCCATTTGAGGAGCTCGCTCAGACTCACTCCGCACTCCTCCAATAGCACCCGTTCATAACTCTTCCTTTGAGCATCCAAAGACTCGCTGGGTTCCTTAGCCGCACCGGGCTCTTGAGCCCTGGCGGAGGCCTCCTGCCCTGCCTCTGACTTCCATGCGCGGGCTTTGGCCGCTAGACCCTCAAGCCCTGCCAAAAGCTTGGCCCTCTCACCAGAACCAAGACCTGCGTACTTCTCGTCGATGTTGGCAGCCGCGGCAGTGGACACGGTATCCAACACCTCGCACGCCCTGACAACCTCCCGGACCTTGTCCGCTGGAACAGTGCCAAAGAGTTTCTTTACGCCGTCCCAGACGGCATCCATCTGGCCAAACCTAGCGTCCAAGACCTCTGCCCGTTTGGACGCAGGCCTTGAGTCTTGACGGGTTGAGAAATCCACCAGGCGTGTCTGGGCACCTACAAAGCGGTTAAGGTGCAGATAACTTGAGTCGACGCCGGAGATGCGTCCCTGCAAGAACTCTACCAGGTGATCTTTGACCAGAGAGAACACGGAATCGGGCGTCTGCAAAGCTTGGGCTTCCTTGAGAAGACTCTGGAAGACTACTTTGGACTGTTCCTTGGACTCCAGAGAAGGAACCACCGCCACGGTCTCATAGACGTTCCCTGACGAGAGTTTGTAAATCTCGTCGGCAATCTTGGCATCGAGTTTCCTGTAAACGTTGGCTAGCTCGTTGTTCGCCGTTTTGGACATCCTAGAGACTCCCTTCCTATCCACAGATAAGATCAGACAGTTGCCTCGGGTAGTAAGTGATGAAATCCATGCCGGTTTCAGTTACGACCACGGTGTCAGAATGCCTGAACCCGCCAAGCCCAGGAACGTAGAGTCCCGGCTCTATGCTGAACACCATGCCAGGCTTCATCACCGTATGATCGCCCGAGTCTAGGAAAGGCGCCTCATGCCCTAGCATACCTAGGCAGTGGCCGGTATGGTGGCGCCAGTACTCCCACAGGTTGTGCTTGTCGTAGTATGCCCTGCACGCGTTGTCTACGTCACTGCACTTTAGGCCGGGTTTCATATGTTCGAAAGCGATCTCCATGAGCGCCATCATGTGGTCAAAGAAGCGCCGCTTCTCCGCATCGGGTTCACCCACAAACATGGTGCGTTCAAGTTCACTTCCGTAGCCTGCCACTGAGGCCCCCGCTCCGGTTACGAGAACGTCACCTGGCTTTAGGACGGCGTTAATGGTGATGGCGTGAGGCAGCGCCGAGTTGGGGCCTATCTGGCCGCGGAAGCCCGCTGAAGCCCCAGATCCACCCAAAGGTGAATAGGTGCTGCCAAGTGTCTTGATCATGGCCATGGTCGCTTCCATAGAAGCTCTCATAGAGATCTCGTTCTCGGTGCGCCCGGGGAGTGAGTATTCCTGCAGAAGCGCGTGAGCGAGGTTACCCCATGTTGCGCTCTGTCTTATAAGCCGGATTTCCTCTTCGGACTTAATGACCCTAAGGGTCGGGACTAGTTCCGAGTCTACAACGATCTTGGCTTTGGGAAGCACTTCCGCCAGTCTAGGGCCGCTATAACCCCAGGCTGAACCATATCCAGCCGCATCGGAACCTATGGTGGCGTTAGACAGACCCATGCCATCCATAGCCTCACCAAATATGACCATTGGATGCTTAGGGCCGATGTACTCGTCATAGTGCTTGACATCGTTGATTTCGGGTATTCCGCCCGCATGCTCAACTTCAAGCCGGGGAACATAGATGGTCTTCTTGCCGTCTTTTCCCACGATAAGGCCCACGGGTCTTTCGGTGGGGATAAAAGCGAAACCAGTCAGATATAGGACACTAGTGGAATTCCAAAAAATGAACGCATCCAAACCTTTTTCCTTCATGCTGTTGAGCACAAGAGCGGTCCGCCGCTTGTACTCAGGGGCCGTAATTCGATACTCCATTAATCATCGCTCCTTCCAGACTTTCTCTTTGTCACCGGAAAACGATGCGCTTATTCTCTCCGACACGTAGCCTGTGTCTCTGTACCCCACCTCCGTTTTCGAAGTCTCCTGAGAAACCTTGGCGGATCTCAGTGCCTTGACCCAGACGTGCATCACGAGCCTGACGTTGGGATCGTCGAAATCCACCTGGGTGATCTCTCTTATGCGCTTGACCCTATAGTCGAGGGTATTGGGGTGGATATTGAGCCTCTTTGCGGCAGCCTTCCTCTTACCGTAGAGATCTAGATATGCCTCTAAGGTGAGAAACAGGTCGCCATCGCGAAGAGCGTCATAAGCTATTACCTTCTCCACCAGATTACGGCCAAAATCCCCCGTCTTCTTGCAGTGCGCCATGCACGAGACTAGCTCATAGGGAGCAAGCGTGGCGTAGTCAAAACAAGGCCCTCTCAGATTCAACCGAGCTCCCATACTGATGGCGGCAGAAGCTTCTTCGTAACTCCTGTGGATGTGAAGGAAGTTCTCGCCAGAAGTGCCTACGCCTACAGCCCCGTTGGCGTAATCCTGAACCTTCTCCTCCAAGTGTCTAGCCAAGGAAGATACACGCCCGAGCCAAGCGCCGCCTAGCACAATGACGTTCTCATCCTTCTCTGTGCCCTTTACAAAGAAAATCCGAGCCTTGCCAAGGTAAGCTTCGATTTCCCTTGTAAGAGCCTCTTTGGTATCAGGTTTGGCCATGCTGCCGGAGCGAACCACCATGGTCTGAAAGGGAGGCTCGGGATACCAGCCAAGGGCCTTTGCCCTCAAATACAAAGCGCTTTGATCTGTCTCCTTGCCACCGATGAGATCTCTGATTAGCTCCGTCTGCTGCTTCTCCTTGGCCAGGGCCCCCCGGTCCAGAATCTCGGACGCAAGAAGCCGGCATGTCTGGCGCAAGCTCTCCTCCATGTACGGGGGAATCGATGGGCTCTCATCTACCACCCAGAGATATCCCAGTACCCGAGTGCCTCCGCGGATAGCTGCACAGATCCTTGAAGTGAATCCGATCTCCGGTATGGCAGGAACCCGGATTATCCCAGGGGCCGAGTTTATGGCGCGATACACGCCTCTTCTCTTGAGGACATCAATAGTTGCCGAAGACGCTCCTTTACGCAAGAGGGTTTCCATGCGAACAAGGTCCACAGGCTCGTCGTGCACCGAATATGCGATTAAGCGGCCGTCAGCGTCCTCCACAGTGATTGGCCGTTTGATGACTCTAGCGAGCTCATCTACTACGTTCTGAACAGTCATGCCCCTCTCCACCCCCACAAGTAAACACCGGAACTAAACAGATGTCTGATAATATGACTTCAACATAAGTATATCAGTATCCTGCATACAAGGGGCAGAATCCCAGACACAGCCTCAGAACGAGCCCTTCTTCAAGTATCTCCCAAGGAAAGCCGCGATCTTCGGGATGGCGTCCAGCCAAGTCTTCCTCCTGACGAAAGTGTGAAGCTCTCCGGGATAACAGATTTCCTCATGGTATTTCCCGTGTTCCACGCAGTCTTCGATTATCCGCTCCACCTGCTCAAAATCCACGTTGGCATCCATAGTCCCGTGGACGCTCAATAGCGGCGCTCTGAGGCCGCGAACGTGAGTGTGGGGCGACGCTTGGCGGTGCATTTCGGGGGACTCCTCAGGGTCGCCGCCCAAGAAAATCTTGAAAAAGCACGAGTGTTTGCCCGCCCAAGACTCGAACCACTTGATGTATTGCACGAAATTCCACATGCCCGCCACGTTGACCCCGCATTTGTAAACGTCGGGGTGCTGGGCCAGACAGTGGAGAGTCATGAATCCCCCGTAGCTGAGTCCCCACAGCCCAACGTTGTCGGGGTCCACAAAGGGAAGGGTCTTCAGGAAACGCCCTGCGTTAGCCACATCGGCCACATCATCTATGCCAATCTTGTGATATAGAGCATTGCGGAACTCACGCCCGTACCCAATTCCGCCGCGGTAGTTGAGGGACAGCACTACATACCCGCTTTGAACCAAGTATTGGTTTATGGCGTGGTATATAGCGTAGGTCTGAAGAGGGTGCCAGCCCCGGCGGAATTGCCTGATAGGTCCGCCGTGAAGCCAAACCAGCCCCGGCAACTTGGCGCCTGCCGCGATATCCTTTGGCCGCATCAAATAACCGTGTGCCCTCATACCGCCGTTACTCTCGAAGGACACTTCCTCGGGCTCGTACTGGCTTTCCCGGGTCCATGCAGGAGGCATGGAGAACGTCACTTGACTCGGATTCTCGCCGTTGGGGCCCGCTACCCAAAGGTCCATATTGCGAGTAGCATCACAATGGACGAAGGCTAGGCGTCCCTGGGATGAAACCTTCAGATCCGTGTTGGTGCCCGGAAGGTCGATCAACACGTGATCGCTTTGCATATCAAGGCTGTACCGGAAAATTCGCCGCTCGCCCAGAGAGCCGCGATTCGAGGAAAATGCAAAAGATCCAGAGTCAGGCCACCACATAGGCGCATCGCCTATATAGCCGAAGTCCTCGCATTGGCCGAAAGTGAGCTGTTTTAGGCTTCCATCTTCCCTGTCCAGAAGGTAGTGGTGTGCCCATCCGTCGTCCTCTAGAAGGAACAGGACCTTGGATCCGTCAGGCGAAGGATAGGCGTCGGTGAAGTAGATCTCCACCTTCCCATTGCCTTGGATGTGCCGGATGAGGTTCACCTCTGGTTTCTCTCCAGACAAAGAAAGCGACATGAAGTCGGCGGACTCTTTCAAGTAACCTTGCAGGGCGAAGTAGAGAGTATCATCATCTAGCCAGGCTAGGCGCCCGGCTGACACGTCAAAACTGGATTGCCACAGCACGGTTCCATCCCGAGTAGCCACGCCGAACTGGCGCCTAGTTTCATCATCCCTGAAACCGTATGCAAAGGTGCGAGAAGACGGCGACCACAAGACGGTGCCGAAATTGCGCCCCGCGCGGATCAATGAACCGGGCAATTCCAGTTCTCGATAGCTTTGAGTCTCGGGTTCATAGAACCATGTCCGCCCCTCCCGGGTGAAAGCAAGAGTGGCGCCGTCTGGAGACCAAGCGAGAGACTGCAAAGACTTGGCGCTATGCAGAAGCGGCTGAACATGGAATTCGTCGGCTGCGGCCGCGGCTCTGCGTAGGCCGCCATCTTCCACGAAGTAGAGATCGCCTGTTCCAGGCCGCCAAGAGAGATCCGTAACGCCCTTCTTTGCCCAAGTGAGCCGCTTGGGCTCGCTGACTCCAGGCTCCGCCATCCACAGATCCACCACTCCGCCGTCATCCCAGAGATAGCTAATAAACCTCCCATTCGGACTCCACGACCACTTTCCCAGATACTTGAGGCCCACTACGTCTTCGAGGCTTATCATTGGCGAAGTCTCCTTCCAAAATCCTAAAGTCTCCCGGGTTTGTACAGCGTCTTCGGGCAAAACTCCTTTGTGCTCTCATATGAACTTGCTTGTCACTAAGGTACAACTAGGTCGGGGAGGTAAAATCCGCCTGCACGTCAAATAGCATCCCTTAAGCGGTTATCCGCTAGATATGTTTCTCATTATAGGAAAGGGGGATGCCATTGCTCGTACTCAACCGCGAAGCCCTTCAGAAGGCGCTGACGCCTGAGGAAGTCATGGGCTCAATCGAGGGCGCCTACGGGATCTACCAATCCAAGGCCATGTTCATGCCCGACCGCATACATGTGGACTACAGCCGGAAGACCCTTCTCTATATGCCGTGTTTCGCAGGGGACACCTTCGGTACAAAGTTTCTGACCGTATTCCCTGAGAACCCTGCAAAGGGTCACCCGGCCATAGACGGTCTCATGGTCCTAAATGATTACGAAACCGGTGGAATCCTGGCGATTCTTGACGGAAAATCTCTTACCTCCATAAGGACAGGAGCCGTGGGCGGCGTAGCCGTCAAGCACACTACTCCCCAGTCGGCTGCCTCCCTTGGCATTGTGGGGGCGGGAACACAAGGCTTCCACCAAGCGATTTTCGCCTGCAAGGCTCGGCCTATTAGGGAAGTGTCTGTGTTTGACCGATACCCTGGGGCCGTTCTTTCTTTTGTAGAACGGCTTTCCAAGGAGCTTCCCGGAGTGAAGGTGAGAGGAACCGCATCTACAGAGGAACTCCTATCTTTGGCGGAAATCGTCGTCACAACTACTACGTCCAATGAACCCGTCCTGCCAGATGATGCTTCGCTCTTGGCGGGGAAACACTTCGTGGGAATAGGGTCTTACAAGCCTTCCATGCGGGAGTTTCCTCCAGCGCTGTTTGGGCTTTTGGACAAAGTGTACATAGACACTGAGCACGCCAAAGAGGAAACCGGAGACCTGGTCTACCCGTTGGCCCAGGGACTCTTGAAAGAAGAGCAGATCGAGACTTTCGGTCATTTCCTGCAGAACGAGAAGGATAAGGCGTCTGTCTGTACCGGCACTACCTTTGCAAAATCGGTGGGGATGGCTCTTTTCGACTTGGAGGTATCAAAGTTAGCCTACCAAAGAGCCGTTGCGCTTGGGCTTGGCCAGGAAGTGTGCATGTAGCAAGTAAACGGAAGAAGGTGCATATCTATGATGACCTTTGAGAGGTCTATTACCTGCATAGACTCACACACAGGCGGTGAGCCAACTCGGATCATAACATCGGGGTTTCCCCCGATCCCGGGCAATACCATCTTAGAGAAAAGGGAATACGTACTTGAGCATTACGACCATATCCGAAAGATGCTCATGTTCGAACCTAGAGGCCATGCCGGCATGTACGGGTGCATAGTCGTTCCCCCCGTAACCCCGGACGGCGACATCGGCGTCCTGTTCACCCACAACGAGGGCCTTAGCACCATGTGCGGACACGCCACCATCGGCATCACCACTGTGGTGTTCGAGACAGGTATGATGAACGCCCACGAAGGCGAAAACGTCCTCAGAATCGACTCGCCTGCGGGCCGCATTACATCTTACGCCCGTATCGAGAACAACAAGGTGAAGAGCGTACGTTTCGCCAACGTCCCGTCTTTCGTTCTAAAAGAGGACATAACGGTGAACGTGGACGGAGTCGGGCCCGTGATCTGTGACGTGGCCTTCTGCGGAGCTTTCTATGTCTACGTAGACGCCCACAAAATCGGAGTCGAACTCAAGGCCGAAAACGTCGAGACCCTAGTCAAGAAAGGTATGGAGATTAAATACAAGGTAATGGACGCCATGGAGATCATGCATCCTCTTGAACCAGGTCTAAACGGCATTTACGGCACCATCATCATGGATCCAGTGGAGCGCAAAGGTAACCAACTTAAGAGCAAGAATATCTGCATCTTCGCAGAGGGCCAGATTGATAGATCCCCAACCGGTACGGGCACCGGAGGAAGAGTAGCCTTGCATAACCACAAGGGGATCATGAAGGATGGCGACCAGTTGGAGAACCTCTCCATCATCGACACGTCCATGACAGGCAAGATCCTTGAACGCACCCAAGTGGCAGGAATTCCCGCCATCGTACCTGAAGTGTCAGGAAGAGCGTTCATCACCGGGTTCAACCAGCTAGTGCTGGATCCCGAAGACCCCATCCCCTCAGGCTTCCGGTTGATTGGAGGCTAACGAGAAGGGGTTTTCGCAAGAATCCCGGACGATACGATTCAGGGCTTGTGCGGTTTTCCTAATAAGCCGGCAAGTTCCGGCAGAAATTGGAGGGTCGACCATGAAACACAGCGTCTATTTCGATGGAAAAGTACAGAGTCTGGGAGTAAACACCAAAGAGGGTTACGCCACCGTAGGAGCAATGGAGCCCGGTAAGTACACCTTCTCCACATCGCAAGAAGAACACATGAACGTGGTCGTAGGGTCTATGAAGGTGAAATTGCCGGGATCAGAGACCTGGCAAGTGTTCTCTGAGGGGCAGAAATTTGTGGTGGCGCCTGGCAAGTCTTTTGACCTGGAACTGGATAACGACGCCGTATACGTTTGCTATTATAAGTAAGCAGCCGATTTTGACAAAGATGGCGCGGTGGGCGTTCTCTGCTCACCGCGCTCAAGGGGATGTGGAGAATGTCCGAGGAAACATGGGGAACCATCCCGGATCAGGCAAGCGTCTGGGATCGCAGGTTCCAGCGAGTACCAAGGCAGTTCTACCGAGAAACACCTGTGTCGGGCAAAACTAGGGACGTTGGCGAGTTTCTCCTGTCTTGCGGAGTAAAGAACGTACTTGATGTGGGATGCGCTGTAGGCAGATGGACCATGTACCTGAGCCGCTTAGGGATGAGCTGCGCAGGTGTTGACATATCGCCAATCGCCATCGACATGGCCAAGAGTTGGGCCAAACAGCAGTCCAGGGACATCGACTTTAGAGTCGCCTCAGCGTCCCAACTGCCCTTCCCTGACGCTTCCTTTGATGGCATAGTGGCAAGCGGCTTGATTGACCATGTGCTGTTCTCGGAAGGAACCAAAGCCATGTCAGAGATTCACCGAGTTCTTAAGGTAGGGGGCGTCCTGTTTCTAAGCCTAGATGGCCAGGAATCAGACCCTGCCCCTCACGAGACTCTTCCCGACGGATCATGGGTGTACACAGAAGACGACCTTCAGGGGGTAGTCTGGCGATACTACACTGATGACGAAGCAAGAGCCCTGCTGGCAGGCTTCCAGGAGATACTGTGGGAGACAACGCCCACAGGGGACAGGTGGATATACGCCTCAAAGAAGTGAATAAGGCCGCAGGTACAGGTAAGGGTACCGGCGGCCTCGTGGATTTCGCGACGCTATATTTCCAACACCATGGCGGCCTTGGTTAGCCTTTCGGAACCTTGGGGCCTGACTAGGATAGTGTCTTCCAGACGAACCCCTCCCCATCCCGGCACATAGATACCCGGTTCGATGGCCAATGCCATGTTGGGCTCCAACAGGGTATCCCCGCCCAGTCCAGGATACTCGTGGACCGTGAGCCCCACTCCGTGGCCTCCGGTGTCGGCGCCTGCCGTAGCCACGTAGGAAGTGGAGCTGCCTACCACGGCTCTGGATACAGCCTCGTCTAAAGCGGCCTTGACTTCAGCGTAAACGGCTTTCAGTCTCTCAGGCGCCTTGCCGAAACAGAAGGTTCTAGTCATGTCAGCGCAATACCCCTGCACTTTTGCTCCCATATCCACCACCACCGGCTCGCCCCGAGCTATCTCCCTGTTGTCAGGCACGTGGTGGGGTACCGCCGCCCTAGGGCCCGCCGCCACAATAGTATCGAACCCGGGGCCCTCGGCGCCTCGGGCATGCATGGCGCTTTCTAGTCCCAAGCCAACTCCTTTTCGGTGATCCCCGGTTTGGCTCGAGTGAGAACAGACTCGTATGCCTGCCAGGTGATGGAGCAAGCCTCTCTCACCAGAGCGACTTCCCAGTCATCCTTGATTGCTCGCAGCTCGTCCAAGATTCTGCCCATCCCGGTGATGGTGTAGCCATCTTCAAGGTTCGCCAAGATCTCTCGGTACCACCTCAAACTCAGGGCATCCTCGTCAACTGCCAAGGTGCGCCATCCGTTTGCCGAAATGAGTTCCGCTGCCCTGACAGGATACTTCCTGGCAGAGGGCGCCTGGACACATTGGACATCAAGATGGCACACCTCGGTTTTCCACTCTTCATAGTGAGCGCTGCTAAACAGCCCGTAGCCTTTGTCCCGGCCCACAAGGAGCCAGCCGGCCGACTCACCTATCTGGACGTCGTCAGCCTTAACCCCTCCCACGTAGTACCGGTTGGCCGGGTGGTTAATGAGAACGGCATCAAAACCGCTGGCTGCCATCTTCTTGCGCAGACTCCCCAATCGGGCCAAGAGGGTTTCGGCTGGCACTACAGACACAACACTCACTCCCCATACGATTACGTTCAGACTCTAGAACGCTTGATGCTCGGTCCTGGCGATGATCTCGTCCTGAAGCGCCTTGGTTAGGTCGCAGAAGTAGTCGGAGTACCCGGCCACCCTGACAATGAGATCCCTGTGTTTCTCCGGGTGCGCCTGAGCTTCGCGCAGAGTGTCGGCGCTTACCACGTTAAACTGTATGTGGTGACCGCCCAGTTTAAAGTAGGCTCTGATGAGATGCACCAAGCTATTCAGCCCTTCCGGACCTTCCAGGAGTTTGGGCGTGAACTTTTGGTTCAGAAGAGTGCCGCCGGTCCTGACATGATCCATCTTTGACGCCGACTTGATGACTGCCGTTGGGCCGAACCTGTCTCTGCCCTGAACAGGCGAGATACCTTCTGATAGAGGCTCTGCCGCGTTGCGCCCGTCTGGAGTAGCTCCGATCACCGAGCCAAAGTAGACGTGGCAGGTGGTCGGCAGCATGTCGATGCGGTAGGTGCCTCCGGTAGGCGATTTCCTCCCGGTGACGGTGTTGTAGAAAGCATCAAACACTTCCCGCATGATATCATCGGCGTAATCATCGTCGTTGCCATACTTGGGCGCCTTGTTTACGAGAGTCAGCCTCTCCATCTCGTAGCCCTCAAAGTCCTTGGCCAAGATCTCCAGAAGTTTCGCCATGGAAAAAGTCTTCTGGTCGTACACATAATGCTTGATAGCCGCAAGACTGTCGGTGATGGAACCGATGCCCACGCCCTGGATGTAGCGGGTGTGATATCGGGCGCCTCCGGCGTTGTAGTCGCTTGCATCCTGTATGCAGTCGCTGACGGTAATGGAAAGGAACGGGCAGGGCATGTATTCGGCGTACAGCTTCTCTATGACATTGTTGCCCCTCACCTTGATGTCAACAAAGTGCTTGAGCTGCTTCCTAAAAGCATCCACGAGCTCATCAAAGGCAGCAAACCCGGTTACCTCACCGGTCTCGATACCTAGCCTCTTCCCAGTCCTGGGGTCGAAGCCATTATGCATAGTGATTTCTAGGATCTTCGGGAGGTTCAGATACCCGGTAAGAATGTAGCTTTCCTTTCCAAAAGCCCCTGTTTCCACGCATCCGCTGGTGCCTCCGCACCGGGCATCCTCTACAGACTTCCCGGCCAGAAGCATCTCCTCAATAACCGCGTCTGCGTTGAATACCGACGGCTGACCCCACCCACCGCGGATGATCTCGCAGGCTCTGCGCACAAACTTGTCGGGATTCTTCTTGCTCACCTGAATGTTTGAGCTGGGCTGCAGAATTCTCATTTCGTCGATGACATCCAGCACAAGATAGGTTACGTCGTTGACGCCATCGGACCCATCGATGGTTAGGCCTCCGCTGTTGATATTGGCGAAGTCGGTGTAGGTGCCGCTTTCAGCCAAAGTGATCCCCACTTTGGGGGGAGCAGGCTGATTGTTGAACTTCACCCAGAAGCATTGGAGCAATTCCTCGGCGTCCTCTCTGGTAAGAGTGCCGTCTTCTATGCCCTTTTTGTAGAAGGCGTTGAGGTGCTGATCAAGCCTTCCGGGGTTAAAAGAGTCCCACGTGTTAAGTTCGGTGATCACGCCCAGATGAAGGAACCAGTACATTTGCAGGGCTTCTCTGAAACTCCTGGGAGCATGAGCCGGAACATGGTTACAGACCTCGGCTATGTCTAGGAGTTCTTTCTTTCGCTGGGGATCTGCTGTTTCCTTGGCCATCTCTAGTGCCTTCTCGGCGTGACGCTGGCCAAACCGGACAATGGCGTCACAGCATATGGCCATGGCCTTGAGTTGCTCCTGCTTGTCAAAAGCCCGTGCGTCATTCTGGAAGTCCAGACCGGCCAAAGAGTCCTGAATCTCCTTCTTGAAATCCAGAAAACCCCTATGGTACACCTTGTCGTCAGCCACGGTATGACCAGGGGCGCGCTGCTCCATGAACTCTGTGAATATGCCCGCTTCGTAGCAGTCTACCCACTCCTTGGTCATCTGGGCAAAGAGCTTGGTGCGCATGGCCCGATTTTCCCAGAAAGGGATGATCTCCTGACCCTGGATAGTCTTTGCCTCATCGTTGACCCGAAAGAAGGTCTTCTCGCGTTTATCGATAACATCGAAATCCTCTACTGTGTGGCAGCAAAGCTCAGGATACGTCGGAGTGGCCTTGGGGCTCGGGCCTCGTTCCCCTACAATAAGCTCGCCATCGCCTATATAGATAGTCTTCTGCTCCATGAGGTGCTTAAATGTGAGGGCTCGAAGCACCGGGGTCGAGACTGTCCCCTCGTATTTCTTGTAGGCCTGGGTGACCAGCCTGGCGCGCTCCACTGACAGCGTTGGCACAGTCTCCAGGCTAATGTTGCGTAGTTTCGCGACTCTCTCTCTCACAGCCTCCTCATCCTCCCGTCTTGACATTAAGCCCCAACGAAGACAGCACTCTTGTTACCCTTTTCATTGTGTCGTCTGTCGGAGCCTTGAGATCCTTAAGCAGGTACTCTTTTTGCAGCCTTGAATACTTGTCTGACCCCATGCTGTGATAGGGCAGAACGTTGACATCTCTTATGCCAATCCTTGATAAAAACTCGCCCGTCTGCCGGAGATTACGGTCGTCATCGTTCACTCCCGGTATAATGGGAATCCTCGCCCGGACTCTGCTGCCCAGACCGACCAGTTTCTCTAGATTCTCGAGAACCACCTTGTTTGACGCGCCAATGTACTTCTGGTGTTTGTGGTCATCCATCACTTTGACGTCATACAGGAACAAATCCGTAAACGGTGCAATATCCCGAAGAACAGCCCAGTTGGCCAAGCCCGATGTGTCTACGGTGGTTTCAAGTCCCTCCTCCTTGCTCTTCATAAGAAGTTCCTTGAGGAACTGGGGCTGCATCAAGGGCTCTCCCCCTGAAAACGTCACGCCTCCGCCCGACTCGTCGTAGAAAATGCGGTCTTTCATGACCTCGGTCATGACCTGGTCCGACGTGAGTACCTTCCCCACCATTTCCTTGGCAGAGGCCCCGCACACCCTGGCGCATTCACCGCAGACCGTGCACTTCGCCCTGTCGATAACCGCTTTCCCTTCTACCATGGATATGGCGCCTGTGGGACAGACGGCCTGGCAGGCACCGCATCCCAGGCACCTGGATGGCCAAGACATGATTTCCTCGCCGCGTAAGTGGCTCTCAGGGTTGTGACACCACCAGCAGCTCAGTGGGCACCCCTTCAAAAAGACGGTAGTTCTTATGCCCGGCCCGTCGTGCAAAGAATACTTCTGAATGTTAAGTACGATCCCGGTGGCAGGTGCTCCCGTCAATGGTCATCTCTCCAACCTTCATGATCAGTTACCGTACTATAAACTATACTAGACTGATGTTTGACACACGTAAACACGAATCCTGCTAAGACTGCCTTCTAACTTACATCTTGCGCCATCTTCAGCCCACTTGGTTGTCCTATGGTGTGTTCAACGCCCCCTTCCACCTTTGGCTCCAAGTACATTGTCACTCGAGGGAAAGGTCATGGATCCGGTCGATAGTGTAAATTTCAAAAAAAGCGAAAGCCCCGGGGCTATCGCTTCCGCCGGGGCCAAAAAACTCCAGCTCTACTTTCTTAACTCTTACTTAACCACTATGCTGTACATCCGGTCTGGAATGTAGATCTCTTTCACTATTGTCCTGCCAAGAAGATGCCGCCTAACACCTTCGTCCTGCATAAGAACTGCCTTGGCTGCATCCTGGTCGGCTCCCTGAGGCACGCTGACTACGCTTCTGAGTCTGCCGTTGACCTGGACCCCCACTTCCACCACAGCCCCAACGGTCTTGCTTTCATCCCAGGCGGGCCATTTCTTATGGTGCAACATGCCCCCAAACTGGGCATTCTCCCACATCTCCTCAGCTATGTGGGGCGCCGCAGGGTAAAGGAGCAGAAGCAAGGTTGAGAGTTCTCCCTTAGTAATCCGGCCTGCCGCCAAAAACTCGTTGACCAAGGTCATCATGGCCGATACGGCAGTGTTAAACTTCATCCTCTCGTAGTCTTCAGTAACCTTCTTCACAGTCCGGTGCATAGCCACCTCAAACTCGGGAGAATAAGAGAGGTCGTTCACCAATATGTCCTGGAGCTTCCACACCCGTTCCAGGAAACGGCGGCACCCCTTGAGGCCCTGTTGCGACCAAGGGATCGCCTGTTCAAAAGCGCCGATGAACATCTCGTAGACTCTGAAAGTGTCGGCCCCAAACTCTTTGACAATGGGGTCGGGGTTAATCACGTTTCCCCTGGACTTTGACATCTTCTCGCCATTTTCCGCCAAGATCATTCCGTGAGAAGTCCTTTTCATGTAAGGCTCAGGCGTGGGCACCACTCCAATATCGTAAAGAAACTTGTGCCAAAACCTAGAGTACAGAAGGTGAAGCGTGGTGTGCTCCATCCCCCCATTATACCAGTCTACAGGCAGCCAGTACTTGAGTTCTTGGAGAGAAGCCAGTTCCTCAGCGTTGTGGGGGTCTGTGTAGCGCAGGAAATACCACGATGAACCTGCCCAGTTGGGCATGGTGTCGGTCTCCCGCTTGGCGGGGCCGCCGCAAGACGGGCAGGTGGTGTTGACCCACTCAGTCACATCAGCCAGGGGCGACTCGCCTTCTTCGTTGGGCATGTAGTCTTTCACATCGGGGAGCCTAACCGGGAGGTTTTCTCCGGCACCGGGACCCAACCGCATTTGCCGCAATACACCATGGGTATAGGTTCGCCCCAGTATCGCTGGCGCGAGAACACCCAGTCCCTGAGCTTGTAGTTAACCTTTCTCTGGCCGAGCCCCTTCTCCTCAAGCCAAGTAATCATGGTCTCAATTCCTTGAGCCACAGGTAGCCCGTTAAGGAAGCCAGAGTTCACCAAAGTCCCGGACTCGATATCCACAAAAGCTTCTTTCTGGACGTCTCCGCCCTTTACCACTTCTACAATGGGGAGAGCGAAGTGTCTGGCAAACTCCCAGTCACGGGCATCGTGGCCCGGAACCGCCATGATGGCCCCTGTGCCGTAGGACATGAGCACATAGTCAGATATCCACACGGGGATCTCCTTGCCCGTGGCAGGGTTCACCGCCGCAATGCCCTTCAAAGGCACCCCGGTTTTCTCTTTGCTCACTTCAGTCCTTTCAAAGTCCGATTTCTTGGCCGCCTCCTGGCGGTAGAGAACCACATCATCCCAGTTCTCGATAGTATCCTTTTGTCTATCCACAAGGGGATGCTCAGGAGACAGCACCATATAAGTGGCGCCGAAAAGCGTATCCGGCCTGGTAGTGAACACTCTTATGCGGGCCTTTCCATTGGTGCCGGATATGGCAAAATCCGCTTCGGCCCCTTGTGACCTGCCGATCCAGTGCCTCTGCTGGGCCTTGATTTTCTCCATGTAGTCGACGGTATCCAGATCATCCAGAAGTCTTTGGGCGTACTCGGTTATCTTTAGCATCCATTGGCTTTTGATTTTCCGGATCACAGTGCCGCCGCACCGCTCGCACACGCCGCCCACCACTTCCTCGTTGGCCAATCCGATCTTGCACGAGGTGCACCAGTTGATGGGGATTTCGGCCTTGTAGGCAAGTCCCTTCTCGTAAAGTTTGAGGAATATCCACTGGGTCCATTTGTAATAATCGGGGTCAGCGGTGTTGACCTCTCTAGACCAGTCAAAGGAGAACCCCAGAGATTTGAGCTGGTTGCGAAAACGGCCCACGTTCTTCTCTGTGACTATCCTTGGGTGTATCTTGTGTTTTATGGCGTAGTTCTCGGTGGGCAGCCCAAAAGCGTCGTAGCCGATGGGATACAGAACATTGTAGCCGTCCATACGTCTCTTTCTCGCGATTATGTCAATGGCAGTGTTACTCCTTGGGTGACCCACGTGAAGCCCGTCTCCCGAGGGGTATGGGAATTCAATTAGGGCGTAGTACTTGGGCTTGCTCTTATCGGAGCTAGCTCGAAACACTCCTTCTTTCTCCCAGATGTCCTGCCATTTCTTCTCAATTCGTGTAGCATTGTACTCCTTGCCGGCCATGACCAAGTCCTCCTTGCAGCCCCGCTAGTTAAGCCTTATAGTACCACGAAGTCGGCCGAATAAGGAAACTCATGGGCAGGAGGACCATCATCCGGGTGCAGTTTGGAACAATACCCGTTACTTGGGTCTAACCTCTAGCCTGTGGCCAACCTCGAGGCCAGCCAAACTAAAAGCGCCCGCAGCCATCTCAAGGGTGTGAACGCCGCCTCTCGCCCCGGGAAGCGTCCGCCAGGGACGCACCGCGGGATAAATAGCTGCAACTACCATGTTCTTGTCGAGGTAGGCTACATCGATGGGGAATTTCATGAAGAAGGTGTGGATGCTGCCGCACTTCTTGAGCAGCAGCCCATCTGTTGGGGGAAGATGCGTTTTCCCCAGTAAGCCCTTAAGACGAGTCCAAAAGGTGGCGGCTATCTTGGCGTTTCGGGCGACCACCCGCCCTAGACTCAGGTTGGCTATGATGCAAGAGCCGCCTTTGGGGATACCAGAGTCCATGCTATAGCCTCCTGACGTATGCTCGCTACTCGTTTGGAACCCGGCGCGTACTCACATCCCCGACAAAACTGCAAAAATGTTCAATAGCGCCGGCCCCAGTATAACAACAAAGATGGAAGGGAAGATGAAAAACACTAGAGGGAAGAGCATTTTGATAGGGGCTTTCATAGCCTGTTCTTCTATGAACTGCTGTCTTTTCTCGCGGATAAGATCTGATTGCATCCGAAGGACAGAGGAGACTCCGACACCCAGCTGTTCTGCCTGGATAATAGCGCTTACCAAAGACGATAGTTCGGTGACATCCACCCGATCACACATGTCCCTTAGGGCATCCTTTCGAGGCTTGCCAAGCCGGGTCTCCCGAAGCACTCTCTGGAATTCGTCGCTGATCGTGCCGCCAAATCTTTCTACCACCCGCATTAGAGCCATGTCGAAGGAAAGTCCCGCTTCGACGCACACAACCAGAAGGTCCATCACGTCGGGAAGGCTTCTCCGAAAGGCTTTTTTGCGCTTTGTGCCTGCTACTCCGAGCTGAAACCAAGGCAGATACGCCGCCAGACTTCCGGCTGCCAAAGCAAGCATGGATACGCGCAAGATCCCCATATCAGACCTTCTTAGAATCACAAAAGTCCCTAGGCCTACTGCCGAAAATGCAATTCCCAATCGGGTAAGGAAATCGCTGGCTTTTCTGTTGCGGGGGTTCCCAGCCACGGCCAGCTTGTTCTCTATTTTCCACAGGAATTGCGTAGGAGTCGCCTGGCCTACCAAACCTCCAATAGCCTTTAGAACCTGGCCAACAGTGCGCTCGTACAGCGGCCTTTCCAGAATGTCCTCGTCTTGACGAGTCTCGGGAATATCAAGACCCTTGAGTCTTCCCATGATGTGCATGCGTTTGCCGCCAACTAGGTAGATTACCGAGACAGAAAAACCCACCACGCACAAAAACGTGGCGGCAACGGCTAAACCAGCAAGCGTGCCGAGGCTAAACATCCACATTCACCACTTTTCGCAACACGAAGACTCCTATCACCAAAAGCAGGCCCGCCCCGCCAAGCATGGCTAACCCCATAGGATTTGACAACATGATGGCGCCAAAGTCCGGGTACATACCGAAGATTACCGCCCCCAACCCAAAAGGAAGAAGCGAAATAACCCATGCCGTCATGCGGCCCTGCGCCGTGAGCGCTCTCACTTTGGCCCTGGATTTGATGCGCTTGTCGATGGTCGACCCGATGTTGTCGAAGACTTCGGCCAAGTTCCCTCCCACTTGCCGCTGAATAAGGACCCCAATGACAACCAGTTCGAGATCGCTAGAATCGAATCTGTCGGTGAGCCCCGCGAAAGCCTCATCTATAGACAGCCCTATCCTGTTTTCCCGAAGAACCCTGGCCACCTCGGGACCTAGCGGGGGCCCCATATCCCGCCCCACAAGTTCTAGGGCCTGCATGAAGCTGTGACCTGCCCGAAGGGAGTTCGCCAAGAGCGCCAGTGCGTCTAGTAGCTGGCCCTCAACTCTCGATGCCCTCCGTCGCTTCAAGACAGCCACCCACATGTGTGGAAAGCTCAGGCCGAGAGCTCCCAACAAAAGGGCTCCAGGCAGGCCCCTTCGTATAGCGATCCCAACACCTGCAAGAGCCAGAGAAGTCAATATGCACATGCTGGCTAATTCCTCGGGTCTTAGCGGAACCCCGGCCTTAGCCAGGTTAACCCTGGCCTTCCCCACGTACTTCTTACCAAATACCCCTTTCATGGCCGGGATTAGGGAAAGAGACATCCTCCTTTTCTTGACCGCCACCCCTGGCGGCGTCGGCAAGTTCGAAGCATCAGAGGGAACTTGGCCAACGGCCAATCGCATGCGTCCTGCTAGGTGTCTTTGATTGCGCGTGGCAAAGTAAACCAACTGCCAGAACACCAAGGCAGTGAGAACGCTAGCCAACCCCGCTATCAACAAAGGCAAGAAAACACCTCCCGAATCCTAGGCGAACACCGATATCGGCACGTGGATCCCCTTGGTCTCCAAGGCAGGCAGGAATTTGGGCATTACGCCGGTTGCCTTGAAAGTCCCCATGACTTTGCCGCCTTCGCTGACCCCTTGCTCTTCGTAGGAGTAGATGTCCTGCAGCGTTATGATATCGCCCTCCATGCCCACCACCTCGGTAATTCTTGTCACCTTTCGGGTGCCGTCCCGGAACCTTGACTGGTGGACGATAATATCCAGACCGCTTACGATCTGCTCCCGTATGGCTCGAATGGGTAGTTCAACACCTGCCATGAGAACCATTGTCTCGAGTCTGGAGAGCATGTCCCTGGGGGTATTGGCGTGGCCCGTGGTAAGGGAACCGTCGTGGCCCGTGTTCATTGCCTGAAGCATGTCCAGTGCCTCACCGCCGCGCACCTCTCCCACCACGATACGGTCCGGCCTCATACGCAGCGAGTTAATGACCAGGTCCCGAATAGCGATGCGCCCCTTCCCTTCGATGTTGGGCGGGCGGCATTCCAACCTGACCACGTGATCCTGCTGCAACACAAGCTCGGCAGCGTCTTCAATGGTCACGATCCTCTCGCTTGCCGGGATGAAGGAAGACAGGACGTTGAGGGTAGTGGTTTTGCCGCTTCCTGTACCCCCGCTGACGATTATGTTGAGACGTCCTTCTACACACGCTTTGAGCAGCACCGCCATATTGGTGTTGACAGTTCCGAAACGTACCAGGTCAGCCATTGCATAGGGGCGGTCGGAGAATTTCCGTATGGTGATCACCGGGCCGTTCAAAGATACAGGGGGGATTGTGGCGTTTACTCGGGAGCCGTCAGGGAGCCTGGCGTCGACCATGGGCGAACTCTCATCGATTCTTTTCCCCAAAGGAGCGACTATGCGCTCGATGATGCGCATGACGTGCCCTTCGTCCTTGAAGGTTACATCGGCCAGTTCAACTTTGCCGGCCCTTTCTACGTAAACTCGGTCCGGTCCGTTGACCATGATTTCGCTTACGGTGTTGTCGGCCAAGAGACCTGTAATGGGTCCGTACCCATCTATCTCGGAGACTATCTCGCCTACGAGTCTGTGCTGCTCGGCACGGGTAAGGGCGAGATCCATTTCCTTGAGAATGCGGGCGGCAAGCATTCCCACCGCATCAGACAGGTACTTCGACCAATCGGAAGATGCCATTCGGTTCATGGCATCAACATCAATGGTATCCACCGCTTCCCTCATGACCCGTTCCTTGGCCTCTTTGAAAAACGCGCGCCGCGAGGGAACTGGAGCAGATTCCTCTACCTGCTCGTAAGGGCTTTTAGGGCGGAGTTCATCGAGTCTTTTCTGGAGTAATGATGTAGACATAACCTATCACCTCATTCCGCCGCTAATCGGGGATTTGGGCGGCCGATCTGCTATCTCTTGAACTTGCTGTTCGTCGGCCGAAAAGCCGCCTTGGACCGTGTCGTGCCCCTTCCTCTCCTTCCCCGACTAGCTTTCTTGCCAGTTCATCTATTTTGCGAGCGAGAGGAGAGTTCCGCGCCGACAACCAGACCGGGCTGCCCATGTTGACTGCGTCCACCGATAGCTTCTCTGCGAAAGGAAGAACGCATTGTACTTCCGTCCCCAATTCTTCCTCCAAATCCTTGACTTTCAGGCCCCCCTGATACCCAACTTTGTTAAGAACCACCCGCACCTTCGACCGCAAGGAAAGCCTGGACAGAAGGTCTAGACATTGCCGGAGATTCTGAACCGAAGCCAGATCCAAGGTGGCAACAACCAGAATGTCTGTAGACTCCTCCAAAGCCGGGACCACGGTATCGTGAAGGTAGGTTGGAGCATCCACTATGACGTAGTTAAACACTTGTGACAGGAGTGCCAGTAGCTTTTGTACATGGTCTGTTTGAACGAACCCGGAAAAGTCCGGCTGAATGGGAGCCGAAAACACCTTTACTCCCGACGGGTGTTCCGCGCAGTACCCGTCCAGCATCTCCTTGTCGAGACTGTTGATGTCGTCGACCATGTCCCGAATGGACCGCTTCCAGGTCACGCCCGCCATAAGCCCCAGGTTTCCTGACAGAAGGTCAAGGTCCACTACGGCAACCCTCTTTCCGGTGATCTTCCTGACGGCTAAAGCCAGATTCAGGGCTATGGTGGTTTTGCCGACCCCGCCTTTTGTGCTAAATACAGTTATGGTTTTGAATTGCGGCTTTGATTTTCTTTCGAGTGAGAAGACTTGCTGGCGTTTCCACCCTTGTTCTGCGGCCCTCTCCACCGCCCGGATAAGGCGGTCATCTTCCACAGGAAGGCTCAGGACGTCTTTGGCTCCGACTTGCAGGCCGAGACGCAGGGCCTTCTTGCTATCCGAGGCAGTCACCAGAATCAGGCTAGTCATCGGGAGTTCCAGGAACAACGCCTCTGCAAGAGACTGGCCCTTGCTGTCGGGCATATCGACGTTGAGCACGATGACAGACGGCTGATAGCGCTCGGCCATGACAAAGCCCACTTCGCCGCTGTCGGCATTTCCTACTACCAGGAGGCTAGGACTTTTGGAAAGCCGCTCCTTGAGATTATTGGTCGTGGAACTGTCGATGACTAAGACTGTAAACTTCTGCATAACAACCCACCTCTGGGGTTAGGGACACATGGGATTCATCCCTAGGGATACATGTTCAAAAGCCGCTTGATATCTACAGAAGGCAGGCCCTCAATGGCGCCGTCTCCTATGGACCTAACGGACAACTTGAGAGTCCCGCTCCGCTCAGACAGAGCTTCCCGCAAAGCCTCCTCGGGAGTAACTGCAAGGGTCACTGTGCTTGCCGTCTGGACTCCGTCTTTTTTGCGCAGATCGGGGCCTACTGCCAAGACTAAAGCGTTCTCTATCAGCGTGAGGCTAATCAACTTTGACCTATCCTCATTGGACACCACTGCAATCACGTCCACGTGGTGCCCGGGCTTGACGTGGCCTGCCGCTCCGCTGACTTCGTCCACCGCAAGAGAGATGGCCCTCATGCCCCGAGGTATCTTGAAGGGGAGTTCGTTTGCGTCCGCTGTGGTCGTTAGGCTCTGGGCGACTATCGGCTGGCCTGGCCAAATGTCGCTCACGGCGTATTTCCCCAAAGCTTCCTGAGTCTCTGCAATTGCCGAGGGTACAGCGTACTTTTCAGGAATCTTCTTGGTTTCAAGCATGTCTTGGGTGACCTTAGTCCCTGTAGGTATCCTGACCCTTGCCAGAACCTGAGTGCCCATTACCTCCTGAGGAATTGACGCCTTCTTGATCTCGTTGAGGTAGTTATGCACCAAAAAACCGGCCAAAGCTGCCAGCACGATGGTTACCAGTATCCAGAATCTAGTCTTGAACGCCATGTGAAATCCTCTCACCTATCTCACGAGTTTTACAAACTCCACAACGCCTGTGATGCCGTTTGCCTCGTTCTCAGTTACGGGGCCCAGACACCATCCTCTGAGCACCCCATTCTTTGTATCGTAAGCCTCTATGAAAAACTTTAGGAAGCCCGTCACGGTGACCCATCCCCTGCCTTGGGCTTCATAGAAACCCGAGACAGTGGGGAGCACTATCAGTCGAGGGCAGTTGGGCTCGACATTTACTTGCACGTTAACCCCGTCGTTGTTTCCGTCTAGGTCCACAATCGAGCAGCCGTGAGTGCAGCCTGCCAATCTATTGCTCATGGGCGATTTGATGCGGCCCTCTTTGACCCCCGGAAAGGTCATTATGAGGTCGCCCATCCTAATTGACCCGTGAAACCCATTCTCCAGAAACTCCTCAAGCAGGTTGGGCGGACGAAAGTCCAAGAACCCGTAGTTTCCGCACACTCCGTCGCCAGGCGCCAGAGTCATGTCGTACTTGGTCATTGGAACATAGCCTTCCTGGAAAAACGCGATGGGCACCATGCCTTGGGGCTCCCGGAAGATGTAGGCCGTTGAGGAGACGCCGATTCTTGCCCTATTCTTGGACAGCACTCGGGCAAAGTAGAGGTCGGCATCAAGGCCAAGGTTCACCTGGATTTTTCGCTCCTCAGGGAAGGTCACCAACACTTCTCCGGGCTCGCCGCTCATTGAGACTCTAGCAGCATAATCACCGGTTACTGTCATCTGCAGCCCGTTGAGTTCCATGTATTCCACCACAGCGCCAAAGGCAGCGGACTTTTGCTGAGTGCGGTCTTTGTGAATACGGGCGGCCGCAGAGCCCGCCGCCAAAGCAGCTGCATCAGCGATGTCTTGGAGCCTTGCGCGCCTAAAGTACAAAAACCCTCCATCAACGGCCAAAGCCGCAAAACCCACCATGGCTATCATGGCGGCGGCAGTCAGGATGATCACTGAACCACGCTGGTCTAGTCGTTTGGTTTTCATCTAGGGCCCCCCTCGAACCGTTGGGTACCTACTCGCTTCGCATTGCCATGCGGGATTGGAGGACAAACGGATTGCCTGTGATGTTTCGGATAATCGGCGTAACTATTTCCAGTGAATAAGTGAGGCTCACTTCCACCCACGTTCCTGTCCCTGTCCCAGGGGCGCCTTTCCTGGCGAAATCCACCTGAAGGGCGTTCAGATCCAAAGATGCGACTTTCCCAAGCACCCAGGGTGTAAGACTTGCTTCGGTCCACGCAGGAATTTGGCTCTCGAGAACCGTTTCGCTGGTGCATGCGATGGATGCGAAGCGGGCGCCGTCTTTGGCTACGCTTTGGAGCTCGACGTAGGCGGAGAAGATTCTGCCGCCTTCCATAACCGCCAGAAGGAGAAGAATGAGCATCGGCAGCACTAGGGCAAGCTCCACGATGCTCTGGCCCCGTTCATGACGTACCGGGTTCTTCAGCATCTCAGTCGCCCCGGGCTGCACGTGCCGTAGGCCCCCGCTTAGGCGCTTGCCCGATAGGGACATGAGTCAGTTACACCGAGCCGCACAGCGGATTGCATAGGCCGCGATGGCAGCTGTTGTTGTTCTGGGTTTTGGAGCGGTGGTCATGGTTTGCCTCCGTGTAAGGATAAAGATGGGGGCCTCAAACGAGGCCCCCGGGCCGATTGGAGATGTCTATGAACCCGAACCTACGCCCTGAAGTTTGGTGACAATGGTGGTGAAAACGCCCGTGATACCACCCTCAACCTGACCCAAAACCAGAATAAGCGCAACAGCTATCAACCCAATAATGAGAGCGTACTCAACCATACCCTGACCCTTTTCGTCGCGAGCGAACCACTTGAGAGACCTGAGAGAGTTGTAAATCTGAAACATCAATCTTACCTCCCTGAATGTGTGAGTGAACTAAACCTGTCCAGACTCTACGGAAAACCTTGGTTCCGACTTGGTTTCGATTCGGTCTCAACGCAACCTATCCGTCTTGCGCTTCGCTTCCCCAAAGTCCCCGCTTGTTTTTGTTGACTGCTCCCCCTTCCTTTAGGGGCTGGAGGTCTTTTCTGTGAAAGACGTTGTCACCTTTGCTATCGAAAAATGGACGCAAGTACTGTAGAAGGCGCCGTGGGACTTATTTCCCATGGCCTGGCCCTAAGGGCGTTCCCAAACCGCCCATATGCTGCCAAGAGGGCGCTATAGGGCGAGACAAACACCTATGCGCCGCATACTCTCCCGACGCGAGCCTCAGATGGTTTCCTACAGGATAGGCAAGTTCGCCACATGCCTCCCAGACGGCTATACTCTCGTGGCAAGAGAAACCGGAAGGAGGAGTTCGATGCGCAAAACAGTCATAGCAGCTATGTTGGCCACGGTGCTGCTGGTCGGGTTTTCTGGTTCAGCGCTGGCAGCGTATTACCCGTCGTGGAATAGACCATCTTACAACTACCGCAACTGGAACCGCCCAGCGCCCGCGCCAAGCCCCAAACCCGCACCTGCTCCAAGCCCGACACCAGCGCCTACACCAGCACCGGCTCCAAGCCCGGCTCCAGCACCCGTACCTTCCACCGGACTGACAGCCGAGGAACAACAGATGCTGGCGCTTGTAAACCAAGAGAGAGCAAAAGCTGGACTAAAGCCTCTTTCGGTGGACATGAGACTGGTCAACCTGGCGCGAAAGAAGAGCCAGGACATGATAGACAAGGGCTATTTCTCTCATCAGTCGCCAACGTACGGTTCGCCCTTTGACATGATGAAGCAAGCAGGGATCACCTATAGGGCGGCGGGAGAGAACCTGGCAGGCGCGAGTTCGGTGCAAAGGGCACATGAGTTGCTCATGAACAGCGACGGTCACAGGAAGAACATCCTGAGCCCCAATTTCACAAGCGCTGGAATCGGGATCATCAAAGGCGGTCCTTACGGGATGATGTTCACCCAAATGTTCATAGGCTAGAGAGATTTCAGGCGAACTCCGGGGCCGCCACTGGCGGCCCATTCTCTCTCGGCCTACTTATACCCGGTTATCATGTCCCCGTGGGCGGCGAAAAGGTCATCGCAAAGGCTTTTGATGTCGTCTATGGACAACTCCGACAACGTGTGGGGATCCAGCATAGCCGCCTGGTAGACGTAATCTTTCTTCCGAGTCATGGCTGCCTCGATGGTCAGCAGCTGCACGTTTATGTTGGTCATATTAAGGGCCGCCAATTGCAGAGGCAGTCGACCGACGCGGCAAGGAGTCACTCCGCTTCTGTCTACAAGGCACGGTACTTCTACGCAAGCCTCAGAAGGCAAGTTTTCAATGAGTCCGGCATTGACGACGTTACCGCCTATCTTGTACGGTACGCCAGTTTCCACGGCATCCATGATGTAAGACGCGTATTCAGTGGTGCGGACGTGAGTGAGATTGGCGTTGTTGACCAGTTCTTCTCGCATGGTCTCCCACCGTTTGATCTGGTTTATGCAGCGCCTGGGGTATTCATCCAAAGGAATTTGGAATCTTTCAATGAGCTCCGGGTACTTGCTCTTTATGAAATACGGCATGTATTCGGCATTATGCTCGCTGGACTCGGTCACGTAATACCCAAACTGCTTCATGATCTCATACCTCACCATGTCCCTGTGAGGAGTCGGACGCTCTAGGGCACGGCGCTTGACCTCTGGATAAAGGTCCTTCCCATCTTTGGTTATTCCCAGAAGCCACGCCATGTGGTTAATGCCCGCGATCTTCCACTGAATGTCCTCATGCTCCATGCCAAGCCCCTTCAGAAGCTCCGAGGCGCAGACCTGAACGCTGTGGCATAGGCCAACGGTCCTCACCCCTGTGTATCGCAGCATAGCACCGGTAAGTATGGCCATGGGGTTTGTGTAATTGAGGAAAAGGGCATCGGGACAGACTTCCTCCATATCACGGGCAAAATCCAACATCACTGGAATGGTTCGCAGAGCCCGAAAAATACCGCCGATACCCAGAGTGTCGGCTATAGTCTGCCTGAGCCCGTACTTCTTGGGTACCTCGAAGTCTATCACGGTGCTAGGCTCGTATCCGCCTACCTGAATAGCGTTGACAACGTACTTGGCCCCCCTCAAAGCGGCCTTGCGATCGGTAAAAGCCACAACTTTGGCGTGTCCGCCAGTATTTCGGTTAATGTTCTGCAGCATAGCCTCGGATTCGGCCAAGCGTTTCGGATCGATATCGAAAAGGGCCATCTCCGCGCCTCGCAAGGCCGGAGTTAGCATGCAGTCTCCCAGCACGTTTTTGGCGAACACCGTACTGCCCGCTCCCATAAAACATATCTTGAGCATGACTAATCGCCTCCAAGATGTACTCTTTTTCTCCTTCGACCACAGGACACCTACTCCCTCCCAACTCCTCTAGGAGCACCGGGCAACTTTCGGGGGACAGAGCATAGATTGCAGCAGTAGAAGCCGTCAACACATTCATCTGGAGGTGACCAGGGTGGCTGACGATGGCGAGTTCCGGACCTTCCGGGGATATACTTTGGCAGACGAGGAACAGAACCTGACTCCAAGCATGGAAGATTACCTCGAGATGATCTTCCGGCTGACGTCTGAAAAACAGTACCTTCGGCTCACGGACCTAGCCGGCGCCCTGAACGTGCAACCGCCGTCGGCCACGCGCATGGTTCAAAGGCTCTCCGAGAGCGGGTACGTGGTGTATGAGAAATACGGCATACTTCAACTGACCGAATCGGGACGGGAGACAGGCGCTCACCTCATGGCCAGGCACAAGCTCCTTGAGACATTCATGAGGTACTTCGGCGTCCGGGAGAACATTCTCAAGGACACCGAGCGAATAGAGCACATTATCAGCCATGAGTTCGTTGGACGAATCGCACGGTTCGTCGAGTTTGCCAAAAACAATCCCACCTGGATTGCCAGATTCCTCTCGGAGTGTCCGCCTGATGAGACGGGCTGACTCATTAGGCAAACCGGGGCCCGGGAGAGAGCACCCGGGCCTTTCGGCGTGCCGACAATATCTGAAATGCCTGGGATACCCGGGGAAAGGTTGGACCTACGCCCGACTACTCGAGGCGCATTCCGCATTCCCCGCAAAACCTTGATTCTGCCGAGTTCTTAGCGCCGCACCTAGGACATTTCTGCATATCCAGGCGGGCTCCGCAGTTCCCGCAGAACTTGCCTTGGCCTGCGGGCTTACCGCAGACAGGGCACAAAGTGGTCCGGGCGTCGACCTCCCCGGTGAACACTTGAGTCGTCTCGGCCTTATCATGGATATCAGTAACCATCTTCTGAGCCCGGGCTGCAGCGACTTCAACCGCTTCTCTTGGCGCACACTCGATGCAAAGGCCGGCTTGTTCGTTCCAGTCGTTCTCGCACACCCACCTTGTGCACTTGGGACAGCGATGGAAATGGCCTTTTGCCTCGTTTTGGGCCAGTTCAAAAGCCCTCTCGTGCTCCCGGTGCCATTCAGGGGACATTCCCTGAAACCTTTCGCCCAGCCAGTCGGAACCGCGCTCAAGGTTCCAGCCGAGATTGTGCTTGCCTATGAGCGAGCCCGCTATACTTGCAGCCCTCCCCACATTTCGGAAAAGCCCCGCTTTCCTATAGGTTTGAGACTCGATGAACTTGCTCTTGTAACCCTCGTGGCAGATCTGGCAATAGAACGTAAACTGGAAACCTGCTTCGGTGCTGTTGTCGGCGAAATTGTCGGTAAACGCGGTGAAACTCACTTATATCCCTCCTCCAGAGTCTTCACTTGAGTGCTCAAGGCGCCACTTGCGCGTCACTTGCGCCCAGCGGAGCGCGAATCCGATTGGGGATCGGCCGGCGGCACCAATCTAGCCCCGCAATGGTCGCAGTGATCCCCGAAAAACGTGCTCTTTCCACACGACGGACAGAGTATAGTAAGGCTCAGGCCACAGTGGCTGCAGGCAACCCACGCTTTCCTGATGGGGCTACGGCACTGTGGACACCGTAGTGGCCCAGCGGGGTTCGTCTTGCCGCATGCGGGACACACGTTGGCATCCGGCGGCACAAGTGCTCCGCAGTAACGACAAGGGTGCATGTACCCAGGCATACTCATTCCTCCTACTCAATCTCATCTTCAAATTCGTCACACTCATCAACAAGACTACCTTTGGACCGTTTCCACTTCTCTTCGTCGCCTGTGGCCCTAACGTTGAAGGCCAGAAGCTCACCAACGTCCTTCTTCCATTGCTCGGGAGAGACATGTGCTACTCTACCTATGAAAAGGCTCCGCAACACCCCGAGGGACGGCAAGAGGTCCAGAGCCGAAAGGTACCTGGCGTACTTGGGTTCCAGAAGACGGTCATAGGGCAGGTAGATAGGTTCCCGTCTGAAGTTTATGTCAATCATGCTGCGGTTTACCATCTCGATCGCCCAACGGGCTTCCTCAAGAAAACGATCCTTGCCGGCACATGCAAACTCGCCCCGGCTCATAACGCGGAAGAAGTAGGTGGCCCTCCCGCTGCCCTGGCCCGAAGTAGCCTCCATGGCCAAAGCGTTGCCACCTCGCTTCGTATCTCCTGCAATGGGGGCTAGAAACCACACGTAAGCATCTTCCTGCCCCGATATGAGTCCCCGCTTGAACCCTATGCACATCTCGTCTTCCATAGAAAGTGACTTCAGATAGTCATATGAGTCCGAAAGCCCGGCCAAAACCAGACGCTTCTCTAGTTGGCTCCAAAAGCCCGTGGATAACGTAGAAATATCGCGCCTTCTAGCGGCTTTGCCTTCCCTCATGAAACGCGCCAATGACCACAGGGTCTTTGCAGGGGCGTTAGGGAGTATCTCTCGACAAATAGACAGCGCCCGGGCGGCCAGATCGGTTGAAGCTTTGGATAGGCTTCGCTTGAGGAGGTCAAGGCCTTCCCCCATTTGGCTGAACACATAGGATGGCCCGAACTCAGTGTCTACCTGCAAAGCGTAATCGGGTTCAGACACTTGGGATATGAAACTGTAGGGGATCCTCACGGGATCAGAGGTACGGGGGATTACCACGAGAGCGGTCTCGTAGAGGCGGACTAAACCTTCGCCTGAACGGCCCGGCGTCGGGCCGCGTTCCAGAAAATGTCCGGATATTCCCGGAACAATCACCGACTCGTCCATTAACATGTCACTGAGTCTTAGCTCGTTGCGCAAGCGAATCAAGTTTTCTAGAAAATCCTCGTACTGGTACCCAATCTCAGCGCATTCGATTATCTGGCCGTCCCGCAAAACAACTTTGAACCGGTAATCACCCTCTTCGATTTCGGCGATTTCCCGGTATGAAGCGCTCAAGGGCTCCCCAAAGGTTGGCCAGACTTCGAAGGTGTCCTGAAGAAGCCTTCCTTCGGCGGCTCCTTGGGCTTGTGTGACACCCACAGCGCCGGCACTGCTTTCACCGGCAGATCCCATGGCCAGCCGGTACCGCAAAGAACACCGCAACACCACAGTGCCATCTTGGTCTGACGACAACCGGGCCACCTCTTTTCAGTGCGTCCTTACACAGTCACCGAAACTGCCCACAACAGTAGACCACTGCCAGGAGAAGATTCTCTGCAACAGGTTAAGACTCCTCTAGCTCACGCAAAGACCCTGTATCGGCCCCCCGTAACCAACTGCGGGCTCCGCCCGGGCTACCCGCGGCAACTTTGTCCCGCCCCCGCTGTTAGTGTAACTTTACTGTAGGAGTTTTTAGAGGAGAATGGCTGCTAGATAACGAAAGAGACCCCACCGCCTGGTTGGGCGAGTGTTGCCACTCGAAAGGTGAGGTCTCATGAAGATTGTACAGCAAATGTGGGCTAAGTTTCACGGGATTGTGGAGAACGTTTTGGATGCCATGGAAAAGGGGCTGGACTACGTTAGTTTTCAGGAAGGTCTTAGGGAGCAATTAAATGGGCTTGGGCGGGAAGTCTGCAAGTCGGTGCTAGAGGCTGAGGACCAGCGTCTTGTTGAGTGTCGGGAAGAACGATCGGGGTGGAGAATCCAAAGGCGGGAAGACGAAAAGAGCATTTTGACGCCGTTCGGGAAGGTCGAGTACAAACGAACGTACTTTAAGCACGCTAAAACAGGTGAATGTGCGCACCTGGTTGACAGGAAAGCCGGGTACGGGCCGCACGCCAGGATAGATTTGGCTTTGGCGGCGGAAGTAGTGGAGGCCTCTAGCGAGTTACCTTACCGAAAAAGCGGGGAGAAGCCCAGTGGGGCAGCCCCGGAAGCACGTGTAAGCGGTCAAACGGTCATGAAAGCGATCCGTCGGTTCAACCTGGAAGAGCAGGCCATCATGGGGAGACTCGAAAAACGGCAGTGCGAGTCTTTGTATGTGGAAGCCGATGAAGACCATGTAGCAGGGCAAAATGGCAGAACCTACATGCCGATGCTGGTTTACGTGCACGAAGGCAAGGAGAAGGATCAAAGGCGAAGATTGAAGGTTCCGCATTATTTTTCTGGACTTTACAGTGAGACTGAAGAGTTATGGCTTTGGGTGCTTAACTACATAGAAGAGCATTACGACATGGGATCCCTAAAAAGAATCTATGTATGTGGTGATGGTGCCTCCTGGATTAAGACTGGGCTTAAAATACTGCCCAAGAGTGTTTTCGTCCTGGACAAGTTTCACCTAAACAAACGCCTGTTAGGCGTGTTGGGGAGGGATAGCCAGGAATACAGGGATGCCTGGAAAGCCATCAGGGTCGGGGACAGGGTTACGGTGGAACGCCTTCTAAAGGAGGCTGCCGTATTGGGCGAAACCCCGAATCAAGTCAAGATGGCTCAAGATTGCCGGCGGTACATCCGCAACAACTGGGATGGAGTTATGGCTTATCGCCTCTACCCCGAGGCAGAACTGGGAGTGAGCGCCGAGGGCCATGTGAGCCACATCCTGTCGGCTCGGCTGTCGAGTCGTCCTATGGGGTGGAGCAAGACCGGCGTTGACCAAATGGCCAGGATGCGAGCGCTTAAAGCCAACAAAGTGGAGATTAGAGCCAAGTACCTGGAGCAGCATCGCCGGGATCTAGGCCCGCTGAAGGTGCTATCCGAAGTTGTCTCCTCCGAACGTGAGGTGTTAAGACGCGTAGCTGGAGAGGTGACCAGCAACCTCCCCGTAATCGAAGGAAGGGTCACACCGCTACGCCAGTTCCTTATGTCCATTAGTCATTCCAGTATTTGGTGACACCGTCACGATCAATGGTGGGGTCAAGTCTCTGTTCCTACAGTAGGTTGACACGATCGCCCCCGCTTTCGCCTTTGACCGTTACATAATCATGGACTAAAATGAACCATGGTTCGCCATGAAACCCGGAGGTGCATCATGTCTCGCAGGCTAGTTGCCATTGGTATGCTCATTCTGTTGTTAGGCGTTGCGCTAGGGGCCTGCGTAGGCAAGAAAGCCGCAGAAGATGCTCTTGCCAAATGGATGCCCTCCTTTAGTTGGTTACAAAGGGACCATGGCCAAGGAAACCTGTCTGATGAACCAGGCGAAGAGCCTGATATCAGCCCTGTCGATCCCACCGACAGTCCTGAGACCGGAGAGACTGATGAAGCAGAAGGACCTAAGGAGACGCCGGATCAAGAAGACTCCGTCACCAAAGATACTTATGTGATAGACGTAGATGTCACCGCCCAGCGGGTCAAGATCACAAGCGGCGACGAAGTGGTCAAAGACATGGTCTGTTCCACCGGGATCGAGGGTAAGGAGACACCACTTGGTGAGTTCAAGATCCAAAACCGTGGCACATGGTTCTACAATGACAAGTATAAGCAGGGAGCCAAGTACTGGGTCTCCTTTAAGGATTGGGGAATCTACCTATTCCACTCGGTTGCCATGGACGCCAACAAAGAAATTATCCCGGAGGAAGAAGCCAAGTTAGGCACTCCGGCATCACACGGATGTGTGCGTCTCCCTGTTGAGGACGCCAAATGGATATACGACAATATTCCTACGGAAACCAAGGTAATCATTCACGAATGAATCCAACTGCTAGATCAACTGCTTCAGAAGGTCCTCCCTGTCACCGGCCAGAAGCAAGATGGGAGGAATCTCCCCTAGGGTGTACGCTCCCGGTCCGAGACGAGTGGAAGCCCTGGCAGCAGCCACCATTATCTGAGCCGTAAGAGAAGGATTCGTCACCCCTAGCCGAAGCTCCAATTCCTGATTCTGAGCCGAGCCTGAACCGCCGTACCGCTGTAGCAAGACCCCGTGTCTCGTAGTCTCCAACTCCATGACGCTGGGCACTTGGGTCACGTGAGTCTCATCTTTGGCAAAATACGCGTCCTCCATTATGGCTTTTGCCACCTCGGGAAACTCGACGCCATCTTCGAGTTCAACGTATACATCGCGCCTGTGTTGCCCCGACCCTTTGGGTATGGTCATGGACAACGCAGACTTCACGCCCGAGACTGCTTTAGCGGCCACAGTGTGCCCCATGCTCATTCCCGGCCCGTAGTTGGTGTACGTAAGCCCGCGAGGCGCCATGGCCTTGAACAGTATGCGTGCCACCGAGGTGGTCCCTGGATCCCACCCCGATGAGACTATGGCGACTCTGCCACTTTCTAGTGCGTATCGGTGGAGATCTCTTCTAAGGCCCATCACTGAATCGCCGTGGATATCGTAACAATCAACGGTGTTAATGCCCTTCTGCAAATAACTTGGAGCAACACAAGGAACGGCGCGAGACGGAATGGCCAGTATGGCAACGTCCACTTGCCCAAGCGCCTCTATCTCCTGGATTTCCTTCACTACCGGGCAACCAACATCCCCATCAATCTTCTGGATATCGGCGATTCCCGCCACTTCCATATCAGGAGCCTGACGCACACACACTGCTGCCTCTCTGCCTACGTTTCCGTAACCTACGACCAAGACCCGTATTGTATCCATTTGCCAACCTCCGTCTCTAGCTGTCTCCATATATCCCTATCCGCGGGGCAAGCGCAACAGAGCACGTAGCTATTCAACGTTCCGGCCCGAAGATCCTTCAGTGATCTTCTAGATTGACCAATTCGCAAACGTAATAGTCTGCTGCTTGACGTTGGGAACTAAAAGGATCTGCCCCACCCATGGAAGAAATCATGTTTTCAACAACTCTCAACGCCAAGTCACGCCGGCAGCAAGAAAGGAGCGCATTTATGGTTTCTCAGGTTGTTTCGCGATTCGCAAACCAGACCCGTATCACCGATCCGGAGGAGTACAGATACGCCTACGAGACTCTTCCCAACACAGTCCCGGAACTCGTGAGGGTAGTTCAGGGACTGTTCCTCCACGTGTTCTGGGCCCAAAGATATGGGGCGGCCCCCAATGGTGAGCAAGAAACCCACGTTCAGGCCCGCACTGTGTCCAGAATTCTCGACGTTACTTTGGACATTGACTCTTCCCCACTGACTGCAAAGCGCCCGTTTGAGAAACGGTTCATGGGAAACTGCCGAGATTTCTCCGTCACGCTTTGCTCAATGCTCAGATATAAAGGAATTCCGGCCAGGGCAAGATGCGGTTTTGGCGGGTACTTCCTTCCCGACCATTTCGAAGACCACTGGATTACCGAGTACTGGAACGGCTCCCGGTGGGTTTCGGTAGACGCCCAGCTGGATGGACTGCAGCGGAAGGTCTTGAGAATCGACTTCGACCCAGAAGATATGCCCAAAGGCAAGTTCGTTCCGGCATCAGACGCATGGCTTCTTTGCCGCAGTGGCCGGCAAGACCCGAACAAATTCGGAATCCTGGACATGTACGGACTCTGGTTCATACGAGGCAACCTGCTTCGGGAACTAGCGGCCCTAAACGATGCCGAAATGCTCCCTTGGGATGTGTGGGGCTCCATGAACACGCCAATGCAGGATCTGACACAAACCGACTACAGGCTTCTGGACAACATGGCCAAAGCTCTTGTGGAAGATTCCCAGGAAGTTCACAGACTCTATGCCTCAGAGCCTGGCCTCAGAGTGCCCCAGAACATGATGGTGGCAGGGATGTAACCCAGGCGATGGCCCCCCGAAAAAACCGGCAGGGCGGAACACAAGTCCTGCCCTGCCATTACGTCTGCTATCCATATTCGCTAACCTTGCTGAAGGCTCTTGAGCAAGTCCTTGAGATGATCCCTAATAGTCAAGGCCTGGGGACATGCAGCCTCACATTGCCCGCACTCCACACAGCCCGCGGGGTCCCCCAGATCGGCCTTTATCCTCTCATAAGCCTCAGCCAAGGACGAAAGCGTGCCAAACATGCAGGCATTGTTGTAGGCCTGAAACCATTCGGGAATGTTTATGTTTTGGGGACAAGGCAGACAGTACTCGCACCCTGTGCACCCAACCTTGATCCGACTACGATATATGCCCTTGATCTCTTGGTAAAGGCTCAATTCCTGAGCAGTCAGAGAGTTGGGCAGAGCCGAACGGGCCGTGTTCACGTTCTCAACCACCTGAGACATTTCACCCATACCGCTTAGGGCGACGCATACCTCAGGATGATTCCATACCCAGCGCAAGCCCCAATCTGCAGGCTTTCTAGGCGTGGACGCCTTATCCCAGACCTCTTGGGCCTCGGGAAGAAGTCCCTGAGCAAGCCTCCCGCCCCTTAGAGGCTCCATGACGATAACCGCCAAGCCTTTTCCGCTTGCGTATTTGAGCCCTTCGGTGCCAGCTTGGAACTCCTCATCCATGTAATTGTACTGAATCTGACAGTGGTCCCAGTCATATGAGTCCACGATAGTCTTGAAGGTGGATACATCATCGTGAAATGAAAAGCCCGCGAACCTGATCCTGCCATCAGACTTGGCCCTATCCAGAAACTCAAACACTCCCGTATTGACCAGTGTCGCCCACCGTTTCTTGTCAAGGCTATGGAGAAGGTACATGTCGAAGTGATCAGTCTGAAGCTTCTCGAACTGGGTATCCAGGTACTTGTCGTAATCTTGAGCGGTCTCAATAAGCCAGGTGGGACACTTGGTGGCCAGGTAGACGCGATCTCGGTAGCCCTTCTTAAGGATCTTGCCCACAACCACCTCGCTTTGTCCGCGATGGTAGTTGAAAGCCGTGTCGAAGTAGTTGACGCCCTGACTGATGGCGTAGTCAACCATCTCCGCTGTCTTTCCTTCGTCGATCTTTGAAGAGTCATCCCCTAGAACGGGCAGTCGCATGAGCCCGAAACCAAGGGCAGAAACCTGCACATGATGCTTCCCGAACTTCCGATACTGCATACGCTCACTCTCCCGGTTGAAAACGGAAAACGCTTACTGGGGAATTCTCCAACTCCGTGATGAACTCCTACTTAGTTGATACAAAGGTTTTGCCCTGCCTTTTGTAGAATGTCTGCACATCTTCTCCCGGCGGAATTCGCCAAGATGAGATCCGTGATATGAAGTCACCACAAGGAGGCACCAGTCTTTGAAAAAAGCCATCGCAGCAAGTTGGGTCCTTGACGGACAGGAGAAACAACCAATTGCAGACTCGGCTGTGGTAGTGACAGGCGATAAGGTAGAAGCAATAGTCCAATCGTCTGACCTTAAGGCCAAATACCCCGGCATTGAAGTCGAGCAATACCCTGGGTGCACCCTCCTGCCAGGCTTTGTCAATTCCCATTCACACTTGATAATGCCTGGAACCGGGCCTCTTATCGAAGACGCACTACAGGTTGAGGAAGAGATGCTGTTGCTTAGTGCTCACGAGAACGCTCTCCGTTCCCTGGCATCAGGCGTCACCACCCTGGCCGACGCTGGCGCCAGAAACGATGTGTCGTTTACCTTGCGACGGGCCGTCCAACAAGGCATCGTCACCGGACCCCGACTCGTCCTGTGCGGACAGCCGATAACCTCCAAACGCGGACACTGCTGGCTCATGAATGGCGAGACTCAATGCATAAGCGAAGTCAGATCCTTGGCGGCCAGGCTAGTTGGAAAAGGGGCGAATTTTCTCAAGGTGATGGCGAGCGGAGGAGGAACTCTCGGGACGGAAACCTACAAACCCCAGTTCACCAGAGACGAGCTCTCAATGATCGTAGCCGTTTCCAGGGATGCGGGAAAGCCCAGTATCGCTCATTGCTGTTCTACCTCGACGATACAACTCGCTCTGGAGTGCGGGTTCGATGTGATCGCCCACGGTATGTTCATGGAATCAGAAACGACCACGGCCTGGGACCTGGATCTCGCCAAGTTGGCGGCCGATCGGCAAGTGTTCTGGGATCCTACACTTGAGGTCATGCGCCGTTCACAAGAATGGCTGGAAAAAGATCCGCACGCGAACCCTGCAGTGGTCCGCGCCCGGGCGAACCAATACAGATTTGTCGCCGAAACCGCCCACCGGCTTTACGAGATGGGAGTGCCGATACTGGCAGGTTCGGATGAAGGATGGCGCTTTTACCGTTTCGGCGGTTACGCCCAAGGGCTCGTGACGCTCGTGGAACACGCAGGCATGGAACCCATAGATGCCATTATGAGCGCCACTTCATTGCCGGCAAAGGCTCTTAGGATATCCGACCGAGTCGGCTCTCTCCTTCCGGGACGTTTTGCGGATGCCTTGGTTATTCGGGGACGGCCATTCGATGACATCAGGTCGGTCAAGAACGTGGAATCAGTGTTCCTGGGCGGCAAGAGGGTTACAGGTTAACAGAAAACCTAACGCCCTCTTGCCGAGAGGGCGTTAGGTTTTTTGACATTATTCTCTATGTTTACTACAAACTTGGCCTAGAGGGCTCCCCAACCTTCACTTCTTCAGTTCCTCTACCAGCCCTTTTACTGTCTCGACTGCAGTCCCCAGAACTAAGCGGACGTGCTCCATCTCGTACAAGGTGTTGTCGACTCCCGAATAGCCGGGCTTGGTATCGAGGTTGCAGACGATTACGTCCTTGCATTCCTCCACCGTCAAAACTGGCATGCCGTATATGGGCGTGCCTTCGGCTGTGTTGGCAGCCGGGTTCACAACGTCGCAAGCTCCAACTACGATACCCAGGTCAGTGTGTTTGAACTCAGGGTTGATCTCGTCCATCTGGCACATGAGTTCGTAAGGGACGTCCACTTCAGCCAGAAGCACGTTCATGTGGCCGGGCATCCTCCCCGCCACAGGGTGGATAGCGAACTTCACCTGGGCTCCGTTGTCGGTAAAAGTGTCTAGGAGAGATTTGACCTGCGACTGAGCCTGAGCAATGGCCATGCCGTAACCGGGCACTATGACCACTCTCTTGGCCTCTTTCAGAATTTGCCCCAAGGGCTTCCGGCAAGTCTCAGCCTTATCTGACGGTGCCTTTGACTCTGACAGGCTGTCCGGAGCCGCGCCAGGCGACTGGCTTTCACCTTGGGCTGCCGCCTTCCTCAAATCCTCTGTAAGGTCCTTCACCGTTTCAGCGGCGTTGCCCAGAACCAGACGGACATGCTCCATCTCGTACAAGGTATTGTCGACTCCCGAATAGCCGGGCTTGGTATCGAGGTTGCAGACGATTACGTCCTTGCATTCCTCCACCATCAAGACTGGCATGCCGTATATAGGCGTGCCTTCGGCTGTGTTGGCAGCCGGGTTCACAACGTCGCAAGCTCCAACTACGATACCCAGGTCAGTGTGTTTGAACTCAGGGTTGATCTCGTCCATCTGGCACATGAGTTCGTAAGGGACGTCCACTTCAGCCAGAAGCACGTTCATGTGGCCCGGCATCCTCCCCGCCACAGGGTGGATAGCGAACTTCACCTGGGCTCCGTTGTCGGTAAGAGTGTCCAAGAGAGATTTGACCTGCGACTGAGCCTGAGCGATGGCCATGCCGTAACCGGGCACTATGACCACTCTCTTGGCCTCTTTCAGAATTTGCCCCAAGGGCTTCCGGCAAGTCTCAGCCTTATCTGACGGTGCCTTTGACTCTGACAGGCTGTCCGGAGCCGCGCCAGGCGACTGGCTTTCACCTTGGGCTGCCGCCTTCCTCAAATCCTCTGTAAGGTCCTTCACCGTTTCAGCGGCGTTGCCCAGAACCAGACGGACGTGCTTCATCTCGTACAAGGTATTGTCGACTCCCGAATAGCCGGGCTTGGTATCGAGGTTGCACACAATCACATTCCTGCACTCTTCAACCTTGAGAACGGGCATGCCGTATATGGGCGTGCCTTCGGCGGTACTGGCGGCCGGATTCACGACGTCACAGGCACCCACTATGATTCCAAGATCGGTGTTCTTGAACTCGGGGTTGATATCGTCCATTTCGCACATGAGCCATAGGGAACGTCAACTTCGGCCAATAGCACGTTCATGTGCCCCGGCATTCTCCCGGCTACAGGGTGAACGGCAAACTTCACCTCGGCCCCGTTTTCCAAAAAGGCGTCCATAAGTTCCTTTACCCTGGATTGGGCCTGAGCGATAGCCATGCCGTAACCGGGCACTATGACGACCTTCTTGGCCTCTTTCATGATGTCTCCCAAAGGCTTCTCTGCAGCCGAGGAACTGGCAGCCTGCGGAGCCACCGCAGCCTGCGGAACCTTTGTGGCTTCCGAGCCAGAAGGCCCATGCTTGTGCTGTGCCGTCTTCTTGCCCTTAGAAGAAGCGCCGCTTAGGACATCAGCCAATGACCTGTTCATTGCCCTGCACATGATCTGGGTAAGAATCAATCCCGAAGCCCCAACGATGGCTCCAACGGCGATCAGTAGCGGTTCCCTGATGGTGAAACCGCATATGGCGCCGGCGATTCCCGAAAGCGAGTTCAAAAGGGAAATGGTTACGGGCATGTCGGCCCCGCCTACCCTAATGGCGAAAAGAACGCCGTAAGCCAATCCCAAGACCAAGACTACCGCAGTAATCCCGCTAAGCCCCGCGGCGCCAGCAAAGAGACTCGCTACGGAAAGAGCGCCCATCACCAGAAGGCTTCCCGTAGATAGCGCCATGTGGTTTGGCAGAACAACGGGCCTTTGAGTCAGACGTCTATCTAGCTTACCTGCAGCAATAAGGCTGCCGCTCAAAGTAACCGCACCCACAATAAGGGCTAGCTCGCCTGTAAACCTGCTGAACGCATCCATGCCGGCGGATTTCTCGAGGATCTCCACCAAAGCTACCAGGGCCGATGCTCCGCCTCCCAATCCGTTCAAAAGAGCTACCATCTGCGGCATCTGTATCATGGCCGCCTTCTGGCCCATGATCACGCCCATAAGCGAGCCCACCAGTATGGCCGCCCACAGCACCGGCACAGAAAGGATACGGTTGGTCCAAAGCACCAGCACTACTGAAGCCAGCATGCTCAGAGCGCCTAGACGGTTGCCCACCACAGCGGTCTTAGGTGAGCTCATGAGTTTTAGGCCACCTAGAACCAGAGCGGCCAGTACAATAGAAATCACTCCGTAAATGTCCACGACTGCACCCCGCCCGTTTAGTTCTTGAACATCCTAAGCATCCTGTCGGTGACCACAAAACCCCCAACCAAGTTGATGGTCGCTAAAGCGATTGCCACAAACCCAAGAACCTTGTTTCCTGTGCTTCTGGCGAAGGCCGTCGACACCAAAGAGCCCAGAATCGTCACACCCGAAATGGCGTTAGAGCCCGACATAAGAGGCGTGTGAAGAAGCGGCGGCACCTCGCTTATGACCTTGTAGCCCAGCCAGCTGGCTACAGCAAACACTATCAACAGCCAAACGACACCCATTTCGGCACTCCTAACCAATGTTATTTGAGGCCCATGGCTTCACGCGCCCCGGCGTGCAGCAGTTCTCCGTCTTTGGTGACGATAGATGAGGCGATAATCTCGTCGCCAAGATCCACCACAAACTTGCCATCCTTGCAAAATGCCGCAACCAAGTTGTAGACGTTGTTGGCGAACATCCAAGTAGAACTCACAGACATCATGCCGGGAATGTTCTTGGTTCCGTCGATGCTGACGCCGTGGCGTTCGATGATCTCGCCGCCTACTGTGAGTTCGCAGTTGCCGCCCTGGTCGATAGCGACGTCCACAATGGCTGAACCGCGCTTCATGTTCTTAACCATTTCCTCAGTGACCAAAACAGGCGCGAGTTTGCCAGGGACAAGAGCGGTCAAGACCACTATGTCGGATTTCACCACCGTCTCCCTGATAGCTTCGCGTTCTTTCATGATCCAATCGTCTGGAAGCCGGTTGGCATAGCCACCCTTGCCTATGGCAACCTCTGCCGGAACGCCAGTCTCAACCACTCTGGCTCCAAGGCTTTTGGCGTGCTCGGCGGCATCGGGCCTGATGTCGGCAGCATATACCACCGCGCCAAGTCTCTTGGCAGTGGCGATAGCCTGAAGCCCAGCGACGCCGGCGCCAATAACCAGGACGTTTGAAGGTGGGATCATGCCCACCGCGGTACCGATCATGGGCGCGAATTTGGCTAAGCGGTTGGCCGCCATAATGACGCTCTTGTAACCTGCTACAGTGCTCATTGACGTTAGGGCGTCCATTGACTGAGCCCTAGAAATCCTAGGAATACCGTCCAGTGTGATGCTTACGACCCCTTTGGCCGCCAAGTCCTTTACCATCTGATGGTTGGGGGGAGCGGCCGGGTGCAGAAACGTTATGAGGACTTGGCCCGGGTGCATCATGTCAACTTCATGGAGATTCTCGGCTGCGTTGAACTGAGGTTCTTTAACCTTGAGGATGACATCGGCTTGGGCGTAGACTTCCTTGGGGTCGTCCAAGACCTGTGCCCCTGCCTGCCTGTAATCGTCGTCTGTAGCAAAATACCCTTCGCCTGCGCCCTTTTCAACTAACACCTTGGCTCCGTTGTTAACCATCTTTTTTACGGTGTCGGGGATGGCGGCTACACGCTTCTCACCGCTCATGATCTCTTTGGGAACCCCCAAACAGAGCCCCTGGAACTGTTTGCTCTCCACGATCAAAGCCTCCTTATTGGATCACGATACGATGCGAGGGGAAACTTTCGCGACCTTGTCAAGTATATCCCTTCGGTGTACAAGGTTGCATCCGCACAAGTACGAGAACGACTATCCGACATCTGAGAAGCCCGACAGCTGACGATCACGGCTAGGGACTTATTACACGAGCAGGAACTTCCACAGAGTACACTTGGCCGCCTTTTACCACATACTTCACGTTGCCGGTACATTTGATATCTTCAAGAGGATCTCCGTCAATAACAGCTAAATCCGCCAACTTCCCAACTTCAATCGACCCTACTTCGTCCTGGAGTCCCACCACCTGCGCGCCTGAGAGAGTGGCGGCCTTTATGGCCTCCAGGGGCGTGTAGCCGGCCTCCACAAGGCACTTCATCTCAACGTCTAGCCGCCCGTGGCGCAAATCGGTCCCAAGGGCGACTTTCACTCCCAACTCCCGGGCCGTGCGCAAGGTCTCGGGATACTTCTTCGCGGTGGCCGTGAACTTCAAGGCGAATTCCTCTGGCACTCCGGGCTCCACCGCTCCCATAGACATTACTCCGGCGGTCGAGACTAGCCAGGTGCCCAGTTCGGACATGCGTTTCAGCTGGTCTTCAGTGAAATAGGCACCGTGCTCCACAATATCCAATCCCGCGTCCAGAGCCCAATCGGCGCCAATGCCGCCATACAAATGAGCCGAGACTTTCCGCCGAAGCCTGTGGGCCTCTTCAATGGCCGCTGCAATTTCCTCACGGGACACGTCCACATTTTGCGGGACCGAGTCCCGGTCGGCCACGCCGCCTGTGATGAAAATCTTGATGCAATCGACTCGGTTCTTGACCTGCTGGCGAACTGCGGCCCGCCACGCTAGAGGGCCGTCGGCTTCCATGCCGACGTACCAGAAATGGCCGCCTGTGCGCATAATGCCCGCCCCAGAAGTCACAATCCGGGGCCCAAAGATCCGGCCATCTTCGATGGCGGCGCGCAAGAAGCGATCGATGCCCCTAGGCGAACACAACTCGCGCACAGTGGTAATTCCGCCCTGGAGCATGACCCGAGCGTTACGCACGCCTGTCAATATCTGCTCTTGGTCGGGAAGGTGTCCTTGTGCTTCGGTATCGCCCATCATGACATGGAAATGATCGTGAGCGTCGACGTACCCGGGCACAACCGTGAAATCGCTCCAGTCTACCCAATCTCCCAAGGTGCCCTTGAAGTCTTTGGCGGGACCGATCCCGGTGATCTTGCCTTCATCTACGCGGATGACCTGTGGATCTGACAGAGGGGCCTTGCCCGTTCCATCGATCAACTGACCGCACAGAAACATCTGAGTATCTCCTGAACACTGCCGGGCCCTAACATCCATCGCCGTGCCTCCCCTTTGGACTGCCTGCAAACAAAAACACAATCCGACAGAAGGAAACATTCCACAAACGCAGGCAATTTCCCTTCAAATATAAGCGGTCAGACAAACGCAACCAAAGCGCTTGTTCACTCTTGCGCAGGTCCAGAAACGACTTCCGCACCTTCTTTAGCCATCTCGCCGATTGCCCTCTCGCCATCGCTGGGGCTTACGTTGACGGCACGGACGCCGTCCTCTATGAGGGCCGCGTCGAACCCGGATTTGATTCCATCCAGCAAGGTGGCTTTCACACAATAGTCGGTGGCCAGGCCGCCAACATAGATCTTGGTCACTCCGTTGGACCTTAGCCATTGGCCCAAAGTGAGAGCATCCTTTTGGCCATTAAGCCTCCCATCGAATCCCGAGTACGCCTCTTTGTCCCGTAAGAAACCCTTCCGGAACACAGCCGCCACAGAATCCGGCCGAGGATCGTGCCCGCCGTGAGCATCTTCCGGGTCAAGGCACGAGCAATCTAGCGCCGGGTGAAAGGCAGCACCCTCCTCCCCTTGCACGCAGTGAGCAGGCCAGACTCCTCCTTGATCCGAAAATGAACAGTGCCCCTTGGGATGCCAATCTTGGGTATAGGCTACCGGGAGTCCCCTGGCCACAAAAGAACTGATCCAGCGGTTAAGCACAGGTACAACCTGGTCGCCTTCCTTAACCGCCAGAGCGCCCCCCTGACAGAAGTCCTTCTGCACGTCAACGATAACCAAGCCCGCTTTGCTCACAGAAACCCCTCCCAACTCGTTAAGCGGTCCATAGGTTCCCCAAAGGCTCCCTGCCGCAAGTACAGTATTGAGGCTTCCGCCTGGCGAATGCAACCCAGACGGACAAAGCATAGACACAGACGCAGCGAATAAGGGAATATAGAGAAGAAAATGATTCCGCAGACCATCAGCGAGAATGGAGGAGCTCAACATGCCGTGGGTTATCGCCATAGTTGCCGTGCTGGCATTATACATCATCGTTTCCTACAACACCTTGGTCACGCGAAGGCAGAGAGTTCACAATGCCTGGTCCCAGATTGACGTCCAGCTCAAGCGCCGGTTCGACCTTATCCCTAACCTCGTGGAGACCGTCAAGGGATACGCTTCCCACGAGAAGGAAGTTTTCCAGCGAGTGACAGATGCCCGCAGCAGAGTAGCATCAGCTCAAAGCGTGGACGAGGCGGTCAAAGCCCAGAATGCTCTGGGAGGAGCCCTCAGAGGTCTTCTGGCGGTGGCAGAAAACTACCCCATGCTAAGGGCCAGCGAGAACTTTCGGGAGCTCCAGGCTGAACTATCGAACACCGAAAGCAAGATAGCCTTCTCCCGTCAGTTCTATAACGACACTGTGCTGAAATACATGGAGTCTATCCAGCGATTCCCCGCTAATATCCTGGCGGGCATGTTCGGCTTTGGCCCCATATCCTACTTTGAGATCGAAGAAGAAGCCCGGGGTCCAGTGAAGGTGAAATTCTAAGCCCTGGCTTGGGTTCTTACTTGAGGAAGGTGAATCCTTAGTGCCAAAGAACAGAACCAAAGCTATCTTTGTTGGCCTGGCGCTTCTCCTGATGGTGTTTGCCCTGCCCTCCAAGGCGGAAGCCAAGTCCTATGAGGTATCACAACTCTCCATAGCCGCCCATATCAACGGCGACGGCTCCATGGACGTGATGGAAAGACGGACTTTCAACTTTAGTGGCAGTTTCACTTGGGTGATTCAAGACTTGTCGCTGGCAGGGACATCTGGGATTACGGACGTCAGGATGAGCGAAGGCGGCGAGGATTACCAGTTGGCCCCGTCGGGGCCCGGCACTTACAGCTATAGGCAGTCAGGAAATAAGATAGAGGTGACTTGGCGATTTGATGCCGACGACGAAAGCCGCACCTTCGACATCTCCTACCGAGTCCAAGGCGCCGTAACGGTCCACAAAGATGTTGCCGAACTCTACTGGAAGTTCGTGGGCAGTGAATGGGAAGTGCCTTCTAGCAACATCGCTATCGAGCTTGATCTCCCCTCGGGCGCCAGCTCCGGCGAAGTTAGGGCATGGGGACACGGACCTCTGTCAGGCGAGGTTAAAATCGAATCACCTGAGAAAGTTGCGTGGACACTGCCACGGCTGCCAGCCAAGACTTTCCTAGAGGGCAGAGTCGTTTTCCCCAAGAATCTTGTTCCTTTTGCGGCCCGCAGTAGTTCCGAAACGGCGCTTCCGGGCATTCTTCAAGAAGAGGAAAGGTGGGCAGCGCAGGCAAATCGCTCTAGAGCCCTTAACTTAGCGGTGGTGACGCTGTCACCCCTCCTGCTGTTGGGTGCCGTGTTGACAGCCATAATCATGCAGCTCCGATGGGGCAAAGAACACAAGCCTGAGTTTGCGGGCGACTACTACCGGGACCTGCCCGGTGACTACAGCCCTGCGGAACTTGGGAGCCTTTGGCGATTCGGCACCGTTGGAGCCGACGAAGTATCCGCCACCATATTGGATCTAGCCAGGAGAGGCTATCTAGCCATTGAAACGGTAACCAGAGAGGAGAAGGTGCTTGGTGGGCTACTAGGGTCCAAAACGGTGACTGATTATGCGCTGAAGCTAGTTCGTATGGACAGCGGCAAACCGCACGAACAAACTGGAGAACTTCCACCCGCATCACTGGCGCCACTTGAACAACCCGCCGACACGTTAGGTACCGCAAGGCACCCGCGGCAAGGTGGGCTGCGCGGGCACGAGCGCTTGCTCATGGACTTCCTGTTCAAAGTCGTCTCGCCCAGTAGCGACTCCTTTCCTCTCCATAGGTTACAGGCCTTTGCAAAATCGTCCCCGACGATAGTTCAGAGTTTCCTCAGCCAGTTTAGAGGGCTGGTTGCCAGTTCTAAGACGGTGTACCGTTTCTTCGACCACGACACCGAGAGGTTTCGTGTGTTTGAGATCGTCTTGGGGGTGTTCCTCTTAATGGCGGGCATGGCCATCACCGTGTTCGCCAGGAACATCTTAGGGCTGCTGGCATCCCTGGGCGGGATCATTCTAATTGTGGCAGGCGCTTCTCTGAGACGGCGCAGCCAAGAAGGAAGCACCCAGTTGTCTATGTGGCAGGCGTTTCGCAGGTTCTTGCTGCACTTCTCCTCCTTGGATCGTGCCTCAGTACCAAGCCTCGTCATCTGGGAACACTACTTGGTCTATGCAGTGGTGCTCGGTGTAGCCAAGCAGGTCATAGACCAACTGAAGGTGGTCTACCCTGAGATAACGCGCCCAGGCGTAGGGATGCACTACGGATGGGCTTGGATGCACATGGCGCAGGGCGGCAAAGTCACCGCTTTTGACGCAATGAGCAGTATAACCGAGTCGCTGCACGCTTCGGTGAGCGCCGCGGTGAACTATCGTCCCAGTTCTGGAGGAGGCCACGGAGGCGGATTTTCCGGCGGAGGCGGCGGAGGTGGAGGCGGTGGCGGTGGAAGAGCGGGCTAGTGGCGCGGAACAGGTCAGCTTAACCGAAGGGCGCGGTCTTTGGGAGAAGCAAGGCCAAGGCATCAAGACGCGCTAGGACCGTTTATGGGGGGGATTGAGATGTCTGAGATCACACTGAGAATCCAAGGTATGTCATGCAACGGCTGTCGGACCGCCGTGGAGAGAGCGCTCAAGCGGGTGGGCGGCGTGGAAGATGTCAACGTAAGCCTCGAGAGGAATGAAGCCGTGGTAAAGGGCACGGCAAGCTATGAGGAACTTGCTAGCGCCGTGGAGAAGGCGGGATACCAAGTTCAACGGTAGACTGCCAATGGGGCTGCTTGTGACCGACTCGGTTACCAAGCCTCAATGCAGGTCTGATTATGGGTCTGCCCCAGACCCGTTGGCCGCCATGCGGGTTCAGACGGATCCAGGCGCAGACCTTTTGGACACTATTAGCCTTGAGCCTTCAGATTCCAGCCTTAGCCCTACTCTGGCCTCAGCACTCCCCGCGCAACCATCAATTCCACGTAGTCAACGAGCGCTTCCATGTTGCGGAAGCCGGTCTCCCCTTCTACAAGATCCGCAATCTCCAGGAGATTCCGTTTGCCGTCTGCCCAGCGTTCAACGTCATTGGCGGAACGAGCCTCCTGCCCGTACTTAGCTGCAAAAGCCTTGGCTTTCTCCTCATATTCGGCGGAAAATTCCTTTGCCATGCTTGAAAAAGGTCCCCGATGCATTTTCTGCGGCACAATGGTTCCGGCTTTGGCGTCAGCTTCAGTTTCTTCCGGCTGCCACGGCGGAGGCAGACACGATATCTCTTCCTGCCCCGCTACCGCAGCAAGATTCCTCAGGGCCTTGACAAGCAGGAAATTAGCTGCGACGGATATCGAATCCTTGGCTGCTGCTCTTGCCTGGCTGAACGTTACTGAATCTTCGGCCACTAGCTTCTGCAGGCTATCCACATCAGCGAGTTTCCGGTCTCGCAAGAAACCAACTCGCTGCTCGATAGTTCGCCGGGTCTTAGCCACGATGTCGGCGGCGGCCTCGGCTTTGGCCATCTGGTCGCTCGCTCGCTCTACAATAGATGTCAGTATTCCATCTGCTTCCCCCACAAATCGGGTGGCCATCTCTCCGGCTATGATAGCCGCGTCAAGAGGAGTTGCGGTGGCAGCCGTGTAGAGGTATGTCGCTGTGATGACGCCGGTAACCCACAGCATGTGAGGATCCACTTTGTCGATGGTGTCCTCACTGGTGTGGTAGAACTTGTCGGGCCACTGAATGAGCATGGGACAAGTCACGCCGACGCTGGCATCACCCCATATGTGATGGTCGCTGCCTCCAGAGAACGGGCCAACGGTGTGTCTGAACGTAGGATACCAGTGGGTACTACCCAGATTCTTTGTCTCCTTGATCACGTGCCCCAGAATCAGAGCCGCCAAATCTCCGCCGAATCCAGGGAGCGCGCTAAGCGGTCTTTCTACGGTGAAGGTACTGCCGCAGAGGTCCTGATTCTGACCTACCATATCAAGGTTGATGGCGGCAACGGTCTTGCTTATGGAGTCCTCGTGGCTTGCCAGGTAAGCGTAGGACCCCGTCATCTCGGGCACCCACAGAAACCTGATGGAACGCTTGGGTTTCGGCAACCGGCCAAGGGAGATGAGATGATTCAAGGCCCGAACCGCCTCCATTAGGGTTCCGGAACCCGATGCGTTGTCGTTGGCCGAGGCTTCCGGGTGGCACAAGTGGGCAACCGCCACGACTTCCTCATCGGTTTCGCCTGGAATCACCGCGCTGAGGACTTCCATTGACCCATCGGCGAATCTGCTGTCGACCCTAGCGAAAACGGATAGTTCCTTCTTCCCTGACGCGAATTCCTTCCTTATAACCTCCCCCTGTCTGGGAGACACGACAAACCCGAAGGCCTTGTGACGCTCGGGGTCGGCGGGCCAGAATGACAGATACTGCCGCCCATCCGGGAGATCAAAACGGTCCCTGACAGGAGGGTGCTCTCGCATGGTGTCAACAACCACACCCGCCGCCCCGAATTTGTCTACAGCAACCTTGGCGATGTCAGCCGGGGTGCCACGAGAAAACACGACCTTCCCGGCAACGTCAATGCCCTCATAGGCGGCGGGGTCCGCTCCATTCTCCACTAGAACCATCTTGGTCTCAATGCCATCGCAGGAGGTAGCCGCACTTCGCTGGATTAGTGAGGTTTTCAGTTCGGCGTAGGAACAGAGCCTCTCCCGTTTGCCGCCCTCCAGGAGTGCGAATTCGGCGCTCTTGGCCTCCCACTCGGGGAAACTCTCTTGAGACCACCAGGTAACGCCCTTTTTGGCGGGGTACGACAACAACTCGTTCTGGATGCCCTCGGCCTCGAGATAAGAGCGGATGTACAGAGCGGCATCTCTGATCCCCGGGCTACACTGGATCCGGTGGAATGATGCCAGTCGGGCGACTCCGTTAAACGCCAGGTGGGGCCTAAACTCTTCCTTGACTAGCCGCAACGTCTCCAGGATCAAATCTTGGACCTCCCCTCAAAACTGTTGAAGCCATCTTCGCCGCGGATGGAGGGTTTTCCCTGCTTTGTCTGCTACCGGGCCTCGGCTCCGTTTTTGTCCGGTTACAGCCAAGGGGCCCGGACATTTTTTCCGGTCTGCGAAGGTACCACCCGACTTTCTGTCCGCTGCTGGGCTTCGACCCCCGTTTTTGTCCGGTTACAGCCAAGGGGCCCGGACATTTCTTCCGGTCTGCGAAGGTACCACCCAACTTTTTGTCCGCTGCTGGGATTCGACCCCCGTTTTTGTCCGGTCACAGCCAAGGGGCCCGGACATTTTTTCCGGTCTGCGAAGAGACCACCCGACTTCTTGTCCGCTACCGCCCCAGCCTCCATTTCTGCTGAGAAAGAAGCCACAGAGACCTATCCTCTATCCCAGTCCTGTCTGCCAGCACATTCCTTCCCGATTCTCTCAAGCATCTGGACAAGCGGACCCGCCGGGTCAAAGTCTCTCTTTGGAACATCCTTCGGAATCATCGGTAGCAGCTTCTTCAGGCTAAGGTCGTGTTTGGTAACTATCGAAAGCCTAATGCCATTGTTCTGAGACAGGCCCACTTTCATCAGATCCCGTTTCTGTCTGTCCCGAAGATCCTCCTTGTTAGGATAGAGCCTGGTCAATCCGAAGTGCTGGTCGCCGTGGAATTCGGTCGCCCACTTGTGCTCCTCCGAGTACATGTCGTACTCAAGGTTTTGATCTGTCTCAGGGTTAACCAGAAACTTTGGACGGCAGTCGTATCGGAAATTCACACTGGCAGCCGTGATCCAATCGAGGAATATCTTAGTGGTCTCTTCGCCCTTGTAGTGCGCCATCTCAACTTGCTTGGCAGCCTCAATGGCTAAAATAGCTTCTACTGGACGGGGAATAACCGCCGAAGGAAGCTGCCTGCCCTCCCCTTCCAGTAATCGCATCCAACCCAAACGGCTAAGTTCTCTGCAGTGCCTGGCGACTGTTCTGGGGTTCAGCTGAGTTTCCAGGCCAAGTGCCCGGAGTGTCTGGGGTTGCTTCAGCATAGCCTTCAAATAGACCGATTTAGCCGCATGTGAAAGGGCACTTTCGTTCGTAATCTCCTCAATTATGCGCAAAGTCAAGTTCAGATAAATCAACCTCCGTGGATGCCGGCGCCCTTTCAGCCTGCCCCACGTCCAACCGTTTGGCATATATTACCACACACCATCGCTGACAACAAGGGGGGACACCCACCGGATGTTTCTTACGGTCACAGCGTCCTCCATCAGACATTTGTTCCGGCTCCAGAAACCATCACCAGACAATTCATCGGGACCCCGCCCCGACATCCACTTTTGTCCGGCCGTGGTCTCGACCACCGAACATTTTTTCGGCTCCCAAAGCCAACTAGCGGAACATTTGTCCGATTCTGGCCCCTGACCTATGTTTTTGAACGATCGTCGCTTCTGCCGCCGCACATTTCTTCCGGTCCTGGAGCCGACTAGCTGATAATCCGTCCGGCTCCCCTCCCTAACATCAATTCTGTCCGGTCATCGCCCGCCCAGCGGGATATTTCCTTAGCTCATCGCCTGCACGACCCGACATTCACTCCGGTCCCAGGGCCGAACAGCTCATAGTTTGTCCGGTCCCTCCACGACCAACATTTCTTTGTCCAAGCACCGCACACCGCATCCAGCCCACGCTACCCCGGTATCATCCCCGTCCCTTTCATCCACAAGACGGTGTCCCGAATCGATTCCCGGATGGGTCTAGCCGAATAGCCAAGTTCTCGCTTCGCCTTGATGCTTGTCACTTGGGAGTTGCTGAGCAATGTCTCTATCATGTCAGTGTTGAAGAGAGGTCTTTTCCCCGTCTTCCTGCAATACCAGGTCAGGCAGCGGGCTACCCCCAAAGCAACATGCGGTGAGACGGTCATACGAGGAACAGGGCGCCCCACCAGTGTAGAAACCTCTTTGAAGACGTCGGTAACGGAAATCCACTCTCCAGAAAGGATATACCCCTCACCTGTCCTGCCCTTCTCGGCCGCAAGCAAATGTCCTTCTGCTACATCCCGGACGTCAGCAAAATCATAGCCGCCCGCTATAGTGGCGGGGACGCGCCCTTTCACAAAACTCAAGATCATCTGCCCTACTTCGGAAGGCTTGAAGTCGTAAGGCCCGATGACCCCCGAGGGAAAAACGATAACTGCATCCAGCCCTCGCTTAGCCACATCCAGAACCTCTAGGGTGCCTTGTGCCTTTGTCCTGGAATACTCCATTCTCGCATGAGCCGGGTCATACCCGGCGGATTCATCAATGCCAGTCCCGTGAGGAGCCTCAACCAAAGCATGGATAGATGAGGTGTAAACTAGGCGCCTAACTCCCATCCGCAAGCATGACTCTGCAACGTTTCGCGCGCCTCTAACGTTGACTTGCTGCAGGAGTTCGGATCTGCCGGGCAAAAGGCTGATTATGGAGGCAAGGTGGAATACTGTGTCAGCGCCTTGGAAAGCGCGGTCAAGGGAATCGGGTTGGCGGACGTCGCCCTCTACTATCTCAACATCAAGGCCCTTGATAGGGTCGAGGCTCTCACCCTTTAGAACCATGGCGCGAACAGAAGCCCCACGAGACAGGAGAAGCCTGATCAGATTGTTTCCAAGATGCCCTGGAGCGCCTGTCACTGCTATCATCTGCGCTGCCTCCCTGGAATCGTCTACTGTAGTCCATTTCCTCGAAGGACCCATTGCTTCAGCAATCTGTGTCAACGGGCAGTCTGCTCTCCATCAACGCCTCGACTTCATCTGAAACCTTGATCTTTGCATAGAGTGCAGCGCCAGGCTGACAGCTATGATCGTGTAAGCCACAAACACACGAAAGTACTCGCCTACCTGGGCGCTTCCGAGCAAGTTTTGACCTGCGTAGGGAGACACAATAAAGAGAAGGTGGAATAGGCACGTGCCCAATAGCGCTTGGCCAACTGTGGCTCGTGAGACAGTAGATCCTCCAACAAGCACCGCCGCAATGGCAAAAGTGGCTATCTGCCCGTGGCTGTCATATACGTTTAGGGTGCCTATGTTCTGCAGGAAGATGATCTGCCCAAAGGCGCCTAGCACAGTAGAAATCATCATGGCGACTACCCTGGTGCGGTCCACTTGAATTCCCGCAACTTGGCTTACCCTCATGTCCTGACCTGTGGCTCTTATGTCTTGTCCCAGTTTGGTCCTGTAGAGCCCGGTAATGAGCCATGCAAGAACCGCACTGAAAGCCAGGGTAGCAAGGGGAACCTGCACATCCCCTATAGTAATCATTGCCAGTTCATCCAGTACCCATTTGATTGACTTGAGTTCGACTGTGTTACGAAGCCCTATGCCGCTCGGAAGCAACATCTCCTTGTTGGAGAACGGTATTACGGTGGCTATCCCAAACAAGTACACCAACTGGTATACCCCGTTCATGAAAAACCCCAGGATCATCCCTGCAATCATCTCTTTACCCTTTGCCTTGTTCATGATCTTGCCGATCATGTAACCAAGCCCGAGGGCAAGGGGCAGAGCCACGAGACACGCAGCAGAAAACCCTAACATGCCGGGGATTTGTTTGGCCGCCACAAAGATCAAGCCAGATTGGCCGGCCATAGCGCCTATGACCAGACCGAAATTGAGCCCTAACCCCGCCATAACCGGGATGACCAATGAGAGTACCAAGAAGGAGTTGCGACTCATCCGAAACACCACTTCTTGAAGGAGGAAAAGCACCGGCTTACCGCTATATACCACACCTACAAAACAAAGAATAATGAACATTATGGGGACTATGTTTCGGCTGAGGATGTCTTTTAAGCCATGGACTGTAAAGTACTGGCGGCGGGGCTTCAGAAAACGGTTCCCAGAAGGCGTGTCCTGGTTTTGCTGACTCTTATTCACCGTTGCCACCTCCGTGCCCCCTGGTCAACGCATAAAGCACCATGCCGTTAGAGACGATAAGCCGCACGATTTCGCTGATATCCCCGCCAATTACGCTCTGGGTTACAGGAACAGTAGTTGCCAGAAGTGACTGAAAGAGCAAAGTCCCCACAAGAGCGTTGGATACCGATGCTGATGAAGGGGTAGCACCGCCTATCAATACGGAAGCAACTGCAGGAAAGGCCATAAGAAGCGGAGCAGTGTAGAGCTGGATGAAACCGTAGCTTTGGGCGTACACAACTATCCCTATTGCCCCTAGTGCCGTGGAAATTGCAGTTCCTATTACTCTCATGCGGCCGCAGTCAATCCCTGCAGCCCGAGCAAACTTTTCATTCTGCCCGGCAAGGTCCATGGCGATTCCAACTTTGGTCATCTCGAAAACCTTGTAGGCGGCGGCCAAGCCAAAAACCAGTAAAATCAGACCTGTGGGGATCTCCAAGCCGCCCATCTCGAAAGACCCTAACTTGTCAAGCGCATGTCCAAACGTGTTCTTCAGGCTAATAGTGCCCCTAAGGCCCTTCCCGCCCAAAACGAATATGATCTCAGGATTCTTAAAGGGCAGCATTAGCCAGGAAATGCACATAAGTGACACGGCCGCAAAGCCGGCGTATGTCCCGACCATCATCTCCTGTCCCTTGACCCTGTTTAAGAAGAGCCCAAAACCTATTCCCAGCAATGTGCCAAGCCCGGCGCCTATGCCCATGGCCACCAAAAGGCCGTCAAATCCCCTGCAGCCCAATTCAAGGGCGCAAACCATGCCGACCAACCCTGCCAGGAGCCCGATGGGTAGGCCGAAATTTGGGCCAATTCCACACTGAACAGCAGGAACCATGGAAAGGGCCATCACCGCATTCATGGCAAACCTGCTAAGGGAATTACTAAACAGATTCGACAAAGGCAGGCCTTTTATTCCTCCCAAAATGAAAAGGGCTGCCACAAAGCCGCCTACTGTGAGTCTGGGCAATCCTACTGTGTTCAACAAGCTGGATAGAGCTCGGAGCACCCCACGGGAAGCCGGGACATTGCCGGCGCCCTCAAGATCCTCATGCTCCTCAATCTCCTTGGGCTTGTCAGTCTCGGAACTCATAGCGCCTCCACCCTCCTCCCAGACATGGTCAAGCCGAACTTGGCATTTGAATCGTCGGGCGAAAGGATGTCCACAAGTTTTCCTCCATATACAAGTGCGATCCTATCGCATACCTTCCTTAGTTCTGCAAGTTCGCTGCTTGTGAGCACTATTGTCATCCCTTTTTCTCGATTGAGACTCACCAGAAGGTCGAGGATCTTTTCCTTCGCCCCCACATCAATCCCCCGTGTGGGTTCCGATACAAGCAAGATTTCCGGCTCCAACGCCAAAGCCCGGGCAATGCAGACCTTCTGCTGGTTGCCGCCGCTAAGCCGCCTGACTATCTGGTCGGGATCGGTACACCTAATGTCCAAGTCGCTGATCATCCGCCTGGCAAACTCCCGGGCACTCTCTTTGTCCCGTATTCTGACTCCACGAGATCCGAAACCAACAGTTTTTTGGAACATGGACTTAACCAAAGTGGCAACAACCGTCACGTTATACTCGATAGGCCGATCGAGGATAAGCCCCACTACCTTCCGGTCCTCAGACAGAAAAGCCACTTTCCTCTGATACGCATGGCCCGGGTAATTGAGAGGAATCTCTTGGCTATCTTTTTGCACGCGCCCTTCGGTGGGAAATAACCCCATTAGTCCATTGCCGACACCGATTTTCCCCTGACCGGCAAGACCGCCGATTCCAAGGATTTCGCCTCGCCTGACATTGAGGGTGATGCCAGACACTTCTTCTCCAGGCATGTGGACTTCCAGATTCTCAATGCTGAGGATTATGTCCTCATCGCTTGGTTCCTTGGTCCTTTTGGCGTAGTCAGGTCTCACCACTTTTCGGCCCACCATAAGCTCACTAATCCTTGCTATGGTAGTGGTCGGGTCCAAAGTACCTATTGAGGTAACAACTTCTCCGTCCCTCATTACCGTGACGGTGTCGCATATGGAAAGCACCTCGTCAAGCCTGTGGGAGATGAATATGATTGCCACTCCTTCGGCTGCTATCCTCTTTATCGCCGACAGAAGCTGCTCTGATTCGGTTTCTGTGAGCAAAGCTGTTGGCTCATCGAAAACAAGGAGTCTGACGCCTCTTTTGTCAACTTCCCGGGCTATCTCGATGAACTGCAGATAACCAATGGGCAAACCCTCGATGGGAAGCATCTCGTCGATACCTAGGCCAACCGCATCTAGGGCTACCCTTGAGTCCTTGCTGATGGTGGGCCAATCTAGCTTTTTCATGCGCTGGCCGAAAATCCTGGTCAAGAACGAATCCTTGAGAGGCTCACGGTTAAGCTTGATGTTCTCGGCAACTGAAAACCCCGGGATCAACATGAACTCCTGGTGCACCATACCTATCCCTGACTCCAAAGCCTTCCGGGGGGACTCGAATAACACTTGATCGCCGCAGAACCTGATTTCGCCAGCAAAGCCACCGGTGGAGTAAATCACAGGCATTCCAAAGAGTATGTTCATCAGAGTGCTTTTTCCTGCGCCGTTTTCTCCCACAAGTCCGTGAATTTCCCCGGGTTTGACCCGCAACGTTACATCATTCAATACACGGTTGCCGAAATAGTGCTTGGTAATACCGTGCATCTCCAGAACATAGTCTTCTGCCATTGCAAAAGCCCCCAAAGGAAAACTGGGGAGAAACCCTGCCCTAGTGCTTTATGGAGGGTGGGTCTTCTCCCCGCGCTATCTACTTGCCTTTGCCGAAGACAATCGAACCAACGATACCCATGAACATGTGGCCATCTTCGCTGTACCGGGTCAACTCGACTGGGACTCCCGTCTCCTTTTCCAAAGCCTCTTGTATATCGCTCACGTTCAGTAGTTCGACTTTGCCATCTGCAGCCAGAATCGAGTGCTCAACTAAGGCTCTCAGGCAAGCCATGTTGAAAGGTACCGGCCAAGTGGCAAAGCGACCGGCGCCACCCTTTTCAACGATCTTCTGCTCAATGGCCTCAACGATCTTGGCCATGTCTCCCGCTATGCCCGTAACATCCAGCCCAAGGGCCCCGGGATAACCGTGGGTGGGGCTTGGGCAGCACTGCTCAGCGAACATTGCGCCATTCTCCAGGGCTGCCGTAATGAGAGGTTCCTGCATGCCGCAGTTGGTGCTGAATACGGCAATATCTTTACCGTGCTGTTTTACCTGCCTAGGCACATCCTCCAGGATAAACTTCTGGGCGCCTGGAATTCCGTCTGGGCCCATTGGATCGGGGGCAGTTACGAAAATAAACTCCATACCCAGATTCTTGCATTCCTGTTCCATTATGTCGCGCCGCTTGGCAAGAAGCTCCATGGCCATGTGCCTGGGGAATGAGTAGTGGAGGCCTCTAGCGAGTTACCTTACCGAAAAAGCGGGGAGAAGCCCAGTGGGGCAGCCCCGGAAGCACGTGTAAGCGGTCAAACGGTCATGAAAGCGATCCGTCGGTTCAACCTGGAAGAGCAGGCCATCATGGGGAGACTCGAAAAACGGCAGTGCGAGTCTTTGTATGTGGAAGCCGATGAAGACCATGTAGCAGGGCAAAATGGCAGAACCTACATGCCGATGCTGGTTTACGTGCACGAAGGCAAGGAGAAGGATCAAAGGCGAAGATTGAAGGTTCCGCATTATTTTTCTGGACTTTACAGTGAGACTGAAGAGTTATGGCTTTGGGTGCTTAACTACATAGAAGAGCATTACGACATGGGATCCCTAAAAAGAATCTATGTATGTGGTGATGGTGCCTCCTGGATTAAGACTGGGCTTAAAATACTGCCCAAGAGTGTTTTCGTCCTGGACAAGTTTCACCTAAACAAACGCCTGTTAGGCGTGTTGGGGAGGGATAGCCAGGAATACAGGGATGCCTGGAAAGCCATCAGGGTCGGGGACAGGGTTACGGTGGAACGCCTTCTAAAGGAGGCTGCCGTATTGGGCGAAACCCCGAATCAAGTCAAGATGGCTCAAGATTGCCGGCGGTACATCCGCAACAACTGGGATGGAGTTATGGCTTATCGCCTCTACCCCGAGGCAGAACTGGGAGTGAGCGCCGAGGGCCATGTGAGCCACATCCTGTCGGCTCGGCTGTCGAGTCGTCCTATGGGGTGGAGCAAGACCGGCGTTGACCAAATGGCCAGGATGCGAGCGCTTAAAGCCAACAAAGTGGAGATTAGAGCCAAGTACCTGGAGCAGCATCGCCGGGATCTAGGCCCGCTGAAGGTGCTATCCGAAGTTGTCTCCTCCGAACGTGAGGTGTTAAGACGCGTAGCTGGAGAGGTGACCAGCAACCTCCCCGTAATCGAAGGAAGGGTCACACCGCTACGCCAGTTCCTTATGTCCATTAGTCATTCCAGTATTTGGTGACACCGTCACGATCAATGGTGGGGTCAAGTCTCTGTTCCTACAGTAGGTTGACACGATCATAAGGCAATAAGTGCCTTCTCCTGCCGCCATATATCTGCTATCCTAGTATTGTTCTTCAACGCTGGCTCCCAAGACCCACTTTCCTTGGTGAGAGCGGCAAGCTAGCACTGATGAAGGGCCGAGGGCCTGGCGCGCGGACGAAAACGCAGCCGGTACCCTGAGAAACAACCCATAAGCGGGAAAGGCTAACTATATGGGGTTGTCTGGTTTGGCATGGCCCGTCCAGACCCGAGCCAAGTCTTCCGATGTGCCCCAAAACCGTCCGAGACAGCCTAACCTGCCCTTGGTGTCGGTGAGCTTGCCGCCTGATGGCTATGGGTGCAAATAACCGTGGCTGAGGGTATGCCGAAATCAAAGGCGTGAGGAGGCGAGAACCATGGCGATGTTCGATAAGCCCGAGATCCGTGAACTCATAGAATCCAGGGACTGGAGCGCGTTACGCGACAAGATGTCCCACTGGAGAGTCCCGGATATTGCGGATCTAATTTCTGAACTTGACAAGGAATACTGGGTGCTGCTGTTCCGATCCCTGCCAAGGAGTATCGCCGCCGGCGTTTTCTCAGAGTTTGATGCGCCTGACCAAGAAGCATTGCTAAGGGATCTTACCGACGAAGAGGCTCGCCACATCATATCCGGTCTCAAACCCGACGATAGGACGGCGCTCTTGGAGGAACTCCCGGGCCAAATGACCCAGAAACTCCTGAACCTCCTGAGTCCGGAAGACGTCCGAGAGGCATGTCAGCTTCTTGGATACCCAGAAGACAGCATCGGACGCCTTATGACCCCCGACTACATCGCTGTTCGCCCCGATTGGACCGTAGCCCAAGCTATGCAGCATATCCGCAGGAAAGGGCGGGAAACCGAGACAATCAACGTAGCCTACGTCACCGATAGGTCGTGGCACCTCATCGGCGCGGTCTCCTTAAGGCAACTAGTTCTTTCGAAACCATCGGACCTAGTGTCGAGCATAATGACGACGCCGGCTGTGAGCCTCTCTGCTTTCGCCGACGGCGAAGAAGCGGCAAGGACCGTCGACAAATACAGCATTTTCGTGTTGCCTGTGGTGGACTCAGACGGAGTCTTGGTGGGAATAGTCACAGGCGACGACATACTTGAACTGGCTACTGAAGAAGCTACTGAGGACTTCCACAAAGGCGGCGCTGTGCAGCCCCTTAGGGTGGGATTCGGCGACGCGAGCATCGGGCTTCTTTACAAAAGCCGGATCGGATGGCTTATGATATTGATTTTTGTGGACCTCATCTCAGCTAGCATAGTCTCCCGGTTCGAGAATGCCATCTCTCAGGTGCTGGCCTTGGTGTTCTTCCTGCCAATGGTGATCGCTAGCGGAGGCAATGCAGGAGCCCAGTCTTCGACCTTGGTCATACGAGACCTAGCGACGGGCGACGCCAAACACGAAGACTGGCTTCACCTCATATTGAAGGAAATCGGCATTTCACTGGCGCTGGGAATCACCATTAGTTTTGTTGTCTGGGGCCCCAGCGTCGTTCAAGGCGGTGCGCCCGTAGGAGTCGTAGTCGCCCTAAGCGGCGTGGCTATAGTCACAATCAGTAGCGTAACCGGGGTCGCTATTCCCATGCTAATGAGCAGGCTGGGCATAGACCCTGCCTCATCCAGCGCACCCCTGATTACGTCGGTAGCAGACATCATTGGTCTCCTGACCTACTTCAACATCGCAGTCTGGTATCTGAAGCTCTAGAAGCAGCGAAATCATAAACCGCCCAAATGCGGGGCTCGTCAGGAGGTGCGCGGAATGTACACGAGAAAACCCGAGGTAGAAGACCTCATTCAGAATAGAGACTGGGCAAGGCTCAAGGAACTAGCGGCAAAATGGCCCGTCGCAGACGTGGCTGAACTGCTAGTCGAGTTGAAGAAGCCTGACAGGGTCATGATGTACCGTTCGCTTCCTAGAATGTTGGCAGCTGAGGTTTTCGCTTATCTCGAAGGCCACCAACAGGATGCATTTCTCCGCGACCTGACCGATGAAGAGGCCAGGAACCTCATGGAGAACCTGGCGCCTGATGACCGCACCGCGCTCTTGGAGGAACTCCCTGCGGAAGTGACCCAGCGCCTTCTGAGTTTTCTGGGTCCTTCTGACCTGAAAGAAGCCAGGCAGCTTTTGGGCTATCCCGAAGAGAGCATCGGACGCCTTATGACCCCCGACTACGTTTCAGCGCGGCCGAACTGGACCGTGGAGCGCACCATGGAAGAGATCAGGAACAAAGGCAGAGATAGCGAAACTATAAACGCCATATACGTAACTGACTTTGCCTCCCGGCTAGTGGGGGCGGTGGCCCTCCAGCAAATCGTGCTGGGCAACCCAAGCGATACGATCCGGGGGATAATGCGGGCGCCCGCCATAAGCATTTGCGCCTTCGAGGACCGCGAAATAGCGGCCAAACTCATGGAACGTTATGACCTGTCGGTTCTCCCAGTGGTGGATTCGGATGGGGCTCTTGTAGGAATCGTCACTGGCGACGACGTATTCGGTGTCGCCAGGGAAGAGACCACCGAAGACTTTCAGAAAGGCGCGGCTGTGGCTCCTTTGCGCATTTCCATCAAGGACGCCAAACCGGCGCTTCTCTACAAAAACCGAGTGGGGTGGCTGGTTTTTTTGGCCATCATGAATCTCATTGCGGGAAGCCTGATTGCCGGGTTCTCGGACACCATCGCTAAAGTTGTGTCTCTGGTTGGGTTTCTGCCTCTCCTCATTGACAGCGCAGGGAATGCTGGCTCCCAGTCGGCAACCCTTGCCATCCGTGCCTTTGCCATGGGCGATATTGATTCCCGCGACTGGCCAAAAATCATGGGCAGAGAGATTGGACTGGCGCTGGCCCTGGGGTCAACCATGGGGGCGGCGGTGTGGATAATCTCGGCTATCACCGTAGGCCACACCATCGGCACGGTGGTAGCGATTTCTCTAGTGATCGTAGTACTCTTGGCTAGCATGGTGGGCATTGCCATACCGTTCGCTCTCAACAAGTTCGGACTCGATCCCGCTGCGGCCAGTTCGCCTTTGGTGACCTCGGTGGCAGATATCCTGGGAGTGATGGTCTACTTCACCATGGCTAGGTGGATCTTGGGGATTTAGGAGGGACTGGCCATGAGACAATGGCTGAAAGAACGCATTAAGCGATATATGGTCCTCCCTATCATCTACGGGACTCTTTCGCGTTTTCTATCTGCCTTGACTCTGGCGCTGCTTTGGAATCGCTTTGTGAATACAGCGGGTCTCGTCCCAGTAAGCCACGCTTTTACTGTCCTTGGCCTCGGCTTTTTCGCCCTGGCATGGTTCAATTACCTTCGCCTGGATGGTATCAATCTCCCGCTGGTGAAGTGGCTTCCCTTAAGCCAGAAGAAGCGATCCTTGGGCGCTTTCAGCGACATGTCCGACTACCTAGACGAAGAGATCGTTTCCTTAGATGAGTTGGCCCAGGAAGAACGGGATGCCTGCAACCTGCTTGTTAACACAGTGTGCGGAGTCATCTTTCTACTATTGCCCTTTGCGCAACTGGTTTTGGCGGCCGCGCGCGCTTGAAAGACATTGTGGAAGAGGCTCGCCTGTAGCCCTGATACTGGACTAAGGTGAGCCTCTTGCTGCATCAAAATGCTTCTTTGCTACTGGAAACGATACCTTTCGATTTGCCGTCTAGTCCCAGATACAAAGTGCCCTGGTACGATTTCGCTCCAAAGGAGCTCCTCTCCAGGTTCTTCGTGCTCCTTGGGATCATAGATAACGAGCCTTTTCTCCCGCTCTCGCTCCGGGTCCGGATACGGAACCGCCGATAGCAAAGCCTGGGTGTATGGATGCATAGGTCTTCGGAACAGCTCCTCTGATTCGGCCAGTTCCACGATATGGCCGGCGTGTATGACGGCAATGCGATCAGAGATGAAGCGGACCACCGAAAGATCATGGGAGATGAACATGTAGGTCAGTTGACGCTTGGCCCTTAGGTCGTTGAGGAGGTTTAGCACCTGAGCCCGGATAGACACGTCCAATGCAGAAATCGGCTCATCGGCAACTATAAACTCAGGCTCCATGATGAGAGCCCGGGCCACCCCAATGCGCTGCCTCTGCCCCCCAGAGAATTCGTGGGGGAAACGCGACGCGAACTCCGGGAGGAGTCCAACTTCCCTCAAGGTCTGGTGCACTTTTCGCTGGCGGTCTCTGGCGTCGGTGTACAGATTGTGGTTAAGGATGCCTTCACCAACAATGTAATCAACCTTAGCCCGCTCGTTCAAGGAATCCATAGGGTCTTGAAAAATCATCTGACAACTGCGGATGACCTCAAGATCAAGCTCCTTGGAAATCTTGCCATCAATCCTCCGGCCCTTGAAAAGGATTTCGCCGGCAGTTATAGGGTTGATGCGCAACAGTGCGCGGCCGATAGTCGTCTTGCCCGAACCGCTTTCGCCAACCAGAGCAAAGGTCTCACCCCGAAATATGTCGAAACTGACTTGGTCAACGGCTACGAACTTCTTCCGGCCTCTTCCGAAAGTCACCTGCATATTCTTGACCCGAATTAAAGCCTCGCGGCTTTCCGCGTAATTGGAGCGGTCGATAGCGGTGGCGGCGCTCTGCATATTGACCCGTTCTACCAAGCGCCTCACCGAATCAGGCTTTTTGATCTTGGGGGCTCTCGGATCAAGGTACCAAGTTTTGGCCTTGTGGGTAGGAGAGACTTGAAAGAAGGGCGGCTCTTCAACGAAATCAATTGCCAACGCCCGCTTGTTACGGGGCGCGAAAGGATCGCCTACAATCTTTGCGAACAGATTAGGGGGCGTACCGTCAATTGCAGGGAGTTTCTCCCCTTTAATGCCCAGCTGAGGCAAGGCGCCCAAGAGCGCCCAGGTATAAGGGTGCCAGGAATCGTAGAATATCTCGTTGGCCGTGCCCATTTCGATAATCTCGCCTGCATACATCACGGCAACACGATCCGCAACGTTAGCTACGACACCCAAATCGTGAGTGATGTAGATAATCGTCATCTTGAACTCTTCTTGGAGGTCGCGGATCAGATTTAGTATCTGGGCCTGGATCGTTACGTCTAGCGCCGTGGTGGGCTCATCGCAGATGAGTATTTGTGGCCTGCAGGCTACCGCCATGGCGATTACTACACGCTGCCGCATACCGCCGGAGAATTCGTGGGGATATTGACTGTAGCGTCCTGGGGCGTCCGGGATGCCCACAATTTCAAGCATGCGTACGGCCTCTGCTCGGGCTTCTGGACCATGCAGACCCTGATGGAGCTCAATTGCCTCCTGTATCTGCACTCCAATGCTTTTCAAAGGGTTCAGAGAAGTGAGAGGGTCCTGCATGACCATGGCGATCTTTCTGCCGCGAATCTGCAGCCATTCCTTCTCTGTTTTCAGCTTGGTAAGGTCCTTGCCATCGAACATGATGGACCCATTGGTAATACGGCCGTTATTATCCAGCATGCCGACAAAGCACTTGGTGAAGACGCTTTTGCCGCAGCCCGATTCTCCAACCAAAGCTAGAGTCTCCCCGGGATAGACATCCAGGGAAGCGTTGCGAATTGCTGTCAGTATCTGACCGCGCAAGGTGAACTGAACCTCAACATCCTTGGCGGAAAGAATGGGTTGTCGTTTCTCCATAACTCTCCGCCTCCTCTACACGTGATTCCTTGGATCGCAAGCGTCTGAGAACGCATTGCCTACCAAATAGAAGGTAACTGTGATTAACGATACAATACTCGCCGGGAAAAACAGCAAGTAAGGGAAGTCCAGAAAGTAATAACGGGCATTGCGCAACAGAATACCCAGGGAGGGTGTATCAATGCCTAGGCCTAGGCCCAGATACGATAGGGTCGTCTCATAACCTATGGCAGCCGGTATACTGAGTGCCGACCGCAAGATAATCACGCTGGTGAGATACGGCAAGATGTTTCTGTAAAGAATCCTGCTCATAGGGGTGCCAAGGCAACGGGACGCCAGATTGTACTCCCTATCCCGGTAAATCAACACAAGATTTCGCACGTGTCTTGCAGTGCCCATCCAGCCAAACAAGATCAAGGTCCCGACCAGAATGGTGAAACTCTGACCGATCAACAAAGCAACCAGAGTCATGTAGATTATTGTCGGGACATTGACGAGAATATTGTAAATCTCGGTAAAAAAACGATCCAGGTTACGAGCATAGCCCCAGATCAGGCCGATCACTGCGCCAAGCGATACCTCGCCCAACGCGACTAGAAGGGACAGCTTGATGGAAGTCTGAGTTGCGTACCAGACCTGGCACCAATAGTCGCGGCCCAGATTGTCCGTGCCAAACCAGTATTCATCATTGGGATGGACGAAAACCTTTGTCTTGTCGGGCTTAATCTCGTTGTACCGAAAATTCCCCATGGGGCCGGCAATGAAAGTGAAGATAAACAGCAGAATGAACACGCAGCTCATAAACACAGCCGTTTTTCTTTTCAGGAAGTTCTGCCACACCGATTTCCAATAGGAATACTCAGAGTAAGCAATCTCTTCAGCAGCCCAAGGTTGATACTCAACAAAGGTAAACATCTGCTTTTTATCCAGGTTGCTAGCGTCAGTTGGAATCGAAGCAGTGCCTAGATTGCCATCATTGGTCATCGTGTGCTCTCCTTGCCGGTTAGTCGAATGCGTGGATCGAGCAGCGTCATCAAGACGTCGCCCAGAAACACCCCAGCAATGCCCATGGCTGCGTACATCATCACCAATACCTGGACAACGTTAAGATCGTAGCGAAGGATCGCGTCAGTAAGCAATGGTCCCAAACCAGGTACCGAGAAGAAACGTTCTGCCAACAAGGAACCGCTTGTAACAAGCAACACAGACTGCGGAAGATACTGCGCCATAGGCACAAATGCGTTCTTCAGCACGTGTTTGTACATGACACTTCGGGTAGACATACCCTTGAGCTTTGCCAAGCGAACATAATCCCTGTTAAGCTCATCCACCATGTAGCGCCTTGTCCAGACCATATAGCCTGCAGTGGAACCAAGGCTGAGGCAGGCCACAGGCAAGATGCTAGACCTGAAGACATCTCTGGTTGAGTACATGGATGGCATGTGCAGCGCCCGCGATCCGAAAACCAGAATCAGCGAATAGGAGACCAGGGCTGGCACAGCCCTCACAAATACCGTGTAAGCTGTGCCAACGTGGTCCCAGAACCTCTCTTTGAATATGGTCTGCACAACGCCAAGGGCCATGCCAAGACATACCGAAATGGCCAGTGAAATCCACCCAAGCCGCATGGAGACAATAAACTTGCCTCCGATAACCTTTGTTACGGGAACGCTATTCTGTATTCTCCGAGAAGTGCCTAGGTCAAAACGAGCCAGTTGTCTATAGAAACGACCAAGTTGCACCAACGGGGGATCCAGCAAACCAGCGGCCTCTAGCTGCTCATCCAACTCTTTGCGAGGCAGCTTCATTAGCTGTTCCTCAGTGAAGTAGTAGTCAGTGGGCAGCATGCGGATGAGTAGAAACACGATCGTCGCCACGATCAAAATCGTGATGCATGATTGCAGCAGTCTTTTAATCGTGTATATCAACATGCTCTATTTCCCGCCTTTACCTGCTTCATAAGCTCTTGCGAATTCGTCATACTGCTCAGTAGTGTAGAGCTCCGTGCTTGTCTCCCTGTTGATATAGCGCACGCTCTGGGTGCCGTAGGCGCAATAGATGGCTGAGTAAGCATTCATGCGCGTAAGCTGCCAGCCGATATTGACGTACAAGGGAATCGATAGCGCATGGTCAAGCATGTAAGCCTCGGCGTCAGCGAAAGCTTCGAAGCGCTCGTCAAGGTTATCCGTGACTGCGGCCGCAGCCTTGACCAATCTAGTGAACTCCTTGTACGTAGCCTTCAAGTCTGGGTCTGTGGCGTCGTTAGCGTTGGAGTAGAACATGGTGTAGTAAGCATTGTCGTCTTCGGTGATTTCCTGACCTAGGAAGTTGACGGGATCACCGAAGTCTGCGCCCCAGCCGCTGATGTAGGCGGAGAACAGTCGCGGAATGCGTACTTCCTGGGCCATGGAAGAAACGTAAGTCTTGATGTTGAACTTGATGAAGTCCTCGCCAAGACTCTTTTCAAACACGTTCTTCAGGACAGTAGCCGAGTCCAGTGCAGTCTGGTTGCCGCCGGCGATGTAGTAGTCGAGCTCCACTGGGAAAGTCACGCCTTTGGCCTTAAGCTCGTCCATAGCCTGCTGCTTGTACTGAGCGCCCAAGTCTGTATCCAAGCGAGCGTACTTGTCCATGCTAGGCCTCAGACCTGTTCTGTCCATGACCAAATCAGTGTAGTCTTTTCCGTCGGAAGTCGTAACAAGGTTGGCTGCTGTGTAGCACAGGTTGGTCGTCTTTAGCGGGTTGATGGCGTTGACGCGCGCAAGGTAATCGGTCCAGTCAATCCCGCGGTATATGGCTAGACGGAAAGCCTCGTTGGCGATGGCCTTATTCCAGTTATCATCTGGAGTGCCATCTGACTTCTTCTTATCATACTGAAAACGCAACTGGTAGGAATACTTGGTGGGCCGCGATTCCACGAGGTACTTGTGATATTTGTGCTCCGCATCGCGGTAGATTGTCTGTAGATTAGCCTCTGTAAGGGTGATAGCGTCTAGTTCGCCTGCCTGGAACATCTGGAAAGCAGTGTCATTGGATTCTACCATCTTGATGGTCACAGTGTTAAAGAGCTTAGCCGAGGTATCCCAGTACATGGGGTTCTTGGTGAGCACTTTCTCGTTGCCTTGCACATAGGTGGTAATGGTGTAGGGTCCATTGTACCACAGTGTGTCATATGCTACAGCCCTGTACCCATCCACCCCGAGTTCCTCAAGCAATTTCCCTGAAATAGGATACAGACAATTGTATACTGTAACGGTCTGGAAGTACGGGAAAGTGTCGAGGCACTCGAACTCAAGAGTGTAATCGTCGGGCGCTGCCATCCCGACCATTTCCTTGAACTTGGTGAGGTCGAGATTCTTGGCCTCGTCACCAAGCTCCTTGGTGTACTCGTAATACTCGGTGGCGCCTTTCAAAAGTTCCTTGGGCATTGACGTGTTGATAGCATCGTTCTTGGCGAAGTTCAGAACCCACTCTAAGCCCCAAAGGAAGTCTTCTGCAATGACTTCCCCTTTCTTCTCGCCCTTGTAATCTACCCACGGCACGCCTTTGCGCAGCTTAAAGGTCCAGGTCTTTCCGCCGTCCGGGGTATCCCAGCTTTCAGCGATGCAGGGGATGAGAGCGCCATAGGGGTCGTTTGTGGTAAGTCCGTCAAAACAGTTGCTCAAAACGTCGATCTCTTTGGCGTTCTGAGTGTACTGGAAGTTGAAGGTCTCCATCTCCGATGCAACAGCCTGCCAAGTGCGCCATTCGGTCAGTTCGCTGACCTTGGGTTCAGGCGGTTCTTCCGTCTTGGGTTTGCAGGCCGATAATGTGCTGGCGACCATAAGCAAAGAAAGAAGAATCACCATTACCTTACTAAGCCTTTTCACAGTAATGCCTCCTCATTTGTTCTTGTCCGCAAAAGCAAAATGGCTAATACAACCACATACATCCTAGGAGCCTAGGGAGTCCGATGGACAAAATCCTACGCCTTTTGTCACAAACTGACACCTGACAACACCTGGTTGAATTTCCGACCCGTGAAACCGTGTTCTCTTTGGTGCCCTTTATGCTTCACCTCCCGATAGGTTTAGCATTCTCGCCTTATAGCTCTTGGTTTTCGTCTGTGCTATCGCATCAAACTATTCTGTCCTGGCGCGACAAATCCTGCCTAGCTATAGAGAACTTCCAAACAAATCACAGACATCAGACTGTAGGCGTCAAATGAGGAAGGGAATGAGCAAAAACAGTGCCCCAAGAACCACATTGCTGAGGAATGCAAATGTGGGGGTTGTAAGGTGTCACCGCAAGGATGTTACAAACCCTTGTGATGGCCTCAGAAAGGTGTTGTTGCAGGGACTTCTCCCCTGACTAGGGTCATCGGGGAGGCCGCTGCCCTATGCATCGGGGGATTGAGAGCACGTTGGGCCGTACTTGCTGGACCGCACTCGTTGGTCCGGACTCGTTAGTCCGTGCTAGCGGGTAAACCGTATAGTGACATGCCCCCGTCACGAACATAGACGAGTTCTCCGCCCAGTACAGTCACATCCACCCTGCACCTCAGGATTTCCTCGGGCCGCTCCTCCAGAATGTCCCTATCGAGGATGGCTAGATCTGCCAGTTTGCCCGGTTCCAAGGTGCCGCACTCGCCGTCTCTGTAAGCAAGGTGCGCTCCGCCTCGAGAGAAGCAATCCACCGCCTGGCGAGGCGTCAGGGCCTCGTTTTGGCCGAAGTCCAGCCCCTTCACTGTTTTCCGGGCTACCGCGCCGTAAAGCACAACGAACGGGTCATATGGTCCCGACGACACATCCGAGTTAATGGCCACTCTGATGCCCCTGTCTAGGTAAGTACGGAGCGGCTTAAACTCTGAAAGCCTTGACTCGGAGATGGCTGACGGATAGATGTCGCCTTCCACGTAGATGAACCCGGGCTGGGCCGAAACCGCAATATCGTGTGCGCTCATGGCCCGCAAGGAGTATTCTGTGGGAAAGTAGCCGTGGACGATGTGGTGACGCTGATGGGAAAGCGGCTTCCTGGTTCGGAAGGCCTCCGCCATGTGGGAAACCGCCAGATCTTGAGCAAGGTCGCCGCAGCAGTGGATTCCCACTCCCCAGCCCGCCTCGTTGGCCTCGCGGACATAGGTCCCAAGCTTGTTGAGGTCAAGCCGGACGGGCACTGTGGACCTGGTGAAATCCCTGAAAGGCTCATGCATTAGGGCAGTCTTGCTGCCAAGCCCTCCGTCGATGGCCATCTTGAGGTTACCCACACGAAACCTATCGTCACCCAATCCGGGCTGGAGGCCCGCCTCTATAGCAGGCAACACGGCATAATCCCCTGAAATGATGGACATTCCATGCCACGCGGGCATGGCAGTGACTCTAAGGGGCAATTCCCCCTTAGCCCAAAGTGATGTGTAGGCGTGCATGAGGTCTACATTTGCTCCGGGGTCAAGCAGAGAGGTGATCCCGTACTTCAGATATTCTTTCATGGCCAGTTTGAGCATGCTCTCGATGTCCTTCTCAGACCCCTGTCTCTTGACGGCCCTTCGGACTAGCCCCTGAGCCGCTTCCCGCAAGATGCCTGTGGGCTCGCCGGATTCATCCAAGTCAACTCGGCCTGCAGAAGGCACGTAACCCCTGCCTATTCCCGCTCTTTCAAGCGCTAGGGAGTTGACCGCCACCGAGGCGAAAAGGCGGGTCAGCATAACGGGGTTATGAGGTGCGGCTTCATCGAGGTCCTTCCGGTTGGGTGCGCGGCCTTCTTGAAACTGGCTTTCAATCCACCCTGCGCCGGTTACCCACTCACCTGGTCCGACCTCGGCGGCCTTCTTAGAGATCGCCTCCTTTAGTTGGTCTATGCTGGTCATTCCAAAGCAATTCACGCCCGTAAGCAGCGTGGCGCCGGACATGACGTGGTTGTGAGAATCCACAAAGCCCGGGATGACTCGGCGTCCACCCAAGTCGAGCCTAACTGCATCCGGACCCGCTATGGACTCGATCTCGGCATCGGTGCCAAGAGCGGCAATCCTGTCACCCGAAACAAGTAACGCCTGGCAGTCGGGTGCGCTGCGACCAGGGAAAACCTTGCCATTGAGCAGGGCGATTGTTCTCTTCATCATGTGTTCGACCCCCACAATACCTTCCTCGAACGATGCGAACGGTTGGCCCCGCGATTTCCGCTGGCCCCCGATTTCCGCTCCAGGTGCTCCCAAAAGCACAGGTGAAACCGCGACCTGGTCACCCGGGCTCAGGTTGATCCCGAGACATGGTCACAGGAGCACATCATCTCCTGGGCTACAGCACGACCTGCCTCGATAATATGGTCAAGGTCACTGTCGGTATGCGCTGTAGACAGGGCGCCCCCTCCCCACACCATAAAGACACCGTGGTTTGACATTCGGACCTTAAACTCGTTGTTGCGCTTGTCCGTGTCGGTCCTGAGTTCTACATCCTCCAAATTCCTGAGCGTTACATCGGAGCCCAACGGAAACTGCACTGAGAACAGGGATTCGACGCCGTGTACGGTGGCCCCAAGGCCCACTTGACGAAAGGCTTCGGCCAGCCCCTGCCTCACATATTGTCCCTTTCTGGCAAGGTCCGGGTATATCTCCCTTTCATGCTGCTCAAGGTAGTTGAAAACGGCTCTGCCCGCTCGCATGGCAGGAGGCATCACCGAGAACGTGCCGCCTCCAACCAATACGCCCTTCTCCTTGGGAAGCCCTGCGAGAGGACTGCTAAGTTCCATGATGTCCCTGCGTCCTCCCACGACGCCTATTGCCATGCCGCCTCCCACGATCTTCCCTAAGGTAACAAGGTCAGGCGATATGCCGTAGTACTCCTGGGCACCGCGGAGCCCAAGCCGGGCGCCGGTGACGATCTCGTCTAGGATGATGAGGCCACCGGCCTTCCTTACCGCAGATTGCACAGTATCAAAGAAACCAGGCAGGGGTTCGATGAAAGCCAGACCCATGGACTCAATGATGACACCTGCCAGCCGGTCACCATACTGCTCCACCGCCTGCACCACGCCTGCGGCATCGTTGAAGGGGATAAGCTTGGTGTACTCAGCAGTTGCCGCCGGTAACCCTCCCGAATCAACCGTATCCATAGGCACGTGAACTCCGATGGATAGATCGGTGTTCCCGCCGTGCCAGCCTCCCCTGACCTTCAGGACAATCTCCTTACCTGTAAAAGCCCGGATCAACCGCACGGCGTACATGGTGGCTTCTGTCCCTGTGACGCAGAAGCGCAGTTCTTCCAAACACGGGATCACACGGCAAAGGTCCTCGGCAAAAGACACCTCGAATGCGTTGGGAATCCCCCAGTGGGTTCCCCATCTCGCACAATCCTCAAGGATCGGCCGTGTGACGGCAGAGTTGTGACCCAGTATCAGCGCGTAATGACCCATCCACAAGTCTACGTACTGGTTTCCATCCACATCCCATACTTTGGAGCCATCGGCCTTCTGTACGTATAGCGGATAGGGCTTGTTGAACCGGGGAGCGTGACATATCCCGCCCGGCATGACCTTCTGCGCCCTTTCATACAGAGCCTGTGACTTGGGTGTCCTTTGCAGGTACACCCCTATGTAGTCATCCAATACAATCGCCTCCATTCGGCATCTTGGTGGGCCGCGGTGTTTTTCACATGGGTTTGTTTGATAGGCTCATTGTTCCCGGGATTCATGAGCCCGGGAATTTCATGGTACAATCCCAAGTTTGTGACCCAGACTGAGTCGTTATTTTGCCAGTCGGCTCCATAAACCTCTTTCCCACAAGAGAATTTCCGTGTCTGTTTCCTTGCTATCTCTTTTGCGCGTCCCCCATAGCCTTACGCCTCATGTCGCCTCTACAGTTGCGCGCGAAGTACGCCATATATGTCAATAAGCCCAGCGAGGAACCGCAAGCAAGTACTGCCTGCCGGTCCCTCGCGCGCATTTTCGCGACTCTAGTCAAACGTAAGTCAGGTTCTCTGTGTCTACAACTTCAGTAGATTCCACTCAGGGTTGCAGGGCGCGGTACCCATCTGCAATCCCTTGCCATCCCACACCAAAATGTTGTTTCCGTGGTTGAATCCAAACCCATGTTCGGGGTCGAATAGGCCGGGCTCATTTGAAAAGTGCATGCCTTTTTGCATCACTGTGTAATCACCCAAGGCCTGATAAGGTGGCTGATGGCCTTCCATGCCCTCTCCATGCCCGGGTCGATGGTATACGATATGCCCGACGCCGTTCTTGACCTGGTAATCGTGTACGGCTTTGGCCACGTTGGAACATGTGTTTCCGGCCCACGATTCCCGTGCCTGGATGTAATATGTCTCCGTATGGACATCCCAGACATGCTTCTGCCAATCTGTCCACGGCGCCACCAAGTAAGAGCGGTACTGCTCGCCGCCATAGCCGCCAATGCGCACCACGCCGGCAATTTGGATGGAGTCTCCAGGTTGAACTCTTGCCCACCTTATCTGGTTGGGATGTGGATACGCGTTCAGTCTTCCAGTGCGAACGCCTATACCCACTTGGATGCCCACTGCCTCGTGAGGATAGCCCGTGTTTTTGATGTCCTTCATGATGTGATGCATGCCCCAGACCATAGCCGCATTGCCTATTTCCCAATCTAGGACGCCAATGCCCCTCTCTAGGACGTAGTTGCGGGCAAAAGCGTGTATATCCGAGAAGTAGTTCATGGCGCGTTGCGTAAGCGCGTTTTCGGCCTCATCCTTGACCACACGATGGCGGATCAAAATATCAGCCACATCAACAAACCGAGCTTCAGGTATTGCCGCAGCCATGGTCCCAAAGGCTCCGCCCGCAGGCCGAAAGGCTTGCGGTGTGGGATATTTCCCGAACATATCAACCCGTTGGCTGTTCTCCTGTCCGGGCATGATCCCGATCTCGACTAGTCCGCCAATGTCAATACCAATGGTCTTGTTCCCATAGCCTAGTTTGCCGAGAGTCTCCCCCCACCACCGATGAATGTTCGTGGTCTTACCTTGCGTGACGATACCTTTCTCCACGGCAGAACCTTCGGCGTGCTGATAATCGAAGTATCCGAAACCTTGCGTGCACCACCACGATTTGACCATGTCATCATCAAGATAGGGGTAGAACCAAATGCATGCGTCTTCTTGATCCATTGGGAAGAAACAGGCAAATGGGCGTTCAGTGGAAGTATGAATGAACCCGCTTGCGTAAATCATGTTCCATCTGTTGGTAAGGAAGATCCCCCCATCGACACCGCGTTCTTTCGCCTCGAGTTTAAGTTGCCGCACTTTTGCCTTGTGCCAGGATAACGGCAATCTGTCGTAGTCGGCCGGTTTGGGCAGTTCGCTCATGCGAGCATCTTGTTCCTTCTTCAATAGCGTGAAACTTTCGCCGTTGGCTTCAGCCCTGGCCATTGCTTTCTCATCTGGCCACGTAATCCGAGGTCCACAAACGATTTGCGACCCTGCCAATTCTGACCCTCCCCTTTTTTTGGCCATACTGGTGCCTAGCGAACCGACATCAGCATGGTTCCATCCGTTTGGCCTTGCTGTCGACGTACAGCGATGGATTAGGGGTCGAGAAGGCATGGACTAGTTGTGGGATCTTGTACGACTGCAATGCCGTTATTCTCATTCGAGGTCACGTTCAAATTGTCCTCTTGGTTTTCCGCGTTAATAGTAGCGCTACTTTTGGCTCCACTTGTGATATAAAAAAGGTGGTACTACTTATCAAACATCCATTAACTTCTTTCAAGGAGGGAATCACGATCCATGCTGAGAACCGATGTTTTTAGCCCTTCTCGCTTCACCGGAAAAGGAAGCATCACCTTGCGCGGTGTGGAGATACCGTATCACACCGTAAGCGAAGACAATGTCTTCTACGACAACGAAGGAAAACCTATCGCATCAATCTTCTCTTATTCGTACTTCCGTTCTGATGTGGAAGATACGAAGTCTCGGCCCGTCCTGTTTGGCTTCAACGGCGGCCCGGGCACTTCTTCCATGATGGTCCACGTGGGCTTCTTGAGCACCAAGAGGGTCAAATACGGCGAAATCGATGACGATGGCATACCCCTTCCGCCCTATGAGTCCTGCGACAACGCTCAGTGCCTCCTAGACATCGCTGACCTAGTCCTGATTGACCCAGTGGGAACCGGTTTCGGCCGGCTGCTCGACGAATCCAAAAAAGACCAGTTTTACGGGATCGAGCCCGATGCCGAAGCGATTCTGACCTTCATTCAGGCTTGGCTTGCCCGTTACAACCGCTGGCACAGCCCCAAATACATGGTGGGTGAGAGTTACGGTTGCACTAGGGCCAGCACGGTTGCAGGAAGAGGTTCTCTGGGCGCTTCTGACCGGGCTTTTAGCGTACCCTTTGACGGCATAATCATGATCGGCAACACCGTCACCGTGGGCAAGCACTTCTGGGATAGCCCTCCTGTTTACCCGGCTGTTCTGGCATTCCCGACCTTGGCCGCAGTCCACTGGTACCACCACCATCCATCTGAACAGACTGTGGATGAATTCGTGGCCGAAGCCAAGAAGTTCGCCGACACCGAGTACCTGCTAGCCCTGTACCAGGGGAATAGCCTGCAAGGCGATGCTCGCGAACATATCATCGAGCGGGTTATGTACTACACCGGGGTTTCCAGAGAGTACCTGGAAAAACGCGCGTTGTTCGTTGACGATGTTGAGTACCGGCGCGAAGTCATGCGCAAAGAGGGCCGTTCGGTGGCTCGCTTGGACGGACGGATCACGCGCCCGCTGTACGAGCCTTTCTTGGATGAGGAGCATTGGGGAGTCCGTGATGACCCGTCCCAAGGGAAGTACGACCCATTCTTCCAGTCGGTGCTGTGCGGAGAAGTCTTCCCAATGCTAGGGATCAATTGGGACCGCAACTTTGTGAACTCCGCTTCCATGTACATGAACTGGAACAACGACATCAAAGGACAGAACACCTCTCAGAGCCTAAGCGCTGCCATGCGACGGATTCCTGGCATGCGCACGTTCTTCGTGAACGGCTGGTACGACATCTGCACTCAGATCGGTATTCTTTACTACACCTTGGACCATGCCGAGCTTCCCAAGGACCGGACGTTTGTTAAGGGTTACCCGTCGGGTCACATGGCTTATCTCGGTGAGGATAACATCCAGGCAGTAACCGATGACATGTACACCTTCATCAAGGGCGGCGATCCCACGAAGTAAGTGAATAAAAAGGAAACGCGGCCGGCACAAAGGTGCTGGTCGCGTTTTTCTAGTGTATGGCCCGGAATAGGCGCAACTACACTGCCTAACATAATGGCCGGCCCTTCTCATATGGCACAATGGCTATTCATCAAGCATAGCCTGCTCAAGATCGCTCACCAATAACCCCAAGGCTTCCCTGAACATCAAGGCATTCCTAGTAACGGACTGGTAATCACCGACGCTGATGGCTGCTTTGTCTATGAGTCGGCTACCCAATCCAAACGCAGCAGCGCCGGCCGCCACAAACTCTCCGATGTTTTCAAGGGTGATACCTCCCGTAGGGATTGTCCGAAGGCCCGGAAAGGGTCCTGCCATTTCGCGGATAAACTGCGGGCCCAGCACCGAGGCAGGAAACAGCTTTACCATAGGCGCCCCCAGACGCACAGCAGTGAACACCTCCGTCGGGGTAAAGCAACCTGGGATAGCCAAGGCCCCGTTATCGATTGCGGCCTGGATAACCTCTGGGATACAGCAAGGACTCACAACAAAAGACGCCCCAGCCTTGATAGCCTGCTCTGCCGACCGTCTGTCAAGCACCGTGCCTGCGCCAATCAGAGCGCGGTCGCCGACTTCAGCTGTCACGCGCCGTAACCCTCCTATGGCCCCGGGCACTGTCATGGTTACTTCCACTGTGTTGATGCCGCCTTCGAGAAGAGCATGAGCGATAGGGGACAACTCTTCCGGTGAATCACATCGAACCACGGCAACGAGTTTCCGCTCCAGGATTACATCCAATACCGCAGAATATGTTCTAAGCAATCTCCGCACACCTTTCATCGTTTCCGCCTATTACGTTATGGATCTGTGTTAATGACCCTTTAAGTCACGACGCTGGGTGGGATAGCCAGCCGTCTGAAGTACTCCATGGCAAGTTCGATGTGGCGATGCCCTCTGTTAAGTATGAACTCGTAATGAGCGGGAAGCAGGACGTCGATTCTCTCCTCCAACACTCGTTGTACGCTGCGGTAGTACTCCATGGGACGGCAATCCGGAACGACCTGCGTCGATATCCTGCCCCCGCTGAAGATCATGTCTCCAGCCAGAAGGACCTTCCTACCCTGCTCCTCCACTACAAGACAGATGTGCCCATCACAATGGCCGGGAGTAGCAATGACGCGCAAGTCTACGCCCCCGACCCGTATGATTTCATTGTCCTTTACTATCCGGTCAACCCTGCATGCGTGCAGCATGTAGTCCTTGGGGTAGTAGCCATGGCGCTTAGCCATTGCCATTATCTCCCCACCATCGCCAGAGTAAGTCAAGCGCTCCTGGGTTTCAGCGGTTCCAAGCACTTTGATCCAAGGCATCTCCTTGACCCAGACCCATGCTCCGCCTCCGTGATCTCCGTGCCCGTGGGTAAGGATCAGATAGTGTATGTCCTCCAGCCTAAAGCCGCAAGATTCTATCTGCTTCCGGATAAGAGGGACACCCATGCCGGACCCGGCATCGATGACGGCCAGTTCGCTTCCGCCATCGACCAAGTAGACGTTGCAGTCATATGGATCCGTCATTTCGAATCCCAAGTATCCGCTTCCGACCAGGTAGAGGTGTTCTGTCAGTTTCATTGTTCCGCCCCCACATTGACTGGAAGGTCTAGCAGCCCCAGTTCGTATTTAACAACTACTGTCATGGACTCCACGATCTCAGCCACGATAGCCCTACCCTTCTCAGGGGTGGCGGCCGTAGCATCGCCCAATACGCCGGTCTTGGTAACTTCCGACCATCTAGTGGGCGTGATGTCGAAGTCTAGCGGGTAGTCGGGGTAATCGCATAAAGCCCTGTCCATGTAAGCTGCCTCCGGAGCGCATTCCAGGATTTGGGACGTCTCTATCTCACACGCATGGAGATACGTATGGTGACTTCTTCTGGTGGTCAGCACTTGGCTCTTGTCAGTGAACCGGCCCTGCAGGATGACGCACTTTATTTCGGGGACCTCCTCGCATGCCTCCCGTATCGCCTGCTTAATGGCCGGTAGGTTCCCCAGATGACCACAAAACACAAACGCAAGTTTGAAGCCCTTATCCCTGAAGCTCCTAACGAGGTCCTTGAGGACTGCTATTAGCGTATAGATCGATACAGACAGGGTGCCGGGGTAATCGTACAGGGACCACACCTGGCCGTATGGCATTGTGGGCATAAGGATGATACCGGTCTCCCGGGCCGCTCTCCGGCAGATTTCGGTGGACAAAAGGTTATCGGTGTCCAAAGCAAGGTGAGGTCCGTGAGCTTCCACGGCACCTACCGGCAAGATGCAGGCTGGCATACGTTCTACCGCTTCCTTGGCCTCCGGCCAGGTGAGTTTGGCCCATTCAGTGACACTCTTCATAGTAATCCCCCATCCTACGATTGGATTTCCAGGAACTCCCTTGGATTGCTGATGAGTAAGTTCTCGACGATGGAATCTACCATTGCTACAGCATAGCCGTCTTCCAGGAGTTCATCTTTCAGGCGTGGGATAAACGATTTGAGGATGTGCACAAAACCTGGTCCCCCGCCGTAGGAACGTAGGTAGCTGCGCCTGGCCATGTCGCCAGAAATAAGAACCCGCTTGCCGTACCCGATCTTGATGAGGTGCTTCAGAAGATCGATCCTGGTGCCCTCCGTGTGGTACTTCACCTTGCTTATCTGATCGATAGCCACGAAAACACCGTTGGAGAGAACTTGCCTCACGTAGTAGGGATCCGGGTTCCTATCAAGGTGGCCGATGCAAACCCGCTCAAGATCGACCTTCTCATCTCGCAACAAGGCGAGTTGGTCTTGAGCTAATGTCCCGGCCTCAGTATGGGTATAAAGCGGCAGACCTGTCTCCCTCTGGACCTTGCACACCGCCCGGGCCGCCCTCTCCTCGGCCGGCGTCATGAAATTGTAGCCGGTACCGAACTTCAAGACGCCGGGCAGGTGCCCCGCGCTATCCATCCCCAGAGTGGCCTCCTTGAAGATGATTTCAAAGAAGCCTTCTTCCGACAAAGCCTCAATTTCAGGGGTGAAGTATGCCCCTTTGTTGAAGCCCGAAGTCGCCACCAGATGCACGCCGGTTTTCGAGGCTATCTCAACCATCCCGGGCACGTTCCGCCCGTAGTCAATGGCTGATGCGTCGACTATGCAGCTGCCTCCCAATTCCTTAAAATCTAGCACCTCGCGGATCCCGTTAGGGACGCTATCAAGCACTAGGTCAGGTTCCCAGAACTTGTACTGTCTGGGCGGTTGGGACACCGTATGCTCGTGAGCATAAGTAACACCCAGCCTTTCAGCGGGCACGTCCCCAAGGATCGTCCTCACGCACTTCATCGTCTACCACTCTCCCAAACCCGATATGAACCCCTAGCGTACTGCCCAAATGCTTCGCCTTGTCCTGTCCTGCAGCTCAACTGGTTCTGCGCTGATAGATACTGACCATAACGATAATGACCAGGCCCTGCGAAATCATCTTCCCTGCGTCGCCCGTGTTGAGGCCAGTCAGTATGGCTTGGATGACGGTCATGATAAGAGCTCCGCCAAACGATCCGGCCAATGTACCTTCGCCTCCAGAAAACGGAGTGCCGCCTATCACCGATGATGCGATTGAGTTCAGGGTGTATGGCTCCCCGACCCCGGTCGATGCAAGGCCGATGTAGGCCGAAATAAGGCAACCGGAAAGGACAGCACATAGACTGCTTACCGCATAGGCTGCGATGGTGGTACGCTCAACCGATACGCCCGACAGCTGCGAAGCCTTTGGATTACCGCCGACAGCCATCATCTGCCTGCCAAAACGGCTCTTGTGGATCAAGAGGCTAATTGCGGCAGACGCTGCTGTCCAGATGACGACCGACCAAGGGACGATGCCGATCCGTCCTTCCGCAATCGTCCTGAACTGGGGGACTATGTTGCCCGACGGCGCACCGCGGGTGTAGATAAGATACCCCCCTTGTATTAGAAGCCCGGTGGCAAGGGTAGCAACGAAAGCGGGTATCCTCAGTTTGGCCACTGCGTAGCCATTGGTGACACCGACCACCAATCCCAGTACTATAGCCGAAGCGACGGCAGGAAGTATGGTCCTAGGATCTCTGCCCCCAGCCATCACGGTCGATAGCACCAGATTACACAAAGTTATCTGGGCGCCGAACGATAGATCGATGTTCCCCGACATGAGGAGGAGAGTTTGTCCCGCTGCCGCTACACCTAAGGGTGCGGCCTGGCGCATCAGGTCCATGAGGTGCCTGGCCGTCAGCGTGCCGGGAGATAATACGCCCATCACTATGAGGGTGATGGCTAGGAGCATGAAAACCCATAGGAAATCGGGGATGCTCTTGCGGGTTGTCACTTTGCCTCCCCCCCCTCCTTACGAAGCTGGTAGAGCACAAGGGCCCCGCACAAAATCAGACCTCTCAGAATGTACTGGTAGTAGACGTACACGTCCAAGAGGTTCAGTAGGTTGGACATCATGGATAGCAGTATGGCCCCAGCCAAGGAACCTACCGGCCCCCCTATGCCTCCGGTAATCGCAGTGCCGCCCACCAGTGTCGCAGCGACCGAGTCCATCCCCATGGGAAGTCCGATCACTGGGTCACCCGAGTAAACCCTGGCGGCCAGCATCATGCCGGCAACAGACGCCAGGACACCTCCTAGTGTGTGGGCGCCTATCCGCATTTTCACTGTGTCTATGCCGCATTTGCGGGCATTCTCCGGGTGTCCGCCGACCGCATATATGCCTCTTCCAAACTTGGTAAACGACAACACCCACCAGATAAGGATGTACAAGACCAAACACAGCAGAAAACTGACTGGCAGCAACCCCAGCTTACGGCCCATCAGGCCGCAGAAGGCTCTATCGACGTATCCCCCCGGAGTCTCGCGGAAATGCAGTGCCATACCTTGCAGGATGGCTGCAGTCGATAGCGTCATAATGAGCGGCGGAAGCCGAAGATATGTCGTTCCCAACCCGTTTACCAAACCGGCCACTAGACCCATTGCTAGACATAGCAGTATCCCTTGGGTGAGAGTCATCTGACGGTTCTGCCCTCCGGTGTAGGAGAGGATGACCGTAGCCAGAGACAAGTTGGCACCCAATGAGAGATCGGTCCCGCCAGTTAGGATGCAGACAGTCTGGCCCAGCGCGGTCACCGCTAAGGGAGCTATGCGTCCGGCTACGTTGCCTAGGTTGCCTAGAGTGAGAAACGTAGGCGACAGTATGCCGGTCACGATCATCAAGAATAAAACCAGAAGATACACGGGAATGCCGCGCTTGGCATGGTAACGCAGTGAACCTATCACGCCTGTCCGCCTCCTCCGCTGCTGAGAAGCATAAGACTTTCTTCGGTGGCCTCGGCGCCGAGCATGCTGCCTGCCATGCGTCCTTCATACATGATGTAGATCCGGTCCGACAGACCGATGAGTTCTAGCATGTCGCTGGTCAACACCAGGACCGCGGCTCCGGCGTTAGCCAGTTCCCTCAAAAGGACGTAGATGTCCATCTTCGTCTGAACGTCGATGCCTCTGGTCGGTTCATGGAGGACAAACACCCGCGGTTCAGTCAGTAGCCACTTGCCGAAGATGACCTTCTGCTGGTTTCCGCCGCTAAGGTTCTTGACTTTTTGCGATTGAGATGGCGTCCTTATGCCTAGCCTTGCGATAAAGTGCCCTACCGCCGCCCGCTCCCTACGGGCATTAATGAACCCGTACCTTGTGAATCTGCCAAGAGCAGCCAATGACATATTTTGTGCCACTGACATAGGCAGCGCAAGACCGTCCGCCTTCCTGTCATCGCTTATGAAAGCTATTCCGGACTTAATCGCGTCGGCGGGAGACCTGGGAAAGCCCTCACGCCCACGCACTTTCATGGTGCCGGAGGTGAAACGTTCTGCGCCAAAAATGGCTCTGACCAGTTCCCTTTGCCCCTGCCCCTCCAATCCCCCTAGACCGACAATCTCGCCGTCGCTCACCTTCAAGTCTATATCGAATACTTTGCCGGGGATCGTCGCACCCGATAGCTCTAGTGCCACATCCCCGGGAGATTCTGCAAGCCTGGGCGGGTAAGTATGGGTCGTCTCTCGTCCGACCATCATAGTGATGAGCTGGTCTCGAGTCACATCCTCTGCGTCCACGACTCCGACAGACTCACCATCTTTCATGACCATGATCCTGTCGGCCACTCTAAAAACCTCGTCAAGTCTGTGGGAGATGAAAATGATGCCAATGCCTTTCTCTTTCAGGTCCCGTACCAGTGACAGAAGGTGGTCCACTTCCGTGCTGGAAAGGCTGGATGTCGGCTCGTCAAGTATAAGGATCTTAGGCCTCCGCGACAGCGCTTTGGCTATTTCCACCATCTGTATTTCAGCCGGCGAGAGGGTAAATGCCATAGAGTTCACGTGGATGCCCTTGTAAATCGGGGAGAGTACTTGGGCCGCCTCGCTCGCGATCTTGCGCTGATCGAGTATTCCGCGACGGTGGGGCTCGTGGCCCAACAGGATGTTCTCCGCAACGCTCAGATAGGGGATGAGGCTATTCTCCTGGTGAGCATAGGCGATCCCCAGTTGCTGGGCGTGTTGAGGGTTGCGGATTCTGACGGTGCTGCCGCCAAGAACCATGGAACCGCTGTCTGGGTCAAACACTCCTCCAAGGATGTTGCAGAAAGTGCTCTTACCAGCGCCATTCTCTCCGACTAACGCAAGCACCTCACCCTGCCTTAGCTCTACGTTAAGATTGCGCAGAGCTCGCACGCCGGGAAACGACTTGGATAGGCCCTCGGCCCGAAAGATCACCTCATGGTTGTCTTTCAATGGTACAGCGATCATTGGTCCACCACCCCGCAGTTAACGGCGGAGGAGGGGGCCGGCCTTGAGCAGGGGCCGACGCCCTCCCCAATAAAGTGCCGACTACTTCGTCTTGCCGAACAAGGCCGTGATATCTTCCTCGCTGAGCCTGGTGTTGCACCACAGGCTGTCGGGAAGGTCCGGCTTTACGTACTGGTCAAGGGAATCCGCATCTATTGTTGGAACGGGTAATACCTGCAATTTCTCAACGCTTTCACCTCTAAGGGCCTTGAGAGCCACTTCGAGACACTCGGCGGTGAGCCAGGTGGGCTTAGAGCACGCAATGCTGTCGAAGTCATCGACGCCCTCCAGCGTCTGCCACACCTTAAGGAAACCGTTGTTGTCTTCTGCCGTCATGGGGACGAGTTTTCGGTCGGCCGCCTGGAAAGCCTCGACCGCCCCTCTTGTCATCTCGCCGCCCTGCGACCAGACTCCGTCGATCTGCGGGTGAGCAGCCAGAAGATTGGCGGTGGCCATCTTGGCCTTGGCGTAGTCCCAATCGGCTGAAGCCTGGCCGATAACCTCGATATCAGGGTGCTGCTCGAATACTTCCTGAGCGCCTTCCCATCTAACGGCGCTAGTCTGAATGCCTGCAATGCCGTTGAGAACGATTATCTTACCTTTTCCATCGAGCGCCTGCACGAGCCACTCGGCTCCGGTTCGGCCGAAGGCCTTGTCATCCACCGTAACGCAGGCGGTGTATTTATCAGTCTCCAGTCCCTCGTTCCCGGTAACGAAAACCTTGATACCGGCCTCAACGGCCTGATCGATTACCCTAGATACCCCGGGGCCGGAGATGGGCGACATAATGATAGCGTCGACCTTCTTTGAAATCAGGTCTTCTATGTTGGCGATCTGCTTCTCCGCTTTGCTCTCGGACTCGGTGTAGTAGACTTGCTCGATTTCATCGGCGTGCCGCTTGGCGGCGGCTTTGAACTCCTCGGCCGACTGCACCGACCATGTGTTACCAGCGTAGTAGATGTCGAAGCCGATCTTGAATTTCTTCGACTGGGGCTCAGGTGGAGACTTTGGAGTGCACGCAACGGCTCCTACGGACATCATGGCGATGATGAGCACGACCATGGCCGAACGCACGAACTTTGTCAACGAAACCCCTCCTAACTAGTTCTTGACTGATACATCTTGGCCGACGAACTGCTGCTGAATCCGATAACCATGACCTGCAGTAGTGATGATTGGCGCTAACGCTCACCTCCCGGAACCTGCATTTGGCCAGAACCGGTGTGATGGTAAACAGGTCTAAGGGCCTTCCTAGCCAAGTCGTAGATCTGGTACTGCCGGTCATAAACGGGGACATCCGATGGGGCGACATTGCTTTCAAACAAGACCAGTCTCTTCGATGCCTCATAGATGCTGGAGAAGGCGTTGACTCCTACTCCGGCGATAACGGCCGCCCCCAGGGCTGAAGCATCCCTCATGGCTAAGGGGCGCACAGTTCCGCCTAGGACGCCCGCCATGATGGACCTCCAAATGGCACTGGCTGAGCCACCACCGCCCATGTGAAGGACGCTTACTGGAAGACCAATCTCCCGGAACACATTGAGGCAATCGCGAGCATTGTACGCCACACCTTCCATGGCTGCACGGACAAGAGCAGCCATCCCGGTGTCCAAAGACAGGCCGATGAAACCTGCCCTCATGGCAGGGTCAAACTCAGGGCTCCCGCCTCCTACAAGGAACGGCATAAAAGTTACCCCTCCGGAACCGGCCGGAGCCTCACTAGCCAGTTCCGAAATACGGTCATAGTAGGACCCTGTCCGACCTCGGATCGCCTCATTCTCGCCAATAGTACTGCGGAGCCATCTGAGAGTTAGCCCGCCTGAGAAAATGGATCCCATGGCATACAACTCGCCTACAATCGCGTGGGGGTGGAACGTTATGCGGCCCGCCCCACGCGGGTCTATCTTGTGCGCCAACGTGACTACCTGGGCGGCCGTGCCGATTGTGACCGCGACAACTCCTTCTTCAACGCAGCCGGTACCCACCGCGCTGCAAGCCATATCAGCCCCGCCTGCAATAACCGGTGTCCCGCAGGGAAGCCCGGTCTGAGACGCCGCCTCCGCAGTCACATGCCCCGCTAAGTCAGTGGTCTCCACAAGTCTGGGCAGATGCTTGAGATCGAACCCCATAGATTCATACAGATCGTGTGCCCATCGTCGTGAATAAGGGTTCAGGAACATGGTGTTGCCAGCGTCCGTGGGTTCGGTGCAGAGTTCTCCGGTGAAACGCGCCCGTATGAAATCCTTGGCCGTCAGGAAAACGGAAGTCTTCTCGTACACTTCGGGTTCATTGCGTTTTATCCAAAGGAGCTTGGCAGCCATGCTGCTCGCCCTCAGGGAACCTCCAGTCAAACGAACTACTTCCTCCCCAACCGCCTCCTCAAGGAATCGGGCTTCCTCAGCTCCACGTGCATCGGTCATCATAAGACAAGGCCGTAAGGCATTACCTTCCCGGTCAACCATTACCAAACTCGACATATGGCCCGAAAGAGATACTGCGATGACCCGCCAGTTTTCTCTATCGCGCCTTCGCGTACCTGAATCTGAACCGCAGCAATCAAGCTGTTCAACAACGGAGCGGACCGCGCTGCACGCAGCATCCCACCAGTCATCCGGATTCTGTTCAACCCAACCCGGGCGAGGTGTCGATAGTGGGTACGAGCGCGAGGCGCTCGAAAGAACAGAACCGTCTGTTGACAAAGCGATCGCCTTTAACCCCGAGGTCCCTACATCGATCCCAACGAGGACGTCCACTGCTCTATGCCTCCCAAGACTCTCATCACGTGCTCTAACTCGGCATGCCGCGAACAAATCAGGTTTACTGGAGACCCGGACCGCCTGGACACCCTAGCTCAGCGGAGATGGACTTGCTTGTTATTCTCACTAAGCTGCATATCTCTGGGAGCCTATCAGAAGAGATTCTGGATACGGGTCCCGACACGCTGATAGCCGCTATCACGCGCCCGGTTACGTCGAAGATCGGTCCACCCACGCACCGAACGCCGATCTGATGCTCTTCATCGTCTATAGCCACACCCTCGGTCCTAACTCGCGCCAAACAAGCGAGAAGGCCTTCTAACGAAGATACGGAATGCTCGGTGCAAGGGACAATACTGCCGCCTCCAGCGAAACGGCGCCTGACCTCTCTTTCATTCGTGTAGGCCAACATCGCTTTGCCCAACGCCGTGCACGAAACAGGGGCCCTTTTTCCAACTCTGAAGGATGCCTTGATAGCGTGTTTGCTTTCAAAACGATCAAGATACACGACTTCATTCCCGTCCATAACGGCCAGATTGGCAGTCTCTCCTGATATCCGCTGAATCTCGCGAAGGTGAGGCACCGCAACCTCACGGAACTCGATAGACTGGAGGAACTCACCCGTGAGACTGAGGATCTTCGCGCCCAACCTGTAACGCAGATTGCTCTGATCCCTCCGGACGTACCCTCGATTAGCCAAGCTAGTCACAAGCCTGGATGCCGTTGCTTTGCTCAGGCCAACCTTGAGCGAAATCTCCGTAAGGGTGAGCCCGTCGGGGGCGTTCCCAATCTCCTCGAGGACGCTGAGAGCCCGGTCAATAGTCTTTAGGCTGCCTTGTCCATCCATTCGACGCTCAACCCCTAACTCCCGAATCTCACTAGGTGAAACCGAATTACACTTTGTGATACTGCTTGGTCCTTCGTCGTCGAGTCCGCTGAATCCTGCCTTGCGCGGAGAAAAATGACATGTAGTACGAGCCTCGGTGGAGGATATTGAGGGACATATGGGAGGGGGAAGGTGAGCGACGCCGCGATTTTGTCAAGTTGAGCGGCGATGTCGGGAAAGGTTCAGACGGAGGTGATCTATGCGAGACTATCCCTTTCACACCTATCTGAAAACGCCCCTAAAATCGGTAGCAAAACAAACACGGCCTGTCGGCGCTTTCTTCTGTTGACTACCCGCCAGAAATGCCAGTTCAACGGCCCAGGTGTCGGCTATGTTGACTGTACGGCCATTCGATCCCCTCGAGGATCAAAGTCGCGGAACAGACTCCCGGTCTTTCGTCACCCTTCAATGGGTTCAGTTGACACTCATTTCGGTCGACTGTGTCTGACCCGCGACAGAACCGCGCTGCTGCCCAAGTGACTTTGCAAATAGAAGACCTAACGCCGTTAGCCCAGCCAGTACGACATACGACTGGAAATAACCAGGCACGGGGTTGTTCGGCGCGAATCCTTTAGAATACGTCTGATCTAGGACTAGGCCAACCAAAACCACACCTACAACGCCCATAACAAACCTTATCATGTTGTAAACCCCGGTGATCGATGCAGCCCTATCAGGTGGGAAACTCTTCAGGACGGCATTTATCGACGGCGACCATATCAAAGCAGCGCCGGTTCCATCTAGAAGAAGAGCAAAAGTCAAGAAGGCCCTACTTGACTCTTGTGTTAGGTAAGCAAAAGATATCAGAGCGACGCTCCTGACAATAAGCCCGGCTGTCACAGGGAGCTTCGAGGTGTACTTATCTTCCAACACGCCGGCCAGCGGGGATACGACGAGTCGAATAGCTGCTTGAGGCACCATGAGTAGCCCTATGGTCAGGGCATCCATCCCCAAAATCTGAGCCATAAAGAGCGGCATCAAAAACTGCATCCCCTGAATTGCAACCAGATGCATCCCACCGCAATAAATCCCAGCGAGAAAAGTTCTGTTAGTAAAGATTCTAAGATCGATAAGCGGTTCGGCAATTCTGCTTTCAACCCACACGAACGATAGGACTGACACCGCGAGAACCAAGGACATCCAAAGCACCAAAGGCGACGTCCATCCCACAGCCGGGCCACTTTGGAGTACCGTGACGAGGGCCACTATGATTGTTGACAAGAGAACTGTGCCCTTTACATCAAAACTGAACGATTGAAGAGTAGTTGAGTCGGAGTGAGTTGCCAGCAAAATGGCTATCAGCGCGACCAAAGCGCACGGAACATTGACAAAGAAAATGTATTCCCAACCAAGATAGCGGACTATAAGACCCCCGATACTAGGTCCTGTAACAGATCCCAACGAAACGGTCATGCCCCAGATTCCCATGACCTTACCTCTATGATCAGCCTCGAAAAGAGAAGTTGCGAGCACTGTCGCGTTTGGAAAAATGGCCGACGCCCCTATCCCCTGAATAACCCTGAAAACCACAAGAGAAGCGTAATTCCACGATACGCCACTTAATAGTGATCCGATCCCAAATACGCTCAGACCTACAAGAAGACACCTGCGCCTACCGCTTCTGTCTCCGAGTTGCCCAAACACGGGCATCAAGATTGCGTAGATAATCTGGTAGCTCGTGAATGTCCACGTAAGCTGTGAGTAATCGAGTCCAAAGGTCTCTACAAGATCGGGAGAAATTACGTGCGTCATACTGGTATTTAGCACCGTAACGAACGAAGAAGACATGATAGCTAATAGCGCAACGTAGACGGCAGTTTTACGCATGATACCCCTGCTTTCTCTCCTGTAGATGTGCTTACGTGACGGCTTTGAGTCCAATGATGGATGCCACCCATAGATGGTTCCTAGAGCGTAATCTGCCATCTACGATCACCAACGCGTGATCAGAGAAAACCCAGTGGTATCCGCTTTCTCTCGTCTACGGCTTCTGGACACGCATTCTGCTCGATAACTGCCACAATACCTGCAATCCATTTTACTGGAATCGCAATCGAAAAAGCCAGCCTGGCCACGTGGCAGCCTATACCCACCGCCGCGTGGCCAGACGTTAACGTGCCTATTCACGCCAAACGATGGACGAGGCAAACTCGTCAGACGGCCACCTGCTCTCCAGTTTCAGGACCTCGATCCATGTGGGGCCGAGAACCTTTTCAACCCGGGCTTCTGAAATACGTCTTACAGGCCAATCCTCTCGGGTGGCCATGTGAAGAGCGATCCTAAGTGCAGCGGTGCTTTGGAAGCCCATAGCGGGAACCTTGTCCAGCGTGTCAGCGGCTGCGTGGCCCCAACCCCTTACACCAGTGCTGGCACCCAAGTCTGTGAGCCTGCCAGTGGGAAGACCCTTGACTTGGGCTGCCGCGGCTCTCAGCAACCACATTGGCAGTGGGGGCAGGTTTGATATGTCAGTGGTATCAATGCGGACCTTAACCGAACTCTGTTTTAGTTGTCCCTGCCGAGGTTGGCTTTCCACCCTTTATTCAATATCTCTGTCTACATCTGTCCGGAGGGAAAGATTCTATACAGGATGTCGACACCACGAGCACCAGGTCATGTTCTCTACATGATCAGCCGGTGTGCTTGTCCCAGCTCCTCCCGACACGGAGTACAGTGCAAACCTAAGCAACCGTCCATAGTCAGAACCGAAAGAGACGAACTGCTACGAAAAGTCCGCGAGTACCGCCAGACATTTCCGCTCAGCGTACAAAGCCCGATGAGATGAACCCCGGTGCAGCCGATTTTGCCTCGTCTTACATCCGCGCTTCTCCGGCTCTTTCCACTTCACCAACCTGTATAGCCAATTTGGCAACAGCCTCTTGACGATCACATTCCTCTCTCTACCATGCTCGCTGAGGCCCGCCGGAGAATCCCGCTTGGCTGTGTCTCACCAGCGACGCCGCGATTCTGTCCAGTTGAGCGGCGATATCAGGAAAGGCAACGTTGAGGTCGAGCGTTTTTACGCTGATTCTGTTTCCGCCTATTAGGAAATCGGAATCAGGGGCTATGCTTTCGGACGTTTTCGCGTACAAGAGCAAGCCCGATACACGGCCAGTGTTCTTTGCGTCCAAGTTTTTGACGTATGCGAAGATCTGATACAGGTTGCCAGAATGAATGGTCCTGCTATCGTACTGCTCCCGCACCTGCATCGTCTGGCCGTAATACTTCGTGTCGATAATGAGAATTCTCTCGCCGTACTTCAGCGTTATGTCTGTCTGCATAACAGGCAGGAACTCGGTCACGCCATCATCAGTGTTCCATGGAATTTGTGAAGCTGCGGCCTTAAGATGGGGATGATGGTATTTGAAATACTCCAGTACGAACCTCTGATACAAAGCCGCCATCCGCGGTTCGTCCAAGAAAGCCGCCATTCTGTACTCGCCTTTTTGCCTAGAAAGCAATAGCCCCTGTAGGACAAAGCGGCAAATGTTCAGAAGCATCGCGGTGGTCTGGTTGTTTCTATGATACCGGATCTTGTTCCATGGAATCCTCGACGGTTCAATCACATCCACGTCATCTAAAAATAACATGACCTTTTTCAAAGCATCTTTTCTACCTTGTTTAACTGTCTGTTGCCGCAAAAGAACCATTGCCGTCGTCTTGAGAATCCGATTGAAGACGTTGTTCTCTGACATCTCATCGTATTGGCAGTACAGGATTTGCTTGCGCTGCAGTTTGTTGCGGATGGTTCCATCTACGTCCAGCTTTCCGCGCATAGCCACTAAATCCTCCGCCTTGGGCACATATTCGCGATACAGCCCCCGCTTCAACTGCTGTGCGATCCCTGTTGAGAGAATCGCGGCAAATAGATCCTGTACATGCGTGAAGTCTTCCGGCGCAATCCGCTCGTAGTTGGTCTGCCTTAGTACCTGAAAGGCGTAGGCCAGCATGTAGTATACGTTTCTAATGAGGACGCCTTTTTCGTCAGTCATTGAAAACGCCGCGCAGTATGTTCCCCCACCGCTGCACCTTTGCTGGCTCATCAAACCAGTACTCCTTCAGCATGGGTAGAATCTCGTACTCGACTACCTCTTTCAGCCATTCGTCCGTACATTCTGTCCGCCCGCAGAAATAGCTGTGCCCGATGCAAAAGCCTGAACCTAGAGAACCGTCAGCGGTAATCTCCTTGTTCAACTCCTTAATAAGATCGATCAGAACATTAAGGGTGTCGTCATCGAGACTCTGTTGATAGGTCTTGAAGCCGTCAGAGGCAAAGCCTGGGTTCATTTCGAAAAAACCGAAACGCCTGCGCAAGGCATAGTCGATCATAGCAAGGCTGCGATCGGCCGTGTTCATCATGCCGATAATATACAGGTTCTTCGGCACCGCGAACTGCATGCCGCTATAGGCGAGGGTTGCCTTCGTTCCGCGGTAGTCTCTCTCGATCAGCATGAGCAACTCGCCGAAAATCTTGCTCATGTTACCACGGTTGATCTCATCGATTATGAAGAAGAACGGCAAGTCAGGGCGGTTGGCTGCTTTCCGGCAAAAACGGTAGAAGACCCCATATTGCAGTTCAAAGCCATCACCCCGAGGCTTATATCCCATAACAAAATCCTCGTACGAATAGCTTTGATGGAACTGCACAAACTCAACCCGGCTGTCATCTTTTCGCCCCATTATCGCATAGGCCAGGCGTTTTGCCACAAAAGTCTTGCCAACACCTGGTGCGCCTTGCAGAATCAGGTTCTGTTTGTTCCTTAGCAATGATACAAGGGCGTCAAAACTCTCCCCAGTAATATAGACTTCACCTAAGAACGATTCCCTGGAGTACGGCTCGATAGGCTCAACCGGAGCAAGTGGGTTGTCGTCACGGACTATCTCCATGATGAAGTCATACTCTTCCTTTGTAAGTTTGAACAAGCTGCCTTGGGGGCTGATGAAATACTCCATACTCTCAAGCTCGGGGTAATTTTTCAGAGTTGCATAGTCTATTGGGGTTACCAGGCTTTCAACCTTCTCAAACGATAGGCTTACGCCATCAGTCTTCTGCAAGACCTTGGCAAGTGCCACTACCTGCTTCACCGGGTTGGACTCATACCCAATTATGGGATCGCCCGCATCCGCATCAAGGAAGTTCTGAAATATGCGGCGTTTGTTCCCGCTGTCGTTATACAGGCTGTAGCTTTGTACGCCTCCAACATCCAAACTGGAAAGACTCCATATCTTCGGATTAGCGTTCAACCACCAGTAGTTCCGAACGGCTTTATCAGTGGGCTTATCAGCGTGTAGCCTGACTGATGACAAGTCGGCCTTGTCTAGCGCCTCGCTCAATTCATCGCGCAGTTTCCACGTGCAAACGCCCTCCGCTTCATTGTCCACATGTTTGCCCACGTACAGAATAGGCCACCATTTTGGGTTCTCGGTTTCATCAGTCATGACGGAGCAACCGGTTTTTTCGGCAACGCGCTTTGCCAAAGAGGATGACCCGGCATCGTAGAAGTTGTCGGTTTCTCCATATTTGAAAGACAACTGTTTGAACGTGGCTGCTCCACCGTAGTCTTTCATACGCTTTACGATTTCTAGGCTGCCAGGCGTGAAGACAGACTTGTCCGAAAGTAACCCGCTCCACTGATCCACCGATATGCCCGGAGCGTAATCGTGAGGAAACCATTGGGAAGCACCCTCGGAGACCCGTTTTGGATAGTGGCGACTGATATAATAGCAAATATCGATTGTCAGTGTTTTCAACTCGGGGTCAGGATAGCACTCTTCAGTAATGGCGGCTCTTAACATCTCCACTAGCTCCGTATCAGTAGCCAGTTGTCTGGAAATCTCGTCGCAGAGTGCAAATCCGCCAATGAGGTTACGTGAGGATGCGCCTCGCTTAGGAACAAAACTGCTGTCGAGCTCCCGCGCCGTAGCGCGGCATTCGGAATATTTGTATATATAGTATTTATCGGGGTAACGAAGCCAAAGATACGTACTAATCGAGTTGGGATTCTGGTAGTGCTGTTTCCACGTTCCATCGTCATATCTGTCTTTCAGCGCATTAGCGTCGGACTGAAACTTCTCAACCCGCCCTACCAGATCTTTGGTCTCATCATAAAGGTTGATGAACATTGCTCGAACCGCTTCGGCGTCGGCTCCAGCGAATTGTCTGAGCATGCCTCGCGGGTAATAGTTCATGGATGCAAGCAAATTCCCGGTCTTGTTAGTTGCCCGCACGAGCATTTCTGCGAAATCAGGCGCGCTGACATCCCAGTTGTCTTGAAAATGTTTGACCGCTTCCCACTTGTACTTCTCTTCGCCCCACTGCCTAGAGACGAAAACCTTCTTGTACTCGGCCAGAATCGCAGTCAGCTTGTCGGCGTTTATCATTAGGATCCTCCTCTTCGGCCGTTCTTGGCGCTGAGCCAGTTCTCACATGATCGCATCCGCCACCTAATTCGTTCCGCCCACAGAACGCGCAGGAACGCGACAGGGACCTTGAGTTGCCCCGCCTTCGAACGAATCCCTGGGGCACCGTTTGTATGGTCTCGCAAGAATGTGAGACTCGTCGGCACGAGAGTCGGATCAGCCTTTGGCGGAATCCAACAGTAGGGACTTGAACTCTCCCCGGTAGGATGCTGCGGGGGCTCAAAGGCCTGGCACGCGGACTGCTCACGGACACCCACAGTGACGAACCCTCAAACTATCCTGACGTCAAGATGCCCCGCCATGGGCCCAGTCCATCTTTCTGGCAGTCGCCCGGGCTTCCTGTAGCAACCTGGATATCATCGTCCCGAGCGTAAGCTCGCTCTTCCTTTCCCTCATCCCATCTGCCAATCTGAAAGCGTGATGGATGGCAGCCTTAGCCAAGACTGCCGGAGGAGTGTAGGATACTGTATCGCTCATGATGGGAATGCGAACCGCAAAGAGCAGGTGTTTCTCAGCCGGCTTTAAGGTCTGCGAATCAAGAACGATGAGCGGAGTCTCACCGTTTTCGATTCGCTCCTCCAACTGCTTCGCATTAGGCCAGAATAGAGCTGTATCCCCTATTTGATCCGCTTCCTTCCGCAGGAGTCCGGCTGCTATGGATACTGTCAGCACCTGCTGAGCCAACGCGGCTTGGTTGTTTGCATCCTCGATCTGGCCGGCCGTGAGGTATGGGAGGGTCTCCTGAGCCACCTTGACAGTCAGCGCCCACCTTATCCCATTGAGGTCTTCTTCGGTAATGCTGTCATCTATGGCTAGATCTAGCCTGTCCAGATCACGCCAGCCTTGAATCGACTTTACCTGGCGTTGCCCGCCTGGCGTACGACATACCACTCCGTAGCAGACCATCTCCGCGTCCATCTCAGGAATTGGCACCGACACTCTGCGAATGCAAGGCGGCATCTCGAACCTACCGATTTGAGACAACACAGCTTCAAAACATGGATCGCCGTAGGAAGCGAAGTGAACACGTCCCGGCTCTCTCAGTCCGCTTTCGTATAGGCTGCGAGAGGTTGTCAGGATCGTTCCGTCCTGCACTCCCTCGATGCCGCGCAGACGCACTATTGGACTACCCTCTGAGACCGACACGGTGCACCCCAAATTTTGAAGGTACTCCGATTCCGAAATGGCCGCAGAAATATCCTCCAATCTTATTGGGATAGGTTCACTTTGTCGCGATTTGGCTTCGCGCACGTACATGTCGTAGAGATCTTGTGGCGGTATCTCCATAGTCGCGACTCTTCCCTGCTGTTCGACTAACCTTTCTTGCGCCCTCTCCTCCAACTCCTCAGGCGAGAGAGTCCCGTCAGCTAAGGCAGCAAAGTCATCTTCCGTTACAGGCAGTAGCGAGACCTGTTGTGTACCAACGATGATATTGGCTTGTTGTAATCTGGCAAGAAGCCGGCCGTACACGATTTCTTCTGCGCTCCCATAGTAGCAGAGGTTCAGAACCGTAAGGTTCGAATGCTTCTGACCAATTCTGTCGATTCGTCCAATCCTTTGCTCGACCTTCATTGGGTTCCATCCCAGGTCGAAGTTTATGAGAAGATCAGCAGTCTGCAGGTTCAATCCCTCGGCGGCAGCATCAGTGCAGATCAACACGTCAATCTCGCCGCGTAGAAAGCCTTCCTTTACTCTGTCTCGATCGATTTGCACCATTTCTCCAGCCACTTTGTCATAGATAGCGCCGCCTCGACCTGAGTAAGACGCTATGGATATGGTCGGATTAAGCCACAACAGTTGTCTTACTATGTCAACAAGTGTGTCGTAGAACCGGGTAAACACGACGGTCTGCCGAAATCTAGACGATGCGGCTTCGCGTCTCTGATCTAGGGCCTTGAGGAATGACACCATCTTCGAGGACCTGTCCGGCAAACGTTCTAGCAAAGCAATCATGGATTCTACTTCGCTTTTCTCCCATTCGAGGTCCTTGAAAGTTCGGCCCTTCAGAAGAGCGCTAGTCTCACGTTCATCATCCTCGTCCTCCTGACCCACCACCATGTCAGTTAAGAAGTAAGCGGCAGGCTCATCTTCTGTGTCTTGGTCTTGAAGAACACCGAAGTCGATGGTGGCCTGGATCTTTTTGAGCCTTCTTATGAGGGTTTGATGCAAAGCGTAAAAGCTTGAGGCAAACCTCAGGCGCAGGAAGCTTTTGAAGAACCCCAGGGCGTGTCGAGTCTGAATGTCGGTGCTGGCTTGAGATATCTGCTCACCTAATCCCTTGCAGTACTCCTCCAGACCACGATAAACTTCGTTTTCAAGATCGGAAAACCTGATCTCCGGCAGACCAAGGACGGTACGCCTGGCGAGATTGCCACCTAGCTGCCCTTTCTCATGGTAGATTTCCAGTAGGGCCCTTGTGTGCCTCATCATCGTTCGGGATAGTGGTGCAGCGGCAAAGATGAGCCTCAGCATATCGCGCCTGTCACTTCTAATGGGTGTCTGCCCATGCACAATCCACTGATGAGTCGAATGCCTAATCCGCCCATCGATGAGGTATTCTTCCAGGAGGTTCCAGTATAACGGATCCTGTTTCCTGATCGATCCTACGCTTTCACGGACGAATGCCCACTCGTCAGCTAAGGGCTGACCACCTTGGACCAGCCTCTGTAGAACCCTGTAGTAGCCCAAAGTAAGTCCCGGGTCATGCTGAAAAGCCCCTATGCGACCAGTGAGTGCGAGAAGATCGCACACTTCGATAGGGTCAATCTGCATGGGGGTAGCAGTGGCCAACCAAAGACTTTTGGACTTTCTCTTAAGCAGATCTCGGACTACAGTATAAAGCACTCCATAGTCAGGGTGGGCCACGGTTGAGGCAACGGGATTTCGTCTCCGAAGAGCATGAGCTTCGTCGACCAAGGCGAGATCGTAAGGACGAGCCGAGCGCAACGCCTTCTGTCTGTCCGCCCTCACCATAACCCCTGTTGATACGATCACCAGATCCGGGTCAAAGGGTGAACTGGCAGGACACTCCTCATGAACTGGCGCAAGATACTCGTGCCGCGTGGTAGCCCCGGTCAAAACCCTTCCGAACCTCATCAACACCTTAGACTGCATCTCACGATGCCACTGCTTTGCTAGCCCAGCGGGGGGTGCAACCAGGATCCGCTTCGCCATTCCTGATAGGTTCAGGCAACGAAACGCCAAGCCGGCCTCAATGGTCTTTCCTAGACCAACCTCATCACACAGAAGATAGGAGTAAGGCCAAGTCTGCACCAGCCTTCTGACAACGACCTCCTGGTGAGGCCAAGGCTCAACAGGCGCCGTATAGAGGCCCACAAACCTCCCACCAGGCATTCGGGGGGCATCTCTGATGACCGCACAACGCAATCGCTCCATAGCGGACGGTGGTTCCGCAATCGGTTTGGCCTCACTGGTTCCATCCACCTCTGTAGGCCTGCTTACGCCCTCAGTTAATACGATCAGCCTCTTCTTCACCGCATCAGGTAAGGTCAGTACCGGAACATGCGGTACACGGCCCTCCCATAGATCCTCAAAAGCAAAGGCAGCATCGTCAACCCGGCGTCTATCTCTTTGGCCGTGCCAATCGCAATGTATGTCTACGTTCTCCGCATTCAACATGAAAGCCGTTTTCGACTCGTTGAGTGTGCCTGAGCCGTATAGTCGGTTGCCATACTCATCTTTCAGAACAAACCATTTCTCATGAACGTAACCGTCCTCTACGGACTCGTATGAAATAGGTTCACCAGTATCGCCATGAACCCGAAACGCAACTCTGACTTCTAGATAACCGTTTGCTACCATCCAACCTAACAAGGTAACACCATCGCGAACCGACTCCGGCCACGATTCCGCACCCTCCAGCTCATGGCTCAGCTGACGCTCAAGACGCTCCGAGTCCCCGTGGAGAATGGCCCTGACATCTTCGACTTCGAGGTCTGCCCCAACAACAAGGCGCATGAGCCCTTTCTTGCCCACAAAAGCCGAAAAACCAAGAGAGGCCGCTGCTAGTGATGAGGAGCGGAAGTACCCAGCCACACGATCGTAGCCAACGGACAGCCTAAGGGCGGGGATGTAGAAATCGTGGAGCATGTCCACAGGCCTGCCATCAATGATGGTGGAAGATGTCCTGTACGACAACAGCCAATCGTGACTCCTGAGGCCGCCCTCTTGCGATCCTGACAGGTTGGACACCTTACCTCACTCCTAGCTCTTTCGTTGTCTCAAACCGAAAAGCATGACTTTGCCTTCCTCACGATTCGACTCGTCGATCGCGTGCGATGTCCATACCGAGAGAAGATCGAGTACTACTTGCGTTCGATCGCCCGCGTGGTTCGCCAGATAAGAACGAGCGACCGTGGTATCTCCCTCCCGGAAAGCCATGATCAAGCCCTGGAGCAGATCCCATTCGGTCTGAGGGTTATCGAGACGCTGCTGATTGCGTTCAGAAGGCAAGACCAAGCGCAGCTTGGAGCCTCTACGAACTAGTGGGGCGAAATAGCCCTGCCCTTCGCTATACCGACCTCTCTGGCCCGCCCTTGGAGTCGCTCGCGATGGAAGTTCGGTGTTAATCCCGATAATCTTGCGGCCCACCGCGTATCCAGCCGGTTTTGACTCTAGCCCGATTCCCAAAGAACGCGATATGTTCAGTGCTTGATCGTAAGCGAAGTACCCAAGGCCGAACAGACCGTAGAGGGTCAAAGCCATTGCGGTCTCGGAGCCCAGATTATCCACGCTAAGCCGGCCGTCCGTCATTTTGGCTATGCGGTGTTCTGAGACTACGGCGCTGGCTTCATCCATGGCCCTGCGTGGGCTGACCATCTCGTCGCCGTCAATGACCGGCCATGCTTCTGACAATACCTTGAGGGCTCTACCATAGCTAGCTACCATCTCGTCGACGGGGTTAAGGTCAAGTGGTTCGAAATCGTGAAGCCCTTGAGTAACGGCAGCGCGAACCTTCTGTGACACACCCGTTCCACCAAACCCGGTCCAGGTAGACAGGACCGTTTCTTCGGTCGACGGCCGCTTGCGGCAAGACAGGAAAATTGAGCTTGCCGCAGAGGCATTGTCCATAATGTGCTGCGAATTCTCGAACTCCGATTCAACAGGGAACGCTCCCGTGATGATCCATCCGTTTTGAATGAGTGATTCGGTTAGGGCCTCCCATGCGCTTTGGGTCTTGTGCGTAAACATCATCGTCAGTAGGCCGTCGTCCTTTAGCACACGATTACAATCTCTTAGGATATCCTTCATGAAGCCTTCATACGCCTCAGTTGCGGCAGCGCCTGAGCCATCTCGAGCTGGATTTGCCACAGCTTCATCGGCCTTGTTAGTCAATCGGCGATAGTATATGTCCGGGTAGAGATCTTCAAGCGACCTACGTTGCCACACATAGTAGAAATCAGACAACTCTGCGTACTGGACGTTGTTATAGTACGGAGGATCCATACAGATGAGATCGACCGACCTATCTGGAACATCCAGACTTGCTGCACTACCACATGTAATCCGCACCGGAGGCTCTCTACCCGCAAGTCTGTGTGTCAATGGTTCAACCAGTTCAGCGATTCCAGAGTAGGCGTCAACCACCTGGGAAAGGGCCCATGCAACTCCAGAATGAGGCCCCGAGAAGACAATCTCGCCGAACGTCCATTTCAGAGAGAAGTCATGGCGGCCAAAAGTGCCTGACACCGAGCGACGTTGCGGTATCCATCTCGTCTGGCGGCTATTATAGTCAACACACTTGTCTATGACGAATTGCAGGTACGTAATGACCGCCCGACCACGATCAAATCCCAGTTCCCCAATAATCTTGGGCTTAAGCCTGTTGAGTTCCTCCACAAGGGTTAGGTGTCCAAGCAACTGTCGTGGCGTGAACATATCGCACCAGCGCTCTATTCCAACACGCAAGGGCTCGACTGTCTTATGCCCTCTTGGTATCCGCTCAGTGGGGATCAGATCTTCGGCCTCCCACTCTGCCCACCGCTCCTTCAGCTTCGCTTCAGCCTTAGCGAGAGCCTCGAGATCCGTGTCGTTCGGAGATCTGAAGAAGACAATTTTCTCCGTCTTGATCTCACCCTTGCGTTCTCCCGACTTGTAGAGCTGCACATTTCCGTGTTTGTTTAGTTTGGGCTGATGACGTACGGCCACAACGCAGTATAGCCGGTCCTTCCACGTACCGTGAACTGACTCACCGCGTGCCTGGGCTTTGATTTCGTCCGAGCTGATAGCCTGTCGACAATGGATGCAGGTGCCCACTCCACGATTTACGGTTGAGAAGTCCGGGTCAGCTCCTGCTGGATTTCTTCCCTTTGCCACTCTATACGGTTCGAACTTAACCTTACCCCCTCGCGGGCTTCCATCGGGAATAACTCGCACTGCCCACTTTTGCCCAGTCTTTGAAAGCCAGGAGGTATTGAGTAGAGGAGCCTCTCCCCCACAGCGCGGGCAGGTTACTTGACGGCAGTAGAGGTAATCAACGGGCTCTTCATAGTCATAGGGATCCGCGGGGACACCGGTAGCCTTTATGTGGGCTTCGAGGACAGCCTTTTCGCCCCCAGGAAGAACCCCCATGCGAGGGAAATAGGGGCTGAGTTGACTTTCTACGCGAGATGTCATCTTCTCAGCCCAGTAACGAATAGGCGGCACAAGTCCTTTACCATATCGTAGTGGGTAATCAACTGTCGTCAACAGGATTATGGTGGACACGGGGTTGAGATCGTTTGCAAGTACGCGATGCCCAAGCCGGAGGGCCTCTAAGGGAATGGAACCCCCGCCTGCAGTTGGGTCAAGGACTGTGAACTGCCTAGAAGGGGCATCAGGCATTCGTTCGTATGCGCGCCCATAGCCATAGAGCTCCTCCTCGTCCCAGCGGAACGCTTCCCCAGCTGGACCGAGCCCACCGGAATCCCTCAGTTCTAGTCTCGAATTCGTGTGGAACGGGTCGGCTACCACGCGCCTGACGGCCAAGCACTCCCCCACCGCGGGGAGGGTCTCAGGGAACGGCGTGACCTCCGCCGCCCATCTACGAATGATCTCGTTTTCCTGCCATGGCGCGGTCCGTTCACAAACAGAGCGAATAAGTTGGCGACGTGCAGCGCGCCGCTCCTGTTCCCGCTCGAGTAATCGCTTGACGCGTGCATCAACTGTTAACCAATGCCCGCCTACGGGGTCTTTTGAAATCTTCCGAATGACTGGTCCAAGAAGAAGCCACGGCTCCCCATTCACCATAGCCACGGTCTTCTCTATGCCCAGCTGCCTAAGGAACCAGTCGGGATCCGTATCAGCGGGCAGGAGAGAGGCTAATACGGCCGCTCTACTCGCCGTCAGCGGACGGCGAGCCCACCACACGTGAAGTCGATGTGTCGGGGGAGCCCTGCCCGTATCCCGTTCTCTCTTCGTCTCTGCACCCACCTGATGGCAGGGAAATCCTGCCTCAATCAAGCGTAGGTCTGTTCCATTCGCTTGCGTCAATCTGATCCCTCCGGCTACCGCCTCAGTTGAGATAGCATCCCTGGTATAGCCTTGTCGCCCGGTTGGCCCCCGAGCAAAATCCGCATTCCTGCACACGCCCACCTGCTTTCCGCAGGGCCGTAGTGAGCAATGCGAGCAAGCCAGTACATGGCTTCTTCTCTAGTAAACTGGTCGATCCGTAGCGCAATAAGTTCCACTCTATCCAAATCTTCTACGCGCTCCTGAAGTTTCGATACAAGGGCTAGCTTAGCACCTGTCTCCTCATCTAACGGAAGGTTCCCGCGAAGTTCTATCCGTCCGTTGCTAAAGACTTTGTGTAGTTCCAATGGAATTCCGGCCGGATCACATACACGGCTCATCATAGAACGGATGACCGGTAGACACCGTCTGAGGGACTGACCGTATATGCTCCCTCTTTCTCGTAGCACTGGCCTTCTGCGAGGATTGGGCAGCTGCTCACCTGATGACTCAGGTTGAATGACCCATTCTTTCACAACAAGCACGGGCGCCGGCTTACCTTTTAGATCTGTAACCCTGAGCACCCAAGGATACTCGGCAATAAGCACCTTCACCTTGCCGAGGAGAGCGGCAGAGCTTGAAGAACCGTCCTGGTTCATCGCGTCTCACCCTTCTTAGTCAGCGCCTGTACAAACGGGCAGCCTTGATCTGGCTCAGCAATATCAAGGTAAGCCTCTGTGTTAGGGCCAAGCCTGACTAGCCTGTCTAGAACCTCAAAGAACTCGTCAAGGTTCTTCACTGACTCTGCCTGGACGTCAGTCAGCTGAACCCGGATGCGTCCCCCTCCCGTCTTTAGTTCCATCTCGGCCAAATCCAACGATCCAATGTTGGTCTTTGCTCCTCTCTTGTAGAAGGTCCCTATCTGGCGGAGAAGCGGCATGAGGCGAGCTGCACCATCCTTGCCCGATAGATGAAGACCTGAAGCTGGCTGTATGAGCCAACCTCTTCTGGACGCTTCACTCCGCATGATGATGACGTCGTTGGGATGAGGCAAATACATGGCTGCCCCCACCCCGCTAATAAGCGTAGGCTTGTCGATTTGCTTCAACGTACCCGTGTAGGCCATGAGCTGTTCATCCCTAAGCAGCGAGGATAGAGCTTCGCGGAAATCAGAATCGGGCAGTTCTCCGTAGATATCCTTCACATGCTGCTGCACCGACGTGACATTGGCGGCACCCGATTGCCTAAGGGCGTCAGCAATTGTCGTCTTTACCTTCACCTTGTCTACCTTAGGAGCATTAACCCAACCGCGCTTCTTAGCTCCTTCGGGGGTCAACAGCCAATAACCATTGTCAGTTAGGCTGACACCCATGGGCACTTCCTTATCCCTATGGTAGAGCTCAGACGGAACCGTGCTCCCGGAATTGTCCATTCTGAAGGCGTACCAAACCCCCTTCTGTACGCCCACTCTGATCAGCTGTTCGCAAACCTCGGGAGCCTCAAGCATTGGCCAGTCTCGCCAGGAAAGGAATCTCTTCCAGATCTCATCCACTTGGACCGTGTCAACATCCTTGCTTGGGAAGAACAGCCGTGAGAGGTTTGTTAGGTCAGATTGTTTTGTACTCTTAGAGCCTAGAAGCTCAACATCATCTGCTAAATCCTCACGTATCTGCTCCAGGAAAGCCTTGCCACCCTCCCCGGTGACTGTCCGGACGTCCCGACACATTATGTGGCCGGTAGTTGAAGGATGGTAGAAGCGAGTGTAGGCGGCAGATACTTCTGTCAATAAAGCGTTGTTGCGCTCTGCAGACCGACGCTTGTAACTATCCTCTCCAAGCCGACTAGCAGCAACCCCGTATGCTTGAGGCGCTTTCTCGAGTTTGCGCATAGCGGCGACGAACCGCGCCGTAGCCTCTAGACGGTCCATGCTGCTTCTCGCTGTCCCCTCTTCGCTTCTAAAGAGGGCAGCCTGACCTCCTCCAACCTTGGTCACGACTGTCTCGGGCACCAGGAGAATCACGAGGTTTTGGTACTCGCGCGGCTTGTTTGGTCCCTTGGTTGTGATCATCTCGTCAATATCCATGACTCCGGCATTCAATGATACGAGGGCAATTATGGGCCGTCCCACCCGATCAGGAATATCTTCGGGGCGCGACACATCGTGTTCAATTTCGAAAGTTCCCTGGGCCCCAGAGACAACCTTTTGGGCAGACGAACGCAATATCTGCTCTATCTCGTCCCTACTGATAGTCTTTCTGATACGGGAAAGGATATTGTTGATAGTTGGCGCCATGCTTGCGTAGTATTTCCCTTGATCTCGCTTCAAGTAGAATGCGTAGTCCTCTATCTGTTTCAGCGCATCCCTGAGTTGACTCGGCGTGAGTCCGGGAAAAGAGGTTTGATAAAGAGCATCCTGTTCCGAAACTCCAAAAACCCTTGACGAAAGCCCCTCGTTCTGTCCAACCAAGCTATTCAGAAGCACGGTCCTCCACGCATACTCGTGCATTGGAAAGCCCTTTGGGTGAGGGTTCGCATAATCCAAAGCCTGTGCATTGCTACGACCGCTTTCAAGGTTGCCTGTATCCACACCGCCAACATCAGCGTTAACAACATTCTGGAGTTCCGAGTTGCCCGTGCGGCCTAGGATCTCAGCCGAAACTCGGTCATTTCGGAGGTCAATATGGCAGACATGGATCATAGGGAGAGATAACTGCTTCTCCCATATGCTCTTTACCGCCAAAGACAACACCCGAAGAACACCCCTGGTCCCCTGGAAGTTTTCCACCTCGGAAAGCTTGTTCGAAAGATAGTCAAGCAGTGTGGGGTGAAACGGGTAAGTAGCAACCATGCGCTCCCTTGAGTTTTGTGCGGTTGCCCCTTCTGGAAGCGAAGATATGTTCTTGCGGTACATATCCGCATACTCATCAGCCACGGCTTCGGCGGCAGTCTTGTCGATCGCAACGAAGAGTCTTTTCCCTAGCACTGAGGCTATCTCGCTTGCCTGAACAGGAACAAGAGGCACCGCGTCCCTAGCGACAACACTACTAACGTCTATCAACGCTTGCTCGCCCATCTGAAGAGCTTCATCTTCGCTGATCGCGCTGGCGTCTTTTCCCTGCACATCGGCAAGCAGCTTGGCAAGCCGTTGAGTCTGCTTGGAAAACGCGTCAAACCTACCGGCCAAAGTCAGTACAACGGAGACTCCCGTTCGTGATCTCGCATATGTATGTAGGCCCATTAGGAACGCAGCAAGTTGTTCAGAACCCTGACTATGGGCCGCATTGAGTCGGGCGGCATATTGTGCCAATTCGTCAAGCATGATTAGAACTTTCCGACCTGCAAGAACCCTTGTCAAAAAACTCGCACCTGGCGCTGCAAATGAAGTGACCTCATCCTTGAGTTGATCGTAGAGAACCTCACCGCCAATCTGGTAAGCGATCTCCCCCCAGAGAGTATAGGGCACAAGGACATTCGCCTGGGGTTTGTGGACTGGGATTTCATCACCCATAATCGCAATCACCGAAACGGATCCCGGTTGCGGAAGGAACTGCGGATCAATCAATGGCTTGGCGACATCTGACAGCTCAGTCCCACGGTGCGCCAAGTGCGTACAGGCGATAAGAGCATGTGTCTTGCCACCCCCGAACGCCGTCTCCAGCCTGTGAATGGCAGGAGCAGAGGGATCACCTGCAATCCGCCTGAAGACATCGGAAACCACCGTACGCATTCCCTGAGTCGGATAGGTTGCGTCCCTGAAGAACATCTCTGCGTCGGTATATATGCTGTCCAGCGGTGATTTTCCTGTTCGGTAATATTGTGCAACTGGACCAAGCGATGCAGTGAACACCTCAGGGTTGAATCGTCCTTCGAGGATTTCGGGACGAGGCTGGCACGCCTCAAGTATTGACTTCACGACTGCGCCCTCCAATCTACTACAATCGCTCGCGCATCCCAAATAGCACCGTAGTTGCCGGTATGTGGAAGCCGGGGGCAACCAGATGCAAACAGGGTATAGATTCCATATGTTCTTCAACATCTATGCAGGTCAATCCTGCGTGGGGCAAGGATGACTTCCCTCAAAGGTGCCAGCGCAAAGCACAAAACTTGTGGAGTAGGCTCATGCCCTATGGCCTGTGATCGGGTATTGCGACTGTCCACCATCCAAGCTGTACATGTTTGTGCTACCCAACTACGGCAGCAGATCTGAGTCTGTCAAGCTCCCGGCGCCCCGATTCGGTGATCTCCCACAGCCCGCGCGGTGAGTCGCTTTTCAGAAAGCCTTCTAGAACAAGATTCTGCCTAGCCCACTTGGCCCGGTTCCGCCATTTCTGCTCGTGAGGGGATGATCGCGTGGCCTCCAAATCAGCCGGAGTCAAGCGGTTGTTCATCTCGAGGCCTATCTGCTTCAGCACATGCACCACCGACGCCGAACCTCCTTCCTCAACAAGGACTCGAAGAATCGGTTCGTAGTTGCTGAGGGGTAAGTTCGCGCGCAGAGACGCTCCCCCCGTCAGCAGGCCGATCGTGGCTGTCCTCTACCTTCCCGGGACTAACAAACTTGGTTGGGCGTCTTCTACCCGCCGCCTTGGCCGGCCAATTACTCATGTCAAAGTGGTCTGCTGCCATCACCGCTTCACACTCATTAGCCACGCTAGACACGGTTTTGGTTAGCTTCTCCAGTTCGTCCGCACTCTGCGCCAACCGCCGAGCAGCCTGATATTCCCCGGCTCGAAAAGCATCGAGCCTGCAGCGTTCACTGCCTTGGTAGCCTTGCGGATCTCAGCTGTAAGCCGGTGCCATATGCGCTGCGACGTTGGGTCAAGCGTCGCGGAGCCTTCAATAACCTTTCTCACATCGCTTTGTCCTAGCTCACCACCTGACAGAAGCGCTGACTCTCCGACACTTTCGTGTTGCCTGACACTACTCACCACACCTGAAACCACTCTTCTGGCAAATGAGTCCTCCAGGCTGGCCCAGGCCGATTTCATCTCAGATAGTACGTGATCACGGCTAGGAGGCGAGAATACCTCATACACGCAATCAGTCAGCTCAAGTGATTGCCCGTCTGCCTCGAAAAATCGCACCGGGACAGGACCACCGCGGACTATGTGAAATGACTGAATCACATAACGAAATGCTCGCTGTTGGACGATCTCAATGGCCTTATCCCGAGTCACAGTCCCCTGCGCCCGCAGTCTGATAACCTGCTCCACAACTGTCGAATGTCCTGGATTAGACATTTGGGGTTTGCATGCGGTCAGCCGTTCCGCACAGATGTCCAGGAAAGCATCTGCCAGCTCCGCGTAACTCACAAGGCGCTTGCCCCGATCAACAAACCTGCCCAGGGCAAAGCCAAGCGCGAACTTGTACGATGATGACTTCCTTCCGTGGTACACGATATCAAGCCAGTAATCGCTGCAGGTTTTGCCCTCCGTGGCGCTCCTCCTAGATGGGACACTCGGAAAACAGCAACAACATGAGAGCTCGCCTACCGTCTCAATAGCAGACGGAAGCGACAAAGGTGACATCCATATCGAAGGGACCCCTATAGCAAAAATGGCACGACATACCCTGCAGGCAGCGCCCCAAGACGTGTCAAGAGCCCTGCGGGTCGCCTGTCTTGACCATCCTTCTCAACAGGAATGCCTGATGTACACCAACCTCCACCCACCCTCTAAATGCATACTTGCCTGCATACTCATAGGATGAGCGCCTAGAAGTTCGCCAGAAAACGTGAACCGGATACGTATTGTAGCCAGACCCAGCAACCTCCTGGTTCGATTTCCATTCTCGGTTATACACCTTCTGCCTTGAGCCACGGTCAATGCGTCCTTCTAGGCAGTACAACAAGGCTTCGTGTGACGGGTCCAACCATTCGTTTGGATACTGCCCTTCCTGAAGAGTCGCCAGGACTGCGACGGAGCGTGGCTCTCCTGGCAATGGGTGAATCCCCTTTACCCTGTTCTGCCCCGAAAGTGCAGAAACCTCGGAGGCTGAAACGCAGAAACCAATCGGAAGCGAATCCAGCCCCTCCCTGGTCAATCGCAACGTTCTTCACACCTCGCCTTTAGATTAGCCTCCTGTGACGGTGTATTTCCCTGCCTCCTTGCTGGGCACCTGAACCTCCCCCACTCCCTCCAACACCCTCACCTTCACGTACACCCTCTCGTTTGGGTCAACCTCTTCCCCAAAAAGCACCGCGATCTCGCCCTCCATCACGGCGCCGTTCATTATCCTACGCGCCAACTTGCTGGCAATAGGGCGGCGCACGTAGCCAAGCTCATACCATCCATACCCGCTCTTGGCCGCCACTTTCACCGCCATAGAGTCGTAACGGTTGTCTTCTTCATGCCACAAGCGAACGTAATCCCCGGCAGAAACCTCTGAAAGGTAGTCATCCCTGCCCTCATACTTGGTTCCCACTACTCTCGTAACGAAACAACCTGCCCGCTCGTAGAACTCCGGCACCAGAGTCACTCTTGGCCCCAAGAGGGCCCCGGCTACCAGATCGGTAAAACCGTCTTTGCCACGCTTACCAAAACCGCCATGGTACTGCTCGGCCACTGCGTTGAGCAACATGTCAAGGTCAACCAACTTGGAGGCTAGGACCACCTCCCTGCTCCCCCAGGGGGCCACCCTGCCCCAAATCCGGAGGCCCTCCAAAAGGACACCCCGACGGATGAGTTCAGCTCCGTAGAAGACGTTGAGCAGGTTCAGACTGTCGCCGCCGGCAACTTCAGGACAAATCTTGACTAGCACTTCATCGAAAAAGCCCCCCATGCTCTCGCCCTCCTCAAAATGCGATTAAGTCACACCTTTATGATAGAGGGCTTACCCCGACACACAGTGTGGGGAACACAAGTTCGGGCAAGAGCGCCCTCGCCGAAAATAGCCCCACTTTCATCCCACGGGGCGCCGCCGAAAGGCGGGATGGGGTCTAGCCGCATCGCTACAACTACAACCAGGCCTACCTCACATAGGACCCTTAGCCTTTTCCGGCCCAAGCACCACCCAGACCGTATTCCTCGATGGGTCCCTCCTACCACGCTCTGTTTCCGTATGCCATTCCTTGTTTTGCGCCCCAACGGCTTCATCTAATGCCCTAGGCACGTTGGCGTAGGCGATTTTGTTTTTGTCAGTGCTGTCGGCTATGCCAATGAGCCCGTTCTCCAGCTCAGTGACTATTGCCCTGTAGGGCGTGCGCTTGTAAGTCCTGAGTCGCTGAAGCGCCACCGACTTCCCAAACTGTCTGATAGCGCGGCGAATCTTCATCTCCAAATCGTCTACCTGCTCTTCTCCCTCGGAGTCAACGATCATCCCTTCGCCCGGCTCAAGTTCTTCTTGGATTGCCCTACGGTCTGTCTCCTGACGCTCTCGAATCCCAAGCGCAAAACTCCGCTCGGCGGGCCCTTTGCGCCGCTCGCGATCTCTTACTTTGTGGAGTTCTTCAAACGACAGAATCCGAATGGGAAGCGGATACGGCGTGCCCCCAACGCTGCTCCAAAACACAACATGACCGGGGATAGGCTCGTTCAGAAGACTGCTCAGAAGATCGTTGCTGAAGTGAGCGTTAGCCCTTCTGACAGACATCAGGTCCCCTTCTGATAGCAGGTGAAAAGCAAACCAGTTGTCCCCTTGGCTCAGCAACTCCGATGCGATGCTGCCCGGCTGCTGGGTTATGAGGACTGCGCCAAGATCGTACTTTCTGCCTTCCTTCACCCACGCCACGTAGGGGCTGTCGTTGGTCAACCTGGCATCGCCCAGTACAGTCTGGGCCTCCTCCAGCACCGCTATGGTAGGTATGTGGCGGGGCTCCTTCTTGATGAACTCCTGCTGGTTAATATCGAAGATCCTCTGAAGTATGAGACCCGACAGAATGAGGGCCGGTTGCCCTCTCATCTGTGAGACATCAAAAATCACCAGCTTGCCGGCCCTGAGGCATTCCACGAGGGTATCGATGGTCTGATTGCTGGGATCGTGAAGCATGCTAAGAACCGTGGTAACGTTTGCCCGAGCCGCAAGGGCCTCGGCTTCCTGCCCCTTTTCCAACTTGAGCAGACCCATCACCACTTCAAGATCCGTAGCGTTCTTATCCCGGTAGATTGCGTCCACCAACGCCTTCCAGTCAGCATCGTTCATGCCCTTGAGTTTCCTCACGTTCTGCTGATCCTGCTTGTCTTGGGATAAGGCTATAGACATCACATCAGCAGGCCTGAAGCGGCGAATATCCAGCTTAATGCCGCCCGCCACGAAAGAGCCGTAGAAGGCGCTGGGGGCTTCTCGGTTGGTGAACACCACTACCTTGTCTTCAAGCGCTTCAACATCGCACAGCCCCGGCCGGTTGTGCACATCCGGCCAAAAGTACTCGCCGTCGATGTCAAAGACGATGGTCCCCACAGGCACCTTCCCGCCCGTTCTCGTTTCTATCTGAGGAGCAGTCGCATACAAGCCGCTAAAGAGGAGTTTGGCCAAATTGGATTTACCGAAACCCGCTCGAGCGAATATGAACGATCTGCGAGATACTAGTTTCGAGACATCAAACTTGGGGACAACGTCGGGCGTCCGAATTCTCATCCAGTCCTCTAGTTTGAGGGTACTATCGCCCCCGGCATAGACGAACTCCCCAAGAGCGAAGTGGCCCAAGGGAGCGCCGCTACGGTTATGACCTGCAACCTCCCGAAGAACGTCGCCGCCAAGAAACGCAACTTTGCTCCCCACATGGGGCAACCTGCGCTGGGAAGGGACAAAAGTCAGTTTATCTTGGACGGAGCGCAACACACCCAGCACCCTTATGTTGACCCTGTATTTTAGGTACTGCTCTCGCAGGTCTTCAGGAACCTCCCTATCATCGTTAACAGCACGCAAGCTGAAGTCCTCACCAGGACTCGTGGCAAGTTTTCCGTCGGCCGATAACGAGGATATCCTGCCTAGCACAGCCTCGCCGTTTCCCTCTAGCTGTACCAGGACGAACTGGCCGTGCATTGGAATGGACTGAAACTCACTGCGATATGGAAAGACCAGGTCCGCATGGAACTCAAGACCGCCCTCGCTAAACCCCCGAAATATGCCCACAACCTGATCTCTAGGAAAGAGTTCCATCACCTGTACCTCCTGGACAAAACATCCGACCTCATTCGGATCTCGTCAACAACGCTTCTCCGATTCTCGGGCACGATCTCGGCGATGGAGCTGTAGATGCTATCCTGCAAAAGGTCAAAGTCGAAACCGCCTAGCTGCGCATGTTCATGGGCCCTCTGCAAGCAACGGGGATAGTACGGGATGGGAAAGCCGTCGATAGCGTCTGACAGAAGAAGCCCGAAGATCGCGCTTTCCTTGTTGCTTTGGGGGCTGAATATATCCACCGGCCATATCGGATCACCGCTTCTAGTGCCGAAGCGGACAAAGTACAAATCTCCCGCAACTTCGCCGGGATCCTTTCGGGCTTCGGGCCCTCGGGCGTACTCGGGCCACGTATATGCTGTTCGTTCCATCTCTCGAGGAATTCTTACATAATACGACTCCCCTGAGGGAAACAGACGCTCGGTAGACATGGCGAGGTTGTACTTGTCTATTACTTTGCTGCGCTTAGCCAAGCCAATAAGATAGATAGTGCGCTTGTGCTCCCTGTAGGTCCTCTCAATAGCTTGCCATACGAGTTCTCGCCACCTGATGAAAAGGTCACCCCGGAACACTTTGCTCCGAAGAAGGCCGTCGAAAACCACAAGTGTATCGGTGCCGAAGTCGTTGTGACAAATGAGGTCATAAAGAACAGCCCACTCCGCTATCTCCCGAAACGCCTGCACCCAGTTTGGGTCTACGCCGGCGGGATCTTGGGAAACCTTCTCCGATGGTGGGATCATCCAGCTGAGCCTGTGTAATTCTCGTACTCCCAGGTCGTGCATCATGACCCCAAGAGCAGTAGCAGCAGAACCATCAGCATGAAACTGGGCCCGGCCTATCTCTGCAGGGTCAGTGCCAGATGAGACAACTTCTGTGAGGAGTTCCTTGCCGTAGGAATCAACGATTCGCACCACGGTCATACAGAATGGGTCGAAGTCCACCATATTATTGCCGCCGTCACTGGCCACAAGAGACACCGAAGTGGCAGACCGCGGCCTAATAGTCCTCACTGCGGGTCTGAGGCTACAGACTTCCTCACGCAGCGCATCCAAAAACCTAGCGTCTGCCCTGGTCCTCTCGGCAATTGCTTGGCGAAGCCTAACGATCTCATCCGGCGAAAACACGGTCTCTAACCCCCAGTTCAGCACCTTACTGCCATGTACCACGGCCGCATAGTGGGTCCAGTACCGGAATTGCCGTAGACAGGCTCTTAAGATTCATCGACTGTTCTGGACTATCTAAACAGGGGCAACGCACGCAAAATACCGAAAGTCTCTGCCAACGAACTCCAAAGCCCCGGAAAACGCACCCAAAAAGGCTAAGTAGCCTGTGCCGTCGGGTTCTCGGCGGCTCTCCCCCGCTTTCTCCGACTCCTCTGGGATCTCCTGCCGTAGTTGCCGAGGCTCAATCATCCGTGAATGACGTTGCCTAACACACGGGGCTTCTGACCCCCGACCCCGTTGAGTTGATGTCAAGACCCCCAAAACAGCGCCAATTTCCCAATGACTCAAAAGCGAAGCGTTAGTGTGGACATCCTTGGCTTCCCGCTATACGATAGCAGCATGATCGCAAACAAAAGGGGTAGATGGTGACGATGTCTAGCACCGCTATTGTAACTGACAGCACTAGTGACCTGGCTCGGCATGTCGCAGACGAAATAGGCGTGACTGTAATCCCCCTCTACGTGACCCATGGAGGGAAGGCATACCAGGATGGCATCGACATCACCCCAGAATCCTTCTACCCCATGCTCAAAGAATCTAGCGAGCTGCCTAAGACTTCACAGCCCTCGCCCGAGAAGTTCAAAGAGGTCTACGAGCGGCTCCTGGGCACGCACACGAGCATCTTGTCCTTTCATATATCGGGGGGGCTGAGTAGCACAGTGGAAGCTGCCAAGCGTGCTGCCGAGAGCCTCGCCAAAGACAAAATCCACGTTGTGGACTCAAAATTCATATCCTACGGCCTGACGTTCCAGGTGCAGGAGGCCTTGCGGCTTGCCAGAGACGGTTTAGGGGCTATGGACATATTATCCCGAGTATCACGACTTCGGGACAAGATAGAGCTCCTCTTCACTTTAGACACCATGGAGTACCTATACAAAGGCGGCCGCATCGGAAGGGTCCAGAGTCTTATGGGGAGCATACTGGGGATCAAACCGGTTGTCCGCGTGGAGGACGGAATATACGTCCCTGCCGGCAAAAGCCGGGGCCTCAGGCAAGCCATACGCGGGATTTCCGAATTCCTCGTGAGCAGATACCGGAGACAAAAGGTATCTATAGCGGTAGGCCACGGACAAGGACAGGAATACGCCGATATTTTATGCGAGCTTGCCCAAGAAACACTGAACGTTGCGGAAGAACCTAAGCTCTTCAAGGTCGGGCCCGTTATCGGCGTGCATACAGGGCCGGGAACAGTCGGGATATGTGTTAGGCCCATCGAATATTAGATATCTAGTCCATGACTTTTTCTCGTGCCTTGGGCGCGGAACATTTCTATGTCCTTTGGCGCTCTAGTCTATTTGCCTCGAATGCTTTCGAGAGCGTCTAAAAACCGCACAATCTCCTCCTCAGTAGTGTACGGCGCAAACCCGATCCTAACCCACCCCCCAGAAGTGGCAACGCCGGTAACTTGGGAAAGGGTGGATGCGTAGAAATCGCCGCTTGCCACGAAGATTCCACGCTGTGCCATGAAACGGCAGACTTCCTCTGGATGCAAGTTTTCCACCTGAAAGGCAATTGTGGGGGTTTTGGGGACGCCGGGAGGCGCAGCGTATAGCCTGACTCCGCTCATTCTGGACAAGTGGCCCCTGGCCATGCACGCAAGTTTGTCCTCGTACTCCTCGATCTTAGAGAAAGCCGACTCAATCCTGGCCCTCCGAGTTTGGCCCGAACCGAGCCAAGCTAAGAACTCGATTGCGGCTTGCACTCCGGCTATGCCTTCGTGATTCTGAGTCCCCGTTTCGTACTTGTCAGGTGCATACTCTGGCGCCGGCATCACCTTGTAGGGTGACAGATTGCCCAGGGTTCCTTCATCAATGGCCATTACGCCCACGTGAGGTCCGAAAAACTTGTATGCAGAACATAGGAGAATATCTGCACCTAGTTCCCGCCTATCCACAAAAAAGTGTGGAACGGCGTGAACAGCATCAACAACTACTTTGGCGCCTATACTGTGTGCGGCCCTGGCAACGGATTTCACATCGTTCACGGTTCCAACCGCGTTAGACGCAAGACCTACTGCCACCAGCCTCGTGCGCTCATTTAGGACCTGGGGTAGCTCCTCTAGATTAAGCGTAAGTGTTTCGGCATTGACGGTAATCCACCTTACACACGCGCCACGCTCCGCGGCCGCGGAAATCCATGGATCCACATTGGCACGATGGTCCATCTGTGTAACCACAACTTCGTCCCCGGCCTGCCAATGGCGGCTCATTGCCCGTGAAATAGCGAAACACAGTGTGGTCATATTGGCGCCGAATACAATTTCGTGGTACGACCCTCCTATCAGGTCCGCCACGGCCTCCCGGGCCATTTCTATCATGGATTCTGTCTCCACACTGGTGGCAAATGCTCCGTGCAGATTGGCTGAACCATCCGACAAATAGGCTGCCATCGCCCCAATGGCGGAATCCACCGCCTGAGATCCCCCTGGCCCATCTAGGTATGCAACCGGTCTTCCGTTTTGTAGGCGAGACAATGCCGAAACCTTCGTCGAATAACGTCAACGTCGTAACTTGCGAGAGTCACTTGTCTCACTTCCCTAGTATGCTGGAATTTAGTATGAGTAAGATCTTTGTGGGTAGTTGAGGGAAAAAAGAAGGCGAGAAGCCATAACCTTGAAGTGTTAAGTTTTGCAGGCCAAACACAAAGGGGCTTCTCGCAGTGCAAGAACTTCGACAGACATTAGGATTTCTTCCGCGATTTAGAGCTGGTATTCTGCAAAATGCAGGAGACGTTTTGCGAGGTAATATGCCAAGCTCTAGCGGAGTTGGATGAAGCGATATTTGAGAACAGGAAAAGGGGCGTTACGAGTGTCAAGGATATTCGTTCTGGGTGTGTGGCGACGCTGATGGGTGACGTTAGATACCGACGGCGGTACTATCTGACAAAGAGAAGGGGAAATACGTTTGCCGATGAGGCTTTGGGCATTGAAGTAGGCAGGGTAAGCCCCGTCTTGTTCCTGCGGCTGCGATGGCGGTGTTGGGGCTCTTCTTACCAGTGGCCAAGGAAAGCCTTAAGCGCCTTTACGGCGCCACCAGGTGGCCAGTCGTTTTGGGGCTAAAGGCGCAGCCAATCCTGCGTTTGGGCGAATTGATAGACAAAGAGGGAGGAAGAGAAGCGCGAAAAGGCCCAAGGGACAAAAGAAAGTCCCAGTTCTTTTTGTTGAAGCCGACGGTTACTGGTGTTCAATGCAAAGGGAGTATGGAAGAAAAGCAGGGAAACGAAGATGGTGGTCAGCCACGAAGCGATGGCGGGCCAGATTTCCTGGCAGCAATGAAGGTGAGCGCTTGAATGTACCCACTATCTTGACCGGATTCCAAAGATTTCTGGGAAGAGGCAAGTCGTCACCTTTACAGCTGTTATGACATAGACGAGAACGTCATGGTGGTGATTAACGGCGATAGGGCGAGTTGGATTAGAGCAGGCGTCGATTATTTCCCCAAAGCCATTTATCAGGTGGATCGCTTCCATGTTAAGCGTGATCTCAGACGGCTTTTGTGCGAGACCGGCGAACTTGGCGTGTGCCTCGGGGCGTTCGATAGAAACGACATTGATGCCCTCTGCTTAGAGGACTTGCAGGTGCCAGGAGGAAGATGGAGGGCACATCGACGACTTAGCGCGGCTAAGCTGCAATAGACGATTTGGCAGGGAGTATCAAAAAGATGCCGGAAGCCTACATAGATTACAGTCAGACCAAAGGTTTGGTTACGACACAAACGAGATGCGCGGATGGTCGGGCTGAATCGAACGTGGACAAGTTTTCTAACAGCTCAAGAAACGAGGTCAGAGTTGGGGCGTGGCGGGGTTTAAGGCGATGACCTGTTCGTTAATCAAGTACTTCGAGGGCAAACTTGACCGGTATTCACAACACGTGAGCAGGGTGCACGAATTACTGGACAGCACTAAGATCACTAAGAAGGCTCTACCGTGGCCCACCAAGTTGCAGAAGGGATAACGGGTGTCACCAAGGCAAAGACCCCGGTTATGCAGGCCGGCACAACGGCTTCCGGGGGACTGTCCCGCCTGTTCAACAACATTGCGAATCAAGGGATTCCGGTGACCTAAATTTTCCAAGTGCTTAGGGAACGTGGCTTCTCACCCACATCTACTTGACAGACTCTGGAATTTAGTCGGCTTTGAAAAGGTCTATATCTTGACGTACGATAAGCCCCGCAACGTTGTCACGAAGCTTCCATACGGCTCCCTCGTCCAAAAACCTTACAGAATCACGATTTCCTGACCACCGTATTTTGTAAGGCGCTCTGGTCCGGATTCAGTTATGAGGATGTTGTCTTCAACCCTCATACCGCCCCAACCTATTTTGTATACGAGCATTCGCCGACGAAGGCCTGGAAGCCCGCTTAGATGACATTGGCGTTCCCGGGCCCCAAGTTGGGCCCTCCGCACAGACCGTGGCCAACGCCGTGGATGAAAAGGTCTCCCAGTCCTGCCCGGCTAATCACGTCCCGTGCCGCCTTATCCACATCATGGCCGGTCTTTCCAGGAACGCAGGCTGCAACCGCCGCGATCTGAGCCTCTCGAATGACCTGGTAAAACTCATGTTCCTCTTTGGTCGCCGAACCTATAGCGTAAGTGCGGCACACATCACCATCGCACCCGTCATACAGGGCTCCTGTAACCACGGTAGAATCTCACCTTTTCTCATAACCTTCTTGCTTGACGCATGTGAGAAAATGCTCCACTTTCACCCGATAGCACGACAGATTCGAAGGTGAAGGCGTCAGCGCCATTCTTGAGCAAGAAGCAATCTAGCTCCACCCTCATGTCGAAATCTGTGACTCCTTCTTGTATGACCGTCTCCATATAAGATAAGGCTTCATCGTGTTTTCTGGCGGCGTAACGGAAGCCTTCGATATCAGCGGTATCCTTAACTGCTCTAAAGGAGTGCATAAACCCGAACGCGTTAACAAGGTTGGATACCCTTCCTGAAAGGCCAATATGTACATTCAGTTCGAAATCGCTATCGACACCGATCCTTTTGGCCTTGCATCTCTTCAGGACCTGCGACAAAGTTTCCACTGGATCAAGGCCTTCATGCTCAATGACCTCGATGCCGCTTGTTTGCACCCTGGCCTGCTCCGCTTCGCATTCGTAAGTCACAATGAAAGCTTCATCTAAAGTGACAATAAGGTAGCCACGGCGATAGACGCTTTCATACCCAGAAAGATAACGACGATTTGAAGCGTCGTGCACAATGAGGCCATCAAGATTATTTTCCAGAAGAGCTTGCCGGACTCTTACCAGGCGCTCGGCTGCTAATGTGTTCATTGTCGCACCTCTTTGTTGTTTGTCGGTACGGTTGATTTCACGCCCGCTCAGAGGGAGTTCTTCTTTTCGGTGCCGCTCCATTCCTTCGAACAACCCAAACCTCTGCGCATCGGCCACGTTGTGCATCCGTTGGTCCCGGTGTCCAGTTGGTCAGGTGAGCCCATTCTGAGGTTTCTGCGATGCTGAAAGTCAGGCATCTTGGTTGTCAGATCCGTAGCTCCTTGGCGGGCAGATACCTCTCCCTGGCTTTGGCCAACTCCTCTGCGATCTCCTCCTGCAATTCCTCGGGCTCGACCACCCATCCGTGACTCCCCATGCCGGTCACCCAACGTTTGACCTCCCCAAGCCCTCCCACCGTAAGAGTCATCCTTAATGCCCCGCCAGGCAGTTCTTCTAGGGTCTGGCTGTGATGCCACTTCCTGCCCCGAATGTAGGCGGCCTGAACCCTGTCGAACTCCAGGACCACCTTCTGCGGCTCACCTCTTTCTATAGAGAGGCTATGGGACAAGTACTCGTCTACCGAGAAATCGTCGGGAATGCTGAAGGAATCTTCGATGGCCTCTAGGTGCAGCATCCTGTCTAGGGCAAATGTCCGGATCGTATTGCGGTGATGACAATGGCCGATGCAGTACCAAGTACCTTCTGAGAATCTCAGATGATAAGGATCGATCTTTCGGTGAGTGATCTCATCCCTGGTCATAGTGTAGTACTCGACCAATACTGACTTGCGGTCGATGATGGCTTTGGCCAGGAGTTGATACCTGTCAGCTACCTCCAGTTCCTCGCCTCGAAGTGGCTCCGCCTGGAATGAGACTGAGCCCAAGGTGCGCTCGACATCCACCACCACGCTTTGGGGAAGCAATATCCTTATCTTGGCCATGGCTTGCTGCACGAACTCTTCAAAGGGCGTGCCTTTGCACTGGGCGAGAAGCCGCTGGCCAAGGAACAACGCGATGGCCTCCCCGTCTCCAAGCCGCACCGGGGGCAGTTCGAATGGTTCGGCGTAGTAGTAGCCTCTGCGGGTTCGATCGTATTGGATTGGCGCGATGAACAGGTCTCGGAGGCGGTCGATGTCTCTCTCCACCGTCCGGACGCTCACTTCCAGGTACTTGGCTATAGATGGGCAGTTGGGGTACGTGTTTTCCAAGAGCAGCCCGTGGATCTGATATAGCCGCCAAAAACCTATCGGAGTAATATCGCTGCCCCTATGAGCCGAGCCCTCTCGGCTGATTACTATAGGAGGGGATTCATGAGCCATACCGCCCGGCCTCCTGATTGTTGGAATATTGCGCGAAACTACGTAGAAGTTCATCGTCATAGGAGGAAAATCCTTCATGGCGTGGCCGCTCGTTCTGCTGCCTCCTGAACTAGGTCAGGCAACTTCCACAATAGACCAAGAGGACATCTGAGATTTCGGGCCGCAATGGCGAGGTTGCCCATGGACCCCGGGGCGCCTCATTAACCAAGACGCCCCGGGCCAATCAGCGTGACTGACTACCGCGTTCTGTTCTAGTAGCTTCTCACAACCTCATCCACAAGTTCACCAACGTAAGCCACGGCCTCGCGGATGGTATCGGGATTCGTCATGTCCACCCCAGCCATCTTGGCAAGCTCCAAAGGCGGCTTGGTAGAGCCGGCCTTGAGCACGTTGAGCCAGCGATCCACCACAGGCTGCCCTTCCTTGAGAATGGCCTTGGTTACCGCGGTACCCACGGTCAGGCCCGCCGAGTAGGTGTACGAGTAAAGAGTCATGTAGTAGTGATGCTGCCGCATCCAGGTGAGGCGAGCGCCCTCGTCGATCTCCACTTCGCCGCCCCAGAACTCATCGAGGATCTCGCCCTGGACCTTGTTCAGCAAGGAAGCGGTTATAGGCTGCCCTTTCTCTGCCATTGCCCAGGTTCGGCGCTGAAGCTCGCCCTCAATGAGGTGGCGCACGAAGTTGTGGTGATATGTGGTCAGGAACTGCATGATTATCCAGCGGCGCATCCTCTGATCTGTGGTCTTAGAGAGAACCTTGTTACCCACCAGAAGCTCGTTAATGGTGGAAGGCGCCTCCACAAAGAACGACCCTGACAGGGAGTTCGACGGACGCTGATATTTCAATGAGAGGACGCCGTGCCCCGCGTGGCCCAACTCGTGACTCAGCATGAGAACGCTCCGCATGTTGTCGGCCCACGTTATGAACACGTAAGGGTGCACTCCTGGAACCGGGTTGCAGTAGGCGCCGCTGTCTTTTCCTATGTTCTCAGCTAGGTCAATCCAGCGATTCTCAAGCCCTTCCTTGATAATGGCGGCATATTCCGGGCCAAGGACCGAGATCCCGTCGAGGATTATCTTGGCTCCCTCTTCAAAGGTCGTCTTGGGACCGAAATCGGGATCAAGAGGCGCCTCGATATCGCAATACAGCAGTTTGTCGAGGCCAAGGACCTTCTTCCGAAGTTGCGCGTACTTTCGCATGTGGGGCGCGAGTTCTTTCAGGATGACATCATGAATGTTGTTGTACACCTCAAGGGGGACTTCCTGCCCGTGAAGCACCATGTGGGTTGCCGACGGGAAACCCCGCAACTTGGCCTCAATGACATGCCTTTTGACATCAGTGCCCCACGCGGCGCCGTAGGTGTTCTGGTATGCCCTCAGCCCCTTGGTGAATGAAGCGTAAGCGTTCCGCCGCAAGACCGGGTCGGCTGAACGTTCGTATGAGTCCTCATACAGAGGGAACGACATGGGCAGGCGGTTCCCCTTGCCATCTACGATGGGGTCGAAAGTCATGTCCGACGTTCTTGACCGCCGGTAGATCATGGCGGGGGCGTCAAGAACCTCACGCAGAGACGCCAGGGTCTTTTCAGTTTCCGGGCTGAGCTGATGGGGCTTGTTCCGGATCAAAGTCTCGACGGTGCGCCTAAAAGGCTCTAATCCCGGCTCTTGGTCGAGATAACGCTGAAGAGTCCCTTCGGGAAGCGCCAGGGCTTCCGAGTTTATGAAGGAAGTCTCGGCACCTAGTCTGGCCGCCACCGCTCCCGCTCGGCCTGCGTTTACTTGGTTGGCCGGGTCGGTCCCATCGGCCGAAAGTTTCATGGAAGCGTATGACATCACCCTCCGGAAACGGGTCCGGATAGCCTCAGCCGCTTCAAGGCATTCCAGGAACAACTTGGCGCTTTCGCCCAACCTACCTTTGTACTTGGTCACCGATCCAATATCAGCCTGAACAGAGGCAAGTTCTCTTTCCCATTCCTCTTCGGTGGCAAAGATATAGTCCAAGTTCCATGTGCGCTCCACAGGCACCTGGGACCTAGTGAGACGCTCTTGCATATGTAATCCCTCCTAAAGGAAACTTGTTGTTGGCTCTGGAGAAGGTTCGACTCGGGAACTAAAAACTCCTCTCATACGTCATCTTCAAGTTCTACTAGGCATTGTCCCCCTAACCGATGGCCTCAATAATTCCGCCAAACGTTCCCCCCCACCGCTGGTATCGACGGTTTCACCAGGTAGCGCCCTCTGGCCGATGGTTCGGCTGGTTCCGCAAAATCCGGGGCCAGTTGTGCTCCTGGACCTAGGTCGCAGGCCCAACCTGAGCTCAGGTAGCAAACTCAGGTCGCAAACTTGTTGACATTCACCCATAACCGCATATAATGAGATATGGGTATAGACCCACAAGCCAATTCGTCTCCGATCAATGAAATACAGCTAGCATTGGCTACAGCGCGGTGCACAGAAGGAGACAGCCAGGCCATAGGAAATGCGACACACGCAATCAGCGCCAAGAGCGCCAGATGCATCAAAAGCACGAAATGCACACAAGAACCACAGATTTCAATGTCACCGGCGTGTGTTGGCGGAGATGGAATCGGAAGAACGCAAAGTCGAAGAATTACTGAATGCAAAGGAGGTTTAAGAATGCCAAGAAGAGATGGAACGGGACCCATGGGAGCAGGTGCTCTCACAGGAAGAGGGATGGGCTATTGCGGCATCCCGGCAGACACCGAGGCTAGAGTCGGTGTAGGAAGAAGGTTTCTGGGCATGGGTTTTGGCCGTGGTCCTAGGCGCGGCTTGGGTGCCCGCTGGGGACGTGGCCCCGGTATGGGGCGCGGCCTTGGAGCAGGTTCTGGGCGGGGGTTCGGTATGGGATGCGGCCTAGGGTTTGGCTACGACCCTTTTGGCTACGGACACCAGTGGCGAAGGTGCGTCGCTGGCTACTTTCCTACGTATGGGGCCGCCGATGAAGAGACAGCGTTGCAGGAAGAGTCGGATTACCTAAAAGCCCACGCGGCGCTCATTCAGGAAAGACTGGGACTGTTGTCCAAGGCCCTTGAGAAAGCGCAAGACGCCAAGAAACGCACCGGCGACGATCAGGCGAAGTAGGCAATGTTTCTCCCGAAAGAATCGGTAGGCGCCGCCATACCCTAGTTGTAGGTCCCACGGGCAGCGCGGCGCCTACCTGCCATGTTTTGCGAGCCATGAGGGGTGTATACTATAGATCGCCTGAAGCCAAAGGCGTTCGGCCCCAATCTAGACCGGAGGTGACGCCATGCCTAGACCAACCAAACCACGCTGGGTGGAGTTCTACCCGGACGTAACGTACTTCAAACCTGCGGGAACTCCCATGTCGGACCTTGACGAGATCGCACTGGGCGTCGACGAGTTCGAGGCGTTGAGGCTAAAAGACTTCGTAGGCCTTGAGCAGGAAGAGTGTGCTGAACGCATGAATCTTGCTCAAAGCACGTTTCAAAGGATAGTAACCCAGGCAAGAACCAAAGTAGCCTCGGCGCTGGTCCAAGGCAAAGCCATCCGCATCCAAGGCGGCAACTTCCTGGTCTCACCCCGGGGTTACGTGTGTCAAGACTGCAAGCAAGAGTGGGTCAGCCAGAGTCCAGGCGATACTTACTCCGTCTGCCCTGCTTGCGGGAGCGAACAGGTCGACGTGTTCCGCAAAGTCCCGACAGGGCCGCCCCGTAGAGGCCGCCGGGGCATGGGTGGACACGGACGACACAGGCGCGGAGCGGGCCGGGGGAATGAAAGAACTTGACGCGACCTCAGGCAACAACCGTAGGGCAAACATAAGGCGGGGCAACCAATACTTCCCTACATGGAACTCATAGGAGATGACACAAATGTCCAATACAGATCGTCGGGAACCTAGTCAAGACCAATCCCAAGAGCGCGGGTCCGGCATCGAGAAGCTCGGGCAACCAGAAGGCAGCGCTATCCGCAAGGTTATAGCGGTCATGAGCGGAAAGGGCGGCGTGGGCAAATCCACAGTGGCAGCCCTCCTAGCCTCGGAATTTGCCAGAAAAGGTTCCACTGTCGGCCTTCTAGACGCAGATATCACCGGCCCCAGCATACCAAAACTTTTCGGGGTCAAAGACTCCCCCTTGGCTCTGGGTGACCAGATGGTTCCCGAAACGAGCAAATCCGGAATCAGAATCATGTCCCTAAACCTTCTTCTAGAGCACGAAGAGGACCCTGTCATCTGGCGAGGTCCGCTGCTGGCAGGCGTTGTCAAACAGTTTTGGACTGATGTAATCTGGGGCGATGTGGATTTCCTGGTCATAGATCTGCCGCCGGGCACAGGCGATGTCCCCCTTACCGTACTGCAGTCTCTCCCTGTCCATGGCGTGGTCATAGTGTCGACTCCCCAAGAACTTGCGGAAATGGTTGTGAAGAAAGCAGTCAACATGGTAAGGATGATGAACGTGCCCATCCTGGGGCTGGTAGAAAACATGAGCTGGGTTCAGTGCCCGAAATGCGGCGAGAAAATCGAGCCCTTTGGCCCAAGCAGGGCGGCGCAGATAGCAGATTCTATGAAGATCGAGTTGCTTGGCTCGCTGCCCCTTGATCCCATGGTCAGTTCATTGGGCGACCGAGGCGCGATAGAAGATTACAGGCCCGATCTGTCCGGTCCCATAGCCGACGCGGTGCTATCACACCTGCGGTAGACGGCGAGTTTTCCTATCGGGTTCCATCAGATTCTCCTTGACGAGGTCTGTCCGCGAGTATAGGATTTGTCTTCGGAAAACACTCTTTAAGGCTGGTCCGGAGAGTCCGGCAAGAGTTTTTTGATGTCTGCCATCCTGCGGACGGGCCGACCCAAGGAGGTCACGAAATGCCCAAAGAACCCCGCAAAGCGGTCGGGTACCTTCCCGACGACACCCCGCCATTCGGCAAGATGATCGTCTTCGCGCTACAGCAAGTCATCGTAATGTTCCCTGCAACAGTCTTGGTGGCCATTATCACCGGATTCGACGTGGGAGTGACAATCGCTGCCAGCGGCTTGGCGACTCTAGGATTCCTCATCATCACCGGTCGGCGGATTCCTCTCTACTACGGCTCAAGTTTCTCGTACATTGCGGCAGTGGGGGGAGTCTCGTCCCTGGTAGCAACTGCCACAGGCAGCAAAGTCGCCGGCATTCAGGCGGCCCAGGCAGGCATCGTTACTTCGGGACTCGTGAGCATAATTGCAGGTCTCCTGATCAAGAAAGGCGGACCCAAGATCGTCAGGCGTGTCCTGCCGCCCTCTATCACAGGCCCAGTGGCAATCATAATAGGTCTTTCCCTGGCAGGAGCAGCAATGGGCAATGCCAGCCTGAACTGGACTATAGCCCTAGTCACACTGGTGGCTACTATCCTCTTCTCTGTGTATCTTAGGGGAACTCTTGGGCAGCTGCCTGTTCTCTTTGGCGTTATCGCAGGCTATATCGTGGCGCTGCTCATGGGCCAGGTGAATTTTGACCCTGTGCGGTCCGCCAGCCTTTTCGCGGTCCCGGCGTTTACCCTTCCGACCTTCAACTCATACGGCCTCATGGCAATTGGGGCCATCACCCCGGTAGCCATAGCGACCATTCCCGAATCTACCGCTCACCTTCTGCAGATCGACCTTTACGTCAACAACCTAGCCAAGAAGCTCGGGCGCAAGAAGAAGTACAACATCGAGTCGCTTCTCGGTGACAACCTCGTAGGGGACGGAATCGGCGACATGATCTCAGGTTTCATCGGCGGACCCGCCGGAACCAACTACGGCGAGAACAACTCCCTCATGGCCATAACCAGGAACTTCTCGGTACCGGTCCTGATGACATCAGCGATTATTGCCATCGTAATGGGCTTTTTCGGTCACATTGCGGCCGTGGTCAACACCATCCCCCCGGCGGTCATTGGAGGCGTGTCAATATACCTTTTCGGCGTAATTGGGGCCCAAGGCGTAGCCCTCATGATTTCCGAGAAACTCGACCTTTTTTCTGCACGAAACCTGGCAGTTGTAGCCACAATCCTCATCATCGGCTTGGGCGGCGCGGCCATGCCTAACGGTATGATCGTCATAGGCAAGCTCAACCTCCCTGCCATAGCCACAGCGGCTATCTTCGGCATCGTCCTAAACCTCATATTCGAGATCTTCCCGGCCAAGTCCGAGGTAGTCCAAGGAGCCGGCGGGAATTCCGACGACTGAGACCCTCGCTGCGATGTGCGTACGAACGGTGATCTAGCCGAAGTCCATAAGACACGAAACCTATCGAGTCCGAGCGGCAGGATTTCGGGGCTTTCTGGAGAATCCAATTGCAGTATGACTGAAGCGTTATGCGCAAGGGGGGGAACCCCGGCGACAAAAGGAGAGAGAGATTTGGGCTCGCTTTATAACGATATGGTTCGCTTCTTCTTGGATGGCGACTGGCAGTTCACCCCCATCGAGGGCAAACCCTTAGTGAGACTAGGGTTCTCGGGCAAGAACGGCAACTGGACGTGCCTAGCCCAGGCCAAAGATGAGCAGCAGCAAGTCATCTTCTACTCGATCTGTTCAGTGAACGTCCCCGAAGATAGACGTCAAGCCGTGGCGGAGTTTCTCACAAGGGCCAACTACGGCATGATCTTAGGCAACTTCGAAATGGATTTCGACGACGGCGAAGTTCGGTACAAAACCAGCGTCGACGTTGGCGGCGACCGCATCTCCTCGGAGATGATGGAACCCCTGGTGTACGTAAACTTGGCCATGATGGATAAGTACCTGCCCGGCGTACTGGCAGTAACCTTCGGCGGTGTTTCGCCTACTGAAGGCGTCAAGAACATCGAAGGGTAGGGTGAAAATCGGGCAGAACGTGGGGCAACATGCCTACTAGCCGTCACACTTGAGCCTAACCTCAAACACTGTCCGGCGCCTACTGCCATCGTTGTAGGCCCGGATAGTGCCTCCATGCAGCGACAACATATTCTTGGCGATGGCAAGCCCTAAACCCGCCCCACCGGTGCCTCGAGACCGGGATCCTTCCACCCTGTAGAAACGTTCGAAGATGAGAGGCGCCTGGCTTTCGGGAATCGGCGGACCGTAGTTGGCTATCCTGGCCACTGCCCATTCCCCGCCGGAACCCGCCTGCAAATCCGCAGCACCCTGGTGGATGCCCCCAACCGCCCTTGGCTCGTTTACTCCCGCATTTCCACCGGCCACGCCGAGTTCGATATCTATGAACTTACCCTCTGCGCCGTACCGGATGGCGTTTGACACTAGGTTTTCGAAAACCCTTACCAACACGTTGGCATCAGCCCTGACCATCACCTTCTCTTCCGGCAGATTGAGCCTGTACTCTAGGCCCAACTTCTGGAACATAGGAACAAACTCCTCGATCAGTTGCTCCAAGAGCCTGCCTAAGTTCACGCTTTCCAGGTTGAGCCTCAGTCCGCCGTAGCTCACCAAAGTGAACTCGAACAGATCGTCTATGAGATCTTTCAGGTCTTGAGCCTTTCCGTGGGCCACCTTAACGAAATGCCTCAGTTCCACTTCATCCTGATACTGGTCTTGGTCCACCAACTCCAAGTAGCCCAGTATAGACGTGAGCGGCGTCCGCAAATCGTGAGATATGCTTGTCACAAGTTCTGTCTTAGTCCTCTCCGCATTTCTCTCCTCATCTCTCGACTGTTTCAAATTGGCAGCCATGGCGTTGATGTCTCTGGCCAAGATTCCCAACTCATCTCCGGATTCCACCGAAATCCGCGCCTCAAGATCTCCTTGGGCTATTCTGTTGACCGTTTGGGATATCCGGCTCAGATATCTGAGGGTAGGCGCACTCAGGAAGAAGAACGCCACGAAGAGTAGGACAAGGAAGGTGACGATTGATAACAAGGGCACTCCAAAGGTTGAGGCCAGAGTCCTCACAACACCCGAGAACGGCCAAAACCCGCCCAAAGTGGCTGCAATGCTGATCAGAACCAGAACCCCGAACCCCGCTATCGCGGCGCTGACGGCGAAAGCCACCACGAACCGCCACCTTATGCTAAAGACGACTCTAGGCCTCAATCTTGTACCCCACCCCCCACACAGTCCTAACGAACTCTGGCTGACTGGGATTGTCTTCGATCTTCTCTCGAATCTTGCGGATGTGAACCATCACCGTATTGTTTGATTCGAAGTAGCGCTCTTTCCAGACCCGCTCGAAGATCTCCTCTGCGCTCAGGACCGACCCCTTGTTCCTTGCGAGAAGGAACAGAATGTCGAACTCTGTTGGAGTAAGCGACACTTCCCGGTCATATACTGACACCGTGTGCTTTCGGCGGTCCACAACTAGACCCCGAACCGAAGCTACCTCTTCGTCGGTTTCACCGGCTCCACGGGCCTGCCCTTGACCTTGGGGGTTCATGGGATTTAGGTAAAGAAAGCGGCGAAGGAGCGACTTGACCCGCGCCGTGAGTTCCAGCGGGTTGAAGGGTTTGGCCAAGTAGTCGTCGGCCCCGGTTGCCAGCCCCATCACTTTGTCCAGGTCTTGGGACTTAGCGCTCAGCATCAGTATGGGGATATTGGAGGTCTCCCTCACCTTGCGGCACAGGGTGAGGCCGTCCATTCCAGGCATCATTATGTCAAGCACCATCAGCCTGATGTCCGGGTTCTCCTCCAAAAAACGCAGGGCCTGGGCAGCATCGTAGGCCTTTATCACCCTGTATCCTTCATTGGTCAGGTAGATGCCGGCAAGATCCGCAATTTCTTTTTCGTCATCAACGAGAAGCACGGTGTTTCGGTTCATGACATCCCCGCCATCCTCGAATCCGCAGTCCCAACTCTTTCCATCCTCATCCTCCCCGCTTTCGGCTCGGCCATTGGCCCCACCCACAGAATACAATGCCGTCCAATGCCGTCAAGCCCGGGACCGTGCCATAACCTCAGATATGTAGCCATGGCAAGCAAACCCGAAATAGCCAATGTGCAGAGCAAAGAATAGACCGCCTGCCATAAGCCCGTACTTCCACACGCTAACAGACGTCCAAGGGCCTAGGCTAAGCACGTTTGAGAGAGCCTTCAAAGCGAAACCGCAGTGAGTAGCGCCTACCAAAAACGGGACGAAAAACATGACTGCTATCTGCTTGACTATGACCTGCCTTACCTCTTTGGACGTGACACCGACCTTCCTCATAATGGCATACTTCTCCCTGTCTTCGTCCACCTCTGAGAAGACTCTGAAGTACAGCACGCTTCCTGACGCAATGAAGAAAAGCGCCGTAATGAACAGAGCGATGAAAGAAGTCAGAGCGGTCATTTGGATCCTTTCCGCGTACACTGATAGGCGAGATGACATGTCCACCTGCGCTTCTCCGGCCAAAGCCTCCTCTAGCTTCCGCCCGGCGGCAAGGGCCTTTTCCCATTGGTACAGTTCGTAACTTAGGTACGCTACCTTGTCGTTGGCGCCCACTTTGGGCTCAATCTGAGAATACTGCTCATCATCTACCACATAGACCCCTTGAACTGAATATAGCCAGTTGGTATCCAAAAAGTCCCGATCCCGAACCTTTAGGTCAAGACGCACTCCCCCGCACTCTAGGGACAGGTCGGTTTCCGATTGGTTTGAAGGCATGCCGTATGACGGACGGTGAAGGTCGAGTCCCTGACTGGAAGTCAGGGCAACGGGATCATGCCCATTAGCCAGGGCCCAAGCGTTGAACTGGGATTCGGATATGACCAACCGATCGTGGTGAATCTGGGTCGGCGTCTGGCCATCGCCGCCGGGCGAAGAATCCGTCGCGTAGCCTGCCAGAAAGCCTGCGAAGGCTACCTCAATCTCAACTTCAGCCCCTTCTTTGGCAAAAATGCCGCGAAACAGGTCTGACAATTGTTCGGCACTTTCCTGGCCGCTCACCACAAAAGTAACGGCATGGGGGTATGCCGCGGCGTAGTCTTGAACCATGGTGGCACCCGCAGTGTAAACCGTACCCATGACGGTCATGACTCCTGCGCTGAGGATTGCCACGGAAGCCAGCACCCGCGCGTTATCCTTCATTCGGAACACTAGGTCACCTATGGTCAGAAGGTTCGTTCCTCGGTACGAAAACCCCGGCCTTTGCTGGAAAGCCTTTAGGATCGCCACCGTAGACTGGGTGAAGAGTAGGTATGTGCCCAGTGACACCACGGCGGTTACCGGGAACATTGCCGCCACGATGCTGCGCCCCTCTACACCCCAGGCTACATAATAGCCGCCCAAGATGAGTAATACCGACAATCCCGCCCTCCATAGGGAAACATTCGGCAAGACCTTGGGCTTCTGATGGGCTCGGAGGAGCCCCACAACCTTCCTTGGGCTCAGGGATATGGCCGCAAACGCCCCGATGGCCAAGAACAGGGTCATGAACGTGACCGCCGTCAAGACGATGGCAGGGGCCACCACCTGGAATTTCACAGGGCTTTGGACGTGCCTGAAGCTTGTCATGCCCGCTAGCAGGTATCTAAACAGGACGGTGCCCAGCCCCTCACCAAGGCCGACGCTGATGGCCCCGATGGCTATGTGCTCTCCCACAAGCATCCGCCCAAGTTCCCGCTTGGTGGCCCCCATCAGGGTAAGAAGGCCCAACTCTTTCTTTCTCGCCCGCAGGAAGCCCGAGCTCGAGTACCAAAGAAAGAAGAAGGAGAAGACCACGATAATCCCTTGGCAGACAGCCATTCCCCGAAGAACCGATGCTCTCTGGGCGACATACCCTCCGGTTACATCAGGATGCATGGCAAATGATGCAAACAAGTAGAACACAAGAACGGCGAAAACGCTGCTAAAGAGAAACGCTCCGTACTTGCGCCAGGAACGGCCGATGTTAGCGAGAAAGAGTCGGGATAACGTCACTGAGCCCACCTCCGTGCAGCCTTAAAGAACCGATGATCTCCTGGAAGAACGAGCCGCGGCTGTCACTTTCGGCTCTGTGCAGCTGGGAATGGACCCGTCCATCTCGAATAAGGAGGATCCTACGGCAGAAACTCGCGGCAAACGGGTCGTGAGTGACCATCACTATCCCTGTTTCGCCGCTTTGGTTTAAGTCTGAGAACGCCCTCATGACATCGTGGGCCGACTTGGAGTCTAGATTTCCTGTAGGCTCATCGGCAAAGACCATTGCTGGGCGGTGAATGATGGCCCTGGCTATGGCTGAGCGCTGCTGCTCTCCTCCGGACACTTCGAAAGGGCGTTTATCCAAGATACTCTCGATGCCCAGTTGGTGCGATACCGTATCCAGCCGTTCCTCGATTTTCGCCACGGGCACGCGATCCAAGGCCACGGGAATGACGATGTTCTCTCTGATAGTGAGCGCGTTCAAGAGGTTGAAATCTTGAAACACAAACCCGAGGCTTCGCCGCCGGAAAAGGGCCAGCCGGTCATCGCTAAGATTGATCAGGTTCACGCCTTCGACACAGACAGTCCCTGAGGTGGGCTGGTCAATGCCTGCCAGAAGGTTGAGAAGCGTGGTCTTTCCGCTGCCCGAGGGGCCCATGATCCCCAAGAACTCGCCCTTTTCTACTTGAAACGTGGCATCTTTCAAGGCCCACGTGGGAACGCTTCCGTCGTACTGCTTGGAAAGTTTCTCGGCCGTGAGTATCGCCATGGCTATCATCTCCTCTGCGTCCCATTCTAAGGAGACTTCCTTAATAGGACGCCGAAAAGATTCTTAAGTATTTCTTAACAACTGGGCGCCAAAGGGCTTCATTCCCCCGGCGGCGAAGAGTGTGCCTTGGGGCTCTAGGAAACTCATACGAGGAGGTCCTGTAGGTGGACAGCAAAGCATACGAGACACGGGTATCCAATCTTCGCCGCCTGATGAAGGCAGATGGGGTTGGAGGCTACATCACCACTGCATCGCGGAACCTTTACTATTTTGCCGGATTCTTTGAGGAGCCGGATCCCAGGTACCTAGGACTTTTCATCCCGGTGACAGGGGAACCCATCCTTGTGGTCAACGACTTGTACGCGACTCAGATACGGGAGGAAAGTTGGATCCCCACCGTAATTACCTGGTCAGACGGAGAGGAACCCCTAGACAAACTGGCCAAGGCCATTGAGGATGCCGGACTCGGCGGAGCCAAGTTCGCGGTGGACGACTCCATGTGGAGCACGTTCCTCCTCAAGTTACAGGATAGACTGCCGCAGGCAAGATTCATCCCTGGCGGCCAATACATGTCGACCTTAAGGCGACTCAAGTCAGCGCAAGAGAAAGAGTACATGATGTACATCGGGGCCGCCACTGACAAGGTCATGGACATGGCCATAGCAGCGGTTCGACCCGGCGTAACCGAAGCGTCTGTCTCAGACGTAATCGATCAAGGATTTAAGAAGCTCGGAGTCGGCTCATCAGGGCGGAACGCAGTGGTCGGCTCGGGAGTGTACAGCGCCCAGCCTCACTACAGGGCCACCGAGAAAGTCATCCAGCGGGGTGACTCTGTGGTGATCGATTTCGGAGGCTTTTGGAAACTCTACAAATCGGACATGACCCGCACTGTTTTCGTGGGGAAACCCGACCCGGAGTATTTGAAGATCTATGACGCCGTCAGGAAAGCCCAAGAGACCGCCGTTGACTCAATCAAGCCCGGCATGACCTGCCAGGATGTTGACCGAATAGCCCGTAAGGTCATCAACGATGCAGGATACGGCCAGTATTTCATCCACCGGACGGGTCATGGAATCGGGCTTGAGGGTCACGAAGAGCCTAGTATGGTGGAAGGCAACACGCTTGTGGTCGAGCCCGGGCTAACTTTCAGCGTTGAACCCGGCATCTATATCCCGGGACGATACGGAGTCCGGATCGAGGACTGTGTAATCGTCACCGACACGGGCTGCGAGCGGTTCACCGACTACAGCCGCAACCTAGTCATCATCGACTGACCGTTGGCTATGAACTGAATGTGACTCGGCCACCGGATTACGGGTCCTCCGCAAGGCGCCGGAGGACTCCTGTCTTTCGCGAACTCGATTGAGCTCTTGTCCGCCTTCGCCTCTACCCACTACGGAAGCATGTCGGCCATATCGACACCGCTGCCGCTTCGTACGCACACATCCTGCTCCCTCTGGCATATTGTGTTTCGAAGTTGACATAAGCAAAAGGAGGGCTGAACCTTTGGGTAGTCTGAATAAGGGCAACGAGAGACAGTCGGTGTTCTCCCGGCTCAGGGATCAACTGGATCGGGGTTCTGACGAGAAGCACGAATACTGCTGCGGCAGCGGCGAAGCAGAGGCCGATGACAGACGAGACTTGGACGCCGCCTGCGGCCCCGGACGCTGGCGCGGGGACCGAGCGCTGACCGAAACGCTCAGAAGACTCCTGACGGGAGTCAAGGACATCCAATGCAGGGTCAGTAATCCCCATTTCGGGCTGGCCGAGATCAAAGAGGAGGTACGGTGCATTGAGGCGACTCTTGGCAAGGGCCAGTGTGTGTTAGGCGGGGTCAAGAGAGCCCTCCGGGAAATCGAGTGCAAACTCGACAACCCCGAGTTCGGCCTCGCCGAAATCAAAGAGGAAATCCTCGGTATCGAAGCCGTACTAGGAGACGAAGACTTCGGCCTGAGAGAGATCAAAAGGGAAATCCGAGACATCCAGTGCAAGATCAGCAACCCGTGCTTCGGTCTTGCCGAGATCAAGGAGGAAGTCCACGATATCGAGGCTCTCCTGGGCAATGAGGATTTCGGCCTCTGTGAGATCAAAAGAGAAATTCACGACATTGAGGCTGTGCTTGGCAGCGCCGACTTTGGCCTTGCCGAGATTAAGCAAGAAATCCAGGACGTCGAGTGCAGACTGGATAGCCCATGCTTCGGCCTGGCTAAGATCAAGCAAGAGATTCGGGACATCGAATGCAAACTAGATAATCCTTGCTTCGGCCTCAAGGAGATCAAGAACGAAATTCAGCAAATCGAAGCCGTCCTTGGGAGCCAAGACTTCGGCATTGCCGAAATCAAGCATGAGATTCGGGACATCGAATGCAAACTAGATAACCCTTACTTCGGCCTCGCTGAGCTACAGCAAGAGATCCAGGACGTCGAGTGCAAACTAGACAACCCTTGCTTCGGTCTCAAGGAGATCAAACAAGAGATTCAGGACGTCGAGAACAAACTTGATCAGTTGGTCCCCGGAGTCACCGGAAGCCTCACCACTGGCCCCGTAGTCGCTGATAATCCAGCCAGTAGCCTTGTAGTCGCTGTCCTCAACGTGACCAACTCGACACACACAGTAACCGTTACCGTTTTTGACGTCGGAACCTGTCCCGATCGCAAGTCGACTTTCGCCACGACAAGTCTGACTCTACAGGCCAAATGCGCCAGGTCGTTCATCTTCGATAAGCCGCCGCTCATGTACGAGGTGCAGTTCCAGGGCGCGGCAGGAACTTTCACGGCTTGGACATCGACGAGAACTCAAGGACGATCCGCTCCGCTGAGTTCCAGCAACTTCCTAGAACCAAACACTTTCAGGCACAGCGAACTGATAGTTCAAACCGATCCGTAGCCACAAACGCAAAACCGGGAGACCTCAACCCTGAGTAGGTTCTCAGGTCTCCCGGCCCAACGAAATCGATGCGACAGCTCCTACCCAAGCCATCCCGATGCAGCATCTTTGCCGATCAGTAGGCAACCTAGAAGCTGCTTGTAAGCCCCTACATAATCGTCGGCCCTTACGGCTATCACTTTTGGCCCCCGGCGCTCGACGCTTGGGAATAGGCAGCACATGTGGGCCATGCTCGTTAGTTTGGTGGTAACCTGAAACTCAACGGGGCCCGGGATAAGGTGAGGCTGGATATCCTTGCGCTCCAACGCCCGCTTGGCTGCCTCCCTCATCATCTGCTGAACTCGTTTTGGAGGCAGCAACCGAGCAGCGTACCTATCGATGGCCTTCTTGGTGGTGACTGTCTCAATATTGCCCAGGAAACGCTTGGCCTCGGCGCATAGGATATCATCGCCTGCAACCAGCACCACCGGGACGCCGTAGGCCCCTGCTATTCCTGCGTTGATGGCAGTCTCCCCTACCACTTCGCCGTTCCTGCGTATCTCGGTCACCACAGAACCCATGATGGTATGGTTGAGCACTGCGTCTTCGTTGCCTTCATGGGCATGGTATCCGATGAAAAACGCGGCATCGTATGTTTCATCGATGGCTTCCATCTGACACAGGTGTTTGTTGCTGCCGCTGATGAGTTCGGCGCGCTCATCCAGTTCCTCAATGAGGATGTTGGTCATGCTGCCGTGAGCGTCATTGACCAGGACTTCCGTAGCGCCTGCTTCAAACGCTCCTTGTATGGCGGCGTTGACTTCCGCTGTAAGCATCTTCACCATCCGGCTGTAACCTGAGTCCCTCATATGAAGAGCGCTGGCTATGCCTGTCCCGCCTTCCATGTCCACGGATATGTAGACTCTCATGAGACAACCTCCTCGTTCTGTTCCATTTGGCCGGTTTCCGATCCACCCTGTCCTTCAGTCAGGCTTTCGGCTGCAGTACGCCCGTATAGACGCTCTCATGAACTCAGCAAGTCCAGGCTTTACCTCTTCAAAATGATCCTTGAGCCGGCCATTGGCCGCGCACAGACTGCCAATGTCCCTGAACATGTCTATGCTACACTGGAAAAACCTCTGGTTGATCAAATCCAACAAACGGTCAACGTTGGACTGGACCTCTGGGTCATCGGGACCCTGGTCCATTCTCGATGCTATGGCAACGCTCATCTCCTGTACTTGCTTCCACATTTCCGCCCAATCTTGGGCTTCATATTCTCTGTTCCCTGTGTCACCGTATCCACTGGACATGTTCGTCAGCCTCCCGATACTGTCCTAATCAGACAATCACAATATAAGTGAAGGGTCAAGAGCCAAGATTGGCAGGGTCCAGGTTAAGTCAGGTTGAGCCAAGGAATTCCCATAGGTTATTCTTGACTGGCGGATGTTTGGATGGAAGGAGACGCTGAGTATGGTGAGGGAACAGCAAGGGAAAACGCCAGTGAGCTCAACACCAGGCTCGATGCAGGTGCAAGATCTCAGGGAGAGAGTGCTCATAGCAGCCAAAGAATCAGCCCGCCTTGGGCTTGTTAGCGGAACCTCAGGAAACGTGTCAGCTCAGGATCCCGAGACCGGCCTCATTGCCATAACTCCATCGGGGGTCCCCTACGAGACGCTAAGTCCTGAAGACTTGCCCATAGTGGACATTCACGGCCGAGTGGTGGAAGCCAAGGAAGGGGTATGGCCATCATCCGAGACCCCCTTGCATACTGAGGTGTACCGGACAAGAACCGATGTGAACGGCGTAGTACACACCCACTCCACATACGGGACGGTCTTTTCCGTGCTAAACGAGAATATACCCACGGTCACTGTCCCGTTAGCCATATACGGGCCGATTCCCGTGTCCCCTTTCCATATGCCGGGATCCCCTGAACTTGCCGCTGAAGCGGTAAAAAGCCTCGGCCCCGAAGGAAGAGCAGTGCTGCTCCAGAACCACGGCGTTCTGTGCGTAGGCCCCACAGTGGAAGAAGCCTTGACTTGCGCCGCATATGTTGAGGAAGGGGCGCAAGTTGCCTACCTGGCACGCGCGGTGGGGAGATGCTGGGAAATTCCCGAAGACGGAGCCCGTGCAGTCAAAGCCAAGGCCCGCGAAGGAAAACCCGTGTAGAAGAAGTTATCGCAGAAGGAGCATCTGCCGCCTGGAAGCGTTAGGGCTACCCCAACACTACCTTCCCGCCCTGTACCACCACAAGCGGCTTTCGCAGGTTGTTGAGGTCGTCGACGGGGTCGCCCTCTAGAACTATGAGGTCGGCGATTTTTCCCTTGGCTATTGACCCAAGATCCTGTGCCATGCCTAGAGCCTCGGCCCCACTCAAGGTGGCGGCGCGAGTGGCCCCGATGCTGCCCAACCTCGCCTGAGAGAGGGCAATCATCTCGTCAACTAGCGACGGATGAGGTAAATTTGGGGATCCTGCGTCGCTTCCGGCTCCAATGCGAAGGCCACACCCTTGGGCCATTGATTCCCACCCTCAGTATCCTTCACTTTTCATGTTAACAGTCTCTCGAAGGAATTCTTGTAGTAATCGGAGAATCAAAGTGCCCGTTGGAAATACAAGGGAGTGATAGGCGTGAATCATGTTGATCTTAGGAGTTACTCTGGGCTCTTGAGCCCCTATTCCGAACTCAGGGTCCAAGAGAACAGGACCGTGCAGATTAGTTTCGTCAAGGGCAACAACATGGCCAACAGGCGCGCCGCAACCGGTGGTATATCAGCCAGAGTGTACGCCAACGGTTCGTGGGGTTTCGCCTCGAGTCCAGAGCTTACAGATGAGGCAATAAGGTCGGTCATAAACACCGCTACAGACAACGCTTCGTTCCTAGATACCAGAGAGCGGAAAGGCAAAGGCCCGCTTCCTGTAGCCTTGACCTCGTCGGAAAACGATCTGGGAACCAAGAAGCCCCGGCTGTCCCAAAACGATCTCATGGACTTCGTTAGGCAGGTCGACGACCACATCGTCCAAACCTATCCCAACCTCTCCAGCCGGACCATCTCCCTGAACGGTCAGGACACGGAGAAGACTCTCATTACATCCGACGGTTCCTACTCTCACTCGGTGATCCCCAGGGCTTTTGTGTCTATTGTCCTGAGTACCGATAAAGACGGCCAACCAGTTGACCTCTACGAGTCCTACGGCGGGTTAGGCCACTTTGAGGACGCCATGATGCCCCTTCCAGCTCTGTTTGAGGCCATCGAAAACCAATACCGTCACTTGACCAAGAAGGCTGAAGGCGTGTTCGCCAACGCGGGGGCGAGAACCTGCGTGCTAGATGCCGAACTGGCCGGAATCTTAGCCCACGAGGCTATCGGACACACTACCGAAGCCGACCTAGTCATGGGAGGTTCCGTTGCCGGCCCCTTGCTGGGCAAGGACTGCGCAAGCCCCCTCATCACGTTGGTGGACTTCGCTAACACGGCCTTAGGAGTCACATGCCCAGTGCCAGTGTACGTAGACGACGAAGGAGTAAAGGCCGAGGACGTCGTGGTAATCGAAAAGGGCGTACTAAAGGGGTTCATGCACAACAAGGAAAGCGCTGCCCATTTCGGAGTTGCTCCTCAGGGCAACGCCCGGGCCTACCAATTCTCTGACGAGCCGCTCATCAGAATGAGGAACACGGCCATTCTTCCAGGCCAAAGCACGCTGGAAGAGATGATCGCTTCGGTAGAAGACGGCTACTACCTCATAAGGCCCAATAACGGTCAGGCTGACTCAACCAGCGAGTTCATGTTCGGCGTGACCCTCGGGTACGAGATCAAGAATGGAAGACTCGGCAGGGCTATCAGAGAAACCACCATATCTGGCGTGGCCTTCGATGTACTCAAGACGGTCACTATGGTTTCCCAGGACATGAAGTGGCTCTCAGCGGGAATGTGCGGAAAAAAGCAGCCCATCTCCGTGGGCATGGGCGGGCCGGCCATCAAGTGCGTGGTCAGCATAGGAGGCAGATAGACATGAGAGACCTCAGACAGGCGGGTTTGCAGGGGCTGGACGCCCTGCTCAAAGCAGGCGCAGACAAAGCCCAAATCACCTTGAACCTAACCGATAAGCACGAGATGAATGTGGATCAGGGAGAATTCAGCCTCTTTCGGACGACATTCGATACCTGGTGCAACCTGACGGCCATCAAAGATGGCAGGAAAGGAAATAGCCTCACCAACAAGTCCGACCCAGAGTCACTAGGCCGGGCGGCCAACGAGGCTCTTGCCATCGCTGCCGCTTCCCGACCTGATGACGCCAACGATATCGCCGAGTTTCAGCCCGCCGCCGAGTTCTCCGAGGGCGTGGCCTCGCCGGATCTTGGCCGGATGCACTCCCGCTTAAGGGAGCTATTAACCGAGGTAGCGTCGAAATATCCCAAGGCCGTCCTCCGCCAGGTTATCCTGGACTTTAGCCACACAACAAGCTATGTGCTGAACTCCAACGGCGTGGATTATGCCACAAGACAAGGCGTCTATCACTGCATCACCATATTCTCATCGCGCGAGGGCGAGAGGGTTTCGTCCTTCAACTACACTGGCTTCGCCATGGCTGATTTGGAGAAAAGGCTCTTGGAGTGCAGCTCCCTCGATACCCTCTTGGAACAATCAGGTGAACAGATAGCAACGTTGCCGCTGCAAGGCAAGTTTGTGGGCGATGTAATAGTGACACCAGATTGCGTCGAGACCGTGCTGGGATTCCTGATGAACTCCATCACGGATCGCCCGATCATGTCCGGAACCAGCATCTACAAGAATAGCGTTGGCAAACAGGTGGCAAGCCCCCTTTTGACCATCCATTCAAGACCTGTCTCAGACGAAATCTGCGAAGGCTATTTCGTCACGCCGGACGGCTATGCGGCGAAGAACAGCACCATAGTCGAGAGGGGAGTCCTCAATGGACTTTTGCTGAGTCTTTACGGATCCAAAAAGACAGGGAAGCCGCGGGCCGTTAACGCAGGAGGAGCTTATGTTGTTGACCCGGGAACCGCCGGATACGGCGAAATGGTCCGGTCTGTTAAGAAGGGCCTGCTCATGACCAGGTTTTCGGGAGGTCAGCCCAGCGAGAACGGCGATTTCTCGGGGGTCGCCAAGAACAGCTATCTCATCGAGGACGGACAGATCAAGTACCCGGTTAGCGAAGCCATGGTATCCGGCAACGTCGCCGAGATGCTCAGAAGCATAACGGCTGTCTCCAGGGAGCGGATAGACTTTGGAGTGGCGGTTTTGCCTTGGATATCCATGCCGGGGGTGACTGTTTCCGGGAAATAACCTTTTTCCAGCCTAAGTCGGGCGTTAACCTGGGGAGATCTGCTCAGACCCGGCTGGCCGGCTGAGGCGTGGCGGGCATCTACCATAGAGGACACCGCAGATGCGACGCATCCGCGGTGTTGCCTTTCTTTGGCATCTCTTGAGAATCTAGTTCGGACCTCTATCCGGTTCCTTGGACTCTCTCGCATACTTCGCCGCTTCATCCAGCATCCGAGCGTAAGGACCTTTCAAATCAACCAGACGTCGAGGCATACTAGGCGGAATCTTGGAGATAACGCCCTGTAAAGAAAGCTCCTGTCTCCGGACAACTATTAGTTCAAATGGATTCTCTTTTTCTAGACTAAGGCCTTGCTTCATCAGGTCCCTTTTGCGGATTTCCTTGTGCTTCGACTCGGGGTACCAAGCGGTAGGGCGATAGTGCTGATCGCCATTGTAATCCCATCCCTTTGCTTCTCGGTAGTAGTACCTGTCGAGTTCCATAGGCCTTTTGGTCTCAGGGTTCACCAGAAAAGAAGGACGAGCGTTGTCCACATACTCGTCAGAATCGATGGCGAAACTAAGAATCGCCTTCGTCACAGCTTCACCCTTGAACGCAGCCATGTTAAGTTCGTGCCGAACCCTTTCAGCCAGTCTTGCCTCTACAGCTTCTGGCATACTCGGCACAGGTTGAGCGCAATGTCCATGGTGGATCAACCTCACCCAACCCAACTCTTCCATCTGCCGGCACAGTCTCGCTACCGTTCGTCTATCGCATCTTGCGATGGCAGCCAGCTCAGCTAGGGATTTGGGCCGGCACATCAGAAGTGCCGTGAATAGCCACCCTGCCTGCGACGGAAGTCTCTTGTCATCCAGAAACTCTTGTGGAACATAAATTCTCGCCAGCGAAAATCCTCCATTCTCTCACCGGCGTCCCTTCTTCCATATAATACCACACATCCGGCGGTCAGTGGTTCTGGGATCGTCCTCTTCGTCAAGTTCTGCCTGGAAACAGGTGTCCTATGCCTATGCCTTCGCCTTCTCTTCGATCTCTCGCCCCGAATTCTCGATGTAATCCCTGGTGGCTTTCTTGATGCTCTCGGGAATCTCCTTACCGAAGGGGAACTGCCCTGCGTTGGCAATCCTGTCGGTGAACCCGAGAACGAAGTCCCCAAGCATGGCAAGGTGAGCTCCGTCGATGTGCTCGAGAGTGTCCCCGGGTGAATGGATGTAAGTGCTGCCGCCGCCTCCACGGGCGAACGTGACAGAAGGAACACCCTTATAACCTAAGGGAATACAGTCGCCAGAATAGATCGACTGCCTTGGAGTCAGACCAATCCCGAACTCCTTGCCCATGATGTCCAGGTAATTCTGGAGCTTGTCTGAGCCCATAACCGAGGCCGAGTTCTGGCCCACAATCCCGCCCGCCACGTCCACGTTAACCATGAACACGTGCTTATCCAATTCATCCTTGTGCCTTTCGATATAGTGCCAAGCGCCCTTTAGCCCGAACTCCTCGCTGCCAAACCACACGAACCGCAACGTCCTCTTGGCGGGATTCTGGCTGAAATACCTGGCCATCTCCATGATCGTTGCTGAACCTGCTCCGTTATCGTGGGCGCCTTGGTTTTCGATGACGCTGTCAAAATGGGCCCCCACCAGGATGATCTCCTCGGGATCGTGCGTGCCGGGTATGTCCGCCACCACGTTCCTGGAGTTGGCTAGGAACTCATCTTGTGAGACAAACATCCGTACCCTGCTTGCGCCCTGTTTGAGCATCTCCAAGGCGTCTTCGTACCTCACATAGGCGGTGGGAAGTTTGCCGAACCTCTCAAACTGGAACGAATTGGTGGCTATATTGATCAGCTCTCTCCCGGCGCCGCCGATAATAAGCCGCCCTACCACGCCCTTCTTCTTGGCCCTCTCGTACCCTTTGGCACCGCCGCTCCCCATCGCCAAGAGGATCGTGCCCTGGATATCGTGGAGGAACTCCGGTTGCCCGGTTTCCACATACTTTAGGGGCGCCTCTAGGCCGCCGTCGGGCGTCACACCTGATAGCCCGACTGCCGAAGCCCCGTACTCGGCTTGATAAGGTTCAAGCACCTGTACCCGGGCTTGGGCGTTGGCGTAGGTCCACATCTCGAATTCCTCAATCACGGGCTTAATCCCCAGACCAAAAAGTTCCTCTGAGATAATGTCCGCGGCCCTCTTCTCTTCCGGTGACCCTCCAAGACGAGTGAACGCGATTCTTCTTAGAAAATCCATGGCCCTTTCCCCATCCATAATAGCCCTATACATGCAGAGTGGCCCCTTTCCGTGATTCCTGGTCTATCCTGGTTTCAGGTCCAGAAGTAATTCCCTGCTAGCCAAGAGAGTTCCTTCTGCCATGGAATGGGGGATTTCGCCGCTTCCCGCAGAATGATATATATTCTTGGAGAAAGCGGTGTCGGCCCGGATAGCGGACAAGACCGGGACTTCCGCGCTGAGAAAACTAGGGGGAGACATCTTGGAAAGAATCTATAGCGGCAAAACCAAAGACGTATTCTTGCGAGACGATGGCACTGCCTTGCTCAAGTTCAAGGACACGGTAACAGGGACAGGGACAGAAGTCGACTCGGGGGCTAACGCTGTAATCGGGGAGATTTCCGGGAAAGGCAACGCTTCTTTGCGCCTGACTGTGCACTTCTTCAATCTTCTAGGAAAGGCCGGACTGCCCACTCATTTCATAGGCGTCGGGCCCGAACCAAACACGCTCTTGGTCAAGCGCGCCCGCTCCTTCGGGCTCGAAGTGGTTTGCAGGGAGAAGGCCTGGGGTAGTTTCGTCCGCCGTTACGGTGGTCTTGCCTCTCAGGGAATGCCGCTGCCATCGGTAGTGGAGTTCACCATCAAAGACGATGAGCGACAAGACCCGCTCATTAACGAGGAAAGCATGGTAGCTTTGGGGATCGTCACGAAGGAGCAGATCGGCTGCATGAAAGAGGCTGCCCGCAAAGCCACTGGTATCTTGAAAGCGCACATGGCTCAAAAAGGACTTGACCTCATTGACATCAAGTACGAGTTTGGGGAAGTTGACGGCGAGACCGTTCTCATCGACGAAGTATCAGGCGATTCCATGCGGGTAGTCAAGGATGGAAAGGTGCTGCTCCAGACAGATTTGGCTGCCGCTGTTTTGGGTGAGTGAGAGAAGAGCTGGCTCAAGGGGGTCGGCAGACCTGAAAGCGAGGTGGCAGGATGTTAGAATACCTGGTAGGTGCCGGACTCTTCGTCGCTTGCATAATGCTGGGTCTACGGGCCGCGAAGAAAGTGTGGCGCGGATACCTATGGTCGCTGCCCCCCGGGCTTTCGGCAATCGCCGACATAGCAGCATCTGCGTGCATCGGGTTGGGGATCGTGACTCTGCTAACCCCACTCCTTCTGAGATGGTGGCTGCACGGATCCTATGAACGCTTCATGTGGATAATCAGCGGGCCGACTCCCTACAACCAGTTGGGGAGCGGTCCTGTTCAGATTTGGATATGCCTGATCTCGCTGGGGATAGGAATCGGTTTGTTTGGGCTAGGCATAGCGATCCGCCTGAAGAACACCAACCGCCGTTACCCCGGGTCGGCGGGCAGAGCGTAGGTCACAACCTTGCGGCTCTCCACCCGGTTAAGGTCAAGGTCTAGGTTAGGCTGGGCATCCGGGTCCCCGGGTATTGTGACCGTGTCGGCCTGGCCGTCAGATACAAAGCGCCGCTCGGGATACTTCTGGAAATATCCCAGCCACTTGTCCAACTCTTCCTGAGAGCCGCGGATTCGCGGAATGGCCATGGGGTTAATCTTGGCTGAAAACGGTGACGGCGCAGCCTCCGCTCCTACCAAAAGAACACCCAGGTTGACATAATCCTGGCCGTCCCACTGGCCCGAACCGAGATTATCTTTGGAAGAAGGATATCCTCCATAAGGCAAAGCCAAGGACTTGGTCTCGTAGCCCGCGATGTCCTTAACCTTGTTTGCTAGGCTGCCTACCTCTTCTGCCACCATAGCAGGGGCGACTCCCGCAAGGTTTTTGTGGTTGTACGTGTGGTTGCCGATCTCCATCCCGTTCTCTATGAGGAATTCTAGATTCTGTTGCACCCTGGATGAATCCCTAAAAGGCGCAGGGAAGTTCACGTAGAACGTCGCGGCGTGCCCAAAGTCGGGATGTTCTTTGGAGAAGGCTAGGAGCATACCCACGGCGCAATCAGGATCGGCCACCGTCACTCCATCCTGTTCTGTCGTCTTGAGCTGGCCTGAGGTCCCGTCGTCAAAGGTCAAAACTAGGGGGGCTCTTCCCGCGGGGACGTGGATATCACCAGTCAAGTACGAGTTGAAAGGTATGAGGCTGTACCCAAGCTCGTAGAACCGCTCGAGGTCCTTCCTGAAGTTCTCTCTCGACCGCACCCATTCGCCCTCTTTTTCCGAGACATCATGGTACATAATCACCATGACCTTGCCCAGTTCGTTGGGTTTCAAAAGGGCAAGTTGCTCTTCATCCAAATCTTCTGGACGATCGTTACCCTGCCCCGCACCGTGGTCAGACCCTGCCGGGTCGCCTGCACCTGATCCGCCGACATTGCCGATATGGCCGCCGTCCTCTTTTCCCGAATCGGGCCCCGGCCCAAACATAGGCCCCAGAATATGCGACAACCCTACATTGTGGAAAACCAACAGAAAGACTGCCACAAGCAAAACAGACAAAGATAACGCCAGCTGCCAAGAGGACTTGCGCCCCCTGCGTCGGCGATTACGCCTCGATGCCGGGTTAGAACCCGGGCCTACACCCGTACCCAAATCCGAACCCATCGTGCTCCCCTCGCTCATTCCTCGTCACTAGCCGCTGCACTTGCGGCAATCGGCCTGTCACGAGCCGAAAACCCTCCGCATCCGCAAGCACCCGCCACTAGTTACATAAGACGCCAGACCAGCGATGAGGTTCCTTTCCTGGCCGCTTGGAGTCCCTAGATGCCAGGAATCACACTCTGGCGGTCTTCCATTTGCCGGTCCTGAAGCGAAGGTAGATCAGAACACCTCTGATGGTTTGGTCCACAGTGATCCCCAGCCACGCCCCTAAGAGCCCTAGATGAGCGACATTAACCAAAAACCATCCCAAGGCGACCCGTGCCACCCACATCCCAATAGCAGTGGAGTACAGAGGATACCTAGTGTCTCCGGCGCCCCTGAGACCGCCTGCCAGAATGAACTGAGTAGCCTGAGCAGGTTGAGCGAAGGCTACAACCCGGAGTACCATGGCCGAGGCCGCGGCCACAGCCGGATCATCAGTATAGAGAGCAGCAATGTATTTGCCGCCGAACAAGAACACAAGTGCCATGGAACAACTGACCTTCAAACCTATCCGCCTAGTTGTGTTGGCGCACCGTTCGGCGCTGTCGGGGAGTTTGGCGCCTAGATATTGTCCTACCAGCGTTGTGGCGGCAGCGGCAAAAGCTTGCCCCGGCATGAACGTAAGGCTCATGATGTTCATCCCAACCTGGTGCGCCGCGAAGGTGACAGTCCCAAGGGATGAGACCACTTTGACGAACATCACCTGACCGGTCCGGAGCACCAACTGCTCTATAGCGGCGGGTAAACCAACGTTGTAGATTCGCCTGAGAATGCCCATATCCACGTGGTATTTCTCAGAGAAGTCGAGTCTTATCCGCCTCTCGCCTTTGAACGCAATGGCAACGAACCAAGCAGCGGCCACAAACCTCGAGAAAGTAGTGGCGACCCCGGCGCCGAACACTCCCCACCTGGGAAAACCGAACTTGCCCCAAATGAGAATCCAGTTGAAGACTATGTTTACTGCGTTGGCCCAGAGGTTGACGGTCATGGGAGTCCTGGTATCTCCTGCCCCTCGCAGAGCCGATGCCAAAGCCATGGCAACAGCGTTGAAAATGAACCCGAAGCCAACCACACGAAAGTACCCTGTACCCTCTCGAACAACTTCGGGCTCAGCGCCCATGAATTTCAAGATGTATGGAGCGCACACGCCGGCGAACATAGACGTCACGAGAGCCATGACTACTGTCACAACAAACGTCTGCTTCAGGGTATCAGACGCATCTTTGTGCCTCCCCATGCCAATGAAACGTGCCACTAGCGCGGTTGTGCCAACGTTTAGAGCCTGGTACACCGACTGCAGCAGCATCATGGGCTGGTTCGTGAGTCCTACAGAAGTGATGGCGGCAGGCCCCACACGTCCTACCTGGATCATGTCTGCCATTCCGACCAGAGATACGAGAACCATCTCTATGAGCGTAGGAGTTGCCAAGGTCCATACGACTTTCCTTACATCTCTTTCCGATTCTAAAGGCTCGAGTTCGGCTGCCAGGGGTTTCGCGGCCATGTGGGTCTCCTTTTCGGATGTTTCTGTACGCGTAATAGTCTACACCTACCTTGCGGTTAGTTCAATGATAAATGCTTGCCGCCAGCCCTTTGGCCAGCCCTGTAATAACTATCCTTGACTCGCACTTTTTGCGGTGCTATCGTGGTTTCTCAACGCGCTTTCTTGAAACGGAGGGGCAAAGATGGACAAGACCAAGACGTCGCAGATCATCCACTTAACAGAGAAATACGGTGCGCGCAACTACCTCCCGCTACCAGTGGTTATTGCCAAGGCAGAGGGCGTCTGGGTGGAGGACCCAGAAGGACACCGCTACATGGATATGCTGAGTTCGTATTCGGCTTTGAACCAAGGACATCGTCACCCCAAGATCATCCAAGCCCTTAAAGACCAGGCGGATAAAGTGACTCTCACATCCAGAGCGTTCCATAACGACCAGCTGGGGCAATTTTACGCAAAACTTGCACAGATCACCGGCAAAGACAAAATCCTTCCTATGAATACCGGAACAGAAGCTGTGGAAACCGCTATCAAACTGGCGCGGCGGTGGGGCTACCGCTCCAAAGGGATACAGCCCGATATGGCTGAGATAATCGTGTGCCAAGGCAACTTCCACGGAAGAACAGTAACCGTCATCAGCGCCTCAACGGAGGAGGACTATCGCCAGGACTTTGGGCCTCTAACTCCCGGCTTTCGAAGCATTCCTTACGGCGACATCGATTCGCTGAGACAAGCCATTAATCCCAATACCGCCGCTTTTCTGGTAGAACCGCTTCAGGGAGAGGCGGGTGTAAGGGTTCCTCCGGAGGGGTACCTGAAAAAGGCATACGACCTCTGCAAGAAAAACAATGTCCTGTTGGCGGCCGACGAGATTCAGTCGGGCTTTGCCAGAACGGGCAGGATGTTTGCGTGCGATTGGGAAAACGTGGTACCCGATATCTACATCATGGGAAAAGCTTTAGGCGGGGGAATCATGCCCGTCTCGGCTATAGCGGCCAACAAAGACATCATGGACCTCCTGGAGCCCGGCTCCCACGGCTCCACCTTCGGAGGAAACCCCCTAGGGGCAGCCATAGCCGTGGCCGCCTTGGAAGTTATCCAGGATGAGCATCTGGCGGAAAACGCCGAGAAAATGGGCCAAATACTGATGGACCATCTCAGGCAGCTTCAGAACCCGCACATCGTGGAAGTTAGGGGGAAAGGCCTTCTGGTAGGGCTGGTGCTAGATACACTAGCGCGTCCCTACTGCGAAAGGCTTATGGGGAAAGGCATCCTCGCCAAGGAGACTCACGCCAACATTGTGAGATTTGCGCCCCCCTTAGTAATCAACGAAGAAGAACTGCTGTGGGCGTGTGGGATAATCAAGGAAGTCGTGGACGGCGAACAAAAGTAGACGAAGGGATTTAAGGGGTCCGAAATCCTCGAGAATCTTGAAGGTCTGCGGCCCTACCCCTACTCAGCCTTAGCGCCCGTTGCGCCGTTACTGCGCAAGATGGTCTTCATGCCATCGGTGGCTTCAACGCGGCCATCAGCCGTCACCCAGATAGCCTCAACTCCCTCGAGGCTTTCCACCAGAACCTTGCTCTCCTCAAGAGGCAGCAGGAAGGCGGCTGTTGACATAAAGTCCGCTATCCCGGCGTCGGGAGCCTTGATCGTAACTGCGCGGTAATAATCTCCCGGCATAAGAGTTTTCGGGTCTATAAGGTGGTGGAAGGGCTTTCCGTCAACAACATAGTATCTTTGATAGTCGCCGCTGCTGGCTACCCCTACGTTGTTGGCGTAGATGACATCTAGCAGGTCCTGCTCATTGGAGAACACCGACTGCTCGGGATCCTGTACCCCTATCCCCCAGCGCTCCCTCACACCGTCTAGTGGCTTTCCCACCGTCTCTATGTTGCCGCTAGAACTTATGAAGGCCGACTCCAAGCCTTGAGCCCTCATCTCCCGGGTGACAACCGCGGTGGCGTATCCCTTAGCCACCGCCCCCACATCCAGACTCATGTCCTTGTCCGCAAGGAAAACTGTGCTCTTTCCGATATCCACTATGACTTTGTCTATGTCCGTATGCTCGGCCGCTTTCCTCAATGCTTCCATGGGCGGCAACTGGGCTGACTGGGGATCTTCCATTCCCTGCTCCCGATAGTCATGCCATATACGAAGAACCGACCCCATGGCAATGTTGGTCTGGCCGCCTGTCTTCTTGTGCCAATCCTTAGCGAACACGATTAGGTCGATGATTTCCTTGTCCACATTGACAGGGTTTACTCCTGCATTGTCGTTGATGGTCTTCAGGTTGTTGATGCCCGGGTACGCATTGTATATGTCATAGAGCTTGTGGAACTCTAGGAATCTTTGATGAATCCTCTGGAAATAGTCGTCGAACTCTTTCTCGGTCCTAGTGTAAGCCACAACCGTCACGAAGGTATCAAACGTATCGAAGAAGGTGTCGGTGTACTTTTTTTGAGAGGTTGGGCGCAGCAAATGACAACCTGCAAGAGCTGCCGCAAGCAGGAAACACACCAGAAGCGCCCCAATGGACCTCATATTGTAATATCGCCTACACATGGTATCACCGCGCAAGTTTGTCATACCCTTTATGTTAACTAACTGCCAACCGTCAGACAAGCGCAAAAAGCTGTAAAGATCCCCCGCGGACGGGCGGGGGATCTTTCGATCTCTAGGCATTCTTGCGCCTAGTCTATTTCGAGGTGACAGGCTTGGCGTTGGCCGAAGACTCCGCCACCGCATTGATGTAGTCACCAACAGTCACGGTAACAAGCGAGGTGAGTTCAGGCACGTCAGGGACTGCCGGGTGAGAAGCGTCACGCTCTTTGACCTTCAGGGACTTGATGTCATTAACGCTCTTGCCGGTCATCCATTTCTCCAACTCCGCGACCTGCTGATACCATTCCTTCTTGATTGTAGAGACCTTGCCCATACCGTATTTGTCCCCAAGTTCAACCTTGCTGGGGAGCTCTGCGGTCTTGTCCGAGGTCACCTTGCCGTCTTTGTCATACTTGACTTTGGTCTGTGCGGTATTGATGATGGTGCGGACGACCTTGCCATCCTTGTCGAAGACGGTGGCAGCAATCGTGTTGTCAACCTGGGCAAGGGGAAGAACTTCCTTGTCATCTGCCACAGAATAGCCTTTTGAACTGGCAATCGATGTGTTGTGTCCAAGACCCAAAGATGCGCCGCCCTTATTCACGTCAACCGCATTCTTGTAAGCGTCGGCGACGGCGGCGATGTACTGGCCAACATCCATGGTTACCAGTGAGGTGAGTTCCGGATCGTCGGGCACCGACTTGTGCTTGGCGTCGCGCTCCTTTACTTTCAATGCTTTGACCTGGTCTACAGTCTTGCCAATCATCCACTTCTCAAGCTCTGCAGCCTGCTCGTACCATTCCTTCTTGATGGTAGAGACCTTGCCCATGCCGTACTTATCGCCAAGTTCAACCTTAGAAGGGTAATCGGCCTTCAGGTCTGACGCAACCTGAAGGTTCTCGTCGAACTTGACTTTGGTCTGCTGGGTGTCAATGGCCACTTTCATAATCTTGCCCGACTTGTCAAACGCCACAGCAGCGATCACTGTGTCAACCTGGCCGGTCGGAGCAACCTTCTTGCCTTCGGCGTTAACGGTGAGGTCAGTTGAGCTTCCTATCGAGGTCCGAAGCCCTAGACCGACCTTGGCGATCTGAGGAGTGCTTGAGCATCCCGCCAAGGCGACAACTACAAGAATTAACACAACTAATGTGGATACAGCCTTTTTCACTTTGTATCCCGCCCCTCTTTGTAAGAGTAACGTCCTGCATAGGAATCTACCATGTTCACAAGCTAAACACCAGTATACGATAGTGATTGTCTGCTCTTTCTTAAGCGAAAAATATGGATGAAATCGGCATATTTTACACAATTCTGCCCCAAATCGGGCGCTAGTGAATGTGAACTCAGTCGTAATGCCTGCCAGCATGTTATGCATGACTTTCGTGAGCCGTAATATTCAACTGTAGGGTTTTACATTATCGGCCTCGCGATTTTCTGATCCCAACGCATCCAACAACAGTGGAGGTCACCAAATACACAATACATCCCACAACGGTTACTCCAAACATGGTCAGGGCATCCCTCAGGACAGTTCCGGTCCCTTCTTGCAGGCCAGACATCTCCGATAGTTTTAGCACCACCGCCGCCATGATCGTGGAACATATGAGTACTTTTCCAAGAAAATCCGTCAGCGGGATCAAAGGAACACTTTTGGCGACTCTTTTGAGGCAGTACATCCCCACAGCCATGCTCAGAAAAGCCGCCAGAGAATTTGCCAGGGCCAAACCTACATGGCCCAAGGGCTTCACCAGCACTAAGTCCAAGAAGGTATTAGTTATTGACATGCAGATGCCTAGTAGGACTGGAATACCGGTCTTTTGTGCAGACACGAAGGCTGTGTTCATGGTCTGAATGGCCGCTATGGCCACAAGGCCGGGACCGTATGCCACGAGAGCGGCTGTGGTTCCCTGGGTTGCCGCGTCAGTGAACGCTCCGCGCTGAAAAGCCAGTCTAGTAATGGGCCCCGCCAGCACCATCATTCCCGCCGCTGCAGGAACGCAGACAAACTCGACGGAGCGTAGGGCAACCTCTATGGTGCTCGAGAAATCCCGAGTATTACTTCTCCCCCACATCTCCGATAGTGAGGGGAACAGCACTGTGGTGGCCGCCGCCACAAGGACTCCCACCGGGACACCTCGAAGACGCTCCGCGTACTCCAACACAGCCAAAGAGCCCTCAGGAAGCCTAGACGCGAGAGCCCTGTCTATCAAGTGATGGAAGCCGCCCAGGGTAGAGCCTCCCATCAAAGGGAGGGCAAGAGCCATCACTCGAGATACATCCCCGTCGAAGCCTAAGATGATGGACGGCCAGAGACTGCGCCGTTTCAGAACAAACCACTGGACACCAAACAAGATCACCCACCCGGCCACGGCCGCAACGGCCAGGGAGTCGGCCCGGTATGCGGGGCTAAGGGCGATTATCAGGGCAATCACCGTCAGGTGTTCGATGATGTCAGCGCCTACGGGTGTGGAGAAGTCCTTGTGGATGTTTAGCACCGACTTGGACAACGCGGCTAAGAGTGGAAAGAACATGAACGGCACCAGTAGGCGCGCTTGGATGATCGCTTTGTTGTAGACGTCTTCCGAAAACCCGGGTGCCATAAGACGAGTCAGCTGGGGAGCAAAAACTAGGAGGACGATCACCTGGCATGCCATGACTGTGCAAGTCAGAGAGATGACTGAAGCTGCTAGGCTTGACGCTGCGCCCCTCTCCCCTCTTGCCATCCTGTAGGCGTACACTGTCATGAACGTCACAGAAATGGGGCCTGTGAAGGCGGTGGCCAGCATGGCCAGGGATCTTGCGACTATGTACGCATCCATCTCACCGCCCGCACCAAATAGGGACGCCATCACTTGAGAACGGGCAAAACCGGTCAATCTGGCCGCAGCCAGAAGAATCGCTACGCCTACCGTCACCCGAGCCATGCGCGTTCTTGGCAAAGGGTTTCTTCACCTACTTTGGCGTCGCAGAACAATAACGGACACATCAGGACGGTTGAAAAGCCGAATGGGAATCATGGAGTCTCCTAGCCCCCGGGACACGTGCATGGCGGTTAACCCAACGGACCGGTAGACCCCCGCATCGTACTGGGGAAACCAGGTTCTGTCAGGTGAGAGTAGGCCGCCTATGAAAGGAAGCCTGATGACCCCCCCATGTATGTGCCCGGCGAGGACCAGGTCTGCACCCCATTGTGCGTAGACTGGATACCACTTGGGATCATGGGCTATCAGGATTGATGTGCGGTTCTCCTGGCGATGGCCGAGGAGTTCGCCCATAGTCGGAAGGTCGTAATTATCCCCCAACCAGCAAACGGAACCATCCTCGGCGTAGTGAGACCCCATTGTGTTGGCCCCGTACAGCGTGATGGAGTCAGATTGCCGTTCAATGGAGGCCGTTTCGTTATTGAGCAGGATGGCTCCCGCCTGTTGGGCGTTCTCACAGAATGCGGCAAACACTTCAGTATCCAGAAGCGACAGCGTCTGTTCATGGTTGCCCATCCCATAGTACACAGGATATCGCTGGTCAAGGGCCCTTAGAAGCGCTAAGAAAGCTGCCCCTTCTTCCCGTTCGGAGACATCAAGCATATCCCCTGAACATACAATGAGGTCCGGTTGCTGCGCTTGGATCACCGAGGCTAGGGTCTTCTGGTCCTTCCCGAACATCTTGCCGTGAAGGTCGCTCATGTGAAGGATTCTGAATCCGTCAAATGAGGCCGGAAGCACCGGTAGCAACACCTCATACTGGGCAACCTGGATCCAGGTGTCCTGGGTGTGGAGGAATAGGATGACCACAGGGATTAGTATCCCAATTAGAAGGCTCCTAGATCGCACTTTGGTTCTCCCCAAGTCCGCATAACCCCATTTTCATGTACGTGAGAGGGGGTGGTTTCAGAACCGGGCGGTCAATCTATGCCAAACATCCAAATCATCGCAAAAGTCACGCTTGTGGCTCTTGTTGAGAAGGATTGGCGCTTTTGGCATTGAAGTATCCCAGCGAGGAGGGTCACTATGCAAGAACGGTTCGCGCGGGCAAAGGTTCCGGAAGAACTCACTTGGAATCTTACCCATATCTTCCCCACCCCAGAGAAATGGGAGGCTGAACTGGGGGCTGTGGCGGGGCTCGTGGGAACGGTTACCCAATACGCAGGCCGGCTCCATGAAGGGGCTAAGGTGCTTCTAGAGTGCCTTAAAGCGTCGGAAGCCCTAACTAAGAAGATGGCCAAAGTAGGCGCTTATGCCCATCTGCACAACGCCGTTGACGGCACCAATCCGGCCACCCAAGCCATGGCAGGGCGTGCAGCAGCGCTTGGAACCAGAATCCGGGCAGAGACTTCTTTCATAGAGTCAGAAGCGCTCAGCCTGCCCCAAGGCACTCTCCGAAGTTATCTTGACCAGGAGCCGGAACTGGAGCCGTTCCGCATCTACATCGAGAGAATGATCGAGCAGAAGCCCCATCGACTGACCCCCGAAACCGAAAAAGTGCTGGCGTCCTTGGGGGAGGTTCTGGGTGGTCCTTCGGCGGTTTACGAGAGATCAAGAACCGCTGATATTCCCTGGGAACCTGTTGAAGACGAAAAGGGCAACCTCATGCCGATGTCAATGGGGCGGTACGAGAGCGCTGCAGATCCCATTCTCCGAAGAAAAGCTCACTTTGCCCACGCAAAGGTTCTGCGGGCGTACCAAAACACCTACGGTACGACTTGGGGTACCGAAGTGAAGAAAAACGTCATCATGGCCAAGCACCGCGGGTATCCGTCGGCCATTCACATGCTTTTAGACAGCCAGGATGTTACCATAGATATCTACAATGGCCTCCATGACATCATCTTTTCTGAGCTGGCGCCTCACATGCGGCGCTACGCGCAGTTCAGAAAGGGTATTCTGGGGCTAGACAAGATGCTGTACTCTGATATCGAAGCGCCTTTGGATCCGCACTTTGAGCCCAAAACCACCTACGAGGAAGGCTCCGAAATTATCATCAACGGTCTATCGGTTTTAGGGCCGGAGTACACGGACGTGATCGCGACCGGTCTTAGAAACCGGTGGGTGGACAGGGCGGACAACATCGGCAAGCAGACTGGAGCCTTCTGCAGTTCAGTCTACGGCGTCCATCCGTACATCTCATTGACCTGGACCGATAGCCTCAGAAGCGCTGTCACTCTGTCTCACGAGCTAGGCCACGCAGGTCAGGGCGTTATGGCTCAGAGATACCAGCGTCTAGTTAACACTCGGCCGACGATGTTCTTCATAGAGGCGCCTTCCACAGCCAACGAGATCATCGTGGGCAACTACATCCTGGCCAACACCACGGACGTTCGAACTCGCAGGTGGCTTCTGATGCAGTTCATCAAAAGCTACCACCACAACATGGTCCGCCACCTTATCGAAGGCGAACTCCAGCGCCGTGCTTACGCCTTGGCGGAGAGAGGGCAGCCCATCACAGCCACGGTACTCAACAGGCTGCAAGGCGACATTCTAAACGAATTCTGGGGCGGCGAAGTGGAAATCGACGACTGCGCCAGGTTCGTGTGGATGCGCCAGTCTCACTACTACCGCGGCCTCTACCCTTACAGCTATTCGGCGGGCCTCACCATAGGGACTGCAGTCGCTATGGCCATCCAACAAGAAGGAAAGCCTGCGGCACAGCGATGGGTGAATGTACTCAAGGCAGGCGGCACAAAGAAGCCCTTGGAACTGGCGGCAATGGCCGGTGTCGACATGACAGAACCCGACCCCATAAGAAATGCAGTGGCCTATGTAGGGTCTATGATCGACGAAGTCATAAGGAGTTTCCAGTAGATAAGCGGCTCTCGGCTGAAACTACCTAAGTGCGTCGGAGGGAGTTACGGGACTCCCTCCGTTTTGCGTTCCTCACGTAGCTTCATCTCTGTATAGCTTCAGCTAAGTAAGTTAACAGTCACGCTGCGTTATGTTAACTCATACAATGTCCCAGATATCCTATCTGGGAGGTGAAATCCGTGGGTATGCCTACTTTCCCGAAGATGCCCTGTCCGCCGTCTCGCAAGAACCTCATCGGACTGCTCATCCAGACCATCATCATGGAGGAGCAGGCCCTGGCCCATCTGATCAACGCCGAAGCCGAAAAGGTTCAGCAAGTTGTCAGGTCGGGAATCGCCGGCCCGGTTAGCGCTAACGAGGTGTCGGAGATTAACCGTTCTGTGGCCGAAGTAGTTAAGTTTGCGTCGGAGAAGGAAGAGCGACTTCTTCGGAAACTCCAAACGGTTCTAGCCGCGCATTCGATTCCAGACTACAAGACTTGTGACGATGGTGAAGATGACGCTTAGGCTCAGGTTCTAGGCGGAGTTGGCCCCAAAGACAGCCGATGTCAGCACGGGGCTGCAAACCAAAGTACGGACCCCGTGCTGACCGACGAAACGGAGGTGTTCCCCATCGACCCGGAGGTAGCGCAACTGATAACTGCCATCGCCGCAAAAGAACTTGGTTTGGCCAGTCTTCTGAACTCCATAGCCCACAAAATCGATCGCTTGTCCTTGCAGAACGTTAACTCCATGCAGGTGCTGGCCGAACTTAGAGCGATGTCGCGGGATGTACTCTCCGCCGTGTCAGAGATAGAACGTGTCCAGAGCAACACGCTGTCGTTCATCCTCCAGAACCATACCAACTACGCCGATACGTCAACCTTAGTTGAGACGAAAACGCTTTTGGAGGAGGCATTGGAGTCCTAGTACTGCGGGATATCGAAGCCTTCACCGAGCATGCAAGAGGTATTGCCGAGAGACCATAGAAACAGTTGTCAGGGATGAATTGGGGGGCACCGTAGATGCATCAAGAAAGGCCCAATCGCAACAGACACGACGCACTTCGAAAAATTCCATACTTACCGCTGCGCCGGATCGTCATTCTTGCAGTCATAATGGTGCTTGTTATGGTTGCGTCCTTTCCTGCGTGCACAACTGAACATCAGGCCGTCGCCCCGGGTCAGCAGGCAGATGACCCTTCCCAACCGGAGGCTTTTCCCGCCGCGCCTGACAAAGGCGGCCATCCGGCTTGGGCCGGATACTACCAGGACGGTTACCTGTTGTCTTCTCTGGAATCTCCCGATTTCCGGAAGGATATCAAGAAAATCGAGCCTGTGACTTCGGGCAATTGTCTGACTGACTACCCCAGAGGCTGCAAAATCACTATCCCAAGCGATATGGAAGTCGATTTCCGGCTTAGCCCAGACTTTACGAGAGTCTACGGTCCCCTCATGGAGATTAGGATCTCGAGAGACACCTCTCCGTACCGAGACGTTACCGGGTGGTTGTCCGAACTCCCTAACGAGTACATCACCGACAAGGAGTATCAGAAAGCAAACCGCTTGACCGTGCACGAGGACAGATGGACTGACATTGGAGGGCAGCGTGTCCGGCTGTTCAGCCTCACAAGAACGCCTGCCCCTGGGAGCCCGCGAACCCAAAACTCCTACGCCTACGCATACATTAACACCCGAGGGTTGACCTACTATACGTTTCATTTTAGGTCGGCCTCCTTTGAGGAGCACAAGGACCAAGTCCAGCGGGTTCTGGAATCATTTGAGCCAATTGAACCATTGGGAGATTCCGCATATTGCCTGCAGCTTGAACCGCTGCTCCCCAAATGGAACGATGAGACGAAAGCACTCTACGAAAGTATTGCGGCGTCAGATAGCCTGCTCTGGGGCTTTTTCACGCCCAATGCGTTTACGCAGAAGGGCAAAGACAAGATAGCGGAAGTCGAGAGTAAATTGGACTTCGAGTTTCCCGTGATACTTGCCTATCGCTATCTGAGCCACGACTTCCCCATAGACGGAATGAATGAGGCCTATGCCGCCGGAAAGGTGGTCGAGCTCACCTACCAAATCGCAGGCGACATGTACGGGAAGAATCCCAATTTCGACGTTGTGGACGGCCTGAAAGACGACGAGATCCGTGCCCTAGCGAGACAAGCCAAGGAGTTCGGGCACCCATTCCTATTCCGGCTCAACAACGAGATGAACTCCACATGGGTTAGTTACTCGGGACACCTCATGCTGTGCGACCCTGACACCTTCATAGAAGTATGGATACGGGTTTACGGGATTTTCCAAGAAGAAGGCGTGGATAACGCTATCTGGATCTTCAACCCCAACGATGTAAACTTCCCTCCCTGCAAGTGGAACTCCCACCTCGCCTACTATCCCGGAAACCAATACGTACACATGATAGGTGTCACCGGCTACAACACTGGCACCTACTTCGGGGATGTTACAGGAGAGCGCTGGAGGTCTTTCGCCGAGATATATGACAGGCTCTGGGGCATGTACAAAGACATCTACGCCAAATTTCCGTGGATAATAACCGAGTTTGCCTGCAGTTCAGTGGGCGGGGACAAGGAAGCGTGGATCAACGACATGTTCGCAAACTTGCCCAAGTACAAGAACATCAAAGTTGCCGTGTGGTGGAGTTACTACGACCCGGACCCCCGCCCTGCCACCAAAGGGACCCCTGCTCGCAGGTACTGGCTGGATGAGAAGCCCGAGTACCTGGAGGCGTTTCGTAAGGGGCTCGAGGCGTCCGGCGTGCTGCAAGGACCGCGGTGACTAAGGGGGCACTGGGTTTACAGACGTCACGGGCCTCACTAGATCTGGGGCCTAACGCAGAAAACCCGCAACGCCGCCGTATGGGTGGCTGTCGGGCAGGAAGATTGCCCGATGCCACTTGGGGACGGTGGCGCGTGCGGGTCCACACCCGAAAACACTGCATGGCTTAGCTAGGCTCGATTGGTTTGGCCCCAAAGCCCGACCTATCGCTTAGCCATCCTTGCTTCCCTAACGTTGAAACCGTTTAGAGCTAGCACCTCCACGAGCCGCTTAAAATGCTCGGTGCTCACGGTGATTTCCACAAACTTCAGATTCATGACCTCTGGGTCAAAGGAGACGATGCCCAGGATATCGGCGTCTTGGTTAGAAATGAGGGCGGTGAGCTTCGCAAGGGCCCCCTTGAAGTCGTTTATCAAGATGGCGATGCGATGGGCTGACTTGTCGAGTCCGGCGCCCTTGATAAAGGCGTTGAGCATGCTGTTCCTAGTCACAATGCCCATGAACCTGTCGGCGGACAGCACAGGAAGGAAGTCGTACCGAGAGTCAAGGAACTTGAACAGGACCTCATCAAGGAGATCGGTGCTGTGCGCCACCTGAACTTCGGTGATGATATGGTCTTTGACTAGGTTTTCCGCTAAGAACCTCTTGCGATCTGGCTCTTGGCCTTTGAAGAACGTCTCGAAGATGATCCTTCTGGTTATGACACCTAGAAATCGGCCCCCGTCCAAGACCGGGAGAGTCGTAAACCCATGGTTTTCAAGATCGTTGAGCGCCTTCTCTAGAGTGTCGGTGGAACTAACCCAGTGTACCTCGGGTCTAGGGGTCATCAAAGCTTGGATAATCATATGTGCATTCCTCCCCTGTCTTGCCTTAGGGAGATTTGACACAGAGAGTCGAATTTCCTGCGTGGAGGGAGGTGGAAGTTCAAGAGCGGTGACCTCGAAAAGGGGGATACGTTAACACCGCCGCGCCGTTCTGCCCGCGCTTTCGATGAGCATCCGTTTTTGTCCGGTCCCCGGGTTTGTCACCGACATTTCTTCCGGTCCCGGGGCTGACTAGCGGAGCATTTGTCCGGTTTGCCGCTCCGGCATCCGTTTTTGTCCGGTCCCCGGGTTTGCCACCCGACATTTCTTCCGGTCCCGGGGCTGACTAGCGGAACATTTATCCGGTTTGCCGCTCCGGCATCCGTTTTTGTCCGGTCCCCGCCTCCATCACCGGACATTTCTTCCGGTCCCTGGGTTGACCACAGTACATTTTGTCCGCTGCCGCGCTGCTACTCCTTGGAGTGCTCTTGGCAGGAAAAAGGGCCTGGAAGAATCGCGAAGTCCAAAGCCCTTTTCCCTGTTTCCGACAAACTCACACGTAACCTATCGCGGCATTACCCCAAGCCATGTTTGAACCAAGAAGGCCACCCTTCCAATGAAAGTTGATGTTCTAGCCATGACGGTGGTGCCGAAGACTGTCCCGAAAGCCACCATCATAATATAGCGCCCGAATTTCGAACTCACGGCTAGAACTCCGCTGGGTTTGAAAGTAAAGAGGAAAAACGATAGCGTACCAAGCATTGCGACAGCCAGCAGAACGGCGTTCACAACTGGCCCTACTCCTGTCATTGATACCTTCATAGTGGATGCTATTTGGTCAAGCACCATGGGTTTCCACATCTTGGTCAAAACCACACCTGCTCCAACTCCCGTGGTCAGAGCCACAGGATATCTAGACAGCCACTGGTGTTTTCTAGAAAACCGGGCGTAGAACAAGAGACCTAGGACTATGGGAATGAAATACGTCCACCGCCCCTTTTCCAAAACATCCACAACCACGGTAGGTTTGATGCAAGTCGCGTACGTTGAAGCCACAAAGTACCCCGAAGTTGCTCCAACGAAGACGTGCTCCGCCAGGTAGAAAGCGCGGTTTTCCTTAAAGATGCTGCTGAAAACCGACAAGGTGAAAAAGACAGCCAGCCATACTCCGGGATCCCTAGACATTGGAACTACCCTCCCCATCGCCCTTTCGTGAAAGGAAGTACTGAAGGTTGCCGATGCATGCGAACAGGATGAGGAGCAAGTGAGTCAAGCTCTGGGCATCCATTCCGGCAGACGCTATGCCGGGCCTCTTTATCAAGTTCTCGTATTCAGCGGCCCCAGCTAGACCCTTCAAAAAGCCCTTCAATTGCCCGGCCCGATACAGCGGAACAAGCTCAGGAATTGTCACACCGGAGCAGCAACCCGTAACCGGAACTCCCAGAGGGCTCCCAATGATCTGCACATACCGGGCGATGCCTTCCCTCATAGACCCTATGGAGACAGCTAAAGCTACGTCCTTCAACGACTTAACCTGATCCATAATCTGAAAACCCTCAATGCGGTTTCCAATATAGTCCAAACCGCCGGCAGCTTCCTGAAAATCCACCGTCATGGCTTCCAACGCCACTTCCCAACCGGGCCTGTATCCAAGGTTCACCCAGTCAACCCCGTACTCTTTATCGGGATAGTCATCGGAAACAGCATTCATCACGCGTTTTATGAGGTCGCTGGCCGGGGCGGTCAGCCCTGCACAGATTAGCCTCAGGTCTTTGGAGAAACAGTGCCTTACAAGCGCATTGGCACAGGGCTCCATCTCGGCAATACCAGATGCTTCATAGTCGAAACCTAAATACACTGCACTTCCGGCCGGTATCTGTTCAATAAAATCGTACAGATCCCTAGTCTCCTTGCTGATAGGCACAGGAAGACCAAGCGGCCAGATGGTAGCGTATACGACGCAAACGATGATCAAGACGTAGAGTACGCGATCAAGGTTTTGGGATAAGAACCGCGGTCTTCCAACTCCACCGGCCACATTACTTGAGGCGCTCAATCCAAACCCTCCTTACGCCGCCAAATATCTATGCTCGATACCTAGTACTACTCTGAGAGCCTGAGATACGGCCCCAATGCTCGCGGATATGAGAATGCCCCGCATAGCCCCTGCGTTGGGAACGTCCAACAGCCACTGGGACAATACCGGTATGCGGGTTGACAAAGCAGCCCCTACAGGTGACTGCCCCAGCATCACGATGATGCCCGCTACCAACAGAAGAGTGGATTCGAGGTTCTTGGCCCGAAAAACTCGGTAGGTGGCGGCTCCTAAATAAAACACCAAGAGTGCACTCATAGTCGAATCCAAGGGAGCGATAACACTGTTGTAAACAAAGGTGAGAGCTTTCCCGTCATTCACCCCGAGAACACCTATAATGGCAGTCCCGAACATAACCAAAAGCAAGACCACGCTGACTTCCCAGTTGGACCTGCGGAGCCTTATGTTCCTGAGATGAATCTTTGTGAGGTTGAAAAGGCCCACAAGGCAGCCAAATCCTGTTACGATGACAAACCACTTATCCAGTACGGCCTTTGAATCGGCAACTGCGGGAATCGTAAAGTAATGAGCCGCAATGTACGTAAGGCCGGACAGAACAGCGATTACTAGCGGAATCTCTCGCTTCATGTAAACCCCTCCTTGCACCTGAACTGGGAGTATCCCAAAGTCACATCCCCAATAAGTCAATAAACAACGTGTTCCCGCCAAGGGATAGGGCCGTTCCCACTGCCGTCAGAGCAATGGTGGCGAGTTTGACGTAGTCGGCCACTACGAGGCTGCCCACGAGAACCGGCTCCTTAGAAAGATAGGCAGAGGCGGCGTACAATTCGTCTCCGATTAGGCAGTAATCGCAGACAGCCACGAAAAAGGGAATCTGCGGCGTGTTGGCGGTGCCGGCAATCTGCACTGCACCCACCTCGTATCCGGCTTGTGACAGAAGAAGAGATTCTGCCCAGAAACCGCCGATCATAAGGTTGGTGGCGACACGCTCCCGTTTCATGATTCCGGTGACACCTGCTGCATAGGCAGTCTGCCGGTCGCTAATGTACCTGATATTGTTGGGGTTATAGGACTGTTCCTTGCCAAACCGGGCGTGAGCCCCCCTAACAATGTCTTCGCTCAGAGCCTGAACCACAACTTTCACGTTGGTGACTATGAGCGGGACGTCGTGCTCAGCAGTTCTCTCAGCCACATGCTCCAGTACCGAAAAAGAAGCCAGAGTCTGGGCATCGTTAACATCCGCAAGCCCAAACGAGTAGTGCACAGGCCGTCCCATTTCTGTAGCCCGGCCGATTGCCTCATCTAGTGCGTCTAGTCCACTGACTCTTCGAATGCTGGGCAGCGACAGCCCTTTGCGAGCTCGCTGTACCGTCCATCCCAGTGCCAAGCAGAACAATAGTTGAGTAACAAAAGCCGTCACCTGCCCGCTTGCGATGAGTTCCAAAAGGTCACCCTCTTTCTTCTTGCGTTGGGTAGCAGAGATCCAGTTGTCTAGGTGGTCCTGTCCAGGTGCGCATCAAACCATCGAAGCAGGTGTCGAAGCCTTACAACTCTCATGACAGGCCTGCCGCTCCGGGAGAGTTCGTGAGTGGCTCCTGGAAACCTGACCAACTCCACCTCCTTCTTGAGCCTTTTCAGGGCTGTGTAAAACTCCTCCGCTTGCCCAATGGGACATCTCATGTCGTTCTCGCCGTGCATGATCATGAGTGGAGTCGTGACGTTCTGGGCATAGGCCAAAGGTGAGTGCTTCCACAGCCTCTCCGTGTCGTTCCAGGGATTTCCCTGGATGTTGGTCTCGGTGTAGGCGATGCCCATATCGGAAGTGCCGTAGGATGAGAGCCAGTTGACTTTGCTTCGTTGGGTTACGGCAGCCCTGAATCTTCCCGTGTGGCCTACAATCCAATTAGTCATGAACCCGCCGTAACTTCCCCCTGCCACTCCCAGGTTGGAATCGTCGATGAAGCCAAGAGATATGGCCTTATCCACCCAGACCATGAGATCGTCAAAATCCTTCCCGCCAAAATCTCCAATGTTGGCCCGGACGAAATCCTGGCCGTATCCAGGGCCCCCGCGGGGATTGGTGTAGATGACGGCATAGCCAGAGGACGCAAGCAACTGGAACTCGAAGAAGAAACTCCAACCGTGCATAATGATGTGAGGTCCGCCGTGGATCTGGAGAACGGCAGGGTACTTCTTCCCCTCGACACACCCGGCAGGTTTCATCACCCAACCCATTTCATCTAATCCATCGGGGGTCTGGTACGGGACGGCTTCCGGGGCGCTCAAACAGACCCCATCGAGGAACGCCGCGTTTTCCCAGGTGAGCCTAACTTCGGCGCCTGTCTTTCGGTCCAACAGAGTAACATCACCGGGCACCACGGGATCGCTTATTCCAAGAGCGAAATAGCGGCAATCGGCATCTGCAGAATAACCGAAGATCTGCCTGTCACCGCCTACAACGAGCTTCACAGGCCCGCCTTGGACGGGTACTGAGTATAGGGAAGTCTTTCCCTGGTCGGCAGAAAGGAAGTATACAGCCTTGCCCTCGGGATCCACTCGAAGCCCGTGAGACGAAGGCAAGAATCTCACGTCACTTGTGACTTCGTCGCCTATAGAGCGGTCAAAGTTCCCTGTTAGGCATTCCGCTTTGCCGCCCCCGGCAGGTACTTTCCAGATCCGCGTTAATGTCACGCTTCCGTACTCCATGTTTTGACCGATGTAGAGCACGTGTTTGCCGTCTGGAGTCCAAGTAGGAGACGACGCAGGCCCCAAAGACTCCGTCAGCTTCCGGATCCTGCCATCCAAAGTGGCAACGTGGATATCAGAGCGCCAGGGCTCGTAGTAGTCGGGGTTCTCCCGCCTGTCAGACACGAAAGCGATGCGGGTACCGTCAGGTGACCAGGTGGGGGTCATATTGTCGAAATCGCCCATGGTAACACTAGCGGCACGCCCTTGGCCAAATGAGTCAATGACGAATATGTGGTTTCGCTTCTCGCTTACTAGTCCGCCTGTGGCATCGCTCGTGATCCGTAGGCCAGTAAACACCGCTGCTTCGTCGCGGAGCCGCCTGTTCTCTTCATCTTTGTCTTTGGCGGTAAGAGGTCTGTCAAAGTCGTCGGGACCATCATGGGGGCTGACGGGAGCCACAAAGGCGATCTTTGACCCGTCAGGCGACCAGACGGGATTGCCGGCACCCCAACGCATCTTGGTTATTGAACAGGCTTCCCCTCCCCGAGTTGACATGACAAGTATCTGCCTCTGGCCTTCCCGGTCTGAAACAAAGGCAAGTCTTGAACCGTCTGGTGACCAGCGAGGCGAAGTGTCCGATTTGGGGCCCGACGTGAACTGCCTAGGGACTGAATTGTCAGTCGTGTCCACCATCCATATGGTGGAGCGGTACTCCTTGGTGTCTCCGTCTATGATGGTGCGGACATAAGCTATCTGGGCGCCGTCCGGCGAGATCTGGGGATCTGAGACGAATGCCAGGTTGTACAGATCCTCGGCAACGAGATTTCTTTTTCGGGTATCTTGGGTCATGGCTACATTCCACTCCTTTGGGGATCTGTGTCTGGCTCCATGGAAGATTCCGCGGGTTTCTTCACTCGAGGACGTGCGTCATCCGGCAGAGGGGACTTGTACGACCATGAGCTTGTGGCTTGGTCAAACTCAGAACGCACCTTGGCCAGTGCGTCAGGATCCATCAGAACATCCAAGGCGGTTAGTGCAATGACCTTACCCGCAGTCACCATGCCTTTGTGGCCTATCCCCATCCCGGAGCCAACTACCTGCTGCCACGAATGATTGGGCGCTCCGATTGGTGAGCAGCAAGTGTACAAGACAAGAGTAGGCACATTCCAGCTAACATCCGCAGAGTCGGTGGAGATCGGCAAGATGCGCCCTATGTCAAAAATGGGGCACACACCGTGGTGTAGGTCGTATTCTGCCAATGCAGGATCCAATCCCGATGCCCTGAGCGCCGCCACCTTATCAGACTTGGTAACGCCCTTGGTGAGTTCAGCCGCCCACTGTTCTTCCTCTTGGCTGTACTTCGGGCCGCCTACCTTCAGGAAGTTCCGGTAGGCGATCTCGCTCAGGCTCTGATTGGGCAACGTCTCACAACTGCCGTTCACAAATTCGATGTCCACAGTAGTCTCGGTCATCATAGCTGCGCCTTTGGCAATGGTTTTTAGCCTGTCGGAAACCTCGTCCACGTCGCTTCGATGCGGTGCCCTCACGTAGTACCATATCTGCGCCAATGGAGGGACCACGTTAGGGGCATCCCCGCCCTTGGTAATGACTGAGTGTATCCTCACGTCGCTCATGACGTGTTCCCTAAGGTAGTTCACACCAATGTCCATTAGGATAGCAGCATCTATGGCACTTCTGCCCAAATGTGGGTTGATTGCAGCATGGGCTGCTCTGCCGTGAAACGTGAACTTCAGAGAGTTCATAGCAAGGGACCTGGCCATACTAACCCAGTTGGCGAAGCTAGGGTGCCATCGCAAGACCACATCTACGCCTTTGAACACGCCGGCCCTCACCATGAAGACCTTGGCGGCGCCTCCTTCCTCGGCAGGACACCCGAAGAATTTCACAGTTCCCTTGATGCCCAGTTCCTGAATGGCCTTCTTTACAGCTAGGCAAGCTCCTAAACTTCCTACGCCAAGCAAATTGTGGCCGCAACCATGACCTGCCCCTCCTGGGATCAGAGCCTCTTTGCGGGTGGACAAGGTCTGTGATACTCCCGGAACCGCGTCGAACTCTCCAATAAAACCGATGACAGGGCCCTCTGCACCCCAAGTAGCAACGAATGCCGTGGGGATCCCGGCAACGCCCTCTTCCACTTTGAACCCCTCAGCGCGGAATACATCCATGAGAGCTTTCGAGGATTGATACTCTTCAAAGGCAAGTTCCGCATATTCCCAAATCTTGTCGCTCAGTCCGGTCAGCCGCGGGCAATTGTCTTCAAACCACTCCGATATGAGACGATCTGCGCTCATGGTCAAACCTCCCTCAGGTTGTTGGTCGTGTTCTCAGACAAGGAGTCTCATTACAAACCCTGCAATGGCAGCATTAATAATGCTTATGGCACATATGACGCCGTAGCGGCGGGGGGTCGCCCCTGCGGTCCCAAGGACCCTGCCGATGTATTGAGCCTGATTTCCCATGAGGAATATCATGGGGAGAATGATAGCTACTTGGTTGCCATCGAGCGTCCCAGTTGCCGCAAGCGAGACCGCAGCCACACATCCACCTGCAGAGCTCATCCAACCCGTGGCCAGAACGCTTATAGCCTCTCCCGGCAGACCGAATATCGCCATGACCGGACCAAAAAGCCTGCCCATAACATCAAGAAGACCGGTGAGTTCGAGAATCCTGATTAGAGTAAACGCCATAATGGCGGCCGGCAGGATGTTGTTTAGCCAAAGCTGTATCCCCTTCTTGGCGCCGATCAGAAACACAGTCATGATCGAATCGCTCGTTCCATTGTGATCAGACAAGCCGTTTGCCTCCCTCAGGAACCTTGGCGGCCGATTTGCCGCGTCTGGCATCCCATATCGCATAAGCCCGCATCAGATTGCCGCCCAGAACTTTGACGACCATTTGAACCAGCAAGGCCAATCCGACGGGCTTTGTTAGGAATGGAAAGAGGATAGCTGCATGTGCGAAGTACAGTCCCAAAGTTGCTCCCGCTGAAAACTGGTAGGCCACGAGAATGTCGCGTTCATCGTCGTTGATCTGACCCTTCTCGTAGAGATCCCTAGTTAGGGCGGCGCCTGTGTCGGAGCTTTGCCAGCTGGCTATTATTGCTAGGGTGCTGTTTCCTGGAACGCCCATGATAATGCGCATGATTGGCGACAGCATTCTCTCGGCCGCTGCTAGCCCTCCCAGACGGTCAACCAGGGAAATCACGGCGATGGAAAAGCAAACGCTAGGGGCTATAGAAAGTCCGTGCAGGAAACCGGCCCTAACTCCGGTTCCGCCCTGACCCTGAAATCCGGGCATAGCGTCTTGGGTAATCTTGCCAAACTCGCCCAAGAGATTGTTGAAATCCAGAAACCTCATGGGCCCGCTCACTTTGCCAAAGACCCCAGAGAAGAAACAGATGGCTATGAGGAATACCACATAGCCCGCTGCGCCCACCGACCTACTCGAACCTCCCAGCGTGGTACTTCGACTGCGTTTAATCAATGGATGGCCCCTCCCAAACAAACAGAGACAGGAATTTGAACGCGGCTATGAGTCCACCACCTCCTTGGTAGGCAACTCGCCTGTACGCCGCCTTAGCAGAAGCCCACATTATGGGCTACCTTAACCCTTTTCGGTAGATGGTAGGCTCTATCCTCTCAACTGGCAATCGTAAACAGGGGTTACGCTGGCTCGCTACTGTAACGAACTAGTGGCAAACTTACTTGTGGGATGGGTACGCATCGTGGATCCACACTATCTCTTATAACCCTATAACTATGGTTTTTCTAGAGACAAGGCAAGGCGGATTAGGGCCTCTGACTGTTCTAGTGGCAAACGGGGACAGTCAAGTTCGGTCTTTGGAACGCTCCCGTGGGACTTTCTCTGCTTGGAGCAGACGACCGTGAGATCTGATTCCCAAAGCTTCGGTAATCCGAGTTTGCATCTCCGTGAAAGGTGTATGGTATCGCCTGTTGGTGCGAGCGCACTTGAGCTCAACGGTCCTGAGGGAAGACAGCTCTGCCATCGCTTGGGAAGTCGTAAGGGGGACTCCGCAGGCAGAAAGGCGAGATTCTATGCGTGCCTCAATGTAGGTTCCCATTAGCCTCAGGTTGACGAGGCTTTGTACAAGGTAGTGCCAATTGGACTGAAACATACCTGCCAATTCCTTTGGAATTTTTAGTTCGTAGAAAGCATCTTCGAATGTCTGAAACTTTCGGTACGCCTGCATGACTTCATGTGGCGATATCCCGCCTCGGTAAACCACAAGATCCCTAGGCTCTCTGCTAATGCCGTTGCCATGGCCCCTGTCATCTGTGTTAGATCTGACCACAATACACTCAACACCCCGGATTTTGCATGCCCTGAACTGAATCTCAGATGCGGCGACAAAACCCTCTTGCTCGCACCTTGCCAGCGTCATTTCCTTTGGGCTGACGATCCCGAACAGACGTCCTTTGAAATTGGTCCCTACCCTCACCGCTAGAGGCCGCCCACTGGACCAAAACGCCTTACTCAACGTGCAAGGGACTTCGGATACGTCCAACATCATGGGAACCTCCGTGGCATGAGTCGTCAAGGCGCGGCGAGTTCTCCCAGGCCGCATTGGTAAGGCCTTGAGAGGGACAAATCCGCGTCCTGTGGACACATGAACAAAGACCATCTCGGTGCGGCCATCAGGCGTGCTCACCCGGCAAGGCACCAAAAACGAAAAGTAGTCATCTTCGTCACTACCTGTTCCAGCAAGTTGAGCTATAAGTTCTCGGATCAGGCGATGACTGGAGACTACCTTGAGGGCTTTTGCCAAAGCATGCGAATCCAGAGGGTCCGAATGAGGGCAGTAGTTGCGGGACACCCATTCCAGAAGGCTATTAGCGTCTTCGTCTGTTGACAAGCACACATACAGCATAAGAATCAGGGCGGCCTGGGCATCAAAGCTGGAACCTCCACGCAACAGAGCCATGTCGCCAATCCCCCGACACATCCCCAGAAACTCTGCCACACGGTGAAGAGCCAAAGCCGGGCCGTAACGCTTTTCACCCAGAAGTCTCATGATCGTGGGATCGAGAACATCGTCGCTATGATCGTCAGACAGTGCTGCTAGGAGCGCTCCCTGAATGGATTCCGGTATCTGGTTCTCTCTTCCCAGGTTGGCAATTACCCTGTGCCTGGATTTGCCGTTCTGCCACACAGATTCTACCAGTTGAAGATAGGTGTAAACACGCCCTCCCGATTTGACCTGAGTGCGTTTTAGCCACATAGTCACACCTCCTCGCACCAAAAGGCAACGATGCTTACCTTCGACATTGTGGCCCAATATACCTGTAAGGTGTTCAGGCGCGGTTCTGTGAACTACGATGCCCGGCAAAACAGCGTGACGCTATATACAAGGGTCAGAGACGGGGGCCTAGTTGTCTAGGTGGTCCTGTCCAGGTGCGCATCAAACCATCGAAGCAGGTGTCGAAGCCTTACAACTCTCATGACAGGCCTGCCGCTCCGGGAGAGTTCGTGAGTGGCTCCTGGAAACCTGACCAACTCCACCTCCTTCTTGAGCCTTTTCAGGGCTGTTAAAACTCCTCCGCTTGCCCAATGGGACATCTCATGTCGTTCTCGCCGTGCATGATCATGAGTGGAGTCGTGACGTTCTGGGCATAGGCCAAAGGTGAGTGCTTCCACAGCCTCTCCGTGTCGTTCCAGGGATTTCCCTGATGTTGGTCTCGGTGTAGGCGATGCCCATATCGGAAGTGCCGTAGGATGAGAGCCAGTTGACTTTGCTTCGTTGGGTTACGGCAGCCCTGAATCTTCCCGTGTGGCCTACAATCCAATTAGTCATGAACCCGCCGTAACTTCCCCCTGCCACTCCCAGGTTGGAATCGTCGATGAAGCCAAGAGATATGGCCTTATCCACCCAGACCATGAGATCGTCAAAATCCTTCCCGCCAAAATTTCCAATGTTGGCCCGGACGAAATCCTGGCCGTATCCAGGGCCCCCGCGGGGATTGCGTAGATGACGGCATAGCCAGAGGACGCAAGCAACTGGAAACTCGAAGAAGAAACTCCAACCGTGCATAATGATGTGAGGTCCGCCGGGATCTGGAGAACGGCAGGGTACTTCTTCCCCTCGACACACCCGGCAGGTTTCATCACCCAACCCATTTCATCTAATCCATCGGGGGTCTGGTACGGGACGGCTTCCGGGGCGCTCAAACAGACCCCATCGAGGAACGCCGCGTTTTCCCAGGTGAGCCTAACTTCGGCGCCTGTCTTTCGGTCCAACAGAGTAACATCACCGGGCACCACGGGATCGCTTATTCCAAGAGCGAAATAGCGGCAATCGGCATCTGCAGAATAACCGAAGATCTGCCTGTCACCGCCTACAACGAGCTTCACAGGCCCGCCTTGACGGGTACTGAGTATAGGGAAGTCTTTCCCCGGTCGGCAGAAAGGGGAGTATACAGCCCTTGCCCTCGGGATCCACTCGAAGCCCGTGAGACGAAGCGCAAGAATCTCACGTCACTTGTGACTTCGTCGCCTATAGAGCGGCCTTTCAAAGTTCCCTGTTAGGCATTCCGCTTTGCCGCCCCCGGCAGGTACTTTCCAGATCCGCGTTAATGTCACGCTTCCGTACTCCATGTTTTGACTGATGTAGAGCACGTGTTTGCCGTCTGGAGTCCAAGTAGGAGACGACGCAGGCCCCAAAGACTCCGTCAGCTCGATCCTGCCATCCAAAGTGGCAACGTGGATATCAGAGCGCCAGGGCTCGTAGTAGTCGGGGTTCTCCCGCCTGTCAGACACGAAAGCGATGCGGGTATCGTCAGGTGACCAGGTGGGTCATATTGTCGAAATCGCCCATGGTAACACTAGCGGCACGCCCTTGGCCAAATGAGTCAATGACGAATAGTGGTTTCGCTTCTCGCTTACCAGTCCGCCTGTGGCATCGCTCGTGATCCGTAGGCCAGTAAACACCGCTGCTTCGTCGCGGAGCCGCCTGTTCTCTTCATCTTTGTCTTTGGCAGTAAGAGGTTTGTCAAAGTCGTCGGGACCGTCATGGGGGCCCACGGGAGCCACAAAGGCGATCCTTAACCCGTCAGGCGACCAGACGGGATTGCCGGCACCCCAGCGCATCTTGGTTATTGAGCGGGCTTCACCTCCCCGAGTTGACATGACAAGTATCTGCCTCTGGCCTTCCCGGTCTGAAACAAAGGCAAGTCTTGAACCGTCCGGAGACCAGCGGGGCGAGGTGTCCGATTTGGGGCCCGACGTAAACTGCCCGGGACTGCATTCTCAGTCGCATCCACCATCCATATGGTGGAGCGGTACTCCTTGGTGTCTCCGTCTATGATGGTGCGGACATAAGCTATTTGGGTGCCGTCCGGCGAGATCTGGGGATCTGACACGAATACCAGGTTGTACAGGTCCTCGGCAACGAGATGCCTTCTTCGGGTCTCTTGGGTCATGGCTGCGTTCTTCTCCTTTTGCTGTCTGGAATACCCATTTCGGCAAACGCTAGACGCATCCTCCCCGAAAGCCCCACCACACTGCGGTTACTCCCTTTAGGCACCTCGGCAACATAGTGGCAAAGCGCACTCTATTCCGCTCTAATCAGCAGTCAATCGGCGGCGAGTAAGCGGGCATATGATTGATGGTCGGCAGACAGGCGTTGTTGACTGTCCTAGTGGCAAAAACTTCGTTATTGAGCTTCGGATTCGCCTAGCCCCCCACTTGGTCTGGGGAATTGCCGAAAGCGAATCACCTTCCTGTCTCGTACACCTTTCCTCTATACTGCGACTGCAGGAGGCCTATGGGCTCGTAAGCAAAGTCACCTGCAGCGCCCCAGTCAAAACCAAGTAAACTTCTACTGGAGCCGCACGAGACAGACTTGACGGTACACCTTTGAGAGTCGCCGGAAACAAGAAGCATAAGTGCAACTTGATTGCCTACCCTCCCAAACCATTGCTGGTACAGGAGCACTCCCACGTACACATCCCCAACACTGGACTCGATTGCGTCTTGGCTAACCAATTCAACGTGAGACATAGCTTGCCTCAAAAACTGGTGGACTTCCCGCGCGCCCACCTCAACCCTCACCGCGTTCTCCGCTGCCACAGATATCACCCCCATGACCTAGATACGAGGCGACTGCCCAGTTGGTCGCTTTCTGGACTCTGTTACTCCAGAGCCGAAAGCCGCCGGACCATAGATTCAAACAGATTGGGGTATGCTCCCAGGTAGTATCGCAAATCCAGTCTCTCGGTGTACTTATGGGCGTCTCGGCCAGAAGGGCCGATGTTTACCACTGGAACGTCGAGTTTGAGAAGAGCCTCTAGAGGCAGGTCATAGACTCTCCCCCAACCTGGCGTGTTCTTGGCCAGAAGCAAGAGATCCTCGCGAGTTCCCTGAAAACCCATGTAACTTAGGTCACTGATAGCCGTAAAATGCTCGGCGGTGACAAGAGTCTCCCCGTACTGGCTCTTGGCCTCCGCAATGAGCCCTTCCACAGCCCGGAGAAGTCCGAGTTCCCTTGGGGATTCCCGCAAGTTGGTTCTATGGGGATAGAACGGCGGCAGAAATCCGACTATGATGACCGGGTCTTTGTCGGTGTAGAACCGCAGAACCTCGTCGATTACGGCAATTGACTTGTGCCGATCATCCAGTTCCTTGGGTAGGGTGTCAATGAAGCGAGCCAGATGAACTTCAAAGGGGGAGTCTCCCAAAGAGAACGAAACGCTTACTCCTGCCACCAGTTCCTCATACGTAATCACTTTCGGGCTCCAGGGGATGCCTACCTGACTGCCAGATCTGGCAGAAAACTGCTCTGTGCTGTGCTTTAGCCGATCTAGTGCCAGAGCAAAACCTTGTTGCGCTACCGACTTCATCATCTCAAGCGCGGCGGCAGGTGTCTTCGTCACGGAAAGGTAGTTGAAGTAAGTAACTGCCCGAGCCGGCAGAGTCACTGAGTATGCGTCCCTTAGGTCTTGGTGTTTGAGGGCCGCAGGGGGAGGGTACACCCGGGAGCCTGCGCTGTCGGCCCATTGGGGGGAACCTTCAAAGACCATGTTTACTGCCGACGCGAGGAGGTTCGCGTTTAATCCCTCGTAGTAGGATCCAACGTGGGTTTCTCGACCAACGCAGTAGAACACAGGCATCATCTTTCCTATCGTGCCCAAGGATATGTACCTACTCGGGTCGTCTTGGTTCTCCTGGGTCTCACCTTCGGCGTTGACACAAGCCACGAAGTCCAGCTCTTCCTCCTGGCTAATGCCCATCAGGTGCTCCACGGCAGAGATCATGCCGGCAGACTGGTTTTCTTCATCGCAGACTAAAAGCAGCATGAGGTTGGCCTTGAGACTTTCGGGGTTCAAAGACGCTTTCCTCAAGAGCTCCACTTCTGCCGCCACGCCGCACTTCATATCGAAAACTCCGCGACCGAAAAGGTAGTGGCCTGACTCCAGGTCGCGCCGGACATCTTCGGGAAGAGTCAGCCGCGACAGCTGCCTAGTGTACTCTTGGGGGTCAAAAGCTACCTCGGCTAGGTCCCGGGCTTCGCGAGCCTCGACCACATCCACATGCCCGATCATAATGACGGTTCTTGGCGTATGTGGAACGGCCCGAACTAGGGCAAAAACGCTTTGGCGCTCCAAGGGGTCTCCCTGAATGGGCAGAAGCCGCAAGAAACGGCTGTTACCCTGGAAGTACGGTTCAGCGGATATCCTTTCGTAGATGACTTCCGCAATCCGTCTTTCCTCCCTGCTGGGAGAAATGCTGGGTATTTTGGCCAGCTCCAAAAGGAAATCATACATTCTCTTTGAAGCCACAACAGGTGCCTCCCTTAGGCCTTAGAGGCCAATTTCTTCGTTGAAATCCCGCTTCTTGCCTGCTAACGCTTATTGTTACTCGCTCTTGCATTATACATCTCTGCATAATGCCTATTCTCCACTGCATATCGGTATCCTTCCGAAGTAGCGGGGCGCACACAATGCTTTATGAAGAAACCGGTCCCCGCGAGGAGACCGGTTCCAAAAGGATGACTAGCTACTGAGAAACCTCTCTTACGGGATCTCAGTGTTGACAAAGTCGTATGGACAGGGGAATTTCTGTACGAACGTCAGGTTGTTGTTCGCATTATCCAGAGCGGTTTTTAGGGCCTCAAGGTATTGGCGCGTTGAGTTCATGTCGGCCAGAGCGTCCACCGCTTTCTGCATCAGTTCTTCCACGGTGAAGCCAAGGTATGGCGCTTGGACTTCAGGGCAATACACGTAATCCCCTTCTCCCACCAACCCGGTCAACACGCCAAGTTTCATGGCCGCCAATTGAGCTGAGAGCATGTACCCCATTTCGTTAGCCGTGGCGCCAAGAAGCCAGGAGCTGAAGGTGGCATGATCGTTTCCGTCAGGAAACTTCCATAACAGGGGTGTGCTTTCCCCTCCGAGGGCTCTTAGCTCACCGAGCAAGCCAACTACCCCACCGTTGCTTGCCTCCATGGCCTTCTTGCCGTTCTTATTGCTCCAGAACCCCAAGGTGCGGCCTCCGCCGCATCCCAAGCACACGTTGCCGAACCAGGCTGTGCCGCAAGAATTGGACTCGTCCAAAACTACATAGACGAACTTTGGGGTAGTTGGCACCCAGTTACTCTGGTCTGGAGTAGCTTCGGATATGGTGTAAGTATCGAAGGGAAGGACCAGGACTAAGGGATTGATTGTGTCTCCCGTATACTCCCACCAGTCTATACCGTCAACAACATGTACCAACCAGCCAGGCAGAATCTGCTCGCCTTCATCCACATCCAGCCTGCCGTTGAGGTTGTAATCGTAAAACTTGACGATCTGCAGGTGGCCGAAAGGCTCGCATTCCTCCTCGATCCCGAATGTTTTAGTTTTTGATGCGCTATTCGGGAAAGTGGGGTCCTGGCTCAGCCAGACTTTGTATGTGCCACCATTCGGACTATCAAGAAACCCGTCTTCGCCATCACCGGGTGTGACGACTATATCCCACAGCCTGTAAAGCTCATGGAGTTGCCCATTGGGGTCAACAGTAACCTTGGAAACCGGAACAAGCGTCCCGTCAACAGGGGGAACGCCGAGGTTCACACTGCCGTTAGAATTCGTGATCCTCACATAGTAGTAGCCAGAGGGCAGGTTGTTTCCCTTGAGGTAGACATCTCCCTTGTCTGCGAAAGAGCTTGCGTGACTCCCCAAGCTATCTGTCAGGTGAAGCGCTCCAGTCACTGACGGTGCCGCCAACGTCAAACCTGACGCCAAGAGGGAGAAAACTACAATAGCCGATAGAAACGCCGCAGACTTTCTCATCTTTTCGCTCCTCTCTAACCAGTCAAATTACCACCACGGTATGAAGCATGACCTTCGGGCCCGATAAAACACCACCTTTCCGAAATATCGCAGACGGCCCGTTCCTGCCATAAATAGGATATTATCCCAGCCGCTTGAAATTGCTTCGCCAGAATCGAGTTAACCAACTACTCCGTCAGACATGTGGCAAACCCAGGCGAAAGACTTGCTAGACAGCCAAAGACCAGACAGAGAGGAAACCACGATCACTAAAGAGAACTAAGAAAAGCCCGGATCCGCATCTTGCGATGACTTTCGCCCTGGGAGAGTGGCCTATTTGGAGCGCACACAGGAAGCCAAACAGTTGTTGAACTTGCTTAGAGAACAGTCCTGTTGGGCCAATGTCTGCACTGAGCCGGGCATGATCGCTTTCATGGCTGCCAGGGCGGCATCTCTCATGGATGAACCACCGCTCCACATTGAAGTGCATCTTAGTAGCGGAATTCTGAAGAACGCGCTGTCTGCGGGGCTCCCCCACACATCTTTGCGGGGACCTCACATAGCAGCAGCGGCCGGGGCCGTGTCAAGGCAGCCCGAGAAGGGTCTAACCATTCTAGGAGACCTGGGGCGGGATGAACTAGACAAAGCTCTCGATCTTGTGGCAAAGGACAGCGTGACCGTCAAATGGGATCCCAATCGCCGAAGCGTCTACGGGAAATGCATCCTTCGGACACAAAATCACGTGGCGGAAGTTGTAGTGGAAGATTCCCATACTCACGTGATGCAGGAACGGCTCGATGGCAACGTGCTGACCTCTTCAGGTGAACAACCTGAGGAATCGGGGCTCTCCCTCCTCAGAAAGTGGACCTTCGATTCCCTGCTGGACGTGGTGATGTCCGTGGACCCCTCGGAATTCCAGTGGCTTTTGCAGGGCGCATCATCCAACTACGAAATGGCCACTGAAGAGACAGAGCAGGGGAATACGGCGCAGGCTAGTGTCGCTTGTCTATCATGGGGCGAAAACCCGGTGTTTGAGGCCGCTAACAGGACGAGTCGTGCCATCAGAGCCCGCATGAGTGGGGCGCCGTGGCCAGTCCTCACCTCAGGGGGAAGCGGAAATCAGGGACTTATGGTGTCGGTGCCCATAATGTCGTTGTCTCGAGTCCTTGAGGTCTCCCACGAAAAAACAGTCAGGGCGCTGGCCATCGCCCACGCAGTGAACATCTTGGTAAAAGCGTATATCGGCGAGGTTTCGTCGTCTTGCGGCGGAATCAGCGCAGGGGCAGGATTGGCAACCGCCATCTGCTGGCTATTGGGAAGGGATCGCGAGCAAATGGCCCAAGCAGCCACCGAGGTACTGGCATCTCTTTGCGGCATGATCTGTGATGGCGCCAAAGGCACGTGTGCTCTCAAAGGGTCTTCCGCGGTGCTCACAGGCATGATATCCGGAGCGGGCCTTACGACATTTGGAAACGGAGTCAAAGACCAGGGAATCGTGGGCCGCTCCATCGATGAAACGCTCCGGCGGCTAGAGATTCTGAGCCGGCAGGTAGTGGACCGAAGCGACGCCGTGCTTTTGGAACTGGCGGGAGTGGAGAAGACTACCGGATAGTCTCAACCTTGCCCCCGGCCGTGCAACTCGGGCGGCAATACAGGACCCAACTCACCGGCCACAGACACAGGAGGATGCCACAATGGTCCGGTCCGACCAGTACAGCGACTTCTTCGCCGAATTCTACGATATCCTCCACGCAGGCCTTTCTGACGTGGATTGCTACATCCGATATGCGGAACGATGCGGCAGGCCAAGCGAGGTAAATGTCCTGGAACTAGGATGCGGTACAGGCAGAATCCTCATTCCTTTGGCCAATGCCGGATTCCCGGTGACTGGGGTTGACCTCTCCGACGACATGCTCGCATTATGTAAAATGCGCCTGAGTTTCGAAAGAGACGCGGTTCAGTCCCGGACTAGGATAGTCAAGGCGGATGTTACTCAGCTGGCTCTTGGCGAGAAGTTCGACTTGGTTATCGCACCGTGCAACTTCCTCAACCACTTCCTCTCCCCTGCTGACGCCGGGGCAGTGTTACGCCGAGCCAAAGAGCACCTCAAGAACACAGGTACATTAGTCCTTGACCACAGCATTCCCAATATCCCTTGGATGGTCGCCTCCAGCGGCATAACTCAAACCTTCGAATTCACCCACCCTCTCACGGGCACCACCATCATCGATCGATTCACTGCCACCTATGATTTCGTCCGCCAGCTCGAAACCAACCATATTGCCTTGGAAGAATACTCCGAGGGTGACCTGCTGCGGAAAGATGAAGCCGTAGTCAAACTCACGTATTACTTTCCCAGAGAGATCCGGCTGATGCTAGAGGCTGCCGGCTTCGAAATAGTCCATGAACAGGGGTCTTTGGAGGAAGACAGACCCATCGACGACCAGTCAGGCGAGATGGTGTTTTTCTGCAGGAGTATTCGCTGAGTTTTCGTCGAAGTTTCTGCGCCGAAACTAATTGAAACTTGGGATGATACGGGCCTCTACCTGCGATTCGATCGCCCAATAGGTAGCAAGTCCCATTCGACAGAATACCTGTATAGAATCTATTGACCTTGTCCATGATCACCAGATAGTGTTAGCAGTAAGAATGAGCATATAGCAGGTAAGGTAAGCGGTGCTCATTTTAACCAGGAGGCGGCGAACCTAGTCTGTGGGATAGCGTTCTGAATCGACAGGAAACCGCCGCCGCAAGATAGGCAAGTTAGCGGAATGTTTGCTAGAGAGGCGGAAACGCCGGAAAGGGGGAAAAATGAAAAAGACAGTTAGGCTCGCGTTGGTACTGGCGGTGGCAGTCTCTCTCATGGCGGGAAGTGCAGTCCGGGCTCTTGCAGAATCAGGCCCCAAAGTCCAAGTCCACCTTGGGTCGGGCATTGAGGGCACAGGCGTGACAATAGTGCTGACTGACGAGACGATTGTATGCGAGCACCACGGCAACAACTACAAACTGTGGTACAAGTATCATGACTTGTCGCCCCTAATAGAGAAGCTGGTAAGGATTGACGTGACCGTGGACGGAGGCTCAGTGGTGAGCTATTACCCCGAAGGCAAGGGTCAACAACCTACATTCACTACTAGCAGTGAAGGCCAAGGACCTGGGACTCTGAATATCTTTCTGGGTGCGGTGACGCCGATCGGAGTGATTGTTGTCAAGAAAGCCCCGGGCGAAGACTCCAAAGACTTCCCGGTGGGAGCTGCGTTTGCTGTCACCCTTACGCCGGAAGGGGATATGCAGGGGACATCCTACACCAGTACTGAACTGGCGCCGGACAACCCAGTCACCTTCTACGTTTCTCCCGGTACCTACAGAGTCAGCGAGACCAAACCGGATGACCGTTGGGACGACCCAATCTACACTCTGGATACGGTCACCGTAGCCGCATTCGAGGAGACCGAGGTAACCATCAGTAACACCTACGCGCCTGGGACCATAAAGATTACTAAGGCAAACGCAGGCTCTGAGGGCTTTCCAGTTGGGGCTAAGTTCGAGGTGCAGGTAGCCCGTGAGGGATGGTCGTCAGGATGGCGAGAGGTCTCTCTCGAAGTACCAGTAACATTCACCGATCTACTCCCCGGGCATTACGAGGTATACGAGAGGATCACCGGCGACTTCGCTGGAGGATTCAGGCCTGCTTGCGTGTACCCTGAAGCGGGATTTGACCTTAACCGAGGCGACACCAAACAGATAACCGTCAAGAACACGTACAGTTCGGTTGTCGGCTCTATTGGTGTTACAAAGCAGATGCAAGACGGAGACCCGCTTCAGCCAGCTAGCTTGATGGACGATGAGCCAATGAAGTTCACAGTCAGCGTGAAGTATGGCGACTTCGTTGTGGAGACTGCAGACATTGCGGTAGGCGGCTCTTATGAATTCAAGAACCTGCCGCCTGGGCAGTACACTGTTGAAGAAATTGTCCCAGAAGGATTCGATACGCCTCTATACAGTGAATCCAACCCCGTTACTGTTAATGCGGATGAAACTACCGAGGTGACCATCACCAACAGGCTGTTGTCGGAACCAACTACCGGCACCATCACCGTGCATAAGGGTACTGCCGAGAACTCGGAATCGTTCGGCTCCAGCGTCGTGTTCACGGTTGGAGTGCGTCGGGTAGATCAAAACATGGTGCCTACTAGCGCCGATGAGACTACCAAGTCAGTGACGACTGAGGAGCCTGCCGTGTTCAGTGGTCTAGCACCGGGATCCTATGAGGTTTTCGAGATCCACCCGGGTACTGGCTGGGGGGGCCCGCTATACCTCTACAATGATTCAGAGTACGCAGAACCGGTATGCATCGAAGTAGCAGGGGATGACGAGCATGAGGTCACCGTTCTTAACGAATACCACACTCCGACAACCCAGACCCGCAAGCTCACGGTGCTGTACAAACTCCATGGAACAGATACCGAGCTTCGAGAGCCTTCGGAATATGAAGGAGTCGTGGACTCCAAAAAGACGGTGTATGCTCCCAGCATCTCAGGCTACGTACTCAGATCTGTGCAGGCTAGTTCATACGAACATACCTACGGCGACGAGGACGATACTCATACATTCTGGTACGTGGTCTACTCCCCGCCCGTAACCCAGTACAGCACGCTAACTGTGAGGTACATGCTGTCAGGAACTTCAACTGAATTGCGCGCGTCCGATAGCTATACGCGTGAAGTCGGCAATTCGTTGCCCGTCACTGCTCCTGCAATTGATGGTTACAGGCTCAGAGACGGTGAGGCGAGTTCAAAGACGCACTGGTTCACGAGCCTCGACGGTCAGATTACCTTCTGGTACGTGGCTGTCGGCAGCGAGAACGATGTCGAACCGATCGACGACGAACTCCCGCCCTTGCTTCCTGGCACCGGCGGAATGGCGGCCAGCACGCTCTACGGAATCGGCGTATCCCTAGTCAGCCTGGGGATGGTTCTGAAACGCAAGAGACGTTAAGGTGATAAGGTGAGGCGATCCAGAGTCTCTATCAGAAGGAAGAGAGAACGTAATCTACTCTCGCTTCTCGTGATAGCAGTCGGGATCGCCGTCATCTTGTACACGATAGTCTCGCAGGCAAAGGCGGCGTATCTGCAGAGGAAGGTCGACGCTGACCTCGCAAGATACGCCGCTGCGATTTCCGAGACCGTCTCCCCCGACGACCCTGATCCACCCTCAGACACCGACTCTACGTCAGTCCGCGATTCTCTTTCGGACCTTGGCATTCTTGTAATCCCAAGCATAGACGTACGCGCTCGGATAATCGACGGCGTCGGCGTCGACGAACTGACCCTAGGCGTAGGGCGCATAGGAGGAACCGCCCTCCCCGGCGCTCGGGGGAATTCGGCCCTAGCAGGGCATCGCACTAGCTTCAAAATGCACCCATTCCTCGATCTCGACAAGGTTTCTGTGGGTGATGAAATCGAGGTTCTCACCGAATCCGAGGCCTTCCTCTATGAGGTCACACGAGTGGTCGTTGTCGCCCCGGATGACATCTCCGTCCTGAAGCAAGACCGCGCCAAGACTCAGCTGACCCTAATCACGTGTCACCCCAAAGGGGACACCAGCCAGAGGCTGATTGTCCAGGCGGACCTTGTGAAATAGGGCAACCCCACGCGCAACCCTTACCAACGCAACCATCACCCGCGCCTTCATTGACGCCACCCTCGCCCTCGCCCGAAACCCGCAACTCCGCCCGTAACCTTCACCAACGCTGCCCTCGCCCGGAACCCGCCCGTAGCCCGAAACCCCCACTGATTTGCCCGTAGACCCGTTCGATGGTAAGATATGGCTGCCCCCAAGATCCTGAACCCAAAGCGTCCCAAGGAGGTTGCATGACCTTGAAGGACTCAGGCCGCACCAGAGAGACAGCTCCCAGATACCTGGATAGCGGAACCCCCACATCCGGTCGCCTGACATACGAGGATTACTGTAATCTTCCGCCGGGCCAGCAATACGAGCTTGTGGAGGGGGATTTGAGGATGACTCCGTCTCCTGGCATACTTCACCAGGAAGTATCTAAGCGACTGATGTGGCTCTTCCTGGAGCAAGTTGAAAAACGGGAGATCGGGCGGGTCTACTGCGCTCCCACCGATGTGGTTCTAGGCGAGCACACCGTAGTACAACCGGATCTTGTATGTGTTCTGCGAGAACACCAAGAGCTCATCGGAGAAGCCTATATAAAGGGCCCTCCGGACCTGGTAGTTGAAATCCTCTCACAGTCAACACAAGCGTGGGATCGCTCTACAAAACGGCGGCTTTATTCTCAGTCTGGAGTACGCGAGTACTGGATCGTGGATCCCCAGGTGAAAACCATCGAAGTCACATCACACGACGGCTCCCAGTTGCGCACGGTTTGCGTGTACAACGTAGACACGACTTTGGCAAGCCCCCTGATTCCCGATGTCACCATAGACCTTGGCTGGCTCTTCAGGCCATAGGACCCAGACGCCGCTGCACCTGCACAGACTAAGCCCACAAGCCGGCAACATCAAGGGAGGGGTGGACACGAGCACTGGGCTGAGCGCAGCCGAAGCCAACCTCAAGGACAACCAGTACGGCCAACACGTCTGCCTAATCATCCATGGGTTTGCAGGCAGCATCTGCGATGTTCTGCCCATCCAGAAATTCCTTTCGAGCAAGGGATGGCACGTCAAGTGTTCTCGGTTACCTGGACACACGGGAGAGAACAGGGATCTTGTCAGGGCAAGCCATAGAGACTGGCTCGAATCAACCAAACGCGACCTCCAGGATCTCGTAGGCGTGACCCGGGACTCGGCCACCACTAGCGCTAGGGGTGTCTCTGAAACTGACGGGACGCCCAGATTCGCGGCTGTTGTGGGGTTCTCCATGGGATCTCTACTGGCTGTCAACTTGGCCACAAAGCAAAAGGTGGACGCCTTAGTCCTGCTTAACACCCCTATCTACTGCGGAAACACCAAGATGGTGGCTCTCAACGTCTTCAGGGATCTTAGGGTTCGTAACCCTGTCAATTTGACACGCTATGCCCGGCGATTGGCGGACCCTCCCCCATTTCGGGCTCTGTGCAGCTTCCGCGCCCTTCTTAGAAAGACCAAACCCCTTTTCCCCACAGTGACGTGCCCGGTGTTCATAGGCCAGTCCATGAAGGATGATACAGTTCGGCCCAAAAGCGCGGACTTCGTGTTCAGAAACGTGTCGTCCAAACACAAGGTGATCCGTTATTATCCCAACTCGGGACACGTAATCTGCCATGAACCCGACGCGCAGGCTATGCTGTCGGATGTCTGGCAATTCCTCACTGACGTCTGCGCTCCGACCACCTAGCCGAGCTCCTGCCCCGGCCATCAACCACCTGACTCCCTAGGCCATTAGTCCCATACACCTGTTAACTTTAGCCCTTCATAGTGCGACAATACTATTAAGGGTTCCCTCTCACGATAAAGGCAAAGCCGCCGAAAGGCGGCGGCGCAAAGCTACAGGGTCTAAACCCGAAAGGGCATGGCAGCCAGCTACTGAATGGAGGTCTTTTGTTTGCGTCGCAACACCCGGGCTTTATTGGTACTCGCAACTGTCCTCATCGTTCTCCTTGCCCTGATCTTCCCTCCCGGTGTTGCGGGCACGGCTCTAGCCGCAGGCGGAAGCATCGATGTTTCCACCGCCGCCAAAGGCTATATCCAGGTCACCCATCCCGGTGACGGGTACGGCCGCGTGAAAGTGATCGTCCAAAAAGGAATTGAGCGCTATACATACGATGTCCGCCCCGGCGGTGAACCCGAATCGTTGCCTTTGCAGATGGGAAACGGCGTCTACACCGTACGGCTCATGCGGAATACAACGGGCAACCTGTATCAGGAAATCGACAGGGCTGCCGTGGCAGTGGAAACGCAAGATGAGAATAGCGTCTACCTCTCTTCGATTCAGAACATCAACTGGAAGGCTTCTGAAAAGGCCGTGGCCCTGGCCAAGGAGCTTGTGGAAGGTCTGGAGTCCGACAAGGAGCGCATCCAGGCAGTGTACGACTACATCGTTCATAACTTCACCTACGACTACAAGAAAGCCAAGAGCGTAACACCTGGATACCTTCCCGACCTAGACGAGGTGCTAGAAACCAAGAAAGGCATATGTTACGACTTTGCGTCGCTTCTTGCAGGGATGCTACGGAGCGTAGGGGTGCCAACCAAGTTAATAACCGGCTACGTTGGCCCCCAGCGAGGATATCACGCTTGGAACGCTGCCTTCGACGGTGAGGATTGGGAGCAGCTAGACCCCACGTTTTCAGCTGCAGGTTCACGCAAAGCCACTGTGACGCCCGATGAGACTTACGAGGTTAGGTACCAGTATTAGCTTGGATCACGTCACTTACACCTCATCCGGATTGAGAACGCTGAAGCAGCCCGAACGACCGCTTCAGCGTTCTTCGTTTTCTAGTGCAACGTAGAACCTACGCAGCAAGTAACTAGGCTACTGCAATCCTACTACTTCCCAATATAGACGCTTGGGAAATCGTTCAGAAGCCGCCTCTTGTCTTCAGGGTACAGTTCTAGAAACCGCTCGAAAGTCTCAAGGCTCACGTGGGGAATCGAGAACAGGTACTCCGTAAAGGTCTTTTTGTCGTAGCCGTACTTGGCCTCCAGTTCTTCAAGCCGCTTCATACCATAGTAGTAGCAGTTGAAGTACCCCACCATGAGCTCTTGCGCCTTAACCTGGCCGCGAGCGGTCCAGCGGTCAAAGCCCAGCTCATCCATGTAAAGCTGGACAACATCCTCAATGGGCCTGCCGAAGTACATGAGCCACAGGTCAGCCTTGATTCTGGTGGCTGTGTGATGCCGGCGATAGGCCACGAACAAGGGGTAGAACGGATCATCGGGAAAGACATGCTCGAAGAGCCTCTCGCTCCTGTGAGCTGTTCCCTCAAACAGCGGTACACCCTTAGCGCCCATCTTGACGGTCTCAGGCAAGGGATCCAATACTGACCTCACCCACTGCATGTGGTGACCGGGGTAGCACTCGTGAACCGCGCACATGCGGATCCACCCGTCTGTGACGGCCTTGTAGTTATCCACATTGAGAATAGTCTCCCCAACCATCGGACGCCGCCTTGGGCAGCCTCCGTAGTAACCTCCCCACGGGTAGTTGTCCTTTAGCTGCTCGGGAGTGGGAATAACGTTCACGTGCTCTTCGGGCATCCTGATGTACTTGCGGCATTCGGCTTGGGCTCTATCCAGATAGCCGCGCATCCTCACGAACATCTCGTCGGGAGTGTCGCAGGGCCCCTCGAACTTGTTGAGGATATCCGCAACGCCCGCCATATCCTTGGGATGGGGAGTCGCGCCCAAGTTAAGCTTAGAGGCTATCTCGAAGCATTCGTCTCTGGTCTTGTCGACTTCCTCCTGGTGCCACTTGAGAATGGCATCGAGGCTGACGCCCAGTTCATCCTGAAGGAGAGCGCGGAAACGCGGTATGTCGGGTTCTTTGCCTACGTCATCGCTGACCTTAGCTCCTTGGGGCCTTTGGGCGAGTACCTTCCTAGCCTCCTGAGCCCATCCAGCCACTTTGTTGCCCATCTCATCGTAGGCTTTGCGAAGAGTCTCAAGAGAAGACTCAGGCAAGCCCGGGAAATCCTCGGCTACTCTGGCTTTGGCCTGGCTAGCCATGCGTCCTACAATGTCGGCTGCCTCGGCAACTTCTTTCAACTTGTCGTCTTGAGTGTGAGGGAAAAGAGACTTCGCCCCTTCCCAGACCTGGTCTGCCCCGGCAAATCGCTTGGTCAGGATGTTCAATCTCTCTTGGGATGGCCTCGAGTCCTGCCTAGCGACAAAGTCGATGAGCCCGGTAAAGCCATCGACAAACCGCCCCGGACGAACAAAGGTTGTCTCTAAATCTGAGAGTCGTGCATTCAGGAAGTCCTGGAAATGGAGGTTCAACAGGGTGAATACGGGGTCTGGCGTGGGAAGTGTCTTTGCCTCCTCAAGAAGCCCGCGATACTCCTTGGCCATATCCTCTTTCTCCGCCATGCTTGGCACGAAGGACTCCGTCTCGTATTCGCGGCGATATGCCATCCTCTCCCCCACCTTGACGCATCGCCCATCGAATTGGCGGTACACTTCAACCAAGTTGGTCTTGTCGGTCGATTCCATATGAGTTCCACTCCTTTCGCATCTTCTAGACTAACGTACTGGGATGATTTCGTGGTTTGCCCTTCACATACCTTTATTTGCGGTTGCGGAATCCGAGCGAAGAACCTCATGGCGACTTGGCCAAAAAGTACCGGCACCTCGTGGGCCTGGGGTCCTATATGCGGTTAGTCTCGCGTGAACAATCGCCTTGACGGCACACAACTATTCCGTATTATCATTAGGTTAAGGGTTGTACCATTTGATGCCATTCTAGAACTGGGAATGAGCATCGCCTGGACAATGCCCAATTCATAACAAATGCGGAAGCGATGAAGAGCAGACAACGTCTGGTCACCTAGGGTCTGCTCCAAGCTAATGGTGAAACCGGCCGCACGTTGCGGTCGGTTTTTGTTTGTGTCTTAGCAGGGTTCCCTACAAGTTGCCAGGAGGGGTTGCCATGAGTAAGAATTCAAGGACGAAGTTCGTGGCGGGATTGATGGCGATCTGTTTTGTAGTTGTTTCAGGTCTGGGAGCGCTCATAGCGCAAGCCAACGAGGCCGTTACCATTCCTGAGGACGATCTAGCCGGAAAGACTAGCCTCGCGATTGTGCATACGCTCCTTCTGGAGGACGGCAGCACAAAAGAGGTTATTGAGACATCTGTTGTTCTGGACCTGGAGGTTGGCTCCGTGGTTCTGGGGGCTGACTTTGTGGGTGAGTATTTGGGACTACAGTACCTTTACTCCGAGCCCGAAGAATTGGAATTGGGCGAAGAGGACAACTTGATCGAGTTGTTCTATGAGATGGTGGGAGATCCGTTCGACGAACCTGCCGGTGACCCTAACGAGGAATTCGAATACCCGGCGGGGCTTCCGCTCGACGATTTTGCAGACAACCCTGATGGGTTGGAGTATCCTGAAGAGGTTCCGGCGCCGGGGTTGTTGTACCCTGAGCCGGCTCCTAGAAGCCCGAAAGATCTGTTGAGAGGGCCGTCGTCGCTGCTGGGCGGATTGACAGGATTAGCTGCTTCCAGCTATCCGGACGATCACGACAACATTGAACCTCCTCATCCAGGGTCTTTGGCTTTATCGAAGGTAGCTGAGCCCGTTGAGGGAACGACCAATCGTTGGAAGGTTACTCTGACTCTTACAGGTAAGAATCTGCCGACGACTTCGGACATCGTCCTCGTGATCGATACGTCAGGAAGTATGGGGCGTGACAGCGGAAGGATAGAGGCCGCGAAGGATGCGGCCACTTTGTTTGTCAATAGCTTGCTTAATGGGCAGAACCCTGGTACCAGGATTGCCTTGGTGTCGTTCGCTTCGAGTGTTACGCCCTACGCAGACGGTTTGTTTCACGATGCAGACGGAAAGGACAGCCTGATTAGCGCTATCAACAGCCTTTCCGCCAACGGAGGCACCTGGACACAGGCAGGGATCAAACAAGCACGGGAACTCCTCAGGGTTAGCACTGCTGCTCATAAGACGATTGTGCTGCTGAGCGATGGAGAACCGACCTACAGCTATAAGATATACAACATCGAGAACAAAGATAATTGGACTTCCGAGTACTTCTCGGGCACCGATAATACCAAATATACCAGAGACGACTTAGCCGAGCCCGTATTCAACTATACCGACAATTCAGCCGGTAGCGGCACAAACATGACCACGTCGATCGGCTCCACGGGGTCGTGGCCTAACAGAGTCTCCTATTACTACCACCACGGCAACAGCGCCGTGGCGGAATCGAGATTTGCCAAAGCTGCCGGGATCACCGTGTATTCGGTAGGGCTTAGCCCCGGATCTAGTGGGGCACCCATCCTGGAACGTATAGCCGACACGGGTAGGTATTACCTATCAACTACTGCTAACCTTATGGACAAGTTCATGGAGATTGCCGGAAGAATCGCATATGCGGCGACCAGCGCAACAATTGGTGACCCGATCGGCGAGATGTTCTCGATTCCTGATTCGTTGGTTTCTGCGATTTCTGTTAATACAGGCGAGTTTGGATACAATCAGGAGACCATTACCTGGACTCTCGAAACAGTCTCAGAATCCCACCCTGCTAGTCTGACCTATACTGTGGAGATACACGAAGACGCAGAGAGCGGGGTAAACTATGACACCAACGGAGAGACCACAATCTCGTATACCAATGCTTTTGGGGTTTCCGCGCTCAAGCACTTTCCGGTACCCGTCGCGGGCATAAACACAGGGAGTATACAGGTTCACTACTACAGAGTGAATTCCTCAGGAGAGCCGGTGAACTCCGAAGGGATAAAGGTTAGTAGCCCGCAGGATGCGGAGCTCCTGAGTCTTCCGTTTTCCGATGGCACCAGTACCAACCTCCAGTTGAACCACGACTATAGCGTGTTTTTCAGTGGCAATGATGAAAGCGTGACCACCAGGACGATAGGAGGCATTCACTACGACTATAGTTCGGCGGGCGCTACGAACCCCACGACTGTCAGACTTACACCTAGTCAACCGAGCAAGCATGTGTGGTTTGCGTGCATCAGAGCTCAGATCGCTGTGACGGTGACTGCCAACAGCGGCACCTTCACCTACGACGGCACAGACAAGACCGTCAGTGATTACGTGGTTGACGGTCTACTGACAGGCCACGTGCTAAGCGGTATCACCGCCAGTGGCTCAGGAAAGAACGTCGGCACTTACCCGGTAACATTCACCGGAACGCCGGTAATCATGGACGGTGACGGTGAGGTCGTAGCCGAGAACTATGTGGTGACGTTGGTCGATGGTGAGTTGAAGATAAACCCGGCTCAGATCGCTGTTACGGTTACTGCCAATAGCGACACCAAGGTCTACAACGGAGATGTTCAGACAGTAAGTGGATACCAGGCTCCTGTGGGACTTTTGAGCGGCCACACGCTAAGCGGCATCATCGCCAGGGGCTCAGGGAAGAACGTCGGCACTTACCCGGTAACATTCACCGGAACGCCGGTAATCATGGACGGCACTGTTGACGTAACCGAGAACTACGTGGTGACTTTGGTCCAAGGAAACCTGACCATCACTCTCAAAGCGGTAACGGTGACGGCAGACGCCCAGACCAAGGTCTACGGCGATGTCGACCCTGCATTGACCTATACTTACCTCGAAGGTGACTTGGTGGAAGGTGACGCCTTTACGGGTACGCTTAATCGCGCAACCGGTGAGAACGTTGGAGTCTACGCAATAAACCAAGGCACACTGACCCTTGGTGGAAACTACACCATCAACTTCGTGCCGGGCACACTGACCATCAAACCGAAACAGATTACGGTGACGGCTGATACCCAGACCAAGGTCTACGGCGATGCGGACCCGACACTTGCCTACCAGGTGACCTCGGGCAGTCTGGTCGCAGGTGATGGCTTCACGGGAGCTCTCACCCGCGTTGCGGGAGAGACCGTCGGGAGCTACGCCGTCAACCAAGGCACACTGACCTTGAGCGGCAACTACGACCTCACTTACGTGGGAAATAACCTGACTATCACCAAGAAAACCGCCTCGGTTACGCCCCACGACAAGTCCAAGACCTACGGGGATACCGACCCGCTCCTGACAGGAACACTTGTGGGCTTCTTGCCTGAAGACAACGTGACTGCAACATACAGCAGGGCGGCAGGCGAGGCAGTAGGCACTTACACCATCAGCGCAACGCTAAGCCCGGCTGAGGTGCTTGGCAACTACGAGATCACTTACAACACGGGCACGCTCACCATCAACCCCGCCGAAGGCGAAGACCTGTCTATCGACAACTACACCGGCATCTATGACGGTGCTCCCCACAGCATTACGGTCACGAATCTGATTGATGGCGACAGAGTTCTCTACAGCACGGACGGCGGGGAGACTTGGTCCGAGGAGAATCCTGAGTATACGTACGTCGGCGAGTACATCGTACCGGTGAAGGTAGAGAACCCCAACTACGAAGACCGTACCGGCAGCGGCACTGTGAAGATAACAGCCAAACCCCTCACCATCACGGCCAAAAGTGCAGAGAAGCAGTATGACGGGACGCCCCTTACCAGGAACGAGTATGAACACAGCGACTTGGTAGACGGCGACTCGATTGCTAGCTTAACCATCACCGGTTCTCAGACAAACGTAGGCTCAACCGCCAACGTCCCCAGTAACGCCGAAATCACTCGCGCAGAAGGTGAGGAAGCCGTAGATGTGACCCACAACTACGACATCACCTACGTAAACGGTATGCTTACGGTCACTAGCCCACCCTATATCCCGGAGACGCCGATCGATGACGACGACATCCCGCTCTTGAACAAAGAAGACCACTTCGCGTACATCATCGGCTATCCTGACAACACCGTCAGACCCGAAGGACGCATCACCAGAGAAGAGGTTGCCGCAGTGTTCTTCAGGCTACTGGACGCCAACTATCGGGACATCATCAGAGCGCTAGTAAGCGATTTTCCTGATGTACCTGCGAATCGGTGGTCATCCAAACACATCGCAACGCTTGCTGCAGGCACCATACTTGAGGGCTACCCAGACGGAACGTTCAAACCCGGGGCCTCCATCACCAGGGCGGAACTTGCCACCATCGCCGCTCGATTCGATGAACTAGAGAGCCTTGAGACCAACGCCTTCCCCGACGCAGAAGGACACTGGGCGGAGAAGTACATCAACTCTGCGGCGGCAAAGGGCTGGGTTGATGGCTATCCTGACGGCACCTTCAAACCCGATCAGTACATCACGCGAGCCGAGTTCGTAACGCTTGTAAATAGGGTGTTGGAGCGCAAGGTGCGTCAGAAAGACATTCTGCCTGAGGCAAAGCAGTTCCCAGACCTTACGCTCGGCAGCTGGTACTACGAGGCAATGCAAGAGGCCATCAACAGCCACCTTTACGAGCGCCAGGAAGACGGATACGAGGTGTGGCTGGAGATCAACTATCCTGAACTGGAGATGTAATCCCAATCGACTAGTGAAGCCCCCGCAAAACCTGCGGGGGCTCCTTATTCCTCCAACGAGATTCACTGGCTAGTGCCCAGTTCCCCTACTTCACCGGCCCAGACTCCTTCAACTGCTCCTTCTTCTCAGCAGGCAGCGCGAATGTCTCCATTATCCTTCGCCAATCTCCTAAGTCGATCTCCTGACCCTGACCAGCCTTCTAGTCACCACTTGCCATAGGTAAAGTGCAGCCACTGTCCTGTAAGGCTTCCACCGTTGCGAAATCTCCGCAAGTTCCCTCTCTTTGGGGAGCTTGGGCAGGTTATACAACCACTTGGCGCCTTTTCGCAGTCCAAGGTCTGACTGGGCAAACACGTCAAAGCGTCCAAGGGTGAAGATCATATACATCTTGGCGGTCCAGACTCCAATTCCTCGGACCTTGGTCAGGACCGCGATGACTTCGTCGTCCTGCACATCCGAGAGACTTTCAAGGTCGACCTCACCTGACAGCACTTTCTGGCTGAGATCCTTAACATAGGAGATCTTCTGCCTTGATAGGCCTGCTGCTCGAAGACTCTCCTCATCCATTGCCGCGATTATCCGGGGTGAGCACGTCCCAAGCTGCTGCGGACCGGGTGTAGCGGCCGCTTCGCTCACTAGCGCCACCGTACCCGCACCCACTGGCGCCGCTCCGGCCACTAGTACCGCTGTGCCGCACCGGACCAGGAGCCGTTCCCAAGTCGCCGACGCGGACTTGCCAGTAACCTGCTGGCCGATTATGGAGCGGACCAACGAAGGGAATGGGTCTCCGCGGTAAGTGAGGCAAACGTCACCCACAGCGTCGGCTAAGCGGGCGAACTCGGGATCTTGGGAGCATATGTACTGAACCATGTCAGAGTCTCGGGCAAACACTATGGTGCTCACGGTGCATCCTCCAGTGTGTGTCTTGTAGCACTTGCTTTCTGCGACATATGGACGCGTGCCCTCTGTATGGATTTGCCGGCGCCGGCCGTTTTACCTGCACGCGCCTGGGAATTCCCACCTACCTCTCAGGTCCCCGCGACCCCGCCGGACAACCAAATCCAAAACCCGTTGGCGCCCAAAACCACATACTCACCGCATGTGTACTTGTCGCCTGCCCACGACCTTACCCCGCCAGGGAAGCAGCAGCTTCCCTGGCCTTGAGAAAACCTTTCCCAGAGTCACGTCGAGTCACCCTGGACAGAACCTACTTGATGATCTTGATCCACTCTCCGAACAGGAACTGGAGCCTTCCAGTGAACAAGCTTATCCTAGACATTACAGTGTAACCGAAGGCCGACCCAAAAGCGACCATCAAGGTCCATCTACCCATCTCAGCCACAGGCTTAACCACCGCGCACACCTTCTTGGTAAACAGGAAATAGGATAGGGCCGCGATAGTGCAAAGGACGAACACCAAATCGCTCACCGAGGTAACAGGCTTCATTGTGGCGGCGATTTGGTCCAGGAAATTGGCCTTCATGGCTCCTGTGACTACGACTCCAGACGTAACTCCCATAACAAAAGCGACGCTGAGCCTAGATAGATACGCTACTGGCCCAAACCACCTAGCGTACAGCAGGCACCCAAGGAGAATGGGAACTAGCATTTCCCAAGACCCAGCAAGAAGGGGGCGGACGGCCATCTCTCTTACGTTGAAGTACCCCATGACCCCCAGATGAGCAACACTTATCCCGACATATAAGTGCTCGACTAAGCGGTAACAGCGATTTTCACGCCACAGAAAACTATAGAGCCCCAGCGTAACAAAGCTGGCAAGCCAAACTCCAGGTGCGCTGCTCATTGCGCTAATCTCTCCTTTCTCTTGGACGACAGGTAACCCACGTTGCCCAGAACCACCAGTAAGGCTATGAGAATGTGGCCAAAGGACTGGGCATCCATTCCGGAAAGGGCTTTCCCCCTGAACCCGGACAAGGACTCATACTCGGCCGCACCTGACATCCCGACTACAAACCCCGACAATTGCCCAGATTCCCAGAATGGAGTCATGAAGGCCCCAGACGACGCCACCGTCCCGTTGATTACAGGCACCTCTGTCACTTGGCCAACGTGCCTGATCATCCAGATAGCCTGGTCACCGGCACAGAAACAGAATGCCGCCCTGAAATCTCGGAATCCGTGCAACGAGTCCCAAAGGGGCATGCCCGCTAAACGGCTGCCACGAAAATCTTCGGAGTAGAAAGCAAGGAGATCCCTCCCAAGAGCGTTGTAAGCACTTTCGTTACCGGCCTTAAACGGCAAAGACACGATATCTTTTCCGTACTCGTAGCCGAACTCTACGGCTATCTCTTCAACGACCTTCGTCTGGTACAGAAACCCGCCCGGGAGGAAAGACCCCAACACCACCCTGACACCCGATGACATCAAATCCCTTGCCACGCTCTCTAGTTGGGGCAGCAACTCGGGCGCTTGAGACGGGTCGAAATCGATATCCACGAACACTACGTCCCCTGCGAAAAGGTTCCCGTGAATCCAATCGTAGGTGCGTTGCACTTCGGGTGTCATGGCAACAGGCAAACCCAAGGGCTTTATCAAAGGAAACAAGATAACAATGAACACCAACACGTACATGAATCGCCTATCCAGGTTCAAAACACGCGCCACTGTCTCCCCCTCCTACTCGCCCAAGCCGCCAAGGTAGCCGCGCTCAAGGCCCAAGATGATCCTTACAGAGTTGCCGACCATAGACATGGCTCCCCCGATAGTGATAGCCCGCATGCCTGCTGTGTTAGGTACCCGCATTATCCAAGAACTCACCGTCTGGAAACCGGGCCAGATTACTGCCCCAACTCCGACCCTGCCCATGACCAAGAGCGCGGAAACTAGGAGCACCGCAGCGTAAGCATTCTTGACTCTGAAGGCCCGGTACGCAGCCGAGGTTATGAAGAATATGGTGGTGGAGTACATGGTGGCTTGAGCAGGCAGCAGAAGGCTGTCCCAAAGAAACCGGTATGCGCCGCTGCCTATTCCTTTGCTTACCCCGAGGGCGAACCAAGCCACCATAGATGCAAGTAAGACGATACTGAAGGCCGAATCTTGATCCCTACGAGCTATCTTCTTCCCGTGAACCGCAAACAGATTGCCCATCCCAACAGCTAAGGCGAAAGCCTCAACGATCACGTTCCAGTTGACCAAATCCTTAGCCGTTCTGCCGAGGCTGGGGACGTTCAGAAAATACCCCGCGATTATGGACGCTCCTGCGAAGAATGTAACCAGTGCAGGCAACTGCTTCTTTACCAACATGTCGATCCCTCCCATTTTGCCAACTCGTCAATGAATGCGGTTCACATCCTGAGGAGCCTACTGAGGGTCCCAGAACCACATGAGGCCCACACTGTACCCGAGGCCATGGCCAAAAGGCCCAGCACCTTGCAGATCTCTTCTCCCACAAGCCAGCCCAATTGCACTGAGTCTTGGGAGAGGTAGGCGCCAGCGGCGAACATCTCGGCTCCTATCAGCGAATAGTCACAGCCTGCCGCGACAAAAGGAAGTTGGTGGGTGTTCATGGTGCCGCCGATCTGAAGGGCCCCCACCCTGCCCGCTGCTTCGATGAACAGCACTGACTCATAGAAAAGGTTCCCAATGATTATGTTCGCGGCTACGCCCTCGCGCTCTATAGTTCCAAGCACAGCCGCATTGTACGAGCCGCCTCCTGAGAACCTAACGCTCCCTGGATCGTACGCTGTTGGCTTGCCTTCCCTCATGTAAGCCTGCTTCACGACTTCCTCGGCCATTGGCTGAAATGTAGCCACAGCGTTTGACACTATCAGACGGCAGCTATACCTGGCGCAGAGCCTTGAGACCTCAGACAGCACGGCGAATCCGGCAAACGCTTGGGCATCAAGCCCTCCGGAGCCGAAGGTGAAATGAACCGGACGCCCGATTTCAGTTGCGCGGCCCACAGCCTCTTGGATGGCAGTCACCGCCGTCAGGGGACGTATTGGGAGATTCGCCGTTCGCCTCAATCGGCCGGTAGCAAGAAAAGCGGCAACAGTAAACAGAAGGAGCAGGATCAGCTGAGCCAGACGACCTGAAACGAGAAACGTGGATAGGAAAGTAGACATAGTGGCACCTCCTCATGCCTTGGTGTGGTTTTCCGGGTGACGAGTGTCTCTGTCGTCACCGGGTTCGCCAAGCTGTGAGGAAATGTGAGTCCACCTGAGGCTTCTTGGCGTCCAAGCTAATCAGACCCGTAATAGCATCAAAAAATCCCGCCCCCAAAGGGGCGGGATCCTTTCCCGCTATTCCACCCTGATTCGGTCAGTAGCCCGAAAAGGCATGTGGTCAACCTTCTTGAGCAACTTGGCCCTCTTACGGCTGTATCGCGCTCCGCGCCAGCGTTGAGTACACCGCTGGAGGCTCCGAGGTGGTTTTTTCCCTTGAGGTTACCGCAGGCGGCTTTCAGCCGGTGGCACGCCCTCTCTTCTGCGGATCTCCCAGGTACTTGCCTCTTCATGGCCCGATATGGACTTTTGACTATTGTAAGCTACACTGCAACGGCAAGCAACAGCTTTTTTCGTTCTTGTTCGTTCGCCTTGTTCGTTCTTGCGTTTTCGGTCTCTTTTTCGAGGCTCCCCAGGCCGTACTCAGGAGTTCTTGATAGCGTACCCCTCTGGCGGTTGGGCACCCAAGAGATGGCGAACGAAATAATCCCATCTTCTGCGAGTCACGTAGGGATGGTTGCCCGCCCGGTGAGGCCCGTTGGGCAACATCAGCAAGTCGAAGTCTTTGTTGGCCTTAATCAGGGCATCCACTAGTTGAATCGTGGCGGCGGGCGGTACGTTCTCGTCCATATCTCCATGCATTAGTAGAAGCTTGCCTTTGAGATTGGCCGCCAGATAACAGTTGGACTGCTCCTCGTAGTGAGGCCCTATCTCAGGGCCCATATACCGTTCGATCCAGGTGGCCTTATCTGTCCGCGGATCGTGGTTGCCTGCCCACGCCACCCCCACCTTGTAGAAGTCGGGATGTGCCAGTACTGCTCTAGCCGTGCCGTACCCTCCTGCGGAATATCCGTAGACCCCCACCCTGGAAAGGTCCATGTAGGGACGGCTGGCAGCCAGCTGGCGGTAGGCAGCTATGTGATCAGGGAACCCTTCGTCACCTAGGTTCCTATAGGAGAAATCTTGGATTGCCTTTGACCGAAAGTTTACGCCGAGCCCGTCTGCAGTCACGACTATGAACCCTAGCTCCGCCAATGCCTGGTCTTGCCAGAATTGTGTGCTGCTGTCCCTTCCGCCGGCGAAACCCTTGGGGGTGCGGATAGTGTGAGGGCCCGAGTAGTTGCCTTCTATCACCGGGTACTTCTTGTCGGGGTCGAAGTTGGTCGGCTTTATGATCACTCCGTAGACGTCGGTAACCCCATCCCGGCCCTTGGCGCAATACCGCTCTGGGAACTTCCAACCGTTTTCAAGCAAGATCCCGATGTCGGCATCCTCGAGCTTCTGAATTAGATTCCCCTCGGCGGAACGAAGCACCGTTACCGGCGGCAAATCCACCCTAGAGTATGTATCCACGAAATACCCCATAGACGGCGACAAAGTCACTTCGTGCTCCGCGTCTTCTGGAGTCAGAAGACGCAGGTCGCTGCCATCTAGATTGACGCGATAGAAGTGGCGGTAGTACGGGTCCCTATGGTCCTCCCGTCCCCCGGCTACGAAGAAGACCACCCTTCTGGCCTCATCGACACTGCGCAATCCCCGCACCGACCACGGGCCCACAGTGATCCTGTTCTTGAGGGTGCCGGTAACGCCATCGTACAGATACAGGTGGGTCCATCCGTCGCGCTGTGAGACCCACACGACTTCCTGCCCGTCCCCAAGGATCTTTATTTCGTATTGATCTAGGGCGGTGGTGGTTTCATCCTGAATCAACACCCTGCTGGACCCGGTCTCCCGGTCAATGGAATAGAGCCTCAGGCTCCGGTAACCACGCTCGCGCCTTAGAAGATAGAGCCTCTTTGGTCCGTTCTCGCCCTTTGTCCAGAACACCCGCACAGAAGGCACTCCATAGTACACCATCTGGTTGGGGTCAATATCAACCCTAGTAGCGGTCCGTTTCTCCACGTCTAGAATGACAGGGTATATCTTAGGCATGTTGTCATCCCCAGGCAGCGGGTAGATGTACCTGTGCAAGAGAGGCCGTTTACTTCCGTCAAGGGGTACGGACTGCACAAGGAAACACTCGCCGGCGCCCCTAGTGTCTATATGGAATGTCAGGAGTTTCTCCGAATCCGGCGACCATTGAACCACAGGTTTGGACCACACGTCGTCTAGAGGTCCTCCCGGAGAAAGTCCCGCCGCCACAAGCGGCGACATGATGGGTTTGCCGTAGGCAAAATTAGGGGTGCCGTCTTGGGTAAGGCAAAACTCTTGATCTGTACTGGTGCTGCGCACCAGGATGTTATTGTCCCGCACGAAAGCGGCCCACCGTCCATCGGGCGATAGCGAGACGGATGACTCTGCCGAGTTTGACGGCCCGACTGAACTTGACGAGTCAGGCGAATCTGGCGAGTCTGGCTGGGAGGCTACTGACGTCAGGCAGTAGGTCTCCAGATGACACTTCCAACGCTTGTCTCCTACGACGAAGGAAATGCTTTGGCCCTCATCGCAGTATTCGAAGGCATCAAAAGGCAGATTCGTGTGCTCATAGGCCTCATTGGTGGCCATGGATAGCACGGATGCTAGGCGGACATGGTCAAAGGCATCTGCCTGAGTTCCTAGGGCAGGATCGACTCGGACAAACTTCTTGCCGGACCGAGTATCCAACCTGTACCAGAAACAGTCTCCCTCTCCTATCCAGTTTGGGATGATGTCCAAGCCGAAAGCCATCTTTCTCGCGTTTTTGGGGAGGAACCTGTCAGCGCGCTCGTAATCTTCCCATGATACGGCGGAGCTTTGTGTCTCAGTCAGGGATGTCAATGATATCAATTTGGTGCCCCCTCCTGTCTTAGGTACGTTTCGACCCGTTGAAGTAGATTACTCAATTCTAGAAGGAAACACCTTTCACCTTGTGCCTGCTCAGAGCGACCTAGTCACAACGCTCTGCCCTTCCGTCAAAATGGCGGGCACAGACGCAGCAACACCCACGATGTTAAGGGCATGCCTTCAGAAGTTCGAAAAGCAGTGTTAGTGTAACGCACTCATGACTCTTTACATAAGATTCTATGAGTTGACCGTAAGGAGGGAAGACCCGTGGCAGGGTTCCAGACCGGCACCAATCCTTTCATCATCTTCCTGATCCTGATCCTGTTGATTCTCGGGTTCGCCTGCTTCTGCTTCGTGTAGGCACAACAAGACCAGCGCACTACCCGGGTAATACAGACCAGTAGGGCCCCGGTTGCGGGGCCCTACTGGTTTGTGGGAATACGCGAACATGAGCTACCACGGGGACCGAACAGAAGTACACGCCAGCCGCTAGTACCGGAAGAATCGTCCAGTGGTCGGCTCAGGGACCGGAGTAAACATCCGGTAAGAACACCGAGGACCGGACAAAAATGCATGCCCAGCCGCGGCATCGAACGGTAACATGAAACAATCTCCCCGCGGCGGCTTGGTCACCGCGGGGAGATTTCGTAACAACTGTCGCAGTCAAGGCCGCAGCAATAATCCGCGGCACGGAGGCTACACTGGAAACTAGAAGCGTCTTCTCTGGAAGCCCCCTGGACCGCGCCTATCCCCGCCTCCGCCGCCCTGGCGAGGCTGGGCTTCCGATACCCTAATCTGTCTGCCGTCCCACTGACTTTGATCCATAGCGCGAATCACGTTCTCGGCGAGTTCTTCGGAGACTTCCACAAATCCAAACCCGCGAGACTTTCCGGTAGTACGATCGGTGACAACACGGGCGCTAGACACAGGCGCCACTTCCTCGAACCTTTCTTTCAGTTCTTCGTCACTGGCACTCCATGGGAGATTCCCGACGAAAAGCGTCTTGGTCAAGACTCTATCCTTCCTTTCTCATGGCTACACCACATCAATCAGGTAGAACGGACTACCCCAAGCGCTCGTCGTTCACTCCCGGATGTATCCCATTATAGATCACCATAGGTTTCCCTGTCATTCCAATAACATACAAAATCCTGTAAACTCTAATGCGTTACTCAACCGATACGATTCTGGCCTTAACCTGGGCTCTCCCGATCTCCAGCATGGCGAAAGACGGTTTTGCTCCAAATGCGGGGCTATGGAGACTTCCGGGATTCACGAAAAGCACCCCTTCTTTACGAAAGACAGTAGGTATGTGGGTATGCCCAAACACGGATACATGAGCCCCTAAGGTCTTGGCTCGAAGGACAAGGGAAGACAATTCGGTCTTGACACGGTAAAGGTGACCGTGGGTGACATATACCCTCTTGTTGTCCAGGGTGAGCATCTCCTCAGACGGCCCCTTAACCATGTAGTCACAGTTGCCGGTAACGCCTATAGACTTGAGCCTCAAGAGGGCTCCGATGTTGTGGGCGTCTTCGAAAAAATCCCCCGCGTGGATTAGCATATCGGCATCTTTTAGAACCGGCACGCAGTACTCGATACGTCTAAAGTCGCCGTGGGTGTCTGAGAGCACTCCAATAATCATGTAGACCTTCCTTTAGAACCTCTTCTAGTGCCTTGCGACGATGGCTTACTGCGTCCTTCTCCTGGTCTGTGGCTTGCCCTAGTGTCTTGCCCAGGTTCGGGACAAGAAACAGGGGATCGTAGCCGAAACCGTTTGCACCGAGAAAAGCGTCAGTTATGTAGCCTTCCACGGTCCCCTCTGCCAGAGCTACCACGCCTTGGGAGTCTGCCACGACTATGGCCGAACGATACCGCGCGGTCCTCTTCTCCCAAGGCACATCCTTCATTTTATTCAGCATAAGGACGTTATTGTCATGGTCATCACCGCTGGCAGAGAACCTGTGAGACATCACGCCCGGGGCTCCGTTAAGGTAATCGACTTCCAGCCCTGAGTCTTCACCTAGACATGCCAGATGACACTGACTAGCGGCGGATACTGCCTTGAGCATGGCGTTGTCAAGAAAGGTGGACCCGGTCTCCTGGACATCCTCAAGGCTCACTTCGTCGGCACCCACTAGGTCCCACATCAAGTCCGGGGCCAGTTCAGACAAAAGACGACGAAATTCTCGAACCTTGCCGGGGTTGTGCGTGGCCAAGACCAAGACATCTCTCATGGATCAGTCCATCACGCTGCCCTTGCCGTGGGCATCCTGGGTCTCAGGTTCTCTGTGCTGTCCAATGGAGGCGGCCACAGGGCCAAGTGCCTCTTTCTGTAGGTTCATGAGGCGCCTTATGCCAGTCTCAGCGAGAGACAGAAGTTCCGACAGTCTGTCTCTAGTGAAGGGCCCATGTTCGCCGGTACCTTGCACTTCGATAAACTGACCACTTCCGGTCATAACGACGTTCATGTCGACGTCGGCGGTGGAGTCCTCGGCATAGGGCAGATCCAACACAGGCACATCTTTGCACACCCCTACGCTGACAGCGGCTATGTAGTCCAGAATGGGCAAGGCTTGCCATTTCTCTCTCTTTGCCACAGAATCCAAAGCAAGCACAAGTGCCACGAATCCCCCGGTTATGGAAGCCGTCCTCGTTCCGCCATCTGCCTGGATGACGTCGCAGTCAATCCAAAACGTCCTCTCGCCCACGGCTCCAAGGTCTATTGCGGCTCGGAGGCTCCTACCGATAAGGCGCTGAATCTCCACTGTCCTGCCGCCGGGTTTGCCTCGAGTAACTTCTCTCGAAGTTCTCTGCTGGGTAGCACCTGGAAGCATCGAGTACTCCGCCGTAATCCAGCCCGACGAAGTCCCCTTGATAAACGGAGGGACCCTTTCCTCAACAGACGCCGCACAAATCACCTTGGTGTCTCCTGCCTCGATCAAGCATGAGCCGGCGGGGAATTTGAGGTAATAGGGAGTTATCTTGACTGGCCGCAAATCCCCAGCGCCCCGGCCATCTATCCGCATGGTTTGCACCCCTTAGTAGTCTTTTGATAGGAATCTCGTCATTATCTTTGGCGGTCAGCCACTATAGTTATTATGGGCCGTCAGCCGTCACTTGATCCTCCGATAGGGAATAACCCCACCCCGCACAGTCCTTGTCTCCAGAACTGTCACAAAGCAGCCCGGAGAGAACTCCTCTATGAGAGAGGTCAGCCTGGGAAGGGTCTTTCTATCCGCAGAAACGAGCATGACCATCTTGGGCCCGGTCATGCCCCGACCTTCCAAAACTGTGACTCCGTAACCTATGGTTCTCAAGGCAGCCAACAGTTCCTCTTGGGAGTCTTCGTGGGGGATCACCTGGAGAGCAACGTGACCTATAGCCAATCTCTCCTCCAATACGCTGCCTAACAACGTTCCAGAGGCAAATCCCAGGCCATAGGCAAGGATCTTCCACGGATCGCGGATGTTAGCCATGATCCTGCTAAGGGCGGTAATGTAAATACTGGCTTCCATGAAGCCGATTAATGCCGCAGGATACCTCCTGCCACGGACAACCAGGAGCATTCTTACGGTAGAAAGGCTCACATCCACAATTCTTGCCACGAATATCAGGAGATACTCAACAAACATGTAGCTATTCCTCCCCCGATCCTTTGCTTGTCGAGCCTGTTCTCGTCTATGAGCTCACTTTCTCGCTGAGCATCAGAGAGTGCAACCGCTCAAGGGATTCTCCCAACTGGAGACGCTCTTCAGCAGCAAGTTTCTCGAGGATGGAGGCAACATATCGTCTTCTCGCGGCTATGACTTCTGAGATGACTACTTTGCCTTTGTCGGTAATGGACAGACGGATGACTCGTCTATCTTGAGAATCCCGCTTACGTTCCAGGAAACCGTTCTTCTCCATCCGGTCAACGAGGTCGGTTGCTGTAGAACAAGCTAGAAGAAGCTTGTCGCAGAGTTCCCCCATGGTGATGTCCTGGTTTTCCCGCAGGGTCAATAAGGCGTTAAACTGGGGGTTGGTAATGTTGAAGTCGGAGAGAATATCCCTCCCGCGCCTCCTTATTATGAACGCCACGTGCCTCAATAGACGCTCAATCCTGGACACCGACTCGGCCATGGTTTCGGACACGATAGGCACCTCCCTGGGCCGGAACTTGAGTACAGACTGGATGCGGATTCACCGGTGAATGATTGCAGACAACCTGCAGTTTTAGGATAAGTCTTCAGGGAGTTTCAGTCAAGGAAAGAGGCGGAAGGGAGAGGGGCTGACACACCCTCGCTTACTCACAGGGAGGTCCCCCGGTCGATCGGAAGGCGCCTGGCAAAGCAGGATAGAGCACAATCCAGCGGCCGATAAACGGCCACTCGCTAGCCAAACATATAGGGAAAGAGCCTCCCAAATGGAAGGCAATCTTGGTGGAGGCGGAGGGAATCGCACCCTCGTCCGCAAGCAACCTGATTTCAGTCTCTACGAGCGTATCTCCGGATTTATTCTCGCAGGTGACGGCGCCCCGGAGCGGGCTTCGTCATCCGCCAGTCCGGAATTGCATTCCCCGCCAGATCCCAGACATCCTCGTGGCAAGTATCTCCTCTAATGACGGCAACTCAGAGGTAGAAGAGAAGTCCCTCTGGCACCGTAGCAGCCTAACTAGGCTGCTAGAGCGTAATTCGTATTGGCTTTTGTTGTTTTGCCGTTTTGGTGGGCACGGCACCCATGCTCGCTGCTCAAACCCGACTACCCACGTCGAACCTGGTCGCCCCCATGCGCGCGCAAGCCATGTTCGCGCACCAATAATGGTAGCATGTTTTGCCGGAGATCACAAATCTGACTTGGCGAACTGGGCGAATGACGCCTCCACTGACAAGAAGACCCGGATCCGGGATCCGAGCCGACGGCGAGGATAGGACGTGGCGGACTATTCATCAGTGATGAGTGACCCCAGGATCCGATCCGACGGCGAGGATAGGATCTAGGATCGATGGGTATCGGACCGGACCTCGGAATGCGGCGCAGTCACCGAAAAACGCTTACCGATCTCTGTCCTTGTCTCTTCCCCGAATCTCCCTCATGATCTCCCGGGACTGGTCTCTTTCCTTGATGGCCTCACGCTTGTCGTATGACTTCTTCCCTCGCGCCAGAGCTAAGTCGACCTTGACCTTGCCATTCTTGAAGTACAGTGACAGGGGGACAAGAGTATAACCGCGCTCCGCGACCTTTCCCGCAAGCTTTCTAATTTCTCGTTTGTGCAGAAGAAGGCGTCTTGGGCGAAGCGGGTCGTGGTTAAACCGGGCAGCAGGCTCGTACTGATCAATGTGGGCATTTCGCAGATAGACCTCTCCGCCAACAACCTCGGCGTAGCTGTCCCCAAGGTTCGCGCGGCCGGCCCGAAGGGACTTAACTTCGGTTCCAATGAGAGCTATACCGGCCTCGATAGTATCCTCAATAGTGTAATTGTGCCGGGCCCGGCGGTTTTCCGCTATGCGTTTGAACCTATCGTCTTTGCTCACAACTACTCACTTCCCCAGTTCCTCTCCCTGCAACCAACGTGCGGTAACCCGCCTGTGGCAACTCACATGCGGCAACTCACGTACGGCAACCCACCCGCGCAACTCACAGGTCCAGCAGGCAGGACAGCCTGGTAACCTAGCAACACTTCGGCAACCGCGCCGCATCTCACGAGACTCGGACCATTCAGGTCATCAACGGCCCGCTACAACCCCAGTTGTCCGCTTATCCCCTGCATAGCCTCAAGACCAAAGGAGATAAACTCCTTAAGATCAAGGCCGAGGTCGCTGCAAGACCTGATGGTTTCGCGGTTAGCGCCCCTGGCGAAAGACTTCTCGCCCATCCTGTTGATGACGAAGTCGGCATCGATAGCAGCCAGCTTTTTGGAAGGATGTACAAGGGCCGAAGCCACAATGAGGCCCGTGAGAGGGTCTGCCGAGTAAAGCGCCTTAGCCATGTCGGTAGTCCTGGGAAATCCGTGGTACTCGTTGTGAGCCTTCACCGCATCAACGATCTCCTGATCGAAACCAAGCTCCGCAGCAACTTGGCCTGACAGAAGGCTGTGCCTTGCAGGATCATCCTTGGTCCCCTCATAATCGATATCGTGGAGAAGTCCCGCTGCTCCCCAACGTTCCTCATCCTCACCAAAGTATCTGGCAAGCCGTCTCATGACCGCTTCCACCGCAAGTATGTGCTTGAACAAGTTCTTCGTAGGTATCCTTCTCTTCACTTCCGCCACCAGTTCATCTCGGATCATGAGCGCTCACCTCAATAAGTAATCTATCTGGTTTGGATATGCCAAAAGACTTCGCCTGAGATCCTGCCTTGCAGGGCTCTTATCTAAGGGCCCTTATCTAAGGGCTCTTGCCTGAGATTCTACCGGAGAAGCGGCGCAAACACCAGCGCCACTATGCTCATGAGTTTAATGAGGATGTTGATGGAGGGGCCCGCGGCATCCTTGCACGGGTCGCCTACAGTGTCCCCCACCACCGCCGCAGCGTGGACACTGGTGCCTTTTCCCCCTAAGTGCCCGGCTTCGATATACTTTTTCGCGTTATCCCACGCTCCGCCTGCGTTAGCCAACATTATGGCCAAGAGAACCCCTGTGACCAGACTTCCCGCCAATAGCCCTGCTAAGGCCGCTTTGCCCAAGAGAAATCCGATAAGCAGCGGTGCGGCAACAGCCATGATTCCTGGAACCAGCATCTGACGAAGCGCTCCCGCCGTGGAGATATCCACACACCGCGCATAGTCGGGAGAGGCGTTCCCTTCAACAAGCCCGGGAATCTCACGAAATTGCCGTCTGACCTCCTCCACCATGCGATATGCCGTAACGCTAACCGCCTCCATGGTGAGGGACGAAAACAGAAACGGCAGCATCCCGCCAATCAGCACACCTGTGATAACGTGCGGTTCCATGAGATCGATTGAGTCAAGCCCCGCTGCCTGCGAGTATGCTGAGAAGAGGGCTAAGGCTGTCAAGGCGGCGGACCCAATGGCCAAGCCCTTCCCCAGAGCAGCCGTGGTATTCCCGAGCGAATCCAGACTATCGGTGACCTGCCTTACATGCTCGGGCTGATCAGTCATTTGGGCGATGCCTCCGGCGTTATCGGCTATGGGTCCGTAGGCATCCACCGCCACAGTCATCCCTGTGGTTGATAGCATCCCTACCGCCGCCAGAGCAACACCGTACAGACCTCCCATACCGCCCGCCTCACCAGATCTGTAGGCCACAAGACTGGCCAAAGCTATGAGCGTAATGGGAATGGCCGTGGATTTCATACCGACGGCAAGTCCTTCTATGACGTTGGTAGCCGCTCCGCTAAGTGAGGACTGGGCGATCTTCTTGACCGAGCGGAAATCAGCCGAAGTGAAAAGTTCTGACAGAAAGCCGATAGCCACCCCGGCCACCACACCTGCCAGAACCGGCCAAAACAGCGCCGGAGAACCGGTAATCCGATTCACCACCAAGAACGCACCGAAAAGAGTCAGGATGCCTGAGGAGAACGAGCCTATCCTGAGCGAGTAGGACAGGTCTCCGCGCACCACTCTCACAAGCACCACGCTGATAATGGAGGCTACTATCCCGACGCTGGCTGTGAACAGAGGCAGAAGAACGGCAACAACGGACTTGTCCGGAGTCCCCATCATGGCGCCAATAGCCATAGCCGCCACGATTGAACCGGCGTAGGACTCGAACAAGTCAGCGCCCATTCCCGCCACATCGCCCACATTGTCCCCGACGTTATCTGCGATGACTGCGGGGTTTCTGGGATCATCCTCGGGAATTCCTGCTTCGACCTTACCTACAATGTCGGCGCCCACGTCTGCGGCCTTGGTGTAGATGCCCCCGCCCACTCTGGCAAACAGGGCTATGGAACTGGCACCGAAAGCGAAACCGTTGACTATCCCAAATGACGAGGTATCCTGCAAGTCCCCAAACAGTATGAACACAACGCCTAGGCCAAGAAGGGCCAGCCCCACCACAGTCATCCCCATGACCGCGCCGCCTGAAAGAGCAACCCTGAGTGCAGAAGAAGCGTCCTTTCTGGCTGCCTGGGCGGTGCGAACGTTGGCGGCCGTGGCAGTCCCCATCCCTATGAATCCTGCCAGAGCGGAAGTGAAAGCCCCCAAGACAAAAGCCACAGAAGTCGCAGGCCGCATCACTTCGGGAGGAGTGGTATGGCCCGTTACAAATATGACTGCAGCCACGATGGTCACGAACAGGCCGAGGGCTGTATACTCCCTACGAAGAAACGCCATGGCCCCTTCCCTAATGGCGCTAGATACACGCTGCATCTCCTGGGAGCCTGGGTCCGACGCCATAATCTTGGAGCGCAGGTATAGAGCAAAAACTAAAGCCACGATGCCTGAAACGGGCGCTAGATATGCCCATGCGAGTCTCGGCAAGCAAAAAGCCCCTTTCACTAAGCGGGTACATGGTCAATGTGTCCAACTCACACGGCCCGTAAACTCAAAGTGAAGAAGGCTAGCCTCCCAACATACCGACGAATACCATTAACGACCGACCATTTCTGCGAACTACCCTGCCGCTCCTCTTCGCAGCATGGTAAGAGCTATGGTGCTCAGCACAAACCCCACCGCCAGGTAGACAGTGAGTTTGCCCAACAATGCATCTATACCTTTTCGCCTTCGCCCCATGATGCCTTCGGCGGTGCCTCCCATCATGCTGCCAAACCCTGCATTGCGTTCGGGCTGCATGATCACGACGACGATAAGACCAATGGTGATTACCCAGTGGACGATCCTGACGGCTATCAGCAACAAAAGTCACTCCTCTTTCCAAACGCCTACTGGAGAGATTCTAAACCAAAAAGGGTCCTGACGTCCACATGCATGCTCCGACACATGCATGCTGGGACAAGTCAATTCTCCAGCAGCGAATCCAATCCTCGGAAGACGCCGGACATGTCAGGACCCTTACACTGTCACAAAACATGAGTCCCAATAACGTGGTCAGTATAGGTGAGAATCACCTGCTACAAGACTCTCCCTGCAAGAACAGTCTGGGAACCGTAAGCCGCCCCGGCACCCAGTTCTTCCTCGATCCTGATGAGCTGGTTGTACTTGGCCACTCTCTCGCTGCGGGCAGGGGCCCCAGTCTTGATCTGGCCGCTGCTGCACCCCACCGAAAAGTCGGCGATAAACGAATCCTCCGTCTCGCCTGAGCGGTGGGATACCAGCCAGCGATACCCCGCTAGCCGAGCAGTCTCAATGGCCTCCAAAGTCTCGGTGACCGTACCGACCTGATTGAGCTTGATGAGCACCGAGTTGGCTGCCCCAATGTCGATACCTTTCTCGATCCTCGCCCTTTGAGTGACAAAGAGGTCGTCGCCGATTATCTGCACTTTGTCGCCTATAGCCTTGGTCAGGAGAACCCAGCCCTCCCAATCGTCTTCGGCCAGCCCGTCCTCGATGGAAATGATGGGGTACGCCTTGGCCCACTGGCCGTACTTCTCTACTAATTCACCTGCGTCCCCGCTCCAGTTCTCACCGGCCAGAACATACTTGCCGTCTTTGTAGAACTCAGACGCCGCTGCATCAATGGCCAGGAAGCAGTCTCTACCGGGTATGTATCCCGCCTTCTTGATGCCTGTGGTCAGGAACTCTAAGGCCTCTTCGTTGGACTTCAGGTCGGGAGCAAAGCCGCCCTCATCGCCCACAGCCGTGGCTAAGCCCTTTGACTTGAGGACCGCTTTGAGAGCCTGGTACACTTCGGCAGTCATCTGGACAGCGTCCACAAACTTGGCGGCGCCGGCAGGCACTATCATGAACTCTTGAATATCCACGTTGTTGTCCGCGTGCTTCCCGCCATTCATCACGTTCATGAATGGGACAGGAAGCGTCCTAGCGGTCAGCCCGCCCACGTAGCGGTACAACGGCTGCCCTGTGGACTGGGCCGAAGCCACGGCTACTCCCATAGATACCGCCAAGGTGGCGTTAGCCCCAAGTTTGGTCTTGTTGGGAGTTCCGTCCAAGGCGATCATGGCCTTGTCAATTCCGGCTTGGTCCGCTGCATCCATGCCAATAACTTCAGGGGCAATCAGCTCGACTACATTGGAGATGGCCTTGCGGACGCTCTTTCCGCCAAAGGCCTGCTCCTTGTCGCGCAGTTCTAGCGCCTCGTAGGTCCCGGTGGAGGCGCCCGACGGCACCATGCCGCGCCCGAAAGAGCCGTCGGCCAGGAATACGTCCGCCTCCAATGTGGGGTTTCCTCGGGAATCCAGAATCTGCCTAGCCTTTATGTCAATGATTTCAGCCATGGAAATCACCCTCCGTCATTCCGTCATAATGAGACTATCCCTATCCATCTCGGGCGGCTTGGGCACGCCCATAAGATCGAGAACAGTGGGCGCCACATCGGCCAAGAGACCCGGCCGCACCTTCTGGCCTGGCTCCCCTCCTACCAAAATGCAGGGTACCGGGTTATGTGAGTGATAGGTGTGGGCACCCGCTTTGGATGAATCAAGGTCTTCTACATTACCGTGATCGGCGATGACCAAGGCCGCTCCGCCTTGGGCCAACACCGCATCTAGGAATCGAGCCAGACACCCATCCACAACTCCCAGAGCCCGCACGGCAGCGGAAAACACTCCCGTATGACCCACCATGTCCGGGTTAGCGTAGTTCAGGACCACCAAATCGTATTTGCCTTTCCGCACTTCACCAATTGCGGCATCCGTCACAGGTACCGCGCTCATCTCTGGTTTCTGATCGTATGTTGCCACGTCTTTGGGTGAAGGAATCAGAATGCGGTCCTCACCTGGAAACGGGTCATCTTTCTTTCCGTTGAAGAAGAAAGTTACGTGGGCGTACTTCTCGGTCTCGGCAATGCGAAGCTGAGTGAGCCCCGCCTTGGAGACAACCTCCCCCAAGGTGTTCTCTAGGGTAAGCGGGTCATAGGCATAGTCTCCGGGAATTCCCTCTTCGTACCTCATCATCCCGCAATAATGCACACCTATCTTGGATCCTCTGGGAAATGCCTGGAAAACATCGTCAAGCAAGGCATGAGTAATCTCCCTTGCCCGGTCGGCTCTGTAGTTGAAAAAGATGACCGAATCGCCCGTCTTCATGGGTCGGAAGTCTTGGGACGATAGCCTAGTTGGAAGGACAAACTCGTCGGTTTCGCCCCTTCGGTACGACCGCTCTAGCGCCTCTTTCCAGTTCTGGGCTTGAACGCCCTCCCCCAGAGTCAGCATTCGGTATGCCTTTTCTAGGCGGTCCCACCTTCTGTCTCTATCCATGCCGTAGTAACGCCCGGTGATGGAGGCGATTCTGCCCACGCCAATCTCGGTCATCTTGGCTTCAAGGCGCTCAAGGTAGGTGGCCGCAGAAGTCGGGGGAACGTCTCTGCCGTCGAGAAAGGCGTGAACAAAGACATGCTCAACGCCGCGGTCTTTGGCAATCTGCAAAAGCGCGTACAAGTGGGTTTCGAGGCTGTGAACACCGCCGTCTGATAGAAGGCCCATGAGGTGCAAGGCTTTGCCCACGGCGTTGTCCGTGGCCCTTACAAGAGCGGGATTGCGGAAGAACTCACCGCCGGCTATGTCCCTAGATATGCGCACAACGTCCTGGTAGACAATGCGGCCCGCTCCTATGTTCAGGTGGCCTACGTTTGAATCCCCCATCTGGCCGGGCATCAACCCAACCGCTTCACCTGAGGCGTCTAGCGTAGAATTGGGATACTGGTTCAGAAGTCTGCGGAAATTAGGTATGCGCGCCTCTGTAACGGTGTTGGGGCCCTTGGGAGAGACTCCCCACCCGTCCAATATAACCAGCGCTATTGGCCTTTTCTTCGTGGATATCCACTCCTTGACGCCAATACTCGAGGTTTCTCACGCTGCCTACCTTGCCTTTATGGCTTCCTGGACTATCCTGGCAAACTCCACAGGATCGAGTCCCGCCCCTCCCACCAAGGCGCCATCGATGGTCCCCCGAGTCATGAAACCACGGATGTTTGACGACTTCACGCTGCCGCCGTACAGAATCCTGACTTCATCTGAGACTTCCCCAAAAAGACGCTTCACAGTGGCCCGAATATGGGCGATGACCTCTTCCGCGTCGTCAGGCTTGGCTTCTTTGCCGGTTCCGATGGCCCACACCGGCTCGTAAGCAATGACCACCCCAGCCATTTCCTCGGCTTTGACATCCTTGAGTCCCTCTTGAACCATGACATCGCACACTGCAAAAGCTGAACCCGCTTCCCTCTCCTCCAGAGTCTCCCCAACGCACATGACCGGTCGCAGGCCGGCATCCAAGACGGCCCTTACCTTTTGCCGTACCATGTCATCGGTCTCGCCGAGGATGTGCCTCCTCTCGGAGTGACCCACAATTGCATATGAGCATCCCAGGTCCTTTAGCATGGGAGCGGAAATCTCGCCTGTAAACGCACCTTTTGGTGCCCAAAACACGTTTTGGGCGCCAACTCGTATGTCTCCGTGGGAAAACACCGAACACAGCGCCGGAAGTGAGGTAAAGGGCGGACAGACCAGCACTTCAGCTCTAAGAGAGTCCCCCATGTCTTCCATGAGTCCGGCGAAAACTCCGGCGTACTCTAGTGTCTCGCCCACGGTCTTGTTCATCTTCCAGTTGGCCGCCAATAGTGGAACGCGCATAAAGCATCTCCTTAGAACCGAGGGGCCGCCAGGAAGGACCGACAGTTCGCCTGCCGGCAACTTATACATAACCCGGCCCGGCGGCCCTACGGGTGTATTTGTGTTTACTCTTCTTTCAAGCAAGCAACTCCCGGGAGCGCTTTGCCTTCCAAGAATTCCAAAGAAGCGCCTCCTCCGGTAGATAAGTGGCTTATCTTTTGGGAGAGCCCCGACATTTCCATAGCCGACAGAGAGTCTCCGCCTCCCACCACAGTAAAGCCCTGAACACCTGCTGTGGCGGCAGCCATTTCCAATGTGCCTCCTCTGAACGGCTCCACCTCGAATACCCCCAGGGGACCGTTCCAAAACACAGTCTTGGACCTAGCCACCACACCCGAGTAAACCTTGCGGGTCTCCGGGCCGATGTCGAGAGCCATAAGATCCTCCGGTATGGCTTCCGAGGATACTACCGAAACCGGGACGCCGACTTCGGGCTTCGAAGCCACAACCACATCAACAGGGAGGTAGATGGTCTTTCCTAGCCGACCCGCCTTGTCCAAAATGCCTCTGGCGTCTTCCACCTTCCCAGGTTCGGCCAGAGACTTGCCCACGCCGTGTCCTTGGGCAAGCAAAAACGTGTTGGCCATCCCGCCGCCTATAAGGAGGGCGTCAACCTTCTCCAGGAGGTTAGATAGAACGCTTAGTTTGTCAGACACCTTGGCGCCGCCGATAACGGCCGTAAAGGGCCTATCTGGATGAGCCAGAAGAGTCCCTAAAGCAGAGATTTCCTTTTCCATAAGTAACCCGGCATAAGCAGGCAAGTAATCGGCAACCCCGGCTGTGGACGAGTGGGCTCTGTGGGCAGTGCCGAAGGCATCGTTTACGTAGATGTCGCCCAGAGTCGAAAGCTCTTTGGAGAACTCCGGGTCATTCTTCTCCTCGGCGGAGTGGAACCTGAGGTTCTCCAGAAGCAGCACGTCCCCTGGCTTCATCCCGCCCACAAGCGATTGGGCCTTGAGGCCAATGCAGTCATCTGCGTAGGCAACGTCGGTTCTCAGGAGTTCCTTGAGCCGCTTGGCTACGGGCTCAAGGCGAAGGTCTTCCACGACCTTTCCTCCTGGCCTTCCTAGGTGGGACATGAGGATGACCTTGGCCCCGTGCCGGCGAAGGTATTCTATGGTGGGCAAAGCCGCCCTGATGCGGCTGTCATCTCGGATTGAGCCTGCTTTGATGGGAACATTAAAATCGACCCGTACGAGGCAACGTTTGCCCTGCACATCCACGTTCTCTATAGTGGCTTTGGGCACCTTGAGGGCGCCTCCCTTCCCATTGTCACTCCTAAACCCAGAGATCCCTGAAGGCTCTATGCGGCGTTCCAGACTCTGCCTTTACACAGCGTCTAGGACGCCGCACACCTTTACGAGATCCGTGACCAAATAGCGAGACTCCCTATAGGCCTATAAGCCCCTGGATACGACGTATTTCACCAGATCAACCAACCGCACGGAATAGCCCCACTCATTATCGTACCAGGCGATTACCTTGGCGAGATTGCCCAACACCTGCGTGGACAGTCCGTCAATGACGGTGGACTCGCTCATGCCCTTGAAGTCTACGGAAACGAGAGGTGCCTTTGTGATGCCGAGAATGCCCTTGAGAGGCCCGGCAGCGTACTCTTCCATAGCCTTGTTGATGTCCTCAGCGGTAGCCTCTTTGGCTAGATTAAGAGTCAAATCGACTACTGATACAGTGGGGGTAGGCACTCTGAAGGCCATACCGTTGAGTTTCCCCTTAAGCTGGGGCAGCACCAAAGCGATGGCCTTTGCCGCACCTGTGGTAGTGGGGATAATGCTGAGGGCTGCTGCCCTGCCGCGCCGCAGATCCTTGTGAGCGAAATCTAAAGTCACTTGGTCATTGGTGTAAGCGTGGATGGTGGTCATGAGACCCTTTTCTATTCCGAATTCCTTATCTAGCACCATGGCCACAGGGGCCAGCGCGTTAGTGGTACACGAAGCGTTTGAGATGATGTTGTGCTTTGCCGGATCGTAATCTCCGTGGTTTACGCCCATGACTACCGTGATGTCTTCGCCCTTGGCAGGGGCTGAGATGAGGACTTTCTTGGCACCCGCTGGATTGATGTGCCAGACCGCCTTCTGTGCGTCGGTGAAGCGTCCGGTTGACTCCACCACTATGTCGACCCCGAGATCCTTCCAAGGAAGCTTCGCAGGGTCTTTCTCGGCGACGACTTTCACGAACTTGCCGCCAATGTTGATGCCATCGCTGGTCGCATGGACATCCTCTGGCATGGTACCGTAGTTGGAGTCGTACTTCAGAAGGTGCGCGAGGGTACCCGGATCCGTTAGGTCGTTGACGGCTACTATCTCGAACTCTTCCTGCCCTTGTGCCGCCCGGTAAAACCGCCGCCCGATGCTACCGAAACCGTTGACACCGATCTTTACCATTGAGCTGCCTCCAATTTACAGCGTACTTGGCCAATCGTGCCAGCCTTTTACATTATAACCGTTTTGGCTGAATAGCCCAAGTTGGGGGGAGATGGCCATCCCTCCGCTCTTCATCCTGCGGCGGTTGCCGTTAGTCCGTTCAAAACTTGTGCCAGAGGTTCTCTTCGAGCTTATCATCGCTCTTTGCCAACGCAGACTAGGGCCCTCGCGCAAGAAGCAGACCAGCCTCTCCGGATGTCACGATAGCAACTACCTGTACAAGAAGACTCCCAACGCTCCCGAAACTGCCAGGAGAAAGACGGGATCGATGTTGAAGACTGTGATGGCAACGATGACGGCTAAGGCCGAAATGCCGGTAAGCGCTCCCGTAATGGACGAGGATGCAACCGAGAAAGCGGCTGAAGCGATAAGCACCACCACCACTGGGCGGATTCCGCTCAACATGTCCGAAACCCACGTCACCTTACGGAATCTAAGGAATAGTGTGCCCAGAATCATCATTACGAGGAAAGACGGCATAACCACGCCTACCGTAGCTGCCACAGAACCAAACAGCCCGGCCATCTTGTGGCCGATGTAGGTAGCGGCGTTTATGGCGATGGGGCCTGGAGTGCCTTGGGAGATAGCGATGACGTCGATGAACTCGTCCATAGCCAGCCAACCTTTGATCTCAACTACCTCCCTGGTGATCAGGGGAATCATGGCGTACCCGCCGCCAAAACTGAAAGCTCCTATCTTGAAAAACGAAGCAAACAAATCCAGATACATTGGGAATCAGCGCTCCTTGGTTGAGGATCCTGCAGTCGAGGATCCAGCAGTATCGGTACGGCCCTTTCGAGTCATCCTGGAAATCCGGCCCGATAAGACCCCGGCCAAGCCCGCCAGCAACACAACGTAGATGGGATTGAGTTTGAGGAAAAACACTAGTCCTGCGCCTACTAGAGCAAACACGACATCCCTGCGGCTTCTTACCGACTTCTTGCCCACCTGCCACGTGGCGCTCACCAAAAGCCCGAATATGGCGGGGCGCATGCCCTTGAAGACCGCATCTAGAATTCCCGAACTTCGGAATCTCACTAAGACCGTGGCAAGGGCAAATATGACCAGAAACGACGGCAGGGCCGACCCCAACACCGCTACTATGGCTCCAGGAAGTTTCCTTATTTTTAGCCCAGTTATGGTCGCCGTGTTGATTGCCACCGGACCGGGACCGCTCTGAGCGATGGCTAGCATGTCCACAAACTCGGAATCATCAATCCACTTCTTGTTGCTGACCAATTCTTTGCGAATAAGAGGAATCATCGCCCAACCACCACCGAAAGTGAAGGCCCCTATCTTGAAGAAACTCCAGAAGATACCCAGCAGAGGTGCCGTGGAGTGAGCGGCGTGTTCTTCTGCGTTTTGGCCAAAGGATGCGGAACTCGTGAGAATCGCCCCCGAACAGGTATTTTGCCCGGGATTAGCATAGCAGATATGGGGTAGGAGGAACAGGCGGACGAAGGACTGGCGCTGATAGGAAAACCAGTCTCGACGGGGGCAGTATCATGAACCCGAAAGGTCTGCCCCCCAAAGGTACATTTCCCGTACAGTCGACAGGGTGGATCTGCTGAGATTTCTTCAGTTCGGTTCGACTGACTGAGGCGTGGCCTACACCAAATAATCCTTCAGCCTTTTGCTCCTCTGGGGATGGCGAAGCTTCCGGAGGGCCTTGGCCTCAATCTGCCTAATGCGCTCTCTAGTTACGCCAAATTCCCGCCCGACCTCCTCTAAGGTACGGGCCTTGCCGTCATCTAGACCGAACCGGAGGCGAAGAACCTTCTGCTCCCGGTCATTCAGGGTGTCTAGGACTTCCTCGATCTGCTCTTTAAGCAGGAGGAAAGATGCGGCCTCCACGGGAGCTGTGGCCTCTTCATCCTCGATAAAGTCTCCCAGATGGCTATCTTCTTCCTCGCCGATGGGAGTCTCCAAGGACACAGGCTCCTGGGCGATCTTCAGAATCTCCCTGACCTTATCCGCAGTAATCCCCATCTCTTCGGCAACCTCTTCGGGGCTAGGTTCGCGGCCCAACTCCTGGATAAGGTGGCGAGAAGTCCGGATGAGCTTGTTAATGGTCTCAACCATATGAACCGGAATACGTATGGTTCTGGCTTGGTCGGCAATCGCCCTGGTAATCGCCTGGCGGATCCACCATGTGGCGTAGGTGGACAACTTGAATCCCTTACGGTAGTCAAACTTCTCCACGGCTTTGATAAGCCCCATGTTCCCCTCTTGGATAAGGTCGAGAAACTGCATGCCGCGCCCAACGTATCGCTTGGCAATGGATACCACGAGCCTTAGGTTTGCTTCAATGAGCCTGCCCTTGGCGCTCTTGTCGCCCATCTCCATCCGCTCGGCGAGAGCGACCTCTTCCTCAGCGGTGAGAAGGGCAACGCGCCCTATCTCCTTGAGATACATGCGAACAGGGTCATCTAAGGCGACGCCTTCGGGAATGCTCAGGTCGATTTCGGGCTCCTCTGCGACTTCGCCCTCTGGGTCTTCGTCCTGATGAGCCTTCTCATCGGCCACGGCACCCTTGGCCGCACCCTTAGGCGACACGCGGGCCACCATGTTAGCCAGGACACCCACAACAGCCGATAGGTTCCCAGAAGCGCCATCCGACACTTTGCCTTCTTGAGCAGACTCGGAACCCACAGCCTCTGCGCCCAAAGAAACGCTGGCACCGGCCTGGGTGCCGGCGTGAACACTGGCCCGGGTGGCCTGGCGACCAGACCCAACAACCCTGATTACGGGCGCTTTAGGAGCGGACCCAATAGGCGTCTCCCCAGAAACTGCGGTCTTCCCGCTTCTAACTTCGATACCCATATCGCTAAAACGCCTGTACATGTCATCGATTTGCTGGGTGGACAATTCGAGCTGATTCAGAGCGTCAGAAATCTCATCGTAGGTCAGAAACCCCTTCTTCTGACCCGAAGCGACAAGCTCCCGCACCGTATCTATGCCCGGCTGCAATTCCTTCAACAGTATTCCCTCCTGGGGAGATCGTAGGGACTAGTCTTAGCCCGTGTCCCCAACGGATTTAGCTTCTCTTAAGAGCCTCCTAAACTCGCCCTGAATCGACTCCAATGCCTTCTCATCTTTTTCGCGTTCTGCTTTGGCAATCCGGTCTCTAAGCTCCGCCAGCCGGATTTCTTGGAGTCTTCTGAGACAGTCCTTTAGTATACGCTCAGGCTCCTTCACCGGTCCAAATCTAAGACACAACTCAGCTACCCAAGCCAGAAGGCTCTCATCTTCGTCGGGGTCTATGGACCCTTCCTTCAACTTTGAAAACGCTAGGCGGCAGTGCCTGTCGTTGATGTCTTCTTCATGCAACTCGCCCGAAAGTGAAGCGAGTAATCCAGGTTTTTCGACCAAGCAACGGATTATTCCTTCTTCGGCCTTCCGGCGAACCATATCTTGTTCGCCATGTTTCGCCCTAGATCCTGCCCCCGTGGCAGACAACTTCAAAGAATCCCTGCCAGGACCGCTTGCAGGCTGGTTGTCATAACCAGTAGTATCCCGTCTTTCATCCTTTTTATACCTGGGATCCCGCTGCGCCCTCCGCTTGTACAATTCGACATCCTTATCTAGCGATTCCTTCCTTACCCCCAGATCCCGGGATATCTCTTCAACATACAAAGAACGCTCGAACTCGCTGTCCAAAGAAGCCAGGATAGGAACCATGATCTCCTGGGCCTTGAGCTTGCCTTCGATGCTCGATACGTCTACAGATCCCCTGGTCTCTTCGTATATAAACGCCACATCCAGAAGCGCCTTATCAAGCCTATCGTTGAAATGGGATGCACCTTTGATCCTGAAGAAATCGTCAGGGTCTTTGGCGCCGTCAAGTGTGACTATGCTGCTTCTCCCGCCTAGGTCGCGAAAAACGTCTATAGAACGCCGAGCCGCTCGCTTTCCAGCCTCGTCCTGGTCGTAAACCAGGTACACCTTCTGAGTAAGTAGAAGCAGCGTCCTAGCCTGTTCACGAGTTAGGGCAGTACCCATACCCGCGGCGGCAAAATCGATCCCGTGCTGGAAACAGGAGATAACGTCCATGTACCCTTCAACCAGGCACACCTTGTCGTTGGTCCTAATGGAAGGCTTAGCGAGGTTCAGAGCGTAAAGCTCCTTTCCCTTGTGAAACAGCGGAGTTTCGGGGCTGTTCAAGTACTTGGCAGGGTCGTCCCCAAGAGCCCTTCCGCCGAATCCAATCAGAGCACCGCCTGAATCCCAAATGGGAAACATGATCCTGTTCCGAAACCTGTCATAACACCCTCCGCTAGACCGCGCCACAAGAAGCCCTGCCTTCTCTAGGTCACCTTGGTCTACGCCGCTGCGTTTGGCTGCCGTGGCCATAAACTCCCATTCGTCAGGGGCTAGGCCCAGCTCAAACCTGTCAACAGTCTCCTTAGAAAGTCCGCGCCTTTCCAGATACGCTCGGGCAGCGTCGCCTCGCCTGGATTCCAACTGCTCCCTGTACTTTGTGTGGGCGAAGAGGAGCGCCTCACGAAGACGCTCTGCCTGGTTCCGAGCCTTAGCGTCCCCTGCCCTGCCCGACGGCGGCGGAAGACGCACCCCGGCCCTATCAGCCAAAACTCTAAGAGCCTCGGGGAAGGAAAGCCCATTCTTCTTCATGAGGAAGGTGAAAACGTTCCCTCCGGTGCCGCACCCGAAGCAGTAGAAGAACTGCTTGTCGGGATCGACGTTGAAAGAAGGCGTCTTCTCCTCGTGGAAAGGACATAGCCCGACGTAACTCCTGCCAGCCTTTCTAAGCTTGACGTACTCAGAGACCAGCGAGACTATGTCGGTTTTCGACCGAACCTCGTCGATTATGCCTTCTCCGTAGAAGCCTTTGGACGCCATTTCCCGGAAAACACCTTCTCTTCCCAATTTGAATATATGTTCTATCCTAGGGCGTCGCATCCCTTCAAGAGCGGTCGAAACTCCAAGTCTTGGGCACGAAGGCCGATCTGTACTGGGCGATAGCGAAACGATCGGTCATCCCTGCCACATAATCGCACGCCCGGACGTGTATCGGGTCCAAAATGTCCCGGTCAGGCGACTTCCTGGACGCCTGTCCGACCGCCTGCCCAGAATCGCCGCCGATCCTGCGGTCTGGCCCTGGCATCAGGTGCGGCCTTTCGCAGTAGTAAAGATACAGGGCCTGCACTACGCCTTTAGCCTTGTCTTCTTCCCGTTTGGCAGCGGAGCTTACGTATACCCTCTCAAACAGAAACGTTCTCAACTTGTCCATAGCGGAAAGCGCCCGGGGACCGAGACAGACTCTAGGCCTTCCGGCGCTATGGGTAATCACATCGGTGACAAGAGTGTTGACTCTCTTGCCGTGGGTTCTGCCAAGGATATTCAAAGCCTCCTGGGGCAGGTCGTTTGTGGAAATGACTTGCCCGCGAATGGCGTCATCGATGTCGTGGTTCACGTAGGCGATTCGGTCGGATATTTGAACGCACTGCCCTTCCAGGGTGGAAGGCGAACCCTTCCACGGGTGATTCACAATCCCGTCTCTGACCTCCCAGGTGAGATTGAGGCCGCCCCCTTCCAGGCAGTCTATCACCCGAAGAGACTGCTTCTCGTGGGCAAAGCCTCCCGGATGCACCTCTGCCAAAACCTCCTCGCCTGCGTGGCCGAAAGGCGTGTGGCCCAAATCGTGCCCTAAGGCTATGGCTTCGGTGAGATCCTCGTTGAGGCGCAATCCCCTAGCGATGGTCCTTGCTATCTGGCAGACTTCCAAAGTATGGGTCAGTCTCGTTCGAAAATGGTCTGCCTCTGGAGCCAAGAACACTTGGGTTTTGTCCTTTAGCCGCCTAAAAGCCTTGGAATGGACGATTCGATCCCCGTCCCGCTGAAACCCGGTCCTGACTGGACAAGGGTCTTCGGGAACCGCCCTTCCTTTGGATTTCAAAGATAAAACCGCAAAGGACGACAGGACCGTAGCCTCGATTTCCTCTGTCCTCTGTCGCGCCCCCAAAACCGGATCCACAGAATCACCCACCCTCCCAAGGATCAAAGGGCCTCCGAATGATATCATTCGGAGCTTTCCGGCCTAAGTCCCTTCCGTGAGACTAGGTGCCTAGATACAACTTGGCCATAGCCTCAGGGCGATTTCTACTTCTTCAAAGCCGCGTGGGCCGCTGCCAACCTCGCCTCAGGCACTCTAAAGGGCGAACATGAAACATAATCAAGCCCGACCATGTGGCAGAACTCGATGGATGAAGGTTCGCCACCGTGCTCTCCGCAAATTCCGATTACCAAGTCAGGCCTAGTCGCGCGCCCAAGTTTCACCGCCATGTCGACGAGTTTGCCCACTCCGCCGCGATCTAGCACCGCAAAGGGGTTCTCGGCAAGAATCTTGTTCTCAAGATACTTGTGCAGGAACTTGGCCTCTGCGTCGTCGCGGCTGTATCCGAAGGTCATCTGGGTCAAGTCGTTTGTTCCGAAGGAGAAGAACTGGGCATGTTTGGCCACTTCGTCGGCGGTCAGACAAGCCCTGGGAATCTCAATCATGGTGCCTACGGTAATGGGGAAGTTGACGCCCGCCTGAGCCTTGACTTCCTCGGCGATCTTCACAACCATCTCTCGGTTGATCTCGAGCTCTTTGGCGTCTCCCACGAGCGGGATCATGACCTCGGGCTCAACGTCGTCAAACCCGTCTTTGAAAAGCTGTGCGGTAGCCTGGTATATTGCCCTAGCCTGCATCTCGTAGATTTCCGGCCACAGAATCCCCAACCGGCAGCCGCGAAGCCCCATCATTGGGTTCTGCTCGTGAAGGTTCCTGGCCTGAGAAGCACTTCCTCCACTTTGGCTATCTCGTCCTCCGCAGCGTTTTTGTGCTTCATATCCAGTATCCTTACTACCAGTTCCTCGATGCTTGGAAGGAACTCGTGAAGAGGCGGATCCAGAAGACGAATGGTAACGGGGAATCCTCTCATGGCCTTTAGAATCCCGTAGAAGTCCTGCTGCTGAATAGGCAGCAGCTTGTCTAGTGCCTTGCGCCTAGAAGCCTCGTCCTTAGCCATAATCATCTCTTGTACCATGGGGAGCCGCTCGGGCTGCATGAACATGTGCTCAGTGCGGCAGAGGCCAATCCCCTCTGCTCCGAGCTCTCGGGCCCTTTGGGCATCTCCCGGCGTGTCTGCGTTTGCCTTGACTCCCAGTCTTCGGACCTGGTCGGCCCATGCCAAAATCTCTTTGAAGGCCCCGCTAAGGACTGGTTCCACTGTGTTGACCGCGCCCATGAGAACCCTTCCGCTAGCACCGTCAATGGAGATGATGTCACCTTCAGACAAGGTGACCGATCCAAACTTGGCCTTCTTGTGGTCTATGTCGAGGTCCATGGCTTCGCAGCCGACGATGGCGGGCTTGCCCATTCCCCTGGCGACCACTGCAGCGTGGCAGGTCATGCCTCCGCGAGAAGTAAGGAGCCCTTGTGCGAAAACGATACCTGGCATGTCGTCGGGCTTAGTTTCAGGCCTGACTAGAATGATTTTCTCGCCGGCCTCTCCCATCTCTCGGGCAACCTTGGAGTCGAACACCAAGGTTCCAACTGCGGCGCCTGGAGACGCCGGAAGCCCTGTGGCCAACACTTGGTTCTTGGCGTTGGGGTCTAGTCCCCTGTGGAGAAGCCTAGAGACTTCCTCTGGGCTCACGCGGGCAAGGGCTTCTTCCTTAGTAATCCGGCCCTCGGCCACCATCTGACGAGCAATCTCCAAGGAAGCCTGTGCGGTCCTCTTGCCGGTACGAGTTTGCAGCATGTAGACCTTGTTGTTCTCGATGGTAAACTCGATGTCTTGCATGTCGTGGTAGTGGTCTTCCAGGACCTTTGCGACTTTCTGCAGCTCTTCGTACGCTGCAGGAAGGTCGTTGACCATCTCGGCGATGGGCTTAGGAGTCCTGATGCCGGCCACCACGTCCTCACCCTGGGCGTCAATCAAGTACTCGCCGTACAAGACGTTTTCTCCTGTGGAGGGGTCACGAGTGAACATAACGCCTGTGCCCGACTGATCCCCCATGTTGCCGAATACCATGAGCTGAACGTTCACGGCGGTGCCGAGGTCGTCGGGTATCTTGTTTAGTTGACGGTAGAGTACGGCGCGCTCGTTATTCCAGGAGCGGAACACGGCCTGAACAGCCATATACAGCTGCTCCATGGGATCCTCTGGGAACGGGATTCCTGCCTTTTCTTGCACGATCTTCCGGTAGCCGTTGATGATCTTCTTGAGACCAGGAACGGAAATTTCGAAGTCGTACTTGGCCTTCTCTTCCTCTCTGACCGAGGACAGAACTTTCTCGAACTGGTCGTGATCCAACTCCAGCACCACGTCAGAGAACATCTGGATGAAGCGCCGCTGGCAGTCTAAAGCAAATCGCATGTTGCCCGTGGCGTTGTATAGACCCTGAACGCTCTGGTCGTTCAATCCGAGGTTAAGGATGGTGTCCATCATGCCGGGCATGCTGACAGGCGCACCGGAACGAACCGAGACGAGAAGGGGATTCTCAGTCCCGCCAAAAGTCTTCCCGGTCTCTTTCTCAAACTCCGTGATGTGCTGCCGGATACTCTCTTTCAGTTCATCGGGCATCTTATTGCCAAGCTTATTGTAGGCAAGGCAAGCTTCGGTGGTGATGGTGAATCCCTGAGGAACGGGGAGCCCGATTCGAGTCATTTCGGAGAGACCGGCACCTTTTCCGCCCAGAATCGACTTCATGTCGCCTGAGCCTTCCCTAAACCAGTAGATCAACTTAGAACCCAAGTTTTCGCCCCCTATATGTAATCTTGCATATGAGCCAAGCCTAAAAGACGCCTCCAATATTCTATCCGCTAGTGAATTCTGATTCAACCTAGGAAGGAGCACCTAGGAGGGGGCCGCCTAGGTGGGAGCCACCAGCGACAACACCTGGGAGAAGTCAGCGAAAACCGTAAAGAGATCCGCAGCCAATCCCAATAGGCGAAGCCTGTTCTCCTTTATCTCCGGCTCCTTGGCCATTATTAGAACTTCATCTAGACACCGGTCAATCGCCGGCCTAAGTTCAGCCAGGAAAACGAGGTAAGCCGAATAGTCTCCTCTCTCATACAGTTCCTTGGCGGCATCGTACCGCTCCAAGAGAACACGATAGAGGTTCTCCTCGGCTGGCTCTTGAAAGAGACCGGGTGACACTTCCCTGGATGATGAGCCTTTGCCCAAGACGTTGGTCCTCCGCCACCCAACAATGACATCTGAGAGCGCAGGAGAACCCGCGATGTCCAAGAGAGCCTTGGCCATAGCCGGGAATCGGGCACACCGCTTCTCGCCTCCGCCCATAACCGCTCTCGTAACGGCAATAGAACAACCTTGATCTGTGAGAATGGCCTCAACCCTGCCCATGAGGAATAGCCACAGCTTCTCCCGGGCGGAAGGCGAAACCTTCTTGACCACGGTGGACGCAAGCTCGAGGGGTCTTTGAATAAGTTGCTCACAGTCGACGTCGTAACCGTGGTTCATGAGGATGCTCACGACTCCGTAGGCGCTTCGCCTGAGCCCCAGGGGATCCTGAGAACCCGAAACCTCGATCCCAAGGGAAAAGGCCACTGCAAGAGTGTCGACTTTGTCGGCCAGAGCTACGGCCGAACTCACGCCCTGTCTAGGCAACGAATCCTTAACTCCCCGGGGCAGGTACTGGTCGCTGATGGCGTCAGTGACTTCTCGGGGATAACCCTGCAGTCTTCCGTAGATGCCGCCCATGGTACCCTCAAGCTCGGGAAACTCCCTTACCACGGCAGTCACTAGGTCGCACTTGGAAAGCATGGCGGCCCTAGCGGCGTAATCTATCTCCACCTGGTCAAGCCCTATCTGTGCCCCGATGTCCTTTGCCAGATCGGCCACACGCTCTGTCTTTTGGTAAATCGTCCCGGCATCCCTCAGAAACCGCACTCCCTTGAGATCCTGGATGCGATGGTCCAATCTCACCTTAGTATCCTGATCGTAGAAGAACTCGGCATCCTCCAAGCGGGCCCGAAGCACCCACTCGTTCCCCACCCTGACAGTCTCAATCCCTTCAGCCGGGTCCCCATCCCTTATGCCGACGAATCCAGGGAGGACATTGCCTTGCGCATCCACCACAGGAAAATACCGCTGATGGTGGCGCATGGCCGTGACCAGGATTTCCTTTGGGAGACGCAGATACTTCTCATCGAATCTTCCCAAAAAGCCCGATGGATGCTCGCAGAGGCTAACCACCTCCGAGACAAGACCCTCGTCCAAGAGAGGCACTCCTGAAATCTCCCGTGCGATCCGCTCAGCGTCCTCCAAAATCTTGGCTTTTCGCCTCTCCTGGTCAACCTCAACTCCCATAGACCGGACGACGTCAAAGTAGTCTTTGGCTTGGGGTATATTCCCAACGCCTGGATGCAGCGTACGATGCCCATAGGTGACCCTGCCGGCGGTCCTCCCCGCCACCTGAATCTCCACTACCTCATGGCCGAAAAGACAGACCAGCCATCGTATAGGCCGGTACCAGCGCCAGTTCTCGCCGCCCCATCGCATAGGGTGGGGACACTCCATGCCCATGATGACGCCCGGAAGAACATCTTTCAGGATATCTTGAGCGGGGCGGCCCTTTTCGTGCTTTGTGCCGTAAACATACTCGCCGGCGCTTTCGGTCTCTACGGTCACAGAATGCGGATCTATCCCCAAGGAACGGGCGAAGCCCAGAAGCGCTTTGCTGGCATTGCCTTCCTGATCGAACGCCACCTTCTTGGATGGCCCCCTGACCTTGAAAGTGGCATCGTCCCCGCTCTCCCTGAGTCCGTCCACAAAAAGCGCCAAGCGCCTGGGTGTGCCATAAGCCGAAACAGCGTCAAAACCCAAGCGGCAATCGCGGAAGGCGGCCGCCGCCCGCTTCTCCAGATCGGAGATGGCCATAGGTAGGTACCTGGCGGGGATCTCGTCAGATCCGATCTCTAGTACGAATTGTCTAGGCATTGTCCTGCTCCCCCCGTGCGGCCACGTACTTCTTGGCGCACTCCCTAGTCAAAGCGCGCACTCTCGCGATGTAATTCTGCCGGTCCGCCACTGAGAGGGCCCCTCTGGCGTCTAGCAGGTTGAACAAGTGAGAACACTTGAGGGCGTTGTCGTAGGCCGGGTAGAAAAGACCTAGCCCCAAGACTTTCCTGGACTCGTTCTCGTACTGGTCAAAAGTTTGCCTGAGCATTGGAACGTCAGCCACCTCAAAACCGTAAGCCGAGTTCTGCTTCTCTTGTTCTAGGAAAAGATCCCGGTACGTCAAGCCGGGAGACACTTTTACGTCCCAGGCGCTATCGAGCCCCTGAATGTAGGCGGCCAATCGCTCCAAGCCATAAGTGATCTCAACGGATATGGGCTTAACCTCCAAACCGCCAACTTCCTGAAAGTATGTGAACTGGGTAATCTCGTTGCCATCTAGCCATACTTCCCACCCGAGGCCTGACGCGCCCAGAGTCGGGGACTCCCAGTTGTCTTCCACCAAGCGAATGTCGTGTTCCTCTCGCCTGATACCCAAGTCTTCCAGGGAGTTTATGTAAAGCTCCACGACCATGTCGGGGGGCGGCTTCATGATGACCTGAAACTGAAAGTAGTGGCCCATGCGGTACGGGTTGTCCCCGAAGCGGGCATCAGCGGGCCTGCGGCAAGGCTCAACGTAAGCCATATTCCAAGGCTCCGGCCCAAGCACTCTGAAAAAGGTAAAAGGGTTCATGGTCCCCGCACCCTTTTCCATGTCGTAAGGCTGTCCTATGTAGCAGCCCTGGTCTGCCCAAAACTTCTGAAGCTTGGACACCACGTCCCGAAAGTAGAGAGACTCCCCCATGCTAACGACTCCTTCCCAACGCTGCACACTGCGATGCAGACTGCAATAACCAACGATGCGCCTAATCCTCAGGAGGCCGCTGTATCTCCAGGCTCAAGGTGCTTGCCAGAAACACCATACCCCCGAAAAACGCAAACCACGGCGCCAAGGCCGCCCCAATGAATCCCACTGTGACCGGTACATCAACCATGACCTGATCACCATTCCTGATGATTATGTGGCTGGCGTTGCCTCTTCGGATCAGGCTGGCCAAGACGCGCAAGAGGTTCTCGGGGCACTGTAGCGCCATCTTGCGCATAGCGTCAGATTTCTCTACCAGATTGTCCATATCCTGCTTCACTCCCTTGTGGGGCCGCCGCCCAGCGTCATAGAGGGCCACTCACGACGAAACTCACCGAGAAAGCCCGCTCACTTTGGCGTGTCCGCACCTATACTCTCCACAAGGGAAAGGGATTTTAGACGTTTCCCCAAAGTGTACTGGACGTACTCTCTGAGGACAATCTCGATTTCGTCCTTCACCTGGCCTCTGGCAGTAATGTTGGGACATCGAGGAGGGTGCTCCAATGCGCCTGCCAGAAGAATCTCCAAAGTCCGCAAAGTCCCCGGGGCAACCTCCAAACAATGGAAATCGGGCCCGGCTTGTCCTGAACACGAGGGGCAAATAACCCCGCCGAAACTGGGGGAAAACCCCAAACCCGCTCGGCTCCCTGATGGCTTGCCGCCCTCTCCCAGGAAGATTCCGCAAATGGTGCAGTGGTCAAGAGACGGCGCCAGCCCGGCACGAAGAAGGAGCCCCGACTCGCCCCATTTCGTGACTATCCAGGGATCATCCCGTTCCTCAAGGCAAGTCAGCGCCCTGACCCAAAGGTCATACTGCTCTTCTTGAGGCTCTCTGTCGGGCAGCAATTCCAGCGTGAGTTCCGCCAGGTAACTAGCGTATATAGTCTTGTGATAATCGGCGATTATGTTGGGGTGGGAGGTTTTGAGGGAAACCTGAGTGACCCTATCTAGGGACTTGCCTTTGTAGAACTGGAAGTTGGCTTCGCAAAACGGCTGGGTAACAGGGGAAAGCCTACTAGCGGGCTTACGGACGCCCTTCACCACCGCTCTCACGATGCCCTCTCTCCTGGACAATACGGCGATTATCTTGTCGTATTCCCCAAGGGCCGTTTGGGAGAGAACGATCCCTTCTGTTTCATACAGCAACGATTACCCCTTACCTTTCCAAATCCCCAACACCGCGGGAAAGACTACTATGGCCACATATGCTCCGAAGTACGCAAGGCGATCCCAGAAGAACGTATCCAATCTGGCCGAAAGCCCGGGCAAGAGGGGAAGAAACACTGCGATCCCGATTATTACAGAGAAGATGGCCGTAAGCAGAACGCCTGCGGCAGCCACATCCTTGGTAATCTTGGCCAAACGACTGAACTCGGGTTTCATGAGATCCGTGAGGGATTCGGCCAAAGTGTTGGTTACCTCGGCGACCAATACTCCCGCTACAGCAAAGGATACCATGAGCACCTCAAGCCGCCCTGCGCCCAGAACAATGCATGCAGCCCCCACTAAAGCGGCAGACATCACGTGAATCCTCATGTTGCGCTGCGTCCGGTAGACGTAAGACAGTCCAGACCAAGCGTGGCCGAAACTCCGGGCGAGGCTCCCCAAAACGCCCCTAGACTTTCCTTTCACTTTGACCGGACGCCTAGGGCTTCTAGAACCTCCCTTTGTTTCTCCCACATGATCGCCTCTTTTTCAGGCTCATCATGGTCGTAACCCAAAAGATGGAGCGTGCCGTGAACTAGAAGAAGCGCGATCTCGTCGTCTTCCGATTTGCCGCCGAGATCCGCCTGGCGCTTGGCCGTCTCTAAGGACACCACGATGTCACCTAGCATGTCAAGGAGCCCCGGTATGTCACATAGACTGGCTTCGCTTGAATCCATCATCGCGAAAGACAGTACATCGGTAGGCCCCTCAACCCCTCTATACTGCGAATTAAGGTCGGCTATGAAAGAATCGTCAGTGAAAAGCACCGACACTTCGCAGCCTTCTGGCTTTCTGCCCTCAGCCGACAGTGTCGTCTCCACAGCCTCTGCGGCAAAGGTCCTCAAGTGTTCTGCCCGCTCAGCCGAAAGGTTCTCTTTCAGAATCGTATCGACCTCAACGCTCAACGGCCGCACCTTCGTTTCCTTCGGGCGGTTTGCCCAAGTTCCTGTCTGGGTACTCGATCCTAGTATGAAAGATCCCCGTTAACACCTTGGTAAATGTATCTGCGATGGTGTCCAATTCCTTGAGAGTGAGGTCTGATCGATCCAGCTGGTGGTCTGTGAGCTTCTCCTGTATGAGGCGCCTGACCATAGACTCGATTCTGGCAGGGGTGGGCTTGGATATGGAGCGAACCGCCGCCTCAATACTGTCCGCCAGCATTACCACAGCGGTCTCTTTGCTTTGCGGCCTAGGGCCTTCGTAGCGAAAGTCCCACTCCTCGGGCCCTCTTTGATCTTTGGTCTGGTTCTCTGAAGAAGCTTTCATGAAGAAAAAAGACGCGAGCGTTGTGCCGTGATGTTCGGCGATGAACTGCCGAATCACAGAGGGCAGTTTGTGCTCATCCGCAAGTTCCAGGCCATCCTTCACGTGAGACATGATAACTGTGGCCGATAAGGCTGGGCTCATCTTGTCGTGGGGGTTCTCCAGGCCGAAAACCTGGTTCTCAACGAAAAAGTAAGGCCGCCTGATCTTGCCCACATCGTGATAATAGGCTCCAACCCTGGCCAGAAGACTATCAGCGCCGATAGCCCAAGCCCCGGCCTCTGCCAAGTTTCCCACCATGATGCTGTGATGATAGGTGCCGGGGGCTTCCAAAAGGAGCCTGTGCAAGAGAGGGTGCTCTGGGTTGGACAGCTCAATGAGCCGTATGGGAGTAATGATACCGAAAAGAATCTCAAAAAGCGGCAAGGACCCAAGGGCCAGCACCGATGACAGAGGCCCATTGCCCGCCACAAACAGCAGATCCCGGATAGAGAGAACGTCAGCCAAGGGTATTGCCCCTGTCAACCCCAGGGCAGCAAAAGTGACGGTGTTGGCTGCAGCCACTACCAGCCCGGCCCGAACCACCGCTGAACGGTTCCAATCCACCCGGATGGTCAATGCAGCCGCCAACCCCCCTACTAGAGACAGGGCCATGAAGCGCACATCAAACCCCGAGATGGAACCAACCACCAAGGTCAGGCACGAACCAAAGATGACTCCCATCCTACGATCAACAAGGGTAGACGCCAGAATTACACCTGCTGCGGTAGGAGCCAGAAGCCCCGATACTTGACACGCAGCCTTAACTGCCAGCACCCCAATAATGACCGCCGACGCTAACATGGGAAGCTTGCCCGACGTAACCAAATCGGGGTGATAGATCCCAACGTACCCTGTTAAGAAACCGCATATGAGCACCGACATGAGCAGCGCTCCGGCTATGGCGGTCAAACGCACTCTGCCGCCCATCATGCCCAAAGACTGGAGGATGGCAATTTGATCGTCGCTGACCACATCGCCCTCGCGGATTATGAACTGTCCCCGGCGAATCCGCACCGGCTCCACTGCGGCTACGGCTTCTTTCACCCGCTTGTCGGTCTCCTCTTGGTTGAGGATGTGGTTTGGACGGAGGTTCTTCTGCACAAAGGACATGAGAAATCTCGCCATCTGTGAAGGCACGTTATCGTCGGCGTTCAAAGCTTCGGAAACCTTCTGTTTGCCCCAGTCTAGGTTCTCAGCCTTCAGGTCGGTGGAGAGAATGTCGGCCAAAGCGGTCTGGGTACGGCTCATGGAAGCATCTAGTGTTATGGCGGAAGTCGCCACAACCGCGATGATATCGGCGTCAGGAAGATCGTCCAGAACAAAAGGACGCAATTCCTTCACAATCTCCTGAGTAGACAGGTCGGTACCCGAACTCAGCTGGGCGATCTTGTCTCGCATGGCGGTCAGCATCGAGGTTAAGTCCGATAGGACGTTAGGATCCGTATCCCAGGCCTTGCTCACTGTCTTGGCGCGTTCGCTCTTGAGCCTCTCGGTGGCGGCCTGGTCTATTACTTCCTGGGGCGCCTTGACGTTTATGGGAGAGACTTCACCCACGCGCAGTCCTATCTGAGGCGGCATTTGGGAGACAAAAAGGACCGAAAACATCACAAGAAAGGTTGAAGCGACCCACAGCACCTCCCGGATATTCCGGGAGAGCCCGGCGAGGAGTCTTTGGACGCTATCTAGAGAAGATTCCTGTTCCCCGGCGCCAGGAGAGTTTGTCCGCGCTTTGGAAACAGGCTTCCCCTTACCGTTACCAGCCGGGGGTCGCATCACTATCTTTGCTTACTCTCCTTCCATGCCGTGTCGTCGAATTTCTCATAGGCCCTGACTATCCTGGACACCAACTCGTGCCTCACAACGTCCCGATCGGAAAGATACACAAAGCCGATACCCTGAACGTCCCTGAGTATCACCCTTACCTGGTCAAGGCCTGAATAAGTGCCCTTGGGCAGGTCTATCTGGGTGATATCCCCGGTGACCACCGCCTTGGAATTGAGCCCCATCCGCGTAAGAAACATCTTCATCTGTTCCGGAGTCGTGTTCTGTGCTTCGTCAAGTATAACAAAAGAGGATTCCAAGGTGCGCCCTCGCATGTACGCAAGAGGCGCCACTTCAATGAGTCCCTTCTCCATGTACTTCTGAAACGTCTCGATGCCCAAGACATCGAATAGGGCATCGTAGAGAGGCCTCAGATAAGGGTTGACCTTCTCCTGGATATCCCCGGGAAGAAACCCTAATCTTTCCCCGGCCTCAACCGCGGGCCTGGTCAGGATGATCCTGTCCACCTGTTTTTTCTTGAAAGCCGCCACAGCCATGGCTACGGCGATGTACGTCTTGCCCGTTCCCGCAGGGCCAATTCCGAACACCAGGGGGTTCTCTTTTATGGCTTTGACGTATTCTTTCTGGCCTTGGGTCCGAGGGCCAATGGGCCTGCCCCTGGCGCTCACCAGGATGCTGCCGCCCAAATCCTCCAGGATGTTCCCTTCCTTTACCGCCCGTACAGCGTAGCGAACATCGTGAACGGTGACTTTCTGCCCTGACCGCGCTTGTCCGATTAGGTGCTCCAACACTGACTTGGACATCCGCACCTCATCTTCTCCGCCCGAAACCGTAAGGGTCTTGCCGCGGGCTGCAATCTTGACGTCGAGGGTGTCTTCTAAGAGTGCGAGGTTTTCATCATAGTTTCCGAAAAGTCGGTACATCTCACCATTATCCACAATGTCAAAGGAGATGCTGGACTCGTATGATGGCAAATCTACCTATCAACCTCCGTATTTTGCCCCGACCATTGGCGCACTTGACCGATTTCCTCAATAGCCGAAGCAGTCATCCGAATAGAAAGGCTTTGCCCGTCCCATGGCAATACCTCACACGTCAAGTCTACCAATTTCGCCGAAGAAGGCAACCGCCTTTCAATGGTATCCCTGGCTTGCCTCTCTGCCAGGGCTTTGGCCTCGTCAATCCCAATTGTCACGTCTGTCCACTGCACCTCGTAGAATACCCTGGTTACGACCTGTACCCGTCTGCCGCCGGGCAAAACCAGATCTGGTCCCGGGTAGTCCTCTATCTCATACCAATCGAACATGCTTCTGTTCCCGGCGAGAATCCATTCCCTACTTTTCCCCCCGTGCTCATTTTGCCCCTGTTGCGCCCAATACCGCACGAGTTTGGTCTCGGCCTTGCGACCGGTCCTGGTGGCCACCAATCGCTGAAATGGGATTTCTACGCGAACTTCGTAAAAGGTTAGTGCTGTGATGGTGCCTCGGGCGCCTTTGATCTCCCCGGAGATCTCACCTGCTATGAGCAGAGAACCTTTTTGGACAGTATCCCCCGGGCGCACAACAGGAACCCCCGAATGGACCAGCAGCGACTCTATGACTCCGTCTTTGGCGGCAACTACATCTCCGGGCCCCTCGGATTCGGGGCGGCTCTTCTCGGCTACTTCGATTATGGCGTGGGTACCTTGACAGTGGACGTACACCCAGGACAACTGAGGGACCTCCTGCACAATTACGGTGTCAATGTCAGAAGAGATTCTTCGGCGCCTTACCCCCATAACTAACCCGCCTTTACGGGCGGCTTCCAGGATGGTGTCCTGGGAGACGTTCTCGGTACCCCTGACCTCCACTGACCACACCGACCCTGATAAGTAGATAATGGCCCCGATCATCAGCACAAGAGCCCATACCATGAAAGGACGGTGCCGGAGTCTCTGGACGAAAAAGGGCAAGCCCACCCTCTTCCTTACCCTGGGCACACAACGAGCCCTTCTAGCAAGGGGGCGGATTTCCATGTACTTTGACACGGTTGTCGAGAAGGTCGCCACCTTCCCTTTGACCGTGAAATCCCACACTGGGAAACCATTGGCCAAGCAAAGGTTAATCAGACGCTCAGGGTTCTTGCCTCGGACTTCGACCACAACGTATCCTTTGAGGTACTCCCTGGCGCGCTTCACCTAAGTCTCCATCTGCACCGAGTTGATGGTTCCTCTTATGACCACATCCTCTCTGCTGACTTCTTCCACTTCCAGATCCTGCCCCAGAATGGTGATCTGGCCTTTGCCAATCCCAATTACGATGGTGCTCCTAGAACACTGCATTATCCCTCTGTGATTCTGGATGAGAACTCCAAGGTGGCCGTGAATCACGACTCTCGGAAGGTCGAGGCTTACATCGGCAGGCAGATCTAACACCTCAGAAAGGCCCTGCTTTATGGTCTTGCGCATGGCACTCCCCCCAATGGCACTTACAAGGAAGTCTATGAGACCCGGAGCACATAAAATGAAGGGAACCCATCTCTGGGTTCCCTGTAAGGTCATTGACTTTTGGCCGAACTCATGACGCAACCTGCGTCTAGTAGACACGTTTTCTCCTCTTACGCTGGCGAGCAGCCTCTGACTTCTTCTTCCGTTTCACGCTAGGACTCTCGTAATGCTCATGCTTACGCACGTCCCGAAGGATACCGGACCTCTGGCATTCCCTCTTGAAGCGGCGCAGGGCACTATCGAAGGATTCTTCTTTTCCCACTCTAATCTCTGGCAAGTCTATGTCCCTCCCTCCGCCGCAGGCGTTTCCCCGCTCCCAACAGAGCAACACATGGATTGTACAATACCGCGCTTGATCCGGTCAACGGAAATGCCAAGGGTCAATGCCAAGGGTCAATGCCAAGGATATGCCGGGTATTGCCCTCTATCTTCGGACCCTTACCTCTTTCCAAGCGTCCGCCTTCTGCTCCAGCGCAAGCTCCACTAGAGACTTCACAAGTCCGTGGAAAGGCAGTCCTGAGACTGCCCACATCTTTGGGTACATGCTTATGGAGGTGAACCCCGGTATGGTGTTGAGTTCGCTTACATACGCCTCGCCACTTGCAGGGTCCACAAAGAAATCCACCCTAGCCATTCCCCTGCACCCCGTCGCCCTAAATGCTTGCACAGCGGCTTCCTGAACCTTTCTGGTCAGTCCTTGGTCAAGGGGCGCCGGTATCACCAAGTCGGTTGTGTCCTCAACATATTTTGCGTCGTAATCGTAAAACTCTCGGCGGGGCAGTATTTGACCGGGCACAGAGGCCTTCGGCTCTGCGTTTCCCAAGACGGCGCACTCAACTTCCAAAAGTCCTTCTTGAGAGGGTTCTACTAGGGCTTTAGTGTCATACAGGAATGCGGCATCCAAAGCGTCAGCCAAGCCATCCGGGTCCTTGACCTTGCTCACTCCCAAACTGGATCCTGAACCCGACGGCTTAACAAATGCAGGAAACTTCATGGCTTTGGCTAGGTCCGAGAGTATGTCCAGGCGCTTTGACTGCCACAGAAACCGAGCCACTGACAGGGCGGGGACGTGAGGCACTCCGTGAGTCGCCAGAAGCCTTTTGGTGGTGTCCTTATCCATGCATATGGCAGAACCTAGGACCGGAGCACCAACGTAGGGTATGCCTGACAATTCCAGCAGTCCCTGTATGGCGCCATCTTCGCCGTAGGAGCCGTGAAGCACAGGAAAGATGGCGTCGACCTGGATCCTGACCACACCTTGCAGTTGGCCGGCGGAAGCTTGGCCCGTAGCGACGCCTGCGGTCGCTTTCTCCACATAGATGCCCGGGCGCGTGGGATCCGGGAGAATGAAGCATCTGGGCCCCGCCGACAAGTGGATTTCCTGTGGGGCACCGGCGAAGAAGCCGCCACAGTCGCCTAAATAGACGAACTGTCCTTGACGGGTAATGCCAACTCCCACTACGTCAAAACCGGCCCTTACGGAAGCTTCCCAGACAGCCTGTCCCGATCTGACCGAGACCTCGTGCTCACCGGACCTCCCGCCGAAAATGAGACCTAACCTCAACGACATCATGATCCCCCATTTACCAGGTCTTTGGGCTATGGGGCATCTCGCAAAACACTCCGTCAGGGGTTAGGGAGACCCCTCGCACGTTTTGGAGCGTTTCTTTGAGGCCATCATGGCCCTCCAAATAGCAGCGGATGTAATTCCTTGTGACACCGGTCAAAAACCCTTCTTTGGTACGGTCGTCTTCTACCAGTACCTCAACATCCCTGCCTACATGTTTACTGTGAAAGTCCCGGGAGAGTTCCCCGCCGAGATGAATTATCTCGCTTACCCGGCTTGCTTTAACTTTTTCCGCAATCTTCCCGGGCAATTCCCACGCGCGGGTGCCGGGACGAGCCGAAAACTTGAACGTATGTATCCTGGAAAAACGGGCTTCCCCAACGACGTCTAGCGTTTCCTGGTGCTCTTGATCTGTCTCACCAGGGAACCCGGCGATTATGTCTGTAGAGATGCCCACGTCAGGGGCTACCATGCGAACACTGTCAAGGGTCTCCAAGAAACCTTTGGCGGTGTACCTTCTTCCCATGGCACGCAACACGCGCTCGCTCCCGCTCTGAAGCGGCAAGTGGAGATGGTGACACACCTGGGGGTACCTCAGGCAATGGATGAGATCGGAAGTGACGTCGTGGGGCTCGAGGGAACTCAATCTTAGTCTCAAAAGCCCGGGTATCATGCAAATCTCCTTGATGATCCCAGCAAGGGTGGTTCGCCCATGGTTCAGATCTTCGCCATACAGGCCCAAATGTGTACCAGTCAAAACAAGTTCTTTGTAGCCTCTCTCAATCAAGCTACGGGCCTCTTGTAGCACCTTGTGGGGAGCCCTGGACCTTGATGGTCCTCTAGCATAGGGGACAATGCAGTAGGAGCAGAAATCTCCGCATCCCTCCTGGATCTTTAGGTAGGCCCGGGTGAGGGTCGGCGAGGGTACGGGGGTCTCCTCGAAGGGCTGGCTTTCCTCGTGAGGGGTCACTGCCATGATGGGTCGAAGTTGCCTCGTGGTCTGTTCCGGTTCGCGCGAGTCCTGAAGGACGCAGGTTGCTTCACTCGAGATCGACGGTGGTTCGGCCAAGGCACGTTCCGCTAGGGACGCGAGTTCGCCGCGGCCACGGACCCCGGAAATCACCAAGACCCCGGGGATACGTGCAATCTCATCAGCCGCCACTTGGGAGTAACACCCCGTCACCAGAACCTTCGCCCCGGTTCTGGCAGCAGCCCGTATGGCTTGCCTGCATTTGGCTGCGCTTCTAGTGGTTACAGCGCATGTATTGACCACCACGAGGTCGCTAGGCTCCGACTCAACCACCTGAAACCCCTTCTCTCTGAAGGTTTCCTTAAGGTAGTCGGTGTCGTACTGATTCTGCCTGCAACCCAGCGTTTTGAATGAGACAGTTCGGACTCCCCGTGGGTGTAGCCCCTCTGTCCTATTGCAGCCCTGAACGGTTATGTGTTCCAATCGCGTTGACCCCCGAAGCATCTCAGTATCACTGTTGGGCTCTGGTTACAGCCTGCCACAAACGTGAAGTAGCGCAACCGAGTCCCCGCCACTGCCGGCAGACAAAACGCAACTGATCTCTGGTCTAGCTACTACTAGCAGAAAATACAAGACAACCGAACTCACGCTCGATTCGTGCTTGGTGCCAATAGTAGCGATGCTTTCATTATAACCGCTTGCGGCAAGGAAAGAACTGGCAGGAAGGTCAACCTAGTGCGGGGCTTACAATAGCCACGGAATTGTCGATTTTGGGAGGGGCGCGATGGGTGCCAGGGCTGCCCGGGGTGCCACGGGCGGTGCCGAGAGAGAACGAAGCCGGACCCTACACCCCAATGCGGCCGGATCGGATCCTAGATCCTATCCTAGCCCCGGGTTCGGCTCCTGGAGCTACTCATCACTGATGATTAGGTCGCCATGTCCTATCCTCGCCGGAGGTTCGGCTCCTGGAGCTACTCATCACTGATGATTAGGTCACCACGTCCTATCCTCGCCGGAGGTTCGGCTCCTGGAGCTACTCATCACTGATGAATAGGTCGCCACATCCTATCCTAGCCCTCGCTTCGGATCCTAGACTCACTCATCACTGATGACTAGTCCGCCACGTCCTATCCTCGCCGGAGGTTCGGCTCCTGGAGCTACTCATCACTGATATTAGGTCACCACGTCCTATCCTCGCCGACAGTTCGGGCCCTAAACCCTACTGGCCCGGAGTCACCACGGGCCCCGGCTTCCTCGTGAGGTTCTCGGACACAGTAACCAGCGAAAGCCCCTTTTCTCTGTACCCGTCAATGATGGTAGGGAGTGCGATGGCGGTGTTCTCCGTAGGATGCATGAGCACCAGGCAGCCAGGGCTCGCGCCGGCGAGCGCTCGTTTCCAGATGGTCTCGGGAGGAGGTTCTCGCCAGTCCACGGTGTCTACTGTCCACAGAACCGTCTGATAGCCCATTTCCAAAGCATAGGCCACTGAATTGTCTGTCCACTCTCCATAGGGCGGAGCAAACAGCTTGGACGGCCTGACTCCTGTAGCCTGGAAGATGCGCTCCTCCCCGGATCTAATCACTATGTGTAGATTATCCCTGGACATCGTCTCGATGTGTACGTGGGAACCTCCGTGATTTCCCACCTCATGCCCATCTTCCAGAATGCGCCTGGCCAATTCGCTGTTGCGCTCTGCCCAGGTGCCTGTTAGGAAAAATGTGGCCTTAACCATCCTCTCCTTGAGAGTATCGAGCATATGGGGCAGGTACTCTTCGCCCCAGTCTACGTTGAACATGAGACTGGCTGACGGGCTTCCCGAAAGCCCTTTGAAGATGGGCGCAAAGGCGGGCATTGCCCTGCCGGTCTCGTACATTCCCAGAAAGCCCACACTGCAGGCGACCCACAAGAAAATGGACATGACGAGGGCAGACACGTATTTCGTCCTAACCACAAACATGGTAAAGCCCCCCCAAACCGACGCGGTCTAGGCATCGCCGGCAATGCTGTTGCGCCCTGACGCAAAGCCTTGTATGAAGCCTCCCATATCCAGGGTATTAGAGGTACGGCCAGTTGATGCTCGCGGCGAATATTTGGCGGTAGGCCGCTTGACGAAAGGCTACCTGGCGCTGATTTCTTGGCGGGAATCTGCTCGGTGGCAGATTGACTCGCAGGCGGTTGTCTGGCGGGTTACGTAACGGAGAATGCTCGACGGCCCGCGATTTCCTGGCGGGTCGCCAGTACGCAGGTCACTTGGCTGCAGTTCGCGTAACGTCGCTGGGCCCCACAAGACTCCCCATACACCACGCGAGGATCGCCACAGCGGCTAAGGAAGCAGTCTCGGCTTTGAGGATGTACGGTCCTAGAGAAAACGGCCTGAAGCCGCGATCCATGGCGGCGCGGACCTCGGCGGCATCAAGTCCTCCTTCGGGGCCAATTAGCACAGACACCTCGTTGGCCCCTTTCAACAGGCCAAAAAGGCCGCCTTCTGCGCTTGCGCCGGGTGACCGAACCTCGTGTTCATGTGCCAATAGAAGCAGCCCCTCTAGCGCACCGTCCATAGCCTCATGGAGACCCCGAACTTGGCGTATCTCCGGAATGTTGGGCCTCCCGCATTGCTGGGAAGCGGCCTTGGCCAGCTTCTCCCAACGAGCCCTCCTGGCTAGAGCCTTCTCGTCATGAATCCGCGGGATAGTCCGGCGGGTCACGAGGGGCGTGATGGAACTGACTCCAATCTCCGTTGCCTTCTCGATTACCAAGTCAAACTTCTGGCCTTTGAGGAGCGCAGGGTAAAGATGAATCTTGGATAAGGGAGGGGATGTCCGCCTCCTGTCCACAATGGCAGCCATAAGATGATCAGCTGCAATCGACTCAACCCTGGCTTCGTAGGTGGTTTCTCCCAGAACAGCCCGGAACACCTCACCAGGCCCAAGCCGCTTGACGGCGGCGTGGTGGAAAACCTCGTCTACCAGTATGATTTGGTTTCCCATGACCATTTCAGCGGTCACAAAGAACTGAGGGGGAGTGTGATTAGCGTCAGGGATTAAGTTCGGCGGCAGATCTCGCTTCAAATCATCGCCTCCATTGCATGCCCAGGATGGCTAAGGGACCGCGCGGAGACAACAGCCCCGTCCCCGGCGCACCTTAAGGGTAACATAGTTGGCTCTTATCCCTGCGGCCTACGAGTTGCCGGTTTGCCCGGCCCCTCTTAGTCGCTGAAACAAGGATCTTTGCTCGCTGAAGGTCTCTCCCTCAAGCTTGCCCAGGTCCTTAAGAATCTCCCTCTCCTTGGCCGAAATCTTGGTCGGTACCCTGACATTTACCCTGACCAAAAGGTCACCGCGCCCCTTCTGCCGTAGCCGCGGCATGCCCTTGTTCCGTGCTCTGAGGACCGCCCCGGGCTGAGTGCCAGGGGGTACATCCAAGTCGATATCGCTTTCCAAGGTGGGGATGCGCGTGGTCCCTCCTACCGCAGCCAACGGGAAACTGATTACCCTGTCTAAAATCAGGTCATCTCCTTGCCTCTGGAAAAGGGCGTGGGGTTTGACGAACACCACCACATACAGATCTCCTGTGGATCCCCCTTGCGTCCCGGCGTTTCCCTGCCCAGCCAACCGGAGACGCAACCCGGATTCGGCGCCTGGCGGGACCTTGACCGTCACTACCCGGTTTCTCTGGACCTGTCCCCTTCCGCCGCACTCTCTGCAGGGTTTTTCCATAGTCTTCCCAGTGCCTCCGCATTTGGGGCACGTGGTCACTGTCATCACCTGGCCGAGGATTGTTGATCGGGCCTGGCGAACTTGCCCCGTACCGTGACACGTCGAGCACGTCGTTACCTTGGACCCCGGCTCGGCTCCTGTCCCTTGGCAGCGGTCGCACGACTCGATCCTAGGAATCCGGACATCCTTGTCTGCCCCCGAAAAAGCTTCTTCTAGGGAAATATCAAGTTCCATCTCTAGGTCATCGCCACGCCGCGGGCCGGTGCTCTGCCTCCTCCCGCCTCCCAGGAGATCCTCAAGATCCCCAAACAGATTACCGAAGGGAAACCCACCGAAATCCCCAAACACCCGGCCAAACGGATTATCGCCGCCCGCTCCCCCCGGCCCTGGACCAACCACTGGCCCGTTGGGATTCCCGTAAGCGTCGTAGTTGGACTTCTTGGCGGGATCCGACAATACGTCATAGGCCTCGTTAATCTCCTTGAACTTGGCCTCTGCGTTGGGATCTCCGGGGTTGGCGTCAGGATGGTGTTTTTTGGCCAACTGCCGGAAAGCGCGCTTTATCTCATCGGGGCCAGCGTCCTTGCCGACCCCCAACACCTCATAGTAGTCGTTGCTCAAAAGTCCATAGCCTCCACAGAACCCTTAGGCTTCAGCCCATTGTCGCTTTCGTCCTTCTTCTTGATGATGGTGTCAATACGAAGGATGGCGCAGGCGATCTCCAGGGCAGCCTTGAGGGCGTGCTCCTTAACGGGCGCAGGGTCAATGACGCCCAATTCCAGCATATCCGCTATTTCTCCGCTGTCGCAGTCTAGCGCCAAGCCATCGTTGCCGTCCTCGACTTGGCGGGCCACCACATCGCCCACCTTCTCCAAAGGGTTAAACCCGGCGTTGGCAACTATCTGGGCTAACGGGCGCTTGAGAGCCTCCACCACGCACTGAATCCCATATGCCTGCATGCCCTTGTGGCTAGCCCTCATCTTGTCGACCTCTCTGGAAGCGGCAATCTCCAAAGAACCTCCACCTGCGACTATTCCGCCCCTTACGGCCGCCTGAACAGACGACGCGGCGTCAGTGCAGATCCTCTCTCTTTCGCCACGGATTTCCTCAGTAGTGGCCCCCACTAGGATCGTGGCCATTGGCTTACCCTTGCCCCCTAAGATCCTGATATTCTCGAGTTTCTCGTCTTCATAGACTCTGTCAGCATGGCCCAGGTAATTGGCCAGTTCGTCTGCGGGCTTCTTGAGCCCCGTTCTCTTCAGAGTTCGAGCGCCTGTGTGCTCGCATACCTTCCTTAGTTCAGCGGTAGAGACTCTGGCAACAGCCATGACCCCTGCATCAAGCAGCATTTCTTCTGCCGCGTCGCAGATGCTCTTGTCCACTACGATGAAATTGACTCCTAACTCCAGCACCTTGGCGAGATTCGCCTTGAACTCCTCTTGAAGCTGAAGGTAGCGCTGGAATCCTGCCTCAGTGGCCAACGCCTCGTCCTCAACTTCCTCGGGCTCAAGTGCATCGTCCACTACCAGGATTTTTGGATTGTCCAGACTATCGGGCATCTCATCTTCCAGGCGGTCTTTGTCGATTATGATCCCTGCGAAAACCTCGTTGTCGGCGCCTTCTTTGGCTATTATGGTTTCGGCAAGCTTGAACCTACGATCCAACAACTTGTCATTGCCCACCAGCTTTGCGGCAGAGACCACCAGATCGGCCACATCCTCATTATCGCGGCCTGCGATGAGAGCGACTTTCTTGAGAAGAGGGTCATCTACGCCTTCAATCCTGATGGCCTTCTCCTGGACAAAGTCGAGCGCCCGCTTCATGCCTATTTTGATGCCATCGATTAGTCTTGTGACAGGGACGCCCCTGATGGCCTGAGACACACCTTCAGCCAAGAGCGAGCCCGCCACTATGGTAGCGGTAGTTGTGCCATCGCCGACTTCCTCTTCCTGGGCTTTGGCCGTGTTGATAACCATTTTCGCGGCAGGGTGGCTGACATCCATTTTGGTCAGAATGGTCATGCCGTCATTGGTGATGACGACTTCTCCGAATCTATCAACAAGCAGCGTGTCCAATCCCTTGGGTCCGATGGTGCCTTCCACCGCCGATGCTATGGCTCTGACAGCGTTGGCGTTGGTGAGAAGAGCAGCCAGTTTCTCATCGATTTCCGAGCCCTGAGCAGCCTGTTTGAGAGTCATCTTCTTCCTCCTGACCACTGGTCCATCTTCTGGCCTGTTTTGTTGAAACTGTTGGTTCTAGGCTCTATTGCAGCTGTGACAGAAAGAGCGACAGCCGCCTCTCGAAAAACCTCACTATTGCCACGGACTTAGGATAATCCATCCTCTTGGGGCCCAATAGACCTATCTTCCCTTCACTTCTGCCTGCAAAAAACCTGCCGTAGACCATGCTCAGGTCTTTCACGGCGTCGGACTCGTTTTCGCCGCCGATGGAAATGGCAGGATTGCCTGATCGTGATTCCCGCTCCAAAAGATACTGGATCAAACCCTCACTCTCTATGGCCAAGAGGAGATCTTTGACTCTGTCTACATCCCTGAACTCAGGCTGGCCTAGGAGGTTGACGGCGCCTCCAACAAAGAGCCTCTCGCCCTCGGGCATCAACTGGACGCTTCTGAGGAACTCAACCACCTGGTCCACGATCTCGCTGTACCGGGACGCTTCTTCGTGGAGCATATGGTTAGCCCTATCGGGCACTTTGGATAGTTCCACGTTTGCAAGGTAGCGCGTCAACATATCCGAAACGCGGCGTATCTCTTCAGTAGACATGGGAGGCACCTCAATCAGGCATGTTTCCACAAACCCGACGTCGGTGACTATGACTAAGAGCGCTTTCCCCACTGACGCAGGCAATAGGTGAACCGCAGTGTAAGTTACGCTGCCCGAATCCGGCCCCAGAACAAATCCAAGGTAATTTGTAGTCTCCGAGACAACCTTGACGGTCTCCTTGAGAAAGGACACTACGTCCTTGGCCTTTGACCTAAACAACAACTCAAGGGACGCAATCTCGTCTTGAGACAGACCCCTCTCAGGCATGAGTTCATCCACATATAACCTGTACCCTCTGTCAGACGGGACTCTGCCTGACGAGGTGTGCGGTTTGTCGAGATAGCCGGTATCCTCGAGATCGGCCATTTCGTTGCGTATGGTAGCAGGGCTAACGCCCAGGGAATATCTGCGGGCAATAACCCGGGAACCTACAGGAAGTCCGGTCTCGATGTGTTCCTCGACCACCGCTCTGAGCACACGGGCCTTTCTATCGTCGAGAGCCACTTGGACGACCCTCCTTCTTTAGCACTCCTGGGCTGAGAGTGCTAACCTAAGTGGAAGATAGCACGTGATGAGCCGAGGTGTCAACGGGGTACCCGTCCTACTGCCCCGTAGGCGATGGCCGGATAGCTGAGGCGGGAGATTGCCCGGTGACAACGACTGCAGCGGCACAAGAGTGGGCGTTGATTGGGAGTAGCGAATAATCTATGGCCTTGCCGGAGCAGCCGGAAGAATGGTGGCAGCCAGTGCCCACGCAAGGGCCTCCATGCTGTTCTTGCATTCCGCGAGAGTATTGTCCACTCCTCCAACCTCCACAACCAAAGCCCTTGCCGAATAACTCTGGTTGTAGTTGGCCGATGCGTAGAGGATTCCCCTGGATATCCCGGGGTAGTTATCCTCAAGTCTGGACGTGATCTTGCGGGCAAAGTTGTAGTTCTCAACCCAGTTCTGGTTGTTGGTGCCGATAACTATGAGAAGCCTAGCGTAGGCCTTTCCCCGAATGGTTACGGCGGTGATATTCCGGGGTTGACTGTCGCGGTGAACGTCCAACATGACGTCGCAGGAAGGGTACTTTTGGAGGATCGCCTTGACCGTGGACTCGGAACGGTAGTAAGCCCCGGCCCTAGAGTCCTCGTCGTGGATAGTCTTAGAGTGGACGCACGGGATCCTGTACCTTCCCTCTAGCTCAGACAGGAGAATCTCCCCTACTTTTACCACAGACTTGTTCAAGTCGGTGGTGAAGGCGTTGCCCGCTCCTGTCTTCCCGATAACAGGAAGAAACGACTCGGTAGTGTGGGTGTGGTAGATGGCCACTAGCGGCTTGTCGGGCATCCCCACCGCTGCAGGTACGCCTTCCCCTGGCGGCAACGTGTAGACAACGGGTGTGACGCCCCAGTCCTTCTCCAGTTCTTCAGGGTCTCCTGACCCGCTGCTTTCACCGGACATAAGTCCGCCTGGAAACTGGGACAGAGCCAAATCAGATACGCATCTAGGCACAAAACCAAGAAACCAGCCGGCGAACTGGGAGGCCAGATTCGGGACATCAGCATCATGGCGGTATCCTTCAAAGTACTGGATGATGGGGAATCCCATCCGGAAGACCCTCTTGACCATATCCTCGCGGCTCCAAAGAACATCGAAGATGGAAGGAGTGCGGACCCCGGAGATGACTTGCCCTTCCTGACTTCCGCCGAAGGCCGGTTGCCAGACATTGGGGCGGATCGACAGCGTAAAAAGCAGGAGGAAAAGGACCAAAAGCCCCTGCCACAGTATGACGCGGGTCAGAGATGTCCCTTGCCCTTGGGCTTTCACCCTTTCCACCCCCCTCATTTGGATATGTGGACGAGTGGAAGATAATGCCCGGACTACCCCTGACCCGCCAGGTGGCGCGTCTACCTAATGACCGTTGGAACGAACGCGTCTATGATGCCCACAACCAATGATGCCAAGAGAGCCCCAAGAATCGTGACTCTCATGCCAGGAACCAGAAACTGGGCGACATAAATCACTACAGCCGCCACGATGAAGCCGACAATGCCCCTAGACTGCGGCGATACCCTCTGGCCAAGGATGGCTTCAACCCCCCAGCCTATTGCAGCTATCACCAGCGCGGCCAATAGGGCGTTGACGAATCCGAATACCGAGAAACCAGGCAGAACAAGGCCCATTACCATAAGTACTATCGCCGACACGATGAACCGTATGATTGCTCCTATCCACGAATTGCCCACATGCATCACCTCCAGACGAGCCATAGCGGACTCGCATGTATGCTTTCCTCCCACATGAAGTTTCATGCGGGGGAAGGTAAAGGCTGGATGGTGTGGAGAACGGGATGGCGTGGTAGACGAGGATGGTGCGGATGTTCGTTAGGTTGGGGTTCAAAGTGGTCACCACAGCACATCTGGGCCGGATTCGGGAGCCTGAACTCCTTCGCCGTCCGGTGGTGACATTTTCTGGCCAACAATGACACGATCCGTTCTTGGGTTAGTGTAACTTTACTGTAGGAGTTTTTAGAGGAGAATGGCTGCTAGATAACGAAAGAGACCCCACCGCCTGGTTGGGCGAGTGTTGCCACTCGAAAGGTGAGGTCTCATGAAGATTGTACAGCAAATGTGGGCTAAGTTTCACGGGATTGTGGAGAACGTTTTAGATGCCATGGAAAAGGGGCTGGACTACGTTAGTTTTCAGGAAGGTCTTGGGGAGCAATTAAATGGGCTTGGGCGGAAGTCTGCGAAGTCGGTGCTGAAGGCTGAGGACCAACGTATTGTTGAGTGTCGGGAAGAACGATCGGGGTGGAGAATCCAAAGGCGGGAAGACGAAAAAGGCATTTTGACGCCGTTCGGGAAGGTCGAGTACAAACGAACGTACTTTAAGCACGCTAAAACAGGTGAATGTCGCACCTGGTTGACAGGAAAGCCGGGTACGGGCCGCACGCCAGGATAGATTTGGCTTTGGCGGCGGAAGTAGTGGAGGCCTCTAGCGAGTTACCCTTACCGAAAAAGCGGGGAGAAGCCCAGTGGGGCAGCCCCGGAAGCACGTGTAAGCGGTCAAACGGTCATAGAAGCGATCCGTCGGTTCAACCTGGAAGAGCAGGCCATCATGGGGAGACTCGAAAAACGGCAGTGCGAGTCTTTGTATGTGGAAGCCGATGAAGACCATGTAGCAGGGCAAAATGGCAGAACCTACATGCCGATGCTGGTTTACGTGCACGAAGGCAAGGAGAAGGATCAAAGGCGAATTGAAGGTTCCGCATTATTTTTCTGGACTTTACAGTGAGACTGAAGAGTTATGGCTTTGGGTGCTTAACTACATAGAAGAGCATTACGACATGGGATCCCTAAAAAGAATCTATGCATGTGGTGATGGTACCTCTGGATTAAGACTGGGCTTAAAATACTGCCCAAGAGTGTTTTCGTCCTGGACAAGTTTCACCTAAACAAACGCCTGTTAGGCGTGTTGGGGAGGGATAGCCAGGAATACAGGGATGCCTGGAAAGCCATCAGGGTCGGGGACAGGGTTACGGTGGAACGCCTCTAAAGGAGGCTGCCGTATTGGGCGAAACCCCGAATCAAGTCAAGATGGCTCAAGATTACCCGACGGTACATCCGCAACAACTGGGATGGAGTTATGGCTTACGCCTCTACCCCGGGCAGAACTGGGGAGTGAGCGCCGAGGGCCATGTGAGCCACATCCTGTCGGCTCGGCTGTCGAGTCGTCCTATGGGGTGGAGCAAGACCGGCGTTGACCAAATGGCCAGGATGCGAGCGCCGAAGCCAACAAGTGGAGATTAGAGCCAGTACCTGGAGCAGCATCGCCGGGATCTAGGCCCGCTGAAGGTGCTATCCGAAGTTGTCTCCTCCGAACGTGAGGTGTTAAGACGCGTAGCTGGAGAGGTGACCAGCAACCTCCCCGTAATCGAAGGAAGGGTCACACCGCTACGCCAGTTCCTTATGTCCATTAGTCATTCCAGTATTTGGTGACACCGTCACGATCAATGGTGGGGTCAAGTCTCTGTTCCTACAGTAGGTTGACACGATCCGTTCTTGGGGTTTTTCTTGACAGACTCGGCGCCAACCAGGTATAGTATCTCTGTCGCTCCTCGATAGGCTCAATGGCAGAGCATCCGGCTGTTAACCGGAGGGTTGCAGGTTCGAGTCCTGCTCGGGGAGCCACTAAATGTCAGCAGTTGATGGCCCGTAGCTCAGTGGCAGAGCGGTCGGCTCATAACCGATTGGTCGGGTGTTCGATGCACCCCGGGCGCACCATTTGATCCCTGCGATTGCAGTGGCCCCATAGTCAAGCGGTCAAGACACCGCCCTTTCAAGGCGGTAACACGGGTTCGATTCCCGTTGGGGCCACCACCACTCCGGCTGTCTGCCATTGCCCAAGGATCTCGGACCTCATCTAACTCATGCCCATTCGAACTCGTTCCTGAAAGACGGTCGCTTGAACCATTCGCTGCACTTCATCCCGGTCATAGTAGTTGCTGACCCCAAAGAGGAGAACTGGCAACCCAGCGGATGCACACGCATCCTCAACGAAGATGTCCCTTCGGATGCGTTCGGGCCTGTCGTGAGAAGAGTTGTCCAGTCCAACGTCGGTATGCGAATCATGGCCACCTGTACAGGATGGCGCCGCGGCAGACATCCCTCCGCAAAAAAGCCAGGAGGATACAAGCCGCACGGGGCGAAGCATTATCCCACTAGCTTCTTGCAGACTCTTGGCACACGGGTTGCACAAGACCAGTGTCGTGCAGCACAGGCTACCGTAGGTATGGACAAATCCCTATTGCACGGACTTAACTCTGAGGAAGGTGGCGCTCCATGTCAGACGAAATTCGGCGCATAGTCGGGAGGCGGACCCTTCCGTCCAGTCTCAACAGAGAGTCGATTGAGGGTACTATCAGGACACTAGATGAACTGCTTGCCCGGGCCGACCAATCCGAATGCCCTAACCCCATAGCAAATCTGAGTTTCCTGCATCAGGCCAAACTGCAAGCAGAAAGACTCCTGAATGCGGGTTATGCGACAGCCAAAGCAAGCGTGCTGGTTCCGCTTGGCATGTGGGGACTCGGCAAAGGGATGGTATTCCCAGACCTAGACATCCGCCTCCTGGGCATAGGCAGACATCGGTTCTTCCTTTTCCACAGCGCACTGGGCCTTGTAGCCCTGTGGAAACTGTACAAGTGCTGGCTGTCCGCGGAAAGGGACGGAGGTCTTGCTAACACTTGGGGGGGAAAAGTGATCAACAAGACAACAGGAGTCCTTACGGCCGGGTTCGCCATGGGTGTCGGAGTCCACCTGGCCATCGACGTGTTTCAGCCTAAAGCCGTCATCTTCCCCTTTATCGGGTCACTGGTTGACGGGACTCTCCTGGACGATAACCTCTGGCTCTTAGGAAACTCCCTGTATGCGTTCAAAGTCGCCGGGGATGTCTTTTCGCTGGTTCTGGCGGACGAGATTGAGAGCGCAAAGAAGTTCTTCTCACGGCATTTCGCTGGGATTAGCTCAGAAAACCTGCAGGCGGCACTCAAGTAATGCTGTTCATGATAGGGCTATCTCAGATGTCGAGAGACGAGAAGATTGCGCTTCTTTCTACGGTCAATTGCCTTACGACGCTGAATCTGATGAAGCAAGACGCACGTAGGCGCGTCAAGAAGGGCAGCAATGCCGTCCTAAGCGGCGCCTCCAGGGTAGCGGGGCTCTTCTCCTATCGGGCCGCCCGAGGAATCCGGTCCTTCGGGTCAGCGTTCGACTGGAATCCCGATGTTCTCCAAGCCACATTTCGGCAAGAGGCAGGACGGTTATCTCGACTGTCTCCCCAGGAACTCACTTCTGAGATGAAGCGGTTCCTGATCCGCATCGGTGACGGAAAAGACTCAACTAGTGACGTCGCAGATGCCATCGTACGACGCGCTGCCCGCAGCTTGAGAATCGACCCGGCCAAGTACCCAGACACGACAGCCCTCGAATCTAGGGTGTTTGAGGCCTTTATCCAAGAGTTGATGGAAGTCGTGGAAAGAGAGATCTCCGCTCCTTCGCGGAAGGAAGCCCTGGCGGACATCATCCGGGAGGAGATAGGCAAACTGAGCGAAGCCAACAAACAGGCCATGGGCAAAGCTATGGGCCTCGACGAGATCTCCGCTTCGTCGGTGGTGACGTTCCTCAAGTCCACGTCGGGGGTTGCCATCGCCCAGATCATTGTGGGTAGTCTGGGGTTCGGATCCTACCGATTCCTTACCACTATGATCAAATCCCTTAGCCTGCTATTTGGCACGACGTTCGCCTTCCCGGTGTATTTGTGGGCAACATCCACCCTCGCCTTCTTGCTCTCCACACCCTTTCTGCTGCTGGCAAGCGCGGCTGTCGGAGGCGCCCTTTGGCGGAAGACATACACTGCAGTGGATGACCAGATAGCGAAGGTCCTTGTAGCTGTTGGCAGGAGCAAACAGAAAGCCCTCATTGACCGGGTAATCCACGCATCTTGACCGTAATCCGTGATCCGTGCTCTGACTCTGTTGCTCATCTTCCCATCATGATGCGCGCCTCTGACTCGCTTGCTCATATCCCCACATCTTGCGCATAGATTGCATTCAGAAATTCCATTGGGAGAGGGCGTAGGCTCACTCCCTGATAGGAGACGCTAAGGTGACACATGCAATCCAAGGAATCTTGGTCATATCCTTGGATTTTGAGCTTATGTGGGGCGTCCTCGACTCAATGACAACCAAGAGTTACGGCCCCAATATCCTTGGGGCGAGAGACGTCATCCCTGAAATCTTGGAGGTGTTTGGGGAACGGGAGATTCACGCCACGTGGGCGGTTGTAGGTGCCTTGTTTGCGCAATCCAGAGACGACTTCATATCGATGCTGCCTGCAAAAAGGCCCAAGTACGCAGACCCTGGGCTGTCGAACTACAAGCGCTACAAGCTGATGGGGGAAACGCCCCCTGACGAGGCATATTTCTTTGCCAACTCCATCATCCACAGAATCGCCCAAACGCCAAACCAGGAGATTGGGTCCCATACTTTCTCCCACTATTACTGTGGCGAAGCAGGGCAAACCGTCGAAGATTTCGCCCATGACTTGGAGCAAGCTAGGAGAATCGCCGAACAGAACGGCATTCATTTGAGAAGCCTCGTTCTCCCAAGGAATCAGTTTAACTCCGAGTACCAGGAGGTGATAATGAATAACGGCTTCACATGCTACAGGGGGAACGAAACCTCGTGGATGTACAGGTCAGGCAACAGCACCAGGGAAAACCCGCTGAAACGGGTGCTCAGGTTGATGGACGCCTACATCAATATCTCGGGGCACAACTGCTATGGGATGTCGGAAACCAAGGCCGGCGGCTGCCTGTGTAACATACGCTCCAGCCGATTCCTAAGACCTTTCAGCCCGGGGCTCTCCTTTCTCGAACCTCTCAAACTAAGGCGCATCAGATCACAGATGCTGCACGCTGCAAGATTCGGCCAAGTGTTTCACCTGTGGTGGCATCCCCATAACTTCGGAACCAACACAAAGGAGAATTTAGACAACCTCCGGTCAATACTGGACTATTATGCAGACCTAAGACAGAGGCACGGCTTTCGGTCGCTGAACATGTCCGAAGTCTGTGATGCGGTGCGGCCGTGAAAATCATCGTGCTAGGCGGGGAAGAGCGCTCCACCAACATCGTGATCAATGAGTTGTTCAAGCACTTCAGCATCCAGAAGGTCATAATCGAGCGGGGGATCCCTTTGGGAGAATTCGTCCTCCGCCGTCGAAAATCTCTAGGACTCAGCAGGACACTTGGTCAGGCGCTATTCCGGATGACCGTGGTGCCCCTACTCAACGCCTTCTCTAGGAACCGAATTCGTCAGATAATGGCCACCTACGATCTTGACGATTCAGGCGATTACCTGAACGCCAGCATTTGCGAAAGGGTAGACAGCGTAAATGGCCCCAGGGTGAAAGAGGTGTTGAAAAACCTCAAACCGGAGTTAGTGGTAGTAAACGGGACGCGGATAATCTCACAAGGCATCCTTTCCTGCTGCGGGGCCACTTTCATCAATATGCATATGGGCGTCACGCCGAAATACAGGGGGGTACACGGCGGGTATTGGGCAGTGGCCAACCGGGACCCAGAACACTGCGGCGTCACGGTTCACATAGTCGATAGGGGCATCGATACCGGAAAAGTCATCTACCAGGGAGTCATCTCACCGGGCCCAGAGGACAACTTCTGCACCTACCCCTTTCTCCAACTAGGAGCCGGCCTGCCCCTAGAGGTCCGGGCCATCCGCGACTTCCAGCGGGGGACACTCCGAACTGTGGACGTCCCGCTCCCCTCGAAACTGTACTCCCACCCGACCCTGGCGGAATATGTGAGGAATTACTTCAGGGGTGGGGCGAGGTAGGATCCGTAGAATCCCCATACCACACTGCTTCATTCATGACCTCACGGTAGAACCGGGAGTCTTTGGCAGCATGGATCTTCCACTCGTTCTCAGTGAAGACGAGAATGTCGACGCTCACCGGGAGTTCTAGCGCTTCGAGGCCAAATGTGGTGTGACAAGAGCGATGACATCCAGATCGCTGCCTACTCCCCAATCCCCTCGGGCATAGGACCCGAAGTACCCAATTCGGAGGATATCATCTCTATCTTTGAGAAGCCGCCCTGCCCATCTGACAAAGGCCCCGTGAACGCGAGGGCGATCAGGCCATATGAGCACGGACGAACGCAATGATCTCACGGGCATGTGCTATAGCCTCCCTGCTCTGCAATGGTCCGTAGTGTTCGAAAGGGGATCCTTCGGAGTGGCTGTCGGGATATCTTGAAGGAATGTAGTAGTTGTCAAGCACCATAGCCCTCTCCAGTATGTCCGCAGGCACTGAGATTTCACGTGGCAATTCTCTTAGGAGCCTAGCAGCCACATGACCCCACGCCTATTGTCGCAAATACAGGTGTAGGGCCCTGATCGCCTTCTCGGCTGCTTGATGAGCGGCGAAGCAGGCCCATTCGTGATATTCGTTTTCCAGCGCGTTTCGGGCATGCTCGCAGTCTCTCTCTGCTTGGTTCAGCCAGTCGACAGCCCGATTGGACACGTTCTGGAAGCCTCCTCGCTGAACTAGCCCCATGACCGTATCACACCCGAAGGCGCACCGTATAGAGATGTTACTCCACTTCTATGTCCTTGTCCTTGTCTGTGTCTGTATCTTTGTCTGTGTCTGTGACTTCGTCTTCGTCTGCCTTTCCCGCCTTCCGTTCCCCCTCAGATAGCGATTGCTCCTCAAGCTCGCCCGTGGCGACAGCCGGCAAGCCTCCGTAAAGAAACTCCAGATCCAAGCATTCCAGGGCGTATCTGATGCGGGTCCTCAACCTGACATGCTTGGTGGCGGCTTCGACGGAAGCGATGTCCAAGTCCCCCGACCATGAGTAGGCCTTACCGTGGATGGCGGCCAGCGCCGAGAGCATCTTGGCGATTTCCGCCTCGGTGAGAGTCCCCAGGGAAACCGGATCCTGTAGCAAGAATTTCAGGATGCGGTCGACACGCTTGGCTTCTGCGTGTCTGTTCCGGGCACTGAGCCTCGCCGGTATCTCGGTAGTATCCGGCCTTCTCTCTCGCAGCAGGATGTCCGGCCAATATCTCGACGCCACACTGAAAAGCGATAGAGTAAATCCAGGGGCCGACGAGGGACGCATGCCCAGAAAGGGCTCCAGATTGAGGTATGCATCGGCTCTGGCCTGGGCGCCCAAGGTGCCCACCAGTTCGAATTCGTCGAATAGGATCAACCAGCCCGCCATTCCTCGTTGCCTGATGGTTTCGGAAACGAGTCTCAGGTAATCGTGTACATCAATCCCGGGCGTGAACCGAGGAATCTTGGCGGGACGGCCGGTTGTGGTTCTGTGAACAGCCTTGACGAAAGCAACCGGCAGAAACGTTCCGGACAGGTCGCTTAGGAGCAGGTGCTGGTTGTACGTATCGCCGACATGCAGGTAATTGTACAGCACATGGTGCAGCTTTGGATGTAGTTCGTCCTCGGCGAACCTGAGGAGCCGCAGTGCCGTGTCTCCATCGGGGCGCAGATCTCTAAAAAGAGGAGCAATGCCCGGCTCGGCCTGACCCGGAATGTACGTTCCGGCCACAAGTTTCGGGTAGACTCTGTCTAGACGGCTGAACGGAGTCTCTTTGCTCAACACCACAAAACTCACTACGAAGCCGCTTCTCAGAGCTTCGTTGGCGATTGCATTCAGAAGATGGGTTTTACCCTCGCCATACTCCCCCCTGATGACAATGCCTTGGGAAATGCCCGTTTCGCGCACTTTCCAGAGGTCTCTCTGCACTTTTTCTAGGAGAGCTTCGCGTCCGTAGAGGAAGAAGTTGGCTAGGGACTTGGAGGTGACTCCTGAGCGCAAAGTCTCGATGATCGAAGTGTCGGCAAAACCCCTTTCCGTCGCAAAACCAGTCCCTTCCGCCAGTCCATACTGCCCGCCCACGGATGGCAGCAAACTGGAACGACTGCCAGTATTCCCCCATTGCAGAGCCAATCCTGCCTCTTCTACAGGAGTCTCCCCTAGCGCAGCTGAGAAGGCATCTAGATCGATGAAGTCCCGAAAGGGGTTGGGACGGTCACCCGCAACCTCGTTCTGCAGCCTTAGCCACAGGGCTTCGTATGATCTCAGTCCAAAGGACGCATCATCTACCAGATGCCGGGAAAGGCCCAGCACTATCATGGTATGGCTGAAAACCTCAACCTCGTCGATGAACTGACGCACGCTTTCGTAGAATTCATCTCTGGCGGCCTTAGGGTAAAGCGGTCGGCCGGTCGGCCGTCTATCCAAGAGGGTGTCCAACCCTCCTATGATAAGGACCAAGCCCGCCTTTCCTGCCAACCTTACCACTTGAGCGAGAGACCTGAGCATCACCCGGGCGTTGTAGCTATCTATCTTCGCATATACATGGTATCTGCGAAGATCCCGCAAAAGCACGTCGCCCCCTCTTATCCAGGCGAAAAGCGCCTCTTTCATGTTGTCTCTTTCGCGCTTGTCCTGAACGCGGGATCCCAACCGCGCCCCGCACAGCTGCATGATAGCCGTGGCGAAAGAACGGTTCACCGCCGGGTTCCTGAAAAGGTCGTTCTCTAGGAGTTCGTTGATCTCTCGGGATATGGAGATCTGATCCCTGCTTTGATCCTGAACCGCCCACTGCACAAAGGACAGTTCCGGATCGACGTCAGCCGGGTTGTACCCGATGCGGGTTATGATGCGGGAACAGTAGTCATCCACAAGCGCATCAAGATCCACCGCCTCAAGAAGAGCCCGATAGATCATTGTCAGCTTGAGGCGGCCAAGGCTCCGGGCATCCACCATGTAGGAACTGTAACCTTTGCACAACGCCAGGTCGTGGAATCTGGAAAGGACAGCGCCCACCATCTCGTTGTCCACCGACGTCACCAGCTTAACCTTGCTTCCGCCTTGTCTTATGTACCATCTGAGATACTCTGAGGCCCAGAATTCTGCCAAAGGCCGAACCGTGTCCCCATGCACGTTTCCCAAGCCCAAGGGCGCGGTCATTTTTCTTCACTCCCCAATCCCTCTTGACGAGCTTCGCAATCTGACGCTGCGGCCTCAAACCTGATGCTCCCAAATCGATGCTCTCTGCCTGACGCATCGTATGTTACAACCCTTTGGCCGCGGGTGCGAGCGTCACCCAAGACCAATGTACGTCCGTCTGAAGCACTGAAGCAGTCAGATACGAACAACCTGTGGAGGTCGAAGGCAAACATGCCTGCAGGGTAAGCGCGGCGATGCGGCGGAAGGAGGGTGAGGACTTCGTAAACCGCCATGAGCGGGAGGTCCAAACCCTGCCTGAGCTTTGCACCAAAGCCCGATTCCCGTTGTGAGATGAGAAGATCGTACGCCCTGGCCAATGCGTCCACGAACCTTTGAGTATTAAAAGACGCAGCTTCAAGTTTGGACTTCTGCTTGCTGAGATACTGTGCCAGCGCCTTCGGCCTGAGCATCCTGACTTTCCGTTCGTTTACCTCTATGCTTTTGGAAGATACCAAGACTCGCACCCTGAACGGGAACACCTCATACCGCGGGAACGATCCCTCAACTGTCAGACCTTCAGCCTTACACACCGCCATGAACGTATCGTGGAAGTTGCAGGAAAGATACTCCTCCACGGGATATGCGCCCAACTTCTGGTTGACGGCTCCGGCAAGTTCAGCCATCCGGAGCGACGCCGCCTCGAGACGCCCCAGGCTTCTCGAGACCTCTTCCAGATCTCCTCTGGCGAACCCCGCCTCTATTTTTGTCACGTGAGATGCGGCCTGCCGCTTCTTTTCCACGATTTCCTTGCGATGCGACAAGAGTCCAACGTCAATCAGCGTATCGATGTCCAAGACCTCATGGCCAAGGCCATCAACTACATCATCGAACACCTGCGAACACCCCCACTGGCTCTGCTGGCTGTACTGCCCCCTGTTATTTCTACCTAAAAACGGTTCATCCTCTTTTGCTCACACCTTCCAGAGGCCGAGGCGACGCCCTTTTTGAGAATACCGTCATCTCGCCGGTTCGGCCAAGTCATTCGGGGAGATACCCAGACCGAGCACAAGCATAGGAGGATCATCTTGCTTCGCAAGTCTTCATTTTCCTGTGAACTTTCCGATCACTGAAGTGAGTGTTTCGACAAGGAGGGAAGTCTCCCGACCATACCGAAGATAACAGGAAAACGTCAAAGACCGTAGAGACAGCAGAGACAGCGCACGCACTCCAAAGGAGGAAGCAAGCATGGCAGCGGCCCGCATCAGGGAAAGACTTTGTGGAGCATTACCTCTAGCCTTTTCTCTACATCAAATCATCTTTGACGCTTCGGGCTTACCAGTGGATTACAGATTGGTGCAGGCCAACAAAGCCTTCGAGACAATGCTCGGTCTGAAAGGGTCGCAAGCAATAGGGAAAAACATGTCGGAATGGCTTCAGTGCCCGGGAGCGATACGGGGCAAATGGTTCAGTGCCTTCTCGGAACTGGCATCAACAGGAACTGTAAAGGAATTTGAGGATGTACTGGAACTCAACGATCTCTCGCTTACCGTCACTGCTTTTGTGCCCTATCCCGGTCATTTGATTGTCTTGCTTTATGACGCAGTCAGGTCAAGGCAATCAAAAGCAAGCTTTCAGCATACACTAGCCTCCTTGCGGTCTTCGCTGGAGACTGGCTGCTACCCTCTTTGCCAGAGCCTATTTCATAATTCCCCTTCCGCCATAATGATTTACGAAGTAAGAGGAAACGGCGCGTCAAGCATGGACTATGTCATTCGGGGCGCAAACCCTGCCAGCCTTGAAATGCACGGCTGGCGTGAAAATGAGGTACTAGGTAGACCTTTGGGGGAAGTTCGGCCGGGCGTTGAGGGTTTCGGCATCATCGATACCTTTCAACAGGTTTGGGAGACAGGCAAAGCCGCTCGCTGCCCTGTCAAGGCCTATCGTGAGGGCCAAGAGCATCGCTGGTTCGAAAATACCGTCTTTAAGCTGCCTACCGGAGAGATTGTGGCAATCTCTGATGATGTTACTGCGAGAAGACAAGCAGAAGAAGCCTTGCATGCGGAAAAGGAAAGACTGAAGGTGATCTTGTCTTCCCTCGGAGATGCGGTGATCACCACTGATAGTATGGGAAGGATAGAGATTCTCAACCAGGTGGCCGAAAGACTTGTTGGCTGGAGTCAAGATGAGGCAAGAGGAAGACCTTTGACTGAGGCATTTGAACTGTATGATGAATCCGCTAGGAGAGCTTGCGATACCCTGACTGAGATGGTCTTTAGATGCGGCCACACTGTGAACCTGACTAAACGTATCACTCTAGCATGCAATGACGGACGAAAACTGGCTGTTACCGTAGACGCCGCCCCTATCAGAGATCAAGACAGGGGGATTGAGGGAGTTGTCTTGGTGATCCGAGATGTAACCAAGGCTAATAGCGCTGAGCGCAAGATCAAGTATCTGGGCCGCAGAGATTCTCTCACCGGACTCTACAATAGGGCGTTCTTTGAGAGAGAGTTGAAAAGGCTGGATACGTACAGCGAAGACCGTTACCCATTGACGCTCATCATGGGCGACCTGGATGGTCTCAAATTCATTAATGATGTCTTCGGTCATCAGATTGGCGATCAGGCTCTCGTCAAAGTGTCACAAGCGATCAAGGCTTCCTGTCGGGCATCGGATATGATAGCCCGTTGGGGCGGAGACGAAATGGTCATCTTGCTACCTGAAACCCCTGAAGATCTTGCGCAGAAAATATGTTACATAATCAAAGAGAGATGTCTCGGCACAAAGGTGGCGGATACTACCCTTAGCATCTCACTTGGCTATGCGAGCAAGATCGATGGAAACGAGACATGGGAGGAAGTCCTCAAGAAGGCAGAAGACAATATGTATAAAAGCAAACTTTTGGGTTCCAAGAGCCATCGAAACATTATCTTGTCTTCCATAAAAAGCACCCTCTTTGAGAAGAGCTGTGAGACTCAAGAACATGGTGAGAGGCTTGGGGTCTACTGTAGAGAGATTGGCAGGATCATGGGCCTAGGCTCTTATGAGATAGACGAATTAGAGGTTCTTGCAATGCTTCACGATATGGGCAAGATCGCCATTGATGAACGCATACTTAAGAAGTCTGGCTTGTTGACAAATGCCGAAACCCAGGCACTACAGCGACACCCTGAAATCGGTTATCGGATAGCACGTACCGTGCCAGAGCTTCTGAATATCGCAGATTACATTTTGGCCCATCATGAAAGGTGGGATGGCAAGGGCTACCCAAGGGGTTTGGCTGGAGAGGACATTCCCTTGCAGTCAAGGATTTTGGCAGTAGTAGATGCTTATGATGCCATAACTCAAGGCAGGCCCTATCGCAAAGCGCGCTCTTCGGCAAAGGCGCGAGATGAATTGCGAGCAGGCGCAGGCAGTCAGTTTGACCCCCAAGTGGTGGATATCTTCATTTCTTGTTTGGAAAGACAGGAATCTGGGCAAGCGGCGTCTGATTCGGGGGATGCGTAAGTGTGACCGCCCTGTTTACGCTTACCTCAAGCCATCCCGCTGAAGTGCCGGATTTCTCGATTTTCTCCTGTTTGAGCCTTCTCCACAATCAAGAGGGGTGCACACCATTACTCTCGCACCATTCTTTGACCCCTTGACCGCTTTCCCTGTATACCGCCAAACGTGCCTCTCGTTGCTGTCGCTGTTCTTCTCTAGTCATCCTAAGACCCCCCTGATGAATCTCAGGAAGATCATCCTTCACGCCGCGGCCGAGTTCCAGGTGTGCGCCATTTGACGCTTACTCAACGCCAGCAGGGGACTGTACAGGCAAAGGTAAACCCCGTGAGAGAGCATTTCCTTCTCTCACGGGGATTCGAGTCAGTGGCCACAGTCCTTTACCTTCCCGCTTCTGTCCTGCTTGAAGCTAGACATGCCGACGGGTGCGTATTTGGTGCTCGTGACTGAAGCCCTAATTCTCCTGAGGTCCAGATCCGATTGTAGCCAAGATGATGGTCGCAGTCTTTCCTTCTCCATCTGGCGAGGTAACCCCTACCCAAATCCCGACTGGCGTATCAACACCGTACTTAGCTTTTAGTTCCGATACCGTGTGGATGCCCCCGCCAGTTCCCATTAGGTTGAACTTCGTTGAATCTGTTATCGTCAGTACTCCGCCCTCAACGCTTCCTAGGTACAGGGCATAGGCATCGCCACCGACACTATCAAACGTGTTGCCATCCCACTTAAAGAACCCGGCGCCATCTAGGTCAAAGTAGAGATTCAGGCCATAGTCACCTGTACCTTCCACCGTGATGCTACCCAGTTCGCCCAGTTTTCCCGCTTCCATCACAAAACCAGCGTCTACATAGCCATCGCCCTTTACAGTTATGGCTATGGAACCGTCAGTGTTGATGGTCTGAACTACGTCCCCGCTGCCTACTATCGGTGAATAAGACCGGTTGAAATTCTTGCCTGTGTAGTAGGCGACTGGAATCCGGGTCGTAGGCGGAGGCGTGTAGTCCCCGCCGCCCGTCGTAGGCTGCTGACCAACGACAACCCCACCCACCGTGGCCGTCACGTCTTCTCCTAACGTCACCTTGGTTGGCTTCTGCTCAATCGTGGAACCAGAGGTGTTTATCCTCGCTTCCTCAATAGCACCAGCACCCGATACATCCCCAAGAGCGTTCAGTATTAGAATCCCCACCGAACTGCCTTCCTGCAAGACAAAGGCTACCTCGTGGGCTTCTGGGCCGGTCTCGAGTTCCACAATCCGCCCGTCTTCCAGCTCCAGAGTAATAGACCCGGAGTTGACTTCCACTCGGTTGAAGTTGCCCACCAATACCACAGTGGTGCCTTCCGGGAGGTCTTCATCCACAACGACGTCCTTGATGCCATCGCCTTCAATGTCTTGCTCTTCCACTCGCGCAGATGCATTGAGATGGACAACGTCTATTTGGGTCTTTCCTTGCGCTAGTAGAGTAACGTTTTCTTTGTCTATGTCGACGGTGCCGAGGGCCGAGTCGATAACGATCACGCTATGAGCGCCGCCGCCGCTGACCTGAGTTCTCCCCTCGACCACGACGTTCTTCAAAGTCACTTCGCCGTCGCCCACCGCCTGAGCTATCAGAAGGTCTCCCTCAATGGTGACATTCTGAAGCGTAATGCCTGTGGCGGTAACAACCACGCCGCCTTCAATGTCGGTCATGACCTCAGAACCGTAGACGCCGGGTTCACTGTAGATCTCCGCGAACATCCGGTCCAAAGTGGTGACCGTTTCAGCCCTAGTGATGCCTGCTTCGGGCTGGAATGACCCATCAGGGTATCCAACCATGAGACCTTTGCCAGCGCACGCCATTACTGCCCATTTGCTCCAGCTGGGAATCGAAGAAACATCCGCGAATGGGTAGTCCTCAGCGTCCTGGCTCAGTTTCTGGAGTCTCGCAAGAATAAGTGATGCTTCCTGCCTCGTGATGTTTCCGCCAGGTTGCACTGTCCCGTCAGTATATCCCAGCATGTAACCTGCCGAATAGGCCTTCTCGATATCCTGCTCATACCAATCACCGCTATGTACGTCTGCAAATTCTACGGGCTTAGAAGCGGCAAATCCAAATGTCCTGTTTATGAGTGCAGCAAATTCTGCCCTAGTAATCAGCCCATCCGGCTTCAGCGAACCGTCAGGATAACCCTTGATAATCCCCCGAGAATTCCACCGAACCACAGCCTCCTTGGCCCAGTGACCATCCAACTCCGATGGTGCAGCAAGTGCCAATGGCGCTGCCGGAAGTAACAGACAAAGAACTAACGCGACAGCAAAGAACCGTAATTTCCGCTTACCAAACATACCTTCTTGCCCCCTGTTGTTTTGCTTGCCTTTTGGCTATCAGAGATCGGATCTCACCCCCTACTCCGAAAAATCCAACGTCCAGAGAACGCATAGCCGAATATCTCAATATCATTGTAGAGAGTTCACCCCGTCACACAGCGTGGGAAACACCAGTTCGATTAGTAGAGTCGCGGCAAAAACTGCCATGCCTTTATCCTACGACCCTTTTCGACAGACAACTGGTATCTCCTGCTAATCTGGTATCGAACTACCGACCGAAGAATGTTATACGCGCAGGCAAACTGTCATAAACTGTCTTTTTTAAAGTGAAATGAACTCTCCCCGAACGGGGTACACTTTCTGCCTTCTCCAAAGGTTCCTGGGTAAAAAAGCGACGCTGCGGGAAAGAAATCGTGCTTTCCTACGGGCTTCGCCGCAATGATAGCCTACTTACTAGTCACCTGTCGTATCGTCTACTGTTACATCCACCTACATGGCGTAAGTAGTGATTGTACAGACACCGCCGGCCCTAGACTTGCCCGTGAAGGCTATGCTCATCGCGCCCTCGAGGGTGAGACCTTCGGGGATACCGAGATAGCCCCTGAGTGTACCGCGTTCGTAGCTGAAGCTGTTATTGGACTAAGCGACCCGTGCTTCAGTCATCTGGCATTCTGGGGTCTCGCAGAATGCGATTGCAAAAACGTCGCCCTCCTGAATCTCGCCGTCTTCTTTGGTTGCCTCAAAGCCCAAGAGCATGTTTTCAACGTGGTTAAGCTGGCTTTGAACTGTCAACAAGTTGTCGAACCCATCTCCTAGATTGCTTTTGTAACTTTACTGTAGGAGTTCTTAGAGATTGTGCATTTGGCCTCAGGTTGACAACGTTAACCTGAGGTAATTTGCTCAGGCCTGGGCAGCTGACTGTGGCGTGGTGAGCATGTGTGCATTTCGCCACAGGTTGACAACGTTAACCTGTGGAAATTTGCTCAGACCCGGGCGGCTGACTGTAGCGTCACACGCAAGATGAAGTCTCGCGAAGATTGTGCAGCAAACGGGTGACACCGTCACGATCAATGGTGGGGTCGAATTTCTGTTCCTACAGTAGGTTGACACGATCAGAGAATTCGGTCAGACTTGTTACAAACGTATGTTCGCGTTACAATGCCCGTGAAGAATTCAGACATGGTTGGACAGAATCCCCCGAACTAGAAGGGGACAGATTTGTCCTTTGCTGTTCAGCCCAAAATATTCCGTGACCCAATCCACGGTTCATCAAGGTGGAGCGGAGCACAGCCGATTTGCTCACTCACTTGGTGTATTCCATCTGTTCGGCAGGATCATCGAAAGGTTGAGGGCGGTTGGGAAAACGCCGACCGGAGAAGACATCCGGGCCGGGAAAACAGCTGCACTGGTGCACGACATAGAACATAGCCCGTTTTCCCATGCGTTGGAAGGAATTCTGGCAGACAGGAACCATGAGGAGTGGACCGTCGACATCATCACTTCGTACCGAATTATGTCGGCGACTTTGTTTGGCATGGTTGGGTCGATATTCCGAATTTGCCAGGCTGTCTCGGATCCCGTAAGGTCCGTGGCTGGTCAGAGAATGATTAGGTACCGGGTTTACATCCCGGATGAGGCCTGTCGTATGGAACTGGCGGATAGATCAAAGTAGGGGTGGGGGACTGGAATGTTTGAGAACTACGCCGAAATCCTGAGGCTGATAGACTTTGCGGGTGGAAGCGTTGCCGGCCGAAAAAAGCTGCAGAAACTTGTCTACCTTGCGCAACAGAGGGGTTTGCCTTTCACTGAGACATTCAAATATCACCTTTATGGACCGTTTTCGGAACAATTGGCAAACGAGATTGAAGAAATGAAGGCCTACGGCTTTGTGTCAGAGGAGAAGCAGACTAGTCACAGGTCTCCGTTTTGCTGCTCACTGACTCTTGAGGGAAGAAACCTCATGGCAAAGTACGTCACCCCAACCGATCACTGCGTAAGCAAGGACCTGATTTCCGCCCTAAGCCAACGAGATGCAAGGGAACTGGAACTAGTGGCAACGGTCCTTTTCCTTCTAAAGTGCCAATACGATGAGGAGGAAACCATTGGGACAATCAAGACCCTCAAACCCGAGCGAAATTACCTAGACAACGAGGTCTTAGAGGCACAGGCATTCCTTAAGAACCACGGTTTTCTCAAAGAAGACGCCTAGCGCTCCAAGACGCCTTCATCGCAACGCTGAGCATAACCTCAAGGATCGCCGAAGCAGCAGGGCCAGCATCGGGCCCTGCCCAGTGCTCTATTCCTTCTGGTTGGCGGAACTCGTATACAGATCGACTGCCCTATGTATGACCCCAACAGCCTCCACGCACCCCCGCTCCACCGTATGCGTCATTCCGCCGCCCGCTATGTGGAGATTATCTCGGTCAGCGCATACCCCGACAACTCTGAACCTGTGGGGCATATAAGGGTAACCGAGCGACGAGGCCAGTTGCAGGGCCTCTCGCAGGCCGAAGCCGTGTGAAGACGCAAGGTCTGAACAGAAACTCGCAGAACCAAGAAGAACCTCTTGAGCAGTGAGGTCAACCACGGAACCCGGGCGAAGATTAGAAGGCAGCGACGTGGCTCTTTCCGCGTCCCAGCGAGAACACGGCCCTCGGGCAGCCATACCCGACTCTTTGTCCGGCTCTTTGCCCGACTTCCAGCCCGCCCCCTGCCCTAGCCCCATCTCGCCCCCCTCCCCCTCCACCCTCACCGCGTCCACAACAATAGCCAAGTCCGCTCCCATCCACATGTCCAAAAGGCTCGGTCCCGCCAGCCCTGCCTCGACCACTCTCACAAAGGAAGGCAAGGGCCCCTCCAACAGAGCCCTTGCCACCACGATTCCCACCGCGTCATCTCCGCGGAATTCGTTACCGATGCCGATCACGACGATTCCGGGACCGGTTTTCTTGCCGTAATCCCCACTGCCACTTCCGGTATCTACCATGCCGATGACCCTCTCTAACCTGCAAACAAGGCGCCGCCTAGGCCGGGCCTAGCCCCTCTTCACCCTCAACTTCAAAAAGTGGGCCGAGCACGATATGCACGGGTCATAGTTCCTGATGATCATCTCGCACTTCAGCGTCAGTTCGTCCTGGGGAAGATCCAGCACGGTAGGGACGAACCTCCGGAGATCCTCCTCCATGTTGTTGACGTTGTGAGCGGTAGGCGTCACGATATCGGCAAATTCCACAACTCCGTCCCTATCCACCTTGTAGGCGTGATACAGGGTCCCGCGGGGCGCCTCGGTTATGGCATACCCTTGCCCTCTGGCAATCGAGTGACTTGTATCTTCTTCGCCGCGGAAATCGATGGAGTCGATTAGCCCGATGCAATCGTCAATGGCCTGAACTACCTCGATTGCCCTAGCCATTGCGCCATGGAACGGGTTCTTGCTGGGGAAATCCACCCCACCCCTTCGCATTGCCTTCCTGGCTGCGTCACCCAGGTTGTCTAGGTTTAGATTCAGCCTAGCCAGGGGACCCACGAGAAAAGAACCCCTGCCCGCCACAGTCGAATGCAGCGCGCTAGAGTGCTCAACCTGATGCTCCCTAATGCTGCTGCGATAGTCTTTGGGCTCCAGGTTGAGCCCCCTAGAAGAGACGAGCCGCCCGCGGTTCACCGGGTACTCATCGTCTCCCCGGAGAGCGACGTGCTCGCAATCCCAGCTGAAATCAGGCACTCTGAAAGTGGAAACGAGAGCCACCGTATCAATGGCGTCCCCCATGGCCAGTTCCAGACGCTTTCGAAGAGGCTCCATAGTCGCCTCTGTGGGTATGGCCGTGAACCCACCTACCACGGGAGTCACCGGGTGCACTTCCCTGCCTCCCACTGCAGCCGTCAAATCGTTCCCTAACCTCTTGAGTGAAAGAGCCCGCTTGACAGCTTCAGGCGCCACCGACGCCAGAGCAATTACGCTCTCAGCGCCCAAGAAGTCCGGGGCGGCCAGCATGTATATGTGTAGCACATGGCTTTGAATCCACTGGGCCAGCGCCAAAAGACGACGGAGTTTGACTACCCGAGGGCTAACTTTGACCCCAAGCGCATCCTCAACCGCCATTAGACTGGTCAGTTGGTGGGACACAGGGCATATGCCGCAAATCCTGGACACTACCTCCGACACCTCATCGTACTTGCGGCCAATCAGGAACCCTTGGAAGAACCTGGGGGGCTCGTAGATGTCGAGCCAGACTTTTTCGACCTTGCCCGATCTAACCTCTATGTCCAAAGCGCCTTCGCCCTCGACGCGGGCAATATACGGCACCTTGACGCTCCGATCTAGGGCGCTCATGAACCCACCGCCCCTCTCTCGAACTCTTCCGAAAGCCCCGCGAATTTCCGAAACCGCCTGACCACATCCGGCCTGTGAAGCCCGATATCGAAGAAAGTGCGGGCCAGAGACGGGGCGTTGGCGTCGTTAGCAGGACCGCGGCATCCTGAGCACGATCTCCGAAACTGTAGACAGAGCGCATTGCATCCCGCGCTGGTCACGGGGCCCATGCAAGCCTCGCCTTCCAGGGCCAAGCATGCATTCTCGTTGAGTTTGCATTCCACGCAGACGCTATGGAGCCGCAAGTGAGGGCGAATCCCCAGCAAAGCGCCTTTCACGAATTCCACCAGCTCATCGCGGCTCACCGGGCAACCCTTCAAAACTGCGTCAACCGGGACGTACTCGGATATGGGTTGGGTCTTGATGGAGTTGACCACAGATACGTTCTCGTACACCCTGGCCTCTACAATCCTCTGAGGCGACCAGTTCTTCATGGACGGAATGCCGCCAAACGCAGCGCAACTTCCCAGCGCCACAAGGACCTTGCAGTCGGCTCTAGCCTTCTTCAGTTTCTCGATTTCCTCGCCTGTGGTGATGGCGCCTTCCACAAATCCAACATCGTAAGGCGGGTCCTCGTAGTCGCGCCGGGCCATGACGAAGTACGAGAGGTCCACTAAGCCCAGGATGTCCAAGAGGACCGGCTCCAAGTTGAGAAACTCCAACTGACACCCTGCACAAGACGACATCTTGTACACTGCTACCTTGGGACGACTTGCCTGACCGGCACTCACCTGACCGCACCCCCTAACGCGGGCTCAACCAGAGATGACAACTCATCGTAGGTAAACACCGGCCCGTCCTTGCAAACAAACTTGGGCCCAATCTGGCACCTGCCGCACTTCCTGACGCCGCACTGCATGCGGCGCTCTAGGGAAACATAGATCTTCTCTGGCTCGAACCCTCTGTCCAGAAGATCTCTTACGGCGAACCTCATCATTATCTCCGGCCCACACATGAGCACCACGGAGTCTTTGGGGGTAATGCTCATTTTGGAGAAGAGCGTAGTCACTACACCCACGTTGTAATCTCCGGGGGCGGTCCCGTCTAGGGTATCCACGCTTACGTGAAGCGTCATGTAGTATCGCCAGTCATCGAACTCGGGAACGAACAGAAGGTCTTTGGGCGACCTAGCCCCATACAGAACCTCCACATTCCGATACCTTCGCCTATCGTGGCTGATGGCCTTCAGAACAGGGCGAAGCGGAGCCAGGCCGATGCCCCCTGCAACTATGAGGACATCTTTCCCCTGCATAGCGTCCATGGGCCATCCTCGTCCGTAGGGCCCTCTGACGTGGACTATGGACCCCGGCCCCAGCCTAGATAAAACACCTGTCACGTTGCCGACGTTTCTTATGGTGTGGTGAAAGACGCCATGGTCGCCAGGACCCGAGGAGATGGAGATTGGAGCTTCGCCGATCCCAAACACACTGAGCATGTTGAACTGGCCCAGGTAGAAACTGAAATCGGCGTTGTTCTTCTCGTCCACAAACTCCATCACGTAAGTATCGGTGTCGTAGGTTTGGGGAATCACCTTGGTGATCACACACGGCTCAGGCGTGTAAAGCATTTTCTCCACTACTATTCACCTCTCAATCTGGCGACGACGTCGGTAATGTCTATCTTCTTGACGCACGTAGTTACGCATCTGCCGCATCCGACGCAGCCCAAGGTGCCGAATTGAGGTTGATAGTAGGCCAATTTATGGTACATCCGTTGCTTTATGCGAGCGTCTCTGTCTTTTCTGAAGTTATGGCCCATGGCGACTTCGGCGTACTCCAAGAGCATGCAGGAATCCCACTCTCTCTGACGCCTGCCGGATTTGAGGTTCAGGTCGACAACGTCGGCCACGTTGTAACAGAAGCACGTGGGACACACCATGGTGCACGAACCGCATCCTAGGCAGTCCTCCATGAGTTCCTCCCAGATGGGGTTCCGGAAGTTATCCTCCATAATCTCCAGGATGTCTTGAGTATTGATTCGTTTCTTGAAGTGTCTTTTGGTTTCTTCGATGACTTTGGATTTCTCGGACAAGACATCGGGCTCGGCTGGGACCAGATCCATTCCCTGCACCAGGTCGAACCCCTTGGGGGTGTGGATCTCCAGAAGATAGCGGTCCTCGGAGAGGACGGGAGGCAAGGGGGTAAGCGTGGCGTCACAAGGATCTTTGACTGAGGGGCCTGTGCCTAAAGACAGGCAGAAGCAGTTCTCTCCCACCGTCTGGCAGTTTAGGGCCACAATAGTAGTGTCGTTGCGCTTGTTGACATAGTACGGGTCAACGTAGTCTCGCTTGAAAACGATGTCTAGGATGGCGATGGCATGCAAGTCGCACGGGTGAACCCCGAAGAGCACTTGGGGTCCAACGTCTTTCGCATGGGTTATGGCGCCTTCCTTGTCAAAAGAGAATAGCACTTCGAATGGCAGATGCAACGCTTTCTTGGGAGGGAGTATGGTGTTCTGATACCTGAGATCCACTTCTTCTGGGGTCTCGATGGCCTTGAATACGTGGTCTTTTCGCTTAGGATCTTTGGGCACCGGAGCGACCACCGAGTATCTGGATATGAGGGACGTCAGTAACTGGGCCATGTCGCTCCCAGTCAACACGAACAGTCTCTCGGCCTCGGGAAGGGCTTCCAAAGCCACTTTCTCACCTTCTCTGTTGTGGTTTGGGGTAACCGCAATCGCCGCTGTTGCAGCATCACCTCCCTAATGCAAGCGCCAACAGAAAACTTGGGGCGGAAAACAGTTTGAGAACGTTCGCACTATCTCTAGTGTTAGTCTAGGTAGAAAATTCGGCAGAGTCAAGACTTTCCCGCTGATCTAACTATATAGAGCATTGAAATCTTTCGTCATCATCTGACATAAGGTATGCGCACATCCTACAATTCGCCACGGAGCGTAACGTGGAACGCCGAGAGTGGACTCGGGGGCTCATAGGAAATGCGGCCTTGAGCGAAGCGCAGCCTCGGACGAAGCGCAGCCTCGGACGAAATGCAGCCTCAGGGAGAGTGCACCCTGGACAAAATGCGACTGCGCAGCCAGTATTGCCTCTCAGTAGGTGACCTTGATGAACCAATACATGGTATCGCGATCCCAGCCAAGATCCCATGGGAAATAAAGCCTGTCAGCTGTATGGCTCGCTATTGTGACGTATCCTCGCGGGTCCTTGCTAATAACCGCCGCCACGTGGCCTATCTCTTCTTTGATTTCGTAGGCTATGATATCGCCAGGTTCTAGAGCGCCAACGACTCCCTGCGGGTACTCTGGACTAGGTTCCAAGGCTTTGGGGAACTTGCCGCGATAGAGCATTTCCCCTCTGCCTGACGACAGGAGATACCAGATCAGGCCATCGCTCCTTACCCACGCGGTGCTCCCCTCGGTGGTGTAGTGCCATCCGTATCCCTCTTCCATGCCGCCCGCGCGGAGCACTTGGGAGACGAAACTGGCGCAATCACCGCCTGCATAGGTGTAGATTCGGTATGTACGGTTGTACTTGCCGGCACCAGGGATGCTTCGAACGCCCGAATGGGCCAATGCATACTCGGCGGCGCGGATTCGGTCGAATCGTGGTTTGTCCTTGGAATCTGGTGACAGGCTAGATGAAGCAGATGGCTTGGACGCGCTGGACGAACTGAGCGTATGGAACACGCCGGGAGCATCGAGCTCACCGAGCGTGTGCAAGGCAGGCAATGGGGGCAATGCAGGCCAGACCCGGGAAAGAACGCCTTGGGACGGTGACCCTTCTGCTTCCAAGTCGCCATAATTCCGCAGCCCGCTGGCAGTAATGCAGAAACCCTCGCCCAGGGGGTCTAGGTACCAATCCATGCAAATCACCCATTGGCCATCTGACTTGACGATTTCCATGGCGTGAAGCGCCCTGGAGCCAAAAGTGAATTCGAGCCCCAACTGGTCATCCGCGTAAACATAGGAGTAGGTGGCCAACTCAGTGACCTCAACCCAGATGCTGCCGTCGCCTTGGCGGCTCACTGCATCGATCTCAAACTCCGAGTCTGCCTTGACTATCTCCACTCCACGCTTGGATGCCCAATCTTGGAAGTATTCAACCCTGTAAACCTCCCGTTCCCAAGCCCAATTCCCTGAAGAAGTTGACGTCTGATAGTTCCTTTTAAGCCGCGAAGTGTCGCCGTCCACAAGGCACAGGAAGCGATCTCGCAGCATTGACTCTGCAGCGGAACTCGCCAACTGGAGGAAGTCCTCGGTATGCTCTCGGCCCGGTTCTGGACTCGATTCTGCGCCCGCTCTTTGATTCGCCTCCGAGCCCGACTCCGAGCCTGGGAACGGGCTGAACCCGGCCAGCAAGGATCCTTTGCCCCTGGCAATGCCAAGGAAAGCCCCGAAAACCAGGCAAACAGCCAGGAACAGCGTCATACGGCGGCTCGCAAACACGGCCACAGGGCACCACCCAGATAACTCATACTTGGCGCCGCCGCATCCTATGACGGGATGTACAGCCAATGCAGAAGCCCCGATGCAAAAGCCATTAGTGTAACTTTGCTATAGGAGTCTTCATGGCTGTGGAGTCGCCCTATGGGGTTGTGCAAGACCGGGGTGGACCGGTACTGCGGATCTGGCGGACTACTCATCAGTGATGAGTGGTTCCAGGAGCCGAAGCGACGGCGAGGATAGGACCCAGGATCCGATCCGAGGTCAAGTCCCCCCGCATTCCTGCTATACTGTACAATGTAGATTCATTCGTTAACTTCAGAACAGAAACTACAATACGCACCGGGAGAGGAGCGCAAGCCTTTGACAGACGAATCTTTGCCTCAAGAGACGTTGGGCAAGCTGTTCGTGAACCCCGATGTCGATCTAGCAAGGGAGTACTTCCGCAAGAAACCCAGAGCCTTGAACGACAAGACCACCACCGTCAAGGCAGCTGTTGCCCAGCTGATTCACGACGGCGACTACCTGGCTACAGGCGGTTTCGGAACCAACCGCATCCCGACTGCCGTGCTTCACGAGATAGTACGTCAGGGAAGAAAAAACCTCGGCCTATCAGGACATACGACTACCCACGACTTCCAAATCCTCGCAGACGGCGGATGCCTTGACAGAGTAGACGTGGCCTACGTCGGCGCTCTGGAAGCCAGAGGCATCTCCCGCTCAATGAGAAGGCTCTTTGAGCAAGGAAATGTCCAGGTGTGCGAGTGGACCAACGGAGCCTTATCGTGGAGATACAAGGCCGCCGCCATGGGCATTCCCTTCATCCCGGCCCGCGTCATGCTGGGATCAGACACCATGAAATACAGCGCGGCAAAGACCATCACTTGCCCGTTTACAGGGACAACTTTGGCAGCGCTTCCGGCGCTATTTCCGGATGTGGCAATGATCCACGTCCATCGCGCCGACAAATACGGCAACTGCCAGATCGACGGCATCTCAGTGGCCGACTACGACGTGCCCCGAGCATCTAAAAGAGTCATCATCACTGCTGAGGAAATCGTATCTGAAGACGTCATCCGAGAAGACCCCGCCCGCACAGTCATCCCGGCCTTCTGCGTTGACGCAGTCATCGAGGTAAAATACGGCAGCTACCCCGGGAACATGCCCTACGCCTACTATTCAGACGAGGAACACCTCAAGGAGTGGCTGGTAGCCGAGGCAAAACCCGAAACCCTGGAGCCTTTCATTGAGAAGTACATTCTGAACACCAAAGATTTTCAGGAGTATCTGGAATTGTGCGGCGGAGAAGCCAAGATGGAGCGCCTCAGACAGATTGAATTCCTGTCCGAGCCAAGGAGGGATTCAGATGGCAACTAACGCTGACTACAACGCCATGGAACTAATGGTCTGCTTGGCATCGAGATACCTTGAGGACGGTTCCAGCGTAGTCGTGGGAACAGGCGCACCTGTGGCCGCTGCCATGCTCTCGCAAAAGACGCACGCTCCAAACACCGTTATCCTATTCGAGGCAGGCGGAGTTGGACCCATCCTCCCCACCATGCCCATATCTGTGGGCGACTCAAGGACATTTCACAAGGGAATCATGGCAGCCAGCATGGCAGAGATCATGGAGACCTGCCAAAGAGGCATGGTCGACTACTGCTTCCTGGGAGGGGCACAAATAGACCGGTACGGTAACATCAACTCCACAGCCATCGGTGACCATGACCAGCCCAAGGTGCGTCTGCCTGGATCCGGCGGCGCCAACGATTTGGCCTCCCTATGCTGGAGGACTATGGTGATTACGCCCCACGATCCGCGCCGCTTTGTGGAGAAGGTGGACTTCCTGACAAGCCCCGGCTACGTGGATGGAGCGGACGGTCGCCAAAGAGCTAGACTCGCACCTAACACGGGCCCCTACAAAATCATCACAAACCTCTGCGTAATGGGATTCGATCAGGAAACCAAGAGGATGATGGTGGAAACCATTCACCAGGGAGTCACCAAGGATGAGGTCGTGGCTGCCACAGGATTCGAGCTGCTGTGGTCCCCGAATCTGTCGGTGACAAACCCTCCCACTGAAACCGAACTCTGCATCCTGCGCGAGGAAGTCGACCCTATGAGGTTGATCATCGGAAGAGAAGCAGTGTAACAGCCTGAGCCGTCCAAAGTCGCAAGATGACCCAGATCATGAGCTGCAAGCGTGGGTCGGCGGATGCCTCGCCGACCTTTTCCTTAGTGTGAAGCCAAGATCACATCTGAGAAACAAACTTCGCACCAAGTGAATTCGCCGGCGCGCATACCGTCCATTACCACGAGACCTCGCCCGTCAAGGCCTCTCCGTCCTCACGCCCCAAACCCTCCACACCGGGCCACCGCAACCCTGTCTCCCCTGCTAGAGCCCTTAACTAGGTGACCTCAGCCTAGACGGTTCCAGAGTTTCCACCGATCCTCGTCATTCCCGTCCCGTTGGTACAAGTCTTGCTTATCCATATGTGTGGACTCAAGAGGTAGAACCCGTACTGAAGGAGGGAGCCCGGTTGATTCGGAAGTTGGGCGAGTTCAACACCAGAATTATGGAACGGTATCTCCCTGACGCCTACCTGTTCGCTATCCTTCTCACGTTTCTGTCCTTCGCGTTGGCCCTCATATTCACTGAAACGGGCGTAATCGGAATCATTGATGCTTGGTGGAACGGTATCTGGGGAATCCTCACGTTTGCGATGCAGATGATCCTAATACTTGTGACCGGTCACAGCCTCGCTTTGGCTCCGGCCATGAAAAAGCTGCTCTCCAAAATTGCCACTTTCGCCAACACCCCTTCAAAGGCCGTAGTCGTTGTGGCGCTTGTAGGAGGCATCTGCTCCTGGCTCCAATGGGGTTTCGGACTCATCATAGGCGGCCTTTTGGCTATGGAAATCGCGAAGCGAGTAGAAAATGTAGACTTCCCTCTCCTAATCGCCGCAGCCTATGCAGGATTCTTGACCTGGCACATGGGCTTTTCAGGATCGGTTCCATTGACTATCGCCAGCAAAGGCAACGCCGCCAACCATATCGAAAAGATCTTGGGCAAAGTAGTCCCTGTCTCTGAGACCATTTTCGCACCGTGGAACATCTGGGTAGCCTTCTTCCTAATAGCCACCGTGCCAATAGTCCTAAGGATGGCAAGTCCGCCAAAGGGCAAGACCAAAACCCTATCTAGAGAGGCAATAGCCCGTCTGGAAGCCGAGGAACTCGAGGAAGAGAAGAAGCGCAGAGAGCAGAAAGCCACTACCTGGGCGCAAAAAGTCGAGCAGTCACGGATCGTGAACTACCTGTTCAGCGCCATGGGCGTGGTTTACTTGGTCAACTACTTTATCCAGAAAGGGTTTACGCTGGACCTCAACTTAGTCATCGGCATTTTCCTCTTTGCCGGGATTATCCTGCATGAAACTCCCATCAACTACGTGAACGCAATGAACAAGGCCATCAAAGGCGCAGGGGGAATAGCTCTGCAATTCCCTCTGTATGGCGGGATCCAAGGCCTCATGATCGGGACAGGGCTCGCCACGGTCATCGCAGGCTGGTTCGTCAGCATCTCCACGACAAGAACCTTCTACATGCTTCAGTACTGGGCCGCAGGCCTACTCAACATGTTCATCCCGTCGGGCGGCGGGCAGTGGGCCGCTCAGGGCCCGATTTCCATCAAAGCATCTCAGTTAATGGGAAGTGATGCGGTGAAGAGCGCCATGATGGTCGCTTGGGGAGACCAGTGGACCAACATGATTCAGCCGTTCTGGGCACTGCCCCTACTTGGGCTAGCCAATCTCAAAGCAAGGGACATCATGGGCTACACCACAGTGGTGCTCTTGTGGTCTGGGCTGATCTTGAGCCTAGCAGCATTGTTCCTTCTGTAAGCCATATTGCCGACCGTATCGCGCCGGCCCGGGTGCCGGGGGGCCTTGTCCTACGCTTCGACTTGGGCCGGCGCGGGTAGGCACGGACGAAGATTGGGAGCCAGAAGACTTTGCCCGAAAGAAAAAACAAAAGGGGAGGAGAAAAGTTGGCAATAGAGGATGTAGCTTTCGAGACCCTAGGCAAACTGTTCATGGACCCAGATGTCGACCTCGCCAGAGAGTTCTTTAGGACCAAACCTCGCGCCCTAGTTGACAAAAGGATGACGGTTAATGAGGCCGTTGCCAATCTCATAGCCGGCGGTGACTACATGGGAATAGGCGGGTTTGGAACAAACCGGATCCCCACCGCCGTTCTACACGAGATTCTGCGCCAAGGAAAGAAAGAACTGGGGCTATCGGGGCACACGGCTACTCACGATTTTCAGATCCTGGCAGCCGGGGGCGTCATCAACCGAGTCGACGTGGCCTACGTGATTGGCCTGGAAGCCCGGGGGCTTTCAAGGGCTGCCAGAAAGTTATTCGAAGAAGCCAAGATAGAGGTGTGCGAATGGACCAACGCCGCTTTGGCGTGGAGGTACAGGGCCGCGTCTATGGGCATCCCCTTCATCCCAGCGAGAGTCATGTTTGGTACAGATACCATGAAGTACAGCGCCGCCAAAACCACAACCTGCCCCTTCACGGGGAAGACTCTCTTGGCGCTGCCGGCGCTCTACCCTGATCTTGCTGTGATTCACGTCCACCGCTCAGACAAATACGGCAACTGCCAGATCGACGGAATCACAGTGTCCGACTACGACCTGGCCAGAGCGGCCAAGAAGGTCATCATCACCGCCGAGGAAATCGTTTCTGACGACGTTATCAGGGATGACCCTTCCCGAACCATCATCCCCGGCTACTGCGTGGACGCGGTGTGCGAAGTCAGATATGGCAGTTACCCAGGGAACATGCCCTACGCCTACTTCTCAGATGAAGACCACTTGCGTGAGTGGCTTGCGGCCGATTCCAAACTTGAGACCCTCAAGCCCTTCATAGACAAGTACATCCTGAGCACCCAGGATTTCGACGAGTACCTGGAGCTCTGCGGCGGCCAAGCCCGGATGGCCCGCCTCCGGGCGATGGAATTCGTGGCCGGGCTACAACTGTAAGGAGGAGGGATTTCTATGACTACCGTCAGTGCCCCAGAGTACAACCCGATGGAACTCATGATCTGCCTGGCTGCTACGTATTTAGAGGATGGGTCAAGTGTGGTGGTTGGAACGGGAGCCCCTTGCGCCGCGGCAATGCTATCTCAGAAGACCCACGCTCCCAACATCATGATCTTGTTCGAGGCGGGCGGTATCGGCCCCCAACTCCCCACCATGCCTATCTCGGTAGGTGACTCTAGGACGTTCCACAGGGGAATCATGGCTTCCAGCATGACCGAGATCATGGACGCCTGCCAGCGCGGCATGGTGGATTACTGCTTTCTGGGCGGGGCCCAAATCGACAAGTACGGCAACATCAACTCCACTGTCATCGGCAATTTCACCAAGCCTAGAGTGCGGTTCCCGGGTTCCGGCGGAGCAAATGACCTTGCCTCTCTGTGCTGGCGGACTATGGTGATAACCCCCCACGATCCGCGCCGCTTCGTGGAGAAGGTGGACTTCATAACATCCCCCGGCTATCTGACCGGCCCCGGCGCTAGGGAGAAAGCCGGTCTGCCGCCGGGATCCGGACCATACAAGATTATCTCGAACCTCTGCGTCATGGGGTATGATGAGAAGACCAAACGCATGATGGTGGAGACTATCCATCCTGGAGTGACACGGGAGGAGATCGTGGCCGCTACTGGATTCGAGCTCATGTGGTCGGAAGACCTTTCGGTATCCAATCCGCCAACCGATACGGAACTCCGTATTCTGCGGGAAGAAGTCGATCCCCAGAAGTACATTATCGGAAGGCAGGCCAGTTAGGATTCTGAGTGACATCTGGAGCCGGATGGCGGCGGCGGGTGGCCCGACAGGCCTACTGAGTCAATGATTGGCCAGCGTTGTGGGTTGCCGCCTGTAACCGCCTGGCAGCCGCTTGGCAGGAACGGATGGCCATTGGGGCGAAGGACTGAACACGCAGAACATGTACGCTTCTCAGGCGTCCTGGCCCCTGGCCAGTGATTCAGATCCACCACAGGTGAAAGGAGAGTTCACCGTTGAGAAGAGCCGTCATTGTAAGCGCTGTTAGAACCCCAATCGGGACATTTGGAGGAGCGCTATCCCAGGTAGGGGCCGCCGACCTGGGGGCGCTAGCCATCAAGGGGTGTCTTGGGCGGGTATCTTTGGATCCAGCTTCCGTTGATGAAGTGATACTGGGCAACGTGCTCCAAGCAGGCCAAGGCATGAACGTGGCTCGCCAGGCTTCCCTCAAGGCGGGCCTCCCCCAAGAGATCCCGTCAATGACCGTAAACAAAGTCTGCGGATCGGGGCTGAAGTCAGTGGCTTTGGCCGCTCAAGCAGTGATGTTTGGGGATGCGGACATAGTCATAGGCGGTGGAACCGAGAACATGGACATGGCGCCTTATCTGGTTGACAAGGGCCGATACGGCTACAGAATGGGCCACGTGCAGCTGACTGACGAGATGATCAGAGACGGTCTATGGTGCGTTCTCACCGATACCCATATGGGAGTGACCGCCGAGAATGTGGCGGAACGCTGGGGGATAACCAGGGCTATGCAGGACGCATTCGCCGCGGCCAGCCAAGCCAAAGCCGAAGCCGCCATCAAGCAGGGCAAGTTTGCCGACGAAATCGTACCGGTAGAACTCCCTCAAAGAAAGGGTCCCCCTGTCGTGTTCGCCCAAGACGAACATCCCCGCTTCGGCACTACCGCCGAGAGGCTTTCGGCCCTCCGCCCGGCCTTCAAGCAGGGCGGCACTGTCACTGCCGGTAACGCCTCGGGAATCAACGACGGGGCTGCGGCGGTAGTGGTCATGTCAGAGGAGAAAGCAAGTTCGCTAGGGTTGACCCCCTTGGCCTCCATCAAGTCTTGGGCTGCCGCAGGCGTAGACCCCGCTGTCATGGGCGTGGGACCGGTCCTGGCCACCAAGAAAGCCCTGGGCAAGGCGGGTCTCGACCTGTCGGAGATCGACTTGATTGAATCAAACGAGGCTTTTGCCGCCACCAGCTTAGCCGTTGAGAAAGATCTGGGCTGGGACCCTGAACGCGTCAACGTTAATGGAGGCGCCATCGCCCTAGGTCACCCCATCGGAGCAAGCGGGACCCGCATCTTGGTCACGCTTCTGCACGAGATGATCAAAAGGGACTCCAAGCGCGGTTTGGCGACTCTTTGCATCGGCGGCGGCATGGGTTTCAGCATGATCGTGGAACGGGAAGCGTAGACAGGTCAGACAGTAGTGCAAGGCGGGCGTCTGGCACAATGCCGGGCGCCCCCGGCGTGTATCGGGCCAACAGAGGACTGGCAAAGGAGGCGGTCACGGTGCCCTCCGCTTCGCGTTACCTGTTATTCCAGAAGGCCGAGGCCGCCCTTATCGACGAAAAAGCCGCCAAACTTTTCGGCATAACCAGGCTACTGGACCGCTACCTAGAGGCCGACTTTGACGCAATTATGGCTAGGGCATCCACGCGGCCCGCATCGCGGGAGGAACGCATCTCTGCTCTCAACCGAGTTCTGGGCGGTTTCGTCGACGACGTCGCATCGTGGTACCCTGGAGTTGGCGTCGGCTATTTCTCCAAAGAAGATGAAGCCATTGTGGCCTATGGACCGTCGTCGGACTTCGGTTCCAAGGTAGGGATGAACCTAGGCCCCGACCACCTGGGCTGGCAAGCCATGGAGAATCGCAAAGAAGTGGTCGGCGTAGGGTCTATGGTGCGAGGCGAAATCATGAACTGCATGCGGCCTCTCTTGCGAGACGGCCAGGCCATCGGTTTCGTGTGGGCCAACGAAACCTTGTCGGATATCTACGCCCAGATACAGTTGGGTGCAAGACGGGTGTTCTTCTCCCCTGGCATAGAGCCTCTGCTTGGTCTCACAGGACTTTTGCTCTTCTCGTCCAGACTCCTCTTGGCCAACAAGCAGGTGGAGAGGCTGGCCAGGTATCTTCGACTCTTTCTCAATAGTCTGAGCCTAGGAGTGATTCTTGCAGGCCCTGACGACTCCATCATCTTCGCTTCCCAAGGCACTGAGGCGGTGCTTGGGCCGTTGTCTGGGGAGAATTCCGCGGCGGTGCAAGGATCGCCCCACGAACGTACTTCCCAGACGGAGCAGGTGCCGCCTAGCAACCATAGTGCTGTGGCGGGACAGACGTCATCCCACCGACACAATTCGACTACCCATCCGGCTGCCGAGAACGGCGGGCCAGAGGATTTCACCGACAAGAACATCCGGCAGATTCTGCAAGCCGCAGGAATAGATCCCCGTCTAGCCCTAGATGACCCCGTTGAGGGGGCTCTCAACCGGTTCTGCACCGTGACTATTCGAAAAGAGGGGCACCCACGGTCCATTACCATGGTTTCCACGCCTGTTGAGGGTGAGGACAAGAGTAACGCAGGCACGGTACTCATTCTGGAAGACCTTGAGGAAGCCCACCTCCAAGAGGAACGCCTTCACAGAGCCGAGAATCTTGCTGCGGTGGGCGAAATAGCAGCGTCCATCGCTCATGAAATCCGAAACCCCCTCACCGTGGTCATGGGCGCCATAAGCCTCGTGCCTGAACGACTGGATGACAGAGGATTTCTTGAGAATTTCGTGCGGATAGCCTCCGATGAACTTCAGAGAGTCAACCAGACAGTGGAATCTCTCCTGAATTTCGCGCGGTTCTCGCACCCCAAAATGGCGCCGCTTAGCCTGGAGACTGCCATACGGCGAGCCGCTGACGTAATCTCAGGCTACGCCGCCATGTTCAGAGTATCCGTGGAAACCCAGTGTCAGGAAGGATTGCCTGAGATCGAAGGGGACATGGATCACCTAATCCAGGCGTTCCTGAACCTGATGCTCAACTCCGTCCAAGCCATGCCGGAAGGCGGGCTTCTAGACGTCAACGCCCAGTGGGACGGCGGCAGGTATCTGGTGGTAACCGTCAGGGACACAGGTTCGGGAATTCCTCCTGAGTGCACTCACCAGATACTCGACATGTTCTTCACCACCAAGAAGGATGGCACTGGGCTCGGGCTCCCCCTTGTCCAGCGGATAATAGACGAGCAACGCGGCCTTATGGAGTTCGAGTCGCAACCGGGCAAGGGGACTGTGTTTACGGTGAAACTGCCCGTTACCCGCGGGGGCGCGGGGTGATGGAGAGTGCAGTTCAGATGACCTGGTTCCCGCGGCAATCTTTTGGTGCTGCCCACGCAGGTGTAGGAGGTCACAGGGTCACACAGGTCTCGACATAGTATTGGGCTGGTTGCATGGAAGAAAGAGTGCCGCCCGCCGGGAGGGAGTCTCTCAAGAATGAGGCAGATACTGGTAGTAGACGACGAGCCCAACATACATTGGCTGTTCAGAGAACTCCTGAAGGACGATGAGGTCATGTCGGCCGGTTCGTGCAAGGAGGCCACTTCTGTCCTTGAGTCCAAAGAGCCCGACCTCATCATGCTGGACATCCGACTTCCAGGTCAAAGCGGCATTGAGTTTCTTGATACCTTGAAGAAAGAACGGCCGGAAATCCCCGTCATCATAATGACCGCTTACGGAGACGTGAAGACGGCGGTGCGGGCAATGAAGGCAGGAGCCCACGATTATGTAACCAAGCCATTCGACAAGGAGGAACTCCGCCTCATCATCGAAGGGGCGTTACGTTACAGGACGCTTTCCCAGGAAGTATCTAGACTCAAGCGGGAGTTGGAGGAGAAGTTCCACGTAAAGAACATCATCACGGTCTCTCCCAAGATGCTCGACCTCTTCCCTATCATCGAGCGTGTCTCGTCGGCCGATGTGTCGGTCCTCATTCAGGGCGAGAGCGGCACTGGAAAGGAACTGGTCGCCAAAGCCATCCACTACGCTTCCCCTAGGCGGGACCGCCCGTTCGTGGCTGTGAACTGCGCCGCGCTCCCAGAGAGCCTTCTGGAGAGCGAACTGTTTGGCTACGAAGAAGGCGCTTTCACCGGTGCCCGCAAGCGGAAGCCCGGGCGTCTCGAACTGGCCCAAGGGGGCACTGTGCTATTGGACGAAGTGGGAGACCTTCCCTTGGCAGTTCAGCCCAAGATCCTTCGTGCCCTGGAGGAAAAAACCATAGACCGTCTAGGAGGGACTAAGTCAGTCCCGGTAGACGTGCGGATAATCGCTGCCACCCATAGGGATCTGTGGCAGGAGGTTCAGGAAGGAAAGTTCCGCAATGACCTGTACTTTAGGCTCGCGGTTATCCCGCTGCATATCCCCGCGTTGAGGGAACGGCCCGAGGACATCCCGGTCCTGGCTAGGCATTTTCTTCGAGAGGCAGCGATAAGTTCCGGGAGGATGACAGCGCCGCCACCTACACCAAGTTCGCTCAGGAGGACTGCCGGCAAGATACTCCGCATCTCGGACCCAGCCATGGATCTCCTCGTGGGCTACTCGTGGCCTGGTAACGTGAGGGAATTGAGAAATGTGATGCAGCAGGTCACTTTGATGGCGGATGACCGGACGGGTACGATTGACCCCGATCTCCTGCCGCCGAACATACGCACTGACCTGCGCAACCAAGTGGGCTTCGGCAGCTGGACCTCTTCCCCGGCTTCAGTCCCCACGACGGCCCCGCCGTCGGCTCAGTCCCGACTAGGCATCACTGATTCGCAAGTAGGTGACCTCAAAGCTGAGAAAGACCAGATAGCCAGCGAATTTGAAAAGGAGCGCATCCTCGACACTCTTGCCCGGTTTGGGGGCAACAGAACCAAGGCGGCAGCGGCCCTCGGGATATCACGCCGAACCCTTCACAGCAAGATCAAGAAGATGGGACTTGCGGAAAAAGAATAGTCCCCTCGGCGTCCACTTCCGTTCATAGTGACTGCGCCCTAATGCCGTGACCAAGACTCGCGATGAGGTGAGGCGCCAGCAGCCAAGCCCTCATTGCATACCCTCATCCATATTGGTATGATAGGCACAATCAGAATCGAGAGACGATCAATCTGGTTGCGAGAGAGCCAGTCCAATCAGAAAACAGTCCATGAGAGGGAGGAGTAGGTGGAAGATCTCCCCCAGAGAGCGAGACCTAGCGGTGAAAGTCTTGCGGGAAGAAGCCACTGAAGGTCGCCCTTGAGACCTCGGGCGGAAGCGCCTGGGCGTTTTAGCCGCGTTAAGGCCATGAGAGCCGGCTTACGGATCAACCACCGAATCCGGGCCGGAAACAAGGTGGTACCACGAATTAGGCCCCTTCGTCCTTGTGATGAAGGGGCCATAACTTTGGAGAAGGTGGTACAGATGAGCGAACCGTTAGCCAAGGCTTACGAACCCAAGTCATTCGAGAAGAAGTGGTACCAGTATTGGATGGAGCACGACCTGTTCCGGGCCGAAGTCCGCCCTGGGAAAGACAAGTTCAGCCTGGTTATCCCGCCTCCCAACATCACGGGCTCCCTCCACATTGGTCACGCCCTAGATGACACCCTCCAGGACATTGTTGTCCGATACAACCGCATGCTGGGAAAAGAGACGCTGTGGGTGCCAGGAAGCGACCATGCCTCCATCGCCACTCACGCCAAAATCGAGGCGATGCTTGCTTCCGAGGGTACCAGCCGTTGGGAGTTGGGCCGGGAAGAGTTCTTGGAGCGCGCCTGGGAATGGAAAGATAAATACGGCCACATTATTTCGGACCAGATAAAAGCTCTCGGTGCGTCCTGCGATTGGTCCCGAGAGCGGTTCACCATGGACGAAGGATGCTCCCGCGCTGTAAACGAAGTATTCGTCCGCCTGTACGAAAAAGGGCTCATATATAAGGGCAACTACATGGTCAACTTCTGCCCTAGCTGCCACACCGTGATTTCAGACATCGAAGTTGAGCACGAGGAGTCTGAGGGCGCACTGTGGTACATCCGTTACCCACTAGAACCTGCTCAAGGTCATGATGCTCACGAACGTCAAAGTCTAGACAACGAAGCCTTGAATAGAGGAAGCATCACCTACATTCAGGTAGCCACCACAAGGCCCGAGACCATGCTGGGCGACACCGGGATCGCCGTCAGCCCCAAGGACCCGCGATACAAAAATCTGGTGGGCAGACAGGCCATTTTGCCCTTGGTAGGAAGGCGACTCCCCATTTTCCAAGACAATCACGTGGACCCGGCCTTCGGCACTGGTGCGGTCAAGGTGACACCCGCCCACGACCCCGATGACTTTGAAATGGGAAAGACCCACGACCTTGAGTCGGTGAGCATAATCGATACTCACGGCAAAATGACCCCCGCCACCGGGAAGTACGCCGGGATGGATCGGTTTGACTGCCGTAAGGCTGTGTTGAAGGACTTGGAAGAAGGCGGTTACCTAGTCAAAACCGAGCCTTACAAACTCTCGGTGGGGCACTGCCACAGGTGCGATTCAGTAGTCGAACCCCTGGTTTCCGAACAGTGGTTCGTCCGAATGAAGCCTTTGGCCGAACCAGCTCTGAAAGTTGTCCGAGACGGCACCATCAAATTCGTGCCAGACCGGTTCACCAAGGTCTACGAAAACTGGATGGAAAACGTTCGGGATTGGTGCATCTCTAGGCAGCTGTGGTGGGGACACAGAATTCCCGCTTGGTACTGTCAGGAGTGCGGGAAGATGATCGTGTCTCGAGAGACGCCAACTGAGTGTCCTGATTGCCACGGCCCCCTCAAACAAGATGAGGACATCCTGGATACTTGGTTCTCATCGGCGCTATGGCCATTTTCCACATTGGGCTGGCCCGACGACACTGAGGATCTTGGCTACTTCTTCCCCACCGATGTCCTGGTAACGGGGTACGACATCATCTTCTTCTGGGTGGCTAGGATGATTTTCTCGTCCATGGAGCATATGGGCATGGAGCCCTTCCACCACGTGGTCATCCACGGGATGGTAAGAGACGCGCTTGGACGAAAAATGTCAAAAAGTCTCGACAACGGAATCGATCCCCTAGAGGTAGTGGATAAGTACGGGGCTGACGCCTTGAGGCTGTCGCTTATTTCCGGGACATCCATGGGAAACGACATGCGCCTCTACGACGAGAAGGTTGAAGGCGCCCGCAACTTCTGCAACAAGCTTTGGAACGCGGCCCGGTACTGCCTGATCAACATGGAAGGGCTAGACACAACCAAACCGGTGGAACCAAAAGGCATCGCCGGCAGGTGGATTCTGACTAGGTTGGAGCGCACGGTCAGGGCAGTCAGAGATGCCCTGGACCGTTACGAGCCCGGAGAGGCCATCGGGTCCATTGTGGATTTCGTGTGGAACGAGTTCTGCGATTGGTACATCGAGATATCCAAGGAGGACATGACCGACCCTTCCCTGCAAGAAGAGACCAAACTGGTGCTTTGGAGAATTCTGAAAGACTCCTTGGCCCTGCTGCACCCCTTCGCGCCTTTCATCAGCGAGGAACTCTGGGATCACATGCCCGGACGGCAAGACGGTCCCCAAGGTAGCCTAGTGGTTTCGGCATATCCCGAATCGGGCAGGTACGACCTTGATGAAGAGGCCGAAGACGCTGTGGAGACCCTGATCGAGGTCACCAAGGCCATCCGAAACATGCGTGCCGAAGTGAACATCCCAACGGGCAAGAAGGCTAGGGTAATCTTGGCCGCCACTGCGCCTTCCCGGTGGCAGGGCACGTCCAGGTACGTCCAAAGGCTCGCTTGGGCAGAGCCAGTCGAAATAGTGGACCGGGACGGAGATAGGGCGGACTATCGACAGGCCTTGGCAGCAGTGGCTAAAGGTGTGGAAATCTACCTCCCTCTTGCAGGACTGATAGATCTGGATAAGGAGATTGCGAGGCTAGAAAAAGCTCTGACGGATCTCCAGAAGGACCTAGATCGGACAGAAGTTCGCCTGAGAAGCGCCGACTTCCTGGCTAAAGCGCCGCAGGAAATCGTCGATTCGCAGCGAAAGAGGTTCGAAGAAGGCAAGGCGAAGGCCGAGACTCTGAAGCAGAGGGTTGAGATGCTTGAGGGAGTCAGGCCGTAGTTTTGGGACCATGCCCGAGTGCGCAGCTCCAAGCACAAAAAGGGCGGCCACCGTGCCGCCCTTCATTCAACTCTAGTGCAAATGGTCAAGGAGGCAGAACACAATACATGGACTCGCTTTATCAGAAGACACTTGACTGGATCCACGCGACATCGCGGTTTGGGTCGAAACTGGGCCTGGAGCGGATTCTCCGCCTCCTGACGATACTGGGTAACCCCCAAAACCAGGTAAAGCACCTTCACGTCGCGGGGACCAACGGAAAAGGCTCGGTGACGTCGATGCTGGCGTCTGCCCTATACGCAGCCGGCTACCGCACCGGTATGTACATCTCCCCGTACCTTGAGGACTTTCGGGAGCGTATCTCCCTCAATGGCAAAATGATCTCAAAAGAGGCCCTGGTCAGGGTCGCGCAATCGGTTAAGTCTGCGGTGGGGCAGGTTATTGATGAAGGATACGACGAACCAACCGAATTTGAGATCGTTACGGCAGCAGCCTTCCTATACTACGCCCAGGAAGCATGCGATTATGTTGCCCTGGAGGTTGGCTTGGGCGGCCGCTTCGATGCCACCAACGTGGTTACGCCCCTGGTGTCAGTCATCACCACGATATCCTACGACCACACAGACAGGCTCGGAGACACTTTAGAGAAGATAGCCTTCGAGAAGGCAGGCATCATAAAACCCGGCGTACCTGTGGTAACTGGAGCGGTCGAACCGGAACCTTTCGGCGTCATCAGCCGGATAGCCCGAGAGAACGGATGCTCTTTGACGACGGTGGGAGAAGTCGGCAGCGGGACACAGGTAACTTGGAACGAAGTCTCACGATCCCTAGACGGGCAGGTCATTGACGTCTTTGGCCCCGGCTTTGAGTATCGCGGTCTACGGATCCCCCTGTTGGGAAAGCATCAGCAGCAGAATGCGGCAATCGCCGTGGCGGCCCTGGAAGCGACCATGGCAACGTCCAGGTCGCCCATTCACATTGATCGTAAGGCCATAGCAGCGGGAATCAACAGAACCGTCTGGCCTGGACGTCTAGAAGTGCTGTCAAAGAACCCCTTGGTGATTCTCGACGGCGCCCATAACCCCGCAGGGGCCAAAGTACTGTCTGAGGCCATGAGGGACGTTCCCCGGCGAAACCTCATCTGTGTTTACGGAATCCTCGGGGACAAGTCGTACCCGGAGGCAACTTCCTACATCGTCCCAATGTGCGACAAGATGATACTTACGACGCCTGATACTCCCCGAGCTTTGGAACCGGCGGTCCTCAAGACCGAAGTAGAGCTTCACATTGGCCAAAGCACAAACCCCAGCGCCAAAGAGATTATCATCGAACCCGATATGGCAAGAGCTTTTGACCTTGCTCTTGGTGAGGCAGGTCGGGATGATGCCATCTTATGCTGCGGCTCTCTGTACCTTGTGGGGCCGCTAAGGACACACATAAGGAAGAGGCTGGGGATTATCTAGGCACTTCAGACAATGGCTTGGCATTAGCGAGCGAAGGCAGGAATATCCTTCTACGAGAGACAAGACAGGATGGAGCGGACGAGGAAAAGGGTCCATCGAGCATTTGGGAGGTGCGAATTCGATGCGGAGAACCCGTCTGGGCCAAGCCCGCGCGCTTTCGAGCAGGCTCATGTTTGTCCTGATCGCTTTGGCCTTCGTAGGCTCAGGATATCTGATTGGCAGGTACTTTCTAGCATCACTTTTGCAGAGAACTCCGAAAGACGGAGAACCGGTAATCACTCCGCCCACAGGAGGCCCTGGTAATGGCACAAACGCACCCATAACTGCCAGCATCCAACTGAGCCCGTTGACCCTGTACAAGGTCCAAATCGGGGCCTATTCCAGCAGGGAGAACGCCGACAGAATCGCAAACGCGGCACTGCAAAAAGGCGTAGGAGCGGCGGTAATGAGCCCGGATCCCCTGTACAAGGTATACTGCGGAATGGCAGGATCTAAAGATGCGGCTACCAGAATGTCAACTAGCGCAGAGCCCAAGTTGAAAGGTTCCGTGGTGGGTAAGGACGACAAGCTGTATGTTGGCTCGCTCAGCGTGGATGCGCGCTCTTTCAGCATCACGGGGCCAAAAGCCCAAGTTGAGGCCATCCAGAACGCATACGGCACGTCTGATCGGGCGCTTCAGTCACTTCTTTCATTCTGGGATTCCAAAGCCATGGGAGAAACCAGCCAGGTGACCCTTAGCACCATGGCCACTGACCTTGCCACGGTCAAGACCAATCTAGGCACGCTTACACCCGATACGGCTTTGAAGAAATCGTACGATAGCGCGGTGGCCATCGTCACAGCCCTCGAGGACGCGGTAAAAGCCGCCAACGAGAGCGTCGGTGGCGACGGAGTCAAGACCGCTACCGCCATGGCGTCGTTCATGGGATCAGTGGACACTCTCATACAGGAAGCCAAGAGGCTCTCTGAGTAACCACCAGATACGCTCCTGGACTGAAGTCGCGAGCCAACCTGAGTCCAGATACCTAGGTCAGGGTTCAACCTGTGCCTCAGAGCACATCTGGGTCGACATCTGGGGCCAGATGTGCTTTTGGACTCAGGTCTCCCTCAGGTCTCCATCTGGTTGTTGCATGGCTTTTGGCTTGATGTTAAGATTCATGGGTACCAGTTGTCTTGGTGGAGGTGCCGTTTTGGCCAACATAAAGTCTAGCGAAAAAGACATGCGGAGGTCGGAGATCCGCCGCGTCCGCAACTCAGCGGTCAGGTCGTCGGTAAGGACCCACATCCGAAAGTACAGGGAAGCCGTGGCTTCCAAAGATGAAGCCGGAATGAAAGACGCTTACAGGGCGGCTCAGGCTGTCATCGACCGCGCAGTAAACAAGGGTGTTCTGAAACCCAACACAGGTGCCCGCTACAAGTCGAGGTTGGCAGCGCTGCTCTAAGACTCGTATGGGGTTGCTGCGGGTTTGCCCTAGGGGCACCTTGGAGGCATCCTCTCGAGGTAGAAGTCAACCAAGTGAATGGCCTGCATTTCGGTTGGATTTTGTTTGCCTTCCGAAAACAGGTCATTTCCCTTTTGGGGTGACCTAGAGCCTAGCGAGAGCTACCAGGATATATTCCATACCGCCGTATGGGTCCATCCGCCCGGTCTTCACGGACTCATCAACGTCGCACAGAAGCCGGATGGCGGACTCCATCTGCTTGTATGTCCATCGCCCCGATTGCTGCAAAGCTTTCCTGGCGGGATATGGGTGGACGCCCAGTGTCTTTCCCAATGCGCTCTGGGGCACTCCTTTTTCTGCAGCCTCTTTGGCGCGCCACATGAGCCCGAAGTGGGAAGAGATCATGGACAGAAGCATGATGGGGTTGGTCGCCCTCGACTTCAGATCCCAGAACTCAGACAGAGCCAAGGTAGGGTTCTTAGCCGCGACTGCGTCAATAAAGGCAAACGCGTTCTTCTCCGGGTCTTCTGAGACGCATGCCGCCACTACGCCGTCCGTCACCGTGTGGGCCCCCCTACCGGGTGCTTCCTCAGCCTTCATGTAGAGGCGGATCTTCTCTATCTCCTTCTCAAGACGGCCAAGGCTCCTGCCTACAGCAAGTATTAGGCTATCCATAGCGTCACCTGTAATCCTGAGCCCTGCCTTCTTCAATTCACCTGTAACCCACTGAGACGCCTCGGCGAAACTTGGCTCGGGAGCCTCCAGAACGCGGCACCCGATTCCTTGCCACCGGGACATGAAGTCCTTTGAGGCTGGACTATCCTTGCAGTAACAAGAAAGAACCAAGGAATTCCCAGGACTTATGGACTCTGGCGGGACGGCCCTCTTTGCGCCGGCGGCAAAAAGCGGAGAAGCCTCGCGAATCACCCATAGCTTGGGCCCAAAAAAGGACGGCTGAGCCAACACGTCTCTAATCTCATCCCAAGTGATCTCGTCTCCAGCCAAAGTCTCTCTGTCTCCGCCGAAAGCCGATGATATGGCCTCAACGAGTCTTTGATGCCAGTAGATTTCCTCGCCATACACCAAGTAACCCGGGCAGGCTGGAGTCGCCTTCCACTCACCTTTTTCCAAGAAGGACCTAACTCTTTCCGTAACTACTGCACTCCTCTATCCACTAATGCTCACTTACGACTACTTCGGGTGGGGAAAGGACGCCAGATACAGCGAGCGGACCACCAATACCTTCTCAACAACCTGACCGTCCCGCCTTTCCACCCTGTAGGTCTCGACTAGAAGCCCTGGGTTCTTCCCTTCCTCAGGGAACTCCTTGAGGATGACGGGTTCAAGTTGGTAGGTGCTGCCGCTTTCTTCTCCATAAACGCGGACGATAACTTGGCCATCTTCTACCCAAGCGCCGAAAACCACCGGGCAATCAGTCCCGTTCCGAATCTTGAGATCAAGGTATCCCCAGGCAACCGCCGCGTCAAATCCGGGCCCAACGTAGTCAACCGGAATCCCGTGGGCGTGGATTTCCGGGAAATCCAACCCTGCTTGGGCCGCAGCGTCAAATAGTGTCGTAGTGACCTGGCAGATACCTCCCGCAAGACCTGGCTCCAGGTGGTCACCTACCACAACATTAGCATATCTATAGCCCTTGGCTTCAGTGCGTTCGCCGGCGGTCTTGTTAAAACTGTACACTTCGTTTGGCATCAGCACTTGCCCGTGAACGGCGGCGGCGGCCAAAACCAAGTTGACGTTTCTGTCTGTCTCGGTCACGTCATAATGTGTGGAAAACTCCGATAGCAGATGGAGCGACGGCAATTCGGCTGAGACAGGAGCATCCTCGGACTCGGCCTCTACATCCAGGCGAGTGCCAGGAAGGTAATCTAGAGCCTGGCGGACATCTTCCGGGGTCACGACCTGTCCGGGCGCCGGAGGCAGCACCTGGAGTTCTCTGCCCTCAAACCCATAGCGAGCACCCGCCGGGGCGACTGAAAGTTCCGCCGCTACCCTGGCCAAAACCCCTTCAAAATCGCCGGATACATATTGGGCTGGGGCCGCCAGCACCTTCTGGGGCCCTTGCTTCAACATCGATACCGGAAGAATACGCGATCTATATGTAACGTACTGCTCAACACTAGTTTTGAGAGAGGATTCATCCAAGAGAACCTTCAGTTCGTGTGAAGTCACCTGACATATCCTGTCGCCTGCCACAAACTCTAGAGGCCCCTCTTGAATCTCCTTGGCCCTATCCAAAACGGCCTCCACGGCCTCAGCCTGGGAGAGTCCCGCCAAAGGCACTCCAAGAGCCCAAACATTCTGGCCGATGACCTCCTGGCGCATCAAGATCCCCGAAACAAGGAAAAGGAAGATCAGCACGCCTGCTAGCACTAGAGCAGGGTGCTTGTCCCGGCGCCTCCGCTGGATGACTCTCACTCTCATTATCCTCACTCCAACCATGAGTTTCGACCTTATCTTCCAAGTTTCCTACCGCACACGTGCGAAAATATCCAAAAGCGCCCCCCAATCACCCTGGCCACCACAGCCCCTCTACGGTCTGTGCGGAACACTGGCACACCTGCCGACTCTAGGCAGTCCATGACCGCGGGAGAGGGATGCCCATATGAATTTGGACCTACCGAAATGACGGCCACGGACTTCGGCCCACCGGAATACAGCTCGGCCACAAGACCGTCAACGCTCCCATGGTGGGGCACTTTGACTATCCTTGGGATCCCATTTCTAGCCTCTCCAAACGAGGCGCGCGCAAGATACTCCGAAATCAAGGGGGCAGGCAAATCTGCCCAGAACTCCACCGTAGCGTTTCCGGCCCACAAAAACGCAGCCAGGCAGGCCTCATTGCCGCCCTCTGAAGAGCTTATCCCAACCGACCCCAACGGTTCTGTCACTAATCTAAGACTCCCTAGGGCCAAGGTAGTTCCCGAGCCTTGGGCTTCTAGTATGGGAGGGATTCCCTGTTTCAGGTTTTTCCTGAGTTCGGCGGCCGTTTCAGGCATTGTAACTAGGGTTCCCACTTCAAACCGGCTACACAAAGCCGGGGCTCCGCCGGCGTGATCGCTGTGCAGATGGGACAGCACGCACAGATCGACTCGGCTCACTCCCTTGTACCGGAGGTATGGGAGGACGAACCGCTCAAACTGAGATTCCGTGCCGGTATCCACCATGATGCAGACACTTCGATAGCGGATGACCGCACAATCCCCTTGTCCGACGCTAAGGAAAGTAATCTCGGGCCAGGGAGGGTAGGCACGGAGCCAGGCGCTGATCAAGAGACTGGCTGCAGCCGCCAAAACAAGGGTCTTGCGGATTTGGCCCCTGTCACCTGCATTGGAGCCTAAGGAGCCCACGACCGTATGCCGGCGGCCACTCCCGCCTTTCCAGCGTGCCTCAAGGTGCCAAGCCCAGAGTGCCAAAAGCCCGTACCAAGAGACTATCTCGCCCCACGACAGGGCCGGGAATGACACTGAGGCCAACGGAATCCTGGAAACAAGCGAGGCCAGGACCCTCACGCCCTGGGAGACCAAATACGGAAGCCAGCCTAGCGTCACCATACCACAAGGAAGCGCCAAGATGGCCAAAGTCAGGATCGCCGCAGAAGACACTACAGACGCCCACAATCCTCCTGCCACGAGACCTGCCACGGACACATTTCGAAATTGCTGAGTCATTATGGGTACGAGAACTGCCGCCATGCCCAAGCCGCCGGAGCGCAAGTATCGCCCCCCCACCCACGCTCCCAACGCGCCTGCGAAACTCATCCTAAACCCAGCATCGCCTAAAGGAGACGGAATGGCCCATGCGGTCAAGAGTGCCCCGACGGATAGTGCCGCTAAGGGATCGTACTTCCTACGGACCATGGGCGCCCCAAACCGCATGGAAATTGACACCGATGCCCTAATAGCCCCGGCTGTCCAGCCAGACGTCCAGGCCAGAGCCACTGCGGACGTAATGGCCAAGAGTCTCGACAGGTTGTACCTCTTGGTGGTTTTCTGCACAAGGGAAAAGATGGCCCACGACACGGCATCCACATGGAACCCCGTGAGATTCAAGAACCTCCGTAAGCCCGCGCGACGAAAATCGTCCCCTATGCCTTCCTCCAGTTCGCCGTCGTCCGCCAACAGCATAGCTTTCATGACTGCAGCGTCTTCAGAAGGAAGAGACATGTCCAGCGAGTTCCGCACTGACTGGCCGAACTGCGCCATTGCTCTCACAACTCCCCGTCGGAAAATGAGGCGCCAAGACCGAGACTGGGGATCCTGCTCAGTTGAGGACAAGAGGGAAGGGTTCCCGTCAAGCAGCGAGAAAACCCTCTGGGATAAGAGATATCGCTGATAATCGAACTGTCCTGGGTTCATGGCGGGATCGGGGATGGCAAGACGTCCCGTCACAGACACAATATCCCCTGCCTGCAGGCCCACGGAATCAGGTGTCGCCTGGACCCTCACGATTACCTTTTGCCCCCGAAAGTCGAAGGCAAGCGAGTCGTGTTGGCTAGATGGCACCCCACCCGGCTTAACCTTTCCGCTGGTAACGCTCGAGTCGAGCACCAGAGCCGGGAAACTGCTTCCTGAGCCCATCTCCTTGGGAGCATCTAGCAAAAGTGCCTCTACAGAGAGGGGCAGTCTGCGAGAGGACAATCTGGAAGCGACGTCTAGGGCCTTGCACCAATAGAGCCCGCGGCCAAACCCCATAGCCAACGCCCCAAGCACTAGGGCCGCGGCTGTCATGGGTCGTGCCTTGGCCTCACAGGTCTGTACCCTGCCTCTCACCAAAAGCGCCAATCCGGCGCAAAGCCACAGGGAGACAAACATCCACCCCGACCAATAATGGAGGCGGGTATCCTGACCGCAAAATCTGGGGATGAGCCAGTGTGGGCAGCTCGCTGCAGCAAGGGCCGTGACAGACGGCCACAGAAGCGGTCTGGAGTGACGGTTGGACGGCCGGGCAAACCCTAAGTCCCAGGAGGCGATGCTGTCGCCCCTCGATAACCCACTGCCCTCACCGGCAAAGGCAGAAGCCCAACGAGTCAGAAAGCAGGCAAAACGATTAAGCGGTGCCACACCATACTCCTTCGGCGGCACCGCTTGAAAATCCTACCATCTGAACAGACCACGCGCCCAAGAACCCTTACCTAAGCTGCCCGCTACTCACTCCTCAAAGCATCTGCCGGCAGCAGCCTGGAAGCCCTATAGGCCGGGTAGACTCCAAACAAGAACCCGACCAGTATGGCGAACCCAAAAGCGACAAACACCGAAATTGGCGTGACTGCAGTTTTTGGCCCCATTCGCGCCACCACCTTGGCAGCGCCTAGGCCCGTAGCCACGCCCAGCAACCCGCCAAAAGAGCACATCAAGGCCGATTCTGACAGGAACTGAATCAGCACCATGTGACGCTTGGCGCCAACCGCCATACGCAAGCCAATCTCCCTAGTTCGCTCGGCCACAGCAACCAGCATGATGTTCATGACACCAATTCCGCCTACCAAAAGCGCGACTCCTGCGATGGCGCCTAGCATCAAGGTCATGGTCCTGGTGGACTTCTGCAACTCATCTAGCATGGACTGCTGGGTCCACACTTGGCCCCAGTCCTCACCCCAACGGGACTCCATAATCCGTTCGACGCTAACTTGCACTATGGGCACTGTGTCATGGCTGCGGGCCTTCATGTATACCTGATCGATCGTGTGTGTTCCCCGTTGTCTCTGGGCCACTCCAATGGGCACGTATATCATGTGATCTACGCCTTCGCCCAAGTACTGGCCTTTCTCCTCAAGCACTCCGACTATCTCGTGGGGCCGGTTGTCGATGTTGATCATCTTCCCAACCGGGTTACGTCCGGCGAACAGATCTTGCATCACTTGCCAGCCAAGGACCGCCACTGGGCGGCTGACCTCTTCCTCGCCGGCAGTGAAGAATCGGCCCGAGTACAGCCCGTGCTCCCGTATCTTGGGGAAGACCCCGGTAACGCCCTGTATGCTGAACCAGCGCTGCTTGCCTTCGTAAGTAATCTGGCCATGCCCGTAAACCATGGGCATGATCATCTCCATATCGGGCACTCTTGCCTTGAGGTCGTCAACTTGATCAACCGTCAGACGGGCATCCCATCGCCACATGTTCAACTGCAGAATGTTGGTTCCTATACTCTCTAAGTTGGCTACAACCTCTTTCCGGGCACCTTCCCCTATCGATACCAGAGCAATAACCGAAGCCACGCCTATGATCACGCCCAACATGGTCAGTGCGGAGCGCATTTTGTTGCTGGCCACCCCTTGAAAAGACATTGACAGTAGGTCAACGAAGCGCACCTTGCAGTCCCTCCTTTTGGACCGGTCCGTGAATAGCCGCGATGGCATCCGTCTGGCGGCCTGTATGCCCTTTGCATTTAGAATATGGGCCTAATCTTGCCGCCTCCCGGTCCACCATTGGGGTCTTCCTTGGACATGCCAACTACAACCTCTTGACCCTCGGTCACGCCTTCGATGATCTCTGCGAAGGTATCGTTCATGGCGCCGACCTTAACTTCAACCGGAACCCTGCCGCCCTTTTCATCTTTGAGATCCACAAGCCACTTGTCTTCTTCTTTGTACAAGGCTTCTACAGGGCAGAGGATTACATCTGACTTCTTGGAGACGAAAATCTGGGCTTCAGAGCCCATCCCTGGCCGCAGGAATCCAGGATTCATGAGGGATATGGTTATGTTGAAAGAAGCCATGCCATCTCTAGGATCACCCTTTGCTCCCAACTCGGCCACTTCACCCTCGCAGGTCTGCTGACCCTGGGGCCCCCAGACTATGACCCTGGCCATCTGGCCCGTGGTTACCTTAGGCACGTCCATCTCATCCACCCGGAGCATAAGGTTCATGGAAGTGAAGTTGGAGATCCTTGTCACAATCACACCCGCGCCTACGGTCTGCCCTGGCATTACGTTGCGCCCAAAAGCGTAGCCATCCAGAGGGCTTGTCACAGTAAGGCCCTGCATCTGTGACTTAAGATCCTCCAATTCCACAAGGAGCTGCTTGAACTCAAGTTGTGCCGTCATGGCCTGAAGGAGAGCCTCGCCGGGCTCGAATTCAAGTATGGGATCTCCCGCTTTCACCAGCATACCGTCTTTCGCCAAGACCCGCTTGACTCTTCCAGAGAACGGGGCAACTAGAGTCTCCTCGGAGCCAAAAGCGCCGATGGTGGCGTTCTGCTGAAATTCGCCCTGAGGGCTATGGAATATGAGAAGGCCGGCATCGTCCACCTTTAGGAGTCCCGGGTTTGACATCTCCACCCAGGTCTCGTAATAGTAGGTATCGGCCCCGGCGATAGGATTGGGATCCGCCTTGATGACCGTTCCTGGCTGGTCACCGTCAAAACGCTCGGGCCTAAACGTAGCCTTGGTACCAACTTGAACTCTGTCGAAAAGGGGTTTCGGCAATTGCAGCTTGATGACCAACCGCTGGTCGTCCACAATCTTGCACACCACGCCTGAAGCCGTGGACCCTGCTCCCACAGCCAAACCTGTGATACGCCCGCGGGTCGGGCTACGAAGGGTTAGGGCTGCCTGCGGGTCGACGCTGGCCACGTCCCCAGGTACCACCCCGAACGCCTTGGCAAGTTCGAGCCTTTTGGCGTCAAGTTTGATCTCCTTCTGCATGATGTTTATCTGCAAGGAGCCTGGGTCAATGGTAGCCAGCACTTGGCCTCTGGTCACCTGCTGACCGTCTTGGAAAAACACTTCTTTGACTACTCCGTGAGCGCCGGATATTACGTCCTGCTCCTCGGATGCTTGCAGCATTCCCCACCCGCGCACGATTACTTCCATGTCGCCTCTGGTCACGGGCTTGGTGGCCATGACCAACTTACCGGAACCATCGCCTTGGGATAGAGCCTTGACGCCCCAATAGCCCAAACCCGCTATACACAGCACCACAGCTCCTACCACAATCCACCTAACTGGAAATCGGCGCATGCGTTATTTCCTCCCCTGCTAAAGAAAGCTCTAGAGGTTTTCTAGTTGCATCTACCATGATCCTCCAATGTAATGTAGACGCAGGGTCTTGCGATTTGTTCCCGATTTCTCGGGTTGGCAGTGGGTATCGGCCATTGAAACGAAAGGCCCGGAGGAAGCCCCCGGGCCTTTCCTATCGGTTCTAGTCCTAGTAGTCCATATCGGGAGTTGGCGGGTAAGGAGGTGTCTTTTCCTTCTCGGGCTTCTCCGCAATAAGGACTTCGGTAGTAAGGACCATGGAAGCTACCGAAGCAGCGTTCTCAAGAGCGGACCTAACGACTTTAAGCGGGTCAACTATGCCGTGCTCGGCCAAGTCCATGAACTCGCCGGAGATAACCTCCAGGCCCCAGCCGGTCTTGCCGCTCTCCTTTACCTTCTCGACGATTACCGAGCCCTCAAGTCCTGCGTTGCTGCAGATCTGGCGGAGGGGCTCTTCGAGAGCGCGCCTGACAATGTCGACGCCTACCTTCTCGTCGCCTTCAGCTGTGACTTCGTTCAATGCATGCTGCACGTCGACGAAGATGGTGCCTCCGCCAGGAATCATGCCTTCCTCAACTCCGGCTCTAGTTGCAGCCAAAGCATCCTCGAACCGGTGTTTCTTTTCCTTAAGTTCGGTCTCAGAGGCTGCTCCAACCTTGATGACGGCCACGCCGCCAGCCATCTTGGCCAATCGCTCCTGGAGCTTCTCGCGGTCGTAGTCGGACTCGGTCTCTTCGAGTTCTCTGCGAATCTGGGCGATGCGAGCGTCGATATCTTTCTTCTCACCCTTGCCCTCAACGATGGTGGTCTTTTCCTTGGCTATGCGGACTCTCGACGCTTCACCAAGCATGTTGAGATCGACATTTTCCAGCTTCACGCCGATATCCTCAGACAAGAACCGTCCGCCGGTCAAGGCAGCAATGTCCCCGAGCATAGCCTTGCGCCTGTCGCCAAAGCCAGGGGCCTTGACGGCGCAGACCTGCAGAGTACCGCGGATTCTGTTTACTACCAAGGTAGCTAGAGCTTCGCCCTCAAGGTCCTCACTGATGATCAAGAGGGGCTTGCCTGAACGAGCGACTTTCTCCAAAAGCGGGAGAATGTCGGCCACAGCGCTGATCTTCTTCTCGTAAATCAGGATGTAGGGGTTTTCTAGCTCTGCTTCCATTGTCTCGGTATTGGTCACGAAGTAGGCCGAGCTGTATCCCCGGTCGAACTCCATTCCTTCAACGACATCCACGGTGGTCGACGTGCCCTTGGACTCCTCGACGGTGATGACTCCGTCTTTTCCTACTTTGTCCATTGCCTGGGCAATGAGTTCACCGATCTCCTTGTCGTTTCCGGCGTTAGCTGCTATGTGTGCGATATCTTCCTTTCCCTCTACGGGAGTGGCGAGCTTCTTCATCTCTTCCACGGCTAACGCAACTGCCTTGTCGATGCCTCTCTTGATGAAGATTGGGTTGGCGCCGGCGGTGACGTTTCTTAGCCCTTCTCTGACAATCGCCTGGGCCAAAACGGTGGCGGTGGTTGTGCCGTCTCCTGCCACATCGTTGGTTTTGGACGCCACTTCCTTGCAGAGCTGAGCGCCCATGTTCTCGTAAGGGTCGGAAAGCTCGATTTCCTTGGCTACTGTCACTCCGTCTTTGGTAATGACGGGGGAGCCGAACTTGCGGTCTAGTACTACGTTTCTTCCCTTAGGCCCGAGAGTAATCTTGACAGCGTTGGCTACGGCATTGACTCCCGCCTCCAAAGCCTTTCGGGCGTCGAGATTGTACGTAATCATCTTTGCTGGCACTTCTATTAATCCCTCCTAACGTATGATGCCCGGCCTACTCCTTGACGGCCAGGATGTCGCTCTCACGGACCACGAGATACTCTTCGCCGTCCACCTTCACTTCGCTGCCGGAGTACTTGGAGTAGACAACTCTGTTTCCGACTTTGACCTCGAGAGCGAGCCTAGTCCCGTTGTCTAGGACCTTGCCAGGTCCCACAGCGATGACTTCGCCTTCCTGCGGCTTGTCTTTCGCCGTATCAGGAAGAACGATACCTCCCTTAGTCTTCTCCTCCATCTGGATGGGCTTTATGACTACGCGGTCGGCCAGTGGCTTAAGCACCAAAGTGAACCCCCTTCTTGATGTTTTGCTTTGACCTTGTTGTTAGCACTCGTAGTGTGCGAGTGCTAACCGATGGATATTATATTTAGTCCTCAAGAGCCTTGTCAACAATAGGCGTGGGTAATTGTTACGGGTACTGACGAGGATCGAGGATCTGACCTCGATTTCCGCTCCAGGTGCTCCCAAAAGCACAGGTGAAACCGCGACCTGGTCACAGGAGCACATCTGGCCCCCGGATAGGCCTCCTGCTATCCGCAGGCGGGCAGGTTCAAGCGACATCCTGGACGCTGGCGGACATGTGCCCACGATAGGGCCATCAAGGCAATACTACTGCGGAAGGAACTGCGCTCCTTTGAGTAGAATTCTAGCCGTGAATCGACACAAGCCGGTGTGCCGGCGAGGAGGATGCCAAGTGCCAATCGTGCAGATAGAAATCATCGAAGGCAGGACCGTAGAGCAGAAGCGAGAAATGGTCAAACGGGTGACGGAGGCCATAGTCAACTCATTGCAGGTACCACCCGCTGCCGTGAGCATCATCATCAGGGACATGGAGAAACACAACTACGCCAATGGGGGCGTGCTGAGAGCAGATCAGAAGTAGAAGCAGGCGGGATTCGTCCACAGAAGCCGAGGTGAGTGAAAACTGGCCCGGTCCAGCGAAAAACTGTTGTCTGGAGGAAAGAAGATGCCGAATGAACTGCGAGTTGGGAACCTGACCGCCGGAAAAGGCACTAAAGCGTCTGGGCACCTAGACGTTCCCGGAACCGATGTGAAGATTCCCGTCACCTTGGTAAACGGGGCGGGAGACGGACCGAGGATCGCCATCACAGGCGGGATTCACGGCGGCGAATATCCTGGGATCGAGGCGGCCGCAAGGCTTGCCAATGACCTAGACCCCGCCGAAGTGAACGGACAAATCATTATCGTGCGCGTATCCAACCCTCCTGCGTTTTTTGCGCGGTCGATTTACGTAGGTCCCCTTGACGGCAAGAACCTGAACAGAGTCTTTCCGGGAAATGCGGAGGGAACCGCTAGCGACCGGATGGCCTACGTCCTTTTCAATGAGGTCATTCTGGGCTCAGACTACTACATGGACCTTCACGGCGGGGATATGATCGAGAAACTCACCCCGTTCTCCCTATATAGTCCATCCCCAGACCCTAGGGTAACCGCCCGTTCGCAGGAACTTGCCCGAGTCTACGGAATACCCTATGCCGTCCTATCGGATAGCTCCGGAGGAACCTACGGTGCCGCAGCAAGAGCCGGAATCCCCTCCATCCTCGCAGAAGCGGGGGGCGTGGGAATTCTGGACGAGGAATCAGTCCAGATACATCTGGCAGGACTTACTTCCGTCCTTCGAAAGTACGGTGCTGTGAGTCCGGAGACCATGTTCTCCGCCGAATCGCCGAAGGACGGGCCTGTGACCTTCCTAAGCAGTTCTCCCGTGCTACGGTCGGACGTACGCGGCATGCTATACTTGACGGTCGATACCGGCGACTTCGTAACCAAAGGACAGCATGTGGGAGTCATCAAGGACTGTCTGGGGAATGTCCTGAGACACCTGGCGTCCCCCGCTACTGGTCCTGTGCTTTACACCGTGACTTCTTTGGCCACAAACCCAAACGATCCGGTGCTATCTATAGGAGTGGAATAGCCCAAATCTAGCAACGACTGCTATTTCCGCCCTAGATCGAGACGTCGGTAACGGGAATGCCAAGGGTAATCACCGTGGGAGGACAACCTAGCGCACCACTATCAGGTGGGAAAACTTTGCGTAGGTCTTTTGGCCAATTCCAGACACCTTCATTATGTCTTCGGGTTTTTCGAAAGGGCCGTTCTCCGTTCGGTAGATTATGATGGCACCAGCCAATGAGGGGCCAATGCCTGGCAGCCAATCCAGTTCAGCAGCGCTGGCTGTGTTTATGTTAACGGGAAACCGGGGCTCGGCTGACGGGCTCCCAATCCCTTGGCTAGTATCCCCTACATAACCGCCGCCTCCCGATGGATTCCTGGCTGTCTCGCTTTTGGAGGGCACATATATTTTGTCGGAATCCCTCAGAATGAAGGCCAAGTTTAGGGCATTGAGGTCAGCGTCGCTCAGGGGTTCAGCCATCTCAAGGGCTTCGTAAACGCGCTGCCCTTCCTTGAGGCGATACACGCCGGGCCTGCTCACCGACCCAGCCACGTGTACCCAGATCCAGCAAACATCGTCCTGCCGGTCATCTTGGGGGATCGCCGATTTTTCTTCAGTATTGCCATCTGCGCCGCTGTGGTTTCCGCCAGTGTTCCCTTCTGTGCCTACAGCTCCCGTAAGCCCTGCTGATGGGCGAATTCCCTGCCACCAGATGCTTGCGGCGCCAAGCAGGAACAGGGCAGTTAAGGCGTATACCATGACGTCGAATCGACGGCGCATGAGATGATTCTACTGTGCACAGCGGCGGTTGGCAATACCTGGAATACGCATATGAAGGAATCCGGCTGATTGGCCATGGCAAATGGGCTAGCTCAGAGCAGGAAATGGCGCTTAGCTACTCGAATTATCAACCTCATGGTCCTGGGTTCACGGACAGCCTGACCACAGCTCCAAGCAACCACGATAGGAGGCCCACCATGGAAGAAGTTAGGATAGTTACTGACAGCGCAGCGAGTCTTCCAGAACCCCTGAAACTGAAATACGGCATATCGGCGGTTCCTATCTGGGTCCAGGTAGGGGATGAATCATACAAGGAAGGCGTAGACATCGACCACGACACATTCTACAAAACACTTGATGGAAAAATCATGCCCAAAACCTCGAGTCCGGCTCCGGCCGATTTCTTGGATACCTACCGCCGCCTAGCCCAGAAGGCCAAAGAAATAATATCCATACACGTTGCAGGGAATCTGAGCGCCACTTGCCAAGTAGCCAAAGTGGCAGCTGAAGAAGTTCAGGAAGAAGTCGATGTCCATGTTTATGACTCCAAGACGGTCTCTATGGCCACAGGCTTCTTGGTTCTGGAAGCGGCACGTTCAGCCATGCAGGGACTGAGAAAAGATGAGATCCTTGCTCGCCTGGACTCCATGCGTAACCGCATGTGCGCCTTGGCCGCCATTCCAACACTGAAATACCTATACAGAAGCGGCAGGGTCAGTCAAGGCCAGGCCATGCTCGCTTCGCTGCTGTCAATAAAGCCTGTAATCGAAATTAAAGACGGAGTTGTAGCAGTTGTGGATCAGGTAAGGACATTCCACAAAGCTCTGGCCAGAGTAATCGAGCTTGCCCAACGTAGAGTGGGTAACGCCCCATCGGTGGCGGCAGTCATGCATGCTAACGCCCCCAAGGAGGCTTTGGCCTTTGCCGAACAGGTCAAAGCCCGAATAAACATTAGGGAACTCTTGATTGGAGAAGTCGGCCCGGTGTTGGCTACTCACGGCGGCCCGGGCATAGTAGGAATCGCCCTGTACCCTGCAAACGGGTGAGTCGGCATGGAACCGGACAGATCCGAGGCCAAGTTGCCTAAGGCTGGACAAGGATTCATGGTAGACGCCATGATCCGGCTGCTCCGTTACGTGTCGCCCGGAGTCCTCTGGGACAAGGATCAGGGATTCCTCATGGCCGACGGACTGCTGGGCAACATGGCAAGCACTTTTGTGAACCCTTTCATGACTGCGTTCACCCTGGGGTTTGGTGCCTCCAAATTCCACATATCCATGCTCAACGCCATCCCCGGACTCTTCGGGAATCTGGCCCAACTACCTGGCTCCTACATAGTTGAAACTACAGGTAGACGCCGCCGCCTAGTCATGGTCTCGGCGGTTCTCACTAGAGCGGCGTGGATCATGGTGATCCTCCTGCCCTTCTACGCCAAGGGCCTGACGGCGGTTTACGTGCTGATTGGGCTCATGACCATTATCTCCGCCTTGGGCGCGTTTCTGACTCCCGCGTGGACTTCACTGATCTCCGATTGGGTCCCTCGAGCAGTAAGAGGCCGGTTTTTCGCGGCTCGGAATATGCTCATGAGCGGCGGCGCGCTTATCACTGTCAACTTGGCAGGACGCATCGTGACTCGAGGGGGATTCCCCAAGGGCTACGTACGCTCAATGTCTGTTTTCTTTGTCTTGTCTCTGGTATCCCTCTATTACTTTAGCAAGATTCGGGATGTGCCGTTCGCCCCGTCTCGGACAGGCCATGGGCTGGGCATACGCCTGGACATGGACGCTCTGAGGTCACCGGAGTTTTCCAAGTGGATCTGGATACTGAGTGTGTTCAACCTGTTCACTGGCTTGGTAGGCTCCCTGTTCGGAGCCTACCTCATACAGGATCTCCACGGGACGCCGGCCCACCTAGCTTATATGTCCTTCGCCTCAACTCTCACCACAATCATCGGGCAAAGGTTTTGGGGGCCGTTGTCAGACAAGCGAGGGCATAGGTTTGGCGTGGTAGTCTCTGCGTGCCTCTCTGCCGGAGTGCCGCTTGTCTGGTACCTGGCCAAAGGACCCTGGGGCGGCATACTCGCCGAGGCCTACGCAGGGGCTGCCTGGTCCGCATGGGGGCTTTGCAGTTTCAACCTGATCCTCGACCTTACCCCTGAGTCAAGGCGCCCTAGTTACGTTGCCACCGGCAACGCCATAGCAGGCATCACCGGGTTTGTGGCCCCTCTTATAGGGGGTTATCTTGCCACCAAATACAGTCTAAGGCCTTTGATGCTGGTATCGGCTGTTGGACGCCTCGGCTCGGGACTCTTGTTCAGCCGGTTCATCCGGGAGCCCGCCCGAAGCCCAGAATCACCAGGGATCGTTAGATAAGAGCCTCCCCCGCCGCAGCCACGAACCTTCCCTGCCGATGGCCATTGTCTCCTCCACCGTCCGCTCCTGGCTTTCGGAGAGCATCACATCGCAGGCCGTCATGCCATCTTCTCCCATGGAAACCTTGGAAACGTCCACGCGAGCCCGGGCCCGCGCTGCTTGGGCGGGTCCGGTCGGTAAGGGCAAGAATCTCAACTTCCAGCCACCTTTGGCAGCGGTTCTTGTCGCCCCAAATCTCCTTCATCTTGGGTCGGGTGTAGTGATTTCTTCTCGCTACTATGGCAGATGCCGGTGCTATTTCTCGCCTCGCATCTGGTCCACCTTCAGCCCCGCCTCGAAGATTGGCATATCACCTGCTCCACGAAGGATATTCTCCAGTTTGCCGATGTTGGTGACGGTGAACCCCGAAAGACCGTAAACGCCTCGCTCGAACAGGATCGGTGCTAGCGGTGTACTAGGACCCACAAGTACCACTCGGGCGTTCTGCGAAAGGGCCAGGAGGCGAGGCAGGGTCTTGTTCACCAATGTGCAGCCGGTGATGAACACGTAATCCTGCTCAGGCAATATGTATTCGCAAGCCGAGTCAGGAAAATCGCCTACGGCCGGGTCGCGCTCGAGGATAGATAGCTCGCAATGTCCGCCAAATCGCTTTTCTATGAAAGGGAAATGGCCAACGATGCATACTTTCTTGCCCGCGACTTCGTCCTGATACACATCGAAAGCCTCACGAACGTTGTCTCTCACGTTGGAGTGCACAGAGCCGCAACTCGTGGCGCGCTCAGGATGGTTATACCAGCTGTTGATGGCGGCGAGACCCAGCGCTGCCTCTACGAAATTCCAGCTCTTCACTAACTGGGCCGCTTCGCGCAGCGACTTGCCCACTAGGGTCTGCTCCTGGAAAAGCGCAGGCCGTGTAAACATACGGATGGTCATCCCCAGCCCCATACTATCTTCGCTGGAAAGCACCCGGCTCCAATTGTAGCCGCACTGATAATCCTTCACCGTGGGTTCTGGAGAAATGCCCTCGATCAGGTCGTCATATAGCTGCCATGGATCATGCATAGGGTTCCACGTCCTCTCCTAAGATCTCTGCAAACAGGTCTCGCTCCGGCAGGTATTCCACCGGACACAGGAGCTCCACAACAACCCTGCCGCTCGGCTCGCATGAGGTTCCGGCAACCCTGTGTCACGATGCCTTCTCTCTTACCTGAGTGCCGTTACGGCCAACGTACCTGTCGTTGACTTCGTATTTCTATAATGACATAATGATATGTAATGCTTCGTTATGTATCCTGAACCATAACGAGAAAAGGCTGGACAGACCCCATGGGCAAGGCAAGGCGCACCCCCACGCAAACCGCATGGCTAGTATTGCTGCCTGTCGTGGTTTTCCTTGTCTCGGTTTCCATCGGACGTTATCCAGTAAGCATCGATGCTTTGGCCGGAGCCGTGTGGGCGCAGATAACTGGCGCGGAGATGAGCACAGCCCAGCTTGCTCTGGTACGGGTGCGGCTGCCGCGCAACGTATTGGCCATGATCGTTGGGTCTGCGCTTTCGCTTTCGGCGCGGTCTATCAAGGGTTGTTCAAGAACCCGGTGGTATCGCCCGATCTTCTAGGAGCGTCCAGCGGCGCTTCTTTCGGGGCGGCCCTATCCATACTGCTAGGCGCCAGTGCGGCAGGTATCCAGCTGTCATCGTTCTTAGGGGGCATTATTGCCGTGGCTCTGGTGGCGGGAATGGATCGCTTAGTCTCCAAGCGCTCGAACTCCATAGTTAACCTCATTCTGTGCGGCATGCTAATTTCCAGCCTGTTCAACGCGGGCGTTTCCCTCATCAAATTCGTGGCGGATACCGACACCAAGCTACCAGCCATCACGTTCTGGCTAATGGGCAGCCTTTCCGCTACCACACTCAAGGACCTGCATGTGTTCTGGCTGTTCTTGCCCGCCTGCGCCATACTGCTTTTGGTGCGCTGGAAGGTGAACATCCTTTCTCTAGGGGACGACGAGGCGCGCATGCTGGGGGTACACGTCAAGACTTACCGCTGGCTCATCATCGGTTGCGCCACGCTTCTCACCTCACTATCGGTAAGCGTAAGCGGCAACATCGGCTGGATAGGGCTGGTAGTGCCGCATTTCGCCCGCATGATCGTAGGCTCCAACTACGGGGGTCTGCTCCCTGCCTCCATGCTACTGGGTGGCGCATTCATGCTGGCGGTGGATACCGCTGCCCGCATGTTGCACACGGTGGAGATACCGCTGAGTATCATCACCGCCATAATCGGCGCGCCCTTCTTCTTCTTCCTGCTGACTCGTTCCAAGAAGGGGTTTGTATCATGATAAGGGTTGAAAATCTCGTCTGTGGATATGCACCGGGTCTGCCTATTGTGGGTCCGCTGTCCTTCACAATAGAGAAAGGGGATATCGCCTGCCTGATCGGACCAAATGGCATCGGCAAGAGCACTCTGTTCAAGACCATTCTGGGCCTCCTAAAGCCGCTGGACGGCAGCATAGCAGTACACGGCAAAGATTACCGCGCATATACCGCCAAGGAATTCGCACGCACCGTAGGCTATGTGCCGCAAGGGCACATCCCGCCCTTTCCCTACTCCGTGCGGGATGTGGTGGTCATGGGCTGCAACCCCAACATGCACGAGCTATCGGCTCCCGGAAAAGCAGAGTATGACATCGCCAACGAGAAACTCGCGCTCTTGGGCATCGAGCACCTGGCGCACCGAGATTATACGGAGGTAAGCGGCGGCGAGCGGCAAATGGTGATGATCGCCCGCGCCCTGGCCCAAAACACCGAGCTCCTCGTGATGGACGAACCCACCACCCATCTGGATTACGGCAACGAATCGCGCGTACTTGGCCAGGTGAAGAAACTGGCTAGCCTTGGGTATACCATCGTGATGATTACCCATGTTCCGGATCACGTCTTCCTGTGCGCCAACAAGGTGCTGGCCATCGGCCACGAGGGGCACTTTGCCATAGGCCTGCCCGACGATATTTTGACCGAGCAACAGTTGCGCATACTCTACGGCATTGACATCCAGCTGGAGAATATCACGCTCAGGCGCGATCAGCGGCAGGTCAAGATATGCCTGCCGATGACGATATGAAGCGAAGGGAGAAAGACCATGAACAGGAAGTTGCGTGCAAGCTTATGTCTGACGCTGTGCCTTGCCCTTGTGCTGGCACTGGCTGGCTGTAGCCCCAAGCCGGTCACCCCGACTGAGCCGGAAACATTCATCTTCACCGATTCCACCGGACGCGAAGTAGACCTACCCCGCAACATTACCAAGGTTGCCAGCGCTGGTCCTCTCGCCAACATCATGATCTACTCGGTAAAACCTGAGGTCATCGTAGGCTGGTCCAGCAAGCCGGCCAAATCGGCCCAGAAGTACATTGATCAGGCCTACTGGGATCTGCCGGAATACGGCAAGTTCTATGGCAACACGGCAGACTTCAACCGCGAAGCACTCATGGCCAGCGCCCCCGAGGTCATCATCGACGTGGGCGAATGGGATGAGGAGTACAAGAAGGATCTTGACAACCTGCAGGCCCAGATCGGTATCCCCGTAGTACTGGTGGAAGCCAATCTCGAGCAGAACCCCGCTGCCTACCGCACCATCGGCGAGCTGCTGGGCGAGCCGGAACGCGGGGAAACGCTCGCTACCTATTGTGAGGAAGCGCTGAATGACGCCAAGGAAAAAGTCGCCTCAATCCCCGAGGCGGATCGCAAGACCGTCTATTACGGCGAAAGAGAAACTGGCCTTTCCACCATCATCAGCGGTACCATTCATGCGCAGATCTACGAGCTGGTGGGTGCTGAAATCGTGGTGGATACCGGCAGCGTGCAGGTGGAGCGAGGCGGCGGCACTGTATCCATGGAACAGGTCCTCGCCTGGGAGCCCGATGTAATCATGTTCGCCCAGGACAGCATCTATGGTACCGTAGCCGACGACCCCTCCTGGACAGCCTTGGGAGCCATCAAAAACGGCGCCTACTACGAGATCCCCACCGAGCCTTACAACTGGCTAGGCCGTCCGCCAGGGCCCAACCGCATGATCGGAGTGCGGTGGTTGGGCAACTTGCTGTATCCCGAGGTATTTGAATATGACATTCAAAAAGAAGTGAAGGATTTCTTTAGCCTCTTCTACCACTATGAGCTGACGGACGCGGAGGTTCAGGATATGCTTCGCAACTCCACCCTCAAGGCGTCGCAGTAAAAGTATAGCCTGATTCGGAAGTCTCTAGGGCGGAAGGCTCGAAAACGAGACCTTCCGCCTTTTCAGCCGCCTCAAACAGCAGCCACGAAATTCGCCACCGTTTGGATAGTCTCCGCAAGGTTGCTTTCGCTCACATCTAGGATCTTGCCGCCTGCTTCAATGCGCCGGTACACCTTTTCGCTTTGGCGGAAAATTCGGGGCGGCAGCCCTAACCTTGCGATGACCTGCGCAAGGTTTTCCCGGGACTTGAAGACACCCAGGCAAGGTTTGCCCAGCGCCATAATGGCTTCCAGAGACTGCATAAACGCCGAGGAGGATAGTTCCAGTCCGCCTATTTCGTCCAGGATTATGATCCTGCAGCTGTCCTCTGCGCACAATGCCCGGGCGCGGGAGACAGTATGCTCCAAGACGTCAGGGAAGCTCTTTCCGCGGTATAGAAACACACCATCCAAGTCTTCTACATAGGCCATCTCCAAAGTTGGCAATTCGCCGTGCACGGCACAGGCGCGATAGCCGCATACCTGCCCATCTTCACGAAGCCTTTGAACCATGAGTCCTGACACAGAGCTTTCCTGCGGCAGAAGCGCATTGCGCAGTATAGTGGACTTCCCGACGCGCGGTGGGCCCTGGAGAAACAGATACCTTTCCAACCCTACCTACTCCCACTCCATAATTGACGGCGGCTTTGACGTGGTATCCAAAACGGATAGCGATCAAATGCCCGTAGGTCCTCTTGCCGTCCTTCGCGCCTTACGCTCCGAACGCCACGCTTCTTCGAATACCTTCATGAACTCCTCGCGATAATGGTTAGGTCGCAGTGACGCGCAGCCTACTGGGGACTAACCCGCGGAATCCCATTCCTCCACGCGTTGTCCAACTCGCACGTCGGCTCGCCAATGACTGTGTCCCCGCCGCAGCCACGAACCTTGAGTGAATCATCGCTTACCTGGCCCAACACAGCAAAGGGCACAGACCTCCGCCTGCAAAGGTCCCGGATCTCCTTTTCCCGCGACTGTTCAAAGGTCACTATGACCGCAGAATTGCACTCACCGAAAAGCATTGCATCTGGACGGGATGCATCACCCTGCCGAGCCGCATTGCTCTCCTCTGCCACTTCATCTCCATCAACCCCGCAAGACCCGCCCAAGGAAATCTCTACCCCACGAGCACCCTTCTCCCCCAAAATGCAGCACTCCGCCAGCGCCACAGCCAAGCCGCCCTCAGACAGATCCTGCGCCGACTTGAACACGCCTTGTTTGGCTCCATCCACCAGCACCTGTAAGAGACCCTTCTCGAGCGCTAACTCCGGCTCCCTGGGATTCCCGGTAACGAGGCCATGCACAGTATCCAGATACTCGCTTCCCGCTAGGGATCGCGCGTCCGAACTAACCTTGCCCAGCAAACCCACTGTATCTCCAGGGTTCTTGAAACCCGGCGTAACGTGGCGGCGGACGTCCTCCAATACCCCAAGCATACCGATGACTGGAGTGGGGTACACAGCCTCCCCTTCAGTCTCGTTGTACAGACTGACGTTTCCGCCTGTAACCGGAGTCTCCAAAGCCTCACAGGCCTCGGCCATGCCCTCCAATGCCTGTTTCAGCTGCCAATATATCTCGGGCTTCTCAGGGTTCCCGAAGTTGAGACAGTTGGTGATGGCCACAGGCTTAGCGCCGGTGATGGCCACGTTCCTAGCAGCCTCGGCCACAGCCCACTTAGTGCCCGCCCTGGGGCTAAGGTAGACGAGCCTCCCGTTGCAGTCAGTCGACAACGCAATGCCTCGATCAGTACCCTTCACCCGAACCACGGCCCCACTCCCTACCGGAGGCCCCGACACAGTATCGGTGCGAACCATGAAGTCAAACTGGCGGTCCACAGGTTCTTTGGACGCGATGTTGGGAGAAGCCAGAAGACGCTTGAGAATCCCTCCGAACTCCCCAAAATCAGGCACCGGCACGTTTTCCCAGCAAAAGCTCGCCTTCTGGGCGATGTACGCAGGTTCCGCCCAGTCTGGGTTATATACAGGCGCCCCTTCGACCAGCAGCGAGACCGGGATAGAAGCGGCCAGAGCCCCGTTCTCGAAAACCTGAAGCTTGCCTGTATCAGTGACGCGCCCTATCTCCACCGCATTGACGCCCCATTTCCTGCCGATGGCCATTGTCTCCTCCACCTTATCAGGAGTGACGATTAGGAGCATCCGCTCCTGGCTTTCGGAGAGCATCACATCGTAGGCCGTCATGCCATCTTCTCGCATGGGAACCTTGGAAATGTCCAAGGCCAGACCCGTACCGGCTCTGGCGGCAGTCTCGGCGCAGGAGGAAGTGATGCCGGCGGCACCCATGTCTTGGATCCCAACCACAACTCCCTCTTGCATCATCTCCAGACAAGCCTCAATCAGGAGTTTCTCCATGAAGGGGTCGCCAACCTGGACATTAGGTCTCAGGGACTCTGCATCATCGCCCAACTCTTCAGAGGCAAAAGTGCACCCGTGGATGCCGTCGCGGCCTGTAGAATGTCCCACGATCATGACCACATTCCCGACCCCGTAGGCCTGCCCTTTGTGGAGAGCCTCATGCTTCATAATCCCGGCGCAGAACACGTTGACTAGAGGATTCTGCCTGTAAGGCTCAGCAAAGAACACCTCGCCGCCCACAGTGGGCACTCCAAGACCGTTCCCGTAGCCGGATATTCCGGCTACCACTTTCTTGAAAAGGTAATTTGACCTAGGATCCTTGAGAGGACCAAAGCGCAAAGAATCTAGAAGCGCTACCGGCCGGGCACCCATTGCCAGCACGTCCCTGACAATTCCACCTATACCTGTTGCTGCCGCCTGATAGGGCTCAACAGCGCTAGGGTGGTTGTGGGATTCTATCTTGAAAGCGCAGGCCAAACCATCTCCGATGTCCACCACGCCTGCGTTCTCCCCGGGTCCCACCATGACCCCCCGGCCTTTGGTTGGAAGAGTCCTCAAAAGCGACTTTGAATGCTTATACGCACAGTGCTCCGACCAGAGCACTGAGAACATGCCAAGTTCGGTGTAGTTGGGTTCACGGCCAAGCCTGGCCACAATGGTCTCATATTCGCTGTCCTTAAGGCCCATCTCTCGCCAGATTGGCTCAGCCATAGCGGGCTCGATACTCCGTGGCTCTGACATAAGTGCACCGCCCCTTTCGCCTGTCTCCCCTTACGCCTACCATCCTATCGCTGCCTTCGTCCAGGCTGCCCCCCAATCAGACTATCTACTAGCCAACTCCCCTGAGGCAAGGCTTTGAACCATAGAGAGAAATACATTCTTGCCGTGGTCGCCTCCTACCAGTATGTCCACACATCTCTCGGGATGGGGCATTAGACCCAGAACGTTTTTGCCCTCGTTGATAATCCCTGCGATGTTGTTCCTAGATCCATTTGGATTCGCCTCTTTGGTAGCGTTTCCGGTCTCATCAACATAGCGGAAGACAATGCGGCCAGAGTCCTCCAAATCCGCCAGAACCTCAGGAGATACATAGTAGTTCCCTTGCCCGTGAGCGACGGGCATCCTCACAACTTGGCCCGGCTCATACAGCCTCGTGAAAGGGGTGCGGATGTTCTCAACCTTGATATTCGCCCATTGGCAACGGAACTCCATCACATTGTTGGGGAACAACGTGCCGGGCAAGAGCCCGGACTCAAGCAGTATCTGGAATCCATTGCAGATCCCCAGAACCAAACCGCCGCCGGCAGCAAAATCCCTCATGGACCTCATAACGGGAGACTGGGCGGCTAACGCGCCGCTTCGCAGGTAATCGCCGAAAGAAGCCCCTCCAGGTAGGATCATGACGTCATACCGACCAAGATCGGTCTCATGGTGCCAAACCATGTCACAGGGTTCACCGGTGACTTCCCGAACCGCGTAGACTGCATCAGTGTCGCAGTTCGACCCCGGAAAAACCACTACTCCGAATCTCACAAAGCTTCACCAGCCTCTCAGATCGCTCGTTGCCAAACAACAGGCCCTTTCCGTCACAACAGTCCCAGACCAGACCTATTCCGCCGCAACCTGTAACCTGTAAGTCTCAATGACCGGATTGGACAGAAGCTTTCGTGCCATTTCGTCCAGAAGATCATGGGCTTCTTCCTGTGTTGCGGCATCCAGTTCCACCACGATGTCCTTGCCTATGCGCACCCTAGACACTTGCCCGAAACCCATGGAAACCAAAGAGCCCTTAACCGCCTCACCTTGAGGGTCAAAGATCCCTTCCTTTAGCGCCACTGTAACAGTACCCTTGAACTTCATGCCCGGCGTCCCTCCTATAGCTTTGGGGCTAGAGGGATTATCTCCAGCCCTGTCCTTTGGAAAACGGTGTCAACGTGCCGAAGCGCCCGGTCCAGGCTGAAGCACCGAGCGATCCCGTTATCGCCTAGAGCCGTCCGAATCTCGGAATCGGCAGATACTCTTTGACGAAAACTTGGGGCCCCTTCCCACGCGGCCATGGCCAGTTCTTGAACCTTGGCGTAAGCATCTTCCCGCCTCATGCCAGATTCGACCAGCGCCAAGAGCACTTCTTCGGAGAAAACCAATCCCCCGGTAAGGTCAAGATTGGCAAGCATTCTGTCTGGGTAGACCCGCAGGTCTTTGAGAATGTTGGTCATCCTGACCAGGGCGTAGTCAAGATACGTAGTGGAATCCGGAAGGATTATGCGCTCAACAGAGGAATTCGAGATGTCCCGCTGGTGCCATAGAGCCACGTTCTCCAAAGCTGCAACGCTGAACCCGCGAAGGAGCCTAGCAGTTCCCGTTATCTGCTCTAATCCAACAGGGTTCTTCTTGTGAGGCATAGCTGAAGAGCCTTTCTGGCCTGCCCTGAAAGGTTCCTCCACTTCCCGAATCTCAGTGCGCGCCATCCCTCTTAGGTCCGTGGCCATCTTCTCAAGAGTGCTGGCCACCAAAGCCAGTGTAGAAACACAGAACGCGTGACGGTCGCGCTGTACGATCTGGTCGGACACCGGAGCGGGAGACAAGTCAAGCTTCTGGCAGACATACCTCTCCACAAACGGGTCAACGTGAGCGTAGGTCCCCACCGCCCCGGAAACTTTGCCTACGGATATCTCGTGGCGGGCCATTTTCACCCGCTCCTGGTTGCGCTTCATCTCCTCGTGCCACAAGGCAAGCACCAGGCCGAAAGTCACGGGCTCTGCGTGAACCCCATGTGTACGCCCGATCATGGGTGTAGACTTATATTTCCGGGCCATATACTTGAGAACATCCAGCATACCCTGAATGTCCTCGAGGATCACACCAAGGGCATCCCGGAGAAGCGATGACAAAGCGGTATCCACCACATCGTAGGAAGTCAGCCCGTAGTGTATGTACCTGCCTTCATCGCCCACAGTCTCGGCCACCTGGCTCACAAAAGCGATTACGTCGTGTCTTACCTGAGCCTCAATCTCGTCGATCCGGGAGACGTCCACATGGGCCCGTGCCCGCACCGCTTGGGCAGTTCCCGCAGGCACTTGCCCAAGGATCTCCCAAGCCTCAAGGGCTAGGATCTCAACATCCAACCACCGCCGATAGCGGTTCTTGTCGCCCCAAATCTCCTTCATCTTGGGTCGTGTGTAGCGAGGGAGCACATTTCTCCTCCTCCAATAGCCGTGGCCGCCCTCCTCTAGACCGGAACAATCATTCCCACTCTATGGTTGACGGCGGCTTTGACGTAATGTCCAAGACCACGCGATTCACGTCGTGGACCTCGTTGACTATCCGACTAGAGACTCGATCCAGCACGTCATAGGGAATCCTTGCCCAGCGGGCGGTCATGGCATCTTCCGACTCCACGGCGCGGATAGCAATCAAATGCCCGTAGGTCCTCTTGCCGTCCTTCGCGCCTACGCTCCGAACGCCGGGGATCACGCAGAAGCACTGCCACATGCTTCCGTAGAGCCCAGCATGGCTGATCTCTTCATCGAGAATTGCCTGGGCTTTTCGGAGAATATCCAACTTATCTTGGGTAATCTCCCCCAAGACTCGGACTCCTAGACCCGGGCCCGGGAATGGGTGCCTGTCTAGCAGATCAGAAGAAATCCCCAGTTCCCGGCCAACCGCCCTCACTTCGTCCTTAAACAGCTCTTTTACGGGCTCCAGAAGCTCAAGGTTCATCCTTTCAGGGAGTCCGCCTACGTTGTGGTGACTCTTGATGACCGGACGAAACCGAGAACCCGATTCAATGACGTCGGGGTAGATAGTGCCCTGAACAAAGAACTTTGCATCGCCAAACTTGCGTGCCTCTTCTTCAAAAACCTTTATGAACTCTTGGCCGACAATTTTCCGTTTTTCCTCGGGGTCTCGCACACCGCTGAGGTTATCCAGGAACCGGTCTTTCGCGTTAACCAGGTTGATCCCAATCCCCAAACGGGAAAGGGCCGTCATCACCGACTTGGCTTCGTCCTTTCTAAGAAGCCCGTTGTCCACCAGTATGCAGTGGAGGTTCGGGCCCACCGCCCGGTGAACCAAAACCGTGGCAACAGTCGAGTCGACTCCGCCTGACACACCAGATATCACGCTGTGGCTTCCGACCCTGTCTTTCATGCTAGCAATGGTGCGTTCTGTGAACCTTCGTGGAGTCCAGTCAGGCTTCAGATTGGCTGCTTTGAACAGGAAGTCACCCAGAGTTTCGCGCCGAGCCCCATCCCACTGGGATTCTGAAAGTTCCAGGACGGGGCATCCCATCTTGAACACTTCTGAGTCAGGTTTGGCCCATTGGCGAACGTCCGGGTCGCTAGAAGTCACAATGATGATGGCGCCGGGAATCTTCCCGCCCCAAGGGTCCACTGCTTTCCTGATCTCCTGCACCGAGGAGTCGCCGGACATAACCCGGCAATAGACTTTATGCTCTCTTACCTTCCTGGCTACATGCTGGATGTGAGTCCCGCCTAAGTCCAAGATGATCACCTGGTTATCCATGTGCCGACCCCCGCTTTCATGCCTAGACTTGGCAGCGCAGACGCTACTTGGAGAATTTGCCACACATCATTCAAGTTGTGTACAATCTTATGTCAATTATGTTTGCGTGTAATAATTCCCATCCACAATGTATCACCTGCGTTCAGGATGCACAAGTAAGAATCGCTCTACAGGAAAAGCCGTTCCATCTGGTGAATCTACTTGTCAAGAGAGGAGGATGCCCATGTCTACGGCAAAGCGGCCGGTGACGGCCAGGGACCTATGGTCTCTCAAGTTCTTAGGCGAACCCCAGCTGTCACCTGGCGGTGACAAGCTTGTCTGGGTTGAAACTGTAGTCAACGCCAAGAAGAATCATTACGAATCATCTCTCTACTTATCCAGAAGGAATGGCGATGAGCCCTTTGAACAGCCCAGAAGACTAACTTACGGAAAGCGCTCCGGTGGAGACGGCGCCAATGACCGATCTCCTAGGTTCTCACCCGATGGATCTCGCCTAGCATTTCTTTCGAACAGATCGGGAAAGACGCAGATTTGGATGCTGGATATACAAAAAGGCGGCGAGGCCCGAAAAATAACCGAGGTGGAGGACGGCGTCTTCCAGATCGCTTGGTCTCCTGATAACCGCCACATTGCCTACGTGTCCAAGGAGCCTCGGCCCAAAGAACCCTCTCCAGAGGACGGGATTCGAACTGACGGCGACGTTACGGTAATAACCAAACTCAGGTACAAAGCCAATGGTGTGCCTGGAGTAGTCGACCCGCGGCCGTCCCACGTCTACATGGTGGATGTCCATACAGGCGACACAAAGCAGCTCACTTTTGGAGACTTCGACGACTCTGAACCCGTCTTTTCGCCCAATGGCAGCACAGTGGCGTTCATCTCGTGCCGCGAACCCGATCGAGAGTTGCGGATGGTGCCTGACCTCTGGACTGTTTCCGTCCAAGGCGGAGACCCAGAAAGGTTGACTTTCGGGAAAGGGCCCGTCCATAGCCCGGTGTACTCCCCTGACGGCAAGTGGATAGCGGTCATGGGCCACGAGCGCGGCGAAAACAGCATCAGCAATGTGGAAGTTATGGCTATCCCGTCAAATGGTGGTCAGGCCAAGCATCTTTGGGGAACTTTCGACCGCAGCGCCGGGTGCGGGATCATGAACGATGCCAGGTTCGATGCCGGCGGCCCTGGCCCTTACTGGACTAAGGACAGCAAAGAACTGTACTTCATAGCGTCAGACAGGGGATTCTCGGGCATCTACCGGACTTCTCTTGATAGACCCCAGGTAGAACTTGTGGGCGGTGCGTTTCCCGGCAACGTCGAATCCTGCCGCCACTTCCCTTCAGTAGTAGTGTCCTTGGCCATGGCAGATTTGGGGTCGGGGGAAATCCTTTTCGCTTTCCACGGCAGCACGACCCTGAACCCGGGAGACATGTACGCGGTCAAATCCTACGACGGAACCTGCATGCCCACTAACGCAACATGCGCCTTGCAGAAGATCACTGCGGTTAACGATGAATTGCTGTCGGGACTTACCTTGGTAGCCCCCGAGCCTTTCACCTTTGAAGCCAAAGACGGACTCAAACTAGACGGATGGATGATCAAACCCGTCTCTTACCAGGAGGGCAAGAAGTTCCCTGCGGTTTTGGAAATCCACGGAGGACCCCACGTGGCCTACGGCGAGGTTTTCTTCCTAGAGTTCCAGCTCCTAGCCTCCAGAGGCTACGGCGTATTTTACTGCAACCCCCGAGGCAGTTCCAACTACGGGCCCGATTTCGCAGTAAAGGTCATAGGCGACTGGGGCGGCATGGACTACCAAGACGTCATGTCCCTGAAAGACCACATGGACCAGGTACCTGGGGTTGATAAAGATCGCACTTACGTTACTGGCGGGAGCTACGGCGGATTCATGACCAACTGGGTGGTGGGTCACACCGACCGTTTCAAAGCCGCCGTAACTCAAAGAAGCATCAGCAACATGTACACCAAATATGGGTGCAGCGATATAGGATGGTACGGGAATAAAAGGGGCATGGGCGGGCGAGACCTGTGGGACGACGAGGATTTCATTATGGCCAAATCCCCTATCCGCTACGCGCCTTTTGTGAAGACCCCTCTTCTCATCATCCACAGCGAACAGGACTACCGCTGCCCCTTGGAGCAAGCAGAACAATGGTACGTGGCTCTTAAACGCTTAGGCAAGGAAGTCGAGTTCGTGAAATTCGCCAACGAGAATCACGAGCTATCACGATCAGGCAAGCCATGGAACAGGGTTGAACGGCTGGAACGTATCGTAGAATGGTTTGACCGTCACGCCTAGGCACCCCTAGACGTCATTGTCCGGTGGTGAGTCTCACCACCGGACATTTTTACCGGTCCCTGGAGCAACTAGCGGAAGATTTTCCCGGTCCTAGCCCAGTGGGAGCGTTTTTGTCCGGTAGCAGCCCTCACCACCAGACATTTTTACCGGTCCCTGGAGCAACTAGCGGAAATTCTGTCCGACCAACCGGTTAACCGGCAACGCTTCCGAAACTCTGGCCCTTCTGTCTCTGCTCTGCCGTCCGGAAAGCCCTCCAGTAGACATAACTTGCTATCAGATACAAAGTCGCAGTAAAGAAGTAAGGAACCTCATACCCCAATCGAGACATCATCACGCCTGCCACGGCGGCGCTAAAAGACCTGGACACGTTGTCAGATATCCTCATCAGGCTGGACATTTTGCCCCGCCTAGACGCATCGATAATCTCCATGGAGAAGTTCGATGCTACAGGGCTGGACATATTCATAAGAGACGACCTCATGAAAAGCGCCACAGTGACAAGATAGACGTTGGGCGGCAGGGCGATTAGAAGAAGAAACGGAACAGATGCTATCTGCGTGCCCACCACCGTAGCGACCTTTCCATAGCGGTTGGCCAAAACGGGAGCCAAAAGGGCAGCGAGAGCAGTAGCGCCCTGACTCAGAGACAGAATCAAACCCACCATGGCAGTGTCCACGTGGAGCTTTTGAGACAAAAACACGTTGAAGAACGGAATCACGAGTCCCGCCCCAAATCCTATGATCAAGTTGTAAGAAAGCAGGTTCAGGACATCTCTTTCCCGAGCGGTAGCGATAAGAGATGAGAACTCGGCCTTTACCTCGGCGCGTATGGCCTTTCTCCTCTCCTGGCTGTCATTGAAAGCCACCTCCCCTACGCCCGCTCTCTTGCTTTCCCTAATGCGGGCCGCAGGTATTACGCCAACGAGGGTCACCAAAGAAAACGCCACAAGTGAGAACTTGAAAGCAGGCACCGTGCCCCAGCCGGCCATCTGCTTGGGCAAGAATCCCCCAAGCATGCTTCCGACCATGCTGACGAACATGGATAGGGAGAAGTTGACTCCAAAGAGCTTTGCCCTGTCCTTACCCGTGCTAGACTCGGCCAGAAGCGGAGCCCCTGAAGTAGCCTGGCACACCTGAGCAACGCCCACAATACACGAAAATACGATCATCATCCCGGGCGTAGATGATATGGCCATACCCAGATACCCGATAGTGGTCAAAACACCGGCGGCCACCAACACGGGCTTTCGTCCCAGACGGTCAGAAATCATCCCCGCCGGAATAGCGCCTACTGCAGCCGCCATCATTCTTGCAGAGAGAATGGTACCAAGGACTGTCTCATCAAAGCCCATGGCCAAGATGTACAGACCTTGTATCACCCCATAGGCGCCTTGCGCCAGGGAACTCATGGATATGGTGGCCAGGTACAGATTAGCGTTTCTTTGGAACCCGAAGAGCTTTGGTTTTTGCGAATATGCCACGTCTTTTGTTCCTTATCTATTTTGATTTTTCGAGCCCGAGGTGTCTAGACGACTCCTAACGCCTTCCCTACCTCGGTAAATGTCTTTATGGCAAAATCCAGGTCCGACTTCTGGTGAGCAGCCGACAACATGCACCGGATGCGCGCCTTGCCCTTTGCTACAGTAGGGAACTTGATGGCCGAGGCAAAAATCTTCCTTTCGTAAAGTTCCTTGGAAAACTCCGACGCGAGCCTCTCGTCGCCCAGCATAACCGGGGTAATCGGGGTCTCCGTCTTGCCTGTGTCAAACCCGGCTTCATTGAGCCCCTTGCGGAAGTACGCCGCATTATCCCAGAGCCTTCTAACCAGCTCGTCGCTTTCCAGAAGAACGTCAACTGCGGCAATGGCCGAAGCGGTATCGGCTGGGGTCAAGCCGGTGCTGAAGAGGAAAGGCCGCCCGCGCTGTTTCATGTAATCTATCAGCACTTGGGGTCCGGTAACGTAGCCCCCCATTACGCCGAAAGCCTTGGAAAGAGTGCCGACTTCGATCTCCACTCTTCCTTCTAGGCCAAAATGGTTGACGATGCCCCGTCCATTCCGGCCCAAGACTCCTTCGCCGTGGGCGTCATCCACCATGACCATGGCGCCATACTCATCAGCTGCGTCAACAATGGCAGGCAGCGGCGCAATGTCACCATCCATACTGAACACGCCGTCGGTAATCACCAACATCCGGCGAGCCTTTGGTTTCTCCCTGGCCATCTTGGCCTTGAGATCCTCTATGTTGTTGTGAGCATACCGCACAACCCTAGCCTTGGAGAGCCGGCAACCATCGATGATGCTAGCATGGTTGAGCTCGTCGGACAGGATCACGTCACCTTCTCCTGTCACGTTGGGAATAACCGTAAGATTTGCCGTGAAGCCTGCCTGCAAAACTATGCAGGCCGGAGCATCTTTGAACTCAGCCAACTTGCGCTCTAGTTCCAGGTGAATCCGTTGAGTGCCGGAAATCGACCTGACGGCTCCCGGGCCCACGCCGTACCGGTCGATGGCTTTCTTGGCCGCTTCCTTTATGGAGGGCATGTCGGCGAACCCAAGGTAGTTGTTGGAACACATGTTAAGGTACTTGGTTCCGTCCACAATAAACCATGCACCCTGGGGCCCGTCAATGGTGCGGATGGGGTTAAAAAGCCCCTGGTCGTGAAGGGATTTCAGTTCCTCTGCCAGAAACTCAAGTTTTGACATTACTTGACTCCTCCAGGATATAGAATGACTTTTCCACAATCCCCAGATGTCATAAGATCCATACCCTTCTGGTAATCCTCCAGGTCTAAGCGGTGAGTGATGACCGGCGAAAGGTCAAGCCGGCCACTTCTAAGAAGCTCCCTGGATGTAAGCCAAGTATCCCAGATGCGCCTGCCGGTGATGCCCTGCAGCGTGATTCCTCTCATGACTATATTGTCGGAGAAATTCACCACTAGGGGCTTTTCCGGAAGGCCCAGAAGAGCCATCCTGCCGCCCGCCCTAATGACTTTGAACGCCTGGTCAAAAACTACCTCTGCCCCGGACATCTCTAGTACGGCGTCGACTCCTAGCCCTTTGGTGGCGTCCAGAATAGCCGGAACCGGGTCATCCTTTCTGGAGTTGATGACCAGATCCGCCCCCATTTCCCGGACAATGCCAAGGCGGTAATCGTTGATGTCCGCTGCGGCAACGAAAGAAGCCCCGCAAGCTTTTGCCACGCCTATGGCCATGAGGCCTATAGGGCCGCATCCAAACAGCGCAAAGGTCTTTCCCCTGGTCTCGCCCGAAAGAACCGTGTGAACGGCGTTCCCCAACGGTTCCTGAATAGAAGCGACGTCCGAAGGAATTGCGGGGTCATTGTGCCAGATATTCTCTTGAGGTACGGCGAGGTACTCTGCAAAGCATCCATCGGTGTCAACGCCTAGGATTGCCGTGTTCTGGCATACGTGCTTTTCTCCCAGCATGCACTGGACACAACGGCCGCAGACTATGTGGGTCTCGGCGGACACATAATCACCAAGCTTCACCGACGTGACTCCCGGGCCCAACTCCACTACCGTTCCCGCCAGTTCGTGACCCATAATCCGTGGTGGCTTAATCCGGTTCTGAGCCCACTGGTTCCATATATAGATGTGATGGTCCGTCCCGCAAATGGAGGTAGCCTCAACTTTGACGACCACCTGTCCTGGACCGGGACTAGGCTTGGGGACATCCGCAAGAATCGCTCCGTAAGCCGGGTCTTTCTTCATCACGGCTTTCATTTGATCCCCTCCCGTAGGTCTCAACTTCAGCGTCTAGGTCTATTTTGGTATTGGGCCGCCAAGCGCGCCCACCGCTGCAAGACGGAACCACCGTCAAGTGGAACCACAGTCAGACGGGGTGTGGAATCACACCGGGCGTTCCGAGATATAGTTCTACAAAAGTGCGCCCGGTACCTCCAAGAATCTTTCGTAATCCGATGCTGTCTAGAATGTTGTCAGGGAGCCTTCGTCCGTCCGCCCCGCCCAAGGTAAACGCAGTAGTTCAACACCCTCTGCAAAGATAACCGGCGGTAGGCAAACGCTCCGATATCCCGAAAGAGGCTAGCGGGTTTGGAGTTAACCTCTATCAGCCAGGGCTTGCCGTCTCGATCCAGTCCAATGTCGATAGACATCTCTCCCCCCACGCCCCATGCGTCCTCCAAAAGATAAGGTATTCGCCTTGCTAAGGCCCTAATCCTGTCCTTGACAGCCATAAGGCGGCCTGGGAAAAGGGGGGCCAAGACATGATCTACCCTGCGGTGAACCTCCTGACCCGGAACCATGTAACTCTCTCTGCCCGGGTTGACCCGGCACACCATGCCCGTTCGGCGCCATCGGCCCAGCCCGCCTTTCTGGTAAATAACTCTAACTTCGAAGGTGCTGCCCAGGTTTCGTAACGAGGACGCAGATGGCGAGGGCGCAACGGCCAATGGCGTATCTGGCAAGGAGGGCACAAGCGGCAAGCCTTCTTGCAGGATATACTCCCGACCAGGGTTGGCTCTTAGTAAGCAATCTATGATGGGTTCCGGCCGGCACAAACCTCTCTCCATCCTCACTAGCCCCTTGCTGCCCGTTCCGTAACGATCTTTGATGAAGGTGACCCTGTGTTCCGCCGCGAACCTGACCGCCTGGGCGATGCAGAGAAGGGCTTCGGTTCTGGGTAAGTGAGAAGCGCATTCCGCATCTTGAGATAGCACCCGGTGAAAGGTTAGCTTGTCGCGGCAGCAATGAGTGAAGCCCATGGAGTTCACAAACTTGACCTCAGGGTGCACCCTATGGAACGCTTCCGCCGCATCCCAGGCAAACCCATCTTCCCTAATCTGGGGAATGCAGCGGTCATAGACTACGTCGGGTAGAGGCACTTCAGTTCTCACCCATCCCCGCCGCTCAGCATAGATCCAAGCATCTAGATGGTCCCCAGATGTAGATGTCCCTGTGCCGAAGTCGTCGGCGGAAAACACGTAGACCGTAAGTCCCATTGACCTTCCCATCTGGCAGAGTAGTTTGAACCTGTCGGTCTCCACCCCAAATCTGCCATGGCGTATCCTTGCGCTTTGGCGAGGTTCCCCAACCATGATGCCCACTGCGGGCCCCGTGCCTAGGGGTAGGGATTCAGCCGGCAGACTCCGCCCTAAGGGGAGCGCATGTTGGAGCGTAGGATTGAGAGCCGGGGCCTGAACGATTGTTGGCACAGAGGCCGGCACGAAAATTGGAGCAAAGGCTGGAGCAGGGGCTGGCTCGGATGTCGGATCCACCCTGCCAGACTGCGGATCTCGTTGACCCAAACCTAGCGGGGGCGCCCATCCAAGAGTAGATGCCCTACTAAAAACGTACTCCAAAAGTTCTATATCCCCGGGAGTCGCGGCCAAAGGCAGCATTGCCCCCTTTAGGTGCGACAAATCATCCTGGAAAAAACGCCGGGAGGCGCCATAGTACGCTTTCTGCCATTGGTAGTTGCCCTTGAGATTCAGGGGAGTCAGGCGTCCGGGTCCGATCTTCTCTGCCAGATGAAGGAAGTGGGACGCAACAAGCCTAGCAACAACCGTAAGCCCTTCCAACGCCACCGGATCCCAAAGCAGACTGGGAACTGACATGTATTCGAAAACACAATCGGGGGCCCAAGGCTCTGGCCGAAAGATGCTGCCTAGCACCCCTTCTTCGGTCAAATGCCTCTCTCTGGCCTCTTCAGGGGGAGAAATGAGCATTCCCAAAAGACCCAAAGACCTGTCAAGCAGCCTCAAGAATCCTCGGTCTGGAAGTCCGGAAAAGCGGAACCGGGTCGACAGGGGCATGTCCAGATAAGGCATAGGAGATGAGAGGCACCCTTCGTCCATCAGACGTCCAGAACCCATCCAACCGGGAGGGATGAAAACCTTACACAGAGATACCAGGGAGTCTTGCCCTAGAAAGTCATTTCTCACATACTCCCCTACTGCGCCTAGGAACTGGCGAGGTTCGGTTGTGGCCAGAAGATCACCCGAGCCCTCCCTAGACACAGAGATAGGAGTGACATCCAGCACCCAGGGCCCTCCGGGCCCAAGACCTATTAGGACGCTAGCCTCGTCCATTCCAAGACAATAGCCCGCTCTGGACGATAGCTCCCAACGGATCTGGCGGTCTTGGTTCCCTACGTCCGGCCCGCGGAGATCCCGAGCCTCAAGAACCACAGTAGACTCCACAGGCAGGAATTGCTGAAAGAACCCCTGGTCGGCAGGGTACGCATCTGACTCTTCTGGCGGCAGATTCCCCTCTAGGCTCACAGCGCTATCTGGAACTGTCTGGAGCAGCCCGAAACACTCTTCCAAAGAACCGACTATACTTCTACGGCCATCAGGAGGGCAGTACCAGATAGGGAAGGTCGTCTTGAGTCCCGGGACAATAACCCTTGGGCACGGGATGAGGTTTGCCCTGAGGGTCCTCAGGATTGTTGCGCCATCCCGTGGGCTGCCCGGCATGTCCCACATCTTCAGTCTCTTGTGTAAAACACCACAATGTCGCCGTCATGGAGAACATGTTCACGAGGAACCATCTGCCCGGCGAAAACCCCTTCTCCCCACACCCTGGCGTATTTCAGCGTGTCAGCGATGTCTTTGTGAACATCCCTGGCAGCCTCTATCACCGTCTCGTCCCTATCAAGGACGAAGGGCTGTCTAAAGTCAGGTTTCTTCCCAGGCGGGTGGGTGTAGACACGGATCTTTCCCAAGACATCGAAAAACATCCTGGAGCCGAGATGGTCTAGCCCTTCACCTGTCAGGGCCGAACAGGGCACTATGTCCATGTCACCTTGGACGATCTCGCTCAGAAGTTCGAGCCTGTCTTCTGCTCCTGGCGCATCAGACTTGTTGGCCGCGATAATCGCTTTTTTCTCAGTGAAACTCCTCTCTCCCTGGTTTTTGACCTTAATGTTGTTGGAATCCAAGTAAGACATAAGATCCTCGTACTGGGTGAGTACGTCGTCGTTTTCTAGGTCCATCACGATTAGGAGCCCGTCCGACAGCCGGAGGGCCGCCCATAACCAGGGCTGAGCCATTTCAGGAGCGATGGCGGGCATGTCAACTAGTTGAATCTGCACATTTTCCCACTGGACCATACCCGGAAGAGGGGTTCTGGTGGCAAACGGATAGTCTGTCACTTCTGGTTGAGCGCGAGTCATGGCCTTGAGGAGCGTGGACTTCCCTGCGTTGGCCGGGCCCGCAAGGACTATCTGCCCGGCGCCCTCCTTGTCGATGCGAAAAGCGTCCCTTCTTCTGGAGCCGCCCCGGGAACCGCTTCGGACGTTCTCTCTAATCTTGGCGATGCGCTTCTTGATGTCGGCCTGCATTTTCTCGGTGCCCTTGTGTTTGGGGATGTTGGCCATCATTTCCTCAAGAGCCGCGAGTTTCTCCTCGTCGGTGATGGCCTGCCGAAAGCGCGCTTCGGCTGCAAGGTACAAGGGGCCAAGGTTAGCTGGCACGGCCTTCACCTCTCCTTTTTTGTACTACTCTACCTTTGAAAGAGAAACCCTGCAACCAATGGCATCTCTGGATGGCAGCCCAGCGGCACGCAGAATAGCCCCTGGAGCGGCAACCCAATAGTAACCCGGAGTGGCAACTCAGTAGTACCGAGACCCTCTTCGCGAGAGTACATCGACTCGCCGATCCGGTCCCGCTATCCGAGGTCAGATGTGCCCCTGAACCCAGGTCGTGGAGCCAACCTGAGTCCAGGTAACCAGGTTGGGGTTCAAGCTGTTCCCCACAGCGCATCTATGCTTATCCCTTTCAACTCCGGGGGATGCTGATACATGGCTTGGGAGGTGTCTCTAGTGGGCCCGCGATACATGACCATAGCATCGTTCGTTCAGCAAGGACCAGTAATGGTCTCCATAGACTTAGGAGCCGGCCTACAGGCCAGTCTCTTGGTAGCTACTGTATCGCCGCCTTCTCCTGAGCCGTACAACGCCCCATTCTCCCGGTTCTCTCTATCAGGAACCGAAAGCCAGATCACCCTCAATGAAGAGGAAATAGCCTACATTCAGCCAGACGGCCCTCAAGATGGTACCAGCCTCTACATAAGCCTAGATAGCGGAGCATCTTTGGTGCTCACCCACGTTGAAAAGGGCCCTTACTAGTTCCTGATCTAGGCCAAGTCACAGAGCCCTCTAGATGCCAGATGGCCTCGCCAATCCACCGGAACTACGCTGCCCACCTCAAGAAACGCTATCCACACGCCCTTAACAGGTCTGTGAAGGATATCCTCGGCGGCTAGGGCGTACAGCGACACCTGAGAAGCGTAACGGTTGGCTGTCTCAGAAACCCCCGCAACGGAAACGGCATCCGTCTTGTAGTCTAGGATAGTCACTCCGTCATCTTCCTCTAGAATGACGTCTATGACGCCCTGAACTAAGATCTCGTCTCCCCCGTCCCCAACGCCTGTGGGCGACACTAGCCTAGCGGGCATCTTCATGGTAAACGGAACCTCTTTGTGGACTCTCTCGGGCCAGGCAACTAAGGCTCTGCCCAAGTCGGTCTGGAAGAAGGCCGCTATGAGAGAGGCATCGTCTTGGCTCAAGGAGGAGGCATCGAGAAACCCTAGGTCCACCAACCTGGTCACTTCGTGGGCGACGCCCTCAGGGGATTCCGCTCTGGCAAGGTCCATCTTGGATAACACGGTGTGGATCGCAATGCCCCGCAAGATGCCCTGATTATACCCCCTGCTGTCATCAAACCCCATGCGTCTTTGGGGTCTTGGCAAGTACCGCCAAGCATCTTCTTCATCCTGGGTCTCGATCCTGCGCTTAAGTTCCCCCACGCTGATTTTGGCCCGCGCGTTGGTCATCTCCAGATATGGGTACTGCCACTCAAGCCGCCTCTTGACTTCCCCGTAGATTTCAGGATCGTGGGGCGGAAGTGGGCGAATCCCATAAGGGCCATGGTGAACATAAGCGTCTTCAGACTGGAGCCCTGCGAGAACCTCAGGAAGCGGCACCGGGCAACCATCTTGAGTTCCCCAAGTTGTGACGGCAAAAGGTTTCTGGGCATCGTCGCCCAGGATGACGGGGCACAGCCAATCCAGATAGGTAGCAGCCCCGCAAAGGTCCTGCCTCCGCCATTTTTCAAAACACCCTTGGAGTTTCCGAGCCGAACCTACCAGACAGAGCTTCTCTTTGGCCCTGGTGAGCGCCACGTAGAGCACCCGCATCTCCTCGGCCAGATTCTCGGCCCAAAGCCGCAAAGAGATGGCCTGATGCGCCAATGACGGGTATTTGACTTGGGCACCGCCAGCCAGGTCGCAGTACAGCGCCGCAATTCCTAGGTCCTTGTGGAACAGAATCTCACGTCGAGTATCGTCGGTATTGAATCTCTTCCCCAGGTCCATGACGAAAACTACCGGAAACTCAAGCCCTTTGGACTTGTGGATGGAAAGGATGCGGACCGCGTCTTCCTGCTCACCTAGTGCTCGGGCCGCGCCCAGGTCACCTTCAGACTCCTGCAGTTTCTCCACAAACCTCAAGAACCTGAAAAGACCGTGGTGGCCAAAGGTGTCGAATTGCCTGGCCCGATCGCAAAGTACCTGCAAGTTGGCCTGGCGCTGTGCGCCCCCAGGTAACCCTCCGACGTAATCCTCATAACCCGTGTCGTGGAGAATAGTCCAGAGCACCTCAGCCAAGGGCTTTCGCCTGGCCATGGTGCGCCATCCATCAAGTGTCTCTAGGAATCTGCCCACGCGCTCATCTGCCCGGGAATAGTCCTTGACGGCATCGTAGAACGAGCCTTCTTGGCGACGGCACCGGATAACCGCAAGGTCTTCTGGGGTCAATCCCACAACCGGAGACCGCAGCACCGCGGCCAGGGGAATGTCTTGGCGGGGGTTATCGATAATGGACAAGATCGAGAGCGCCACCTCGATTTCTCTTGCCTGGAAATACCCCGTGGCTGTATCGGCGTACGCAGGAATTCCGCACCGGCTCAAGACCTCCAGTACGGCGTTTGCCCGGTCTTTGGTCGAACGCATGAGGATGGCGATATCTCTGTACGAGCACTTGCGCAGGGTCTTGGACTTGGAGTCACACACGTGAAGCGGGTCTTCGGATGTAACCATATGTTTGATCCTGGCCGCTACCACCATAGCCTCTTTCTCCACGGCTTCGTAGTCCTCGATGCTAGAGTCCCCATCTTGACCCCAGCCGTCTTGATCCGAGCCGTCTTGGTCCGAGCCTTGGCCGTATTGGTCCGGGCCTGGCTTTTGGTCGATCTTGCTCTGACCTTGGCTCTGGCTCTGGGGGGGCTCATCGCCGAAAACGGTCTGCTCCCTTTCAACCAGGTGGAATTCGGCTGCATACCGCGTGTCACCCGGCTCTGGGTAAGAAGCCCCAAGCACCAAACGATGGCTTTGGTCATAGTCGATTTCCGCCGGTTGCTCCCGCATAATGGCATCAAACACCCAGTTAACAGCGTCCACAACCTCTCGTCGGCTCCGAAAGTTCACCGAGAGATCGAGCCGCGCTCCTTGAGATGGCGCCACGCCGCCTGTTCTTTCTGCCGCGTTACCTAAACACTCGGGCTTCCCAGTCTCGGCGCTGCTCTCTGGGTTAGGTGCAGCGCTAGTAGCCATGGGCTCGTAAGTCTTGTGCCGCTTCAGGAAAATACCCGGTTCAGCCAGCCTGAAACGGTAGATGCTTTGCTTGATGTCGCCAACCATGAAGAAGTTGGCGCGTTCACCTGTGCGGACAACCCTGGACAGGATAGCCTCCTGGATGGGGTTGGTGTCTTGGTACTCGTCCACCAAAACATAGTCGTATTCAGATTGGAGCTGCCTAGCGGCACCTCCGTCTTCTTGGGTTAGGACTTGGAGACAAAGCCGTTCAAGGTCGGAAAAGTCCAGACCCCGGCGCTCTCTCTTTTTGGCCCCATAGCGCCGGTCCAACCGGAGAACCAGATCCGCGAGGCACTCTATGAACGGCGCAGTGTCTTTGAGTTCTTCTAGAACCTCTTGGGCAGGTCTGGCTAGGGCGTAATCCCGTAGCTTCCCAAACTCAGCCTTGGCTGCGTTTCGCATGGCCTGGGCCTGCTCTCTTAGGCCCAGATCCGTATCCTTAGCAGCCGGCAGACGTTGATGCTTGTAGGAAACCACTCGGGCCAACGCGGTCTGAGCCTCATGGAAATCGCCAGAGGCAAGACTTTCCAGATCTTCCCTGATTCCCAGGTAGAACTCAAGTTCTTGGGCCACGATGCTGAGGTATGCCCATGGCCCTCCCGGAAGGAGACATACTTGTCGAGCCTCTTCCTGAAAAGATATGACCCGGTCTATTTGGAGCAAGATGGACTTACACAGCGAACGGGTCCAATGAAGATCCCAAATGGAGGCGGCACCGGAGATCTCCTGGACAAAGGACAACGCCTTAGCAAACCAGTCTTCCATGGCGGGCTGAGTCGCAGCGAAGTTGTGAAGGTTCAATACCAAATCCTTGAGCCCCTCGTCGATCCCTGCCCCTCCGTAGCGTTGAACCAGGCCCCGGAAAACGCTATCGGTCGCTTCCTGGGCTGCGTAGGTTTCTTCAAACACAGCATCTAGGGCATCGCGCCTCAAGAGATCCGCCTCAGCCGAATCCAGCACTCGAAAAGATGGGTCAAGGTCCACCTGATGGAAGTACCTTCGCAGCACCCGAAGGCAAAACGCATGAATGGTGGATATCTGAGCTCTTTCCACAAAATCAGCTTGCCGTGCGGCGCTACTTTCTGGATTTTCCAGAGCGATCTTCTCCAAAGCCGAGCGTATCCTCGCCTTCATCTCTTGGGCGGCCTTCTCGGTGAACGTGACCACCAGGAATCTCTCTATGTCCACAGGCGTATGGGGTGACGTCACCAGGCGGATGATCCGTTCCACGAGTACCGACGTCTTTCCCGTACCCGCTGCCGCGGACACTAGAAGGTTTCCGCCAGTGGTCTCGATTGCCAGCTTCTGTTGGGGCGTCCATGCGCTAGACCCCGAGTCACGGGGAGTTTGGCTATTGGCGGTGGCGCTCGGTGAGGGGCTATCGGCGGCGGCGCCTGCTGTCGGTATTCTACGGCCAAGGGCGTCAGTCATTTGGCTTCCCACCTTTTCCTGCGCGCTGCCTGATGCCCTGCCAGAGTTCCTCCTCTGGAAGCGGCTTGATCACGCGATACTGATTCCCGGACACAAGTACATCGAATACGCAGAGGGGGCCGTAAGGACAGTAGGTGCACGCCCTTCTCTGCCCTCTTCTGAAAGGGAGGATATCTGCGCGCCCCGAGAATATCTGGCTTGACATCTCCCGGACCTTTTCCTGAACGAACCCCAGCAAATAGCCAAAGTCGTCCTTAGGCACGGTCTTGGACCTTACTCCCACCCCTCCTTTGGTAAAGGTGACGGGGATGATATTGGAGGGTCCCAAGGGAAGCGGATCCATTGAGCGCAAAACCCCAAGATCGCTTGTGAGAAGTCCCGACATCCTGAGAGCCTTCATGACCTGCTGTTGGACATCTGAAGAGTCCATAGGCCTTTTGGAGATGACAACCGGATCCCGCGTTACGAAGTACAGGGCACCTGCCGGGAGAACTTGCCCAGTAAACCCTTGGGCGGCAAGCCCTGACAACTGTCAGGCACCCAAACCTGCCCAGGAAACCCTTGGGCCGCCAAGCCGCCCACAGCCCCAGCAATTTTGGGCCATGACTCTAGGGCTACTAGAAGGTAGATCAGAAGCTGCAGCGATAGGCCGTGGTAGACGTCAGTAAGGTCAAGAGGGCGCGGACTGGACTTATAGTCGATAACCCGCAGATACGTCGCGCCTCCTTGCACAAGGGCGTCTATTCGGTCGATCTGACCTCGCAAAAGGACCTGGTCGCCGCCTTCAAGGGAGAGCCGCATGGGCGGAATTCCTCCGTCAAACCCAAACCGCGCTTCCAATGCCGCCGGGACGAACTCTCCCTGCTTTCTATGCTCTGTAAGCACTTCCGCTGCTCGCCGAGTAATCCGCTTGAGTACCGACGCCACATAAGAATACCGGGCGGAACTCATGAAAATCTCATCCTGCACACGAGGAACGAGTCTCTCTGTTACCCTGTCGGCAATCCTCCCAGCATCTTCCTTTGCTAGCGCTGCCCAGTCCATATTGGCACCTGAGACCTCCGCCACGAACTCCCTGAGGGCTTCGTGCAGGAAAGTCCCTGCATCTGCCGGCTCCAGGCGGTAGATCTCCCGCTCCCTAAGTCTCAAGCCATTAGAGGCGAAGTGGCTGAAGGGACACGCCGCGAACGACTCAAGCCTGGATACGCTGGTCTTAAGGGTCTCGCCGTACAAGGCCTTTACAATGATCCGGGATAGCGGCGGGACCTGGTTTTTGAAAGAAAGTGCCTCCAACACCGGGCGAACATCGTTCTCCCTAATGGGATCGGTAAGCCACCTCAGAGCCTCCGCCCACACTGAGCCCAGGATATCCGGCTTCTTGTCTGCCAGCTGCCGCACAGTCAATCCCCGGATCCTGGCGGGAACCACGCAATCTAGGTCCTCGGCCAGTGGAACATGGGGGATGAAGGTCTCTTTTTTATCCCCGAGAATCCTGCGGACGACCCCGACTATGTGAGAAGGTTCCAAGGCGTTCCCCTCTTGGTCCCCAAGAGGATACGACATGTAGAGCCTCAAACTTGGCCGGGTTAAGGCTATGTAGACCAGGTATTTCTCATGAAGTTGCTTGACCCGTGAGCCAGGATCTAACGTGAACCCTCGCTTCTCCAGGTGCCCTCGCTCGCTGTCAGTGAAGATGCCGTTTTCGAAATGGCGTTTGGGGAACGAACCGGCCAAGGCGCCCACGAGGAAGGTGGCAGCGCACTCAGGCTGCCTCGACCTATCGAGGGTGCCCACCAAGACTTGATCTAGCGATGGAGGAATCACCCCAAGCCGGACATCTTCGAGTCCCGCCTCTAGGATCAAAGCGTAGGTCGATAGGTCGCAGTTCTCGTCCTTGAGGATTTCCCCCGCTTGTTCCAGAATCTCCATGACCCTGTCCCAAAGACCCGCATGCTCCAAGGCTGACGCCAAATCGCCCTGAGCCTCAGCTTCATCCTGCCATTTCCCCAAAGACCCGGGTACGTCCAAGTCAATGAGAAGGTCATAGAGAGCCCGCGAGATGGCGCTGGCTGTGAGGGGTTTCTGTTGGCTAAGCGACCGATATAGGGTCGACAGATGGGCCGCTGCCGACCTGCGGATGGAATCGCAGAACTCCGCCTCCTCCCGGCCTTCCGGTTCCAAGTCTTCTCGCTGCGTGTATCTGCGGCGGTAACGCCACGGGGCTTCAGAGATCCAGCGCTCACCTGTGATGCCGTGGGCTAGCACGTAGTTCTCGAGGATGTCCACTGACTCGCGATCTACCGGAACAAGGTCCGTCTTGAGGTACCTGAACACGGCTTCTGACGAGAAGCCGGTGAGCGCCGCGTCCATGGCCGACCGCAAAAGTTCAGACAGGGGGTGGTGGGAAAGGGGCCTTTTCCGGTCAAGGAAGAACGGTATGCCGTGGTCGCGGAAAACCAGGGAGATGATGTCGGCATAGGGCTCCGTCTCTCTAGTCTCCACGGTTATGTCGCGGTAGCGATAGCCTTCGTCTCTCACCAGCCGAAGGATCTCTCTGGCCACGAATTCGACTTCGGTAAGGGGATTGGCTGCGGCCAGGATATGGACGCCTCCTGCCGAAGCGGCGGTGAGGAGAGCGGTTGCGGTTCGGGTCTGGACGGCTCCCGCCATGGCGCGGGTCTCCAAGGGAGTCACCGGTTCTTCAGACCTATTCGCTGGGACAGGCGCTCTGTGGCCACCCCACCGTCTCAGACCATCTTCCAGGACCGCAAGCTCATGCGACCTGAACCGAGATTCTCCGTCTGTCTCCCCCAAATGGACCGACTCGTACTGCAAAACGCCTCTCTTCCAGGCGATTTCCCGAAGCTTCTCATAGGTATCCCTAACTGGGTGGAAAAGGCTGGTCTCGCCAAGAGGCGCCAGGGTCTCGGCTCGATCCATGCATAGAGCCACATGGACATCTTGGGCATGTTCCATTACCGCTTCCAGGACCCGGTACTCGTCGGGAGTGAACCCAGAGAATCCGTCCACAAAGATCGTCGCTCCCTTGACCAAGGAGGACCCACCCATTTTCTCGGCGGACAACCGGAGAGAATCATTGGGATCCAGAAAGCGACCTTTGAGGAATAGGGCGTATTCCCGGTAAACGGTGGCCAGATCCTGAACCTTCTGCTCTAGAAAGGGTACTTCACGGCCCGTAAGCACCGTTTTCTGCAGATCCTCCGGGGCAATGTCATACGCGTAAAGTTCCTGCAGAGCCTGGGAAAGAGTGTCACGAAACCCAGGGTAGTTGACTAGTGGGGCAAACACGGTAAGGGCTTTACGGTTCTGCCAGAGTATCGATTGGAGAGCCATGTTCCTTCCTACCGCCGTCATGAACGGGACCGTCACACCTCCGGTTTCCTCGAGCACCTTCCACGCCATCCGCCTAAAGGAAAGAACCTGAAGCCTCATGAACCCCTTAAGGCGGGTTTCCTCAAGCACCCGTTTCTCCATCTGGAAGGTCGCTTGATCCGGAACCAGAAAAAGCATGTTAGGTAGAGGTCGTGTTGTCAGGTCGGAAAGCATGTCACCGTCGGTGATCAATCTATCTACTATGGATTCGACTATGTAGCGGGTCTTCCCGGACCCGGCGGGTCCAATGATGAATTGAAGACCCATGAAAACCACCTCGCTGACTCAATTCTGCAGAGCAAGGGCGGTTTCCTTTTGGGCACAATCTGGGCGTGCGCGTTTGCTGGGCGTGCGCGCGTTCCGACTTCCGAGGACGACTTCAGCGCCTTCGACCGGCTGCAGGTGTAAGCGCGGTGGAACCTGGCGGGTGCGGCTGAATCCAGCAAATGCTCATGCCGCTACGCATCCTCTTCCGCCAGCCTTCTGATTGCCAAAAGACCCACGTCAATGAGGCGTTCTTCGGCGTAGACGAAATCCGGGTCCTTATCGTGGTGGGCTATGTTCAAAGCACCTGACCTAACGCCCACCTGCGCTGTTCTAGGTCCGTTGTCCAACACGAAGGCTGCTCCGCAGCGAAATCCGCGGGACATTCCCACAATGAACTGGGTATCCGCCTCCATTTCCAGAGACAGGATTCCGCCCATCCTCAGAAGGTGGTTGTGGGAATCGTTATCAGGGCGGTAGAACGCATCAACAGATGCCACCGGACCAACCAAGGTGTCAATGCCGAGATTTGCTGCCGCGTCTACCAGCGAGCGAGTTACGGCAAAATCTGCCACGGCAGGGAAGGGTTTCGGCAGGTATTCGTCACCTGTACCCCCGCCCCTGTAGGACGCTGTGGCAATGACAATGTCGCCTACTCCGGTGCGGGGATCCAATCCCCCCGACGAGCCAAGGCGGATAAACGTGTCAGCGCCCATGTTGCCCAGTTCCTCCATAGCGATGGCTACCTGGGGCCCCCCCATGCCTGTAGAACATACGGTAACCGGGATTCCCATGAAAGTACCGCGGTAGACCCTGTAACCCCTGGTCTCCGATACCAGCCTTTGCCCCACTAACCTTGACGCGATCTTCCTGCCTCTATCGTGATCGCCCGGTATTAGGCAGTATCTGGCGATGTCTTCTCCCTTGGCCTTGATATGGTGTTGGGTGAATTCGTCTTCCACCGCGAGAGCCTCCTTCCTGATAAGCCGCTATGTCCCGCGTGCGTCGACACAACCGATCGTGAGAATCGCGTTGCCTTCGAGATAGACAGCCATGTCGCCCGCAATCACCGGAAAACGTCCCCTGCGAAACTCGAGCCGCTGCCGCAGTAGTCAATCCCCAAAAACTCCGCAACGGTAGCGCCTAGATCGGCGAAAGTTGGCCTGTCGGGGAGTATTACCCCGGGCGTGACATGATCTCCTACCATGAGCATAGGAACGTACTCTCTTGAATGGTCAGTGCCGGGAGTGGTGGGATCGCATCCGTGATCGGCGGTCACTACCAAGATGTCACCGGGCCGAAGATTGGCCAAAAGCCCGGGCACCTCTCGGTCAAACTCCTGAAGACACCGGGCATACCCTTCAACATCGTTTCTGTGTCCGTACAACATGTCGAAATCAACGAGGTTGGCGAGAACAATCTCGCGCTCCGAATCGCCATCATTCAGGCGAGAAAGCACCTGCATGACGCCTTCTTTGTTGCTGGCCGCACGTAACGCCACGTCGATGCCTTGACCCGCAAAAATGTCCTCTGCCTTGCCAATGGCCACTGTGGTGACTCCCGCCATCTTTGCGTAGTCGAAAAGCGTCGAAGCGGGAGGGAGCACCGAAAAATCGCGCCTGTTGGGCGTCCGTACAAAAGACCCTGGAATACCTTTGAAGGGTCTAGCGATCACACGCGCTATAGAAGCAGGTTCAGAAAACAGCCCCAATGCCGCCCGGCACCAAGAGTAAAGCACTTCAAGCGAAACCACATCCTCGTGACAGGCAATCTGCATCACACTGTCAGCCGAGGTGTAGACGATGGGATACCCGGTCTCCAGATGCTCCCGCCCGACGTCCTCAATAACCTGGGTCCCTGACGCAGGCTTGTTCCAAAGCGTATTGCGCCCAATGAGCCCCTCAAACTTCCTCATCAAGCAGTCTGGAAAGCCTTGTGGGTAAGTTGTGAAAGGCTTCGCCAGAACAATCCCAAAAAGCTCCCAATGGCCCGTAGTTGAATCCTTACCGGGAGAAGCTCTGCCATCCGGCAAACAGCGCCCGCAGGCGTTTTCGGAGGTGTCCCCTGTATGTCTAGAAGATTGCCAAGCCCCCACCTGCCCAAATTGGGAAGATGCAGTCCGCCTAAGGCCTTGGCAACATTCCCCACGGTGTTGGAACCCTCATCGCCATAGAGATGGGCGTCGGGAAGAGCCCCCACGCCCACGCTATCCAACACTATGACAAATGCGCGCCTGACTTCGGCCACGTCTCTACCCCGAGACGACGTTCAGAGTGCAAATGACTACGGGCCTGCGCCCGGTCTCGCTTCTTAGGTATCGCTGAATTGACACGGCCAACTCGTCCTCAACCACCTGCCGCCTGGCTAGGGCCTCTGGCGTCAAAGAGTTGATGAGATCCTTTGTCCGCGAAGCTATCTCCAAGCACATGGCATCGGCTCGGGAGTTGCGCATAAACCCCGCTGTCCTCACAGTAGGTTCGTTCACTAGAGCGCATGTGTCCCGAGCTACGCTGCAGGTGACGAAAATTGCCCCAGACTCCCCAAGGGCCTTTCGCTCTTTTAGAATCCCGTCGCCGACACCGCTTACGCCCATGCCGTCAATGAGGATGGCTCTGGTCTGAACCGAACCCACGATTTGGCCGCCCTCGGGAGTCAGACGGAATATGGTGCCGTTCTCGCCAATCAGGACATTGGCGGGCGGGACTCCGGTAGCCACCGCCAATTCAGCGTGAATGATAAGGTGACGGTATTCGCCGTGCACTGGGATGAAGACTTTGGGGCGAGTCAAGTTGAGCATGAACTTCAGCTCTTCCTGACTGGCGTGGCCAGAAACGTGCACTAAGGACTCGGGAGTGTAGATGACGTTAGCGCCTCGTCTAAATAGGTTATCCACAACTCTAGATACCATTGTCTCGTTGCCAGGCACTGGCGAAGCCGCCATGATAACCAGGTCACCTTCGACGATCTCCACCTTCCGGTGATCGCCCAAAGACATCCTAGCCAGAGCCGACAAAGGCTCCCCCTGGCTGCCTGTAGACAAGATTACCACCTTGGAGAGTGGATATTTGCCGATATCGGCGACATCTATCATGATGCCCATGGGGACTCTCAGGAACCCCATGTTGGTGGCCACGTCTGCCACAGTCTCCATACTTCGGCCGACTACGCAGACTTTTCTGCCGTAGCGGTAGGCGGCGTCAATAACCTGCTGCATCCTGGGGACGTTGGAGGCGAAAGTAGTGACGATGATCCTGCCTTGGGCTTTGTAGAATACTTGGCTCAAGGATTCGCCCACGACCCTCTCGGACGGGGTGTAGCCCGGGCGGTCAGCGTGAGTGCTGTCGGAAAGGAGAGCCAGCACACCTCGTTCGCCTGCCTGAGCCAACAGGCTGTAGTCAGTAGTCTCGCCATCAATAGGAGTCTGGTCTAGCTTGAAATCCCCTGTGTGAACGATTGTGCCTGCCGGAGTGTCAATAATGAGTCCGACGGCGTCCGAAACCGAATGGGTAACCCTGAAGAACTGAACCTGAATGGAGCCAAAGTTGACCACGTCCCGCGGCGAGATCACGCGGAAATCGAAAACGCCCTCGAAGAGCTCATCCAATTTGCGCCTGGCTAAGCCCAGCGTCAGCCTAGTGCCGTAAACCGGGACGTTGACGTCCTTGAGCACATAAGGAAGCGCACCCACGTGGTCTTCGTGCCCGTGAGTGAGAACAATGGCTCGAAGGCGGTCTTTCCGTTCGATAAGGTACGAAACGTCGGGGACAACCAGATCTACACCGGGCATGTCTTCTTCTGGGAACGACAAACCGCAGTCAATGGCTATAATGTCTCTTCCCGACTCCACGAGCATAAGGTTCTTGCCGATTTCCCCCAGCCCGCCAAGGGGGATTATTCTGACTTCTTTCATATGTCCTATCACCAATTATGTAGTATAGCCTGAATTGGGCAAGTATACCAGGCTTGGACCTGAACTTGGATCTGAAATTCGGTCTCCGGCCAGGTTGCAGCGTGGCGGGGCGGCCGTCTCATATCGCCGCCCCGCCTGGCACATTCACAAGAACCATCAGTCCCGTCTAGCCCAAGCCTAGTGGGACTCCACATCGTAGGCGCCATTGCGCCGAAGAATGTCCGATGCCTCCTTGACCTTGTCATCGTCTGCCTTCACCATAGCCACGACCTTGCCCGACCTGACGTGCTCCTCATACCTCTGGCCGACTTCCTCGGGAATGCCCCAGTCGATGAGTCCTCCCGCGATACCTCCCGTGACGGCGCCGCTAAGTGCTGCAGCGATAGGCCCCGCCGCAATAATGGGCCCGATACCCGGGATGGCTAGAGCGCCAACTCCTGCAAGAAGGCCGGCTGCTCCGCCTATTGCTCCTCCGGTAGCGACGCCCCCGCCAATCCTGGAACCAGTCAGGCTGTCACCTTGATCTTCACGATTACCGCGGCCGCCGCCTTTGTCCTCTTTGGCCACGACAGAAATCTCGTTTCTGTCGAATCCGCGCCTTTGGAGTTCGTCAGCTGCCTTCTCGGCCTGGTTAGTATCATTGAACACTCCCAATACCGTCTTCGACATGCCGTTTTCCCACCTCCAAGAAAATCTCCCGGCTATTGTTCCCATAGCTTCCCGGCAGAATTCGTGGCTCGGGCAGGGCAGCCATTCATAATGCCAAAGACACGCCCATATGTACTTTTAGGGGGTGAATGATCGTGCTTCCGACCATATTGACTGCCATCCTAGTTCTCCTGGCGTTGTACGTGTCTATGGGGATCCGAGTCAACAGAATAGCAGCCGCCCGGAAGAAAGCGTCATTCGAAGAGGTCAATTCTCCTCTTGGCCAGGCAATAAAAGATTTCGTGGCTGTAGCAGGGGGAACATATCTGGGCTTAATGGCTGTGGCGGAGTTCCTCAAGGTTCCCGTACCTATACAGGCCGAAGTGTGGGGAACGTCTTTCGACCCGGTGGCGCTATTCGCAATAACCCTCTCTATAGTCGTACCGGTACTGCCTTTCGGCAGGGGCAAGTTCTAGGACCTGCCCCTGCTGCGCTGCCCAAGTCAGACAGCAAGCCGGGCAAAAAAAAGCGGGCTAGCGCCCGTCACTGAGCCATTCACTCACGGCCCGATTCTTCTCTCGAATTACATGCCATCTGTATATGAGTTGATCCAGGCGGCAGCTGAGTTCTCCTGCCATTTGGATTTTGCGACGATCATACGTGACCCCAACGTGCCTGCAAAGTTCCTCGCGAAGCTCCTCGATCTCGGTGAGTATTTCCTTCTCGGTACGTACTTCGAGCCCTCCCCCGCCATGAACTGGTAGCCCTGCCAGTCAAAAACAGACACCCAACGACCCAACTTAGGCTATCATAAACCTTCTGTGTCGAAAATAGAAGAGTTGGTTGACAGAAAACTCGCAGTTTCATCATGCGTCGGAACTGGAGTTTTGCTGTCCCTCCAGCGTATTAAGGCCGAAGATCTTTGACAGCGTTCACATTATTCCTGTCGGCTTGGGAGGTATCTGACGGAGTCTCCAGAAGTCCAGGTAAGTCCTTGGGCAAACGGGGATCGCACACAAGAGCCCTGAAACTTTCCAGCCCGATAGACCCTTTCCCTATGTGCTCATGGCGGTCAAGGTGGCTCCCAAGCGCGCCTTTTGAGTCGTTCAGATGGATTGCCCCAAGGTTCTCTAATCCAACTGAGTAATCGAAATCTGTCAAAACCTGGGCCATCCCGTTGGGCGTGGAAATATCGTACCCCGCTCCAAAAGCGTGGCAAGTATCAAAACACGCGCCAACCCTGTCGAAAGGCAGATCGCCCAAAAGCGCGCCTATAGTCTCAAACCTAGACCCCAATTCCCTTCCCTGCCCCGCTGTGTTTTCAAGGAGCAGTCTAACAGGCCCGTGGTAAACATCCAAAACTTGAATGATACCATCAAGCACTCTAGATAAGGCATCGGGAGATTCAAAAGACTCATGGGGGTCTCTGTGGCCTATGTGAGTAACTAGATACCGGGCGCCAAGGTTCTCTGCCCTAGCCAGATCATCTGCCAGGACCTCAATGGAATACCCCTTCTTGGATGGGTCAGACGAACCCAAGTTTATGAAATAGGGAACGTGAACCACCACAGGCCATATATTGTGGCGTTCAAAGAGGCTCTTCATCTCTCGGACGTCTTCAGGTATGAACGGCTTGGCCTTGCCGCCCCTGGGGCTGCGGGAGAAAATCTGAACTGCCTCGCACCCCAGGTCGATAGCGGTAGAAGCCATTGCGGCCATTCCGCCCTTGATAGAGACGTGAATGCCGATTCGCACTGCTACCTTTGATTCCTTCCGCCCCGATCGTCTCGTCTCCAGGGAGGTCTTCGGCTCGATCGAGCCTGGTCCCCACGACGATCTTGGTCAGGGCGAGGAGCGCCGCCCAAAGCCTGCCTTCTGGAAAGGTTGATCCTGCCCATATGGTCTATCTCGATGACCTTCACCAAAACCTCATCGCCGATATTGAGCACGTCTTCAACTTTGGCAATATGCTCTTCGGCTATTTCGCCGATCCTGACCAAGCCCTCTTTTCCTGGAAGAATCTCCACGAAAGCCCCGAAGTTAGCAACCCTAGTCACCCGGCCGGTGTAGGTCCTGCCAACTTCAACATCTCGGGTCAGGTTCTCTACGATGTCTTTGGCCCGTCTGCCGCTGTCCTCGTCAGGCGCTGCGATGAACACCCGGCCATCTTGCTCGATGTCGATTTTCACCCCGGTCTCGGCGGTTATCTTGTTGATGGTCTTGCCGCCCGGGCCAATGACATCCCGGATCTTCTCGGGGTCAATGTTCACCACCAGAATCCTGGGGGCGAACTCAGACAGGGTGTCTCGCGGCTCGGAAATGGCCTCTCGGATCTTGCCCAAGATGAAGAGTCTGGCAGCCTTTGCCCTTTCAAGGGCTTGCTGCAGAATCTCTCGGGTCACCCCTGCGATCTTGATGTCCATCTGGAGCGCTGTGACCCCGGCCTCGGTGCCGGCCACCTTGAAGTCCATATCGCCCAAGGCGTCTTCCATGCCCTGAATGTCCGTGAGAACAACAGAGGTGTCCGGTCCCTTAATGAGTCCCATAGCGATACCCGCCACAGGCGCCTTTATGGGAACGCCCGCATCCATCAAAGACAAGGTGCTTCCGCACACAGAAGCCATGGACGTTGAACCGTTAGACTCAAGAACCTCCGACACGATTCTGACAGTGTACGGGAAGTCTTCCTCCCCTGGAATCACAGGCAGAAGCGCTCTTTCCGCCAAAGCCCCGTGGCCGATCTCTCTGCGGCCCGGGCCTCTCAAAGGCCTGGTTTCCCCCACCGAATAAGCGGGGAAGTTGTAGTGGTGTATGTACCGCTTGAACTCCTCTACCCCGGTGGTATCCAGTTCTTGTATGTCGCCCTTGGCGCCGAGTGTGGCAATGCTCATTACCTGTGTCTGCCCGCGAGTGAATATGGCTGAACCGTGTACTCGAGGCAACACATCGACTTCACAGGAGATTGGCCTGATCTCGTCGGGCTGCCGCCCGTCAGGACGCTTTCCAGTTTCCAGGATCATTGTCCGGACTTCATCTTTCAGAACATCGTGGAACGCGGTGCTAATCTCAGAATCTCTCTCGGGAAAGTCGGCCGCGGCGTCTTGGTACACCGACTGGAATACATCGTCCAGTGCCGACTCTCTGGAAAGCTTCTCCTCGACGCGGATGGCTTGGCGTAGCTTGGGCGCCGCCAACTCCGACACCTTGGAGACCACATCTTCGCCAGGAAGATACAAAGTTGCTTCCATCTTGGGCTTACCAATCTCGGCACGGATCTTATCCTGCAGCTCGCAAAGCTTCTTGATGACCTCATGGCCGAACATGATGGCGTCAACCATGACGTCTTCTGCCACTTGATTTGCGCCGGCTTCCACCATCAACACGGCATCTTTGGTGCCCGCGACCGTAAGCCGCAGCTCACTTCTTTCGGTCTCCTTGACGCCGGGGTTAATCACGAACTCGCCATCAACAAGTCCCACTTCCACACCTGCCATAGGCCCGTTAAAGGGGATGTCGCTTGTGGTGAGTGCCGCAGACGCGCCTATCATCCCAGCGATCTCAGGAGAGCAATCGTGCTCGATAGACAAAGGCATGATCACTACTTGCACGTCGTTGCGCAAGCCCTTGGGAAACAGAGGACGGATGGGGCGGTCGGTGACTCTAGCTTGAAGGATCGCCTTCTCAGGAGGCCTTCCTTCGCGTCTTCCCCAACTTCCTGGTATCCTACCTACTGCGTAAAGCCTCTCTTCTACATCGACTGTGAGGGGGAAAAAGTCTGTCCCCTCTCTAGGCTGCTTTGAGACGGTTGCGGTAACCAAAACCGTGGTGTCGCCGTATCTGACCATGACGGAACCGCCGGCCTGCTTGGCAACCTTACCAAATTCGAGAGTCAGGGGACGCCCCCCTAGCTCAAATTGGTACGAACTAACTCCCTCCAATAAGCACACTCCCTTCGGCCACAGTTAGCCTCTCAATCCCAGTCTCTCCACTATGGCCCGGTAACGTTCAGGTTCTTCGCGCGTTAGATAGTTGAGGAGGGCACGACGCTGACCCACCATCTTAAGAAGGCCACGACGGCTGTGGTGGTCTTTCTTGTGAACCTTAAGGTGCTCGGTCAGGTAATTGATCCTTTCTGTCAGAAGCGCTATCTGTACTTCTGGGGAACCTGTGTCTTTCTCGTGGATCTTGTACTGGTCAATGATGGTCCTCTTGCGGTCGTTCTCTAAAGCCAAAACAAACACCTCCATCATGTGAATAGGCCTTGAACCCAGTATGGCGCCGGAGAAACGCTTTACCGAGTCTCAAGGTACGTCAAGGTGAGAGCATTCTATCATAGGCCTTGGGCACTGTAAACGAAGCCCTCTGGCCCGCCCCGGGCTTCTGAAGGGGTTCCTGGCCCGCAGCCAGTATGTCCTTCTCCACCTGTGCCCGCAGTTGCTCCACACTTGGAAACGCCCGTTCACCCCGGAGCCGCCGGATCAAGAACACCTGAATCCTCTCGCCGTAGAGACTACCCCGAAACCCCGGAATGTGGACTTCTACTCGAGTATCTTTGCCGTGAAACGTCGGCCGTATGCCGATGTTGACCACGGCGGGCCGCTCTAGGAGCCGCCGCCCTGCCGCTTCACCGGAAAGGGACGCCCTGACCAATGCCGAATATACTCCATTTCCCGGCAATGCCTTTCCCTGAGGCACATCCACATTACTGGTGGGAATCCCTATGGTCTTGCCTCTGCCATCGCCGCGAATAACCGTCCCCCACAGGCAGTAGGGCCTGCAAAGACCTTCTTCTACATCGCCCACCCTCCCGGCGTCCAGATCCGCCCTTATCCTTGTGCTCGAAACGACTTCTCCCCGGACCTCAAAAGGGGGAACCACGCTAACCGAGAATCCGTGCTCTTGACCTAATCGCTCCAAGTCGGCGGGCTTTCCTTTCCCTCCCTTGCCGAAAGAGAAGTTGAACCCGCACACCACGTGGCGAACCTTCACAGTGTCCACCAGATAGCGGCGGACGAAGTCCTCAGGGGAAGTGTTGGCCAGTTCTCTGGTAAAGGATATTGGCCAGAAGTAGTCTAGTCCCAAGTCCTCAATGAGGGCTATCTTCTCAGGAGGAGGGGTTAGAAGCGTTACAGAGCACTCTGGTCCGCCTATGAGGGCCCGGGGATGGGGATGAAAAGTAACCGCCATAGCGGGGATTCCCAATCGGTCTCTCTGCGCCATGGCCTCGCGAAAAAGCGCCTGGTGCCCGGCATGGACTCCGTCAAACACTCCTAACGCAGCCACTACTCCGTTCTTAGTACCTGTGTTGCCGTCCTCGACTATTCGCAACCCTATCACTCTCACGTGTAAGCACTTTGTGGTATTTCAAGTCATTCCCCTGGGAGGATACCACAGCCACTATTCTTGTCATGCCCTTTGGGTCTTTCTCGTAAGCAAGAAATGGCCCTCGCTCGGGGTCATAGGAAGAGACAGCGCCGGGATCCTGGAAATCCTGATCACAGAGTCCCACCCCGTGGATGACCTTGGGCAAGGCAGAAGGCGCTATTGGAAACTTCTCCATTCTGGGAATCGCCCGCAAGGGGTCAAAAAGGACCCCGTCCAGGCGCCCTTCTTTTGCCGCCCTTCGAATCTCTCCTAGTGTATGGGCTTCTTGCAGCGTAAATGGGCCTGACCTTTCCCTGAGAAGGTACGATACCGTAGCCCCAACACCCAGAACCTCCCCTAGGTCCGCTGCTAAGGACCGCACATAAGTGCCGCGGCCCACTTCCATGGAAAAAAGCCCCCTAGGCGTGGGCCCCCCTGTCCATCTCAGAAGCCTGAACTCGTGTACCTGGACAGTCCGAGGTTGGTGGCGGACCGAGATTCCTTCCCTTGCCCATTCATACATCTTCCGCCCTCGCACCTTCAAAGCCGAAAAAGCGGGCGGTTCCTGGGATACCGCCCCGGTGAACTCCTTCAAACCTTCCCTGACATCGCCGGCCTGCAAGAATCCTGCGTCTTTGCGGCTTACGATCTGGCCGTCAAGGTCTCCTGAGTCTGTCGCGACTCCAAACACGAACTCAGCCAAGTATCGCTTGTCCTGGTCGAGACAATACTCAGATAGGCGCCTGTAACTGCCCAAGACAAGTGGAAGCACGCCTCTGGCAAGAGGATCCAAAGTACCCAGATGGCCTGTTCGGCTCCTCCCAGAAAGGCTTCTTACAAGGAGAACAACATCGTGGGAAGTCACTCCAGAAGGTTTAAGTACGTTCAGAAATCCGTCCATATGCCAAGGCCGTCGACCGCCGCCAGCACTTTGGCGGTGACCTCCGGGATACTTCCCTCCATAAGGGCGCCTGCGGCTCTGGGATGTCCGCCGCCGCCCAAGGATTTGGCCAGGTGAGCCACGTCCACCACCCGCCGGGAACGAAAACTCACGTGGACTTTTCCAGGTTCATCGGCTTCTTTGAAGAAAACAGAAAGCTCCACCCCTATGATAGACCTGGGGTAACCTATGATGCCTTCGGTCTCTTCAGGGGATGCCCCGGTCATCTTGAGCATCTCCCGAGTGACTGTGACTGCGGCCACTTTGCCCCCTCGGTACATCTTGAGGGTGTTCAGCGCAGATGCCAGAAGAAGAACCGACGACGCAGATCTGGTCTCAAAGACCAAATCGGCTATTTCCGAGCCTTTCACGCCCTTTTCCAGAAGCGTTGCGGCCAAAGTCATGGCTTTGGGAGTCGTATTCTGGTACCTGAACCCGCCGGTATCGGTGATCAAAGCCACGTATATGCAGGTAGCCAGGTCCACGTCTATGGGCACTCCGAGATACTCGATGATGGCATGTACCAGCTGCCCTGTGGCAGCGGCACCGGGATCGACCATGTTCACGTCCCCAAACATGGAGTTTGAGACATGATGGTCTACGTTGATCCAGTGCCTCCCTCTGGCAAAATCCAAGCCTTGCCCCGCCCTTTCAGGGTCGGTGCAGTCAAGAAAAATCGCCGCCTGGGGCCGATAGTCTTCTGGCTTAAGGTAACCCGCCCGGGTGTAAAAGGGCAACCCGGGCAGGAAATCGTACATAACCGGATGAGGGTCATGGGAGACCAACAACGCCTGCTTTCCCAAAGAACGGAGGGCTTGCACCAAAGCCAGCCCAGACCCGATGCAGTCCCCGTCGGGTTTCTGGTGCTCTAGCAGAATGAAGCTGGAGTTATTGTCGATTATCTCCTTGATGGCCGAGAGCGCCAAAGCGTACTCCCCACCGTTCATCACTCCGGCCGCTCCCCGTCTTCTTTCTTGATATCCCTCAGAAGTTTGGACACCCTGATGCTATGCTCTATGCCTTCATTCAAAACGAACTCCAGTTCGGGAGCGTGCCTCATCCCCAAAGCGCCGGCCACTTCGGACCGTATCAACCCTTGGGCGCTCCTGAGTCCTTCCATAGTCTTTTCCTTCTCGTCTTTGGACCCCAAGACACTCACGTGAATTCTGGCAGATGTGATGTCTTTAGTCACTTCCACACCGATAATGCTTGCGAATCCTATACGCGGATCCTTGACCCGTCTCGCCAGAAGCTCCGACACAACCTTCTGGATGAGAGCAGCCGCCCGCTCCCGTCTCTGTGCCACCGGGATCACCTCATTGCATGGTGCAAACCTTGCTAGCCGCAGCCTCGCTAGGCGGGTTTGACTTCCTTCTTTGTGAACGCCTCGATTATGTCTCCTGGCTTTATGTCCTGGAAACGCTCCAGGCCGATTCCGCACTCGTAACCCTGGGACACTTCAGAGACGTCGTCTTTGAAGCGCTTCAAGGAAGACATCTTTCCTTCGTAAACCACTATGCCATCCCGTATGAGCCTGATTTCGGCTTGACGGGATACCTTGCCGTCAGACACGCGGCACCCCGCCACAGTGCCGACTCTGGGGACATGGAATGTCTGCCGCACTTCGGCTCTCCCCAAAACCACTTCCTCGATTTTAGGTTTGAGCAGGCCCTTGAGTAAAGCCTGGACATCGTCTAGAAGGTCATAGATGACCCTATAGGTCCGAATCTCGACCTGCTCAGATTCGGCCATGCTTCGGGCACCGGCATCAGGCCGGACGTTGAAGCCCAGAACTATGGCGCTTGAAGCCTTCGCCAACATGATGTCGGATTCGATGATGCCTCCAACCCCTTGGTGGATAACGCTCAAACTGACCTCTTGGTCTTTGATTTTGCCCAAAGCCTGAACTATGGCTTCCAGGGAACCTTGAACGTCGCTCTTGACGATGACCTTGAGGTCCATCTTCTCCTCGGCTTCTTCTTTCTTGAAGAAATCCTCCAAAGTCATGCGGCTGGTGGATCCCATTTCCTGCTGACGCCTCTCAAGAAGCCTTCTTTGAGTTACGTCTTTGGCGACCCGTTCGTCATCTACGACCAAAAAGAGGTCCCCTGCTTGCGGGATGTTCTCCAATCCTACTATCTCGACGGGGGTAGCGGGCCCGGCTTTCTTAAGTTGTCTCCCGCGACCGTCAAACATGGCTCTCACTCGACCCCAGGTGGTGTCGGTGATTATGACATCGCCCACTTGCAAAGAACCGGATCTTATGAGGGCGGTTGCCACAGGCCCGCGACCTTTATCCATTAGAGACTCTATGATATAGCCCCGGCCTTTTCTGGTGGGGTCTGTCTTGACTTCCTGCATTTCCGCCACAAGCACGATCATCTCTAGGAGATCATCGATACCTTCTCCCGTCTTGGCTGAAACCGGGACCACCACAGTGTCGCCGCCCCAGTCTTCAGGGACTAGTCCCGCGTCAGACAACTGCTGCTTGACCCGGTCAGGCTTGATCGCCGGTTTGTCCATCTTGTTCATGGCCACAACGATAGGGACTTCTGCAACCTTAGCGTGGTTCATGGCCTCGATGGTCTGGGGCATGACCCCGTCATCGGCCGCCACCACTAGCACGGCAACGTCCGTCACCTTCGCCCCCCTGGCGCGCATGGCAGTAAATGCCTCGTGACCCGGAGTATCAAGGAAGATGAGTTTCTGTCCATTGTGCTCGATTACAGAAGCTCCTATATGCTGAGTGATGCCTCCGGCCTCCCTTGCGGTGACATTGGTTTCCCTAAGGGCATCTAGCAGCGAAGTTTTGCCATGGTCCACGTGGCCCATGACCGTTACCACTGGCGGTCTCGAGATAAGCGCCTCGGAGTTGTCGGGACGCTGCAGTTCCTCGGCAATGATCTGCTCCTGAGTCTTCTCAGGTTCTTTGACTGTTACGACGCACCCGAGTTTCTCGGCGACCTTAGCTGCGATCTCCGGAGGAACCGTCTGGTTGATGCTTATTAGGGTCCCTAGGCTCATGAGAGTCCTGAGGACGGTTCCCACGGGTACGCCCAAAAGGGGTCCAAGCTCCCGGACGGGGATCGGACCTTGCACCGTAACGCGCCTGGCGCCTGTGACCGCTTGCCTATCAGGGCGGCCTCCCCTGGCTCCCTGACTCCGGCTTTGTCCCCGGCCGCCGCGGTTATTGGACCTTCTGTATCTACTATCCCTGCTGCCGCGGGCGCTTCTGTTGTCTCTGGTATCCCTGTCGACCTCGCCGCCGCTGTAGCGGCTCTGAATGTTCTGACCCGCCTGTCCCTGAGACCTCGAAGGCGGACGTTGGGGCGCTTGGCCCGAAGGTCTTTGGGGCTGTCTTGACGCATCCTGCCTCTGGGGTTGGACCGGCCGCTGCTGCGGTCCGGAAGGCTGCGGGCGCGATTCCTGTGACCGCTGTGGTCTGTCAGGGGCCTGCGGCCTCTGCCGTTGCTGTGATTGCTGCGGTTGCTGTGATCGCTGTGTTGATTGTTGTACAGCAGGCTGCTTCTGCGATGTATTCCGGTTTATCAAATTCGGCTTCGACTCCTGTCTCGACTCAGGCTTATCGACCTTCCCAGCGGCCGACGGCGGCGTCACGGCCATCGGGTCTTGGACGGGTTTTGTTTTGGGCGCAAGCTTAGCTCTGACGGCTTCAAGAGCAGTGGGCTCAAGAGCCGCCATGTGGTTTTTGACCGGGATCCCTAACTCATTGAGAACTCTGATTATGACCTTGGAGTCCATTCCCAAATCTTTGGCTACTTCGTGCACGCGAGTGCGATTTGCCATCGGGCCGTCACCTCCTAACGTCCGCTTGTATCTGGACGATCCTGTCGTGAAGTTCCTCAAAAATCGAAGGAAGTGGGAGAACTTCCAGAACCCTCTCCAAACGCTTGCCCTTCCTTAAGCGCTCAAGACACTCAAGATTGGGGCACACGTAGGCGCCTCTTCCGGACTTCTTCCCTGTGGGATCGATCTCCACCGTGCCTTGCGGAGTGCGAATGATCCGTATCATTTCCCTCTTGGGCTTCTTTTCCTGACATCCCAGGCAAGTCCTCTGAGGCAGTTTTCTGGCCATTGTCCCCACCTCCCTGCTTCTTTACATACTTCCCGGTAACCTCCTCTGGTTACGCTTTGTAGAGACTACCTGGAGCTTTCCCGCTCTGGCTTGATATCGACTTTGAGACCGGTGAGCCTTGCCGCCAGCCTCGCGTTCTGTCCATCCCTGCCGATAGCCAAGGACAACTGATGCTCGGGCACTGTCACTCTGGCAACCCGCTGTTCGGTCACTACATCTACTCCTGTCACCTTAGCGGGGTTAAGGGCGTTGGCCACAAACACCCGCGGGTCCTGATCCCACTCAATTATGTCGATGCGCTCTCCGCGAAGCTCCTGAACGATAGCTTGAACTCTGCTGCCTCGGGCCCCAACGCAAGCCCCTAGGGCGTCGACCTCAGGCAGATTGGCCTTGACCGCCACCTTGGATCTGGCGCCGGCTTCTCGGGCTATACCGCGGATCTCTACGACACCGTCTCTGATTTCGGGCACCTCTAGTTCGAAAAGTCTCTTGAGAAGCCCCGGATGAGTCCTTGACAACAGAATCTGGGGACCTTTGGGTGACTTTCTCACCTCAAGCACATAGGCTTTGAGCCTGTCCCTCTCCTGGTATTTCTCGGACCTGACCTGTTCCTGCGGCAAGATGAACCCTTCCACCCTACCGAGGTCGACTACTATGACTCCACGCTCGACTCGGACTACCTGCCCGGTAACCACGTCGCCTTCGCGCTCTGAAAACTCTTCATAGATCATGCCGCGCTCTTTTTCTCTGAGCTTCTGGAGAACCACCTGCTTTGCGGTCTGCGCGGCTATGCGCCCGAATCCTTGTGCCGGAATCTCCTCTTCCAGGACATCGCCTACTTTATGTGAGGGATTCTTGGCCTGGGCGTGGGCCAATCCGATTTCCTTCTTCGAGTCAACGACTTCCGAGACAACTTCCCGGCGGGAGAGGACACGGATATTGCCCGTCTCCCTGTTAAACTGGACTCTCACGTTGTCTAAAGAACCAAAGTGTTTCCGGTATGCCGACAATAAAGCCGACTCAAGAGCGTCCACCAGGTCATCTACGGATATGCCTCTCTCTCTCTCTAGCTGGCCGAGTGCCAACAGAATCTCGCCGTTCATTCCTCCCGCCTCCTTCCTACTCTTGGGCCTCCCGGGCCTTGGGATCGTAGACTAGCTGGACCTTGCTGACGTTCTTTCGAGAAAGGGTAACCGGCCCTTGATCTGTTTCAAGGGCGACGCCAGGTTCCCCGTCCGGTCCGTCAACTAGACCGGCCAACCTACCCTGGAATGTCCTTTTCCCGCCAATAGGCGCAAAAAGGTTCGCCTGACACAAGAAGCCTTTGAACAGGTCAAATTCCTTTTGGCGCCGCAGCGTCCTCTCAAGTCCAGGGGACGAGACCTCTAGGTCATAGGCTTCCGCGATGGGGTCCAGCACATCAAGTCTGTCGCTGAGCACCCTCTGCACTGATGCACAATGGTCTAGAGTGACGCCACTGGGATTGTAGATTGTGACTCTCACGACGTATCGCCTGTTCTCCGAGAGAATCTCCACATCCAAGACGTCCACGCCAGTCTTCATTTCCCTTAACAGGGGTTCAAAGTCCATGAACAGACTGTCTTCTACTTCGCGAAGTCTCATTGCTCATCACCCCGATAACATACAAAAAGTGGGTTCGACTAGAAACCCACTCCGACAAAGTCCCCTCGATGGAAAATTCCCGAAACACGTACAAAGTCAGTATAGCACAGGGGCGAGATGACCCGCAAATCTCGTCCAACGCCGCGATCGGTGCCGAGTGCCCACTCCGGGTGCAGGGGTCTACCTTGATTCCTCTCCACAGTCTATACGGTTCTATTGTCTTGTACTAAGATTAACAACATCACATTGCGGCAAATGACTTGATGGGAGAGGGAGCCTTGTCGCTCGCGACCAAAGAGGCGTTTCGGAAACAAGTCTCGGAGAATCGGGAAATCAGAGCGAAGGTCATGCGCCTCGCTTGGCCAGTTATGGCCGAAAGTTTCCTTCAGACATTCGCCCAAATCATCAGCATGGTTCTGGTGAGCCACCTGGGGGCGTCGGCCGTCACGTCAATTGGCCTATCAATGGCTCCACTGAATGTCTTCTACGGCTTGTTCACAGGGATAGGAGTCGCCACAACGGCTATTGTGGCTCGTTCCTTAGGCGCCGGTGAACAACGAGAAGCCACTCATGCCGCGGCTCAGGCAATCGTGGTGTCACTCCTTCTGGCGCTGGCAGGCGCTATCGGGATCCTCCTTTTGGCAGAGAGCCTGGTTGTGTGGATGGGTGCCGAACCAGACATCATCGCCCAGGGGACGCGCTACCTTAAGGTAATGACCCCTGGCCTTTTTTCTATGTGGATGTTCACGGTGCTTACCGGGGCGCTCCGGGGAGCCGGAGACACCAAAGCCCCTATGAAGGTCAACATGATAATAAGCGTGCTGAACTTCGTTCTCAACCTCGTCCTGGTATATGGGTTACTGGGCATGCCCGCGCTAGGCGTTCTTGGTGCGGGTCTGGCTACGACCATAGCCCGGGTATCAGGAAGTCTTTTGCTTTTCGGCTCCTACTTGGGGAGACACACTGTGCTCCCACCAAGGCTTAAGGAGGATTTCCGCATTGATAAGCCCGTAGTAATGAGGATACTCCGCATCGGCCTTCCCAGCGCAGGTGAACGGGTTCTCATGAGCAGCAGTTCGGTGTTCTATCAAAAAATGGTCGCGGGCCTCGGTACCGTGTCATATGCCGCCCATACTATCGGGATCAATGCGGAGTCCATATCCTACATGCCCGGCCAGGCCTTCTCTGTGGCGGCGACCACGCTGGTGGGCCAGAACCTAGGCGCCGGAAAGCCAGACATAGCCGAGCGCAGCACCTACGAAGCCCTCAAAATGGCATGCCTGCTAGTTAGCATAATGGGGCTTGTGTTTTTGTTCTGGCCGGAAGCCTTGATGGGATTGTACACTACCGATCTAGAAGTCATCCGGTTAGGGTCTATATACCTGCGTATTATGGCATTCTGCCAGATTCACCAGGCTTTTGGCTTCGTCTTTACCGGCGGACTGCGGGGCGCAGGGGATACCAAGTTCCCTATGTGGGTGACAGCCGTAGCCAACTGGCTCATCCGCTTAAGCCTAACTTACTACCTCATCAACGTGGCCAAGACCGGTGTCTCCGGCGCTTGGTGGGCGATGGCCGCCGATGGCCTGTTCAAAGGTTTAGCCAGCTGGTTCTGGTTCCGGTCCGGCAGGTGGAAGAAAGCGGTGGCGTAGGCGCTGCCAAGGGATGCGAGTCCTTGACCTGGCAGCCAACCCTACTGGCGGTAGGAACCTCATCTCCCTGGATAGAATTCCTGCTGCCAACAGGAACAAGCCTGCACAATCACCAACCTATGGGTCTCAACATAATGTGTTGGCAGACCTTTAGGAAAGGAGGCCTCCATACAAATGGCAGGCGCGGGCCGCACCGAAATGGGCACCAATTGGGTATTCATCGTGTTCCTTATCCTTATCCTGTTGATCCTAGGTCTGTCCTGGCTCTAGAAAACCAAGCTCGTTGGTATTCGTGCGGGTCCCTTTCCCAGGGACCCGCAACTCGTTGTTCAAGCAAGCGACCCCGGCCGTGACACGCAGGCCACGCGGCGGTATCCTCGGGTGTTCGGTGCCTACCTGAGAGGGGTCGGCGGGTTAAGGTAACGCGCCAAGAAAGCGTATATCTCTTTCCTGGACTCTTTAGCGAACTTGGTATCTATCCTGTTGAATACGTGGCCGCCAGGCTCGTTCTGGTATATCTTGTACTCAAACTCCTTGTTGGCGGCTTTCAGGGCCTTTATCAGGTGCTCAACCTCTAGGACATTCACATCTTCGTCGTTGGTATTTGTGTGTACCAGCAACGGAGTCCTGAGTTTATCGGCCTGCCAGGCCGGTGACCTCCTACGATACTCCGCCGGGTCCTCGGCGGCCGTCTTCCCAATATGATATGGAGCCGAGAACAAAGTCTGGTAATAGGGACCTTTGTACCCCATGCGGGCGACGAGATCGCTCACCGGGACGCCGGCATAGGCCGCCTTGTAAGCGTCAGGATGGCCAAAGATATTCATCAACGTGATAAGCCCGCCGTGACTCCACCCAAGGATGCCAACTCGATCCGAGTCAACTAGCGGCTCATTTTCGATCATGAAGTTGCGGGCGGCGAAGGCATCTTCAACCTCAAGACCGCCATAGTCAATAAACTTGTAGAATTGCTCTCCGTATCCTGTGCTGCCGCGGTAATCGGGAGCAACCACGATGTAACCTTGAGCGACCAGTTCCTGGATAATATGGGCAGAGTCAGTGCTGAAATTGGCATGGACTCCTCCGTGGACGAATACCAGCAACGGATACTTCTTGGACGGATCGGCACCCACCGGGACAAAGGTGTAGGCGTGGATCTTTAGCGGGTTGCCTCTGTCCTGAGCCGACTGGGCCAAGGGGTTAGCGGGTGGCGGCCCGGTAAACAGAACTTTGTCCACAAGAGCCTTCCCTTGCATGACGTTGTGCCACTGAACGTCATCAATGGCCTTGGCTAATGTGGCAAACACATGGCCTAACCCAGCCTGCTGCCTTTTCAGTTCCTCGATCTGCCTCGCGATTTCATCCATCAGTGTCTCCTCCTTCTTTTCGTCCGAGATTTCTGGGTCTTTGACTTGCGGGTCCGGGGCTTCTCGGACCTCGGCTTCCATCTGGGGCTTTGCCATCTACGGCTTTGCCTTACAGAGATGCCGACACCGGAACACGAGAGACCGGAGCTTCAAACTGTGTCAACGCTTGGCGGCAGCCGCACCGGCCAGCCGCGCTGTTTGACTAACAGGACAGCATTCGACCAAAGCATCGCGATATCCTCCGCTGCATGTGCCACCTTGTCTTCACTTTCCACCCCATCCGCTATAGAATCTACCTGGTGAAAGTCTGCCTTTTCTACCAATATGGCGTCTCGAGGGGGCTCATCATGTACTGGGAAATCGCAGCCTTGATCATGGGCGGAGTGTCAATAGCTGTCGCGGGCTACCTGTACACCTGGGTTATGGCCCAAGCCAATGGCAGCGCAGCCATGGACAAGTTCTCGAAAGCCATCCAAAGAGGCGCCTCGGCTTACCTTAAGCGTCTCTTTCAGGCGTTGGCGTTGCTCACCGCAGCCATCGCCATAGTCCTGCTTCTGGCCATCGGCTGGCGCAGCGCCTTTGCGTATGTAACAGGCGCGTTCTGCTCCGGCTTGGCAGCATACTGGGGAATGTACATAGCAACTAGGGCCAACGCGAAAGTAGCGTGGGCAGCGCGGTCAGGAGTCAAAACGTCATTTCCCGTTGGTTTCTTCGCAGGCAGCGTCATGGGGCTCTCAGTCGTTGGCCTAGCCCTCATAGGAATGACTGGACTTTACATAATATTCCGCGATGCCCAGGTTGTACTGAGCTTCAGCTTCGGTGCCAGTTCCTTGGCGCTTCTGGCCAAGGCGGGAGGAGGCATCTACACCAAGACCGCAGATATCGGTGCCGATTTGGTGGGCAAGGTTGAGTTTAGCCTAGGTGAAGACGATCCGCGAAACCCCGCCGTCATCGCCGATAACGTCGGCGACAACGTCGGAGACGTGGCAGGTGTCGGGGCCGACATATTCGACTCATATGTGGCTAGCGTGGTAGCCGTCATGCTTCTAGGCTCAGCCCTCTACACCAAAGAATACGTGGTCTACCCGCTCCTTTTGGGCGCGGCGGGCATTCTTTCCTCTCTAATAGGTATGGTCTATGTGTGGAGGCGAGAGCACCATGACCCTGGCAAGGCCCTGAACACCGGGACCATGGCCACCACCGTGGTTTTCGCAGTTATGTCGCTAGGAGTCACCTTCCTTTCTGGAATAGACAAGCCGTGGGGAGTGTTCTGGCCAAACATCGCAGGGCTCTTGGGAGGAATCGTAATCGGATTCACCTCAGATCGCTACACCGACATCGCAGGTAAACCCGTGCGGGACACTGCCCAAAGCGCAAAGACAGGCCCTGCAATTCTAATCCTGCAAGGGTTCTCCTACGGCCTTCTGAGCGTCGTGCCGTCTGTGCTCGGAATCTCAGCGGCCACTGTTGCGGCATGGGTGCTGTCGCAGCACTTTGGGGTCGCCGGGACGTACGGAGTATCGGTGGCAGCCGTTGGGATGCTCTCGATTACTGGAATGATAGTCTCCGCTGACGCTTACGGGCCCATCGTAGACAATGCCAAAGGCTGTGCCGAAGCCGGTCGCGAAAGCCCCGAGACCATCAGAGTCTGCGACAAACTGGACGCCGCGGGCAACACTGCCAAAGCTATCACCAAGGGTTTCGCCATCGGCGCGGCTGCCCTAACAGTCCTAGCCCTGTTCGCTGCCTACTCGAAAACCGTGGGACTCGCTGCTTTGGATCTTCTGAGTCCCGGGGTGGTCGTGGGCGTCTTCATTGGAGGCATGATGCCGCCCTTCTTCTCAGCCCTAACCATCTTGGCAGTGGGGCGTAACGCTTTCAAAATGGTGGAGGAGATTAGGCGCCAGTTCAAGGAAGTGCCGGGCATCATGGAAGGAAAAGTCGCCCCTGACAGCAACCGCTGCATCGACATTGCCACCAAAGGCGCCCTGAGAGAACTCATCCTCCCCGGCGCCCTCAGCCTAGTTACGCCGCTTGCAGTTGGGCTTATTCTGGGCAAAGCCGCCTTAGGTGGATTCCTAGCCGGCTCCATCATAACAGGGATAATCTTCGCTTTGTTCATGGCCAACGCGGGCGGGTTGTGGGATAACGCTAAGAAGTTCATCGAGGACGGCGCCCACGGAGGCCCCGGTTCCGAAGCTCACAAAGCCGCAGTGGTCGGGGACACCGTAGGCGATCCCTTCAAGGACACTGCGGGGCCGTCCCTTAACACACTGATCACAGTCATGTGCCTGAGCGCCAGCCTATTCGGCACGCTCATCGCCGAATACGCGCTGTTTGTACTGTAACCAAAGAGTCCCGCAACGCCCGTACATGTACATGCCCAACCCTAGGGACCGATCCTCTCCCTGCCGCCGGGCATGTGGGGTCTCAGCACCTCGGGAACAGTAATAGACCCATCTGCCTCTTGGAAGTTCTCCAAGATAGCGGCCAAAGTCCGCCCTATGGCGATTCCGGTACCGTTCAAGGTATGCACAAAATCGGGCTTGCCGCCATCTTTCGGCCTATACCGAATGTTGAGCCCTCTAGCCTGGAAATCCGTGCAGTTGCTGCAAGAAGTGATCTCCCTGTAGACCCGATCCGCCGGCTTCCAAAACTCCAGATCGTACTTCTTGTAGGCCACTGGCCCAAGGTCTCCGGAGCACATTTTCATCACCCTATACGGGATACCAAGCCCCTGGTAAATACGCTCTTCCAGCGAGACCATGTACTCAAGGGTGTCCTCAGAACATTGGGGTTTATCGAACACAAACATCTCGACCTTGTCGAAATGGTGGGTGCGGATCAGACCGCGAATATCCCGTCCCCCCGAACCCAGTTCCGTCCGATAGCATGGAGAAAAACCCGCATACTTCAGGGGCAGATCCGCTTCATCCAGGATGTCTCCGCTATGCATGGACGCTAGGGGAATCTCAGAAGTGCCCACAAGCCCCAAGTCCTCGCCTTGGATGCGGTAGATCTGGTCTTTGAAGAACGGATAGTGACGAGTCCCCAGAAGGACATCGGAACGAGCCATGACCGGGGGAATCACGGGGACGAAACCCTCTGCCCCCAGAAGATCCAGGGCGTATCTCACTAGGGCAAACTCAAGGAAAACAGCGTCCCGCTTGAGATAGTAGGTCCGGGTACCCCAGGTCTTAGCGCCCATGGACATACTCAGTATGCCAAGACCTTCGCCCAACTCAACGTGGTCTTTCACGGGAAACTCCATGGTCCTTGGCTCCCCGTTACGGCGGACTTCCACATTGCCCGACTCGTCTTCTCCGTAAGGAACGTCAGGAGCCAGCATGTTAGGAAGCCACATGACCAAATCCCGAATCTCGGCGGTGACTCCGGCCAACTGGGCTTCGGCATCAGCAACTTTGGCGCGAATATCCCGGTTGGACTCGATTAGCTTCTCTCTCGACTCGGCGTCCCTGCAGCCCTTGACTTGGGCTGAGATAGAGTTCCTCTCCTCTCTCAGGGAGTTGATGCTTCGCACCAGTCGGATCCTATCTTCTTCCAGACACAGGATCCTATCCAGAGGCGCTTCTTGTCTACGCTTCCTGAGCATCGCCTCCACAAGGGGCCGATCCTTCTTCAGAATCTCAACATCGAACACGACTCATCCCTCCTGTGATGTCTCGGCGTACCGCTTCGAGACTGCCGCTTCTACCGTAAGCGCCCAAGCCGCAGTCCTTTCCCGGCAGCCAACCTAGTAAGACAGAAAGAGCAGGCAATCTCCAAGGACGAGATTGACCTGCTCTCGTGGTGCCACCTTGATGCGCCGCCAAATATGGCCGCCTCGACGCCTCTAACGGGGCCGACCGTCGCATCATACTTGCTTTCGGCCCGGAGTTATGGCCCCTGGGAACCTCTTGGCTGGCCGCAAAGTTTTCCGACGCGCGCCTCGGGGGTGCTACCGGCGCATGGGGGATCGCCTCTCACCTAACAGCGACTCTCTGAACCCCGATAACGCCTACCGTCCCCTTCACGGGCTTTGGAAGACTATATCACGGGGAACGGCGAAAGGAAACTCGGTCTTGTGGCCGCGAAACCCGGAGAACCCATCTCAGGAGGGGCAGTGGGCTCGATGGCAGACCCGCTAACGTTGGGTAGCCACAGGCGGCGACACCTCATAGGATGTTGACGTGAGGTGACCGCCCTTGGTAAGCATTATCGTGGTCACATCGGATGACTTCGAAAGGACCCGGCTGTGCCTCCAAAGCCTCGCCGAGTTTACGCCGGACGAACACGAGATCCTAGCTACAGAATCTCCGTTTGACGGGATGAACGATGTGGTTACCGGACGAGACAACTTCACCCTGGTTCGCAAAGAATCCAGAAGAAACCCATTCAGCGTAAAGAACCGGGTCGCTGCCGGGGCCCAAGGCAAGTACCTCATGTTCATGAGCAGCGACACAGTAGTGACACCCGGATGGCTCACAAACATGCTGTCCTGCATAGAAAAAACTGGAGCGGGAATCGTGGGGCCTATGTGCTGTCAAGGTTCCACCGGAGGAAGGCCCAATAGACGGAACCCTTTCAAATGGCGACCGGCAGTTAGCGTAGGATCTGACGCCATGCTCATCAGCCGCGAACTATTCGGTGAAACAAGAGGATTCGATGACGCTTTGTGCCCGGGTAGGTTCCAAGATGACGACATCTGCCTAAAAGCCGCCCTCTTGGGCCGCAAGGTATATTTGGCCGGAGACACCTTGGTCCACAACAGCTTTCCCAGTGACAGAAACTATCCCCAGTACGTTCTGGACTCTACTGCTAGTCGTTTCTGCTCAAAATGGGGAGTCGATGACCCCTATTTCGCTTACCCCCGCCCAGAATTTGCCGAGATGACTGAACCCCAGGGAAAACGGGTCCTTGACCTTCGGTGTAGGGCAGGCGCGACGCTCCTGGAAGCCCTGTGGGGAGGAGCCGCAAACGTAACGGGGCTGGAGCCGGATCGGGGTCTCAAGAAAGTCGCACTGACCCATTTGTCGGGCAACGATGAGGCGCTGATACTGAAGGAAATGAAAGACGTTCCGGCAGACTTGGATTCCCCCGGGCGTTTTGACCTGGTACTGGCTCCGTGGTGTCTGGAAGCATCGCCCAACCCCAGGAAGTTCCTGAGGCAGACGAGAGCCCTCATGGCGGACAATTCGCAGCTCATGGCCATCGTCAGGAACTCGTGGTCAACCCACAGAATTCTGCCGCTGCTGTTCGCCACAGAACCATGCACCTATCCCAGGCCGGCATGGGGGCCATCAGCCTCACCTGACAAGGCACTAGGTTGGTTTTGGGACTCGGGATTCAGAGTGAGGGAACTGCGGTTCCTTAACCTTCCTGACCCAGAGACAAACCCTCTCATAGACAGGCTCCTGTCTATCCCCAAAGAGTATGCCCAGGGGGTACTCGACCCTGAGCCAGAACCCATCTCTGGCGCTACAGCCCAAAGAGAGCCAGACTTACGGCAGTACGCAGGCAGGCAATACCGCCCAACCCACTACTCGGAAGAGTTCATGCTGATAGCGGAGCCAATGAGTCACCCAAGAAGGTCCGCCGGAGAAACACTCTTTGAGTCCTCTTCATAGGGCGAGTTCACCATGAGCCTATCAGCAGGCGGATTTTCTACCGCCCTTCTGGCCCGCCGGACTTTAGAGCTTCCAGAATCTCTTTGGTGGCGGAAACCGCCTGCCGTGCTTCATCCATGGTCACTTCATCGGGAGGATGAGCACCCTCATCGCCCAGTACCTTCACCAGTTTCGCGGCTTGGTAGACGTCGTCGCCGATGATGTGCCGCTTCTTGAGGAAATCCAGTTGAGGTCCGGTAGTCGCTTCTGTATCGGCTCCATTGGTGACTGCGAGTCGGCTTACAAGCCTCCGACACATCATGGCCGAAGCATTGGGAGCGTTTGCTTCCAAACAGGCCAACGCCTCGCGAAAATCTGACTCTAGAGCCTCAGGCAGGTTAATGTCCAAGACAGCACCTTCCCCGTACCATCCTATGGTCGAAGTGATCTGTCTCTTATCCTTTCCGTTTGGGGTGCTTCAGATGAAAACGGGCAGTAGACTGCCCACGCTCTTTGGCCATAATCCTGTCACTGCCTAGACACCAAGAGAGCCTTTGTCCAGATGTGAAGAGTCAGCCTTACGCTGGGGTCGTCCAAATCCAGATCCATAAGCTCCGATGCCTTCCGTATCCTGTAGTCAAGGGTGTTGGGGTGAATGTTCAACCGCGAAGCAGCTTTCCTCCTTCTGCCGTACCAGTCTAAATACGCCTCAAGGGTTTCCACGAGGTTCTGACCGTGCATGGCATCGTAGGCCATGAGCTTCTCAATCCGCTCCCTGCCGTAAGACCCGCACATGGGGCAGCCTGCCATGCATATTAGAAGATCGTAGGGTGCCAGCGACTCGTACTCTAGATACACCGCCTTTGGACTCACTCTAGTCCCTAGGTCAATAGCCTTTATGGCTTCCCCGTAGGATTCGTGTATGTCGCCAACGCTCTGATAGAGGCTGCCAACCCCAACCATCGCCAAAGGCAGGCCATCTCGAGATAGCCGAGCATTCACCCTAGAGGCCATCCCCTCTCGGAGCCTGTGATTTGAGCCTGACAGAACCATAACCCCATCGCCGCCCACAAACCCTGCCAGGGGGTGCACGAAATCATCCCCAATGGCTGACTGCAACTCCCTAAGGCCCCAGGACACCGGTTTCCCTGCTCCCGGCCCCTCACGCACGACTAGCACCTGAAACCAGGGCACTATCTGCCAGCCTGCCTCGCGCGCCCTTACCCGACCCGCCGAATCATCGCTTAAGACTCCGCTCACAAGGTCCCTAACTAGGTCCGATTCTTGCCTAAGAGACCAAGTCGCTTCCTCCGGACGGGACTTCCCCAGCTCCCTGCTTAAGAGCCGCGCCGCCTCAAGAATGGCCTGCTCCGCTTGGGCGGGAACCGGATCCGAACCGTAGGCAACCCACAGATACCCGAGCACCTCTGAACCGCGCCTGATGGCCATGGCCACCCTTGGTTCGAAGTCTATCTCCGGTATGCCCGGTACCATAGTGATGCCGCCCTTTCCGTCTATGAGCCGGTACACGCCTCTGCTAGTCAGCGCCTCTCTGGTGGAAACCGAAATACCTTTTCGAAGGAGCGTCTCCAAACGAACAGTGTCTACAGGCACATCGTGGACCGAATAGGCAATCAGGTGCCCTGAAGCGTCTTCCAGAGTGATGGGCCGCTCTATGACCGCAGCCAGGTCTTCCACAATAGACTGGGCTTCCAAGGGATGCCTCCCCCAAACAAACCGTGTTGGGAGAGAGTTCGCCGGATTCAGGAAGAATCCTGCAAAACCCTTGGAAGCCCTATACTTTATCTCTCGCTAGTGCCCGTGGTACTGGGTACTTGTGGTGCTCACACGTATTTCGGCTACACTACCGACGGTTCGACACGCAAGTCGCCTCTCGCGAACCTGCCCAGGTCTAGATCGCCGATATCGATAGATGGCTTGCCGCCGCTCATAATCTGGGCAAGAAGTTGCCCGACGATAGGTGCAAGCATGAACCCGTGTCCACTGAAGCCCACAGCCTGATAGTAACCTTCGAGACCCGGTACCCCGCCAAGGATCGGGTGAGCATCAGGCGTCATGGTGTAGAGCCCCGACCACTGCCTGACCACTCTGACTTCCTTCAGAGGCGGCATCAGTCTGCACATGATCCTGCTCATCTCGTGCAGGAACTGCCAGGACTGCCCAATATCATAGCCCTTGGGCTCGCTGGGATCGCCGATACCCATCACCAGTGACCCGTGAGGCGTCTGCTGACAGTAAATGCCCAGCGAGAAGGACATCAGCATCGGTCCAAGCAAGAAGCCTACGGGCTCGGTAACTAGGATCTGGTGTCTCTGAGTGTACAGAGGCAGATCTACTCCGGCCATGGCTCCTACCTGCTTCGCCCAAGGACCGGCGGTGTTGACGACCATAGGAGTCGCTATCCCGCCCTTGCTGGTCACAACGCCCTGTATCTTGCCTTTCTCTACTTTGATGTCGGTGACTTCAGTGAAGAAATTAACCTCCCCACCGAGTCGCTCAGCAGCCTTCAGATAAGCTCTAGTGGTGTGGAACGGGTTTGCGTGACCGTCCCTAGCATCGAAGGTTGCCCCGTACATCCCCTCAGTGTTGAGCTGAGGGACGATCTTGGTAGCCTCCTGGGGCGTCAGCGATTGCGACCTGATGCCGAGCCCGTGCTGCAATTCTACGTTCTTCAAAAACTGGCTCCACTCTTTTTCCGTGTAGGCCAGCATCAGGTACCCATTTTGCTTAAACTCCAGATCGTGGTCATAACCTAGTTCATCCTGGAGTCCCTCAAGAATGTCGAGAGCGGCCTGGGCCAAACGGCAGTTCCCTTCGGAACCCCACTGCTCGCGGACACCGGCTCCGCAGCGTCCGGTCGAGCCGTTGGCGAAAGTCGATTTCTCACAGACCACTACATTCTTGAATCCGGCTTTGAGGAGGTTATAAGCCGCGGCGGCACCTTCTACGCCTCCTCCGACGACTACTACATCAGCTGTAGGTCTCAAGGCTATTCCTCCTCCTTGTTAGCGGCCGCCGCCAGATCGCCCATCTTGACGGCCTTCGTCGGTGGCCTAAAGGTCGAGGGCGGTATCTCGGCTACCGGTTTGCCTTGAGACCTCGCGAGCTCGGCCGCAATAAGAAGCCGGCAAGTGCGTCCCTGGCAAGGACCCATACCAGCCCTGGTGATCCTGCGGATCTCGTCCATGGTGGTAGCGCCTTCACTGATAGCTTTCCGAATGTCCCCCAGAGTAACGTCCTCACAACGACAGACGATAATGTCTTCTTCCTTCATGGTCAGCTAGCCTCCCTACACCGTGCGCAGGTTCCGGGCAACGAGGGAGAGATCCTTCGCGGCCTTGACCCACACTACGGGAGTACCTTGGGGCTTTTTCCCGGGGATTACCCGGTCAACAGTTCCCTTGCCGACAACGGCTCCGGCTCTATCCAGAAGGTCAACTTCCTGACCCTTAACAGGCAACGGTACCTGCTCATAAGGCATGGCTATGCGGCAGGTTCCATCTTTGGCGCTCTCGTCTATGACGAAAATGGCCAGTCCGGGACACGCGGCAACGCAAAGCCCACAGCCTGTACACTTGTCCCAGTCAGTCTCCGGAATGTTGTTGATATCTTCAAATTCTTTGATGGCGCCAAAGCGACAGCTATAGGCGCACGGGTCGCAGGGGATCTCCTGGAAACACTCGATCATCACAACCGGTCCCTTTTCCCTGCGCTCTTGCGGGGGTGTGACTTTAGCTAGATCCGACGCTTGTGGTACGCCCGTAGAGATGAGAGTTGCGTCGCTCAAGAACTCACCCTCTTTTCCAACAGCTTTCTAACTTGCTCCTGACCAGCGACTATCTTAGCACTGGTAGGTCCCGAACGGAGGCCCTGGAGCTCGCCTCGGATTTCGTCGCGCTTGGACGTAAAGGCTTCGCCCTCAATCTTGCCGAGGCTAGCAGCGATGCAGAGACCCGCAAGTTTTCCGCCTGCCATGGCAGTGGAAGCTTCCTCAATGCCTGCAGCGTCTCCGGCCACAAACACGCCCTTAGCGGTGGTCTCCATGTTCTCGTCATGGAGCGGCACGAACCCCCCAAGTTCCCCAACGTATACCATCTCGGCCCCTGCTTGCCACAGGAGTTCTGAGAGGGGAGTCAGACCGGTGGCGATACAGACCACGTCAATTTTGACATCCTCTTCGGTTCCAGCGATGCCCTGCCACTTGGCGTCGAGCTTCCATATGGTGGCTCCTTCGACCTGCTCTTGGCCGTAGACTTCTTTCACACTGTGACCGGTGAGGATGGGAATCCCAAGCCTACGGATTTTCGATGCGTGAACTGCGTATCCGCCGATGCCGGGCGCCGCCTCTACCAGAGCAGCGACTTTGACTCCGGCCTGAGTAAGCTGGTAACTGACGATGAGTCCTATGTTACCTGACCCTACCATAAGTACGGACTGTCCCGGTTTCACGCCGTGAACGTTCATAAGAGTCTGGACTGCCCCTGCTCCGTACACTCCGGGAAGGTCGTTGCCCGGGAACAGAAGGGTTTTCTCCACAGCGCCCGTGGCTACCAGAGTAGTGTCGCACTTCAAGCGCTCGATTCCCTGAGGGGTCTCAAGAAGCAGTACTCCGTCTGAATAGTAACCGAGGACTTCCGTATCAGAGAGAAACGTGATGTTTGGGTTCTGGGCCATCTCTTTGGCGAGATCGGTGGCAATGATGATGCCGCGAGTGCCCGCAGAGACCTTGTGCCAGCCGAAAAACTTGTGAGTCTGTTTGATGAGTTGACCGCCGATAACGTCAGCGCGGTCGATTACTGTAACTTTTACTCCGTGTGAAGCGGCTTCTAACGCTCCACATATGCCCGCCGGTCCCGCTCCGACGACTGCAAGCTGTGTCTCTTTCACCCGCTTCACCTCCTAAACTTTGGGGGCAGGTCCAGGACCATCCTGCCGCTCAACGTGCATGCCTTCTCTGAGTTTCTCAGTGCAAGCACGGATATTGGGGACTCCGTCAACTACCACTAGGCAGGACGAACAGTTCCCAATGGCACAATAAAAACCTCTGGGCTTCTGGAGCACGAGGCTTCTGTGCAGTACTTTGACTCCCGATGCGTGCAGAGCGCTGGCAATGGGTTCGCCTTCATACCCTACCATCTCTTGACCATGCCAGTAAAAACACACTTTCTTCTTCTCTGGAAAGCTGAGAATCGGATGATCCTCTATCCGCAGGTCCAATAACAAGACCTCCTGTTGGTGAAGAATTCCGTCGCATGTATCCGATACCTGCGCCCCGAGACTGCGGGATTAGGTGTGTTCGGGGCCAGACCTATACTTAATAGTTATCAGACAAGAGCCAAGGTTGCATCGTGCCAAGAAATGAAGTTGGTTGTGGTAACGTCACAAGGGTGGCCCCGGTCCGGTACCGGGGCGGGGCTGGGAACGTGTAGTTAGGTATCTGTGGCGGATGTGGCGGCCGGATTGGAGGCGGGTAGGCGGCTGTGGCGGCCGGGTTGGAGGCGGGAAGGTGGCTGTGGCGGCCGGGTTAGAGGCGGGTAGGCGGCTGTGGCGGCCGGATTGCAGTCGGGTATGCGGCTGTGGCGGCCGGGTTGCAGGCGGGTAGGCGGCTGTGGCGGCCGGATTGCAGTCGGGTATGCGGCTGTGGCGGCCGGATTGCAGTCGGGTATGCGGCTGTGGCGGCCGGGTTGCAGGCGGGTAGGCGGCTGTGGCGGCCGGATTGCAGTCGGGTATGCGGCTGTGGCGGCCGGGTTGCAGGCGGGTAGGCGGCTGTGGTGGCCGGATTGGAGGGGAAGGCGGCTGTGGCGGCCGGGTTGCAGGCGGGTAGGCGGCTGTGGCGGCCGGGTTGGAGGCGGGTAGGCGGCTGTGGCGGCCGGATTGGAGGCGGGTAGGCGGCTGTGGCGGCCGGGTTGGAGGCGGGTAGGCGGCTGTGGTGGCCGGATTGGAGGCGGGTAGGCGGCTGTGGCGGCCGGGTTGGAGGCGGGTAGGCGGCTGTGGCGGCCGGGTTGGAGGCGGGTAGGCGGCTGTGGTGGCCGGGTTGCAGTCGGGTAGGTGGCTGTGGCGGCCGGGTTGGAGGCGGGAAGGTGGCTGTGGCGGCCGGATTGGAGGCGGGTGACGTCACCACACCCTTATTGCGCTGCCCGAAGGATTCGCTGAACTTTTCTTCGGTACAAAGTACAGAGATTATCCATCTTCTGGGGATACGGATCGCTAAGATCAAAGTCGTGGATGGGGATATCTGCCGGCAACATGGACATGACAGAACTGATGCTCAGCGTCTCGGCCTTAACAATGATCAAAGGAAGTCCAGACCTGGCGCAGAGAGCTTCCTTGACTAAGTCACGCACCTTTATGTCATCAACCGTCCGCTTTGGATACATCTCGGTCTCAGTGTAGTGCTGCTGCCCATGGAACTCACCTCCAATGACCCCTGGGGCGAAGAAGTCCAATTCCAGGCGTTCCTTTGACTTTGGGTGTTCGAGGAATTTCGGCCTAGCGTTGTGAATGAAACATGGAACGTCTACGAGATACTCGAGTATTCGCCCGAACAGGAATTCGCCCCCCAAGTGAGCCAAGTCGTAACGATACTGTAACTCCTGGACGAGACGCTCTTGATACTCTTGTGGAACCCAACAGACTGGCCTACGGATGCGTCCTTTGCTCACCATGCGCAACCACCCGCAGCCAACTAGGCCTCTGCATACTCGAGTAACCTTGTGGTGCCCCAGCCCCACCTTAGCGATAAGGTCCTCTACACTTTCGGGGCGCATATGGGCTACGCTACAGAAAAGCGATCGTGCCTCGTGATCTAGCCTCGGGTCTTCATAGAGAAACGCAAAGGCAGACGCAGAAATGTGCAGGAAGCATCTACTCCTTACAAGCAGATTCGACATTTCACCTTCTATCCTCCGACACATTATCACAGTTTACCACATACTGGAAGTCGCGCGAAATTTTCAGGGGGAACCGGTGGTTCGCCGAAACCCCTAGGCCCTCTATTCGGCAGAAGTTAGCACAAGGCGTGTACCGTTCAGCGTGTGCCGTTTAGCGTCTGCCGTGGAGCGTGTACCCGCCGCGCGTGCTATGATTGCCATGACTATCCAAACCAACAGCTAATAATCAGAAGCCCGATCGAGATATCGCACCCGGCACAATATTGGGGGAATACGACATGGACGAAAAACTCCAGTTCTTCGATCTTGCAGAGTTCAGGCAGTGGCTCAACCTGCACCACGCCAGCAGTCAAGGCGCGTGGCTCGTGTTCGGCAAGACGTCAGCAGTAAAGACTCTCAAAGCCGACGAGGCCTTGGAAGAGGCGTTGTGCTTTGGATGGATTGACGGCCAGATTAGGAGCATAGACGAAACCTGCTACATCAAACGATTCACGCCCAGAAGACAAGGAAGCAAGTGGTCTAGGAGAAACCGCAATCTCGCGGTGAATCTTATCCAGGAGGGCCGCATGACCGGACCGGGCTTGGCCGCAATCGAGCAGGCCAAAAAGGCCGGAACCTGGGATACCCCTCAACCGGCCCCTGTGTCAGACGAGCAGATAGGCATCCTGACCGATGCTCTGCAAGGCCACGAACCCGCCGCAACGAACTTTCTTAAGATGCCTTTGTCTGTGAGAAGAACGTATACCGCGCACTACCTCGACGCCAAGACCGAGAGTACCAAAGCCAAGAGGCTCCAACAGATCGTGAGCCGCCTCGATGAGAATAAGAAACCGATGTGACAAGTCGATGAAAGGGCGATGGATAGGCGCGTTTCCTAAGGTCTGGCAGGGGATGACCCCTAGTGCTCACTTCAGCAGCGTGCGGTTGGGGCCATCCCTGGGTCTTGTCTATCGGGCCTTCTTCACGGGAAGGAACAGGTCAAACACCGCATCTGGAAACTTCGCCGGTGCAGAACTCAAACACTCTTCTAGACACTGTCCGCTGCCAATCTCGCAATTGCTCTGCTCTACTGACGCCGCAAGAGACCGCCATGCCTCCCCAATGTTTCCTAAGGTGCATCTGGCCACGGCGTATAAACCGCCTGCGAATTCCGTAACCTGGACCTCTCCGCTTCCGTTGACATCCTGCGGAACGGTCATCCACTGCTCATAGCCGTAATTCGGACTCCCAACCGATGGGTCAGGATCGTTGAACCCGAAGAACCGCGTTTTTCCTAGCTCCGTTGAGATTCCGTTATCCCTTGCCCAGTTCAGAAGCTTCTCCCACGCGATGGGTTCCGGGCTAGCCCCGAACCCTCTGGCCAACGCGACTCGCATCCGCGGAAGAGTAACCAACCGCACTTTGACTTCCTGCAAGATACCAGCTCCCTTCGTCATCTTCTAAACGCATCATAACCTCAATCCCTGACACCTTATGTCAGTGAATGTGCTAGAATCTACAGGAACCAGAAGGGTCATCTCTTGTTGAGGAGGATGGGCATGCGCGCAGATCGTCTGCTTTCGTTCCTGATGCTTCTCCAATCGTGCGGCAGAATAACAGCGGCGAATGTTGCCTCCGAACTCGGCGTTTCGGTCCGCACCGTGTACCGCGATGTAGAGGCGCTAAGTGTAGCAGGAGTGCCTATTTACGCCGAATCGGGGCCGGGCGGAGGCATCAGCCTTCTTGATGCTTACCGCACTGACCTGACCGGGCTCAACGAGAACGAAGCCAAGGCGCTGTTTATGTTGAGCATCCCCGGCCCCCTAGCCCAACTCGGGGTGGAAAAGGACCTTCGTGCGGCCTTTCTAAAGCTCAGCGCCGCTCTCCCGGCAAGGAGACGGGCCGACGAAGACATAGTCAAACAGCGTATACACGTCGATTCCTCCTGGTGGTTCAACAGGGACGAATCCGTGCCTCAGTTGGCCGCCTTGCGGAATGCGGTGTGGGATGATCGCGTAATCGAATGCCAGTGCGAGGTCATGCACCGGTTTGTGATCCAGTTGAAGCTCGCCCCCTACGGCCTTGTGGCGAAGGGAGGCATTTGGCACCTTGTAGCAGGGTTAGGCAGCAAGGTTAGGGTCTACCGTGTGGCTCAGCTTTCTGACGTTCGGGAGACCAACGAGGTGTTTGTGCGGCCAAAGCTTTTCAACCTGGCTAGTTTCTGGAAGGATTACTGCGTTCAGTATGAGTCGAGTCGGTCCGTGTGCTTGGTCCGCTTCCTGGTAAGGCCTGATTTGGCCGACGTCTTGTCCATTCATCTAGGTCCTGCCGCTAGTACGATGCGGGTACTTGGTGACGACGACGGGTCTATCAACCACATCCACCCAGGCGCCGGACTCAGTCACAATGATGACGTCATGCCCGACAGCAACGATCGCGGACCTGCCAGGACTCTCGTTCAGGTTGGGTTTGAGTCTCTGGAGGCTGCTCGGCGCACGCTCCTTGGCCTCGGCGGAGCAGTAGAAGTGCTCGAGCCCGAATCCTTACGAGATAGCATGCGAGACTACGCCGAGCAGATACTGCAAGTATATCGACGTTGAGGGCGGCAACCTCGGCAGTAAGCGTGCCTGCAACCGAGGTAACTGGATATGCGGGGGTGATCGCACAGGATCCGATCCTGCCGCGAGGATCGACTAAGTGGCCGGATGGCCGTGCCAAGACGGCAGTTATTCCGCCAGATCCAGCTCATAGATCCTGGTGTTTCCACGCACGTAGGCGCACGTAAAGCCTACAGATTCATACAGCCTCCGCGATGCAATATTGTAATCATATATAGTCACACCGCGAAACCGATTGATGCCCAATTCCCGAGCCCTCTCGATGATCGCCTTCATGACCTTCTTGCCAATGCCGACTCCCCTATATTCGGCGACGCCGATTACGATAGGTGGGTTCTCCTCTTTCACGGTAACATCGCCGATAGGAACATACTTACCGTCGCGCAAAACCTCGATGAAGTAACACTCGCCGACTTCGGAAAGATGCGCATACATGCGGCGCACGTAATCCTCGTCAGGAATCTTTGAGGGGTCCGTAATCCCTTCGGAGTTCCTGTAGACAACCTCGTCCTGATACCAGGCAACTGCTTGGCGGCAATCGCCGTCATAGGCCCTTAGCCGCAAGTCGTCATCGATGTATATGACCTCCGGCTGTGGAAATGCCCCAATGGCCATGTAGTGACCCTCCAGTCAGACACATCCCTGGACCATCTTCCTCCCTTGGCAGAAGTACGGCAAGTCTCTTTCTGATGACCCACCGACGTCCCCGGGGCCGGGGGCCCGAGCGGTCGGGATTGTCCTTCTGCCACCTGCGAATGCGAAGTCCCCGGGGCCCGGGACCCGGGAACCTTCCGATCCTCCTAAGGAAACCTTAAGTATGCCTTAAGAATTACCTCGGTACCTTCTTGGGATATGCCTGGTAGAATGTCTGTGTTGTTCAAACCCATTCCCAGGAGAGGCTATGCTCAGAAACTTCGTGACATTCGAATTGTCCGCAATACTAGGCAATGTGGAGCCAAAAGCGCTGGCAGCTGCCACATTCATCGCACTCTTGGTTGTAGGAAGCACACTCGGCGCCCTCAAAGCCCGCTCCCGCAAGGCAGTACTCACCACTGTCAAGACCCGGTCCCGCAAGACTGTCATCGGCGCTCTTGTCATCGCTCTGGGCGCCGCCTACTGGGCCTGGAACGCAGATATTCTACCGGGCTTCCGACAGCCCCTCCAAGTTGGGCGCGTAATCTCCGGTATGGATACTAATGCCAACGGTATTGACGACTACCAGGACATCGTGGATGGGGCGCGCTTGCAGGTGGCATTCAGACCCAGGTACAAGAGTGCCTACTATGACGGCGGCTATCCCCCGGATAACGAAGGCGTATGCACCGACTTAGTCTGGCGTGCCCTTTGGAATGCGGGATACGATCTCAAGGCATCGGTGGATTTGGACATCGCTTGGGCCACGGACAAGTACCCAAGAGTGGCCGGGTCAGCGGATCCGAATATCGACTTCAGGCGCGTGCCGAACTTGTACGTCTTCTTGACAAGAAAGGCTAACGCCATGACTACGGAAGTGAAGTCTTGGGATCCTGCCAATGCGAAAGAGTGGCAGCCTGGAGACATCGTGGTGTTCGGCAGTTCCTATGACCATATCGGCATAGTATCGGACAAAAGAAGAAGGGACGGGCTTCCTCTGGTGATTCACCACGGGTGGGGACGTCCCGTAGAGGATAACGCACTGGGTCGCGCCAAGAATCAGGTAACTGGTCATTTCCGGCTGAATCTGAACAAACTGTCGACTCATTGAAGCAGTTCGGAATTCCTTGTGAGGAAGGAAGCATTAGAAGACGACCTTAGCCATGGCCTAGGGCCGGTGAAACAGGATATACCCCCGCCGCCCCAACATGCCCCACCGAGACTCCGTCACAACCAGAACGAATACCTCGGATTGCACTTCCGCTATGTCATCCCGAGCAGTGCCCTGGTAGATAACGGTCTCGTTTCCACTTGCGTCAACCGCGAAGACGCGAGTGTCGTCTTGGTTTCGTTGGACGTAGTAGGTGGCCTGCCCTATGGCCCCGCAAGGGCGGGCGACGCCGAGGCGGTTGGAAGGCTCCAGCAACAAAGCAATCTGACCGTCCATACCCACTCGTATGCCTCGCCTATCCTCACCGGGGTTCTCGTAGTCCGGGGAAAACCACATCTCCACAGCGCTATCGCCATCCACCCAGTTCATAAAAGCGAACATGGCGTTAGGTTGATCAGTCAGGGAAGCGATCTTGTAAGGGGCTCTGCCGGAGGCTTCCTGAACCCAGATTTCTTTGAGTTCACACTGGAAACCCTGGTCCCACTGATGCGTCGGATCCGGGCGGTTTGCTTTGGAGACAGCCACCAGGGAATATGCCAGCCTGTCGGCGCTTTCCGTCCACGCCCTGGCTCCGATGATCGCGCCTTCATGCTGGATTTCCCGCTGCAACGTGCCATCGGGTGAGTAAAAAAGGAGCTTCTGGAAGCCGGCAGCATAGTCCGAATCGGGCCCACCGGCGATGTCTTCCTTGGCGGCCAAACCTACCGTCAAGAGGCCATCTGGAGTCCACGACAGAAAGAAGGGGCGATCCTGGACGAGGTCCCAATGGTTGCCAGGGAGCGGAATATCGGTCCTGGCTCCTGTCTTCATGTCGTACACTACCAGGGAATATTGGTCCTCCTCCCACTCCCACGCAAGATATGCCGCGTGCCACCCGGAAGGTGAGAAGCGCAAGTTGAAGAGATCGTACCCGAGTGGCCTTACGTTTTCCGCCAACTTGACGGTCTCTCCAGTAACCAAGTTCACGCGCCAAAGGTCGTTCGGATCCCTGAAGATGACGTGGCTTCTGTCCCTGGTTACATGGACATTCCAGGCCCTCCATTGCTGAGATCTGATGAACGCGATACTTCGCGTCTCCCCGGTAGATACATCCACCTCGCCGAACCACAACCCGCAATCTTCCGCATGTGGCCCGGGACCGGGCTGGTACCCACTTATAGAGAAGCGCACCTTGTGCTCGTTGGGGGCCCAGCCGAGCAGGCTAAGGTAGGAAGGTGATACGGGAGCTTCTGGCTTATCGGGGCTATGGAGGCGCTTAAGCTCCAAACCATCTCGAGAGATGACCCAGATTGCCGCGTCCCCTGCGGATTCGTCGGCGATGAACGGAAGGTACATCCCGTCGTCGCTCCACACATCGTAGGGCCAGGACAGGTCATAGAATGGTCCGGCTTTGGTCACTTGCCCCTCCTGAGATACTCTTGGAGTCCATTCCGCAGGAGTTCTCTCATCAAAACCAGGCTCGCCGCGCCTGTCCATGAAACTCACCGGCGTCTTGTCAGGGTCGCCCAAGTGCAGCCCGTACGACTCTTCAAAGTCCCATAATCCCGATTTACCTGATTTGTCCGTAACTCGAACTATGTAGTTTACATTCACCCTTGCATAGGGCTCCAGCGGATGGTTTCGGAAATCCACCAGGCGGACATCGGGTTCAGACGCCAGCGAGAACCCAAGATCATCGCTACTCCAAAGGATGGAGTCCCAGGGGGAATCAAGCCGCACGTCAAATGGATTCGCATGGTAATGGCCCGCCTTGACGCCTCCTGCGAACCAGGCGTCGGAAAGTAGCGGCGCGATGGCTTCTTTGTTGCCATCCCAGGCGGCTCTGAACATCTCCCTTGGTATCTGCATGGCGCGCTCTATTAGGACTTTGTCGGCAATGGCAAGACGTGCGATGTACTCGACATGCAGCGGTTCGGTAGTCCCCGGTGCCTTAGCATTGTCGTTGTCCCATGAAACGTCTATCTTCAGACAGTATCGACCCTCCTCATTGCTCGGGACCCCAAGCGGTTCCACACCGCCAGGGGGAACAGTCCAACTGAACGTGATTTCTTCTTTGCTGAGGGACATGTTATCCACGGCGGCTGAATACACAGGTTTCCCGGCACCCGGGTCTGAGAAGACCCAGGCATCCACTAGTTCCAGGGCAATGGACCTGGGCTTCTCACCGCATCCTTTCAAAGTGAAGTCGAGTTTCTCGCCGGGAGCGGTGGCCATACCGTACACGGGCTTAGGCGGCATCTCCTTGCGTTCGACCTGCCGGACCTCTTGGGGGGACACAGGCCAAGTGAAGGCGTTGCGGAACGCTTGGACAGTCCCAGAGAGGCACTCTATGTACAAAGATGGGGGCTGGTAGAGTTCGTTGGGCTCTTGGTGCACGCAAGAGGACAGGGTGGGCACGAGAAGAGCCAGAGCCAACAGGGTTATGGACATAGGCATTGTTAGAGCAGGCGGTTTCTTCCGGACGCTCCCAGTAGAGGGGCGTTTACCAAACATACGGCATTCCACCTCACTAACTCCCAAGAATGCAGGGGCCGACGGAGGGCGAGTCTTGGCGGCTTCCAAGAAAGGTGATTTCGCTTCGGTGACCTTCTCTCAGATCATACACGGCCAACCGGGGCTTGTCGCCATGCCAGATTTCATGAGCTGCGTACCAACCGGATGGCGAATAGAACAAACGAAAGCCGTACTTATCCGATTCGCAAATGCCCTCAAACACCTTGATCGCTCCGCCTGATACCAAGTCCACTTGCCACAAGTCGTTTACAGCGACGAAGAAAGCGCGAGTCTGGTCTTGGGTCACCTTCACTTCCCATCGGGATATCCGCCAGGCTTCGTGAGGGATGAAGCCCACGGTCCGAGTGAGGCCGGAGGATACATCAACCTCGGCGAAAAGCACGCCGCAGTCCTCAGCATGCGAACCTGGTCCGGGCTGATACCCGGTCAAAGTGAAGTACAACTTATGCTTATTCGGCGCCCAGCCGAGGATGCGGAGCCTTGGGGAAGCTACCGTCAAAAACTTGGGCATGTCCGGCTCGTACACTCGTCTCAGTTCACTTCCGTCGCGGCTTAGCACCCAAATTCCTTCGCCGGCGTGGGAACCGTCTGCGACGAAGGCCAGGTACTTGCCGTCATCGCTCCACGAATCCAAATTGGGATCCAACAACAGATCTTTGAAAGGCCCGACCTTGGTAACGGCTCCCACTTTGGTAACTTTGGGGACCCAGTCGGGATGCGTTCCGTCGTCTACCTGCAACTGGCCCCTCCTTGCCATGCTAGACACGACCCTCATTGGGCGTTCTAGGTCTAGGTGGTACCGCTCTTGAAAATCGCAGATCCCCGAACGCCCTCTCTCATCGGTCACCTTGACTTTGAACGAGACGGAGGCCCTGGCGTAGGGGAATTTCACATCGTCTCGTAGGTAGTCAAGGAGGAGCGTGGGTTCGGATTCCAGAGAAAACTCGCAGTCTTGCGACCGCCACAGGATTGAGTCCCAAGAGCCGGCGAGACTCACCTCAAAAGGACGGTGCTGGTAGTTGTCTTTCTTGACTCCGTCTTTGAAGTAAGGCTCGACCATTAGCGAAGAGACTGCGTCCAGACGACCTTCCCAAGCGGCACGAGACATTTCCAGAGGTATCCGCATTGCCCTCTCTATTAGGCTCTCCTGGGCAAAAGTCAAGCGGCAGATGTACTCGACGCGACATGGCTCCGGCCGTTCCGGGTCATCCCACTCTACATCGATCCTCAGGCAGTACTGCCCTTCGGAAGTGCGGAGTTCCTCGGGTGACTCAAGACTTTTTGCAGGTGCCGTCCATTTGAATGTGACCTGTGGCTCGCTGGTTGACTTGTCGATGGATATCTCACTGATAGTGGTGGAGTACAGGGGTTTCCAAGGCTCGGGCCGATCAAAAATGCTTGCTCTCAGAATGCCCAGGGCGATTGTACTCGGCCTTCTGCCGATACCCTTGAGGGTCATGAACACCTCGCTGCCGGGGACTACGGCCACAAAGTCCACTGGCTTCGGAGGCAGAACCTTGTGCTCAACGCGCCAGACGTTTCCGTCTTCTGCGGGCCAGGTGATGGCATTGCGAACGGCGGCGATGTCTCCTGACAGGCCCTGTACATGCAGGGTGGGAGGGATATGGCGGTACGGGTCCGGCGGCCGGGTGCAGGAAACCAAGGATAGGCTGGCGGCCACCGTAGTTGACATCATCAAGGCAACCAAGGCAGTCAAGGTAGCCGTAACGGTCAGGCCGATCCGTCGTGCCGGCCGGATGGCGGTGGCTCGTATGTGAGCCCGGAGACAACCCACCCGCCGATCCATTTTCGCCACAACTCCCCTTGCAGTTCTGAAGATTCAGAAGCCGGCTCGCTAGGATTGACGCCGCCTGTAGGACATTGGTTCCCGAAATACGGTATTCTTTGTGAGCAGGGCTCTCTCTGGCCACGACCCACGACCGGCCAGGGTGAGGGACATTGGTGCCCGCGATACGGTTGGCATTGCACTCGGCAAGACCGAGACCTTTGGTGCAGGTCTTCAGTGCGGAACAAACGAACCCCCGCTAGGGTCCAAAGAGTTGGCGTTGAAGCTTTGGCGCAGCCGAAATCGACGGTCTCGCTAGAACGAAAGGGGTCTGACCATGTACAAACGGGCTAATGGACGGACACTCGCTGCGCTCATCGCGAGCATCGTTTTGCTTGTGAGCACCTTCACCTCTACTGCCTACGCCAACGTCGGCCCCCCAGCATCCGTGAAAGATGGAGACGCCGTATTCTTCCTTCCGGTCAAGCATGACTTCATTGAGGTAGTCTCGGAAAATCTGACATATGACATACAGACTTTAGGCAAAGAAGAGGCCCATGCCGAGATAGTAGCCACTTACCACATGCGCAACACATACCAAGAGAATGTTTCAACCCTAGCTGCCTTCGTGGCCAACAATCCTGCAACGGAGGTCCAGGTATGCGTCGACGGCAACCGAGTCCAACTGCTGCGGTCCGAAACTGTACCTTGGAACATCACCGGCCAGGACGGCTACGTCGAGGACCTCTTGGCACGCTCCTGGTACAATGTGGGTTCTTGGACGGTGTACGGAGCGGGGGCTCCCACTTTCGAGGAAATCCTGCGCTATGCCGGCACCGGAGAAAGGACTGGCGACACCAATGCCGGCTACGATTTTGAAATGTCCCTATTTGAGTTGGATTTCCCCGCCGGGGGCACGCGCACCCTAGAAGTGACCTATACTGAGAACGCCGCCATCATAAAGCAGCGCAAAGGCTACTCGTATATAAACCCCACCGCAGAATTCTACTACTTCCTGGAACCCGCGCGGTATTGGAAGAGTTTTGCTGACCTGACAGTCACGATCAACGTGCCGAGTCACATCACCATCGAGACTTCCCTCCCTGGATTTCAGCGGAAAGACAACTCGTACTCGGCGCATTTTCATGAACTCCCCGGCGAAAACCTTCGCATTCTCGCAGCGCTAGACCCGACCACTTTTGCGGATACCGCCAAATCAGCAATACCGTGGGCGTTAGCAGGGGCGGCTCTCATTCTGTTTCTGCTAAGACGCGGAAAAAAGGCGTTCTCGTAATCTGGCCTAGTGCCTGCCTTGCCACAAGGATTTCGAGTTCCCTCTCACTGAGGGTGAGTCGCTGAGCCGGCGAAGGCAGGACATCGGGGATGCGCAACCCTTCGCCCCTACCCCGGTAGCGCTCCACCAAGCCTAGGTCGATGAGGGTTCTGATTGCGCCTTTCACAGTCGTGGTGTAGGGCTTCCCATACTCTTCTGCAAACCGTTCTGCTACTTCTATCTGCTTTTCCTTAGGATAGCTGGGAAAACCTTCAGCCAAGGCTTTTGGGTACAGGTCTCTGATGTTGAACCACATAAGATCTCCGGTTATCCCGCTGTAGGCCTGCATGGCCACAACCAAAAACATGGCTCCCAGTTCTATGGGAAGGTGACGCGTCCAGCCTTGCGCCATCATCCGGTGCGCTGCGTCGAGGTCTTCCATGTAGACCCTTACTCTAGCGCCCGGTTCCGATCCATCTTTGGGCACGTAGTCCGCTGCCCGGATGATGTGCGGCTCTGAGACACGTCTGGTCTGTCTGGTACGTATAGGTGACACCTCCTAATAACAGGAGGTTCGACGGGGATTTGGAAAGTCCTGCCACTAGATCGGGTTTTAGTGGAAATTTTGGGGGGAATTATCGAAGGGTGGCGGCGTGGTTGCCAGCACGCATTCTAGCAGAATGCTCCGGATAAGGGCACTGTCTGCGAGCTCTGGATGAGGGTCCCACTGTGTCAGCATGCTCTTGGGCTATTCAGGCAACTCTTTGCCGCACGACGGGCAAAAACGGAAGCCTTCGCCCAGATCGCCCCCGCAATACGGGCAGAAGCGATGCTGGTGATCGGTCCTCGTGTTCTGATTTTGATCTGTGTCCGGTGTGGTGCGGACCACGGTCTCCTCTGCTCTGGGGCCAAACCGCTCATTCAACGGATCGGGTTCACTTTCGGAATCGGTAATGTCCAGGACAGAATAGCGGTTCTCTTGTGTCGCCTGCCTAAAGCTGTACGCCGCGTTAACAACGCCCATAACGATAGACAAGACACCAAACAATGGGAAGATGTTGGCGACGCCGCCAAACGGTGAATTCCTTGTCATCCCATAGGCCAATACGGTCCAAAAGATGCCAAAAACGATGGCGATGATTGAACCGATTCCGCCCAAGAAAGATGGAGCGCGTCCCGGCTTGATACTGGTGGTTCTTCGTCTTTGACTCATTCTGACCCCTCCTGCAAATGCGTCATCAGATCATGACTACGTTATTTACGTCATCATGGATGACTCGGTTGCCTAGAATCGTCATTCATTGACCACCACCCACAAGCCATGGGGACCGCAGCACAATATGACACCATCCTCACGGCACCATCCTCAAAGCACTTTCCTTGCGGGCGAATGCATCTCGTAAACCGAAAGACGGTGCACGCCACCGACAAATGTGTCGACAACTAGCGTTTTATCATTATGAGCTAGGATAATGGCGGTTGCGCCTTCCCAGTCTGCCACCCTGATAATCGCGGTGGGTCCGACCAGGTAAAGACTCAATTCGGAGTCACACCCCGCGATCATAGCGGCCAGATTTCGCCCTCGATCCCTGAAAACGGGGATGCTTGTGGGGTGGTGCCAAGAACCTTGGGTAATGGCGGCCGGTCTGCCTAGCGCTGATTGAACCCCTGTCCGCCCTTTGGCCGCATACCAGATGCACCCGCCCATTTGGCCCTGAGTCTCGTAAAAGACGCCCTTCGATTCTGGGTCAAATCCAATGGTTGATACGCTCCGATACTCCGACCCAAGGGCCACGACCGCTTCCTTCCCAACCTCGGCAATCACTGCGCCATTTCCTTTGGACTCCACCGACGAGACCATGACGCTATCGGCATTAGGCATCACCACGTCCTAGTTTCCGCCAATCTTGGGAGAGGGAATGGTCTGTGCCGCCAGGTAAGCCAGTGACCTAGAATCCGGTGACCACCTAAACTGTCCCAGTATCTTGCCATCCCCAGTAAGCTCTTTCACGGTATTCCCCTGGAGATCCATCACGCGAATGGCCGCCCCCCAGGGCATGGGCCCGTCGTTACCAGGGTAGACCTCGTAGTCCCACCAGTCGGAACCGGTGTCCCCAGTGCGCTTGGCCACAGTGTAAGAGGCGATCAAACGCCCATCGGGAGACCAGGCTGGATAGAGATGCATTATGTCGCCATCTGCGGCGAGAACCTCCTCCTGGCCCGTATCCAAGTCAAGCAAATACAATCCGCTTCTGCCGTCTACCACGGACCTGTAAATGCACTTAGTGCCGTCAGGAGATGTCCTGGGAACCAAAACTCCCTCATGATCCGGATGCTCCAGCTGCCTGAGGCAGGTAGCCCGTCCATCTCCAAGGTCAACTGTCCACACTGAACCCATTTGATCAACGACCAGCCTGTTTGAGGCGGCGAACAGGCTAACGTCTCGAAGCTGGCCGTCTAGGACGGGGATGAAGGAGACTTCCCTAACCCTTCTGTCTGCCACGTCACCCGCGAAGACTGATATGCCTTCTTTCCCTTGGCTGGCCTCTGGGTTTTGGCCCCCCTCTGCAAAGAAAAGGCACTCAGTATCTGACAGCCAGCCCACGGGCAGGAACTGGACCGAGTCTCCTCCAGTCATGAGCTCCCAGCGTCGCTGCCAAGCAGCACTTCTTGGCCCCCGCCCTGACTTGGCTGAAGGTCGGTGCCGCTATGGGTGCCATCTACTAGCAGGGGAATCGCCATCACGCTCTTTGTCGTACCGTATTGTGCCACCAGCAACCATTTTCCGTCAGAGGATATAGCATCTGAGGGCTCTCCAGTCCAAACCCAGCCTGGGCTTGTATAGGTTCGGATCACGTGAGGATCCAGGACATATTGATCGGTCCAGTCGGGCTCTTGCGGGCGGCAAGAAACAAGCAGGGCCAAACATAGCATGGCGGCCACGACTAACCTGGCGACCACGGCGCTCATTAGGCCTTTTCGACCTTTATCCGTGCCCGGCGATAGAACCTACCCCTTTCACAGTTTATCAGAGCGAAGAGCCACAGTGTTTCAGGATGGCCCGTAACGTGACGGTGGCCTGCCATAGCGATCCGGAGCGTGGAGCTGGTCTTGACCCAAGCTACCGCATACCCATTGTTTTGACTGCCGCAAGGCTTCGTCAGTTCCCTGTTCCATGGCTTACGTGCGTGTACCCGCACACTACTTCTCGATGAGGAATACTGCTGTGGCTCAAGAACACCCTGCTTTGCCAACATCCAAGAAGGAAAGCGCAGTGCTTTTCGGTGAATAACACCCCAGGGCAAACTTGCGACCAAACGTGGTTGGCCAAACAAGGCCGAAAGCCGGTGAATTCTATGGACCCGCAGTTCAAGTTCAGCAAAGAGAAGCGGGACGAGATGATCGGACTGATAAGAAAGTGGTTTCTGGAGGAACGCGACGAGAACTTGGGAGATTTGGCAGCAACACTCATTTTGGATTTCTTCTCGAAAGAATTGGCGCCGTACTTCTACAACCAGGGTGTCTTTGACTCGTACAAATTCGTATCGCGCTTAGCCGAAGACTTGCTAGGCATACAGAAGCCATAGGCGACTTAGGTGGGAACGCGAGCCCTGTTGGGAGCTGAGAGACAACGGTGGTAGAATTGCTTGGGTCAGCACGTTACAGGGCTAGGCATCTCGTGAAGATGCTGCCCTCCTTCCAGTATCCCCTGTCCATATTGGAGGGGCACGTCACTGGCCGGGTGTTTGCAGACAGGGAAGATGAGCCCACTTTGGTACTGGTGTGGGAGACACTTGGCAACGTGTTTCTTGCCGGAACCCCTAGTCCGGATGCTAACCTGAATCTATCTCTCCTTTTCAACGACACAATCATACCGGCAGGCGCGAATCGGAAAGGCGTCATGTTCGACGTGTCTTTTTGGCCAGCAGAGTGGCAGTCTTTATTGCCCGGCATGATTTCCTTAAGACCACTAATCCCGGACAGACGACTTCTCTACACAATGGACCTTCCTCTAAGCGCAGGCAACGCCGGGGTAAGCCTGCCGACTGGCGTGGATGGCGCGGATGACGCTGACGGCACGCATAATGCAGATAACGCTGATGACGCAGGCCGTCCGCCAAATACCAACACGGCTGGCACCATGCTGGAAACGCTGGAAGCCCTTGCCCGTCCTCCTGTAGCGTGCACACTGCGAGAAGTAGACGCTGATCTGCTACTTACGGGAGCCTACCGGAACGCTGAATACTTGCGGGCAGAGATTGATAAACAATGGCCCAAACCCGAGGACTTCCTAGAAAAAGGCAGCGGATACTGCGTCCTTCAAGGCGATGCCATCACCTCTTGGTGCCTGACCGAGTACCCGACGGATTCGGCATGCAGCATTGGTGTTGAGACAGTCTGGCAGTACCAGAGGAAGGGGCATGCCACCGCTGCTTCTGCTGCGTGCCTGCGAAAATGCGTGGAACGGGGGATTAAGCCGTATTGGGACTGCTATGCCAGCAATGACGGATCCAGGTTCCTGGCCGAGAAACTGGGCCTCATCCAGGTAGCTGACTACCCGGTGTATTTCCTATGGTATGACAAGGTGGATCACCTTCTCGTAATGGCAAGGGTGGCGAGTCTTGAAGGGCGACATGAAGAAGCTGTTATCCACTATGAGGAAGCGTTCTCATTAGCGGCAGAGGCGGATCTGTCCTTATCAGTGCTTTTCGGCAACCCGGAATCCCGGGCGTTTCAGTTTGCTGCAGCAGCACGGAGGTGCGCCTCGGGCGCAAGACTTGACCTGGCTGCTACCTACCTTGCCAGGGCTGGGGACGAGGGGATGGATGCCGGCAAAGTCTCGGCTATCGCCAGGGAAATCGGAGTATCTATGTAGGGCCTTTCAGAGATCACCAGGAGGCCGGAAGGATAGCCTCCGACCCCCGCCGCATCTTAGGTTTGGTGTCCCTGCCTGACTACTTGGCACCTGGCTACCGGGCTATTCGGCTACTTGACATACACGTTGCTGACCAGTAGATCCTGTATCACCTCTGCTGGGATGACGAACTCCACTATACCCATGCTGCCAGGAGCCACGTCGTACTCGTTGAAGACTATGACCAACTTGGAGTCGGAGTTGATGTAGAATATCTGTTCCGGGTCGATCTTGTCGAAACCATCATCTACAGGGGCCTCTCCCTTGATGAAGTAGACGATGCCTTCGTCCAAGTCTGTATTCTCCCGCATCTGGGTTTTGATGTTGTCGCTGATGACCCCGACGTAACTCTCATCCCTGAACAAGCTTGGGAGAGTGATGATTATCTGGTTCTTCAGGTCTATATTGTCGTAGCGCACCGATTCCCTGGCTGAAGCACCGATCTCTGTGACTATGCTCTCCACAACGAATATCTCGTCGGTACTTGCCTTGACGTTGAAGTTGGTCTCCAAGAACAGAGGGCTCCACTCGTCCTCCCCGTAGCCTTCCACAAACTTGGTATACAGTTCAGTGCTTCTTTGCAGATACTCTTGGTTCAGAGATTTCGCCAGATCACCGTCAAGGCCCTTGATTTCCGGCACCTGGACTTCAGCCCTTCGACTTCCGCTGTCGTAAGACATCTCGGTGAACATCACGAGCCGCACTAGCCCTTTCAGCAAGGGTACACGCTCCATGGCACTTGCCGAGGCCGGACTGAGATTGACCACAGCGGCAAATATCAGGAACACCGCCGTCAGAGAAACCATCGACGTCCTAAGGATCGCATTTCGTCTCATCTTTCCTCTTTGCCTCCCAATCGTGCTTCTCACCATGGACTCAAGCTCTTGGGGGATCGGGATCGCTTGATATTCGCTCTTGAGTTCCCCAATGTCATTCACGTAAAGCCACCTCCTCACGATTGTTCGGTCCAACTGGGATATTCAGCTGAACTCTCAACCGCCTTAGTGTGGAGTAGAGCGCAGTCTTGATGGTGTTCACGTTCTCGCCCATGATCTCCGCAATCTCTTCCAGTTTCATGTCCTCGTAGTAGCGAAGAAGAATGATCGTACGGTTTCGAGTCGAAAGGTTGGCGATGGCCGTCTGCAGATCGAAATCCCGATACTCGTCGCTTTCCGAGACGACCCTATCGGCTTCAAGGTACAGATCCTTCCTGCGCCTTCGGAGAAAATCCAGCGCAGAGTTGACGACAATCCTATAACACCAGGTCTTAACCACCGCGGGGCTATTCAAGGATTTTGCCGAAGACAACGCTTTACAGATGGACTCCTGTACGATATCCAGAGCGTCCTCCCTGTTGTTCACATAACTGTACGCAAGCCTATAGAGCTGGTTCTGGTTATCCAGGATACAGCCGGTTATGACGTCATGCTTGCTCTGTCTGTCCATCGCTATTCCTTCCATTCTGTACTGCAGTACATCTATACGACGTAGGTGAAAGCCAATAAGTTTGGATGGTAAAAGATTCCTTGGCTTGCGGCATAGAGAGCGTGGGCTGTCTGTGCGGTCCCGCGATCAGTGCTTATGACTTTCTGTCCATCACCCATGCGTGGGCGCCCCGCCGCAGCCCTTGGTCCTACAAGGCTTGCGTATGGTTCCAAAACTCATCAAAGGCTTTGGGACCCGCAAGCGGCACACCTTGCGTGGTGGCGTCAAGGGCAGTAACGTGCATGTTCTCGATCATTCAGTGGAACTCCTCAGAAGTGTAGGCAAGCGGTTCGATGGGCACCCCGGACTCGTAGAACTTAGAAATCTCCTTTAGCCGCTGCCAAAAATCGCTCGGGACGCCCTTGGAGATCACAATAAGGTCAATATCGCTGCGCGTGTGATAGTCTCCCGTAGCCATAGAACCGTACAGAATGGCACACTCCATACCATAACGCTCACGGAAACGTTCAATAAAGCGAAAAACAGGCTGTTGCCATTTTGGTGGTAGCGCTTGGGTATCTATGTGCATCTCTCAACATACTCCAACACCATCTTGGCCCATCCCATGGCTTCCTTTGCTTTCCTGTCGTCATAGAACTCCGACGGATTACCACACGGCAATGCATCTGGGTAACGCGAGGGGACATAGTGAAGGTCAAGGTTCTTTGCAGCTTCCTCCACCATGGCATCATCATCCCGTGTCACCCGGCTCGCCTCCAGATACAAGTTCCATACCGAATGACCCCAAGGAACTTGGCGAAGTCGCAGAAGAAGGCTTCTCATAGCCTTCCCTGCACACTGCTGGCAGTAGAAGACACATGCGTTGAACCGACCCGCCTCCATTAGGACACGCGCAGTCTCCCAATCGGATTTGGCCTCATCGATCCAACTCTGATAGCGGTCTTGAGATCCCACTTCAAGTTCTCCCTATGGCTCTTACTCCAACACTCAGGCAATGGGCCACATCCGCGATCTACGAGATGAGTAATAGAGCACATGCAGTTCGAGGTTGGTGCCGGAGGCGGGAGTCGAACCCGCACGGGGGGCTACCCCACACGATTTTGAGTCGTGCATGACTGCCAATTCCATCACTCCGGCACTAGCAAAGAATATTCTAGCATGTAAAGACCCGGGCCACAACCGCCAAATCAAGGTCGAGTCAAGGTCAAGGTCAGCAGGAAGGTGAGCAGGACTATCTACTAGACCAAGAGAATCTCCATGTCGCAACTATGAGTCACCACTGCAAATCGATGGGCGATCTTTTCAAGGGAGGCTCCCAAAGATGAAAGCCCTTTGCTTGCGCCATCTGCAATGGCTTGAAGAGCAGCACATAGTAGTCTATACAGTCATTATGGCTGCTTACAGCCTATTAGGGCGTATAGTGCTTGCTCTCATTCTGTCGCCTGCCCTATGCCTGCTGCCCAAGGAACAGTTGATAACACCGGTACTCGATATCCCCTGGCAGATTCCGCTATTGGTCGCTCCTATTGTGGAAACCCTCATGTTCCAGTGGGTTCCCATATGGCTTGCAGAAAGCCTAAGACAGACAGTGCCGATTCAGATAGCAGTATCGACAGCACTCTTCTCCCTAATGCACTACTCATCCGGAATACTGGGCGTGCTGGCTGCGGTCGCGTCGGGGTTGGCCTTTGCCTATGCTTGGGTTCAATGGAGAAAGAAAGGGCTTTGGTGGGCTATCGCGGCAACAGCGCTCACACACTTCTGGGTCAACGCCGCAGCCTATGCTGTAATCGCCCTGAGGCAGGCTGTGATTCACCGGATGTAGAATGGCACGGGGTCAGTGTGGCGGCATGGTGCACCAGAAGCCCGGCCCGCGATGGCCAGATGTGCTCCGAGACTCAGGTCGCGAGGTCAACCTGTTCCCCACAGCGCATCTGGGGCAAAGTCCTGGGGCACAGCATCCTGGGGCGCAAAATCCTGTAGACTTCATCCCCGTGAGGATGTTATACTTCCGCCGAAACCGGAGCAAGGCTCCCGTGAGAGAAGAGAGGAAGTGGTCCTAGTGAGAAGAACTACCAACATTTTGGGACCGAAAACACTCGGCCGAACCTAGCAGACGATAGCACAGACAAGTTGAAGCCCTGATCAGGGGTGTTTTCTGCTATCCGCACGATGAGGTTCTCCCCTGCGGTCCCAAAGCCCCACTTTGAATCCAAGATTCTTTTCTGGCCAGGTTGTGTCTCTTTGCCCATCGGGCTGTTTCGGCAGATCTGCTGTCGAGTAGCGCTGTTGTCTTGGCAGTTGTGCTATTTCGGCGCCTGGCATCTGTCTAGAGCACAGACAGCCTGAGAGCAGCCCGAGAGCAGCCCGAGAGCAGCCTGAGAGCAGCTTGAGAGCAGCCTGATTACAGACAAGCGACCGTGTGACCGCAATGGGTAAAACCGAAGGGAGAATCACATTCCGTGCACTCTATAGACCTTGAGAGAAATTCGAATAGCTCCATTATCCTCGCTGAAAACCTTGTCAGGCACTTCAAGGTGAGGCTGGACGGTGATGGATTCAACGGCCGAGTGAGAAGATTCATTCGCCCCCAATATCGCCTGGCGAGGGCTCTGGATAGAGTCAGTTTCAGAATCGAGCCTGGAGAGTCCGTAGGATATATCGGGCTCAACGGTGCAGGCAAATCCACGACAATCAAACTTCTGTGCGGTGTACTAGTGCCAACAGCGGGAACTGTGCGGGTTTGCGGAGCCGAGCCCTACACAAACCGCACCTCCAACGCCCGAAAAATCGGCCTTATGATGGGTCAGAGAACGCAACTCCTTTGGGACTTGCCCGTCAAAGAGAGTTTCACCCTGTTAGGCAAAATCTACGACCTCGACGCTAAGAAGTACCAGAACAACCTGTCGAGGCTAGTGGAGACTCTTGACATAAATTCCCTTTGGGATACCCCGGCTCGTATGTTGTCGCTGGGCCAGAAAACCAGGTGTGACTTGGCCTTGACGTTTCTCCACGACCCTGAAGTGGTTTTCCTTGATGAACCCACCATCGGGCTAGACGTCTTCGCTCGCGAGAGCATCAGGGCCTTTCTGCGCCGTGAGAAAGAACGAGGTACGACCATCTTCATGGCAAGCCACGATCTAGACGACCTGGAAATCGTCTCAGACAGGGTCCTCTTGCTCCATTGCGGCACGCTGCTTTTCGACGGAACCCAGGATGCCCTCAGAGAAGTGACCGGCGGGCGGCTTAGTTCCCTGGAGGATACTGTGAAGGAATTCTACAGGGAGGCGGATCTAGGTTGAGACACCATGTTCACGAGGCCATCGGTTCGCCTCGAAGAGGCTGGCCTGTTATGAAATATCTGGCCTTCGCCCGGTCCGAATTCCTTAGGGGCTTCCGGTATCGTGCCAACCTGTGGGCCACCCTGGCGTCTACAATGGCCATCGCCGTGATTCAGTGGTCTTTGTGGCACGCAGTATACGGAACGAAATCTCACATCGCAGGCCTTAGCCTCAACGCTGTACTCTCGTACAGCCTTATGGGGAGGGTCACGTCGGGCTTCCTTGATAGCCCCAGTAACCTGAACATAGGAGGCAGAGTCCGCCAGGGGACTATCGTCCACGATCTCGTGAAACCCGTGGACTTCCATACACAACTGCTGTTTCAAAGCCTCGGCAGAGCCTCATTCCGCCTGGTTTCCACCGGAGTCCCGATTCTCATAGCGCTCTGGTGGGCAAAAGTGCTTAAGGCTCCCTCGGCTTCAGTTGCCATCTTGTTTGTCATCTCTCTGTCATTGAGTTATGTTACCTTATTCTCGACTGCGTTTCTTTCGGGAATCCTGACCTTCTACACCAAAACCGGAGTAGGGCTCGACGAAGTCTACACAGTAGTTGCACTTCTATCTGGCGAATTCGTTCCACTGGAGTTCTTCCCGGGATGGCTCCAGGCTTTGGCCAATGTGCTGCCGTTCAAGGCCATCTACTACATTCCCATGGCAATGTGGAGCGGAATAGCCGATCCCTCCAGCGTAGGAACATCCTTTGTGTCTCAACTGGCCTGGACTGCAGGCATGGTAATCCTATCAAAGATTGCCTGGTCGGGGGCTGTAAAACACCTGACGATTCAGGGAGGATGATGATGCGATGCCTGACATAACGCGCACAACCGAAATAGGCAGGATAAGAAGCATCGTCCACTATATCCACCTCTACTACTGGTATCTGCGGGCAAACTGGCTGGCTCTCATGGCCTATCCTGTGCCCTTCATCATCGTCAACGTCGCCGGGATCGTGTATGCCGTAGGTTCCGTGGCCACAGTCTGGGTGCTGTTCTCAAAAATAGAGTCGATCCGCGGGTGGACATTCCCCCAGGTAATGCTAATTTACGGGCTAAGCATCCTGTCCCGGTCCTTGTTTCACCTCTTCTGGGTCGACCTCATGAACGTATCTGGGATGGTCCGGTCGGGGGACATCGACCGGATTCTGGTCCGACCCCTGAATTCCCTATACCAAGTAATCGCCGGATACCTTGACAACGACGACTGGGGCGAGCTTGTCACAGCTTCATTCCTGGTCTGGACTTCCCTTGGGCTTCTCGGCAAGAGAACCGCCCTCACCCTGTGCTGGACACTGGTTGCCGGGATAAGCGGGTCAATCATCTTCGCATCCATCCATATCGTGTCCAACGCCACGGCGTTTTTGACTGTGGAGAGCAGCGGCATGTCACACCTGGCTTGGACCTTGGACGAGTTCAGCAGATACCCTACTGATATCTACGGAAAAGGCGTCAGAGCCCTGACAACCTGGGTAGTGCCGGTGGCATTCGCCAGTTTCTACCCGGCACAAATGGTGTTCGGCGAAAACAGACTGTCGTTCATGGCATGGGGAGCGCCAATAGTAGCCGCTCTAGCTCTGACGTTTGCCTGCCGGTTCTGGAACCGCGCCCTTGACCGGTATCAGGGAGTTGGCAACTAGCACAACCTGTTCACAACCTAGATGACCTTTGCCTACTAGGCTGAGGAATAGCGAAGGCCGCTCCGTCTGACACTATGGGGGACCCTGCCGCCGATTCGCAGGGAATACGGGTCAAAAGACCCGCTACGGAGGAGTGGATTCGGTGCAAAGCCTTACTCAAAAGGAGAAGATGCTGCTACAGGACCAGGCAAAGCACGAGGAGATCTGCATACAGAAGTACTCTAAGTACGCTAGCCAAGCGAAGGATCAGGCGCTCCGCAACATGTTCAATGAGTTCGCCCGGGATGAGCAGGAGCATTACAACACCATCCAGGGTTTCCTGGCCAATTCGGGCGGTACGCAGCAGGCAGGAAATCAAGTGGGCGGCCTGGGGTATGACCAAAGCAGAGCCCAATCTCATCAGCCATCCAGGTCCTATCAGGAGACGTCCCTGGAATTCACAGGACCTGAGTTAGGGCGAGGCAGTGCTTTTGGCCAGCGGACCGTCTTCGGAGGTCAGACTCCGGGAACGCAACAACCCAGAGGTTATGCGGCTCGCCAAGAAGAGGAAACCATCTACCGGGCTCCTCAGAACATGGAGGGCCGTGAAACCATGCGCCAGTTGGGATGGGCCAACCGGGACCTCAGCATGGAAACCGGTCAGATTGGTGGCGGAGCAGGGTCCGGCACTCAAGATGAAAAGTCTATGCTCACCGACATGCTCATGACCGAGAAGTATATATCGGGCGCCTACGACTCGGCTGTCTTCGAGTCGTCAAACCAGCAATTGCGAACGGCCCTGCAGCACATTCAGCAGGATGAGCAGAAGCACGGTGAAGGCATCTTCGACTACATGCAGCAAAGAGGCTTGTACAAGCAATCCTGAATCGGCAGACCCGCCGAAAGGGCCGGTCTCAAGAGGCCGGCCCCCGGTGGGCCCATTGACGATTGACGTGAAGCCATAGGCCGTGAACTTAGGGGGTACACGCGTGAACTTACAAGACGAACTGAACGATGAAAACTGCGAAGTCATGAGGCTTCTTCGCTTTCCTTGGTGGACTATGCTTCTAGGCGGTGCGCTCTTGGCAGCGGTATTGTGGTTTGGCGCCAGAATGTGCAGACGAGGCCCGGAGATCGAGATAATCGCCACCGAGGAATAGGTTAGGCCCCTCTAGAAGTTCAGGATAATGTACTTGCTGATGAGTCTTCTTACCCCGACCCGCGCTAAGTAGCGGGTCGGCGGCACCATGAGCAATATGCCCATGGTGTCGGTTATGATGCCGGGGGTTATGAGCATCAAGGCGCCCACTGCCACTAGCACACCGTCTATGATCTGGTCTTGGGGAATGCGCCCTTTGCTGATCTCCTGCTTCATGCTCCTAATGACCCCAGAGCCCTCCAAGGCCAAAAGAGCGCCACCCAAAAGCCCGGTACCAATAACCAAAGCCACGGTCCACCAGGTACCGATTCTGCGGCCTATTTCTACCAGCAAGGCGATTTCTGCAATAGGAAATAGAGTAAAGGCGAGAAACGCGAGAACACCCCACGGAACCCTCCGGTCCATCCTGACTCCTCCAGCGTGCCGGCCTCCAATGGCACTAGTAATGCTAGTGGCGGCACATGGCCTTGATGGTCGCGTACAAACACATCATAACAAAAAATGTGGTGCTCATGGAAATAGCCGCCACTCTAAAAGTCTCCTCTAAAACCACGTTCAACACTCCACCCCCTAGTCTTGCCTTAGCCCACTTGACGTTGCCTTGACCCACTTACTTTGCCTTAACCACGAAGCCCACGCAGTGCCAAACCCGCTTCCGCCTAGGTTTTCCTCTACTTGATCAAAGCCAAGATCATTGCCCCCGCAATGACCGACGCTATCTGGCCTGCCACATTTGCCCCCACAGCCTGCATCAAGAGGAAGTTGCCTGGGTCTTCGGCCTGGGCCATTTTCTGAATTGCCCTGGCCGACATGGGGAAAGCCGAAATGCCGCACGCGCCAATCATGGGGTTAACCTTGCGCTTTAAAAACAAGTTGATGAACTTGGCGAACAACACGCCGCCCGCAGTGTCGAATATGAAGGCCACAAGACCCATTCCTATGATGATAAGCGTCGTAGGCTGCAGGAATTGGGACGCCACCATAGTCGACCCAATTGTGATGCCGAGAAGGAGGGACACAAGGTTAGCCAGCTCATTCTGAGCTGTCTTGGACAGACGATCCACCACTCCTGACTCCCGTAGGAGATTCCCGAACATGAGAGTGCCCACCAAAGACAGACTGACCGGCGCGACCAAACCCGCAACAAGCGTAACTAGCAGAGGAAACAGGATCCTAACCCTCCTTGACACCGGATGAGGTCTAGAAAGGTCCATTCTGATCTTTCGCTCGTCAGGCGTGGTCAAGGCCCTCACAACCGGGGGCTGAATGAGCGGTACCAGTGACATGTATGAATAGGCCGCCACCGATATGGGACCCAAAAGCCTTGGAGCAAACTTGGTAGCCACGTAGATGGAGGTTGGCCCATCGGCCGCCCCAATGATGCCTATTGCGGCAGCTTCTTTCAGAGGAAACTTGAGAAGCACCGCCGCCGCCATGGTCATGAATATGCCAATCTGAGCCGCAGCTCCAAAGAATAACGTAGCAGGCTGCTCAAAGAGGGGCCCGAAATCTATCATGGCGCCTATGCCGATGAAAATGAGAAGCGGGAACAACTCCGTTACGATACCCGCCCGGTAGAGAATGGTCAGAAATCCGCCCTCTCCCAAGACGGACGTCCCGGGGATATTAGAGATGATAGCGCCAAACCCTATTGGAAGCAGAAGGACAGGCTCATATTCCTTGGCTATGGCAAGATAGATGAGGATGAACCCGATGCCGATCATGACCGCTTGCTGCCAAGTCATTTCCAGTAGACCGTAGAAAAGTCCCAAATTGTACCCTCCTCGCCCATTTTGAGCAGGGCAGTGGCTTTGGCTGCCAGTCTGGCCGCGATCTGGCCGCAGTCGCCCCAGTCTAGCCACAGTTTCCCACAAAAAAAGCCTTTACCCCGCTACACAGGATAAAGGTCTCACTCTTAACGGTCCGCCGGGCCCTTAGGCCGTGCTGACGGCAGATACCACCCAAGCGTTCTGCAAGAACTCCTGGGAAGTTACTCCCCCTTATCGTCTCCTACGCATCTCTTACGAATCCATTACGAATCTAAAGACGTATTTGTAACACCCACATTCTAACATAGGACCAACATGGAGTCATCGCGCAAGGTCATCTGCCAGATTGTAGAGTTCCAAGTCTATTTCCTTTTTCATGCAGAGAACCTGCTCCATAGCCAAAGGCACCACCTTGCCGCCTGTGATGCCCACCATCAATCCAGTTTCCCCTTCCACAAGCAAGTCTACTGCCTTGACCCCGAGTCTTGAGGCTATCAGCCGGTCAAACGCACTTGGTGAGCCACCTCTTTGGACATGCCCAAGGATAGTCACACGGAGTTCAACTCCAAGGCACGCTTCGATCTCCTTTGCCACTACAAAGCCGCTTCTGGCACCCTCTGCCACAACGATGATGCTGTGGACTTTGCCCCTGTCGAGGCCGCGCTTGAGTTTCTGGCAGATTTCGTCGATTTTCACTGGAAGCTCAGGGACAAGTATAGACTCGGCGCCACCTGCCACCCCCACAGCAAGAGCCAGGTGCCCGGCCCGCCTACCCATGGTCTCCACTACAAAGATGCGATCGTGGGATGTGGCGGTGTCTCGCAGACGGTTTACCGCCTCTACTCCCGTGTTCAGAGCGGTGTCAAATCCGATGCTGTGCTCGGTCAGGGCGATGTCGTTGTCTATGGTGCCTGGTACCCCGACACACCGGATGCCCCTCTTACACAGTTCCATCATCCCGCGGAAACTGCCTTCGCCGCCTATGACCACAAGACCCTCGATCCCAGCCCCCCTAAGCCTAGCCGCTGCCAGGTCCTGCCCCTCGGGGCGCGCAAACCTATCTGATCTTGCGGTATGTAAAATAGTGCCCCCTCTATGGATGGTGTCACCTACAGACTCGACCCCCATAGGGCGCATATCCCCGTCAAGAATTCCATCATAGCCGCGCCGAATTCCGTAGACTGTGGCGCCCAAAGATATACCCCGCCTGACAACGGCCCTAATAGCCGCGTTCATGCCCGGAGCATCTCCACCGCTTGTGAGTACACCGATTTTCATCCTACCAAGCCCTAACAGTTCCCACCATTTGCATGATGATGGCGTGTGCTTCCCTAGCTTCGATCTCGGGAACAAGCAGTTCAACTTCCCTAGAAACTCGAACTCCGTATGAACCGCAAGCCCTCAGCATAACGAGAAGTCCGTCCTGCGCCAGCCTGTTTTTGATAACCTCGGCCTCGTTCCAGCCGGAGGCCACATACACTACTGTCCACACAGACAGGCCCTAGCGCCCCAGCAGGGGACTGTGGGCTTCCCCCCTTCCTCAGAGGTTATTGTCTCTACCTACCTAAGACTGATTCTGCGTCCAAGGCTTCCCTTGCCAGTATTCGACGTGTCTCCTCCTGCTCCTCTACACTGCCTGTAACCAACACCACCTTTTCCTTGGCAAACAGGTTCCTTGCCTTCTGCCATAGCCTCGGAAACACGATGACCTCCACGGTGGCGAAGTCGTCCTCGATATTCACGAAGGCCATCTCTTCGCCCTGCTTCGTGGTCACCTTCTTCACCGAAGACACCCGCCCTCCTATGGTCGCGTCGCGGCCGTCCGGGACAGACTCCAAATCTGGTATGGGAGTAGCTCGCTTGGCCAAAAGACCCTTGTACTTCTCTAGGGGATGTCCGCTAAAGTACATCCCGAGGAGATCCCTCTCCCAGGTCAACCTGACGTCTAGCGGGACTTTCTCTTCCTTTGGCAGCGCTGGGCCCGGCCCCGGTTCAGGGAAGAGCATGGGCCCTGCCCAAGATTCATCGGGCAAAAGAGCGTGGCTCTCTTGGGGTTCGTCAAAGAGCGCCGGACCCGCGCCGGGCCGCCCGAAAAGAGACAACTGGTTCTCTGTCCGAGACATGCGCTGCCGAAGAGCCAAGTCCAACCTGTCCAGATTCTCGTACCTCGTGTCCAGCTCGTCGCATGCGCCGCATTGGATAAGTGTCTCAACGGCTTTTCGCGTCAAGAGCCTTCCCTCAATCCTAGCGACTAGGTCTTGGAGGCTTCCGTAGGAACCGTGGGCTTCTCTCTCAGAAGCCAAGGCCTCTGCAAGATGCCCGCCTATGTTCTTGATGCTGCCTAGGCCGAACCGAATAGCATCTCCTTCTACCGAAAACTCGGCCTCGCTGTGATTGACGCTAGGGCCCAACACCCGTAGGCCAAGCCTCTTGGCTTCGTCAAGGTAGACTCCCACTTTACCCTGTACCCCCATTACCGACGACAAAAGCGCAGCCATGAACTCCTTTGGATAGTTGGCCTTAAGATAGGCGGTCTGGTAGGCGATAAGAGCGTAGGGAGCCGCGTGGTTCTTGTTGAATCCGTAGTTGGCGAATTTGAGAATGAGGTCGTAGACCTTCCTGGCCACATCCTGGGGAATCCCTTTTGCTTCGGCGCCCCTCAGAAACTTCCCTTCCATTTCTTCAAGAAGGTCCTTCTTCTTCTTGCCAACAGCCCGCCTGAGGATATCGGCCTCACCCAGGGTAAACCCAGCCACTGCCGAGGCTATCTTCAGGATCTGCTCTTGGTATACCAAAACTCCGTGGGTCTCCTTGAGGACAGGCTCCAGAACCGGATGCAGGTATCGGGGCGTGCCTGTCCGGGATCTCAAGAATTCCGGTATCTGTTCCATAGGACCGGGACGGCAAAGCGCAACAGAAGCGATGATATCCTTAAGCTCCCTAGGCTTGAGTTCCTTGAGAAAGTCCCTCACCCAGGAAGACTCTAACTGAAACACGCCGATGGCTTCACCCCTAGAGAGCATGTCGTAGGTTTTGGGGTCATCTGGGGGGATATCGCTCAGGGTGAATGTGCCCGGGGTATCGGGCTCTTGGTTCTTGGTACGTTTGGCGCGCTCGGCACGGATCATGCCAGAGGCCCTTTGCAGTACAGTGAGGGTCCGCAAACCTAAGAAGTCGATTTTGAGAAGACCGAGGCTTTCAAGATCCTCCATAGGATATTGGGTGACAACCCCGCCCTCTTGGCCCCGAGCCAAGGGCACGTAGTCCCACAAGGCCCCCTTGCCAATGACTATCCCCGCGGCGTGGGTCGAAGCGTGCCTGGGCATACCCTCCAGGTGAAGCGCCGTGTCCAGAAGATCCCGGATATCGTCTCTTGTCTGCATTTCCACGAGGGCGGGCACCATGTCCAAGGCCTTATCAATGGTCATGCCCACCTGGTAAGGGATCATCTTGGCAATCTTGTCCACATCCCCATAGGGCAGCGCCATGGCCCGCCCCACATCCCTTACAGCCGCTCTTGCAGCCATAGTGCCGAAGGTGATTATCTGGGCCACGCGATCTTCGCCGTACTTCTTCTTGACGTAGTCAATTACCTCATCTCTCCGGTCATCCTGGAAATCGATGTCGATATCAGGCATCGTGACCCTTTCTGGGTTAAGGAACCTCTCGAAGACCAAGTCGTTTTCTATGGGGTCTATGTCGGTGATCCCCAGGCAGTAGGCCACAAGGCTCCCTGCCGCCGAACCCCTCCCAGGCCCGACGGCGATCCCGCGGCTCTTGGCGTAGTTCACAAAATCGCTGACAACCAGGAAGTAGGAGGAGTAACCCATCCTGTCTATCATGGCAAGCTCGTACTCGAGGCGCTCTTTGGCGGTAGAACCCGGGCCCGTACCGGCAGAGTCTCTGCGGTGCCCTTGGCCAGAAGCGGAACGAGATCTTTGACAAAAGCGCCAAGCAAGCCCCTCCAAAGACATCTGCCTGAGGACGCTTTTGGGGTCTTGTCCGTGGGGCAGCGGGAATTCTGGCAGATGAATGGAGCCGAAACCCAGTTTCACCTGACAACGCCCGGCGATGACCTCAGTATTGGCTACTGCTTCAGGAAGGTCCTCAAAGACTCCTGCCATTTCCTCGCCTGATCTGAAGCAAAACTCGTCACCTTGGAACCGAAGGCGCTTTGGGTCTTTGAGGTTGGTTCCGGTCTGTATAGCCAAGAGGACGTCGTGATACCTGGCGTCGCCTCGGGTCAAATAGTGGCAATCGTTTGTGGCCACCAAGGGCACGCCTACATGCCGGGACAGCCGCACAATCTCGTTGTTAATCTCCTCTTGGCCGGGCACGCCGTTCCTTTGGACTTCCAGGTACACGTTGTCCTTGCCAAAAATCTCAACATAACGCATGAGGCTTTCTTGGGCCTCGCGGAATCTTCCTTGGGCAAGGTGAGAAGGGACTTCCCCTTCCAGGCAGGCGGTTAGGGCTATGATCCCCCGGGAGTTTTCCGACAATACCTCCAGATCGACCCGGGGCTTATAGTAAAAACCCTCCAAGAAACCCCTTGACACAATACGCAAGAGATTCTTGTATCCTTCTTGGGTTTCGGCCAAAAGCACAAGGTGATAAGGCTTGTCTTGGGTGCCCCGGGTCTTATTGAGGCGCGATTCCCGTGCCACGTAGACCTCGCAACCTATCACCGGGTGCAAACCGTTGGCCTCGCATGCCTCGGCAAAAACGACAACCCCGTACATGGCTCCATGATCTGTGATGGCAAGGGACTTCATGCCCATATCCCTAGCCCGAACGCACAACTCCTTGATCCGGCATGCGCCGTCAAGCAGGCTATATTCTGTGTGAACGTGAAGATGCGAAAAACTCATGACAATTTCTGCCTCCGAATGTGTAAAAAGACACCAATTTCATGTAGAATGGGGCTGACAAAAAGCAGAGAAGGTGTAGCCCCGTGCCCTGGAAATTTTGCCCGTTGTGCAAACAGATCTCATATAGCGCCGCAACTCACTACGAAAAGTGGCCCTGCCCCCACTGCGGAACCGATCTAAAGCCAGAGCCGGAATACGACATACATCAAGCCAAAGCCCTTCGAGAACAACATTTGCCAAAACCCGGTAAAGACCAAACATAGCTCGATACACTCAAATGTCCAAGTGAGCAATTCACCCGCCAGCCAATCAGTGTTCCCTGGGCTAGTAGACGCAGAAACCTCCGGCACTAGCCCATGGGATCCGCCGGGGCCAATACTGCAGTGTCGGACCGCCCAGCCCGAACAGCGCTTATTAGGGACTAGTGCTCCGCCCTGCCGGTAAAGTTGAATTTCTCCAGCAACATGGCGGGAGTCACAACAGAACGATCCACTCCCAAAAGCCGTCTTTCCTTTGAGAACTCCCTTGCAGCCGCCAAACATCCTACCACGCTTTGGGTGAACCGCAGATTCTTGACGGCCGACCTAATCTTGCCGTCTTGGATGAGGAACGTGCCATCTCTAGTCATCCCCGTAATAATCGTCTTCTGGCTGTGCACCGACCTAACGTAGTGGAACCTGGTGACCAGTACTCCACGGGATATGCTCTTCAGAAGTTCTTCACGGGACCGCTCTCCGGGAGCCACAAACACGTTGGCCGGCGATGACCCGTACCCACCTGCGTGGCCCGTTGACTCCTTGAGGCCTTCTCGAAAAGCGGCAAAGGAGTCGTAGACCACGCCTACACCGCGCCCCTTGTCTATAAGGGATACTCTTTTCTTGGGTTGCCCCTCGATATCGAAGGGGAATGGAGCGCCGTCGGGGTCGAGGCCATCGTCCCAAATGGTAACCGCGGGTGACATAAGGTCTTTGCCCATGTTGCCTGACAAGAAAGATTGCCCGTCCTGATACATCCTAGCGGAAAGCCCCAGGCTTGCCAAGTTCGACACTAGCTCTGCCGCTGCGTAAGGTTCAAGCAGCACAACATATTCGCCAGGCTCCACGGATTCTTGGGACTTGTTCATGGCGCATCGCTCTATGGCTTCCCGAGCAATGGATGCCGCATCTATCTTGGCAATATCCCTACTGGACCCCTGAGCGTACCCCGACCCTTCGTCTGACAATATGACGCAGGTAAGGTCTGCTGCCGTAGAAGCACCATAGGCCCTGACTCCTAAGGTGTTTGCGACGCCCATTTCCCTCACGGAAGTAGAATGAGCGCCTGCTGCTTGAAAGCCCTTTGCTTTGGCTCCTTTGATGATGGCCAGCACGTTGTCGGCCCGTAGATCGGGGCCGGCGTTGGCAGTGGACTCAAAGTAGCTCTTGACCTCGGGTATCTCTCCCGGTCCCGGCAGGGAGACGAACTCCGGGTTCTCAGGGGATATCTTGGCGATTTCGAAAGCGCGTTTGGCGATGCGCTGGACCGACTCAGGAGACAAATCGTTTGTGCCGGCTCTCCCCATCTTCTTGCCGATGTAAATCCTTATTGACAACCGGGCGGAGGTTTCGGCAACGTTCTGGTGGATTACCGAGTTTGCGTACCTGGTAAGCTGGCTGTCGCTGGCCACGATCCTCGCTTCTGCTTGGTCTCCTGCACAATCTTTCAAAACTTTCTCCAGAATCTCCAGGATCCTCTCGCTTCCTACCATTTTCCAACACCTACTCTCACGTTTCTGAACCGAGCCGGACTTGCGCCGTGTCCCACTCTGATGGGCTGCCCGGGTTCACCCTTACCGCAGTTGGGTATTCCCCAGACTTTCCATTGTTCTTTGCCGGCCACAGCGTCACACGAGTTCCAGAATTCAGGCGTGTTCCCTGTATAGGTCGGGTTCTTGACCATATGCGTGATAGACCCATCCTCGATCTCCCAGCCCACTTCAGTGCCAAACTGGAAGTTGTACCGCCTGTCGTCAATGGAGTAACTCCGGTTTAGGTCCATGTAGATGCCGCGTTTGGTATCTTTGATTATCTCGTCCAAGGTGAAATTCCCCGGGGTGAGGCTTATGTTGGTCATTCTCACAAGGGGGATGCGGTTCCAACTGGTCGCTCTGTTGGCGCCGTTTGAGACTTCCCCAATGGAAGGGGCGGTCTCCCTTGACGTGAGGTAGTTCTCGAATATGCCTTCCTTCACAATGTCGAACCGCTCTGCAGGCACTCCATCGTCGTCGTAGCCAAAACTTCCATTACCCCCCGGGATGGTGGCGTCGGCCACGATGTTCACCGAAGGCGACCCGTAACGGAACGTGCCCTTTTTCTCAGTGGTAAGGAAGGAAGTGCCTACCATACCTGCTTCCATACCGAGCACTCTGTCCAGTTCAATGGGATGCCCGCAAGATTCGTGAATCTGCAGCGCCAACTGGGATCCTTCCAGGATCAGATCGTAGCACCCGCTGGGGCATTGGGGGGCCTTGAGTAGGTCACACGCTTCCCTGGCTACTCTAGGGGCATTTCCCGGAAAGTCCAGATCCTCAATGTGTTCCCATCCTTTGAGGGCGTAATCGCCTCCGAACTGAGCGGGATATGACCGCATTTGGGCTTCGTTTTGGTCCCTGGCCATGGCGCCTATGACGCCGCCGCTTTGGGTTAGAGTCTGATGGATCTGAGAACCTTCGCTTGACATGAAGTGCTTGTCTTCTTTGTAGAAATCCAGAGAACCCTGGGTAAGGCTGACAGGGGCGGACTTCCGCATCAGGTCCTCGGCATTAAGCAGAACGTCTAGTTTGTCCTCGATTTTCATCTCAAAGGGATCAATCTTGGGGTCTGCTTTCCACTCGTCCTGAACGGGGTCAGCGGGAGCCAATGCTATGGGCGTCCCAAGGCTTCTGGCCGACGCTTTAGCTATGCTCACGGCCTCCCTGGCCATCCTCACCATCTCATCGGTTGTTCCTGTGCCTGATGACGCGAAACCCCAGGCTCCGTCTCTTAGGACTCTCACTCCGAATCCGCAGTCATCATCTTCGCTGATGGACTGCAAGTGACCGTTCCTGGTGACAATTCTCTGAGCTTCGGATCGTATGTACCGGATATCGCAGTACTCCGCTCCGGCCCTTCTGGCTGTCTCCAAAGCCAGTTCCATAAAAGCTTTCATGGCCAAAGCCTCCTAGCAACAAGGTTCTGGGTTCTTGGTTAAAGGTTCTTGGTACTTGGTTTTGCTACCTGTCACTTCGTTATGGGACGCCAAAACCCTGCACGGCCCCAATGGATGTGAAATACCTTACACCGAACAGCGGCCGCGAAGAGGGCAAGTGCTGCACCTAGGCCTAGACGACGAACAAACCTGTCTGCCGTGTTCTATGAGCATAAGGTGAAGGGGCATTTTGATGTCGTTAGGTGTGATTGCCTCCAGTATTTCCTGGGCTTTGGGGGCCGGCGCCTTCTGGGGTACCAAGCCAAGCCTTCGGGCAATCCTGAGCACGTGGGTATCCACAGGAAAGGCGGGCTTCCCCAAGCCAAAGGCCAAAACGCAAGCGGCTGTCTTGGGGCCGACACCCCTTAGGGAGGTCAGATACTTGAAGCCTTCCTGGACGGTTAGTTGTCTTAATGGGTCAAGGGTGACTTCTCCGAAGTCTTTCTTGATCTGGTTTAGGGCAGACCTGATAGCCACAGTCTTCTCGCGGTAGAGTCCCCCTGGCTGCAAAGCTCTCTCTACGGCAAGAGGGCCAGCATCCAAGAGGGAGTCCCAGTCGGGGAATACCTCTTGGAGAGTCGCAAAAGCTTTGGTGCTCAGATTGTCGTTGGTAGCCTGGGACAAGATGGTTGCCACTAGCGTATCAACTGGATTACCCCTGCTGGACTCCAGAAGTCGCGACTTCACGCTTGGGTAGCAAGGGGCCAAGATATCATGGATTTCGCTTGGGCCCAGAATCTTGGTCACTATATCCTTGAAAATCTGCCCGCGCTCTTCGAAATTTGTGAACATGTCGTAGCTGGCGCAAGCCGGTGAGAGACCTACCGACCAACCAGGGCGAGCCTTGGCATTGGCGATTCCGACGGCTTCCTCTAAGTTTGCGGCTCTGGCCATATCGGGTTTTGCTCTGGCTTGCTTTCGACGTGTGGGCATCTTCTGTGCAGACTGCCAAGCCTTCTCAATGGCTTCCTCAATTAGGGGGGCAGTTTTCCCCAGAGTCACTACCGCCACGTCTCCTCTAGCCACTATCTCCCGGGCAAGTCCATCAAAGGGAATCCCCTTGTCGTATCCTCCGAGGATCAAGGCCAATGGCCCGGGCACAGCATGGAGAAAGGCTTCGGTTCGGTCCGGGGAAGTAGCGATGGAGTCGTTGAAATAGGTTACGCCGTTTATCTTCCTTACAAACTCTATCCTGTGCTCCACCCCTCGAAAGGAGCGTATGGCTCTCCCAATCCCCTCAGGGTTCCCGCCCATTAAGAGCGCAACAAGGCTCGCGGCTAGGGCGTTTGAAATATTGTGATTCCCCGGTACTAGGAGTTCGTCGCGAGACGCCACGGTTACGGGGTGGGTATGGTCAACACTGGGAACCTGCAATTTGAGGTCGTTGCGGTCAAGCCATGCCCATGCCCGCTGCTTGGGCGCCCGAAGCGTTTGGGAGGCCCGGGACGTTTGGCAAGTATCGCCGCACTTTGCTTTGGTGCCGGTGCCATCATCGGACGGACCCGTCTCCGTGGAGAAAACAGCGGTATTTCCCGGACATTCCCCGACCAACGCGCAAGTGATGGGGTCGTCTTGATTCAGGATGCACCAATCGTCTTGGCTTTGGAATTGGACGATCCTTTTCTTTGCCTGTACATAGTCTTGGAAAGACTCGTGGATATCCAGGTGATTTGGGCGCAAGTTTAGTATGACCGATACTGAGGGGCTTCTTGTGACCAGTTCGAGCTGGAAACTGGAAAGTTCAAGGACCACCAACGCCTCCGGCGGTATCGAATCGACTTCCTCGATAAGAACCGAACCGATGTTGCCGCCCACGTAAATGGGCACACCAGGCAGGCTTTCTTTGAGCATCATTCCTGCAAGAGTGGAAGTGGTGGTCTTGCCCGCGCTCCCGGTTATCCCACACACTCTGCCCTTGCATCTTTCCAGAAAAAGACCGATCTCGCCAGAAATAACGGCCCCATTCTTCCTTGCGGTAACGATTTCAGGCAGGTTCTTTTTGATACCCGGAGTGAGAAAGATCCATTTGAATGAAGGCAGAAGCGAAAGGTAATCGGGCCCGAGGCTCCATCTGACGCCTAGACGGCTAAGTTCTTTGTGGGCATCACCCAGTTCTTCGGCGGTTTTCCTGTCAAAGCAGGTTATGGCCGCAGCTTCCTTGGCCAAATACCGGCACAGAGCTCGGTTGGACTTTCCCATGCCCACAATGGCCACTTCGCGCCCTCGAAAGTCACCCAATGAATCCTCCATGTCTTCCGACATCCTCATATCCCTCACTTCTCACTTCTCGCGGCACAGTCCCTGTGAGACACCTACGCTACAACTGTACAGCAAATTCGATCTCTTGGCATTAAGACACGGGGGGTCTCTGGTCAACCGTCAGTCGGCAGATTCGCTTGGTCGATGGAGCCGTTGGGGGCTAAGCGGTGGAGGAAATGTCTGGTTACTGGCGTGGGGGCGGGAAGTAATGTCCGGTGATGGGGGCGACGACTGGACAAGAATGCATGTCTATTGGGGGTGGCGAACAAATTGTCAGGTGGTCTGTCTGAGGGCCGGAAGAAACTTCATGTGGCGAGCCCCACGACCGGACACATATGCATGCTGAACCGGAGTAGCGGATCATTTAGCCGGTTGCCCGCACGGGGACCCGAAGAAATGTACAGTAGCGACGGCCACGACCGGAAAAAATGCATGCCGCGCAGACTCGTTGTCAAGACCGCCGGACCTGGGTAAGGTCCGGCGATACCTTCTACCGTTCACCTTCCGTATTGCTACCCAGAAAGTCTATCTGAGGCGATACTGCCGTCGGAGACCTCGCCCCTCGCTCCCTATCACGGCGTAACCAGAGCCTCGGCTAGCCGAAGAGATTGTACCGATTCTGCCGTAGCCAGCGCTTCTTCTAGACGGTTCAAGCCCTCCACAATCTTCTCCATAGACGTGGCATAGGAGAGCCTCAAATTGCCCTGAGTCCCAAAAGCCTCTCCAGGCACCACGGCTATCCTGGCTTCATTCAAAAGAACGCTTGCCAAGGACGAATCGTCTGTCACCTCGCATCCGCACACTCGGGTGCCAATGAACGCCGAGACGTCGGAATATACATAGAAGGCCCCCGGTGGCGTCAGACATTTCACCTCGGGCATACCGTTGAGCCTCTGAACCATGTAATCTCGCCGCGCTTTGAACTCGAGGCGCATGAGTTCCAGGGGTTCCTGGGAGCCCGCAAGGCCGGCTAGGGCCGCCTTCTGGGAAATGGAAGTGGGGTTAGAAGTTGAATGGCTCTGCAAATTCCCCATGGCGGCAATGATATCGGTCGGTCCGGCCGCATAGCCTATACGCCAGCCTGTCATGGCGTAGGATTTGGATACGCCGTTGACCGTGACCGTATTGGCCTTGACCTCTGGGGAGAGACTGGCGAAAGATACGTGCTCTCCTTCGTATATGAGTCTCTCGTAGATCTCGTCGGATATCACCGCAATGTCATGTTCAAGGCACACCTCAGCTATTTCGGCCAGTTCATCTCTTGTGTAGATGGCCCCGGTCGGGTTCGAAGGAGTGTTAAGTATCAAAAGCGAAGTCCTAGGAGTAATGGCTCTCCTCAACGCCTTGCCAGTCACCTTGAACCCTGACTCAATCCCGGTTGGGATGAAGACGGGCGTCCCTCCTGCTACCCTGACAATCTCAGGGTAGCTTACCCAGTACGGGGTAGGTATCAGCACCTCGTCGCCGCGTTCACAGAGCACCATGGCAGCATTGAAGATTGAGTGCTTGGCTCCTACCGATACCAAGATATCTCCGGGTTTGTAAATGAGCCCGTTATCCTGCTCCAACTTCCTGCAGATGGCCGACCTAAGTTCCACGATCCCTGCCGATGCTGTATACTTTGTGAAACCGGCTCTGATTGCGTCCACAGCCGCGTCTCTTATGTGCAAAGGAGTGTCGAAGTCCGGTTCGCCAACACCGAAACTGATGATGTCCACGCCTTCGCTTTGCAGTCTCTTTGTCTTGGCATCAAGAGCAAGAGTAAGCGAAGGGCCAATGGAGCGCGCACAGGACGAGAGTTTCATTGACGACCCTCCAAAGTGGTGATTGCCACGAGCACTTCTACAATATACTGATTAATCCCTTCTGCGTGAACATACTGCTTTAAGACATAGATCACACTTTTTGCACTAGATTATACAGCGGCATTATTCGGACAGGTTCGTAATCTGCGCCGTCTTTAGTTAAGAGGGCTGTCTGCCCTCTCCTATCGGAGGAATCTCACGCACTGGCGGTGAAAGCCCAGAGAGGAGACGAAATTGGATGGCCGAGGTGGGCGAAGAATGACCACCGGTCGAAGGGACACGCAATGAACCGGCGAAGAATAGGAGTGCTGCTTGGACTGGGTTTTACCCTGGCCACATCCACCATGGCAGGACTTTATCTGGGATTATACCTGGACAGACGGAGCGGGCGGACCTTTTTTGCTCCCCTGGGCCTGCTTTTGGGAATGGCAGCCGGGATACACCGGGGTGTTGCGGTAATTCGGAACATTCTCAGGAAAGACAAGTAAGGCGGGTTCTTGGATTTCTTGGCGAACCCAGCGGAATTAGACAGAGGACTCCGGAGGTGCGTGAGCCGATATGACTAGACCCCGTCAATCCCAGGCCAAACCATTCATGGTCCTGGCTGCTCTCTGTCTGGCCATCACCACCCTGCTTACTGCTCCTCCTGTCAAGGCAAACCCTTTCCAGTTCCCCAACAGGCTGACAGGTTCCTACGATAGCCGTCAGTTCCTATCCCACGCAAGCGCCGCATTACAGGAGTCCGGATGGATCACAGAGGTGACAGCCTACACGACAGTAATGGGAGCGCACTCTGAGGAGGCCAACCGAACAACTTTCGTGGGAGTACAGGGAGAGAACCTATTGGCATTCAAACAGGACAAGTCGCCCATTGACCTCCTCATTGTGACCCCCTACGACGTGCCCGCTGCCTACGGCCAGGTTCACGAGACGGAGCCCTCGCCAAACGTCGGCGCGGCTGTCAAGGGAGAGTCCGCCACGGCAGGTAAGCTCGACTGGTGGTCAGGAGCACTTCACGGACGAATCGTCAAGCGTCCTTCTAGACTTTGCAAGGCAGTATTCCGGCCCCAACAACGTAGCCGTTGCTTTCGTTTCCGGCCATTACCAGATGGGAGCAGGAATGCAGGCACTTATGAAGAACCTTTCGGACCGCGGCCGGCAAGTCAAAAGCGTTCTCATACTCGGCAATCTGTTTCAGGATCAGCGGCTGCCTTTAATTCCCGCAGCCTCCACGCCAGTGCCGATGGTGCAATCTGTCTATGATCATCTCAGGCGAAGCGGCCTGGACACTTTCATAGCGGGAGGGCGCAGTCAGGCGCTTTGGCTTCGAGCCATGACCCAAGGTCCACGGCAAAGGACCGTCACCTTCGAAAACCTTGTAGACGATGGCGCCTTCACTGGAGAAGGAGACGCTCTTGACCCAGAGATACCCGCCATCACCCTTGGGCTTCCTACGGCCGGTCAGTTAAGAACATCGCCTTCCAACCTAGAGCAAAGTGACGAAGCCGTCTTCATGAAGAGCTCTGTAGACCTACGTGCAAAGGCCGTAGTCAGTGCTCTGCTGTCGCTCTGCGGTGAAACTCCCGCTAGCTGGGATCCCCAAGCCTCACCGTCAAAAGGGAATCTCCCTGTCTACGGGGACATGACGGTCCTTGTGGCTCTAGGTCAAATGCACATGGTGAAGTCCAAATACCTTGCCTGGGCGGGAGTAGCCATGGGCCTTTTGGCAGCGGCGGCCATCGTCCTCAGTTCGCCATGGTTGGGAAACCGGGGCGCTCTTGGATGGGTTGGCGGCGCTATTCTAGCGGCGCTTTTGGCTTTGGGAGTACGTGCCATAGTCTTCAGAAGCGCCCTGGCTGGGTATGTCGCCTGGGTTTACCCTGAAAGGCCCACGGTGATTCTCTTGGCCATCTTTATACTGCTGTTCACAACAGGTTTTCTACGCCTTTGGACAGTGCGTTCCCGCATCGCCAATCTGCCTAAGGCTGCCAACTGCTCTACAGAAGGCCTCGCGTATGGCGGCGGATCATCTGCGTCAGGAGCGTGGGGACTAGCCGTTATGGGCGGAGTGTGCACCGGAATGGGCCTTCTGGGTTCGGAGAATTTAGGATACTCGCTTTTGGCCACAGCAGGGTTACTCGCGTCGGTACTGTTTGAATGGTCCTTCAGAAAGAAGGACGCGGCGACTCCTCCTTCCATCACTTGGCTCAGTAGGCTCCTATACCTCACGCCGCTTTTCCCCGGGATAGTGTGGAGTGCATCGTCTTGCTGGTTCCAAAACACCGCAGAGAATATTGCGTCAGCCCTCTGCTTAGGTGTTGCCGTCGGATGTCTTCTTTCCAGCTTCGGCCCGCCAAAGCCCGTAAGCAGGAGAAGGCTCAGCCTACTGAACCTAGGCACCGTTCTGACGCCTATGGCGATCGTGGCCTTAGGGCTCATTGCTGCCAACTGGGCAGTGCTCCTGTACCCGGTGAGTATGTGCGAGAACTACGGGTTCAGTTCAAGCGTCACGGTTTCTGCCACAATGCCTTTGGGAGAAATCGTCTTGCAGAAAGACCAGACTACAGGCGATTTCCCGTCTGGCGATCTCCCAATGCTCAATGACAAAACCGGACGTCTGGATATGCGCTTTGCAGACAAGGTTGACTGCCCGTGGGCGGCAATCGAGGCCGCCGCAGACAAAGACTCGAGAAACACATTCTATGTAAGCGCAACCCTCAATAAGCGGCCAACCTTCTTTGGCGTCGAAGTCAGAGACATGCCGAGTCCTAGGGGCGACTACCACCCTTTTACCCTTGATAACCTGGATGACCTGTTGAACTCACTGCTACACAGCCTTTCCGGGGAAGACACAGTCACCTATCTGGACAACAAGCCTCATCTGAACCCTCGAAGAGGCTACAGGGTCAGGATCATTTGGTGGTATCCACCGGAGAGGGAAATCGATGCGTCACTGGTCACCACAATTTTAGGGGCCAGCAGAGTCGAGGTAACGGCACAAGCGGCCTACTTAGGCGAATCGTACTTGGGCCTTAGACTGGCAAAGCCCGACGTTCAGCACACCAACTGCGTGACGGTCACGGCCCTGCCTCTCTATCGGTAGGAGGCGCAGTGCGACCTTCAATGTGCTGGTAAGCCCTTGTCCCGCTACAAGTCCTTGGCTCGCCAATACCAGTTGGGAAGGATGCATGGTATTATTGCCCTGACGGATGAGTTCTGCATCAATGAACGAGCCGATGGATATCGGTTGTGTTGGGGTGGTCTCAAGATGGGAAAGGTCTCTCCCAATCCTGAAATCCTAAAATGGGCCAGAGAGAGCAGCAACTGGTCTGCAGAAGACATCGCCGCAAAGATGGGTAAGCCGGTGAGCGTCATTGAATGCTGGGAGAGTGGTCAGGAATCTCCCACTTATGTCCAACTAGAAAGACTCGCTCACGACTATTACAAGCGGCCGGTAGCCTTGTTTTTCTTCCCAAAGCCTCCGGAAACCGAGAACCCGAAAGACCAATTCCGAACGCTGCCCGGCTCGGAATACAGGAAACTCTCGCCCACGATTCTCAGTATCATTCGTCGGGCACAGGCCATGATAATCAACCTCAAAGAACTAAATGACGGGCCTAACCCCGCCGAGAAGCACATTGTCAGAACCTTGAGAGGGTTCCAGCCCTCCGATATGGTATCGGCAGCGTCAGAGACTCGGCTATTCCTTAGCGTTAGTCTCGAAGAGCAAGTCCAGTGGGCAGACGACAATGCGGCGTTTGAGAATTGGCGAGCGGCATTCTGGAATAGCGGTGTGTCGGTTTTCAAAGATGCTTTCGGAGATGATGCCATTTCCGGCTTCTGTCTCTATGACACGGAGTTTCCTGTCATCTACATCAACAACTCCCTTCCAAAGACGCGGCAGATTTTCACCTTGTTTCATGAACTCGGTCACTTGCTTCTCGAGACCGGTGGAGTTGCCAAGGTCACAGATGATCATCTATGGGCCCTGAGCAGCCATGATAGACGAATCGAAGTCTTCTGTAATGAATTTGCGGCAGTCTTCCTGGTACCTGACCACGATTTTGACCCATACGTACGTGGACAGAGTATCGAAGACGGTCTGGTAGCGCGGCTAGCCAGCAGGTACTCTGTAAGTAGGGAAGTGATCTTGAGGAAACTCCTAGACCGCAACCTTGTAAGCAAGGAATATTACGAGAGTAGGGCAGAAGCCTGGATTGAGGAATCCAGCCTCAGGAAAGCAGCCCGCAAACCGGGCGGCCATTTCTATTACATGAAGGCCAGTTACCTTGGCCAGCAATACCTGGAACTCGCGTTCAGCAAGTATTACCAAAGACGCATTGATGTGTATGCATTATCTGAATACCTTGGGGTCAAGGTCAACAGTATTCCGAGTCTAGAAGAAGCGTGGTTGAGGTAAGGACTGTGCTGTACGTACTGGATACAAGCGCGCTCATAGACATGTTTGAGCACTACTACCTGTCCAGGTTTCCCTCTCTGTGGCGGCTTTTTGACTCGATGATCGCTTCTGGAAAGTTGGTATCGGCAAGAGAATCTCTCCACGAAATCAAGTCGTACTGGGACAAGTCCTCACGTCTCGTTAGGTGGGCAACCCTGAATCCCGGTTTTTTCGAACAACCTACGCAAGATGAAGCCCGGCTGGTGGCAGCGATATTCGCAGTACCCCACTTTCAACAGTTGATAGACAAGAAGAAAGTAATTGGCGGCGGTTACGTCGCGGATCCTTTCATTGTGGCCAAGGCAAAGATTCGAAATGGGATTGTTGTCTGTCAAGAGAGACTTAGACAACATGCAGCGAAAATCCCGAACGTCTGCAGACATTTCGGAGTTGAGTGTGTGGACATCGAAGGCTTTATGGAAAAGGAGAGCTGGTTTTTCTGATAGGACAAGCCTATTGCACCGCCAAAGAGGCAAGACCATCCCTGGACTTGCCTCTTTACTAACGTCCAGTCCGGCGTTTTACCCGGCCCTACGCCGTCTTGGGCGGCTCGCCGGCAAACTGCTTTTCGTACAAAGACCGGTATAGACCGTCTTTGGCGATGAGTTCCTCGTGATTGCCTACTTCCTTCACCACTCCAAGGTCGATGACGTAAATCCGGTCCGCATTCCGTATGGTCGACAGCCTGTGGGCGATGACGATAGAAGTCCGCCCTTTGAAGAGTTTCTCCAGCGCCCTCTGGATCTGCAGTTCCGTGTAGGCATCAACCGATGAAGTTGCCTCATCCAGAATCAGTATCCTTGGGTCAGCCAGAAGCGCCCTGGCAAACGAGAGAAGCTGTCGTTGGCCCACTGACAAGCGAGTGCCCCTCTCTCGCACTTGAGTGTCATACCCATCCGGCAAGTTTATGATGAAGTCATGAGCGCCCACGATCTTGGCAGCCTCCTCAACTTCTTCATCGGTGGCTTCCAGCCTGCCGTACCGGATGTTATCCCTGATGGTGCCCGAAAAGATGACTGTGTCCTGAAGAACGATGCCCAAATTTGATCGAAGAGACTCAAGGGTGACGTCCCGAATGTCATTTCCGTCTACCATCACCTGCCCGCTCTGGACATCGTAGAACCGGCACAGAAGGTTGATGATAGAGGACTTCCCGGCGCCGGTAGGCCCAACCAAGGCTATGGTTTCATCTGGTTTAGCCTCAACGTTGACCGAGTGCAAAACAGGCAATTCGGGGTTGTAACCGAACGTGATATCCTTGAACTCCACATGACCGTCAACACTTCCCAAGACCAGGGCGTCAGACTTGTCGCTGACGTTGGGCTCTGTATCCAAAACCTCGAACACCCGCTCGGCTGAGACCGCCGCCTGGAGAACCTGGTTCCAGATATCTACCAAGTTGCGGATAGGCCAGAAAAACCTATTAACGAAGTTGACGAAAAGCGTGAGGGTGCCTACGGTAACCAGAGACTCGCCCCATGACATCCGAAGTCCTCCGTAGTAGTAGACAAGGGCTATCCCTATGGATCCGATTATGTCCACAAGCGGGAAGAATATGGCCTGTAGTTTGGCGGCATCCATCTGAGCCTTGAAGTTCTGCTGGTTAGTGTCCTCAAACTTGTCGGCGTTTACGTCCTCTCTAGAGAATGCCTGGGTAATCCGCATTCCGGATATGGACTCCTGGAGATTGGCGGTGATGTCAGCCAACTTCCTCCGAGTCATGTGATAGGCCCTTGTCATCCTTGACCGCAGGACAAATACAGTGATGAAAAGTAGCGGCACTGTGATGAAGGTCACTAGGGCCAGACTGGAGTTCTTTTGGAGCATGATGACGACGATCCCCACAATGGTGACAATGTCTGACAGAAGGCTCAGGGAACCGCCTGCTAAAAGGTGGTTAATGGACTCAACGTCGTTGACGACCCTGGACATAATCCTTCCGGCCTGAAGCCTATCGTAGAAATCTAGCCCCAGGTCTTGCAGGTGACTGAAGAGCCGCTTCCTTATGCTGTACAACATTTGCTGCCCGGTCCAGGACATGACGTAAGTCTGACTGTACCGGAGGATAGCCAAGACGCCCTGGATGGCGAAGTACAAAGCCACCAACCTGTACAGCCCCTGTAGATCACCCTCGGGGATAATGTCCACTATCTGCCCGATAATGACCGGACCCTGCAGCCCAAGATACGCCGTGGCTCCTACCAGGGCCATTGCCAAGATCATCTGTTTCATGAACGGCAACACGAACTCTTTGGTCCTCTTGAGATGGGAGAAGTTGAGGTCCTTAAGGTCTATGTTGCCGATGTCAAGTCCGCCGCGCATGTGCATACCCATCAATGACCACCGCCTTCGGCAAGAGCGACTTCGCGCTCAAACTCATCTCTCTCCTGACTCCTAAACTGCAAGTCGTAGATGGCGGTGTAAATTCCGCCTTTTGCCAGAAGTCCCTGGTGTGTCCCTTCCTCGACGATTCTGCCCTTATCTAGGACGATGATCCTGTCAGCGTTCCTAATGGTCGAGAGCCTCTGGGCGATGATGAAAGAGGTTCTGTCCTGAAGCAGCCTAGCAAAAGCCTCCTGAATCCGCATCTCGGTTTCCACGTCTACGCTAGAAGTAGACTCGTCCAAGAGCAAAATCCTGGCATCCATAAGGAGAGCCCTGGCGATAGCAACTCGCTGCTTCTGCCCGCCTGATAGGCCCACTCCGCGTTCGCCGATAACCGTCTCGTACCCATTGGGCAAGCTGCCGATGAAGTCGTTTATGTGAGCTGCTTCTGCGGCGGCGATAATCTCGGCATCGGTGGCCTTGGGGTGTCCGTAAGCGATGTTGTCCCTCAACGAGGCCGAGAACAGGAAAGTCTCTTGGGTAACGACTCCGATCTGGCGGCGCAGGCTCTCCAGTGTGATATCGCGGATGTCGTGGCCGTCAACCAGAATTCTGCCCTTAGTGACATCGTAGAACCTTGGCACCAGGTTGATCAGAGACGACTTGCCCGAGCCGGTGCCTCCCAAAATGGCTATGGTTTCGCCCGCCCTGACGTCCAGGTTGATATCTTCGAGCACCAGGTTCTCGCCGTCGTAGGCAAACCCGACATCCTCGAAGGTGACCCGCCCTCGCACATTACCAACGGGCTTAGCCCCGGGTTTATCCTTGACGGTCGCTTCGGTGTCCAGAATCTCGTAGATCCTCTCGCCTGCAGCGATGGCCCTCTGGGCACCGCTAACCCACATCCCCAGCATTCTCACTTGCTGAACGGTCTGAAGGATAAGATGGTTGAACGCAATGAGGGTTCCTACAGAAATCTCCCCCCGGATGGCCTGGCCGCCACCCCAGAAGAACACGAGACCTAGGCACGCTTCGGTTAGCATGGTCATTATGGACTGGTTCAGGGCCGAAGCCCGGACGGTTTCAATGTTCTTATTCAGATATGCCATGTTGTCCCGTTCGAATTTCTCCATCTCGTGCTTCTTCCGGGCGAATGCCTTGACCACGCGCTGCCCCGTAATGTTCTCTTGGAGGGTAGCGGTCATGACTCCCAGGAGTTGCTGGATGGACCAGTATCGCGGCCTCAAGATGGTTGCGTAGATCTGAACCCGCCATACCAGAATGGGCACCGGGATCAGGGCCACCAAAGTCAACTGCCAGTTTAGGCTCAGCATCAAAATCATGGTTGATATGAACCTCACTGAGGCAGCAACGATCTGGATGAGCTGGTGCGAAAGGAACATTCGAGTGTGTTCGACGTCGGCGGTAACCCGGGTCATAAGCTGCCCGGTCTGGGCCTCATCGTAGAAGCTGAATGACAACTGTTGCAGATGCTCGTACAAGCAGTTGCGGATGTCGTAAATTATCCTTTGACCTGCCCAAGACATGCCATACCGTTGGACATAGGCAAGAACGGCACCCACTACCGAAAGCCCTACGAAGGCCGATGCCCCCCATAGCAGCATGTCCCAGTGGCCGTTGGCGATCACATCGTCCACTAGCCACCTAGTGATCATAGGCTGTAGAAGGCCAAGCCCGGTCATGGCCACAACGATTACCAAAATGCCGACATACACCTTCCAATATGGCTTGGCGAAGCCTGTTAGCCTGCGTAAAATTGCCAAATTCCCAATGCCTCCTCCGGCCAAACGCTAGGTTGTTAGGTTGGTGGTTCTCCAGATGGCTCCTTAGACGACTCTTCCACGATTTTCCCTAACTGTTCTATAGTGTCCGATAACATTCGAGTGACTTGAGCTGCTTTTATGACGATCAAGCCGTTTCCGTGATGCCCCATGAACACCATGACCTTGTCACCGATTTCGAGTCCGTACTCTTTTCTCGCCTCGGCCGGTATAACGATTTGTCCTCTCTCTCCAACCGTTGCTGCGCCGCAGAACTTCCCTCTGAGTATGTGGCTCAAAGAATCCCCCCCTTCCCGTGATTTCCTGGAACGCGGTTCCAATACTCTTACTGTCGGAGCCTGCCGCCCGGCTACCGCTTGCTACCGCCTAGCTGCCCTTGGCTGCCCCCATATATTTGTCGCTGGATACCCGCTGACGGACAGGTTCGAGCGGCTGATTCCCACCCTTTTCGACTGTCGTATCAATAAGTATGATTTCTCATACTTCTTCATCATTCACACATCATAGCACAGAGTGTTTCGTGGTGCAAGTATATAGTGGGGCGAAATATTACCGAATAATTGATGTCGCCGCCTGGGACATCACGGCAGTCACCTTGTGAACCGGGGCGAGGTTAGGATGTAGGATCCGAACCGCTTACCCTTCACCCCAAAATCCGGAACTGGATACGATTCTATATGTAAGATGGGCGCCGTAACCCATCGACAACCCATCTTGCTTGGAACACCTTGGCTACAGTAAACGGGTCTGCAGGGAAAAGCAGGTGTATCGCGTGACTCTGGAGAAGGATCTTGCTGGTGAATGGTGCATTGATTTCATCTATGGGACGCATTGCCACAGAGGCAGTAGAATTGCGGGTTGCCCGGGCACGGGATGGAGACTCCGCTGCCCGAGAGGAACTAATCCGTGATTATGTTCCCTTTGTCTTGAAGACGGCATCGGCCGCGACTAGACGATACTTGACAGTTGGACAGGACGACGAGGTGAGCGTGGCGCTCTTGGCATTTGACGAGGCCATAACGGCTTACAGCAGCCCGAGGCCAGGATTCTTGGCCTTCGCCGCCACTGTCATCAGGCGCCGCCTCATAGACCACTTTCGGCGGGAAAGCCGGCGGGACGAGACTCCGCTCTCGGCCCTAGGCCAAGACGCCGATAGGTCTTTGGCCTTGTCCGTTGGGGCAAATAGCGATCCGGCGGCGTGGCAGAGTGCATTGGAACGCCGGGACGAGATGGAGCAATGGAAGGAAGCGTTAGAGGAATACGGGCTTACGTTGGATGACGTCGTGCGAAAGACACCCAAGCATTCCGATGCCAGGGAAAGGGCTTTTGGGCTGGCGATCTTGGTGGCTCAAGATAGCCGCCTAAAGAAGAGGTTTTTGAGTGAGCGGAAATTGCCGGTTGAGGATTTGCTCAACTCATTGCCTACGGAATTGGCGATGTCTCGCAAGACCATTGAGCGCCAGAAGGATTACGTGACGGGAGTCGCACTCATGCTGGCCAAAGACTTCCCGACTTTGAGGGAGTTTCTCGATCTGCCAAGGACGGGTGGTTACAGAAATGAACGATAGAGGGTTAGTACTTCAGAAAAAGGGCAACAAGGTGACCCTGGTGACACCTTCGGGCGAGTTTCTGACCATGAAAACTAGCGACGAAACGCTTCTTCCCGGGTCCACGATGGTGATTCCGTCTCGCGGAACGAGACGCGCTCTGTTCCTCAAGATCGTGCCGGCCATGGCCCTTTCGGCGGTGCTGGTTTTCTGCTCTTTCTTCGGATACCACGGCTATCTCCAAGCAAGGCCCGCCTTGGCTTACGTGACCATCGATTCTGTGGGAAGTATAGAGCTTTTGGTTAACGATAAGGGACTGGTTAAGGCTGCCACCCCGCTGGACGAAGACGGCAAACATCTACTGGAGCAGATCAAATACCATATGAGGCCTGCTCAGGAAGTGGCCCAGATCCTGGTCGAAGCCCAGACAAACACCGAGAGCGACACCGATGACCCAATCATAGACCTCGTAATCTCCTTTGTGCCCATATCCAACGAAACCGACAAGTCGCATGAATCAAGAATGCAGGCACTAGAGAAGAAGGTCACAGGCGCTCTAGATAAGATAGCGGAAAAAGACAATAAGGGCCAGGCCATCCCCCCTGGGCAGGCCAAGAAAGCGCCTAACGTGACATTCTTGACTCTCGATATGGAAACTCGAGAAATAGCCAAGAAACTTGGGATATCGGCAGGCCGAGCAGCATCCTGGGCGCTTTCGAAGCACGAGCAAGACCGCCTGGGCCAAGATCACCAAGATCCCAAAAACCCCCAAGATCAAGGCCCCGGCAGACTTGGGGAAGATGGCCAGGAGATAGAGCCCACTGAAGGCACACAGTCCGGCACCTATACACCGCCGGGCGATGGCAACCGCCATGGCAGCGGGCCCAGTCAGTCCAGTCAATCCGGTCAGCCAGGTCAGTCAGATCAACCAGATCGGCCCGGCCAGCCCAGCGTACCCGGCCAAAAACCGGGACAGTCTCCAGGAACCAATCCTCCTGATCAGTCGGGAAAACCCGGCCAATCAGGTCAGCAGGGCCAGTCAGACAGCTCGGGCCAATCCGGCAGACCGGGCCAATCCGGCAAACCTGACAAAAACAGCGACTTTAGCTGGCCCAATCTGCTAGGTGACCCAGACTCTTCAGAAATCCTTAAGGCAATTAGGAAGCGTCTCCCTGGATTTGACCTTGACCAGTACCTCAATAACATGGAACCCAATGAGCGGGCCCGCTTTATGAAGGATCTGACCCGAAAGTGGTTGGACCAGACAATCAAAGACATCATGAAGGAATTGGGGAAAACCGCCAGAAGCGAAGGCACCGGCAACTCAGGCAAGGGCGAGTCGGGGGGAAACGGACGCTGACTGCTTGAACAATGACCAGCCGATGACACTGGTAACTGACGTTGATCTAGGTTGGGGGCGGCAACGCTGCCCCCTTCAATATTATCTGTCTCTCACCAATCCCAAGACGTCTGGTAGCGGTGTTCTCTCCAGTTTGATCTTCCACACCACACACCGTACAATTATGACAACGAACCAGAAAGATTCTATGGCTGACGCGCAAGGAGGGCAAGACCTCGTATTCCTTGACAGACGACCCCAAAACCATACTGAAAAAGGCATTCGCCGCTGACGGGATCATATCCCACGTCATACCGGGCTTTGAGAAGAGGCCACAGCAACTGGAGATGGCCCTATCGGTGTGGGATTCTCTGACCAACGGAGGCCACCTCCTGGTTGAGGCGGGCACGGGGACCGGAAAGTCCCTTGCATACATCTTTCCCCTAATCCTCTGGGCTGCCCGTACATCCAAAAGGGCCATCATCTCGACTCATACCGTGAACCTACAGGGCCAGTTGTTCGGAAAAGACATCCCTCTGGCGGCAAACCTATTCCGTCAAGCGGGTGTTGCGCCATCCTACTCCATTTTCAAAGGGCGAAGCCACTACCTGTGCCTCCGGCGCTGGAACCAGCTTTACTCTCAGGTTCAGGAGAGATCTTCGCTTTTCGCGCCTAACCAGGAAGACAAGCTCATTATGGATCTCTCGGGGCTTATTGATAAAGGCGACTGGGATGGCGACAGAGACACCCTGCCCGTGGCCATCCCCGAGCGGTTATGGAGTGAGGTCTGTTCTGAAGGCGACCGCTGCATGTCGGCAAAGTGCCGCTTCCGCGATAGCTGCTACTACCAAAAGCACAAAAAGGGCCTAGAGAAATGTCACCTTATCGTGGTAAACCACGCGCTTTTCGTGTCTCACCTGGTCATTAGCAAGGAAAGCAAAGGCCAAGCGGGCCTATTGCCCGGTTTTGAGAGCGTCATTTTCGATGAAGGTCATCACCTGGAAGACGTAACCCGCGATAGCCTGGGTAGAGAGGTGAGCGAGAATCGCCTCAAACGGTTGGCCGATGATACGATCCGCAAGGCATCTACCGGCGATCTTGGGAAAACCGTGGATAGAGACAGTGTCAGAAACCTTAGGGTCTCCCTAGACAACCTGGGAGCGGCCCTAGGTTCGGGGCTCAGAGGGCTCACAGTCCGGGGCAGGGACAAGATACGCCTTTTGGACGCAGGAACCCTTGACCCCGTGATAGCCGAGACTCTGCGGGACATTGGGCGCTCAATTTCGGAATGGGAGGATCTGGACCTCTCTGACGAAGAGCGATTCGAACTGAGCGCTCTCCGCAAGCGCTTCAGCCTTCTGGCAGGGGACTTGGAAAGCATCAGTAACCTCGAAGGCTCCGGTGACCATTACGTGTACTGGTCAGAAGTCCAAGAAACCGCAAGACGATCCTCAGTGGTGGTTAGGCGTTCGCCCATAGAAGTTGGCCCGTACCTCAGGGAAGCCCTGTGGGATGACCTGCCGTCATGCATCATCACTTCTGCCACCCTCACAGCAGGCGGGTCTTTCGACTACATGAAGAAGATGCTCTGTCTGGAGAACGCCCCTGAACTGGTACTGGGCTCCCCCTTCAATTTCAGAGAGCAGGCTTGCCTGTGCGTGCCTAAGGATAGCCGAGGCAGGGATGTCAACGCTCCCAGCTTCAGCGACTATATCGGGGAAAAAGTCCTGGAAATCGTGGATTTGACCCAGGGGCGTACCTTCGTGCTCTTCACAAACAGGAGATCTCTGGAGAAAGTAGCAAGCACAATAAGGGACCGGATCGAGGAGAAGGGCTATCCCGTCCTGAAGCAAGGAGACGCACCTAGAGATATTCTCCTTGAAGAATTCAAGGAGCACGGAAATGCTGTCTTGCTCGGCCTCGATTCCTTTTGGGAAGGCGTGGACGTACCTGGGAGCGCGCTGTCATGCGTAATTCTCACCAAATTACCCTTCCCGGTTCCTGACGATCCTGTGATGCAAGCCCGGGAGGAACTCTGGAAACTCCAAGGCATCCAACCCTTTACCTATTACTCCCTGCCTTTGACTACGCTAAAGCTCAAGCAAGGGTTCGGCAGACTCATTAGGACCAAGACCGACCGCGGGGCTGTGGTGCTCCTAGACCCCAGGATCATGGTGAAGAATTACGGACGAGTCATCTTGAAAAGCCTGCCTCCCGCCCGCCTCAGTCACGACATCGAGGACATAGCCCTAGCGGTGGCACCGGTGGGATTCGCCTGAAACACCGACGGTGTCCCTGATACCAACCCGTCCGCAAGCCCAGTTGCTCTGACTTGCTGCCATCTGCCTCGGGGAAGGTGGTCAGGGAAACTTTCTTACCAGGGCAAGCAATATCCCGGCAAGATCCTTTCCCCGACCCTCAAAACCGCCGCTAACGTGACAACTCTCTCTCTAGACCCCCAAGATGTCTTTGAGAGCTGCCAAAAGGAACACGACGTTTGTCCTCTTGGAGTTCGTCCCCATGAGGCCGATACGCCAGACCTTGCCCTTGAACACGCCAAGCCCGGCGCCGATCTCGATGTTGAACTCATCCAGAAGCCGTTTGCGGACTTTGGCCTCATCCACACCCTCTGGAGTCCAGACTGTTGTAAGGCTGGGAAGTCTGTAAGGTTCGTTGACCACCGGCTTGATCCCAATGGCGCCCAGTGCCTCTATAAGGAACTTCTGAGTTGCCCGGTGGCGCTCGTACCTGGCCTCCAGGCCCTCCTCCTTGATAATCCTCAGGCTCTCGTTGAGGGCGTAGATCATGTTGACTGGAGCGGTGTGGTGGTAGAAACGCTCGGAACCCCAGTACCTTTGAATCATGCTCAAGTCCAGATACCAGCTCTGGCATTTGGTCTTGCGGTTCTTGATGAAATCGGCCGTGGCCTCGTTGGCAGTCACAGGAGCCAGTCCGGGCGGACACGACAGACACTTCTGGGTGCCTGAGTAGACAAAATCCAGATTAAGGCGGTCCACAGGCACTTCCACTCCGCCCAAAGACGTGACGGCGTCCACAACCACCCGCATGCCCTTCTCGTGGGCCAAGTTGACGATATCGTCCAAAGGCTGGAGTACACCTGTAGATGTCTCGGCGTGAACGATTCCCAGTAACTTAGCGTCAGGATTCCTCCTGATAGCCTTGCCTGCGTCCTCGGGATCCACCGGCTCTCCCCAGGGAGTATCCACTCGGACAACGGTGGCGCCGGCTCGCTCTGCAACGTCGACCATACGCTCGCCGAAAACGCCGGCAACGCAGATAATGACCTTGTCGCCGGGCTCCACTGTGTTTACGATGGCCGTCTCCATTCCCGCGGAACCTGTCCCCGAAATGGGCACAGTCAACCTGTTCTTGGTGTTGAAGACGTATCTTAACAACTCGGTAGTCTCATCCATGATCGCCACGAAATCAGGGTCAAGGTGCCCCAGCGTAGGCTCGGAAAGCGCCCGCAGAACCCTCGGGTCCGAATTGCTGGGACCCGGCCCTAGCAGAAGTTTTGATTTAGGTGCTCGTTGATTCAGTTGATTCATGTGTACCTTCTCCTTTCCAACCCAATTCCCGGGACACGTTCTCAGCACAGGCACAAGCGGCCCTAACCAGGAAATCCACTCGGCCAGACAGCCGGGAGGAAGGTCCCGAAACGCTCACGGCAGCCGCCACTTGCCCCGCAAAATCCCTGACAGGAGCGGCCAAGCACAGCACGCCGTCTTCTCGCTCGCCTTCGTCCATCGCGTAGCCCTGTTCCCGTACCTTTCGCAGTTCGCCCAGAAGAGAATCCAGATCCCCTAGAGTCTTGGCAGTGAACCTTTCCAAGTTCACCCCTTCATACAATCTCGCCACATAGGCGTCGCTATGTCTGGCCAAAAGCACTTTGCCCACCCCGGTAGAGTGGGCCGGGATTCTGGCGCCGGGGACGGTGAACGTCCGCATCACCCGCCCGGCCTCGGCACAAGAAAGATACACCACATGGACGCCATCCAACACCGCCAAGTTGGCGTTCTCCCCCACTTTGGCAGCGAGAGCCTCCAGGTGCGGCCAGGCAAGTCCGATGATATCCATCGCCTGCTCAGCCTTCTTCCCCATCTCGAACACCTTAATGCCCAGGGTGTAGACGTTTCCAACGCGCCGGAGGATCGCCGACTCGGTAAGGGTGGACAGAATCCGGCGAGTCGTAGGAACGGGGATTCCAGACCGTCCGGCGATGTCCGTCAAGCACAACGGACCATCGGCCGCCACAATCATCGTAATATCCACTGCCTTCTTGATGGCGTTTACGGTCACAGAGTCCTCCTTTCTTCCAGCAGGTGGATGAGGTCTTTCACGGCTGACGCCGCTGCACCTACTACGTCCGATGCCCCACCCGAAACCACAATGTCGCCCATCTCCCGGGAAACAAAGCGAACCGCTTTTTGAGTGCCCGGAAGGTGCATGAATGGGTGCCCTGCAGGTAGAGGCTCGGGGCCGACGGCGAGATGCACGAGCCTGGATTTTGGGGGTTTCGGAGGTTTCGTGGGCTCTGCGGACTTCGCGGAATCCGCGAAGCCCGCGTCGCTTGTGGCCCCCGATTCTTCAGGGTCAAGCCATGCCCTGGCCACAAGCCGCACCGGCGTGCCCCCTCTGGCGTACTCCATGACCTCCTGGCCGTCGAGATGAGTGATCCCTTGCCGCCGGACATCCGAAAGACCAAGGCTCGTGCCCCACACAGTGTTGGCGATGATCAGGAGTTTGGCGGCGGAGTCAAACCCTTCAACGTCCAAAGTCGGGTTAGCCTCGGCCACGCCCATGGCCTGGGCCTCCGAGAGCGCATGGCTGTAAGACGTACCGTTGGCCATGGAGTTCAGTATGTAGTTGGTAGTGCCGTTAAGCACCCCTTCTATCTCGGTTATCTCCACCCCGGCCATAGAATACATAGCCGTATCCACCGTAGGAAGCGCCGCGGCCACGGCTCCGCTATACTTGAGGCCGGCCCCCTTCTCCGAAGCCAGCCCGCGAAGGCTATGGAACGCAACCACTAGGGGTCCCTTCGCCAGAGTAACGACGGAAAACCCCAGGCTGATGGCGTCAACGATATGACTCAAGCCGGGTTCGCCTGTGGTCGGGTTAGTGGGCGTGGCTTCCACTACGATGCCGGAGATGCCGCGAACCCCGGGAATGCCAGGAACCCTGGGAATACCGGCGACCCGGTCCAAGATGTCCCTGTAAGACGCGTTTTGCACCGGCGCCTTCCACGCCCTTACATCAACCAGGCTGAGCCCCTCAGGGTTGAACAAGGAGCGGTCGACGTCGGTCACGGCAACCAAGGATGGGCGAACCCCCGTCTTATCTCGGATGTAAGGTGCCTTCTCCTCAAGCAACCGGACGAAGCTCAGGCCCACTCGACCCGGGCCGTTGAGGATTACCGGGATACTGCCCACTCTACTTCACCAACTCCACACCCAAAGCAGTGAGTATGTTGCGGATCTCGGCTTTCTCGACCTCCCCGGGAGGCAGCATTGGGCGCCTGGGGAGTCCGCCGAAGTAACCCACCATGTCCAAAGCGGCCTTGAGCCCTGCCACTCCGAACCGGGCAGTAACGGCGGCGTTTAGCGCCAAGAGGCTCTTCTGAAGCTCGCGCCCTTCCTCCAACTTGCCTTGGTTGGCCAGATCCAGGAGCTTGACGCAGAGATCCGGCACCACGTTGGCTGTGGCGAGAGTTCCCCCAACGGCGCCCATAACCGCCGCCGGGAAAAGGAAACTGGCCGAGCCCGCAAAGACGGCGAAATTCTTGGGCACGCCCCGAAGTATCTCGGAAATCTGCACGATGTTGCCGCTAGAGTCTTTGACTCCTACAATATTGGGATGGTCCGAAAGCCTCACCACCAGCGAACTGGACATGTTGATGCCTGTGTTGCCCGGCATGTTGTAGACAAGGATGGGGATGGGCGAAGCGTCCGCTACATCCCGGTAGAACCTCTCTAGCGCGGGCTCTTTCATGCTTCCTTTGAAGAAATTGGGATTGACAACCAGCGCGGCCCGGGCCCCTACTTGCGCCGCCTTCTTGGTAAGGCGTACAGTCGCCCGGGTGCTCTCCTGCCCTGTGCCTGCGATCATGACTTTGTCTTCCGGAAGATGCTTTCTCACGTAAGCCCAAACTTCAACCTTCTCGTCTTCGTCCACATACGGGGCCTCGCCGTTGGAGCCAAATACCACGAGACCCGAAAGCCCTGTTCTGCCCCACCTTTCGACGTTCTCGCCTAGTTTGTCATAGGCCACTTCCTCGCCAACAAAAGGCGTGGGTATTGGAGCGAAGATACCCTTGATCATCTGCCGCATCTCCTTTCTTGGGTGCCGCTATGTCGCTGTACGATAGTACTGTTCGCCACGTGACATCCAACTACACAATGTTCTTCGCAAAACCTGCAATTCCTTCGCCCACGCCCGGCATACCACACGAGAAGGGCGGACGTGCCCGCCCTTCCGATTGCCGTCCGGAGACATTGCTGGGGGCCAGCGTTCGACGGCGCGGAGCTGAAGTCTCACTGCAGACTCCTGACCCCAATGGGGACCGGGTCTACGGGCTGATTAGGTCCGACAGGCCCAAAGGCATTTGGAGCCTTCTGGGAGTAGACATTACCCTAGCGATAGAAGCCTACGAAAAAGAACCGTACTGTGAACCACCCTTCGACCAAGACGCCTGGGCCTATGCCGGATAGGTCAAACTGGCAGTTTGAGGTGGAGCGAGACGATAGTTCGGGGAAGTGACGCCTGGAGCCAATGTAGTTCGAGGCCAGCCAACTTGACGTCCTCCTCACCTAGGCAGTGCTTGGGGATTGCGGGACGGCATTATGGTATCCGATAGAACTCGAAACTGGTGTACGGAAGCCCGTAGGAGATGCGCAAGTCATAGCCCGCAGCACGTGCTCTGTCCCTCCAGATAGACTCGAACAGAACCCGATAGTCCTCGGCGGGAATCTGCCGCCGGAGGTGTAGGGCTCTGTCGTAGATCTCGAACCAAAGCGCACGGACCCGAACAACAGCCCCGGTGTCGTCCAGTTTCTCCAAAGTCACTTGGTTTCCTCGAAGAACGGATTGTTCCCAACACATATACATGATGAAAGCCTGATGGTCAGGCAGTAGGGGAAGCCAGGCTTTCGAGGCCAGGTAGTATCCGGCGCCATCGCAAAAGGAAGCCACTGCCAGTTCGCGGCCTCTTTCCTTTTTGAGCACGTTGTACATATGGATCTGGTTGGTTATGTCAATTTCCTGCCGCATCCACGCTTTGGTTTCAACAGGCAGATCCGGGAACTCCGAAGCCGGTAGGCGGGGAACAGAATCTATGGGAAGGAGGATGCTTTCCACATGCTTAACGAACCATTCATCTCCCTGCGCCACAAGGGTGAAGCAAAAGGTCGACGCAGGGGTACCGAGTTCAACGAGGTAGATCACGTCGTCACCATTCCGCCAGTGCCGGGGATTGCGTGGCCAGACGTCTTTGGGAACTGCGGCCCTCAGCTCGCTTAGTACTGTCAGAAGTGGCTCGGCCAATGACCTTTCCACGGGCATAATCCTATCGAGGGTCAGGCTACCCTCGTGCAGAATCCCGGTGAACTCCTGCCACAGAGCAATCGGGCCGATCACGCATTGACCCCCTTATGCCAGGTCTCTACCAGGCTTCCGAGACTGTGCCGTGTTCCTCCTGGAGTCTACACGGCCCTGATTCACCGAGATCTCCCCTGCCTCCCAAACCCCGCGTCCACCAAGTCTTTGTACCGACCTCCCGCGGCCATGAGCTCGTCGTGACTGCCACGTTCCACTATGCTGCCTCCGTCCAGAAGCAGAATCTGGTCGGCCCGCCTCACCGTGGATAGGCGGTGAGCCACGACCAGCACAGTCCGGTCCGCCATGAGGTTATCGAGAGCCTCCTGGACAAGGGCTTCCGACTCGGTGTCCAAAGACGCAGTGGCCTCATCCAGCAACAGGATAGGGGCGTTTCTGCGGATGGCCCGGGCGATGGCTATCCTCTGCTTTTGACCACCCGAGAGACTCGCCCCTCTTTCCACGATAGGCGTCTGGTATCCCCCGGAGAGGCCCGCAATGAAGTCGTGGATTCCGGCGGCCCTGGCAGCGCTCTCTACTTGGGATGGCGCAGCACCCTCGTCTTCGGCCGCGATGTTATCGTACACAGTGCCTGCGAAGAGGAAAGAGTCCTGGGGAACATAGGAGAAGAAGCGCCTCCAATCCCGAAGCGGGACTTGGGAGATGCAGGCTCCCTTGACTCGGATTTCTCCAGAAGCCGGAGGGTACAGGCCAAGAACGAGTCTGACCAGGGTGCTCTTTCCGCCCCCTGAGGGGCCTACCAACGCCACGGTTTCGCCAGGCATGACGGCGAAGGAGACGTCGGAGATAGCCGGCGCTTGGGACGTCGAATACATAAACGAAAGCCCCTCCACGGCCAGGGCGGGAAGTGGGGCTGAGTCTTCGACCGTACCAAAACACCCGGCGGGTGAGGGAGCGTCAGGGCGCTCGAACGTCTCGTGTTCCTGGGAGACGTAGTCTTGCGCAACCGGCTCGCGGGCAGCGTAGTCGTACACAACCGGCTCACGGGTGGCGTGGCCGTACGCAACCGGCTCACGGGTGGCCCGCTCGTACACAACCGGCTCGTGGGCGATGTCCAGCACTTCCAGTACCCTTTCGGCGCCGGAGATGTTGATCTGGATTTCGGCGACTACCGCTCCGATGGTTGCGAAAAGTCGCTTGACCGGGAAAGACAGCTGCATCATGGCGATAGAAACCGGGATTAGGTCCGGATTACGAATGCCCACATAACTGACGTATACCCCGTACGCAGCCATGACCAAATCCGACGCCCCGTCAGCGAGCATCCGCAAAGTGTCCACTCCCACTTGCTTCAAACCCGCCCTCAGCGCCTGTTGACCTGCCCAATCGGTTCTGGAAGAGATGAACTTGCCCAGGTTTAGGTGGCGGATGGTGTCCCTCCCCTGGAGCACATCGGAGACCCTTTCCACCAAAGCGGCTTGAGTCTCCTCCACCTCCTTGCCCGTCCGGCGCAAGATGCCGGCAAAGGGCAGGTTTGTAATTAGGGGCAGAACCCCGCATCCGATTCCCACAAGGCCCATCCCAGGGTCCAACGTCACCATGTAGATGGCGCTGCCTACCCCCGACAACAGAGTGTTCGCAAGAGTCTGGAAGTCACCGAGGAGGAGGCGTTCCACCTGCCTGAGGCTGGTTGTAGCCCGTGCCAGAAGGTCACCCGAGTGGCGGCTTTCAACTTCCTGGAAAGGCATGTGCAGAAACTTGCTCAAGAGGCGCTTCCTAATGTCGTTAGCAACCCCATACACGCTTGCCAACAGGGTTCGTCCCGAGAAAAGGACAAAGACGGCCATTAGGACTGTGCCTATGGCGAGAAGCCTTGTCCCAGACGCAACTTTGTCACGGCTGATCTCCATGATGCCGCCGGTGAGACTCATAAGCATTCGGGCCAGCAATACGTTGATTAGGAGATTGGCAAGGCCAACGCCCAGGATCCCCGCCACGTACCCTAGAGCATGGGGTTTGGCCAACGCGAACACCCTGGCGAGTATGGATAGGCTGCTGCGCCTCTCTTGACGCTGGGATCCTCCAACCGGCGATCCAACTTGCCCCACATCAGGCTTCATCGGAGTTCGCCTCCCCTGCTAAGGGCAACGTGCGGGTGCGACGCTCCCTGGGAGAGACGCCCACTAACCAAGCCGCCTTGCGGGTGCACCTCTTCCGGCGGGGCACCTTCGCTGGATTCTTGACCTTCCGCCTGAGCGTTATACAGCTGGTAGTACCTGCCCCGTTTGTCCATGAGTTCTTGGTGGGTTCCCGATTCCACCACTCGTCCCTGAGAGAACACCAAGACCCTGTGGGCATGCTGAACGCTGGACAGCCTGTGAGCGATGGCCATAGTCGTCACGTCAGCGAAGTTGTCGCGGATAGCCTGGATAACCTGACTTTCCGACTGGTTGTCCAGAGCCGACGTGGCTTCATCCAGCAAGAGAATGTCGGACATCCGAAGAAACGCCCTGGATAGCGAGACTCTCTGCCTTTCGCCAACAGAAATCCTGTTACCCATCTCACCTACCCGGGTGTCGTAACCGTCGGGAAGAGATTCGATGAAGCCCTGGGCTTGAGATAACCCAGATGCGGCACGGACACGGTCAATGGAGAGGCCGTCTTTCTCCAGTATCAGATTGTCCTTAACTGAAAACGGGAAGAGATAAGTGCTCTGACTCACGTATGATATGTGGCTCCTCAAAGCCTCTATTGACCACTCCTTGAGGTCATGGCCAAACACCAGGATCTGGCCACTATCGGGAGCGTAGTCCCCCAAGAGCAGCCGGAGCACGGTGGTCTTTCCCGAGCCGCTGGCGCCTGCCATGGCCACCGTCTCCCCCGCCCGAATCGAAAAACTCGCGTGATAGAGGGCGGGAGTAACGCTGCCTGAATGGGCATCTCCGGCCTCGCCCCTACCTGGGTAAAAGAAGGTGACGTCTTTGAACTCAATTGCGGGCACCGAAGGGTCTAGAGGAAAGTCCGTGCCCGCTTGGCCCTCTATTGGGAGATCTAGCAGGTGAAGTACCCTTTCTACGGCGGCGGAGTCGGACGCCATTTGTGCGAGCATCCTGGGCAGTTCCTGCATGGGGAAGGACACGTAGTTGAGGAGTTCCATGAAAGCGAACAGGGTCCCCATGAGGATCTGGCCGCGCAACACCATAAACCCGCCAATGCCGAACACGAGGATGAATGGAGTAAACGATGCGCCGAAGCCCACAGCACCCACCGCCGATGCAAGTCCTGCCCTTTTGCGGACAAGTGCCAGCCACCTGTTGGCGCGGTCTTGGAAGGTATGGTACATCCTGTTCTGGAGTCCAAACGACCTGACTATCTCGGCGCCCGAAAGGCTCTCCGTTATGGACTCGTTGGTGGACGCCAAGGCCTCTTGGGCTTTCTTGGACACGTCCATGAGCGGACGGTTTGTCTTTCCCACAACGGCGAACACCAGGGGAGTCCCAAACACGGCGATAAGGGCAAGAAGCCAGTTTCGCCACAGCATGTAGGCTAGAGCCAGCGCCGCCTGCAAAGATGATACGACCAGGGGAACTGCCTGCTCCATCATACTTTGGGCGGAGCCCAGATCGTTTGTGAACCTCGAAAGCACCTGGCCGCTGTGCTCAACTGAGCCCGCCTGTGCTGCAACTAAGCGGTCAACGACGCCTTTTCTCAGCAGGTAGACGACCCGGTGACTGAACACTCTCCCAAAGTGCCTCCGACCTGAGCCGAGTAACACAACGCTTGCCGCCAGCAACACAACGGGGACGACAAGCCGGGAGAAGCCCTCCAAATCTCGGGAGATCATCATGTTGGTCATCCTGGCGGTAAAATCGGTGGAGACAACCGTTGCTACGGCCGAAACCACGCCGCAACCGATGGCCGAAATGAGCAGGTATGTATGAGGAGAACCGACCTGCATGAGCCGACGGACAGCCAGTGATACCGAGGTCTTCGACTCTAGGTTAGGAGACCCACCGGGCATACAATCCCGCCCTTTGCTTGTTGTGCCTCGCCCGCTTGTTCTAGGAAGCTCTATGCCGTTCCTCCCAATTAACAACCCTGCATAGTCTTAGTCGGCAGTCGCTAGGCAAGCGCTAGTCGGCGGCTCGCCTGCGTTCTCAAAGCGCATCTAGACAGGGGAGCCTGTTCTCCACTAGCCGATGGCGGGGATCCCATCTGTTGTTCCGCTTCGCGTGCCATGTACCCCTGTTCCGGCCAGGATCTAACCTACGTTGCAGATGCGCTCTGAGCTGCACCACTAGACCTTCCAGGCATCTCATCCCAGGTTCTCCCATCGAGAACTCGACCAGCAGCGCTTCTGCGGACCCCGCCCCATTGCTTGAAGAAGAAGGCTGTTCCAGTTCTCTCACACTCATCTCGGACGCGCCGTGCCCAACCAGCATGCATCGGCCGCGCTCCCGGACCCGACTCGCCACCGACTATAGCCCAATCTAGGCCGTCCAGATTGAGGTCAGGCAGATCACTCAACAGAGGTTCAAAAGATACAAATCGAACAGCGGCCTCTACTCTACGCAAGAGGCCTATCCTATCAAGAACCGATCTCGACTCGACCGTAACACCTATCCACGCATTGTCCGGCCACTGGATCGTACGCGAAACATCCAATAGCCTGTGCGGGCGCTTGGTCAGTACCTGGTAACGGTGTTGAGGGGTGAGCTTAATCGTCTCAACGACCGCCTCAATGAACTTCATCGGCACCCTCTCATGGAACAAGTCGCTCATAGAGTTTACGAAAATGGTTCGTGGCCTAGTCCACGTTATCGGCGTACGAAGGGAATCCGGGTGCAATGTTACCTCGAACCCGCCAGCGTATTTGCGATTGCCCATACGCTTCAGTCGCTCCGCCAAACGCTGTGCGTAGCAGTGAGTGCAACCGTCACTCACTTTCGTACATCCGGTGACCGGATTCCACGTGGCCTGGGTCCACTCGATCCGAGAATGGTCAGCCAACACGATCCCTCCCCAACCAACATTACCAGAACATGCGTTCGCTCGCAACCTTTTATCAGCGAAAGGTGATCAACAGGCGGTCGCCGAGAGTCCCCGCTTTATGCTTTGGGACATCGATCAAACCTACAGCCTCCATTCGCATAAGGATCTGTTTGTAGTTTTTCTTGGTATAGGGCCTGCCAACGCTGTGAAGCCTGTAGACGTCCTCAACGGTCAACGCTTGGCCTCTGAACTCCGCCTCTAGCATCGCTTGCAGGTCATCCAAGGGCCGTGAGAGCTCAAATAGAAGCCCCTGCTGCCTCTCTGCGGGGCAGTACTGAAATGAGGCCACTCCTTGTGGCGCAGAGGAGCTTTCCTTAGCCATGATGTCCTTCATGACATCGTAAGCAGTGAAGTTCTTGGTGACAAATACCAGGTGGTGACTGGTTCGTGACCCACTGTCATTCTTGAAGCAGAACGGCAACACAAAACCCGCGCCCATGGCCTGGAGGGCAGAGGTGAGTTCCTCGACAACTAGCGATTCTCTTTCCCTGGAGTTAAGCCGCTCAAGTTCTTTTCGCAAAGCCGCAGCCCTCCGTTCTCCAAACAACGCGATCATGTGTTCACGAACCAGATCGTTATTCAAGCCCATGTTGATGCGGTTGTAGTTGAAAAAGAAGATGCAGTCGCAACCCCAGTCTTTCAGAACAGAATTGACTAAACGGAGAGAAAGACCCTTGTATCCCCAAGGGTCCACGAAGAAGAGTGTCGGCACTAACCGAGTCGCCTCAAAGGATTCGACAATCTCGGTGCCCACTTCCTTGTTCATAACCATTGGGGGATAGCGGAGACTGTCGATACCAGGGAGTTCGGATATGGCATTCTCAAGGGCCTGGGCATTGTTCGAGTTCCGATCATTGAAGACCGTAACCAGCCTGTTGCGCATGTCGTCGTCAGCAATGGCTGTTTCCAGGATCCTAAGCGGGGTAGACACAGTACCATCCTTGTACCTGCCCGGGCCTGCGAAAAGGTCGATGTAGGCGATTCTTGATCCGGAATGCTTCATGATTATCTTGGCCCATACCCAGAAGTACTTGCTGACGATGCTGGTCTTTACGATCGACTGTTCACTGCTTTCGTCGAAGAAGTCGGCCGTGGTCATCGGTCTGTCCCCTTCCGTTGTCCCTCTTGCCCACAATCCCCGAGTCCTCCAAGACGTCGAAGCCTGTGAGCAGAAAGATGCAGTCCTAGCGAATCAGCCACAAGTCATCTGCCACAATACGGTGCTGTCTGGTTTCCTCAAGTGGGTCAACCGTAGAATGATGCTGTCTGTGCGATTGTACTGTGATTGAGCAGACACGATACCGGGGAATTCTTCCAGCGCCAGGGAATGTCCTGCCTAGTTGCTCCGATGTTGCACACTGCTGCAGGGGCTTTGCGAACTTTCAGACGACGGTGACCGTTCGCCTAAATCACCTTGTGATCCACGAAATCCAAGGTCGGGCCGGCGGTATCTAGACCGCTACCAGCGCCATCACAATGGTGGCAATAGACAGGTAAATCCCGAGGGGAAGGGTGTCAGTCCGTTTGAGTTTCCCCATGGCCATCATGGGGATGGCGTAGAGGGATGATAGCACAAACCCCAGACCAAGGGCGGGGAAAAGCCGACGAACGCCAAGGTACAGACCGATGAAGAAGGCCATCTTGATATCTCCACCACCCATTGCGCCGGGTTTGATGAGTGCCACAACGTAGAAAAAAGCAAAGCCCAGGGCCGCTGCCAGGAGGCCGTCACGCAGGCTAGACCAGATCGCTGCGATGGGCACTGCGGCACCGGCCGCTTGCGCAGGATCGGCTAGGGGCGGAACGGCAATCTGGAAAACGGGTGCCACCAAGAGCAAGATGAAAGCGAAGATAGAGCCGGATAAGATGACCACATTGGGTAAAAGCCCGTGCATCATGTCGGTGCCCGCCAACACGGTAAAGTGAAGTGCGATGATCATGTTCAGAATGCCTACCGTACCGGGGCCAAAATGCCGGTAGAACAGGACGAAACTGACTGCGGTGGAGAGCTCAACCAGAAAGTACCCCCCACTTATCTTCTGACCGCAATGCTTGCAGCGGCCTTTCTGGAGGAGGTAACTGACCAAGGGGATAAGCTCCAGAGGCTCCAACACATGCCCGCAGTTGGGGCAGTTTGAGCGACCTGTGAAGGGCTTCCCATCGGGAAGCCGCGATGCTAACATACCGCCGAAACTGCCGAAGGCTAGGCCCAGTACAAACGCGACAATATCGGCAAACTGAATCGGGCCCAAAAGCACCTACTTGGGGCCTCCTGTCTCCCGGTAAACGATGCCGCTAATCCTGAGGCTCTCGTAGCTACTATCGTAGCTACTACCTTGGGACAAGAGACTGAGATAGTAACTGTCCCCGACACCGAGCATGCCCTCCATGTCGTTGAAGCGCATGCCAACTACGCGTTCTTCAAGAAGGGCCAGACACCTCGCTTGGGCAGCGCTGCCGCCTTGCACTTCCAGACTGAAGGCCACCTGCCCGAGGCCGCGTTCTTTTTCGTCATCGCGCGAAGAGTAGCTCAGATCCATGATCCTGACCCCTGCCCCGATAGCCGCTGAGTTGATCTGATCTGTCACAACCTTCTCCCACTCGGCTTGAGCCATAGGCGGCAACTGATCTAGGTGGGCGACCGATTTCTCCATCTTAGCTAGCGTGACCCTGAGAGTGGCGACCTCCATACGAAGTGATTCGCTCACCGACTGCTCCTGCTGGTATCTGTTTGTCCCATATATGTAGACTCCTGTGCCCACAAGAGACAATACAAGAAAGAAAACCGTACTGACCGTCCATATGCTTCTAGGCGCTGAGTGGCTCATGGTCAACCCCTCTATCCTGCTACTTTTCTTCCCTGGGCAAAGTGCTGAAAGTGACCTGGAAAGTGTAACCTACGTTCTCTTCGTAACTCAAAGAAGAAGCCTGCACCGCAGTCACGAAGGGAACGTGGCTGATCCTGTCTAGGATGTCCGCATATACTGCCGGGTCTCGGACGGCCCCCACAAGATGCACAGTTCCATCCCTCTCTGCGCCGTAAGCGGCGAAAGCCTGTCCAGGCAGAGCGAGCCTCTTGATAGTGTCAAGGCGGGCCGACCACTTGACCTGAGTGAACAGATCCTCCCGGGCCTGTAGCACACTTGAAGGAACTTTGCTAAGGATCGCCTGAAGCTCGGAGATCTGTTGGCTGACGCGCACTTTTTCCAGTTCATCGGGACGACGTTCTGACATCACGATCCCTATATCCCACACCTTGAGCCCGACCAGCGTCCACACGATGAGAGCTACGCCCAAGAACAGAAGCCGGGTGGTAGACGCGGCCCTTCTCCGTTCCTCTTGACCCGCCTTAAGACTTGGCTTAAGCAGATTCATGTCGTTCCGAAAAACCCCGGAGCTTGGTTTGACCGTACTCACGATTTCGCCCCCCCTTGGTGAAGAAGCGCGAGTCCCACAGCCACCCCATATTCGGGGTCGGACCTCACAACTGGCGAACCCCAGAGTCTGGTTGGAAGCCCCGTTTGTTCTTTTAAGTAGTCGGCAAGGAAACTGACCCTGTCTGATTCACCTATCACCGTCACCCTAGCGTCGACGAGAGCGTTGGCAGAGGCTCTGGCAAACCGGGCCGACCGGGTGATCTCGCCAGCCAGAATCTGGCCGTTCACGAACGGGTTGTCGGGGTCAAGCGGTATCTCTCGCGACAACCAAGGGCACGAACCGTAACTCAGATACATGAGAGCCTCAGAGGCGTTTGCCACAATAGATATGTCCAGGGCGGTACCTGGACCGGTCCTTTCTGGCGCCCCTTCCGCACCCGCCTGCTCGTTGTCAACGGAGGACGTCGCTGCCACGTCCGGGTCGTCGGCCAATGGAGCAGAATTGCCCCCGTTGCCATGAGTGATCCAGGGCGTATAGGCCGCCGCTTCCCCCGTAGTGGTGCTGGAAGCCGACTCGCTCTTTGCGGCTAGCGAATTTGCCTGTAGCTCAGAAGTCTCTGTCCCCACCCCCGATAACTTCGCCTGTTCCCATAGCCAGAGACTTGCTTTGGACACGGCATTTGCGGGAACATCAACCCCTAGGGGGCGCAGGCCCGCCGCTTTCATTAGGGAATGGGCGGCTAGGACCGCCTCTGCTTGGGCGGCCGCCACAAGATATAACGTGGTGCCCTCGGGAACCTTAACAGCCGGTGGAACGGGCAGCTGCGCCGGCCATTCCTCTACTACGGCTCTCATTGTGTCAGTGCCGCCCGGCGCCAACCGTTCGATCTCATATTGGATGGCTTTGGTGAATTCCTTCTTGCTCAATTTTGGCATCGCCACCGTGAACAGAAGGCAATCCGACATTGAAAGCCCAGCAGTGCCAGTACGTTTTTTCGCCAAAGGTTTTGAGAATTCCCTAATCTCTTTGGCTAGCTGCCTATATCCCTGCCTTGACCCCGGTTCGAACCGCGCTTTGGCGGTAATAGCTTGTACCACTTCGCCCGAGCCTGAATCAAAGGCCACAATTCTGACCGGTTCAGACAAGTCAATACCAATGCTAGCCACCTCGAGGGCCGCCATCAAATCTCACTCCTGTCCGGCAAACGTAAACTGGAATCAAAAAGGAAAGCGGTGCCGTCTAGGTCCCCCCCAAGCGGTTTCCTTCCCCCCAGCTCACTATCTGGTACCCTCCCGTGCCGCCCTCCAAATCGGGATGTTCCTCCCAGTCTTCAACACTGCCCCTGCGCAGCGTCACATCGGAGTTGTTTGAGAACGTGATGTCCCCAGGTGATATGACTGAGGAGATATTCGCATCGATCCAGCAGTTGTTTTCGAATATGATGCTGCTTGCATACAGCAACAGGGAACCGCGGACGGTACCGTTGTTGTAGAATGTTGCCCCGCCTGTAGTGATAAGTGAAAGCCCCTTGGTAACCTTGCTGGGATCGCCTATGTTCACGACACTATTGTTCACAAAGTCGAACCCTAGACCCGACTTAGGAACGGTGAGGACCATGCCTTGCCCCAGGATATCTAGCTTGCTATTGTTGCTTGTTTCCACTTTCCCACCCAGCACCACAATGTTTCCGTTAAGAATCAAGTCACAGTCCGAATTGTTGCTAAACGTAAGGTCGCCGCCGTTAATTATAAGGTCACCGTTCACCGTGATTTTGCCTTTGCTGTTGTTAGAGGTCGATACGGACCCGTTTACAACAAGGTTTCCGTCAAGCTGAAAATCGAAGCCGGATCCTGATAACGTGACAGATTTGCTGGTCACATAATTGCCCACATACACTACCTTACCGCTGATATTGTTGCTTGGCAGCTTGTTGTAGCCTGTCGCGGTGGCATTGAATTGGCTTTGAATCGCAGTTTTGACCGTGTTCACATCAGGAATCTCCACCGTTCCGGTCGAAAGGGGTATGTTCACTTTAGAGTTCTTGTCACGCACAATATGGCCCGGTGGATAATAGACGGGTCCTTCCACAGTCCCCTTTGAGTTATTCCTGAGATAAACGGTGCCGTTGGTTGCAAGAGTCCTCTGGCCGAACAGACTCTCAAACAAGCCTCCCGTCAACGGTGCCAAGGTGACTGAGACAGTCTCGGGCACCCCGGATACAGTGGCAATAGAAGTCAGAGTCACCTCACCGGTGGCTGCGTCCTTTTTGGCCTTTGTGCGTAATGTTGACAGAACATCCGGGGGCGTTAGGTCGCCCACCTTGCAGTCAGCAACGTTGAAGCTCTTGTTGAACTCCATGAGCAGTTTGTCGATCCCGCCCCTTGCGATATCAAGGGCCTTCCGACGATGCGCCGTAAGGATGTCCATGGCTTGGGCGCTGCCTTCCTGCCTAACTCCCGCCGTAAAGAGGACCGCGAAAACGCCCAATATAACGATACCCGCCGCCAGCATAGAGCCGGTTTGATCCATACCTAACCTTCGAAATCTCCTGAACATAGCCGGCACCCCCTCATCCACTATTGATCACGGTACTATACACCCATAGACCAAAACATACGCTGTCTAGCTCTGTTTTGCCAAAGCCGTCGAAAAAGCAGCCTTAAACGCCCGCCAAATGTCACGACCGCCATCACCCAGTTCAAAACTGACGACGATTACCTTTGTCTTTCCATCTTTCTCTATACAATCATAGGAGAAATTTCTGGCTAGTAAACCACTTGAGTTGGGAAATCGGTTTACCTCACCATCAATATTTAGCTCAATCGCGTTTTGCGCCGTGATCATCTTGATAGTGACTGTATGTGTGGGATTCAGCGCTTTATCCTTGGCTACAATCTCCAAGCCTGAAGGCAGGGTGAAGACGCCGCCGTACTCCAAAGCCGCTCGGAATCCCCTCTCTATAGTCTCTACAGCCATCATGCCTTGATCGCGAATATCCCTTTGAACGTTTAGCTTTGTCACTACCCCAACAGTATGAGAGAGGAATTGAGTTGTGGTAACTAGCAGAAACATTCCTACCGCAAGTCCCACGGCCATCTCGACTAAGGTGAACCCGGCTTCCTTACCACGGGACGAAGACAAGCGAATTCTCATTTCTACCAACACCCTCCTTCGCTTGCCCTCGTCCTTCTTGCTTAGGGTTTCACCCAGACCCGAGAGACTGTCTTGCAGACAGACCTCCCGACTCTGTCAAACAACTCAATAGCCACCTGGTAAAGATTCGGTTCGTAGGAAGGAGGAGTGCCCCCTTTTTCTACCCTGCTGATCTTGAACACTCCGTGATCCAACATGGTGATGCTGTGCCTATCCGCCCCGATGCCGACTTCAAAGTCTGACGGCACAAAAGTCTCCTCATGGGACCAGCCCGCCGGGGTGGGACTCGGGGCAAGCCAATCGTCTTGCCACCGAGTCCTCATGTTCTCCATCTGAACCCGCGCGGCCATAAGCCCCTGAACCCTAGCATCCTCTTGCGCTGACACCTTGGTCATGAAGATCAGCTGACCCAGAAGCGCCATAGAGAAGACGGACAACAGGGCTAGGAACAGTACTGTGTCGAGCAGTATGGAACCGCGCTGATTCACAAACATAGGGCTGCTATCTCCCCAGCAACCATACGTATACTCACCTTTCTCACGACGGTCGGGATCTCACATCCTAAGGTACGAATGTGGCCGTGCCAGTCTTAGATAGCCATAGAGTGGTCTTCACAGTCCCTGTGCCACCCGTACCCTCACGCGCTTGAATACCGCAGACATAACCACCAGAGATTGGCGCGCCAGAAGTGGTTAGGGTAAAACTCCAATTGGTTGACGCGGGAGTCCAATCGCTCTTCAGGGCCGTGGCAAAATCCTTGTCGACGCCCCTTTCAACCAGGTCAGCCCACAAATTCACTCGGATCTCCTGAAGCAAAGACTTTGCCTCCGATAGTTTGGCTCTTTCGGTCATCCCTTTGTAGGTCGGATACGCCACGGCAGCCAAAATTGCGATGATGGCCATCACGATACCCAACTCGACTAGGGTGAAACCTCGCTCAGCACGAAGAATTGTCTTCTTCATTTCCTGTCCCCCTATATCCTAGGATTAGCTGCTCTGCTATGCCCTTCTCAACAATCGAAGAAAACTGGTTTTCGAGTCTACTTACTGGCACCATTGATTAGAATGGCGATTGCCGAACCCCCTATGGTGTAGTAAACGTGGACTGACCATCACCGTTTAGGTGCATTGTAACAACAGCTGTCTTTCCCGCATCACCTTTCTTGAATGCCTTAAAAGCATACTCGTAGCCACTGGTTGCTGTCGCCACATCGAAATCCCAATTATCCGATACAGGCAGTTCGGTAGCGTCGGGATAGGTCCAGCCGCCCTTTTCAACGTGGTTGGCCCACACTATCACACGAATTTCCTGAAGCAAAGTCTTGGCCTCCGATAGCTTGGCCCTTTCGGTCATCCCTTTGTACGTCGGGTACGCCACCGCTGCCAAAATCGCGATGATAGCCATAACGATACCTAGCTCTACCAACGTGAAACCACGTTCAGAACCAAGAATCCTCCGCTTGTTCACTCTGTTCGCCTCCGTCTTTATCCAAAGCTTACGATGCCTATGCTGACTACTCCGATCTGAAGCCCAAACCTACGTCAGCACTTCCACTGCCTTCAAAATGGGTCCCATGATGGTGATGGCCAAAAACCCTACGATGACTCCGACAATCGCGATAAGTATGGGTTCTACCAAGGAAGACAAGGAACTTAGCATCCGGTTGACTTCGCCTTCGTAGAAGCCTGCGGCCTTGGAAACCATCTCAGGAAGAGTACCGCTCGACTCTCCCGCTGCCGCAAGTTCGCAGAAAAGCGCCGGAAACGCGCCCGTCTTTCGCATGGAGTCCCCGATTCTACCCCCTCGCTCGACCTCCCTTCGAATGTCCGACGACGCCTTTATATAAAGCGCCGAGCCTGTAGCCTGGCCTGAGTATTCAAGTGCAGGCAAGACCCTTGCGCCGCTTTCCAGAAGCGTCGCGAAAGTCTTACCGAACCTGACCAAATAGGAGTTTCTAAGAATCCGTCCCCAGCCGGGGATCTTTAGAGCAATTTTCTCGGTAAGCCCTGCGGTGTCTTCTTTTCTCAACATCCGCCTAAGGACGAGGTACGCAACAATGAGCCCGCCCACAATCCACGCCCATTGGGCCTTCATGAAGTTGGATAGGGCTAGGAGCATGATCGTCGACCTGGGCAAGTTCTCAGTCCCAAGCATGTTGGAGAACGCCGGGATAACGAAGAACAACATCAGAAGCACCACGGCCACGACAACCACCATAACGAACGCCGGGTAAATCATGGCCGACTTCACCTTGGAATCGAAGTCGTGGGACTTGAGCGCCTGCTCGCCTATGTACGTTAGAGACTCGGACAAAGTGCCCGACGCTTCGGCAGCCTCGATGGCCTGCACTTCCCACGCGTCAAAAAGCTTCTTGTGGCCCGCCACTGCCTGGCTGAAGGACATCCCTTGCTCCAGCCCCTCAGCAGATGCCCTAATAGGCACCGCTATGGCTTTGGGCGATTCGGCAGCCAAACGCTCCAACGCCGTCCGAAGGGGTATACCCGCCTTCAAGAACGCCCCTAGCTCCATCATGGCCATCCCTTTGTCTACCTTGCTAACAGAAGAACGCCTGCTAAAAAAGCCACCGAATAGTTCCCCCGAACCCGTCTTCTTCACCGATGTCACCAGAAGCCCTTGCCGGTTCATGTCCTGAAGGAATAGGGACATATCGTCCACTTGGACCTTGTCCGTCACCCGGGCACCCGTCTCCTTATTGATCGCCCGGTACTCGTAGAGTGCCAACCCTATCCCCCCAGTGTCAGTGTCTACAGGAATTTCGCTATATGACCACATATCCCTTTCTTGTTGCAGCAAATTCTACAGCTACTCTTGGCCGGTTCTAAAGACGCTGAGAACTTCGTCCCATGTGGTTAATCCTTCGATAACCTTGCGCGCCCCATCGGCCAAAAGCCCTTCGTGGCGCCTTGCGGGGTTAAGCGTTGGATCGGATTTGGGGTCGCCCGACTCCAAATACCGCCTGCGAAAATCATCGTCAACAAGTATCATTTCGGATATCGCCGTCCGTCGTTTATAGGCCCTGTCGGGGCACCCTATACAAGGCCGCGTAGTGGCCACAACCGCTGTCTTCTGCCCATTGGAGACTCCCGCTGCTTCCCGAACCTCATCGATGACTTTCTTGGAGGCAGTCTCTGTGTACTTACACCACGGGCAAATGGTCCTCACAAGGCGCTGGCTGAACATGGCCACGATAGAAGTCAAGGCAAGGTACCTGTTGACGCCCATATCCTCAAGCCTCGTCATGACAGACAGAGCATCGTTGGCGTGGATAGTGGTAAGCACCAAGTGACCCGTAAGGGCAGCGCGAAAAGCCATCTCGGCCGTTTCCGAGTCACGGATCTCCCCCACCATGATCACGTCAGGGTCTTGACGCAAAATGTGACGGATAACTGTCGCGAAATTCAACCCCGCCTTGGTGTTGACCTGGGTGTGGTTCACCCCAGGGATTATGTACTCCACAGGGTCCTCTACAGTAACGATGTTCTTCCCAGGAGTGTTCACCACGTTAAGAGCCGTGGCAAGGGTAGTAGATTTGCCGCTTCCCGTGGGCCCCCCTACCACAATCATCCCGTGAGGAAGCTTCAAAGCCTTGCCTAACCGATCCATGACCTTGGGCGTAAGGCCAAGCCTGCCGAAATCCAAGTGCTCAGTTGTCTGCTCCAAAAGCCGGATAACGGCCTTCTCACCGAAAACCGTTGGAAGGGTGGAAAGCCTCAGGTCATACCTTCTATTGTCGATTATTGTCGAAAAGCGTCCATCCAGAGGGAGCCTCTTCTCGGCCACGTCCATCCCGCCCAACACCTTCAAGCGGGTTATTATGGCCTCGTGGTGCATCCTTGGCGAATCCCCCGCCGACTCCAACACTCCGTCTATCCTAAACCTTACCTTTGTCTTGTCAGGGAACGGCTCGATGTGGATGTCGGATGCGCCTCGCCTAGCCGCCTCAAACAGAAGGTTGTCCACCATCGCCACCGCAGGAGAATCATCCAGCCTGCCCTCGCCCGATTGGGCCTGATACACTCCCGCCTCCTGGGTGGTGAATTCCTTGCTCTTGTTGTTCCCAGATTCTTTGGAAGCTTCGGCATCGGGGATCTCGTAGTAGCGGCGCATGGCCTGGTCAATGTCCTCGGGCACAGCCAAGTGCGGGAACACTCTGTAACCTGTTTTGGCGCGGATAGCCTCCAGTTTGTTGAGGTCAGCGGGGTTTTCCACCGCTACATCCAGAGTCGTGCCCCTTATGAAAAGCGGAATCGCCCGAAAAGATTTGGCTTCGGCTGACGTAAAAAGCTTCAGGGCGGCGGAATCGGGCGTGGTCGTCCTCAAATCGCAGAATGGCGTTTGAAGCTGTTTGGCCAGGGCTCTGTAGAACTGGGCCGCAGAAACTGCTCCCATGCTGATGAGAACCTCACCTAAGCGGCCGCCTGACTGGTTCTGAATCTCAACGGCCCGGGCCAAAACCCGTTCCGATATGAGGCCATCATTTAGAAGGATGGCGCCTATCCGGCCCCCTTGCTCTCCCATGCCCACGGGCTTACTCACCGGTGTCCACCTCATCCACTACATCGTCCGCAGACACTATACCTTGCGACACAAGCCTCTGAATGTGCTTTGACATGGTGATCATCCCTAACCTCTGCCCTGCTTCTATAGAAGAATTGAGCTGCTGGTACTCGCCGGTGCGAATCAGGTTCCTCACTGCGGGCGTGGCCACAAGGAGCTCGTACGCCAAGACTCTGCGGTTTCGGTCCCGCGTGGGCAGAAGGCGCTGCACAAACACGCCGTTTAGCGCCCTTGATAGAGAGTGCCTGGCCATTTCCTGCCGACCCGTGGGGAACAAATCTACCAAGCGGTCCAAAGCCCGGGCCGCAGACGGAGTGTGCATGGTGGCTATCACCAAGTGCCCGGTCTCTGACGCCGTCAAGGTGGCGTCAGCCGACGCAGGGTCTCTCAACTCTCCCAGGATTATGATGTCTGGATCCTCCCGCAAGGCATCTACCAAGCCGCTGTGGAACGACTCGCAATCTAGGCCGACTTCTTTTTGCGTGACTATTCCGTTGAAGTGAGGGAACTCGTACTCGATAGGGTCTTCTATTGTGATAACCCTCAAGCCCCTATTGTCCAAAAGGTGCCGAACCAAAGCAGCCAATGTTGTGGATTTGCCCGACCCCACGGGGCCGGTTACCAGAATAAGTCCGCGCCTATTGCATAAGTCTACGAGGGTAGGTGGAATGCCAAGTTCCGCCACCGCAGGGATCTGACTTGCGATGAGCCTCATGCTGACGCCAAGGCTCCCTTTTTCGTGGAATATGTGGACCCTCATTCTGCCGTGGTTTTCTACTTGGCAGCTCAGGTCAAAGGCGAACTCTTTGTCGCGCACTTCTTCTTTTGCGATTTCCGGCCTGTTGGTCCGTTCGGCCAGAAAGGCAATGGCTTCGGTCAGCGTTTCGGAGGTGACCGGAGACAGACTCGACGGAACCAACCGCCCGGCCACCCTCAAAGTAGGTGGCGCCCCTCTGACTAGATGAATATCAGACGCGCCTTCACGGAAGGCGCGACCGATTAGACTCAGCATATCTATGGGCATGGGCTGTATCCCTCCGGCTCTCGATATCTACAGCGCGACAGCAAATTCGAATCGCAGTGGAGTCTTCTTCTCGCCCGGCATCTGTCTTTTACTTGTCAACGAGTTGTGGGGATGCCCACCCACACTTGTCCCTAATATGACCAGTTACATTATCGGATGCGCGCCGAAAAAAGTAAATAGTTATCTACGGAGGGTTATATTCCGTCTATTGCGATGACCAAGTCTCACTACTGGTCGTCTTCTGCGACCCGGTTGTGACCCGATACACAGCCTGTATAAATCCGCTGCTATCGACTAACACCCAGCCATTAGTCCACCAGCGACCAATACACCGCCTGTATTAGTCCACTACCGACGAATACCCCACCTCTATTGGTCCGCTATCGACTAATAGACGCGTAACCCTCTGTCCGAGGTAACCGGCGACGTTCCAACTCAGACTCACTGACATCGGCTAACATCCGCAAGTATCGCGAATATGAATATAAGGAAGGGAGATGCGCGCAGACACGCGCATCTCCCAATCATACTGTTGCCCTCACTCAACACTCGCTGTACCCGCAAGCCAAACACTTCATGCAGCCTTCCACGTGTACCACATTCCAGGTGCCGCAAGACGGACACAGCCCAAAACGCTTGCCGGGAGCAAGAGGCAAAGTGTCCTGAACAGGGCCTGACCCTTCTTCCGAAGACTCCGGTTCCGAAGCGCCCGTACCGAGGTACTCGTCAAGGAACTGTCCGATAGCGTCAGGAACCGACCTCACTCTGTTCGGCCCAAAACCAATGCTCCGAGAACCGCCGATACCCTGCAATTGGTCTGCCACTTCCTGAGGATCAACGCCTGACCGCAAAGCGATTGACACCAACCGGGCGATAGCCTCCGTGAAAGCCGAAAGGTCGCTGCCCGCCTTCCCTATCTGGGCAAATAGCTCAACAGGGTGTCCTTCAAGCGTGTTGAGGGTAAGGAACAACTTGCCCACCGGAGTCTCCTTGGCAGCAGTGAACCCATCCAGCCGGGATGGCCTTTCTATGGGGCGAACCCTGCCCCATACGCCGTTGACCCTGGTGTGTCCGACGCCTTCTGGCGGAACAAGGGTCTGGGTTGTAGAAGCTTCATGCCCAGCCGGGTTGTCTTGCGCCGAAGCACCTGCACCCACGGTCAAGACCTGCTCATCCCTGCTACCATCGCGGTAGACTGTGACGCCCTTGCACCCAAGCCGGTTGGCCAACAGGAAGACTTCCTTGACTTCCTCCCTAGTCGCCTCGTGTGGGAAGTTGACCGTCTTAGACACGGCGTTATGGGTACTCTTCTGGAAAGCCGCCTGCATCTTGATATGCCACTCTGGCGTAATCTCGTGTGCCGTCACAAACACGTTGCGGATTTCATCGGGAACTCCATCATCCGCAACACCCTCCAGGGAGCCGTAAAGCGCAATCTTCTCCATGAGTTGGTCGCTATGGAAGCCGAGGGCTCTGGCAGCCTTCTCGAAGCCAGGGTTAACCTCGACCAACGCCTTCTTATCCAGAACATGCCTGGTGAAGGCGATGCTGAACAAGGGCTCGATCCCCGAAGATGCCCCGCATATGATGCTGATGGTGCCCGTTGGCGCGATTGTGGTCGTGGTAGCGTTACGGACCTTGACGCCTTTGGCGTGGTAGATGCTCTTGTCGTAGTTGGGGAAAACGCCTCGAGCCTCTGCCAACTCAGACGATGCCTTGACCGATTCCTTCTGTATGAACTCCATGACTTGTGCCGCCAGGTCTAGGGCTTCTTGAGAGTTGTAGGGAATCTTCAAGTCGAGAAGCATATCAGCCCAGCCCATAATCCCCAGGCCTATCTTCCTGTTTCCCCTTGCCATGCTGTCGATCTCAGGAAGGGGGTACTTGTTGGCATCAATGAGGTTGTCGAGGAAGTGGACACCGGCGCGTACCGCCAAGCCGAGCCCATCCCAGTCTACGGCGTTTTTCGAACTTCTGGCACCACGACTCCCCCAGAGTGACTTGGTGAACTTGCCCAGGTTCACAGAGCCAAGGCAGCAGGCCTCGAAGGGGAGGAGCGGCTGTTCGCCGCAAGGATTCGTGCTCTCAATCTCCCCCAGTTCAGGCGTAGGATTATCGGCGTTAAGACGATCCAGGAAAATGATGCCCGGCTCCCCATTCCTCCAGGCCTGATCCACTATGAGTTCGAACACCTCTCGGGCGTCAAGTTGCCCAGTTACTTCACCGTTTCGGGGATTGACCAAGTCATAACTCGTCCCCTTACCTACGGCTTCCATGAACTTGGACGTGATGCCCACCGAGATGTTGAAATTGGTGAGTTCCTTGGTATCTGTCTTGCAGGTTATGAACTCAAGAATGTCGGGGTGGTCCACCCGGAGGATGCCCATGTTGGCGCCCCGGCGGACTCCCCCCTGCTTAACGGCCTCTGTGGCCGAATTGAACACCTTCATGAATGAGACCGGGCCCGACGCCACTCCCCCAGTGGAGCGAACCATATCATTTTTCGGCCGCAATCTGCTGAAACTGAAACCGGTGCCGCCTCCCGATTGGTGAATCAAAGCGGCGTATTTCAGCGAATCGAAAATGCTGACCATCTTGTCTTCTACCGGCAACACAAAACATGCCGACAGCTGCTGCAATTCGCGCCCGGCGTTCATGAGCGCGGGGGAATTCGGCATGAACTCGCCTTTGACCATGTGATGGTAGAATTCATCAGCCGTGGCCTTGAGTGAGTCTACGCTGGACTCAACCAGTGACTTTACCTCATCCCAAGTGGCCTTAACCTGGCCTTCGGCTGCCAATCTGTCATATGCCATCTTGAGTGTGGCCCAGTCCCACTGTGTGACTTCAAAACCGTATGTATTGCCTGGGGACTTCCGTTTAGCCCTGGTCTTTCGGACTCCCAATCCCGAGTCTTCACCTTGGGCCGATATGCCAGGATAATGGAATACATCCATCAACGCTATGTTCTTGGCCACCCGCCAGAACATGTCGTAGGCTGTCTCTGTGACTTTCCCTGATTCATCCTTTCGAAGATAGCGCTTCTCAAGAACTGCCAGAGCGTTGTCACTAAGCCCTACCTTCTCAGGACTCCCGTTACCTTCCGACAACTTGATTCCTCCCACCGAACGTCTCATCTCTCTCTTTTACTCCGCTCCTCCAAGAATGCTCTGCTAGTGCCCCATCAACGCTGTGCTATCTCTCTGCCGACGCTGTTACTACCTCCACCAGCGCTCCGCCGGTGCTCCACCGACGCTCCACCGACGCTCCACCGACGGTTCGGCGGCGCTCCACCAGCGCGACCACCACAACCCCATCAACGCTGTCGCCAGCGCCGCCTGCGCTCTGCCTTCCCTCTGTCAGTGCCCTGCGCCGCCGGGTTCGCCGCCTAGTCCTCCTTGGGCTCTCTGCCCTTGGCCGAGAGGATTCTTTCGACTTCCTCCAAGAACCCGTCCAAATCCCGAAACTCCCTGTATACCGAGGCGAAACGGACGTAGGCCACCTCATCTATGTGACGCAGTTTTTCCATGACCATCTCGCCGACCTCGCTTGAGGATACCTCGCCTCTGCCCAGTTCACGAAGGGCCCTTTCCATGTCGGTGGCGGCGTCCTCAAGAGTATCCAAAGATATGGGCCGCTTTTCGCAGGCTCTAACCATTCCCGACAAGATTTTTTGCCGGGAGAAAACCTCTCGACGCCCATCTTTCTTTATGATCACCAAAGGAGTTTCTTCGACCCGTTCATAGGTGGTGAAGCGACGCTCGCAGCGTGGGCATTCTCTGCGCCTTCGAATAGCCGACACGTCGTCAGTAGGCCTCGACTCAAGGACTCTTGAGTCGAGATAACCGCAGAAAGGACACTTCACAGGCCGATGCCACCTCGAAGAGAGTATATCGCACATTTGTGTGCGCTATATCTAGGTATGTTCTCTCTCTTCTACGCTACATGTATTTCTCCTTGTGGATTTCTCGGTGGCGCGAAAAATAAATCGTTCTCTTTGAACCACGAAGCGTTCGTGGGTTCCCTCGCCGATTCTGTCCATTCCGTCGCTGGCCTCCACGCGGAAAACTAGTCGACGCCCGTCGATAGCCGTCAGTTTGGCGGTAGCCGTGACGGTAAACCCTTTGGGGGTTGGCGCAAGATGGCGTATGTTGACGATGGAGCCGACAGAAGTCTCTCCGGGTTCCATGTAGTCCCGGAGAGCAGCCACAGCGGCTTCTTCCATGAGAAGCACCAGGTTGGGCGTGGAGAAGACGTCCACCAGGCCGGATCCGGTGTGGGATGCCAGCGTGTCGTCTGTAACCTCTGTCTTCGCAGAGCCCGTGATTCCAATATCTATGCTCTTCATAGCGCAGGATCCGGTGGCTACTCACCGCCGGATCCTCTTCACCTCCAACAATTTGCGTGCGTCCTGGACGGTGGGGCTGCTGCCAGGCCCCGCTGCTTACTTGAGTTCGTAGGTTACGTGAGTTTTCGCCTTAAGGCTTTGGACTACCGGGCACGCACTTTCGCTGATCTTGAGATAACGCTCCAGCCTATCACTAGTTAGTCCGGGGCACTGTATCTCGTAATGGAAAGCGATATCGGTGAACTGCTTGGGATGGGTCGTCCCCCTTGTTCCTGCGACATCCATGTTGATTTCTGTGGGCTCCAAGCCGTCGCGATCCAAAAGAGCCTTGAACGTCAAAATGCTGCAAGCTGCCGCGGACATGAGCAGGAGTTCTGTAGGTTTGGGTCCCACCCCGCCCGTAAGAATCATCTTCCCGTCAACGTTTTCGCACCGAATGCCGTCTTCGGCTAGTTTGGCGGTGATTTTCGTGGCATCAGCCATGCCTCTACCTCCCATTTATTCGTTCGTTCCAGCCGTCTTGTGGTGACTGCGGCGTTACTTCCCCGCTCTAGTTATTTCCCTAGCCACCCAAGACTTCCTTTTGCCCGACCCGGGCTCGCTGTGTAAAATCTACTTGCCTGGGCCAGAGCCCGAGCCATCAGACCGAAGGAGTGATTCATTGAAAGCTTGCGGCGGAGAACTTGGTCAGGATAAGCTCACAGAAACCCACGCCCTGGAGATTTCTAAGGTGCCTGCGGCCTTCTTCGGTAGGAGGGCTCTTCTAGTCGCCCCCGCTATGCTGGGGCTGGTTCTAGTCCACCACACGAAAGAGGGCGTCACCGCTGGAGTCATCACCGAGACAGAAGCCTACCAAGGCCCGGAAGACCGGGCTTGTCACGCCTACAGAGGCGCCCGGACTCCCCGAAACGAAATGCTCTACGGGCAGCCCGGCCGATCTTATGTCTACTTCTGCTACGGGATGCACTACCTTTTCAACGTGGTAACCATGGAGGAGGGCACACCCCACGGAGTCCTGGTAAGATCCCTGGAACCCGTAACCGGTCTGGGGCTCATGCTCGAAAGACGCCAGGGCAGAACGCCCTTGACCCAGGGGCCCGGCAGGCTTTGTCAGGCAATGGGCATCGGACGCTCCCAAAATGGCGTAGACTTGCACGGCCATCGCCTCTTCATCGCCTACCCTCCCCCAGGCCTTGTTCCTGAGTTCTCTGTGGAGGCCACCCCCCGGATTGGCGTGGACTACGCGGGCGAGGCCAAAGACTACCCCTGGAGGTTCGTGTTGCAGCCGAAATCGGAGTAGGCAGAAGAGGTATCACCTTCCATATTCAACCCAATACTAGATCCGACAAGTGTGCTGCGTTTGGGGGAATTGGAGAATGGTCTTGCGCGATCTCAACATTATCCGGGGACTCCTGACAGGTCTGGCTGGGGGACTCGTTTCTGGCGCTATTCTTCAAGAACAGGGGATACTCACGCCTCTGCCTCTCATGCTGGGAAAATCTCCTGGCATAACAGGCGGCTGGTTGATACACCTGTTCCTGTCTACAATCTTCGGCATCCTCTTCGGCATTGTGGCTGATCGTCTGGATCTCGGCAGAACTGGATTGGCACTAGCCGGCCTTATAACGGGCGCAGTGGCATGGGCGGTGGGGCCTTTGCTGCTTGTGCCCGTCCTCATTGGACTTCCTCCCCAGTTTGGCCTCGCAGGCCGGTGGTCTAGCGTCGGGTTATCCTACCTCATTTTTGGACTCGTCATGGGGCTACTCTGTTCGGTCAAGGAGCCCTACGGAGTCGAAAGGCGGTCGTGACGTGAAACAGAGAACGCTTCTTCTATCCCTTCTGGCTCTCTTCGTCGTTGTCTCCGTTCTAACAGTGAGAGCGCAGCCTGGGAGGGCCGACGCCAACATACTGCTGTCCCCAGGCTACCAGATCGAGGCTTACGTAACTGGCCTGACTTTCCCAACGTCGGTGGCTTGGGATGCCGAAGGCCGCATGTACGTCACCGAAGCAGGGTATGCCTACGGCCCCAAGGAGGTAGGGCCTGGCCGAGTCCTCCAAGTCGAGCCCGGAAAGAGCACAGTAGTGGTGGATGACCTGAATTCGCCTGCCACTGACGTCAAGATCTCTGAAGACGGAATGTTCGTCGCCCACCGCGGCTACCTGACCGCGTTTCGCGGCGGGGTTCGACAGGATCTGATTACAGGACTCCCCTCGGGCGATCACTTCACCACCGAAATCGCCTTCGATAACGACGGATGGGTATACCTGGGCAACGGCACAGTGACCAATGCCGGGGTTGTGGGAGAGGACAACTTCAGATACGGCTGGGTAAACAACTTCCCTCAATGGCACGATATCCCCGGCCACGACATCACTCTATCCGGTCAAAATCTGGTGTCTTTGGACATGAGGACGCCAGCCCCCAAAGACACTGTAAGCACCGGGGGGTTCGTTCCCTTCGGCGAAACAACCACCCAAGGGCAAGTGGTGCAGGGGAAACCCCAGGCAGGAGGCGTCATTCTTCGGGTTAGGCCTGACGGCTCCGACCTCCAAGTCTACGCATGGGGTCTCAGGAACCCCTTCGGATTGAGGTTTCATCCCGACGGCAGGCTTGTGGCCATCGATCAAGGATACGACGATCGCGGTCTTCGTCCAGTGGCTAACGCTCCAGACCCAGTCTACGTCATCAAGGAGGACGGGTGGTACGGATGGCCCGACTTCGCCGCTGGCCTGCCGCTCTCCGACCCCAGTTTGAAGTCAGACAAACCTGGATGGCCCCCTGCCCCTCTGATGCTCCAACATCCGCCGTTGGAAACACCTGTTGCGAGTTTGCCCGCCCACACGGCTGCCATGAAGTTCGATTTCGCGCCCGCAAGCTTTGATTCAGCCGATTTGATGTACATAGCGGCGTTTGGCGCAGGCGACCCCGTTACGGGCACGGTTTCTCAGGACACCGGAAGCCGCATCTTGACGCTGAACTTGCAGAACGGCCAAGTGCAGGCTTTTGCCCGCAATAAGACGGGAAAACCCGCAGGGCGCTCGGTGAACGCTTTCAACCATCCCGTGGACGTCAAATTTGGCCCCGACAACTGCCTGTATGTGGTGGATTTCGGCGTCTTCGAAATGAACGGCCAAGTGCCCAACGCGGTTCCCAACACGGGGGTCATATGGAAAATATGCAAGCAGAGGTTCAGTTACACAAGAGGCGGGCTTGCCGACGCGGGACTCACACGGGGCGAGAATCCCTGGAACCCTGACTACGGCCCCCTCAGAACCCAGCTGGAGGAGAAGATCGCCACCTTCTCTGCCGAATGGGGCGTCTATTTCAAAGACCTGACGTCGGGCAAGACCTTCGGGATAAGGGAGGAAATGCCGGTAGCCGCAGCCAGCACGGTCAAGGTGCCAGTGGTCTTGTATGCGGCTACTCTCGTGGCGGAGGGGAAATTGTCCTGGAACGAACGCCTGACTTACGAGTCATGGCGAGACTGGCGCGGCGGCGCCGGCTCTCTGCAGTTCACGGCCAAGGACGGCGATACGTTCTCGATCAGAGAACTGGCGGAAAAGTCTATCCGGGAGAGCGACAACGTTGCCTGGAAGATGTTAGAGAAGCGCCTAGGCTTGGAGAACATAGCAGGGTTTATGCGGAGCGTAGGCGGACTGCATGTCTATCCCAACTGGCAGAACATCTCTACCGCCAAGGACATGGTTACGTACATGCAAGCGGTTTTGGATTTCACCGAGAAGCATCCCGAGATTGGCGATGACATCCTGCACTGGCTTTCCACTACCATCTGGAACACCGGGCTCAACAGGTACATCGATGAGGTAGAAGTTGGTCACAAGGAAGGCGACATAACTGGCATTTCTGACGACGTGGGAATAGTCTGGGCCAATCATCCTTACCTAATTGCCATAATGTCCAAGGGCCAGGACGACGTGGAACTGGGCTTCGAGCGCATCGGCCAGTTGTCTAGGATAGTCTTCGACTACCAGGTGGGGCAGGAGGCGGCCCAGGGCAAGACGCCCACGGAGTAAGACGGGACGAATGCCCTGTGGTTGCTCTCACTCATCTCTGATGAATAGTCCGCCACAGCCTATCCTAGCCCCGGCTTCGGCTCCTGGAGTCACTCATCTCTGATGAGTAGTCCGTCACAGCCTATCCTCGCGGAAGGTTCGGCTCCTGGAGTCACTCATCACTGATGAGTAGTCCGCCACATCCTACCCTCGCCCTCGCTTAGGCTCCTGGAGCCACTCATCATTGATGAGTAGGCCGACACAGCCTATCCTCGCTGCCGCTTCGGCTCCCTGAGTCACTCGTCATTGATGAGTAGGCCGCCACAGCCTATCCTCGCGGAAGGTTCGGATCCTGGAGTCACTCATCACTGATGAGTAGGCCGCGCTGAAAAATGGGTCACCACACAAGCGAGCATCCACGAGGGTATTCCGTTTGTCAGCACTAGGACAAATGACTTCCACAATGACTGCAAATTACAGATTCTTGGGGATTTGATTCAGCAGGTCAATGAAGGGGAAGGCAAGGCCCGTGGCCATCGTCGAGGGGGAGAATGGATGAAGTCTGGTCGGACAAGGGGTAACGTGATTGAGATTGCACAGTATAGGACCCATTACAGTCATGGTTAGGTCCAAACGGTGCCGGCTTCATCCACGCAGCATATCCTAACCAAAGAGCGATCAGATAGTAACCAGAGAGGTGAATCTCCTGGCCGTTCGACGAATCCTGCCGCCAGACGATCCGGACCTGCGCCAGGTCTCAGAACCTTTGGCTCCGCCCTACGGGCCGGAGCAAATCGAGACGCAGCTCTTCCTTGAAAGCCTCATCCAGGATCTCAAGGACACTCTTGACCAGTACCGCGCCTCCCACGGTAAAGCCATGGCCATTGCAGCACCTCAAATAGGCGTCAGGAAACGGCTAGTCTACCTAGAACCGAAGCCTGGCGCTTCCGACGTCCTCATCAATCCGGAAGTTACGCCGCTTGGGCAGGAGATTATTGAGACCTGGGAGAATTGCATGTCCTTCCCCGAAAGGTTAGTCAGAGTCAGGCGGCACAAAAACTGCAGCATTGTCTACTTAGACCCAGAATGGCGCAGGCTAACCGCAAGGTTATCAGGAGGATTATCGGTCATAGTGCAGCACGAATGCGATCATCTAGACGGAATCCTGGCAACCGATAAAGCCCTAGACATCAGAACTAAGGCCATGCCCATGGCCAGAGTCAAGGCTAGGGCAAGGGCTAAACCCAAGGCTGACGCCAATACTAGACCTTCGTCACTTCGTACCCGTTCTTAGTGTCTTTGACGGCGTACCCCAGTTGTCGGATGCGCTCCCTCAGTTCGTCAGACTTGGCCCAATCTTTGTTGGCTCTTGCAGTGGCCCTTTCCGCCAGAAGGCGTGTCACCTCTTCCGGAAGCGCCTCGTCGGCAACTCGTTCTTCTTTGACCTGGCCGGTAAGAAGGTCCAATCCTAGGATGCGGTCAAAGTCAGCCACTGGGCCTCGAAGTTCCGAGCCCAACCCCGCCCTAGACGCCTCCCACACCACCGCCAGAGCCCTAGGCGTGTTTAGGTCGTCGTTCATGGCAGACTGAAATTCCTCGCGGTACTGGTCCGCCGTCTTCTCCGTCTTCCCAGTCTCCCCCGCCTGGCCCGCCTTCTCCGAAGCCATTTCCTGCGACGCCTTGGCCATGGCTTTCCGCAACTGGCCTCTCAAAGACAAAAGCCCGCTCTGGGCCCCCGCAATAGCATCCCAGGTAAAGTTTAGTTTGGTTCGGTAATGAGCGCCAAGGCAAAAGTAACGGAAAGCAAGTGGCTCGAACCCTTTCTCCATGAGGTTATCCAGAACATATATATTGCCAAGGCTCTTGGACATCTTGCCGCCATCCACCTGCAAGAACTCTGAATGGAGCCAAAACCTGGCCGGCACCTGCCCAGTGCAAGCCTGGGATTGGGCGATCTCGTTCTCGTGGTGAATAGGGATATGATCGACTCCGCCCGTGTGTATGTCGAACTGGTCCCCCAGGTATTTCCGGGACATAGCCGAGCATTCGATGTGCCAACCGGGGTAACCCATACCCCAGGGACTTTCCCACTGCATTATGTGCTCCTTGGGAGCTTTTCGCCAAAGAAGGAAATCCGCTGCGTTTCGCTTATCCTCCTTGACCTCCACCCGGGCCCCCGCCAGCTGCTTTTCCAGGTTGATGCCAGATAGTCTCCCATACTCAGGAAACTTGGATATGTCGTAGTAGATCCCATCGCTAGTCTCGTACCCATATCCGTTATCCACAATCTCCTTGACCATGGCGATCATGTCGGGGATGTGTTCAGTGGCCTTTGAAACCACAGTAGGACGGGGGATGTTTAAGCGCGCGATATCCTCGAAGTACTTGGCGGCGTAAAACTCGGCGATTTCCCAGGGGGATTTACGCTCCCTGGCTGCTGCCAAAGCCATCTTATCCTCGCCCTCATCGGCGTCGGAAACCAAATGGCCGACATCGGTGACATTCATCACCATTTTGACCTTGAGGCCGTTATACTCAAGCGTCTTCCGAAGGACGTCGGCAAACACGTACGCCCTAAGATTGCCTATGTGAGCGAAGCCATATACGGTAGGTCCACAAGTGTACATACGCACCTTGCCCGGAGTAATCGGGATGAACTCCTCTTTAGTCCTGGTCAGAGTGTTGAAAAAGGTTAGCTGCACTTGGATGACCTCCTCGTATGCTTCGATAGCCAAAGCAAGCTGACGTTCAAGAACGGTCAACTTGCCTTCTATATTATAGCCTTTAGCCAGAGCCCGGCGAAAGGGCGCCCATATTGCCCAAGACCCGCAAGACTCGCAGGGTAGGAAGGGTGCTTTGGACAAAAAGAATGCAGAGGACAACCGCCGAGCGGCTGCCCTCTGCGAGAAACTGATTGTATCGCTTCTTCCCTTTGCACTACCTGGCGTCTCCACCCTCTGCACTGTCGTTGACAATAGAGTCTGTGCGCCTGAGTACATTGTCAGTCTATACGACGCACCACATGCCAAGGATCAGAAGGATGAGGATCAGGAACACTATGAACGCCCAGTTGCCGCCACCGCAGCCGCCACCGCAGCCGCCACCAAATCCTGCCACCCTAAAACCCCCCTCTCTACAAGACTGCAACATGTTATGTCACCAACTCAAGGGAGGTTACTTAATGAATTGACAGCAACGCGCCGCGGCCTTTGGGTCGTGGCGGGCAGATTTTTAGAAACCCGCAGAATGCACTTCATGCAGCGATCCCCGGTGCCTGCCCTTACTTCCCCTGACCGTACTTAGTCAAATACCTTTGGTGTGCCCTGGCGACCTCGGAAGCCGGGATCTCATCGGGTTCGCCCAGCATGTAAGCAAGATGAACGGTCTTTGCCACATCCTCCACCATCACCGCTGCCTTGACCGCTGCCTCGGGGGTCGCCCCGACGGTAAACACTCCGTGATTCTTCATGAGGATAGCAGGGCTTCTCCCGATATGGCCGATTATCCCTTTACCAATCTCCTCTTCGCCTACGGGACAATAGGGGCCGATAGGGATAGGTCCCCCGAACTCGTCGGCTATGGCCGTGAGGCACACTGGAATTGCCCTGCCCAAAGCCGCAAACGCCGTGGCGTAGGGAGAGTGGGTGTGGACGATCCCGTTCACATCAGGACGGTGCCTGTATACATACAGGTGGGTGGGACAATCCACAGAAGGTTTCAGTGCGCCCTCTACCACACACCCATCCAAGTCAATGACCACCATATCCTCGGGGCGCATGGTCTCATAAGGCACGCCGCTAGGCTTGATGACTACCAAGCCCGTCTCCAAATCACGGGCGCTGACGTTTCCGCTTGTCATGGTCACCAGATGGTTCTTGGGCAGCATTAGGTTCATCTGGCAGACACGCAGCCTAAGATCTTCGAGCATTGCCATACCCCAGTTCTAGCGCAAAACGCTCTCCTTGACGTCCTTCAGCACCTTCATCACCTGGTTCTGGCCGCGGCCAAAATGGTCGTGAAGGCGCTTGTACTCACTAGATAGCCGCTTGTACACTTGCACATTCTCCGGGATAGGCCGGTATACATAATCCTTCAGCCGTGGCACAGCCTCGGCTGCGGCGAAAATGCTGTCAAAACCGCCTCTTTCCTTACCGGCGGCTACAGCGCCAAACATAGCCGCCCCCAAAGCCGGGGTCTCGCTGCACTGGGACGTCCTGATCTCCAGCCCAGTCACATCCGAGAACACCTGCATCAACAGGGGATTTTTCTCAGGAAGGCCGCCGCAGGCGTACAGACCGTTAATCTCGATTCCGCTTTCTGCGAAAGCGTCGATGATGGTCTTAGTGCCGAAAGCGGTGGCCTCAACTAGGCTTCGGAAAATCGCCTCGGGTTTGGTAGCCAAGGTAAGGCCCAAGATCATCCCGGTCAGGTCGGCATCAACCAATATCGAGCGATTCCCGTTCCACCAGTCAAGCGCCAAAAGCCCGCTCTCCCCTGGCTTCAGATTCGAAGCTTTGGACTCTAGCAGCCCGAACACATCGACCCCTAAAGCAGTGGCTTCATCCTCATATGCCCGAGGCACGCAGTTATCCACGAACCAACCGAAGATGTCACCAACAGCCGACTGCCCCGCTTCGTATCCAAAGAGGCCAGGCAGAATCCCATCCTCAACCACGCCGCACATGCCCGGCACGTTGACTTCTCTGTCCCCTAGCACCATGTGGCAGATAGACGTTCCCATGATCATCACCATGTTGCCCGGCTCAGTGACTCCCATTGCCGGAACCGACACGTGAGCATCCACATTGCCCACGGCCACGGCCACCCCGGGGCGGAGCCCAAGATGCTTGGCGGCCGCCTCGGTCAACTCGCCTGCCTTGGAGCCAATAGGCAGGATATCCCGGCTCAACTTCTCATCCACCATATACTCCAGGCGTGGGTCAAGATCTCGGTAGAAATCGTTGCCAGGAAACCCGTCCCGCTTATGCCAAATAGCCTTGTACCCTGCGGTGCAGCTGTTCCGCGTCTCCCTGCCCGTAAGCCGCATAATCACCCAGTCGGTGGCTTCCATGAACATGTCTGCAGCGGCATAGACATCCGGAGCCTCGTTTAGAACCTGCCAAACCTTTGGCACCAGCCACTCCGAGGAAATCTTGCCGCCGTAACGCATGAGAAACCTTTCGCCTCTCATAGATGCCACCGCGTTCAGTCTATTGGCCTCAGGCTGGGCGGCGTGATGCTTCCAGAGTTTCACGTAGGCATGAGGATTTCTTTCAAACCCGGACACGTCGCACAGAGGAGTGCCGTCCTTTTTTACAGGCAGCGCCGTACACGCGGTAAAATCGATGCCGAACCCAACAACATCTTCCTTGGAGACTCCCGCCTGCCTGAGCAAGTCGGGTATGATCTCTGCAAGAACCGCCAGATAGTCATCAGGATGCTGCAACGCCCAATCCTGGGGAAGAGGCGTCCCATCAGGAAGGCTGTCATCCATAACCCCGTGAGGATATTTCATGGCAGATGACGCCACTTCTATGGCGGAATCCAGATGCAGAAGCAAGGCTCTGGCCGATTCAGTTCCGTAGTCTACTCCAATAGAGTATCTGGCCATCCCCCTACCCCCTCAGAATTCGGCGGATCTCTTCTTCCGACGGGTCAGCGGGATCCGGGGTAAGCCCGGGAATATAGCGGCAAGCCTCATGCAAGACCGGCACCACAGACCCATGGACGCCCACAACGTGGTGGACGTAGGGCCCTCTGATGAGCTTCTCCTCCCACATGGGCCAGTCGTTGACTTCCACCCAAAGGTAGGTGCCGCGGTTCTCGGGTCCGGCGGTACCTCTGCCGTGTCCCATGAAGAGGCTGTACTTGCCTCTCATTCCGTCGAATCTGGCGATAGTCACGTCTCCGCCCCTGATCTCCCATTCGGCGACGCCCGGGCAATGGGTAGGTTTGATGAAATGTCTGCCGATTGCGCCACGGGAATTAGGAGCCCTCAGGGAATGAGGGAAGGGGCCACAGTGCCACAGCAATTCGGCGTTGTCGTTATGAGGGTGCCTGATCGTAAGATCAGCAAAGAAAACTGGAGACTCGCCCATTCTGGCCGCCTGGAGCAAGACTGCGGTGACGGCGCCGTGGATATCGGTCTCGCAAACCACAGGGATCCCCAAGTCAGTGAGTTCCGCGTTGGCGAAACACGGCATGATGCTCATAACATCCTGGAGCGAATCCCAGCACTGGATGGCAATAGCCGACAACGACTCGGATTCCGCCCAATCCTGCATGGCCATCTTCATGGCCGCAAGCTTCCTAAGCAGCGGATCCCCAATCTCCTCTGTGCACACCCTGCTCTTGATATCTGCCACATATGCGTCTACGTCCGCTGAACGAGTTGACATAACCTCCCGGGTCCACTTGTCCAAATCCGGCAGCGTCACAGGGACTATCTGAATGCCGAACCTCTCAAGGAGATCGCCTTCATCGCACATCACCGACCAGAACGCCCCGGGCCTCGTGCCTATCTGGCCTATTCGCAGATTGCGAAATTCCTTGACCACCGACGAAGCCCCCAGAAATGTGCGGAAGCCATTCTCAAACATACAACTGTCAACATGGCTATTTACGATGTACGTAAACGGGATGTCGTACCGGGCAAGGATCTTGCTGGTCGCGAACAGGCCGCATTGAGAATCCCTGCTGCGAGCCCCATCCGGCAAAGGAGCGTCGTCTCTTGGACCCCAAAGAAGGAACGGTTTACCCATAGCATGGCCCAGTTTGGCAACGGCGCTTTCAGTCCCAAAGTTGCAGTGTGGACTGAAAACCGCATCGACTCCCTTGTCTCGAAATACCTTGGCAACCTTCTCCACATCGGAATCGGCATACAAGAGCCCTTCGTCATTGAGCCAGTCAATATCGATGACGTCGACGAAACCGGCGCCGATTTCCTTGATCTTGGCGAGAATCGCCTCTCTGAACCTTCCCGCCTCTTGGCGACTGAACACGTCCCTCCTGGTAGGGGCGTACCCCAGCCTAATAACCTGCTTTTTCACTGCCTCTTCACTCCCCACTAGACCGTCTCGCGGATCCAGACAAGCATGTGACCGGGCTGACGATTGTCCCACACACAGTACGGAACAGCAGTGAAGGTGCACGGCTCGGTGGGAGCCGGTTTGTCATCGTATAGCCGCTGGCCCCAGTCCTCTCCGCCCACGACAAGAGCATCTCCCTTGATAACCACTACGCCGCCCAGGAGATCGGGCCGGTGCTCGGCAGTGAACTGGGAAGTCCTAGGGAGAGAGATCTTGTTGAGGGGGACTATCCCCTTGTTGTCGGTCTCTTCCAGACAGTACACGATGGGACCGCGCTGAAGGGTGACCTTCCCGTTGAGCATTCGAACCTTGGGATTTGCGTACACCCTCTCAACGGGCATAGCCAGTGAAAGCGTCACCTTGTCCCCGACTCGCCACTCTCTGGTTACCTTGGCGTAGCCTTTCTCTGTGATGAATTCGAGGTCCACTTCCTCGCCGTTGACCTTGAGCGCGGCGTTTTTGCACCACCCGGGAATCCGGAGAGCAAGAGTGAACGATGCGGGCCCCTTCTCAATAGACTCCACGGTCAGTTCAACTTCGCCATCCCACGGGTAGTTAGTCTTCTGGCTGACCTTGACCTTGCGCCCACCAAGATCCAGTTCCGCTTCGCTTTGGGCATACAGATGCACCCAAGCGTCATCCTCGCCCTCAGAGTAGGCATACTGACCCAAAGTGGCGATCATCCTGGCCAGGTTGGGCGGGCAACAAGCGCACCTGAACCACTCCTCGCGGTGATGCGTTCCGTGGCTAGCCAGGGGATTGACGTAGAAGAACCGATCGCCTGACAAAGACACTCCGCTGATGCTGCCGTTGTAAAGCGCCCTCTCCATAACATCGGCGTAGCGGGCATCCTTCTCAACCTGCAACATGCGAAGGGCCCAGAAGGCCAGGCCGATGGTGGCGCATGTCTCGCAATAAGCGGTCTCCTCGGGGAAATCGTAGTCAAAAGTGAACCCTTCGTAACTCTGGGTTTGTCCTAAGCCTGCCGTGATGTAAAGCTGTTTGGAAACCATGTCTTCCCACAGGATCTTGCAGGCGTCAATAAGGGTCTGGTCCCCTGTCTCGGCAGCCACGTCCATCATGGCGGTGCAGAGGTACATTGCCCTCACCGAATGGCCCACAACCTTTGTCTGCTCCCGAACAGGCTTGTGGGCCTGCTGATACTCGTAGCTGGCTCTAGGGGCCTCTCCCCTTTTGGCCGTAATGGGGCTGGCGTCCGCGCTCGTCTAGGAAGTAAGATGCCAATTTGAGATACCTTTGGTTGCCGGTAGCCTTGTACAGCTTCACAAGGGCGATCTCGATTTCTTCGTGACCCGGGTATCCTCTCTGTTTGCCTTCCTCTGGTCCAAACTTGGAGTCAATGTTGTCGGCACACTTGCACACGATATCCAGGAGTTTTCGCTTCCCGGTGGCCTGATAGTACGCAACCGCGCCTTCAATCAGGTGGCCGTTATTGTACAGCTCGTGATTGTCTCTTAAGTTCTTCCACTGCTTCTCAGGTTCAACAGACGTGTAGAAACTGTTGACGTACCCGTCCGGTTGCTGGCCTTTCTCGAAGAGGTCGACCATTTCATCGACCCACGCCTCGACTTCAGGATCAGGGTCCGTGGCGAGCGTGTAGGCGGCCGCTTCTATCCATTTCCCAGCGTCAGAATCCCACAGTATCTTGTGGGCATCCCTGTCGCCCGGCCGATAGTTTGGGTCGATTCCCGCGATTCTGCCCGTATCCAGCATTTGCTTGTGCATGGCGCGCAAGGTGGAGTTCCGGTTCGTCTCCATCCTAGGCGCCCAGAATGAATCTTCAAAGGTGACCTTAGTGAAATCGACTGGTCTCAACTCAGCACCCCATTCCCATATTGTAAGGGAACTCGGCCTGACCGTCCTGCGGCCAAGCCTATCCGGTCCCAATCAGCCACCTAGTACTTTCCACACCTTGGCCTAGTTGTCCTCCCATATCCCTACCAATGACCGATGGTTCATTGTGAACCTAGCACAAAGTGGAATAGGGCAGCAATGATTTGCCGTATATTCGACATATTACGACAAATGCCACTCGGGACAACCGATTATACTTGTATCGTACAGTTGCCCTTGAGCCTGTATTTGAAGTATACTAAGGGTTTTGAGTACCAGGAAAGCAACCCACACTACCACATCACACCCTATCCGCACCAGCGAACGGCAAATGCCGGGTCGAGAAGAAGTTGTGCTTCCCTGGTGATCCCGTGATTGGAGGGATGCGATAGGACCTATCACCTATGGTGCGCCCGAAACCCAGACCTTGTAATGAGAGGAGGAACCAGATTGAGTTTCATTGTGAAAGGGCAGTCAACTGCCTTTGTGACCCAGCTGATCTTTGCCATAGTCCTTCTTCTTTACATTTCGAGAGCTCGTAAGGGCGACAAGATTCCTTACATCCGCCGTGTTAGCGGCCTAGATGCCTTGGACGAGGCCATCGGCAGAGCAACTGAGATGGGCCGCCCAGTACACTTTTCGCCAGGAATCAGCGGCGTAGACGAAGCGCAGACCCTTGCGTCAATGGCGATTCTCGACTACGTAGCCAGAAAAGCCGCCCGTAACAACGTTCCGCTTATTATGAGCAACCGCATAGTGATGGTCCAAGCATTGAGTGACGCCATCATACGAGATGCGTACACTTCTGAAAACCGGGCAGATGCCTACAACCCCGATAACGTTAGATACTTGACTGACAGCCAATTCGGATACGCCACAGGAGTGACCGGTATTCTCCGTCGAGAGAGGGTGGCCACCAACATTCTCATCGGCGCATTCTGGGCAGAATCACTGATTTTTGCCCAAACCGGCTACGAGATCGGCGCCATCCAGATCGCCGGTACCGCTAACACTCACCAGATTCCGTTCTTCGTGGCAGCTTGCGACTACTGCCTTATCGGAGACGAAATGTACGCCGCATCAGCTTACATCTCCAGAGAGCCAGTTCTGATGGGGAGTCTGGTGGCGGCCGATTACGTCAAGATAGTCGGTATCGCGGTGCTGGTTATTGGGCTTTTCTTCATGCTGGCCGGAAGTAAGGCTCTAGTTGACCTGATTCGCGCCTGAACCTATAGAAGACCGAGATGAGAAAGGAGGATCCGACTTGAAACGGGAGATTCCTCTAGCCATTACTTTCGTAGCGGGTATCATCTACGTGATCGCCTACTACTTCAAAATACCCCAAATCGTCACAATGAAAGCGGCTCTCGACAACTGGGTGCTGATCGTCGCGGGCTTCGGCTGCTTGCTCGGAATCATCAACCTGACCAGAATACACACGAAACAGGTTTCCGCAAAACGGGGGCGATGGTGGAGAAGCGCGCTGCTCCTAGGGACGCTATGGGTGACGCTTCTAATCGGGGTTTTCGGTGGACACCAGGGGCCGGCCCTCAAGTACATCTACAATAACTTCGTAGTGCCCCTTGACGGAAGCATGTACGCCATATTGGTATTCTACATTGGTTCCGCTTCCTATCGCGCCTTCCGGGCAAGGAATTTCGAGGCAACTATCCTTTTGATAGCCGGAGTCATTGTTATGCTTGGGCAAGCTCCTATCGGAGCGGTTATATCGGGGCACATCCCCGAAGCTTCTAGCTGGATTCTGGATATCCCCAACGCCGCAGGAATGAGGGGCATCATTCTGGGCGCCAGTATCGGAGCTGTATCCCAGGCTCTGCGAATTCTCTTGGGCATTGAACGCAGACACCTCGGACTAGACGTGTGATGGAGGTGACAAAGAGTGAGTGATAATGTCAGAGACAAAAGAGTCGACATAGTCCTGTATATCCTCATTATCGGCTTGGTCGCCTACGCCATGATATCTCCCATGGGGCTGCCCATCCCCATTGGCGACCATACTCGCACGCTCTACGATTTCGTCGAGAGTATTCCTGCTGGAAAGACGGTGTACATTGGACACGACTACGGCGCGTCTAACCTAGCGGAAATCGAACCCTCAGCCATTGCCTTGGCGTGGCACTGCTTCTCTAGAGGCATCAAGATCGTTGGAGCTGGGACTACTACGGAATCGGGAGCAATGATGCAAAGGGTCATGGGGGTTGTGCTCAAAGACTTCCCCGACAAAGTGTATGGCACCGACTGGGTGAATATCGGGTACAAGGGTGGGGGCAACGCGTTTTTCGAGGCCATGGGCGTGAACATCGTCAACGCTGCCAGCGGGACAGACTTTGAGGGCAAGCGAATCGAGGATATGCCGCTCATGAAAGAGATTAAGTCCTTCAAGGACGTGGCATTGGCCGCTTCCATGGGGTCCTTGGGGGATGGTCTGTCGACCTACGTCAAGATGATCGGCGCTCCCCTAGGCATCCCTGTGACAGGCGCCTGCTTCGCCGTGAGTATACCGGAAAGCATGCCTCTTGTTGTGTCGGGCCAGCTGACCGGAATGCTGGCGGGCATGAAAGGGGCCGCCGAGTATGAGCAGCTTATCAAGAAGCCCGGAACCGCTTCCGTAGGTATGGATGCTCAGAGCCTCACCCACGTCTTGGTTATCCTGTTCGTGATAATCGGGAACATACAGTACTTCCTCTCCCGGAAAAAGGGAGGTGCGCATAATGTCTAGCCTAGGCAATTGGATCGCAGCGTTTCTCACCGTAGCGGTTTTTAGCATTATCTTCAAAGAGACCGAATTGTACTACTTCGCTGAGCAGGTATTTGTCGGTTGCAGTGCAGGTTACGGCGTAGCGGTTACCTTCGGTAACAGGGTCAAGCCCACTGTCCTGGTAGATATCGTGGAGAAGGGCAAATGGAACTACGTTGTCCCCATCGTGCTGGGCCTCCTGATATACTTCAGGTTCAGCACGAGACATCAGTGGGTAGCCAGATATCCTATCTCCTTTAGCGTCGGCGCAGGTGCCGGCGTGGTCCTTACCAAGACATGGAAGCCCATGTTCCTGGATCAGCTGGCCGCCACCGTAACTCCTCTGAAGAACCCTGTGACTTCCACCTACATCAACGCCGTCTTGCTTTTCATCGGCGTTGTCGGCACACTGTCTTTCTTCCTGTTCACGGTAGAACCCAAGGGTGTAACCAAATACGCCTCGAGGATCGGGCGCGTAACCATGATGCTGGCCTTTGGCTCCGCCTTTGGCACCACAGTCATGGCCCGAGTCTCGCTCTTCCTGGCTAGGATGCAGTTTATGCTGAAGGATTTCTTGGGAGTGGCGAAGTAGCGCGGAGGTTTCAGAACCTTTGCGCACGAAAAACGCGGCCGGCATTTGGGCGCCGGCCGCATTCTCCCTTCTTGAACCATAGTCTCCTACTTCGTGGGATTGCCGCCCTTGATGAAAGTGTACATGTCATCGGTTACTGCCTGGATGTTATCCTCACCAAGATAAGCCATGTGACCCGACGGGTAACCCTTAACAAACGTCCGGTCCTTGGGAAGATCGGCATGGTCCAAGGTGTAGTAAAGAATACCGATCTGAGTGCAGATGTCGTACCAGCCGTTCACGAAGAATGTGCGCATGCCAGGAATCCGTCGCATGGCGGCGCCGAGGCTCTCGGCGGTGTTTTGGCCTTTGATGTCGCGGTTCCAGTGCATGTACATGGAAGCGGAGTTCACGAAGTTGCGGTCCCAGTTGATGCCCAACATGGGGAAGACCTCTCCGCAGAGCACTGACTGGAAGAATGGGTCGTACTTCCCTTGAGACGGGTCATCATGGACTCCCCAATGCTCCTCATCCAAGAAAGGCTCCCACAGCGGACGAGTGATCCGTCCGTCCAAGCGGGCCACCGAACGGCCCTCTTTGCGCATGACTTCGCGGCGGTACTCAACATCGTCAACGAACAACGCGCGTTTTTCCAGGTACTCTCTGGAAACCCCGGTGTAGTACATAACCCGCTCGATGATATGTTCGCGAGCATCGCCTTGCAGGCTATTCCCCTGGTACAACGCCAGCAGGTACTCGGTGTCAGCGAACTTCTTGGCTTCGGCCACGAATTCATCCACAGTCTGTTCAGATGGATGATGGTGGTACCAGTGGACTCCGGCCAAAGTCGGGAAAGCCAAAACAGCCGGGTAAACCGGAGGGTTGTTTCGGAAGTATTTGCCCACAGTGACGGTGTTGCCGATCATGATTATGCCGTCAAAGGGTACGCTGAAAGCCCGGTCAGAAGCGCCCAGAGAACCTCTTCCTGCAACCGTGCTGGCTCTGGTGCAGCCGTAACTCTCACCCACCATGTATTTGGGGCTGTGCCAGCGGTTGTAACGGGCAAGCCAAGCTTGGATGAAGGTCAGGATCGCTTCGGCATCGGGCTCGACCCCGTAAAACAGCTCCTTCTTGGATTCGTCTAGCAACCGGCCAAAACCAGTTCCTACAGGGTCTATCAGAACTAGGTCAGCGATATCTAGGAGGCACTGAGCGTTGTCGCACGACTCATAGGGGGGAAGAGGTATGCCATCGTCATCGATTTCACCGTATTTGATCCTTTTGGTGCTCAAAAAGCCCACGTGAACCATCATGGAAGAAGTGCCCGGGCCGCCGTTGAAGCCAAACAACACAGGGCGAGACTTCGTATCTTCCACATCGGAGCGGAAGTACGAATAAGAGAAGATTGATGCGATGGGTTTCCCTTCGTTGTCGTAGAAGACATTGTCTTCGCTGACGGTGTGATACGGTATCTCCACACCGCGCAAGGTGATGCTTCCCTTACCGGTAAAACGGGAAGGGGTAAAGACATCGGTTCTCAGCATGGGTATCCCTCCTCGAAATGATGGGCGGATTCAGAAATGCCTATAGATCCCATTCTGCAGAGGACACCTAAATTCCTGTATCGAACTTTACGTACCGCGAACTAATTTCCGCCAAGTCCCGGACGGGTGACAGGGCAGAACCCCCCGGAGCCTTCTTGTGTTAGTGTTCCGATCTACGCCTTGAACAAGGGATACTCCCTGGGCGGCTCTACTCCCAGGAGATGCCTCACGAAGTAATCCCACCTCTTGCGAACGATGTACGGATGCATCCCGTAGGCGTGAGGCGCGTTGGGAAGGACCAGGTAGTCAAAATCCTTGTTAGCCTTGATAAGCGCGTCGATCAACTGAACGCTTGACGCGGGCGGAACGTTCTCGTCCATGTCCCCGTGCATGATCAGAAGTTTGCCCTTTAGGTTGGCCGCCAGATGGGAGTTGGCCTGTTCCTCATAATGCGGCCCCATTGGCCCCATGTATCGCTCGTTCCATGCTGCCTTGTCGGTGCGGTGATCGTGATTACCCGCCCAGGAGACGGCCACTTTGTAGAAATCGGGCCTGGCCAGGACTGCGTGAGTAGAAGCGTAGCCTCCCGCCGAGCCTCCGTAGATACCGACTCTGGACAGGTCCATGTAAGGATATCTATCGGCAAGCTGCCGAAAAGCTGCAATGTGGTCATCCAACCCGGCGTCGCCAAGATTCTTGTAGGTGAAGTCCTGGAAGGATTTCGACCTATAGGCCATGCCCAGACCGTCAACCGTGACGACTATGAACCCGAGTTCGGCCACGGATTGGTCGTACCAGAACCTGCTTGCGCCCATCCCGCCGGCAAAGGACTTGGGAGTGCGGATGGTCTGAGGGCCGGAGTAGTTAGCCTCAATCACCGGATACTTCCTGCTGAGGTCGAAATTGGACGGCCTTATGACCATCCCGTAAATATCGGTGACGCCGTCCCGAGCTTTGGCACAGAACCGCTCGGGGAGCTTCCACCCGGTCTCCAGCAGAAGCGATATGTCGGCTTCACCGAGTTTGGTCACCAACTCGCCGCTTTCCTTCCTCAGTACGTGAACCGGCGCGAGGTCGATTCGGGAGTAAGTATCCACGAAATGATCGCCTGATGGCGAGAACGAGACTTCATGCTCGGCGTCTTCGGGCGTAAGCAGCCGGAGATCGCTTCCGTCGAATTTCACCGAGTACAGGTGGCGGTAGTAGGGGTCGCGCCCCTCTTCCCTGCCTCCTGCCTCAAAGTAGACAACGCGGTTCTCATCATCCACGCGCTTGATCCCTCGAACGACCCATGGACCGGACGTGACTTGCTTTTTCAGTTCTCCAGTGATTCCGTCATGCAGGTAGATGTGGGCCCAGTTGTCTCGCTGGGAAACCCACAGGATCTCCCGGGCGTCGCCGACTTGCGCTATGTGGAATCTGTCACCTGTGGGGGGAGCGGCATCCTCAAACAAACACTTGGTCTCACCGGTTTCAGGATTCATCATGTGGACTCTGGCCGACCGGTACATCCGTGTGGCCTCCACGAAGTAGACCCTCTGGTCGGGGCCCTTTGTCCAATATACCCAGGTGCGCAGGCCCGCATAGTAGATGTCCATCATAGGGTCCATCTTGGCCCTGACCGCTTTCCTGCCATCAACATCGAGAACAACGGCGTTGACCTCGGAGACCGCCTCGTCCCCTGGCTGAACGTACGGATACCGGTGCAGAAGAGGGCGCTTGCTGCCGTCCAAAGGCACTGACTGGACCAGATAACATTCCTTGACGTTGCGGTTATCCAACTGGAATGTCAGGATCTTGCGGGAATCGGGCGACCAGTGAACGACTGGCTTCCCCCACATTGCCTTGGCTGTTTCTGGTACCAGCCCAGCGGTGACCAGGGGTGATACCGATGATTGGGCGTACCCGAACTTCTCTTGGCCGTCGGTAGTCAGTTGGATTTCCTCGCCCGTGTCGGTTGCTCTTATATATACGTTGTAATCCCGGACGAAGGCAGCGTACTTTCCGTCGGGAGACAGCACTTCCTGAGGATTCTCTGCCTGGACGTCTTCCTTGACGATTTCGTACGTCGTAAGGTCACATAACCAGTTGACGGAATCCGCCGTGAAAGCGATCTTGGCGCGGCCATCTCTGAAGGCGATTTCTTCGAAAGGCAGTTTGTCATGGCCGCAAGCGGTCCCTGACGCCAAGGAAAGCGCTGCTGCGAGGCGGACGTGATCGAATGCATCGTCAATCCGACCTGTTGTTGGGTCAACGAACACAAAGCGTTTGCCATGACGGGTGCTAGTCTTGTACCAAAAGCAATCCCCCCCATCTATCCAATAGGGAACCGCCTCCAAACCGAACATGGTCTTCTCAACGTTGGAGGGCAGGAATCGCTCGGCTCTAGCGTAGTCATCAAATGTAACCGGACGTCTATCTTCCGTATTGGTCACCATTGACACGTCTCCTTTCTTCCCGAGCATATGTCACTTGGAGATATTCGACGTCGGTTTGGTGGAATCCCCCCCTAGAAGAACCAACTGGCCCACCGTGGGGAGCCAGGCAACACCGTGAGGCGCAAGCAGGAAGAGGGAGTTTGCATGAGGAATAGACTCAAGTGAAACGAACTGAGTTTGCTGATACAGAAGCCCGACAACGAGGAAGATTGGAGGTAGCAGAGAATTGGGGACAGAAACCGGAAAGAAGTACAAACGTTTAGTGATTCGCGACGCCACAATCGTCAACGGGCGCGGAACGCCGGCCGAAGGGCCAATGGATATCATAATTGAAGGCAACAAGATCCTGGACATCATAAAGGCCGACCCGATCGGCATGTCTAGGTACGGGCCAGGGTTTGAAAGACCCACCGGCGACTGCGTAATTGACGCCAAAGGGATGTACGTCATCCCAGGTCTCATCGAAATGCATGCACACGTTCCTCTTGATGCCCAGCACGTTGGGCCTGGCACATGGCGGTATATGTACAAGCTGCTGCTGGGTCACGGAATCACCACGGCCCGCAACTGCGGTTTCACACACGAAGATGAGCTCTTCAGGCATCGCGAACTGGCGGCAAAGGGTAGCACCGAAGTTATCCCCCGCCTGGTCATTTTGCAGGGTCTCCCGCGCAATGAGTTCATCACTCCAGATATGGCCAGAGAGATGGTGAGGGAGATCAACGACAGCGGGGCCGACGGAATCAAGCTAATCGAACCCGCTTTCGAGCCCTTTGAGGCCATATGCGACGAAGCCAGAAAACTCGGCATGAAGGGCGGTACGGCTGTGCACCTGTCGCTGTGCAGCGAACTTGACGCAGTGCACGCGTCAGATGCCGGCGTGACCACCATTGAACATACCTACGGCATCCCCGAAGCGGCTATCCCGGGAGTGCAGAACTTCCCGCCGAACTACAACGAAATGGACGAACTCCAGCGCTTCCGCCACTCGGCATACAACTGGATAGAGGCCGACAATTATCCCGAGAGAGTCATTGAAGTCCTTGACCTCATGATCCGCAACGGTACGGTTTGGAACCCCACCTACGCGACCTATGAGGTTAACCGGGACCTTGGACGCGGCCAGCGCTCAGAGTACACTGAGAAGTACGCTTCGCCGCAGCTTTACAACTTCTGGACACCGCAGCCCGGAGTCCACGCATCCTTCCACTTTGACTGGAAGACTTCCGACGAAATCGCCTGGAAGAAGAAGTATCAGATCTGGATGAAATACGTCAGGACCTTCTTCGAGCGCGGAGGAACCCTCACAGCCGGTGCTGACGCAGGCTACCAGTATACTCTGTACGGCGTCTCCATGATACGCGAGCTGGAGCTTCTGCAGGAGACAGGCCTGCATCCCTTGGATGTTGTCAAAGTCGCCACTACCAATGCGGCCAGAGTGCTGGGTCTCACGGACCTTGAAGGTGGGGTACGCAGAGGCTACCTCGCCGACCTTGCGATTGTGGACGGGAATCCCCTTGACAACCTCAAGGTCATGTACGGCGGCGGACGAGAGGTGTTCTCGGAAGACCGCACCGCCAAAGCGCGTAGAGGCGGAGTCAAGTGGACCATTCGTGACGGAGTGGTCTTCGACGCCCAAGCACTATTGCGCGAAGTTGAGGAGTACGTCACGGAACAGAAGGCCGTCTGGAAGAAGTAGAAGCCCTGATTCGACCGCTGTCAAAGTGATGTGGCCGCCTCTTTCTGGGGCGGCCACACATTCTTCTGACAGATGCCGGCAAGGTTGCCTTCCTTAGACTAATTGATGTCGGCTAAAACCTTCTCGCTATACAGGCGGATACCATCCCTTGCGTTAGGGTGAATGTGGTCTAGGAGATAGCGAGACGGTGGATGCCTCGTAAGCGCCTGATGAATAGCGGGGTTTGGGTTTACGAAGCAGAAATCCTTCTCCTCACAGTAGACCCTGAGCGCTTCCGCGTACTCGCCTAATAGTCTGTCTCTGTCGTCAACCGACAGTGCGGTGTAAGGGTCATTGTACTGGGCCAACCAAGGGCTTATCAGAGCAAACTTCGCTTGTGGGTTTCTGGCCAGTACTATGGCTACCAGGGAATCGATGTTATCTGTGAAACTCTCGGAATCCATTGCGCAAGTCCGATCATCTCTATACCGCACGTCATTGGTGCCGATTGCGACTACATACAGGTCACACCGGTGGTCAGCAACGGACTCAGCGTTTTCTAATAGCGTGACGCTGGTTGCGGAGCCCCAAGCCTCCCTGGTTACCGCGATATCCGGAAATGCCGCCATCAGGGGCTCGTACCAACCATACCCTCCGTTTCTGGATCCCGCAGTTATGCTATCACCAGCAAAACATACACTCTTTGCCCGAGACAGTAACGAGTATAGATGAGACATCTTCATGTCTTCTGTCATGTCAATAGCGCTCACGGGTTGCCTCACGTAGCCCTCCGGGAACAAGAAGTATCGTTCCTGAGACTGGTCTAGCGTGAGTCTCGCGCCTAGCATCACTGAAGTGACAGTCTCCTGCACTTCGGCCACTCTCTGCATCTCATATCGGCTAATATCGTTTTGAAGATCTGGATCCGTCAGGATGCTATGAACTGGCAACGCCCGGTACTGGCCGCCGTAGGTAGAATGGGTGTACATGGGAACGACGGCAGCACCGATCACATCCCTACTTGCAGGGTCGATATACAACTCCACTATGGACGTGGCATCACCGTCGTACTTGGTGTAAGAATTGGCGAAGTTGCCCGGGCAGTTCACAATGACTGCTCCGCGAAATTGCACAGGCTGCACTGCGTGAGCATGGTCGCCCAGAATAATGTCGGCGCCCGCTTCTACGAAGATATCGTTCCAAGTCCGCTGGTAATCGTCCACCTGGTGAGAGAATTGGGTTCCCATGTGGGGCATGACCACGATTAGATCCGGCGGCGTGGCAACTTCTTTCAGCCGTTTGAAGTCCTCCAAGACAGAAGCCTTCGCTGTCTCAAAATACTTGCTTCCTGGGGCCGCCAACGCTGACGTCACTGAATGATCACCATCAAAGAAGAATTCCTCGCTATATCCATTGCTCCCATACGCGTACGCGAGGAAGGCGATCCGGATCCCCTTCACATCTACAATAAGGAAGGAAGCCTTGTCATGGGCGTTCCGGTAAGAGCCAACATGGAGCAGACCTACCCTGTCCAGAACATCCAGCGTTCGCCAAGCTCCCTCCAATCCGCAGTCCAGGAGGTGGTTATTGGCCGTAGACACTAAGTCTATCCCCGCCTCTTTCACGGCGCTTGCGAAGGAATCGGGATAGTTGAGACGCAGAGGCAACCCGTCATTATAGTTGCTGGTAGAATACCCGGCGGATTCACCGGCCATGGGGCCTTCAAAAACGCCAATCGCCAAGTCCGCTTCCTTCAAATACTTAGCGGCATACTGAAACACCGGGGCAAAACCATAACCGTCACCAGATCCCGAGTATGCGTCTCTCACCTGATCCTGCAATAAAATAAGATCCCCCACGAATGCTATGGATACGCTGTGGTCAATGGCTCTCTTCATCTCCTTGGACATGACCGGGTAGACAACATCGACCCCAGTCTCATGTTTGCCTACCAGGGCGTCGACTATTGTGATCACGTTTCCGGCCATGGGGAGCAGTAGACTAGCCACCAGGAGCAAGACCAGAAACCTTCGAACAAGAGGCTTCTGATGTGCGTTGTCAAACACGCTAATGATCCGACCTACCGTGCGGGACACCGAATCCTGCCCCAGAGCAAAAACGGTGCACACGGTAGCGAGTACAGCGTAGAGCACGTATACCTCTCGATAACGTTGTGTCGGAAACCACCTTTCGAACGCAAGGGTAACGAACCTGTGCAGAACGTATATGGCCAGTGAGTTCCTTCCCCAGTCGCAGAAGAGAGGCAGCGGGCGTCTCGGCACCAGGACGGCTATACCCATGATCATCAGCGCTGCAATGCAAAACACCAAAACCCTGACAAGCGGGCCTAGCGGGGAGGTGTAGCCGTACATAAGTACGTCCGATTGGTCAATAAACGGAAACTTATGTATGACCATGACTGATAGAGATATCGTGAACAGCAAGACAAGAACACCCGTGAGATGATCTCTGGGTTTCCTGTCGGCCAAATTTGCATCGCGCCCGGCCAGCCTGTATCCAAGCAGGAAAAACGGGAAAAACGCGATTGTCCTTGAGATGGCCAAGACGTTGGTAACATCGCTCCAAAATCCTACCGCTATGGCCGCTACTATGCTGATAGCCCCTATCCCTTTGGCGTTATGGAGAAACCCAATCGTCAAGCGCCATACTATCAGGGAGAGCAGATACCAGTATGAATAATACGGGGTTATCAACTGGAAGGCGGTGCCATACAAGAAGTGGCTAACCAGCATCATGGCGGTGTTGAACATCGCATACGTCATGGCCAACCTCAGAATGGCAGATGATGACCTGGCATTTTCGCTTCTACTCAGGAACCCGGAAACGAAGACGAAAGCCGGCATATGGAAAAGGTAGATGAAGCATACTACGTACCCTGCAAGCCCAATACCCCAATAAGGCCACAAGAAGTGGCCCAGAACTACGAGAAAGATCAGAATTCCCTTGATGTTGTCCCAATAGGGGTTCCTGGCTTTGACAGATGGTGCGGCCACCGCGTCCTCGCCGCCTTCATATGAGATGGTCCAATGACTTTATTCTGGCAGTGGGGCCAATGTCCTCCTTCTCACTTGTCACCTTGCTCCCACAGATACTAGCCTTTGGTTCGGTGTTTGACGCAGAGTGCCGGGCTCTCTCCGCGGGGGGAGCCCGGCACTTTTCCACTTGATGGCTACGGAGAATCACTTGGCCGGCCTTTGGCCATCGCTACTAATTCTTCAGCTTCTTCTCTGGCTTCACCTTGTCCGTTTTCACCTTCGTGACTGGGTTCTTGTCAGTGGTAAGTCCGTTATTGGCTCCTTCCACGCTAATCGTGTACGAGGCACCTGGCTCCAGATCAGTTATGAAGAAGGTCAGGTCGGTATCCTCGGCGTTGACGGTCCCATATACCTCGCCGTTCACATACACCACATACTCGGTGGCGCCTACAGCCGGCTTGGTTAACCTCACCGTGACGCTGTTTGACGTCTTCTCAACGACCTTCAGCATGGCGCTCTTGGTCCAGGTCGGCTGGATTTGGACAGCCTCGAAGTGGGCCACCAAGTTGAGATCGGAATCAGGCATGCTGAAGGTGTAGTTGGTACCCGAGCTTACCCAATAGCCTGCGTCATCCTCCCAGTAGACGAACCGGTAGCCTGGGTTAGTCGTCGCGGTGACCGTGACTGAAGTGCCCTGATAGAACGTACCTGCTCCAGTTACGGCGCCGCCTTCTACTAGGTTCGCCGTAAGGGTGAGCGTACGGGATACCATAACTTCGAAGTTCGCCACTAGGTCAAGGGCATGCGAAGGCATGCTGAAATTGTGCTTCGCGAAGATTGAAAACACCTCTGAACCGGTGCCCTCAGTCCAATTCACGAAGCGGTAGCCCTCATTGGGCTCAGCCTCGATTACGACTCCATCCCCTAGAGCAAAGACATTGTCGCCGTCGTAATAGTCAATGACTCTCGCGGCACCACCCAGGGTAGGGCTCGCTGACACGGTCACTTCATAGCCCGCTTGGCTGAAGTTGGCATACAGTTGAACGTAGTTTTCGGGCATTTCGAACGTATACTCGGCATTCTGAGAGACCTCGGCGCCGGCCGCATTGGTCCAGTTGACGAAAGCCCAGCCTTCGTTAGGGGTGGCCGTGACGGTAACCATAGATCCCACAGCATAATCATTTTGTCCCTCCGCAGTGCCGCCTTGGTCCGGGTTTGCAAAGACGTAAACCGGGTACGTTTCCCTGAAGTTGGCCACCAGATACCGATGAGTGTCGCCCATGGTGAATGTGTAGGGATTGCCGGCATCGGCCACCGGTGCGCCGTTTTCGGTCCAGTCAACAAATTCGTATCTAAAACCGGGGACTGCCTCCAGGATCACGAGATCCCCCTCGGAATAGAAGCCGTCGCCGCTCACTTCGCCCCCCGCCTCCGTCTCATCGTCTCCCTTAGGAAAGACTGTGACGTCCACAAGGTAGCAGGGAGTGCTATGGTTCAAAACCACAGATACCGCATTGTCAACATACTTAGCCACCGCGATATCGGGTTTCTCGTCATCGTTTACCAGGCCCACTGCAAGGCACCCTGTCTTGTAGTAGCCCTGTTGTGTATCTGGAGTGATATCCACAGCCGATGCCAAATGGAATGTGCCGTCTCCGACCCCGAAAAACACTTCCAGTTCGGGACCTTTCAGATTGGGCATGCCAGGATAGCGGTTCTCTTGCTCGTTGATTGCGGCAAAGTCCACTACTCCGTTACCGTCGAAGTCAGCCAGAGCCAGGCCGCCGGCATAGATGCTACGTTCGCCTGACCGGTAATTCGTCGGTTCCGAGAAGGTTCCATTTTCGCCCCCGAGAAAAACCTTGATTGAGTCATCGGCAGCCACCGCGATATCGGGATACTCGTCAGAGTTGAAGTAGCCCGTGACGAGGCCTGTGCAAGGCCTCAGAGTCGGCAGTTCATGAGCCATCGAAAACGTGCCTGAACCGTCGTTCAGGTAGACCGTTACGTTGGACCCGGTGTAGTTGGACACCGCCAGATCGACGTAACCATCGAGGTCGAAGTCCGCCGCGGCGAGACTCTCCCCACCGGTCGACAGAACCGTTTCGCTAGGCACGAACTTGGGCCCAGCATCCGGGGCCGCCAGTTCGGCGCCCAGAAGGATCCTTGTCTCGTAGTCGCAGACCACGGCCAAATCGATTACATCGTGAAAAACTCGATAGTCGTTGAGTTCGTAACGGGACATGTTGGAAAGTGCCTTCATCGTCGTGACGTGAAGCCGCAGACCGCGATTGCCACGTCCAGAGTCGCCGTCCAGATCGGCCGGCCAGAAGGATGCAGACCACGGCCAAATCGATATCATCGTTGTTGAAATGGGCAACCACTACATCTCTAGGATAGTCGTTGAGTTCGTAACGGGACATGTTGCCGAAAGTGCCTTTACCATCGTTTAGCAGTACCGTGACGTTGTGGCTGCCGAAGCCGCAGACCGCGATTGCCACGTCCAGATCGGTGTCGCCGTCCAGATCGGCTACTGCGAACTGGTTCGGGCCGACGTAGTCATCACCCAGGGCATAGCGCACGGGGGCGCTGAATGCGCCGTTTCCATCCCCGAGGGATAGCCAGAAACCTGCGCCGTATGCGAGCACCGGTGGATTTGTTGATGTGTCCCAGTAGGGATCATTGGTCGTGAGCAGGTCGGTGAAACCGTCCCCGTTGACATCTGCCAACACGGCCGATTCAGGCCGATATGATTGCGCCTCAGGAAGCAAGTGGAAACTGGGCCCAGCGAAAGCCGTGTGAAGCGTCCCCAAAACGATAACCGCAACCGACGCTGCCACTATCCATTTTCTACGCATGATTGATCACCCTTTCTTACTCACCTATCAAGCATCTCGACGATCTCATCGATGGCCAGTTGGCAGATGCTGTCCCAGACTAAGGTGTTTGCATGCTCCACTCTGACTGCCTTGAACTTTGTCAGATCGCTTAACCTGCCAAAGCGTACGGTCTGCAGTTTGGGACGCATGTCGCAAATGATGCGATGGTGGTTGTCCAGTTCGATCAACAGGGTATAGTCATCGTTTGGGATGGCGCTAACGATTCTGGCCATTTGAAATCCATCCTTTGCAGATGAGACGGCAGCCTAGAGCTGCCTTAGAGGAGTGCTGTAGGAGAAGAATACCAGGGCCTTCTATTCATCGATATTATCCGAAAGGATACATTTTTCTCTTGCTTAACCCGGCGGGCTCAGCTCTCGCCGCCTAACGGAGGCGCAGCAGCGCAAATTCCCAGTTCCAGCGCTTTTCTAACGGCGGCGGCTCGTCCACGGGCCCCCAGTTTTCGGTAGACAGCGGTAATATTCTTTTTCACGGTAACCTCGGCGACAAACAGCGTGGCGCGATCTCGCGGTTGGTTTTTCCTTCGATGACCAGTAGGATCTCCTTTTCCCGCCTGACAGGAGCGACGCGGGTGTTCTTTTCCTTTCAAGCCTCTGTAACTTGGCCTTATAGTGTGCCGTTTCCGTGGAGAGCCGCTTGAGGTACTCATCAGCGGGGCGATCCTTTTCCAGCGCCTTAAGCAAATCACTGACATACGTCCCGTATTCGGCAAAGGGCAGGATGAGAGCATCGGCGCGGGACATGTTCAGGGCAGAGAGTAGGGCAGCCTTTGCTTCCGGCAACCCATAGAGTCTTTTCTTGGCGGCGGCATCAAGAATGTGGGCGTGAATGTGGCCGAGCAGGTTGTTGTAGACAGAAAAATGTTGATGTAGCTCCTCACAGAGCACTTCCAACTTGAGAAAGTCTTCCTGTAGCAGGAGATACTTGGCGTACATCAAGTAGTGAAAAGCCATGCCCTGATAGAAGATTTCGCTGTGTTTCATGTCGCCGAACCTAAGCCATGGGGCGAAATCTTGCTCTTCTCCAAGGATGCCCCCCATATAGCCCAAACACAACTCTAGAGTGCTATCGAAGACAGGATTATCGTACTCCGCCACCGTAGCGGTCAAATCGTCTAGGACCGACCTTGCTGTGGAAAACTGACCGCGAGCCGCCCACATCCTTGCGAGAGTGAACTGGGCGCAGATAATGATAGGGACCTGATCCATTGGTTGGGCCTTGAAGATGGCTTTCCGGGCATAACTCTCTGCTCCGTCCAGGTCACCGGTTTCGAGGCAGTATTCGGCCCTAGCCAGATGTTCGAAACCTGTGCCGCAGCCGTGTGACAATTCCTGAAAGCAATGGAAAACACGTTCTATGACTTCCACGAGATTCAGCAATTGACCCTCTTCCCGGTAGTAGAGGTAGAGGGTATGGGGACTGCCAAACGTGAACATCCACTCTTTATTGGCGATGGATGAGCTGCCTTCAAGAAGCTCGTGCGCCCTCAGATGCAATGAATGCATCTGCTGCACGTCATTGAAGTGAAGGAAGCTTCTGGTCAGCGTTATCTCGCCGGTGATACGTGTCTTTAGCGCTTGGGGTGTGGCTTGATCGTCCCGGTAATACGCCTCGATCTGGTCCAATAGCTGTGCGCCGCCCCTCATATCCACATTGATAAGATAGAAGTTGGCATATTTCACGTAGCCGAAGGGGTGGCGATATTTCGCTTCAGCGGGTACCTGCCTGAACAGATCCACTACTTCCGCTGTGGCCGCATCGATCATCCGGGTTATACCGGGCTTTTCAAACTCCGTCATGATGAGATCATATTCCTTGGCCTCTAAGAAGAACTTCAAGCCTCCAAGGAGGTTGCCGTTTTCGACTTCCCACTCACCGGCGAGCCTGTACAGGTTGGCAAGCTGGAACTGGTCGAACTGTGCGGCGAGGAGTTTTCTCAAATATCCACCGAAGATGTTATGCAGGATATACCTCTCGTTTTGACCATCATAGCGTATCAGAGAATTACCGTAGCTCAACTTTTGCATCATCTTTGCTGCTTCTTCTACGCCCGTCAAATACACCGCTTGCTCTGGTGTAAAACTGTTGAGGATGGATAGGGACATCAAGAGACGCGCTTCGTCCGCAGTGTACCGTGCCATGAGCGCCGTTTCCATGAGCATGTCTATATCTGTCCCCTGGTCAAGAGCGCCGGTTTCGGCATAGCGTTGCATGACAAGGTAGACAGCGGTAATCCAGCCCTCGGTGATCGCATGCACCTGATTTGCCACGGCGGGAGTGATATTGTAGCCGAACAAACCGAAATACTCTTTTATGTCATCCTGCGACAGGCTCGAACAAAGAACTTCTTAGCTGGAAGCAGTATCCTTGAGTCTCAACTCTTCGATACTAAACAGGGTCTTGCCCTGGAGATGATGAGAATATGAAAGCCGGGGATTCTTTCTCCTCACAATTCTCTCTATCAGTTCATCCAGTTCCGGCGCATGGACAAAGTGATAGTCATCAATAACCAAAATGGTGTTCAGTATTTAGGAATCGCTTAAATTTAGATTCGCTACCGTTCATGATAGTCATTAAACTTGTTCGTTAAGCGGTATTTAGGTATTTATGTGTTATATACAAATTCAACTAAGCGTTTGTAGAATATCTTGGAGCATCCCGCGGCGTATCTCATCATCACGTTTAATAGCGTAACGAATAGAATTCAGCTTTTCAAAGAGTTCGCGGGCGGCGAGTCTGTCAAGTAGATGTGGGTGAGAAGCCACGTTCCCTAAGCACTTGGAAAATTTAGGTCACCGGAATCCCTTGATTCGCAATGTTGTTGAACAGGCGGGACAGTCCCCCGGAAGCCGTTGTGCCGGCCTGCATAACCGGGGTCTTTGCCTTGGTGACACCCGTTATCCCTTCTGCAACTTGGTGGGCCACAGCTGAAGCCTTCTTAGTGATCTTAGTGCTGTCCAGTAATTCGTGCACCCTGCTCACGTGTTGGGAATACCGGTCAAGTTTGCCCTCGAAGTACTTGATTAACGAACAGGTCATCGCCTTAAGCCCCGCCACGCCCCAACTCTGACCTCGTTTCTTGAGCCTGTTAGAAAACTTGTCCACGTTCGATTCGGCCGAGCCCATCCCGCGCATCTCGTTTGTGTCGTAACCAAGCCCTTTGAGTCTGACCCTGTAATCTATGTAGGCTTCCGGCATCTTTTTGATACTCCCTGCCAAATCGTCTATTGCAGCTAGCCGCGCTAAGTCGTCGATATTGCCCTCCATCTTCCTCCTGGCGCCTGCAAGTCCTCTAAGCAGGGCATCAATGTCGTTTCTATCGAACGCCCCGAGGCACACGCCAAGTTCGCCGGTCTCGCACAAAAGCCGTCTGAGATCACGCTTAACATGGAAGCGATCCACCTGATAAATGGCTTTGGGGAAATAATCGACGCCTGCTCTAATCCAACTCGCCCTATCGCCGTTAATCACCACCATGACGTTCTCGTCTATGTCATAACGGCTGTAAAGGTGACGACTTGCCTCTTCCCAGAAATCTTTGGAATCTAGGTCAAGATAGTGGGTTTTGTTCAACAACTCATATTCATTGCTGCCAGGAGCTCTGGCCCGCCATCCTTCGTGGCTGACCACCATCTTCGTTTCCCTGCTTTTCTTCCTCTCCCTTTGCATTGAACACCAGTAACCGTCGGCTTCAACAAAAAGAACTGGGACTTTCTTTGTCCCTTGGGCCTTTTCGCGCTTCTCTTCCTCCTCTTTGTCTATCAATTCGCCCAAACGCAGGATTAGCTGCCTTATTGCTTCATGACTGACCACCTGGTGGCCGTAAAGGCGCTTAAGGCTTTCCTTGGCCGCACGGTAAGAAGGCCCCAACACCGCCTGCATCGCAGCCGCAAGGGCAAGACCGGGGCTTACCCTGCCTACTTCAATGCCCAAAGCCTCATCAAGAAGGCAAACGTATTTCCCCTTCTCTTTGTCCAGATAGTACCGCCGTCGGTATCTAACGTCACCCATCAGCGTCGCCACACACCCAGAACGAATATCCTTGACCTCGTAACGCCCCTTTTCCCTGTTCTCAAATATCGCTTCATCCAACTCCGCTAGAACTTGGCATATTACCTCGCAAAACGTCTCCTGCATTTTTTGGAATACGCCCAACTCTAAATCCTTGAAGGAAATCCCTAATGTCTGTCGAAGTTCTTGCACTGCGAGAAGCCCCCTTTGTGTTTGGCCTGCAAACTTAACACTTCGGGATTCATGGCTTCTCGCCTTCTTTTTCCCTCAACTACCCACAAAGATCTTACTCATACCGGGCGGCTTGCTCTTTAGCTACCACATTGGGGTGCGCTGTTTGGTCTGCCTGTTTTACCTCAACCACTGCCCAACCATTGTTCTTGAGTTTAAGTATGAAGTCTGGGTAATAGCGTCTCCACCGTCCTTCCAGCTCATCATAATACTCCACGTAAAACTCATTATGTCCAACGTCAGTAATACCGCCGGTATAGTAGATTTCCTCTATTTCCTTGTGCTCCACGAAATATTCAAAAAGTCGCTTCTCTGACTCGTTATCGAATATGTAAGGCTCAATATGGAAACTATTCGGGTACCTCCCGTCGTACATTTCCAAAGCTCTCTTTTCTTCTTCTACGACCCAATCCACAGGGAAATTCTTAGCAAGCTCAACTTCTTCCCATTCCACCTCATTAACTACCTCATAACGGAAAACCGCATCTAAGATACAGCGGACGATAACCTCTATGAGGCGGTTTTCGCGGTTTACCCAAGCAAGACAACCCTCAATACACATATCGCTGTTCCGTAAAATTTTCTCCACCTTGAGGCAGGGTAAATGAGTATACCGGCTTATCTCTTCTACCAAGGTGTAGAGGGTATATCTCTTTTGGCGGCGTTGTAGAGTTTGGCTGTCCTTGACGGCGAGTTTCAACTTCTGACCATTGGTTGCCATCTCTCGTTCCGTTACGAGACCCACGAATTCGTTCTTATGATTGGTGTAATATTCATCCAGGGCGAGTTTAATTTGGCCGGTCTGCTCCTGATACTGGCGCAGAACTTTTACACGCTGCTTAGCCAGTTTTATCTTGACGTCTTTACGCTTTTGAATTGTAACCTTGCGCTTATTCTTGCGCCCTTCTAGTTCGGACATGGTGGTGCCCAAGTTCTTCTGAATTTCACTCTCCAGTATGGCCCGGTTCTCAGTAGAGAGGAAAATGATTGCCGTCTGGGGCATGTCTCCAATGGCCCGGAGGCAACGTAAGGAAGACTGGAGAAGGAACACCTTGCTGCGGGGCCTGCGATACATGGCTGTAGCAAACAAGCTGCGGCAGTTCCATCCTTCCGTACCTTTACCCACCAGAAGAATAAACTGGTCTTCGGATTCTGGGGTATCCAGGAGCCGGAAACGGCGGATATTCTCGTCCTCAACCTCGCTGTGGTTGACCAGAATTTTAGTCAGGGGAATGCTTTTTTCTGCCAGGACTTTTTCTAACAATGGCCTAAACTCATCCTCCAGTTCGGAAATGGTAGTGCAGTAGAAAGCGATTTTAGGTAGCAGCCCTTCACGCCGCTCTTCCCCGTATTGATGCCAGAACCGATCTACCACGTCCCTGATAAACTCTTCCGTCTTGGTATTGGCGTAGTCAATGAATTTGACCTGCTTCAAGTGCCCGTCATCAATGGCCTGTTTGATAGAATAAAAGAACACTACTTCAGGAAGCATCTTGCCATTCACATAGGGGGTACCGGTGAGATTGATACACCCAGTCAGAGGGGACTTGCGGTCAAGCCGGTTGATTGTCTCCCGCACGCGCTTCAGGTCGTTGGTAATTGATGTCCCGAAAGCATGGTGGGCCTCATCTACAAATACAGCCAGATTGTCCAGTTGCTCCAGCTTCCGCAAACGGTTGTTGACTTTCCATTCACCCTCCATATCTTTAACCACCGGGAAGAGGGTCTGCTGTCCGTTGCTGTTGCTTCCCTGCTTCTTGAGGATAATCTTTTGCACGTTCGAGACAATAATGTTGTAGGCCGAACCGGGCAGTACGGAAAGCTCGGTCTGGACATCGGAAAGGTAATGAAACTTTAGATTGCTGGACAGAAAAAGAGCGTATTCCTGCGGAATTACCTTGGAGTAATCAAAATCCTGGATTTCCCGTAGAGAATCAATGATAGTGGTGTCAGGGGCAAAGACCAGGGCATTCTTGGCGAAGCGCCCGTCCTCCGGATAATGCTCGGCCAGGATAAAATCATAAAAAATCATGGTTGCCATGAGGATGGTTTTGCCTGTTCCCATACCCAGGGCAAAAAGCCAGTTGGAGTAGGCAAGCCCCTGCAGTTCGCTATCCAGGGTCTCCAGGAGGGCTTTCTTTTGCTTGATTTCTTCCAGTTGCTCCGCTGTTAGGGATAATACATCCAACTGTGTTCCTTCCGGAAGCAAAAGACGCCGGTAGAGTTCTTTGATGGTAGAGTTGCCTTGGATTTCTTTAAGGTAGACGTAAAGCTCAAAAGCGTCCACCTGCGGTGGGCGTAAAAAGCCAACCTCCCGGATGTGGCGCAAGATGTTCCGGGTCTCGGGGGACACCTTTTTAAAAAAGTCACCCTCGTAATAAAATCGCTCGTTCTCTTCCTGCCGCAAGCGTTTCCCAGCAAATTCATCATTAGTATAGCCTCTACACCGCTCAAAATCCTGCCACAGTTTGTCTAGAAAAGAAATTGTGCTCATCATACCACCTCAACCTTCGCTTGCCGGGTAAGCAGCATAAAATCGTGCTTAGTGACCCGTTGTGTGCCAAGCACAAGCCAGGCCCAGGGTTTAGAAGGGTCCCGTCCCTGAAAAGCATTCAGTTTCGCCCTTAACTCAGCGCTCAAAACAACGGGATTTTCGGTATAGATGGTGACGGAATCCACCTCGAAGACGTAAGGATACTTTTCAGGATGCTTTACCAACGGGTGGTGTTTTTGCACGGGGGGTGATTTTACCCTGGCATGGGCTACCACGCCCGTGGCAGTAGCATAAAAGCAAATCCAGTCGCCCGGCTTAACTTTCCGCTTTAGGTTTTCACTGGCGGCGAAAATTCCTGCGCCAAGGAGTTTTTTGATACATTCTTCTGCGGTACAAGTGTCATCGGAGGCTACTGAAGTGAGGTAATACTTAACGTCAATACCTTCGGACTCCGATGAAGGTTCATTAGTAGTTTCTTCCTGCGGCTGTTGTATGCCTTCGCCGGCAGTGCGGAATTCTTTCACTACCAGGCCGGCCATCAGTTCAATCAGGGAATCCACTACAGGCCCCGTTGGCCAGAGGACAGTTAAAACTGCCTCGTGTTCCATTTCGTAATCGGCCAAGAGTTCAGCCAGGGTAAGCAGTTTATCAACGGTAATAACCCGTAACTGGTGGGTGCGCTTTTCAGCAATAATGGAGTTTTCCAGTTGCTTCAGTTCGGCATCGCTGCGCCCTACTACATAAAGGCCCAAAGCGTGGTCCCAGTCGGGTACCTTTTGTTCGGATATAAGCCTGTCTATGTAACCGAGGAGAGTAGCCGTTTTTATGGCATAAACATCGGTTGTTTTCACTTCTACGACAATATAAAGGCCGGAAGGGGACTTCCACACGCCGTCAAACCCAATTTCCCCCTGGATACCCTTATATCTGCCAAAGGTTACGTCAAAACCAAGAAGGCGGCCCAAGTGGTTCACAAGGTCTTGTAAGGCCCGGTTATACTGCTCCCCGGAACTGCGCAGGCACTCTTCCACATAATCGCGCACAGCGCCAACGCTGGTCAAATTTTGGGACAAGAAACGGCGGAAGCGTTCCCTTGGCGTTTTCTCGCCTGGAGCGTCATCAAGGTCACCAACCAGTTCTAACACCTGTTCCAGTGGCATCATCTTGCTCCCACCTCCAAGACCTCAAAATACTCCTCCGACAGCACATCCACAATCTTAACGGCAATTTTCTGCCCAGGTGCTTACGCTCTTCCAGAATGGCGCGGAGCTACCGACATTGCCTGTCCAAAGTTTGCCGGGTATGATGGCCTGAATAGTGTTCTGAGAAAGAAGGAGAAGCCTCGGGCGGGATTCCCGAGGCCAGTGACAATAGCATGGTCATTGTATCACGGTACGAATCCAAATGGGACAACTACCGACAGTGTTTGTTATGACGGGGACCGAAACCATCTCTTGCCCTAAGTGCCACGGAGAACTGAAACTACACGACCGACGCTACCGACGCTTGATTGACGCGAAAGGTACTAAGCATGTCTACAGCCTTAGGCGGCTTCGCTGCAAGAAATGCAGGAGCATGCACACCGAACTCCCGGACTTCGTGGTGCCCTACAAGCGTTACAGCGCCGCGGTAATAGTGTCCGTATCCGAGGGGCGGGGGAATCAACGTGCCCTACGAAGAGCGTACCAGGCAGAAGATCAGGGCCTGGTGCGGGAAGGTCACCAGTCACCTTCAAGGGATTTGGCGCCAGCAAAGCAATCTAGGTTTCGTGTCCCCTCACATTGTTCCAGATTTCCTTTCTTTGGTCAGGGCAACTGACCGTTAACGCAGGAACTGGCTCTGCCACCCGTTCCGGGCGTACTGCTTATGCGTTTTAGCCTCCTGAGTCTTGGTATCAAGACGAAATGGAGTTTTAGCCCGTGGGAAAAGACGCAGAATCCGGACGATGTGGCAGCGAGACGGATACAGATCCTGGGGCCTTTTGCTTTACGAATCGACCGGGCAAAGCGCGTCATGCTCATGCGTAAAAGAAATCGAACAGGAGGGCATCCGGAACGCACCTTACGTCGCTGGTTGTTTTCGTATGAGCACGGCGGCTACCAAGGACTCCTTCCCAAAAGCTTAATCCCTACGGTGGCAAAACGAGTTCAGTCACAGAAGAGATCGTGGACCAGGCCGTGATGCTCCGTCGCGAGGTGCCGACCAGGAGCATCCGCCAGATCATCACAATCCGCCGAGATGGAAGGCCTTGTCGCCCCGGGAGAGGTAAAGCGGTCAACGCTCCAAGACCATCTCGTAAAGCGAGGATACGGGTCAAAGCAACTCAGCATGTATCACTCAACAGGTGCCGGAGCAGCAAGAAGGTTCCAGCGCCTCCACAGAAACGACCTTTGGCAGATGGACCTCAAATACTTGATAGTGCTCCCGGAGACAGCCAAACGCAAGGCGCAGCAACTCTATGCTTCCGTGATCATCGATGACGCGACAAGGTTAGTCACGAAGCGCGAGTGTACAAAGCAGGATGCCTGGAATGTGTGGACGGCTCGACATGCCATCGAACGTTACGGGTTGCCTGACAGGGTGTTTACCGACAATGGCAGCCGATACATAAGTCGCCACATGACTCAGGTCTGCGCCAAGCAGGGGATAAAAACTCACGGCCCGCCCAAAGAGGGCCGCTTCAGCTAAGGGCAAGGTAGAAGTTTTTAACAAGTATCTTGATAGCTTGTGGAAGAGGTCAGACTGAAACGCCCCCCAAAGCGCCGCGGAGGTTGAGCACCACCTCGATTATCTGGCTTTGACACTCTATCAAACCAAACCTCACTCCGCCCTTAACGGGAAAACGCCCGAACAGGCTTTCAAAGAAGACGACCGTCCCCTCAGGTGGGCAAGTAAAGAGCAGCTGGATTTCGCCTTCGTCTTCACCGAGAAAAGGTTGGTGGACAAGACAGGCTGCCTGTCTTTTGGAAGCATCCCATGGGAGGCGGGCCAGGACCTAATCGGCATGAACGTGGACGTCGCCTTCCGCCCCGACAATCCGGATGAACTCGAGGTATTTCACCAAGGGTTTGAACCGCGAAAGATTAGACCCCTGGTGATAACGGAGCACAGCGCGCCGCGCAAGAGGATCCCCTTGCCGCAAAAGGTAAGCCCGCTTACCTCAAGGGAACTTGATGCCGCCAAAAAGCAGTACGAAAAGCACAGGGATCTTTCCGAAACAGCGATCTCCTATCGCTCGGTGATAGGGGGCAAAGACCGTGATTGAAGAGTATTACGAGTTCAAGAACAGTCCCTTCACCAGACAGATGACAGAAGACGCCTTGTTTTTGACCGAGGAGTACGAGGAAACCTTGGCAAGGCTCCAATACGCCGCAAGAAAACAGTGGTTTGCGCTTTTGACCGGCGACTGCGGCACAGGCAAATCCACTCTCATCCGAAGGCTCTCGTACAGCCTGGGGACCAAGGACTACAAAGTGCTCTACCTGGCAGACTCCAAACTGACGCCGAGACACTTCTACAACGGCCTTCTCGATCAACTGGGCGTGCAAGGACGTTTTTACAGGGGCGATTCCAAAAGGCTTCTGCACAGGGAAGTGGAACTCATGCGCGGCGTCCATGGCCTAAACCCGGTAGTCATTGTGGACGAGGCTCACCTCTTGGACAAGGAGATGTTTGAGGAGATCAGGTTCCTTCTCAATTTCAAGATGGATTCGGAGAGCCCCCTTACGCTTATCCTTGTCGGGCAGACGGAAATCTGGGAGAAATTAAGGAAGCAGGTTTACACGGCCGTCGTTCAACGCCTCGACCTGCGCTGTCACCTCGCGTACCTTGACGAGGCAGGCACCAATACATACTCCATCACCTGCGTTACGCAGGTTCCGCTTCGGACATTTTTCTCCGATGACGCGATGCAGGAGATCTTCCGTTATTCATCAGGTAGCCCCCAGACTCATCAACAAAACCTGCATCCACTGCCTCGTACGGCGAGCAACGCCAAAAGAAAGATAATCGACGACCACAATGTCCGCTACGTGGTGGAAAAGGAACTTCCGTAACACAGTTCGGGGGGGTTGGGGTGCTCGCCGACGGGAAAACCTGACCCCTGTCCCCATCTGACACACCTTCCGGCAATCCGGTTGACTTTTTATGGTCCGTCTACACTACAGGACAAAATGGCCCCGGAACACACACACACACACACACACCAGAAGGGGGGGGGGGGGGGGGGGGGCACCAGGTCCGGTGAGGGGGAGTTCGTAGACTCCAGATGCCATATCCTTCTTGCCGGGAATATCTTGAACAGCGGGCTTAAGCACTTCACCATCATAGTTTGGGTCAATGAGGACTGCTTCTACCAATTGCCGCCAGTCGTCGATTTCTTCGGGGTCATCCTCCAATTGCAGTTTTTGCAGGAGCATGGGGGAGTAGAACTGTCGTATCTCTACCACTGCTTTGCCGCCATCCAGCTTTAAAGCGATGTCCGCTTCAGGGGGGTGTTTGAAGATAATATCTTTGCGGTCGGTAAGGATGTCGCGTATTTCAAAGGGGATGTTGACCACGTTTAAGCGTTTGGCATAATCCAACACGTCGTACTCGTGGCCGCTGCATAGAATGAGCACGCCGCGCCTGTAGGTCGCTTCTATTTCCTTTTCGCCTTTGGAGAGTATCTCATCAAATACTGCCTGCACATCCTCTTTGGAACAGACCCGGTTTAGTTCTACCACCTTGACCCATTTGCCGTCCAGAATACCATCAAAGAAAGATCGTTTTACCGGTTCTACCCCGTAAAGTTTCATTACTATCTCTTTGGCCTCCAAGTCATTTTTGAAAATGTCGTAGTGGTTGACGTTATAAACGGCAAAGGCGGGGTAAAACTTTTTCCCTTCGTCCAGGAGGGTTTGTTGCCGCGTCTCTTCCTGCTGTTCTTTGATGATTTGTGAGACCCTTCGTGCCGTGGTATGAACAGCCCCTAAATTGATGTCGCTGCCAATCCAACGGCGGCCTAGCTTCTGCGCTACTGCCATGGTAGTACCGGACCCACAGAAAAAGTCGGCCACAAGGTCGCCAGGGTTGGAGCCCAGCAGCAGAATCCTTTCAACTAAACTTTCAGGTTTTTGCGTAGGATAATCTTCTCGTTCCATCGCTTGACTTTGAACTGGTTTTATATCATCCCAAATGTCTTGCAGTGGAACACCAGGCATTTCGTCAAGGTATCGTTTTTGGGCGGGAACTGCTCCTGGTTTTGTTTGGACTATACGTCCTTGTCGATACAACTCTTCCATTCGTTCCTTAGAAAAACGCCAATATCTTGTAACCCCAAGGAATTCGTAGTAAGGATTTCCCTTAGAACGTCCACCAGGAGCAGTGATGTCACTAAGCCTGTAGCATCGTCCTGTTTCCGGTTCTACATATTTATAAAAGTTTTCGATATACTCATCAGAGTAAGGTGTATAAATCTCGTTCCATGAATATCCGGTTCCTTTGCAATAGATAAAAATACTATCATGCAGCCTGCCTAAATGCTTGGCACCCTGGCCAGTATCACTGTGAGCCGTTTGTCTTTTCCATATAACCTCTTTTATATATCCTGCTTGACCGAAAATTTCATCCAAGATTATTTTCATATAATGGCCTCTTGTCTCATCCATGTGAACAAAAATAAGACCGTCCTCCGCCAATAACTCCCGCATCAACTGTAGCCTCTCGTACATGAACTGGAGGTAGAGGTCGTTGGCCCAGATGTCCGTATACTGCTTCTCTTCGATTACCGAAATATCGCCTTCAAGCTGCCTGCCTTTCAGCTTAATGCGCTTCCGGTAATCCGCTTTAGAATCAAAGGGAGGGTCTATGTAAATAAGTTTAATCTTCCCTCTGAACTCTTTCATTAAATGGCTCATCACCTGTAGATTATCGCCCCAGTAGAGGCGGTTAACCCAGCCGTCTTCGGCCGGCTCACCATATTGCTCCTTAAGTTGAGCTTCATAATATTTCACAGCCCGCAAAGGCCGTTTCCCTAGCCAATGGAGCATGGGGCGGCCAGGGGCTTCCTCAATGTCGAACATCGTTAACTGCTTTTCATCATGCGTCAAAAATATCCCTCCCATCCGATAATATTGATAGATATATGAAAATGAACTCCTGCACTGGAGGAAAAGGTCTTTTTTTAGGAGTCGCCATTTGTTCAGAAACAACTTATTAAATCAACTGCTCTCCAAACCTAAAAACTGCTGGATGTCCTTCATCTCCATCAGTTCCTCAACTGTCCAGTAGCGGTGAAACCGGTTTTTGTAGCGCAGTTCCCACCACCTGCGGAAAAGCGGCTCAAGTTCATCGAACATCGGCCAGCGGCTCCACTTCATTTTTTCTCTCAATTCTTCCAGCGTCCAGACACTGCCGTCTTCTTTTTTGGGTATATTAATGCGCCCGTCAGATTGGATAACCACCTGCGGCTGTGCAACCTCTTTTTGGAGAACAGTCAACTGCGCCAACCTCCTTTGGTTATTTATCGGAAACAGTTATCAAACAATCAAGCTCAAAGCTCAAAGTTTGGTAATAATTCTTGTTTTGGGCTTACTGCCTCCAACCGCCGGGTAAGGTTTGCTGAAGCCCTGCGAGCGTGGAACCGTCGTCTACAACGCGGTCCCGCTTCAGCGGCTTCAGACGAACCCGTCTTTGACCAAGGTCAAAGCTCAAAAATATATATAGCGGTTTTGACATTTTGACCTTCCGTGCGCGGTAAGTGTTCATTCACCGCTGTCTTCATCGTCCGCTTTCCACCCATCGGGCGTCTTTGTAAGGGTGTACGTTTTTGGAGACCCTTGATGTCCCCCTTCTTCCTCAATGGTGAATCCGCCTGCCCGCAGTTTGCTGATGTCGTTTCTCACAGTCTGGTCGCTGACTTTCAGCAAGTCCGTCAACTCTTTCTGCGTGTAGCTCCTCTGTGTCAACAGCTTCGCCAGCTTCTGCAAGCGCACTTCGCTGTCTTTCAGCTTGATGTTGATGCGGAAACCGTCGTCGTAAACCAGATTTCCGTCCTCGAATTTTAAGCTCAAATTCTCTACAGTCTCAGCGTCGCGGAACTCTCCGGTGACGACGACACCTATATCTTCGTCTTTCTGGAACTTGCGGATGTCTATCACACCGTCCATTTCCGCTCCTTTGACTGAAGACCCCCTGCTGGCATACACCAGAACGTCCGACGGCTTTTTGGCGGTATGGTCAACGACGACGACCGCCATATGGGGGTACTTGCGGAGGAGCATATTTAGTGGCGCGAATACCTGCTGCATGACGGAAGAGTCGTTTTCGTCTCCGTCGAAGAAGCTCCTCAGTGGGTCAAGTACGAGCAGGTCAGGCCGGAACTCGTCAATAAATTTGAGCAGGTCTTCAAATTCCGGGTTTTTCGGTAGCAGTTTCACGCCTGTCCTGTGCGGAATGACGATGTTGCTTGTACCGGCAAGGCTCTGCTGTACTCTCTGTATCAAAGCGTTGGTGGAGTGTTCTTCCTCCACCATAACGGCTTTGATTCCAGAGACGGTAGTTTTCCAGAACGGAACCCCGCAGACGTTTTCTCCGCGGCTGAGCGCTTTCAATAAACTTAGGACAAACCACGTCTTCATCTGCTTCGGCGGCCCTTGGACAAGGATTTTTTGCCCTCTCGCTATCATCCCTCTTACCAGCCAGTCAGGTTCCGCAGGCTCTCTCTTCAGCAGTTCTTCCACCCTGTAGTAGCGGGAAAACCGGTCTTGGTGTTCTTCAAGCGGGATTAGCTCTACCAGTTCCTGGTCGGTATGGTTGTTGCGGGTCAACCACTCGCAGATGTCTTTGCCGACATCTCCCCGCTTCCACGGCAGTTCAACAACTTTACACCGTTCTTCTCCGAGCACCGCCAAAGCAGACCTGACGAAGTTCGCACTGGCGTCGTCATCCTGCGGGATGAGGTAAATGGTGCGTATGCCTTCAAATTCCCGCTTCCATTCTTTGCGGAAATTATTGCCCGGCACGCTCACCACAGGGATGTCTACGCCGCAGGCTTCCAGCGCCTGGATAGTCCTTAGAGCGTCGCTTTCTCCCTCGACTATAATTGCTTGGCTCTTCCCCTCAAGGCTGTCGAGGTTCCACAATGAAAAGCGGGAGTTTTTAACCGCTCCTTTCCTGCCGTCGTAAGCCCTCCCTCTGATAGCCCTGATTTTGCCCCTTACGCGAAAAGGGACTACCAAGCATTCAACTTGTCCTGTCTCTTCGTCGTGGGGGACATAGCCCCACTCGAAACGCTCCAGCATCTCATATTTGATTCCTCTGGCGGTAATATACTCCTGGACAATCGGCAGTTCCGGGCGCAGGCGCGCTTTTGCTTCTTTGATGAACTCTTCAAATTCTTCTTCCTGCCCGGGTGTGGGGATATAGGTGTGGCTGGGGTCGTAGTGGGGAAACGCTCGGAGGTAGCTTCCTGTCCGTTCGTCTTTCACGTAAAGCTCGCGGAGGTAGTCGTTTATGAAGTAGCTCGCGTCTTCCGGCGCTATGCCTGCAATTTCAACTAAAAAACGGTACGGGGAAAAGCTCCCGCAAACGTGGCAGACGTAAAAGCCCGATTTGACATTGACCGTCGCGGAAGGCTTCCTGTCGTCATGATGGAGGCACTTTAGAGACTGGATGGTAAAGCCATCTTCCTTTATGTCCATCCTGTCCAGTTCCGGAAAATAGCGGGCGTAAAAATCCCGCCAAGGTTCGGGGTGAAGAGACTCGTTAAAATCAACCCTCCACTTCTTCATACTTAAAACCTCCTCTGCCTATGGTAATATTATACATTTGACCTCTGCAGCTTTCAATAAGAAGCTCAAAATTTTTGACCTTTGATCAAAGAGTGTACGAAAAAAAGAAAAAGACAAATTTTGACAAAATTTTTGGTTCCCTCTTTAAATTTACATAGATGTACATTATAATATAATTAAGCAGATGGAAATATTTAACAGATAAGGAGTTGATGCCGTTGAACAAGAGAGAAGCCAAAAAGAAAGTGAGGGAAATCATCCACTGTTTGAAACAAACCGGAGACATCCCGGAACAAGAAAACTGTATTAAGGTTGCGGAACGGAAGCTGGAGATGCTCGTAAAAGAGGCTCCAGCTTCTCTGGTTTATGAGTTGGGCTGCGTCTACAGCCGCTTTAAGAATTCCGGCGGTGATGTGAACACTGCTCTATCTCGGCTGAAGAAAATTTTGGAACGAGAGGTAAAAAAGGAGGATGAGTAAAATGGCGGGTAATAATCAAACAGTCCAAAAATCTAAGAAAGAGGAGACGGAAAAAATGAAGGTTGAGTTTACTGTTTCCGCAGAGGGTAAGGAACAAGACCTTAAACTGCAGGAGCTGCAGAAGAGACGGGCGACTTACCGCGCTAACCTTTCTTATGCGGTGCAGATGCAGGATAAGTACGCAGTAGAGTACACTGAAGCAATGCAGGCTGGAGCCGACCAGTTAACAATTGATAAGCTGGAATTGAAGCTGGCGGAGCAGAAACTGCGGATTGAGTTTTACAGGGAAAAAATCGCTAAAGTGGAAGAGGAAATTGCCCGTTACAGAGTAGAAAGAAAAAAGGAAGAGACTTCGGGAAAGGAAGGAAATGAGAGTGCCGCATAGGAAAACAGCGGCACTCTCGCTTTACTCTTGCTTTTTCTCAAATTACAACCAATTATACGACTCTATGCCCTACGGAACTTTTTTCTTCAATATATTTATACTCCGGAGGGCATAAGCAACTTTTTTTGAAAAAGGAAAAACGGGATATACTCATTGAGGGTAACCCTTTATTTGTAGTAAAATGTAAATTGGAAAATTGTTTGCCCGAGGTGGTACAGTTGAAACGCATAAGTCTTTTACTTGTGTTAGGACTGGCAATTATCAGCCTTGCTGGCTGTGGAGAAGTAGAGACACGAGAGAAAATATTGCCGGACGGTAGTAAAGTTACAGTTGATGCCGCCGGAAAAATCTTATCTGAGGAAAAGGTTGAACCGCTTGAGGGATATATTTATGATGAACAAACAGGAAGGTATATTAACAAAATTACTGGTGTTTGGTATGTCGTTAAGTACGGATACAAGGTAATACCACCCGAAGAATATTTTGACCCCGATAAAGTAGGCATACCCAGCGGTATAAATATTTCAAACCGTCCCGATGATGTATGGGAGTTAAAGGAGATAAGGGAAATAACCATTCAGCCAGGAGATACGCTGGTTGACATTATCAACCCGTACTTTATGAATGAGCATTTCAGAATGAATTATGAATGGTATGCTAAACAGGTTCTGAAACTTAACAACATTACCGACCCTCACTGTATCAAAGCGGGAAACACCTTAAAGATACCGATTTATTTTGATATGGGAACCAAATAATGGTTCCTCTCGTCTTATCAATTAGGGGGTGTTTGAATGCTTAAATCAAAACTATTAAGAATAGTTATTATTGCGATATCGGTAATGACCATCTTTGTGTCTGTAGCCCAAGCACGTTTAGTAGCTGGTAGCCCAGAAAATGTAATTTCTAACTCCACACTTATTTTGACCGGAAAAGTCATTAGTAGTAACGAAGTGGAAGAAGAAAGAACATTTACTGTTTTGGTAGACCGGGTTCTAAAAGGTGAATATTCCGAACCAGAAATAGTGTTTACTGGGAAGAAAAATCGTGTTTACGGTTGGATGGGTAGTGTTCATGCTCTACCGGAAACCAACACAGAATTGCTTCTGTTTTTAAGAAATGATGATAATGACAATCCACATGTCACATTTGACCTTAACTGTATTGCAGTCATTGAAGGACAACGGGTAACAAGTTTATTGGGTGGCAGTAACATTGGTATCAATGACGAGCATTGGGAGATTAAGGATTACATTGAAACATACAATGAATTTCTCGACACTGTTGACCCGACTGTTACACAAACAGAAAAAGCGACTAATGGGGAGAATGAAACAAATGAAGATTTATCTTCCCGTTCTATTGCAGTTACCGCATCTGTATTCTGGCCAGGAATAATCACTTTTCTGATTTTATTAGGTTTATCGCTGGTAGGTCTTTGGTATTATGCACGTTCCAAACAAAATCATTCACTATTGTTCTGGGTAGTAGGGATTGTGGTATGTATCGTTGTTTCTTATATAATCGCTACATTTGCAATAACTCCGTTATTGCTTAGTTAGTCAATTGTAATAGTAGGTGATGCAATGAAAGGGCTGCTGAAGCGTGCCGCTGTCCTTTGCAGAGTTTCCACAGAAGACCAAGCAGAAGGGACTTCTCTCGATACCCAAGCGGAAATCTGCATGGAGGAAGCAAAAAGGCGCGGTTACCACGTTACAGAAGAAGACGTATTCAAAGAAGACGGCTACAGCGGAGCACTGGGGATTGATGCGAGACCAGTGCTCCATCAGCTTTGGGAGAAATACCAAGCGGGAGAATACGACGCTATCTTCGTCTACCGTCAAGACAGGCTTTCCCGCTCTCTTGCCCTTTTTGCCGCCCTGCGGGACGAAGCCCGAAAAGTAAGGCGGTGCGGCCTTAAAGGAGACGGCTTTATTTTCGTGCAGGGGTCTAACGACGACACTCCTGAAGGTAAGCTGCAGTCTAACATCCTTGCCACTTTTGCGGAGTATGAAAGGGAAGTTATCAAATTAAGGACGGTGACCGGCAAGAAAAAGCTGGCAAAAGCAGGCAAGTATTCCGGCGGCTCTCAACCGTTCGGCTACAGGTGGGATGACGAAAAGGAAGAGTGGGTAATTCGAGAAGATGAAGCCAAGATAGTTAAGCTTATTTTCCAATGGTACGTCTATGGAGACGAGTCAGGACGGCCTTTGGGTATGGTGCGGATTGCCGAAAAGCTGACTGAACTCGGTATACCTACGCCTAACCAATTTCGCAAAACTCGAAAAGGGCGCGCTGGGAAAATGCAGGCTTATTGGAGCGACGCTACTGTCCAGCGTATTCTTACTCACACCGTTTACGCCGGGACAAATTATCTCTGGAGGGGTGATAAAATGCAGGTCAGTCCAGAACAGGTCGAAAAAATAAAGAAGGAAAAAACTGATGGGTGGTTTGAGGTAGACTTCCCGCCGATAATTGACAAGATGCTCTGGGAGAAAGCGCAGGAGAAGAGAGTGCAGTCCAGAGGCGGGTTTAACCGCAAGAGACCCAAGCCGATACTTGCCGGTCGTATCTTCTGCGGTGTCTGTCAGCGCTCGTTTCACGATGCTATGTATAACAAGGGCACAAAGCTGGTTTTCAAGTGCAACGGGAAATTGAAACAGTACCACCTTGACGGCAGCCCGAAATGCGACAGCCCTGTGCTTGACGGCGAAGCAGTTACTGCAGAAGTCAAAAAACGGCTTATTGATATGCTTCAAGACAAAGACCAGATGCGGAAAGCCATCGAGGAGTACGTCGGTTCGCTGGAACGCCGGAAAGAAGAGCTAGAAACCCTGCTTTCTCCAATATCGGAGCAGATTTCGCAACTGCAGGAAAAGCAGAAAAGGCTCGCTACTGTCTATGTTGACGGGGCTTTATCTCACGAAGATTATAAGCGGCAAATCAATGAATTGAAGGAGCAAGAGCTTGCTGTCCGCAGGCGTTATGAGCATTACTGGCCGGAGATGGAAAACCTCACAAAGCTGGAGCAGAATATTGCTGTTGTGAAAGAAGCGATTGAAGAGGAACTGTTTGATGTCCGATACCAGCCGGATGACGATAAAATTACTGAAAATATTGCCTTTGTGAAGGTTCACGATGAAAAACATTTAACGGTCGGGTTCCCACAGAGAGTAGTAACCTGGGAGGAACTGCTTGACAGGTTACAGGTTAAGCTGTGGGTATATCCAGACCGTTTAGAGGTTCGGGGAATTGTCCCGATTGAAGATATAGCGAATCCTAAATGCTGTTGGTCAGATAGGTGTAATCTTCAATAAGGTCAAGAACCCTGTCCCGGTGCGGCGCATCGGTGGGAAAACCTAAGGTGTTCAGCCGGCCGCCAAACTCCGGCTCAACCTTGGCAAGCTGCCTGGTGAAGGAGTGCCAGATGGAATGCGCCGACGTTTCATCACTTTCCACCGACAACCAAGCGTATCTTGTCTTCTGTCGATCAAGGAAATCTTTCACTGCCGTAGTTTTGCCGTAACCCATGGCAGCTACCACCAGTGTCAGCGGATGTTCAAAAACGCCGTTAAGGTGGGAGTCAATCTGCCCGCGCTTCAAAATGCGGTGTTCCATCTTGCTTCATCCTCCGTCATTGAAGCCAAGACCAAGGGTGCTTCGCGAACCTTTGGATTCGTTACCACATTTCGCTGGTAATAGTGATGTTCTCCTGCGGCACAAATCCGAAAGTTGCTCGCCTGCAACCCTCACTGCACGGTTCGGTGATTCTGACGCGAAGGGTTTTGAGGGTAGGTGCCCCTGTCTAGTGCCGATCAAGGTTCCTGGTCATCTCCTCCCGCACCTCCCGTACCACCTTAGAGACCGCATCCTTCACAACATCTGACAACCCAATATTTGTCCCAACGTATCGCGGCTCCACGCCGAACACAACGACTTCCTTCGGAAAACCTGTCAGTGTCCTGGCCAGGTAGACTACGGAGGTCAATGGCAGACTGTGAGAATCCTGCAGGGAGAAGCCAGACACTCCAGCCGTGCCATCATCGCCTGACATTGACTCATGCCGAGCCTGCCGGCAGCATGGAGGTTCACAGAGTTGGCCGATTTGCGCCCGATCCGTCCGCCTAACTTCACTCAAAACCAGGCGATAAATTGACCCGGGCTTGCCCCCGGCCAGCGTAGCATCGACAACTATCAGACTGCGAGACCGGGCGATTTCGTCCAGGAACCATAGGGCGCTCCCAGAGGCATTCAGTATCATCACCCCATCCGGCCATCGGGCATTCAATAGCTCGTCTATGACGGCGGCACCAACACCGTCGTCACCCATGAGCGGGTTGCCAAGCCCCAATACAAGAACGTCAATAACATGATTCTTCATGGTTATGTCAAGTTATGTATCCATGCTACATATGATGCCTAGAACGGAGGAGCATGGCGATGGAGCAGAACCAGTTTGTAGACATGTGCCGGGGCCTTCTTGCGGATGGGACCGCCCATGGTGACCATGAGCTTTCCAAAGCGGTCCTGGAGACTGTCGCCGCTTACAGGCGGGCCACGACCAGCAGGAAACTACCTGTAATCTGGATAGAGACCAACGACAGTGGAGACAACAACATCGCGTTCATGGGCACCACGTATCCCTACCTGACCCAAGTTCTCGAAGACATGATTGACCTCCTCTACAGCAACACCTTCATGGCTGCTCAAGGCAAACAAGCGCTGAGCATCCTTAGCCAGGCGGCCACCTACTATCGGGGCAGATATACGCTTGTTGTCGAGGGCGCCGTCCCCACCAGAAACGGCGGGCTGTTCAACTCCATCGCGCGCACCGAAGACCGTCCCATAACTGCGCTGGAGGCAGTGACGACCCTCGGGCCTACCGCTCAACACGTCATAGCCCTGGGCACTTGCGCCAGTTTCGGTGGGCCAACCGCGGCAAGGCCAAACATCAGCGGAAGTGTAGCCGTTAGCCAGATTCTCAGCCGCGAGGTCATCAACGTCAGCGGATGCCCCGTAAACCCAGATTGGTTTGTGGGAACCCTAGGCCACCTCATGATGTATGGCCGCCCAGAACTGGATGACCACGGACGTCCTACCTTGTTCTACGGATTCACAATCCACCGCCACTGCCAGCGGCGCTCATATTTTGACAAAGACCAATTTGCCCAGAAACTCGGGGATATCGAGTGCATGTTCTCCCTAGGGTGCGTCGGACCCAAGACGGGCGCGGACTGCCCGTATCGACTATGGATGAACCACGTAAGCTGGCCCGTTAAGGCCAACACTCCGTGCATCGGTTGCACCAATCCGGATTTTCCCGATGGCTCAACACCATTTTTCCAGCCTATGCCAGCGAAAGAAGGAAACCGATCATGAGCCAAGAAACGGTGATGTTCAGTCCTGTCACCCGTCTGAGCGGTCTTCTGTCCATGGAAGTCACCTTGAAAGACCGGAGGATAGTTGAGGCCAAAGCCAGCAGCACAATGTTCCGTGGGTACGAGTGGATTATGCGCGGTCGTCACATAACCGATGCCGTATACCTGACTCAGAGGGTGTGCGGGATCTGCTCGCTTGCCCACGGAGCGGTAGCCAGTTATCTTGTGGATGAGGTGTATGACAACGAGCTCTCCGAAAATGCCCAGTACCTGAGGAATGTCATGCTCGCCTCAGACTTCCTGCAGAACCACATACGCCACTTCTACCTCTTCAGCTTGCCGGATTTCGTGGTCATGCCGGACCGTCCCCCTTACCACGGGCAAGATTTGACTGACATGCGCTTGAGCCAACAAGATAACCAGCGGCTGGCGAGCCACAGCCTTGACGGCATAAAGGCCGCTCAAGAGAGTCACCAACTCCTGGCCTTGTTCGGTGGCAAGGCACCCCATCAACACAGTTTCATGCACGGCGGCGTCTCAGTAGCACCTACCGCCGATAGGGTAGCCAGCGCACTCTCTCTAGCCCGCAATATCTTGGAGTTCGTGCAAACCAAGATGGTTCCCGATACTGGGATCATCGCCGGCGCCTATGGCGACTACTATGGAATTGGCAAGACGGAAGGACGCTTTCTCTCGTTTGGGGCTTGGAGATTTGGCTCCAAGAATGATCGGCCCCTCTGGCCTGCGGGTATAGTGATTGATGGTAAGTTGGCACGCCCAGATCCGCGACTCATTTCGGAGGACGTCACGAGCAGCTGGTTTGATGCGGTTGCGCCCCGGCGGGAAGTTGAGCCATTCGAGAGCAAGTTCCCGTTGGAAGGCCCGACCGAGCTGATACCCGATCCGGAGAAACCCGGCGCATACACTTGGGTACAATCGGTCCAATATGCTGGACGACACTACGAAGGCGGACCCCTTGCCCGCATGCTCATCCAAGGAACCTATCACGGCGGGTCATCGTGCATGGACCGGATTGTGGCTAGAACCGTAGAGACGCAGTGCATTGCGGAGCTAGTCATCCAGTGGCTGACTAAGTTGATCCCCGGCCCCCCGCCTATCCATCAGAAGGATAAGCCCATCAAAAAGTCAGTGACGGCTATCAATGAGGCTATGCGGGGCCCCCTGTTGCACAGGGCCGAGGTGTCTTTGGAGACAGGTGAGGTTGAGCGGTACGACATCATCACTCCTACTGCGTGGAACTTCTCACCCAAGGATGCTAGAGGGGCAAGAGGCCCTGCAGAGAGCGCTCTGGTGGGCACGTGGGTCCCCAAACCTGAATTGCTTCTTCCAACGCTGGGGCGCATAGTCCGCTCATTTGACCCTTGCATGGCTTGCGCAACCCACGCTCTTGACCTTGATGGCAACTGGACGATTGAGCGGACGATCTAGGTAGCCCCAAGTCGAGAACCACCTCCTCCAACTCCCTCCCTAGTGGTTCTGTTGAGAGGCTAGTGAACATACCTTCGGAGCACCATGACGGCTAGGTGACATGTAACGGACATGGTGATGGGCCTGAGTATGTGCTCTATTGGGGAGCAACGGTTCAGACCCCCAGCCCAGGGCCTTTCTGACGGCATCGGCTCGTCCGCGAGTCCGCAATTTCCGGTAGACAGCGGTGATATTCTTCTTCACGGTAACCTCAGCGACAAACAGCGTATCAGCAATCTCTTTGTTGGCTTCGATGACCGACCGCAGGATCTCCTTTTCTCGCCCGGTGAGCGGGGATGCGGTTTTCTTCTCCCTCTCAAGTATCTGCAATAGGGCTTTGTACCGCGCGTCCTCTGTAGCCAACTTGCCAAGGTATTCATCTGCCGGGCTTTCCTTTTGCAGCGCCTTAAGGAGATCGCTAGTATATGCCCCGTATTCGGCAAAGGGCAAGTAGTACGGTGGCCTTTGCTTCCGGCCATCCGTAAAGCCTATTCCTGACAACGGCTCGAGGACATAGGCGTGAATGTGGCCGAGCGGGTTATTGAAAACAGAAAAACGCTGATGCATCTCCTTGCATAGCACTTCCAGCTCAGCAGAGTCTCAAGTCATTGACGACAATGACGGCGACGGTGTCTCTCCTCCAGGCGAGAGGATCATAGCTGAGACAGAGCTCAACGAGGGCTATCGCTTCGTAAATTGGACTGAGGGTACTGGTTCAGAGCCATTCTCGAGACTGGCAAAGAACAGTTTCAACATGCCTTCGCGTGCCCTCAATCCAGTGGCCGAAGCGGCAGCGAGGATAGGATGTGGCGGACTATTCATCGGTGATGAGTGAATCCAGGGTCCGATCCGATGGCAAGGATGGGATCCAGGATCCGAATCGGCAGCGAGGATAGGAGTAGTTCATGCCGGTGCCCCGATCCCCAAATCCAGGTTCAATAGCAGTAGGAGCCGCCAAAAGGGTCTGGAAATTTGCGGGTTTACCTGGGGTTATTGGTGGAGCCGAAGGGAATCGAACCCACGACCTCCTGAATGCCATTCAGGCGCTCTCCCAACTGAGCTACGGCCCCACCGTTTGGAGTTGAACCAGCTGCGGTCTTGACGATCGCCGCCAAAAGTCATTATAGGGTGGGCTTCAGCAAAAGTCAAATTCACCTAAACTTCACCTAAACTTCACCTAAACTTCCCGGAGATCGTGTCCCTGAGGCCAAATGCACACATGCCCGCCACAACACAGTCAGCCACTCGGGGCTGAGCAAATTTCCACAGGTTAACGTTGTCAACCTGAGGCCAAATGCTCACATGCCACCAATGCGAAGGTTCAAACGTGTAGCCTTGTGAGCACGGTGTGCAAATAGAGGATATCCATGGGTGTTACGGCAACTCGTCCCAAACTCTTAGGACTTCAAGACAGAAATCTCTGGCCTTGCCCGGTGGTTCCCTCGCTACTCATAATGCAACCACGCCGCCTCCAAAAACAAGAGCCGCCCGGTCTAGGGCGGCTCGTTTACCGACTAGTCTGCCATCAGATTGGCTGACGCTTCTCTACTTATACTGTATCGAAGCCTTCGACCTAAGCCCCGACAGCCACGAAGGCAGCTCATCTTGAACCCTAGAATCCTCGTACTGCAGCCTCACCTTGTCCTTGACTTCCTCAAAAGTGGCTGATTTGGCTTCTTTCCGGTCGGTCACCTGAACGATGACCCATCCGTCGTCGGTCTCAACCGGGTCACTGAGGTCATCCTTCTTCATGGCAAACGCTATGGGCTCCAAATCCTCATCTAGATCCCCTTTGACCACCCAGCCCATATCGCCACCTAAGTCCCGTGTGGACGTATCGGTGGACTTCTCCTTGGCGATAGCCGCAAAATCGCCCCCGGCCTTGAGTTCTTCCAGAATAGACTTGGCCTCGTCCTCGGTGGCAAGAGTCATGAGTCTTACCGATACCGACTCCTCTTGGTCAAATTCCGCCTTATTCTGGTTAAAATAGGCCTCAACGTCGGCATCTTTGATGTCTAGGCTGGCAAGTATGACTTTCCTTGCGCTGAAGTAAACCCTCCACTCTTCTTCTGCCTCTTTGCGGGTTAACCCGTAATACGATAGAACATCTTGGAATTTGGCTTCCGACCCGTACTGCTCCTCAATGAGCCGTTCTACCTGGGTATTCAACTCACTGTCAGTAAGTTTGAGATTTTTCAGAGAAGCCTCCTGGATAATGAGGGTAGAGTCAATGAGGTTATTGAGGGATTCCTGACCTACTCTCTTGTGCATCTCTTGGTAAAGCATTTCCTTGGTGATGGGTCGACCATTGACCACGGCAACCGTGCCGCGAAGTGGGCGAACGTAGTTCATCCCAATGGCGCCCACAATGACAACGCAGCCTATAAGGATCCATATCAAACCGTTCCGTGATGTACCGGTAACCGGTCTCTTCGGCATGTCCCAAACTCCTCCCCTTTTGTCCGGTTCTATAGCTTGTCCTGAGAAAGCGTATGAGAAAGCGTAGTCTGTGTCTCATACATCAAGAGCGTACGGCGCCTTACAGCGGGCATGTCGCTAGATTCACCTGACGCCAAGGTCCTCTAGTCTTGGGGCATCGCCCCAAAGCCTTTCCAGCCCGTAGAACGACCGTTCCTCATCTTGAAACACGTGGACAACTACGTCACCGTAGTCCAGAAGTATCCAGCGACCCGGGGCGTATCCCTCAACGTGGTTAGGGCGGCGCACAAAACCGGGGCCATTTGTTAAGCGGTCCGCCAGAGACTTTACATGCCTCTGGTTTGCTCCGGAAACTATGACAAAGTAGTCGGCTATGAGGGTCATTTCGTGGACATCTAGAACTGCCATCCGAAACCCTTTACCTTCGTCAAGGGCCGAAGTGATCTCAAGCGCCAGTCTCTTGGCCTCTTGGAGCTCTCGAGCCAGCCTCTCGCCATAAGCCCTTCGCCGGCTATCATTGGCCTTCGCGGCACCATTTCCCGATGTTCCACTTTCTATGGAGCCGGCTTGCACCCTACCGACCTCCGAAACCGAAGCCCCGATCCCTTTGAAGCCGTCTTGCCCTGACTTACCAGTAGTATTTATGAGTCTCGACCTCCGTTCTCAAAAACCCGGCCGCGAAATCGGCATCTTGAAATCCCGGCCGATGACAACCAACACATCGGCACCCTCGGGAACATCCTTATCCTTAACCTTTAGCGCCTGGGCCTGGGAGCAAATGGCTTTGATGCCCCTTAGTACAAGAACCTGACCGCTCTGCTGCTCCCCGGTGGCCTTCACGCAGGTGGTAGTATAGTCTTGCCGCTTAGCGTTCCCTACAGACACGACCTGAAACCCTTCATCTCTTAGTATGGTAGCCAACCTATCGGCAGCGCCTGTAATCCCGCATCCGTTCTCCACGGCTACTCTAATGTTGCCGTTTCGCTCCGGGTCGATGCCCAGCACCAACTCGCTAACGATCTTCTCGGTACCGGCAGAATCGTGAATCCAGTAGCTTAGGGTCCACTGCCCTTCAACTCGGTCTTCAAAGTTGCCCGGGAGTAGCCCCATCTTGACGTCTTCCTGCTGCATCTTCCCAGCCACAGTTGCTAGGTACAGTAGATCTTGTCTGCTAAGGCTCGTGGAGAAATAGGGGAGTATCTCTCCTATGAGATCCGGGATCTTGAGGGCATTCTTGAGGCTCACGGTCTTCTTAATGAGGGTCTTTAGGAACAGCTCCTGAGCCTGAATGCGGCCTATATCGCCTGTAGTGTACTGGCGGTAGCGCACAAAACCAAGCGCAGCTTCCCCATCAAGATGCTGCGGACCCTTGGGAATGTTGATGACTAGGTCTTGGTATGGGTCTTTGTAGTTCATGTCCTCCGGTACATCCATGTCAATGCCGTCTAGTTTATCTACGACCTTCTTGAAACCTTCAAAATCCACGCGCACATAGTGGTGGATAGGTATCTTAAGAAGCATCTCCACGGTCTCCACGGCCAGACTAGGCCCGCCATAGGCGTGGGCATGTCCGATCTTCTCGTAATCGCTAATGTCTTTGGGGATGAAAGCCCGAGTATCTCGGGGAACCGAAAGAATACCCACTTCGTGAAGCTCGGGGTCAATGCTCACCACCATAATCACGTCTGAACGTTTTCCAACAGGTGACGACAACTTGCCAGCCCCGTTGACGCCGCCGTCTATTCCCAATACCAGCACGTTGACTCTGCCCTGAAATTCGGCTTGGTCTTCGGGGCGAATGAGTCCATCCGACGGACGGGTCGCAAACTTCATGAAACCTAACACGGCGCCGCCTCCGAATAGCAGAACCGCGCCTAGAATCGCCCCAACGGCACGGAACCAAGAGCGGCGGTTAGGTTTTCGCACCTGCTCACGCCGGAACACCCGGGTCTCTTCAAGTTCGCCGGGTTGCTCGCCGGTGTCGACATAAGCGTCTAGAACGGTATCTGTGTACGACTCTTGTTTGACTTTGGTTCTGCGATCTTTACGGGATCTCATTGAAAACCACCACCGTTTCCGGGTCCACGACTCCTCTGTGGCTTGCCGCATACCCTATGGCGTTGGCCAAACACTCCTTGAGGGCATCCGTGAAATAGCCCTCCTGGACCAGCGACCGCAGCCGCGCCACGCCGGGGTAATCCCTTGTAGGCTCAATTTTGTCAGCAAGATAGACTACCTGCTCGAGCCTTGTCCATCCTCGCCGGCCCGCTACATGAGACGATATGGCGTCGAGGATATCAGGGTCTTCGACACCCAACTCTCTGGCTCTGGCGGCGGCGACTTTCCCGTGAAGCAACAAGGGTAGTCTCCTGTCTTCTGTTCTGACTATTATACCGTGAGACTTCGCCTCCGGCAAAATGTCCGACGGCAGGTCCTCTCTGGCAATGTCATGTAGTAGGCCTGCTAGATAGGCTTTGTCTGGGTCCGCGCCAAACTCTTTGGCAAGACTCGCGGCAGTATCTGCTGTCCCGGTGCTGTGCAAATAGCGTTCCTGGGACAGAGTCCGCCTCACAAGTTCCTGAAAGGATTCGTGCAAACCTTCACCCACCGCGTGCCAATTTGTGCTTGTCCCTACTTTACTATATAGAGTCACCCTACGGGCAATCGATACCGATAGGGCTGATCCGTTAGACGCATCCAGTCACCTGAAGTTCCAAGTAGAAAATGAAAGAGCCCCCGTGCCCTGTTGTCAGAGAAAGGAGGCAAATTGGTACTACGCATGAAAAAGACCTAATACTTCGGCTGACGCGGTCTAGCCTCGTTGACGATGACTTGACGGCCCCCTAGAACGGTTCCATTAACCGCCTCTATGGCTCTCTCAACATCGGCGTCATTAACTTCCACAAAGCCGAACCCGCGGGACCTTCCGGTCGCCCGGTCAGTGATAATACGACAGCTGACCACTTCTACGAACTGGCCAAAGGCCTGAGCGAGGTCCTCGTCAGTCGTGCTCCAGGGCAGATTACCCACGTATAATGTCTTCACAAAATTCACCTCCTCTCTGAGGTCTCTTCTCCACTAAGACCGCCCTTAGGGGCACGTCAACTGGGGACACGACAAGACAAGTTGTTGGACCCGCCCATCGCATCGAGGCGCCTCCCGGGATCTTGCAGGTAAAGACGCTCCTTTTCTATGTAGTTCGCGACCGGATCCGGCACAAGGTACCTTATGGATTTCCCTTCTCGCACCTTTCTTCTAATCTCTGTCGAGGCTATGGCGAGGAGGGTGACCGGAAAGAAATGGATCTTGGAGAACCGGGGAGCCCCTAGACTGTTTTGTAAGTCGTGGAGTCCCTCGGCGCTATAACCGGGTCTAGTCACAGCGACAAAGTCTGAGAGATCGAAAAGATCAAGGTAGGACTTCCAGGTGGAAATCTTGAGGATGGCGTCAAGTCCAGTGATGAAGTAAAGGGCCCGGTCGCTCTTGTACTCCTGCCTAAATGCCTTCAATGTATCTAGAGTGTAAGATGGCCCTTCTCTGTCAATCTCGACCCTGGACACACCAAACTGAGGATGGCCGGAGGTAGCCAGTTGTGTCATCATGTAGCGGTGCATGGGAGAAGCCACGCTCCCAGACGGCTTGTGGGGAGGTCTGCCAGAGGGCACGAATATAACCTTCTCAAGCTCGAACCCCTGCAACACTTCTTCAGCAGCCCTGAGATGCCCGAAATGGATAGGATCAAAGGTACCGCCCATTATACCGATTGCAGTCACTCACTAAGCCTCCAAGACACTGCACACAAATACGCCCAACGCTCGCTTCTTGTTGCTTGCATTCGCCGCTTTTGCCCGAAATCCTTCTATTGAGCGTCTAATCCTGGCATATTCTCAGTTACTACCTGAAAAAGGCGCAAAATGAGATCCTCAACGCCCACGCCGTCCTGGCCCGAAATGGCAAACACAGGAACCCCGCCCATCTCTTCAAGGGTGTCTTTCAGCCATGCGACCTTCTCGGGCGAGTCCAAAAGGTCCACCTTGTTTAGGGCCACAAGGCTCTCTTTGCGGCGCATACCCTCACTGTAGGACATAACCTCCCGGCGAACTCCGGCGAAATCCTTCAGCGGGTCCCCCTCAAAGCCGGTGGCGTCCACTACATATAGTAAGACGGAAGTCCTTTCAATGTGCCTCAAAAACTGGTGGCCAAGACCTTTCCCTTGGCTGGCCCCTTCGATGAGGCCTGGAATGTCGGCAACCACGAACTTCTGACCGCCGCTATTAGGCACGTCCACAACTCCTAGATGGGGGGTTAGCGTGGTAAAAGGGTACGGGCCCACTTCGGGGGTGGCGTTGGATATAGCGCGCAAGAGGGTGGATTTGCCCGCATTGGGCAGGCCAACCAGGCCAACGTCGGCGATAGACCTGAGTTCCAGATCAATAATGCGCTCTTCACCGGGTGTACCGTCCTCGTAACGCCGGGGCGCCCGGTTGGTAGACGTAGCAAAGTGGCAGTTTCCTCGTCCGCCGCGTCCTCCCTTGGCCACCACCGCTTCGTCTCCGTTCTTAACCAAGTCGGCTATGAGTTCCCCGGTTTCCACGTCTTTGACGGTGGTCCCCAGAGGAACCTCAACCACAAGGTCTTCGCCGCTCCTGCCGGTCATCTTATCGCCCATGCCCGGCCTTCCGTTTTTGGCTTTGAGATGAGGGCGGTACTTGAAATCGTAAAGCGTGTTAAGGCCGGTGTCGGCCCTTAGAATCACGTTGCCCCCGTGGCCGCCGTCACCGCCGCTTGGCCCGCCGCGAGGAACGTATTTCTCGCGCCGAAAGGCAACACACCCCCTGCCGCCGTCTCCCGCCTTGACATAAATCCTGACGGTGTCAATGAACCGTGATGTCACTTGGTGACCTCCTCAAGGGCCCACGGCCTCTTTGGCACAAAAAGCGGCGGATCTCCTCCGCCGCCATATTCTCCCCATATCCTTGAAACTTTCGTCTAATTATCGCCGCTGGCTCCGGCCGCAACTTCCACAGGCTCCTCAGTGAGGATGGAGACTACCTTGCCTGTCTTGCCTTTGCGATGGAACGCCACATAGCCGTCGGCTTTGGCGAAGATCGTATGATCTCGCCCTAGCCCCACGTTCAGCCCAGGGTGGATTCTGGTTCCACGCTGCCTAACGATGATGCTTCCGGCCGAGACAAACTCCCCATCGTGGCTCTTAACCCCAAGCATCTTAGGCTTGGAATCCCGCCCGTTCCTAGAACTCCCCATTCCCTTCTTGCGAGCAAACAGTTGGAGATCGATATCGAACATACCGTTCCCCTCCTTCCCAAAACCTTTCATTGATGCCTTACCTCGACATGCAGGACCTCCACGGACCTAGGATGGACCCTAGCTATGGATTGAGCCCCTAACACCACAGTCCTCAAAGTCCATGCCGGCCCCGGCAGAAGAGCATCTTGTTTCGCCAGCAGAACACTTAAGGAACCTTCTCTGAGTTCAGACTGGACCCTGTCTCCCAAAGACTCTTGGAGCACCATGAGAGCAGCCTGAGCTACGGCCGAGACTCCCGCACAAACGATATCCTTGCCGCTCGGACCGAAATCCGCATGCCCCTCCACGGTGTAGCCCACCACGGTCCCCTGGGACTGGAGTACCCTGACCCTGATCACCTAAACCTCTTTGGCCCCTTAAGCCTCTATGGAGTCAATTCTGACTTCTGTAAAAGACTGTCTGTGACCGATGCGACGCCTGTAGTTGGTTTTGGCCCTGTACTTGAATACCAAGATCTTTCGGGCTTTGCCCTGGCGAACGATGGTCCCATTGACCTTGGCGCCCTCTAGGTAAGGGCTTCCGACTTTCATATCGCCATCTTGGGAAAAGGCCAATACTTTGTCAAATACAAAAGCGTCGCCCCGCTGGCCGTCAAGTTTCTCAACCCTGACAACCTCTCCAGGGGATACTCTGTACTGTTTTCCACCTGTGTGTAGAATCGCGTACAACTGGGAAACCCCCTACTCTCTTGGCAAGTAACCGTAACAGTCTAGCACGCGAGCCGAAAACGTGTCAAGAAACGGCAATCTTAGCCTTTGCGAAAGTTTTGTGGCAGGCCAAAACTTCCACTTTGACCCGCTGCCCAACTTGGGACCCGGCGTCATCAATATTCAGAATATACCCTTCTATCCGGGCTATTCCGTCGTTTGAGTTCTGACTATGGGCCTCCTCGATGACCACATCCACCCGGTCGCCGGGCTGAATCGGAATGGCCTTCAAGGAGATCTCCTCACGGGTGCCAAGGGCCTTGACGTTCATCTCCTCAAGGTGCAAAGACCCAGAACCGCGCACAAAGATGCTGCGCCCCGTCTCCTTCTCTAGATCCTTAAGGTTCGAGCCCCCCGGTCCTATCAGGTGGGAAGCTACTCCTGGGTTCACCTCAACCAGCATGGCTTCGCAATGAGAGTTGGCCAGGGTCCGCCGGATCTCGCGCCTGACTCTCCCGGCCACGGTCTCCTCTGAAAGCACGGTGCCTTTTCCTCCGCAGTAAGGACACATCCTGGTCATGGTCGCATCGATACTCTGACGAACTTTCTTCCGGGTCATCTCCAAAAGCCCAAGGCCGGTTATGCCCACAACCACTGTCTTGGTGTGATCGTGCTTGAGCTGCATCTCAAGCTCCTGTATGAGTTTCTCCCGGTGCTCAGCGTTCTCCATGTCTATGAAGTCCACCACGATAATGCCGCCTATGTCCCTCAGCCTGAGCTGCCTGGAGATCTCCTGGCAAGCTTCCATGTTGATTTTGAACACAGTGTCGGCCAGATTCTTGGTGCCCACAAAGCGCCCGGTGTTGACATCGATGACCGTCAAGGCCTCGGTCTTGTCGATCACAATATAGCCGCCAGATCGAAGCCACACTTGCCGCTGAAGGGCCTTATCTATGGCGGCTTCCACTCCGTACAGGCTGAATAGGGGAAACTCTCTGTCCCTGTAATACATCACCCGATCCTTCATCTCGGCAGATGTAGTGTCCAGGAGTTCCAGAATCTTGCCATAAGTGGTCACGTCATCAACAAGCATCCGGGTTGTCTCCAAGTTGAGTTCGTCCCTTACCACCCGAAACACCAGGCCAAGGTCTTTGTGTACAAGTGAAGGGGCCTTGACACCGGCGGCTTTGGCTTGAACACGCTCCCAAATCTTGACCAGAAAGGCCAAGTCTTGTTTGAGCTCCTCCTCGGACTTCTTCTCAGCCACTGTCCTGATAATGACTCCCATATCCTTGGGCTTCATGGACTTGGCAATCCTCCGCAAGCGCTGTCTCTCTTCCTCATCGGTTATCCTCCTGGATACCCCCACATAGCTCACAGTGGGCATCAACACGAGGTAACGCCCTGGGAAGGTGACATGGCGGGTCACCCGGGCGCCCTTGGTGCCAATGGCCTCTTTAACTACCTGGACCAGGACTTCCTGCCCTGGTTTGACCAGTTCTGAGATGGTGCGCTTCTTCCTGCGCTTGACGGGGATTGCGCCTTCGGCATCCTCCAAGTTCGGAGGCAACAGCGCATCATCCACGTAGAGAAAGGCGTTCTTCTCTTCGCCGATCTCAATGAAAGCGGCCTGCATCCCCGGCAGCACATTAGTGACTTTCCCTAGGAATATGTTGCCGGCGAGTTTCTGACTGCTGGGCCTTTCGGCATAAAACTCCACCACGGCGCCGTCTTCCACTAAGGCGACCCTAGTCTCATCGCGATTTGCGTTAACCAAGATCTCCCTGTTCATAACCGACCGGGGCTCTACAACTAACTGCGGTTTCACCTTCTGCTTCGCCTTAGACGTCCTGCGCCTAGGTCTCCTCTTTGGAGATTTGGCGGGGACCGATACTTCCTCTGTATTAGTCAAATAGTATCTTCCTTCTGTCAATGATTGCCTCGTGTGGGTCGATGTCAAACCCATACCGGGATAAAGCCGACAACACCCACTGGGGCCTGATGGTCCGGCCTTTGTCGTGGGCCACAGTCATTACAAGGCCCAAATGGTCGCCTCTCAAGCCCTCTTCGGCTTCGATGCTAAAATCGCAAACGTACTCGCGGAGATCCAGAGTCCTCGTATCCTTGGGTCTCTTGACCTCAAATAGAACTCGCTCGTCTTTCAAAAATGCGTCCACTGCCCTGGAAATCTCCTGACGATTCACCCCCTTAAGATCCAGGGCGTAAACTGACGCCGTAATCCTTTCCTCCAAGGGTTCCTGCCCGTCTGGCACCAAGAACACTTGGGAAACCCCAAATCCCCGGGGCAGGTTCCTAGAAAGAGACCTGGCAAGCCAGGATATCTGCACATCTTCGCCAAGAAGGACGTCGAAATACTCCTCTTGGCCACCGGTCCCAACCGGAAGGGGCGCGCAGAAGGATACCTTGGGCTTAGGAGAAAACCCCATGGACATCTTCACGGGCCATCTCGCCCTAGCCATAGCCATGACCAAAACCCTCATGACGTCTAGGTGAGAGAGGAAACGGACGCTATCCCCTTTCTCGTATATCACCCGCACTCTCACGAGGATGGCTCCTTTCCGGCCGCCACGCGCATCTCGACTCCTAGATCAGGACAAACGCCGCATCCTGTGCAAAGGCCACGGCAGTCTGGGGTGGTGACCGCTTCTTTGGAGCGCTCACTCTCTTTCCAAAGATACGACTTTCTTACCCCCGAGTGTAGATGCTCCCACGGAAAAATCTCGTCTTGGCCCCTTTGTCGATAGGCGTAGAAATCCGGATCGATTCCCGCCTCTAAGAAAGCTTCATCCCAGACGCCCGCATCGAACCCGTCTGGCCATGAGTCAAATCGTCTGCCCTTCTGATACGCAAGTTGCACGGCCCGTGACAGTCGCCTGTCGCCCCTGGCAAACACGGCTTCCAGACGAGTAAGGCTAGCTTCGTGGTATCTGTATTCAAAACCAGGCCCGCGGAGATGCTGCCGCAAGAGTCTCTGTCTCCCCATAATTTCCTCGGGGGGAAGGCACGCATCCCACTGGAAGGGCGTGTGGGCCTTGGGGACGAACCCCGACACAGAGACTACCACTGTGGGGCGCTTTCCCAAATCCCGCCCCAGCTTCCTTATGTTGTTGGCCAAGCGTCCTATGGCCATGACATCTTCGTCGGTCTCCCCCGGCAGCCCTATCATGAAGTAAAGCTTTATGCGTGTATAGCCGGCGGAAAATGCATGGTGCGCCGCCTCCATGATCTCGTCCTCGGTGACTCGCTTGTTGATGGCGTCCCTCAACCGCTGTGACCCGGCTTCGGGGGCAAGGGTAAGTCCAGTTTTGGCAGATGAGCCAAGCATTTGGGCAAGTCCCACCGAAAACGAATCCACCCTTAGAGAAGGCAGCGAGACTTTAGCCCCGCACGGGTTCTTGAGCATGTTCTCTAGGAGTTCTCTGATAAAGGAGTAATCCGCCGACGAGAGGGATACCATGGAAACTTCATCGAACCCCGATCTCTCCAAAATGTCCGTGGCCATGCCCTGGATAGACTGGGGATCTCGTTCCCTTACGGGCCGATAGAGCATACCTGCTTGGCAGAACCTGCAGCCTTGGGTGCAACCCCTGAATATCTCAACCACGGCTCTGTCGTGGATAGGCGGAATAAGCGGGATGATCGGATCCAAAGGGTATGGCGCGCCTTCCAAAGAGGACAAGACTCTTCTAGCAATAACAGGGGGGGCTTGAAACCCACCGAACATCTTGGGGTCTATGGAGGACACGGTCCCATCTTCGTTGTACGTTACTTCATAGAGGGAAGGGACGTAGACTCCCTGGATCTCGGACATGGTCTGAAGAAGACGAAGCCTGGGTTGGCTAGATGCCCTCCACTCCCTGTATGCGTCCACTATCTCTTTGACGGTATCTTCGCCATCCCCCAGTGCAAAGGCGTCGATGAAGTCGGCCACGGGTTCGGCCGCCATGGCGTTGGGACCTCCCGCCACGACTAGCGGGTGGTCTTCCCCCCTGTCTCGAGAACGCAGAGGGATTCTTCCTAGGTCCAACATAGCCAGCACGTTGGTGTAGGTGAGCTCGTACTGCAAAGAGAAACCGACAATATCGAAGGCATACAAGGGCATTCTGCTCTCTAGGGTGTACAAAGGCCAGCCTTTTCGCCGCAACACTTCTTCCATGTCTCGCCAAGGGGCAAAGGAGCGTTCGCAAGCGACACCTTCCATGGAGTTGAGGACATGATACAGGATTTGCGATCCTAGATGACTGGCGCCAACCTCGTAGGCGTCGGGAAAAGCCAGGGCGAAATGCACAGAAACGCTCTTGGGGTCCTTATAGACGGCGTTTATCTCCCCGCCTGTGTACCTGGCGGGTTTTTCAACTTTGCCCAGTTCCCTCTTGAGATTATCCCATGAAAGCCTCGTATACTCTACCTGTAGCACCGCCGCATTTGACCTTTCTGCAAGCTCTCCTTATCTTCCATTATAGCCAACGGAAGGTGGATCGCAAAAGCAGAGGTCTTTGATGCGGAGGTTCACGTTGCCCGCAAAGAATGCCTCAAGGAGCTTAGTCTCGGTAACCTTGCCCAAAACCCCCATGTGCCTCCCGGCAACCAAGATCACATTGTAGCGGGAAGGGCGAAGTCTGGTGATGACTTCGCTGACTCTGGCGTCGCCTGGCACCATGATCTCTTGGACAGGTATGGCTTTTCGCTGCCGGAGACGGTCGGTTCGGGTGATGACCTCCATAAAGTTGGACGAGGACGCGCCCGATTTCTCCTCCATTGCCCCCCAAATCACCAGAGGCCCAACTATGAGTGCTAACTGCCACAAGACCTGCCATTGCCTTGCCAAGAGGATTCCGGCCAATCCCAGAAGAATCATGCCCGTCCCGCAGCAGATGCCAAACGTTGCCACCTTCTTGGTAGATTCCACATAGCCTACCTTCAATGAAACCTGCGACCTCAAGATTCTTCCGCCGTCAAGAGGGAGGCAGGGTATTAAGTTCACCAACATGAGGCCCAAATTGGTCCTGATAAGGAGGTTCAGTAGAGGGAATTCGGCAGTGAGGCTGATGCCCCTTGTTTCCACAAAACCTCGTTCTATGGCAGAAGCGAGACCTAGCAGAATGCCGCTATTGAAAGGGCCCATGAAGGCCACCAGGGACTCTGCAGGCGGCGTCAACTGCCACGAGCGTTCCAGTCTGGCCGTGGCGCCAAAGGGCCACACTTGAATCTCGGATATCTCCGCGCCCATCCAAGACGCCGCAGCTATGTGGCCGAATTCGTGGAAAAGGAGGCTTCCCACCAAGACAATTAAGTGCCAGAAGTACCCCGAAGCCGCCATGACCACGGCAACGGCCATGAAGGTCACGTGGACGCGCACTTGGGTCGCTCCCAGTCTCCCTGCAGGAATAGACAAAGCATCCAACCCTTTCAGCAAAGCCTTGGTCTCCTGGCTTATACCTTAAGCTCCACCGGCCGGGGGAGGCAGCACGGTCAAGGGGTCGATTTCGAGCCCATCCTTCCTCAGTTCAAAATGCAGATGCGGCCCTGTGGCATTGCCGCTCTCGCCCACTTTGCCAATGGTATCTCCTTGCTTCACCTTCTGGCCTTCTGTCACGGCGGCTCTGTCAAGGTGACCGTACACGGTAGAAATACCGCTCCCATGTTCAACTTCCACCACCAAGCCGTAGACGGTAGACTGCCTCACGCTGGCAACTACCCCATCCAAAACGGCTTTGACAGGTGTCCCCATATCTGCAGCGATGTCGATGCCTTGATGAAGTGACAGTCCCGCCGAGTCAGGATTTGGCCTCCAACCGTAATGCGAAGTGATGTCGCCCATGACTGGCCAGACAAGTTCTTTGGGCTTACCGCTTACTGCCCTACTCCAGAAATCCCTCAGATCGAGATCTGCAAGTCTTTGGACAGTCGACGGAATACTAGTCACCCACGTCTTGACCCCGTCCCACGAGAGGTCTGTATCCACGCTGTCACGAGCAAAAGCCACTGCATCTAGGGCCAGCCCTCGTTGTGCTTTTCCGGCCCCTAAGAGCAAGAAGAATATGAAGCCCGCCACAAGAGCCTGCTTCGCCCATGTCGGCAAATCGCGCACCCCGGGAATCTCCTTTGGCCGCTGACTTCTCTCCTGATAGCTATCCCTCCAAGACATGCGCACCACCTCGCTAAGAAAACCTATTATGGGGCTAGACAAGATATGATAGGATCAGGCGTGTCTCGGGACAGCCCTCAAAGCGGGCTTTTTCGAGAACCTTATTGTATTTTGGGGGAGGAGGGCGTCGGGATTGGAGCCGGTTCTGCCCAAGTGCCAGCGTCTCGCAAGATCCCCCCGGGTTATCGTCGGGGGAGTTCAGTTCACCCCAGAGGATCCTTGGCCTACTCCCATAGTGGCGCTTTCCTACGATAGCCAAGAGGAAGCCCACCTAGCCGGACAGATGCTCCTTGGGGTTCAAAACGGCACTCGTCCACTCAAGATTGGACGGCCTGTTTACATGGGCGATACAGCCATACGGGTGACGTTTTCCAAAGCGACGGGAGAAGGCCGAAGTCGCCAGATTAAGCCCCCTGATCCTTGCGAGCCAAGTGTCTTGGCCTCCGTCTACGCCTACGGCGACTCCAGGCATCTGACGTGTGCAGTCTACGCCGCTTCCAGGATTACCCTAGAACAGCTTAAAGTGTTCAGAAACCTTATGGAACTCAACAGAAACTACCACTTTACGGTGGCTCACCAAGACAACTTGCTCTTGGAGGCGCTAGACGTAGTAAAATACACTATCTTGTGCAAAGGGGTTTGACCTTGAAGTGACCTTAGAGAATTCCTCTAGCGACGAGTTGGTGCTATGCGTGCCCGCCGAAGAGCTTTACGCAGGAGTAGGCAAATGGCGAGGGCTTCGAAAAGATTCTCCCGAGATATGGCGGCCTTTGGCTCGAAAGTCCATCTTTAGGCCACGAAGCCAACTTGAATCTGACCCCCGCTACAAGCAACTGATTTCCTACACAATGTTTGTGGCCGATAAACGGATTTTTGTCATGAAGCGTCTCGACACTCAAGGGGAAAAGCGCCTGCACGGGCTCCTTTCCATCGGTGTTGGCGGCCACATGAACCCGGTACCCAACATGCCTTGGCCCTCAAGACGCAGGATTTCAGACCTAAAGACCATCGTCGGCCTGAATACCGTCAGGGAGATCCGGGAGGAAGTATCTTTGGCGGGAAACCCAAGCGTGGGTATCCTTGGATTTCTCAACGACGACGAGAACGAGGTAGGCCAGGTGCATCTTGGAGTGGTATCTATAGTAAGGTTGCCGTCCCCTCTCTTGGCAGTGCGGGAAAACGACAAAATGCAGGGGGCTTGGGTAGAGCTATCCAAGATACACCTTCTCGGCGAGTTTGAAACCTGGTCATGGCTTGTGCTGAATAGCATCGCTTAAGTGCGTAGACTACGCCGCCCCTACGCCACGTGGCCGAGGTAGGCTTTGTACAAACGCAAACAAGAAGCCGGCTCCATGCGGACCGGCTTCTTTCGTATCCAGCGATATCTAAATGCTCATCTTCATCCAATCTCTCAGTAGGAACGACAAACGCCCCAGGAACAGCGAGATACGGCCCTGAATCGTTGTGCCGAAGCTGGCGCCGAACCCCATCATCATGATGTACCTGCCCCACCGTCCTGCGCTGTTAAACAACTTGGATTTGGAACCTATGGTGAAGAAGAAATACACCATACACAAGGCAAAACACAGGAAGAATATGACGTTGTTGGCGTTGTCCAAAGGACGCATGACGTCGATTATCTGCGTACCGTAAGGCCTTGGCGATCTGGTGAAAAATTCCCCTAACTTCCATCCGATGGATATGGACACGGGGTATCTCACCAGCCAAGCATACCTGGCCGGCGTGTACCGGGCGTAGTACAGGAGCCCCACTGCGAAGAATATCCAGAACCACCAGTACCCCTGACCCTTGATCTTCTGTTCAATCCAGGGCTTGAAGGTCAGATGGTAGTTCAGAACCACCGCGTTGGCAACCGTTATGGGAACCACAGTGTGCTCCGCAAGCCGATAAAACGGATTCTCTTTGTAAAGATAGCTATATACAGCCAGAGTGCAGAGCGCGGCAACCCAGATCTGTGGTCTAGTCACCTTTTTCACCTCCTCAAGTACCCATCAGTAGTTTTCGAACATAGACCTAGGCCGCGGTCTTCTTTGTGCCCTTTCTCTTCATGACGAAAGCGACGTTACCCAAAATGACCAGAATCATGATAATCAGGTGGCCGAGAGACTGAGCGTCCATCAATTTGGTCGCCAAGCCAGGCTTTTCGTTAAGTTTCTCGTATATATTCTCGCCTTGCCGGGAAATGCCTGACCAATTAAAGCAATTGGCGTCAACGTTCCGCATTTCGCCAGTTCAAGCGCTATGTCGAGCGCTATTTCAAGTGTTGAATGTCTGCTATAATGACCTTTGGGGGAGGGGAAACAAAAATGACCAAAGGAGACACCATCGTCATCATAGCTGCAATAGGCCTGGTGGCGGCAGTATGGGCCGCTTTCTACCTCATCCCGAAAGACGCCGACAACCTCGTGGCAGTGGTGAAAGTCGACGGGCGGGAGGTCGCCCGGCTTCCCGTCGCCTCCCCTGAAATGACCCGGGCAGTGATCCGCGCAAAAGGCGGAGACGCTGTGATTGAATACGGACAGGGGCGCGCTCGAGTTATGCCCAACTCCGATCAGTTTTGCCCAGACGGTATATGTTGGAAGACCGGATGGATCTCCCACCCGGGCCAGTCGGCGGTATGCGTACCCAACCATCTGACGATGACGCTAGTGGGTCCATCGTCAGATGTTGATTCGGTTGTAAGGTAGGGGAGTATCTGGCTGGGTTGAAGGTTGAAGGCAGCAGCAACGAAAGCTACGGGTTTGGCCCCCTCAGAACCTCTTTCAACCCCTCGTTCCTGTCAATCCACAGAAGAAGAGGATAGCCCAGTCCGTAGCAGGCCACCGCCTGCCCTATTCCGACGTAGAGAGCCACAGACCAGTACGAAAGGCCGGAGAGCGGGGCTACATAAGCGGACACCACCAAAGCGTTGAGAAGCACAGGAGGAAGAGGTGCAAGGGCTTTCACAGGCATGTGGCCGGTGAGGATGGCAGCGGTTAGCGATGCCAAAGCGCCGAGGGTTATGTCCCATAGCAGGAAAGGGCTGCCTAGATTCGCCAAAATGCATCCCAAGAACAGTCCCCAAGGCGCCCAAGGAACAATGTAAGGTAGCACTGCAAGTGCCTCGGAGACCCTGACCTGAACTGCTGAGTAGCTCAGGGCGTTGAACGGCGGGAGAACAGTGAGTGCCACGTAAACCCCGGCTAGTACGGCTATTCGAGCTAATGTCTGCGTCGTCTTCCCCATAATTCACCGCCCAGTATTAGGTGGACTGCGGCCTCATGGTCCGTGCAGGAATCGAAATCATTTCCAGGCTGCCTTCCCAATGTCCCTCCTATAGCTTTTCCCCTCAAACTCCACGGTTCGGGCAACTCGGTAGGCTTTTTCGGCGGCTTCTTCTACTGAAGGCGCAAGCGCCGTAACCGCTAATACACGCCCTCCTGATGTGACCAGTTTGCCGTTTTCCACGCTCGTTCCTGCGTGAAATATGATTGACTCCTCATGGCCAGGTCCATCTCCCAAATCTATGGCCACGCCCTTCTTGTAAGGCCCCGGATACCCGCCTGAGGCCAAAACCACGCTGACGCAGGCCTCGGGGATTGCGGCAACGAACCGGCCTTCATCCATGCCCGCCATCTCTATGCCCTCCGTGTCCGCGCCCTCCGCAAAAGCGCCTCTTTGCTGGGGTGCGATGGCATCCAGGAGGCACCCGTCAGCGCAAGCTGCAAGCAACTTGCAGAAGTCTCCCGAAAGCCGGGGCAGCACGCACTGGGTCTCTGGATCTCCAAACCTGACATTGTACTCAAGCACCTTGGGACCGTCTGCGGTGAGCATCAGCCCGGCGTACAAGAGCCCCCGGAATTCGATACATTCCGCCCGAAGTCCAGCCAGAGTTCGCTGGAGGACCTGGGTCCGGATGAATGCAAAAGTACCAGCATCCACAAACGGGACAGGCGAATAGGCGCCCATCCCACCGGTCATAGGCCCCTCATCTCCGTCGAAAACGCGCTTGTGGTCCTTGGCCAGGGGCAACGGGAGAAGATTGGTCCCATCGCAAAGAGCCATGGCGCTTACCTCTCGCCCTGTAAGAAATTCCTCAATGATGACCCGCTTGCCTGCCTCTCCATGAACCCTGCCGCTCATGGTGTCCCGGAGGATCGCCCGCCCATGATCGAGGTCAGAGACAATGCTGACGCCCTTCCCCAGAGCAAGCCCGTCAGCCTTAATGACCCAAGGGCCGGGCGTGCTTTGAAGATAATCCTCAGCCAATGCCAGATTGTCAAAAGTCCGAAAACTCGGATGGGGGATGCCGTGCCTGACCATGAATTCTTTGGCAAAAGTCTTGCTGGCCTCGAGCCTGGCACCTTCTCTTCCTGGCCCAAAGGTGGAGATGCCGCAACTTCTCAAGTAGTCGGCAATGCCATCAGCCAAAGGATTCTCGGGTCCCACCACGACTAACTGGATTCCCTTCGACTTGACGAACTCTGCAATCTCTCGGAAATCCCCTAAATCAAGAGTCACGTTAGTACCCACATGAGCAGTCCCCGGATTGCCGGGCGCCACATACACCCTAGAGGCGGACGGACTCAATCTAATCCTCCATGCCAAGGCATGTTCTCTTCCCCCGGATCCCAAGACCAAAACATCCATTGGAGGCTGCCTCCCCTAGTGCCTGAAATGCCTGGCGCCGCTCTGAACCATGGCCATGCCGTGAGCATCGGCCGCCGCAAGGGACTCATCATCATTCCTAGAACCGCCCGGGTGAACGATGGCAGTTATGCCAGCCGCGGCTGCCACTTCCACAGAGTCAGGAAACGGGAAGAAAGCGTCGGAAGCCATGACTGAACCCTTGACCGCATCCTTGCCTCTCTCCACTGCGATGCGGACGCAGTCCACGCGATTAGGCTGGCCTCCTCCGATTCCTGTGGTCACGCCGTCTTTGGCGAAAACGATTGCGTTGGATTTCACGTGCTTGCACACGGTCATGGCAAACTGCATGTCGCGCATTTCCTCGGCTGTGGGCATTCGCCGTGAAACCACTCGCCAGTCCTCATCCTCTGGCAGTTGTGTGTCTTGGCTCTGAACCAGAAGCCCTCCTAGAGCAGGGCGCACAGTGTAGGGCTGGGTGTGGGTAGCAGACTCCCCTGCTTCGCGCAAGTTGCCGGTGGTGATGAACCTGAGGTTCTTCTTGCTTGACAAAATGTCCATGGCTTCAGGGGAAAACCCCGGAGCGACCAAGACTTCAACAAACAGGCCCTTCAGATCTTTTGCGCAAGGGGCGTCCACCTGACAGTTAAAGGCGATTACGCCGCCAAAGGCCGAAATCGGGTCAGCAGCCAAGGCTTTCTGGTACACTTCGGCCGCCGAAGTGCCAATAGCCACCCCGCATGGAGTCGCATGTTTCACAATGACACAGGCAGGCGACGGCAGATCCCATACAGCCCTGCAAGCTGTGTCAGCATCGTTGATGTTGTTGTAGGATAACCCCTTACCACGACCGCCTGAAAGGAACTTGGCGGCGCCTGGCGTAACGGGTTCGTAGAAAGCCGCCTTCTGATGAGGGTTCTCACCGTAGCGAAGGGAAAGGGCTTTTTTGTAACCAAAAGCGATTTCCTCAGGGAAGTTCAAAGGCCAGCCTTGCCATTTACCTCCCAAGTAGGATGCAATGGCCGAATCGTAGGCGGCCGTGTGGTTGAACGCCTCTAGCGCCAGATCGCGGCGGGTATCTGGGCCCACATCGCCATTAGCCCCAATCTCTTGGATTATGGCATCATACCTCGCAGGATTGCAAATGACGGTCACTGACTCCCAGTTCTTAGCCGAGGCCCGCAGGAGCGTCACTCCGCCAATGTCGACTTCCTCGATAATGTCATCTATCGTGACAAAAGGCCTGCTCGCCGTCTCAACAAACGGATAGAGGTTACAGACTACCATGTCCACGGGAGTTATGCCCAAGGATTGGGCCTGTTCCATGTCTTCGGGGCTGTTGCTTCGGGCCAGAATCCCGCCGTGAACCATAGGATGGAGAGTCTTAACCCTCCCTCCAAGAATCTCAGGAAACCCAGTAATCTCGCTTATCTCTTTTGCTTCTATTCCTTGAGTCCTAAGAAGGCGAGCAGTGCCGCCCGTAGAGACAATCTCCCAGCCCATGGTCACTAGGGCCCGGGCAAAATCCACAAGCCCATCTTTGTTGGCAACGCTCATTATCGCTCTTCTGGAAGCCATATTCTGCACCTCACTCATGGTTCTCAATCCGCACCCTGCGGCCTTCGATTCTTGTTCGGCCCTGTGCTATCAAGGTGATAGCCTTGGGGAGAATCCTGTGTTCAGCCTGGAGGATTCGGGCCGAAAGGCTCTCTGCCGTATCCTCCTCTAACACGGGGACGGCTTCTTGGGCGATGATTGGGCCGCCGTCCATGGTTGGGTCCACGAAAAACACCGTGGCGCCCGCCACCTTGCATCCATACTCCAAGGCATCTTTTTGGCCAGACAATCCCGGAAAAGAAGGCAATAGCGCCGGGTGAATGTTGATGATGCGGTGTGAAAACGCCTCTAGGATATCCTCACCTACCAACCTGTCATACCCGGCCAAAACTAGGAGCCCAACCCCGTGGGACCTTAGTATCTCCACTACTTCCTTCTCATACTGGGGCCGGGCATCAGGCCAGCGCCCGAACTTCTTATGGGGCACGCAGAAGGCGGGAACACCCTTGGCTTTGGCCCGGTCAAGAGCAAGTGCCCCGGGCCTATTGGAGATGACAACGCCAACCTTGACTGGAATAACGCCATTCTCACATCCGTCAAGAACCGCCTGGAGGTTGGTGCCCCTGCCAGAAACCAGCACCCCTAGGGTCAGAAGCCCGTCAGGCTGCGCAAGGCCAGATCTGGGAGAGGCAAACCCGGAGTCGGCTTTAGAGCCAGTCTCAGGATAGAACTTCTGTTCAAACATGTTCTGCTATCTCCCCCATGGGAAAAGCGCCGATGCCCAACTCCGCCAAGGAGGCAATCGTGCCGTCGACGTCGGTAGGTGACACCACAACCACCATCCCTACGCCCATGTTGAAAACCCGGTACATCTCCTGGGAAGACACCTTGCCCAAATCCTGAATCAGGCGAAACACCGGGGGAACCTCCCAGTCATGGGTCAAACTCATAGTGAGTCCGGGCGGGAATATCCTGGGGACGTTACCCAAAATTCCTCCGCCGGTTATGTGGGCCATACCTTTCACGTCGACCCGGTCTCTTAGCGAGATAAGAGCCTTGGCATATATCCGCGTGGGCTCAAGCAGTTCCTCGCCAAGCGTACGACCAAATTCGGGCATGTGCTGTTCCAGATGCAACTTGGCGCTATCCAGGAGAACGTGGCGTGCCAGAGTGTAGCCATTCGAATGGAGCCCCGAGGACTCCAGACCGATGAGGACGTCGCCGGCAGATATGCGGGAACCGTCCACTATCTCGCTCCGTTCCACGCCCCCGACGCAAAACCCCGCCAGATCGTACTCCCCGGGCCGGTAGATTCCAGGCATCTGGGCAGTCTCGCCGCCCAAAAGCGCGCATCCCGCCTGGTTGCACCCTTCAACCACGCCCTTGACCAAATCGGTCACTACTTCGGGTTCGAGTTTGCCCACGGCTATGTAGTCAAGGAAGAAGAGGGGGCGAGCACCCGAGGTGACTACGTCGTCGCAGTTCATAGCCACCAGATCGATCCCCACGGTGTCATGCTTCCCGAGGGCTTGGGATATCTTCACTTTGGTGCCGACGCCATCGGCGCCTGTGGCTAGGACGAGGTCCTTGAACCCAAGGCTCCCAGCGTGATAGAGGCCAGAAAACCCTCCTATTGCCGATAGCACGCCTGGTCCGTGGGTCGAACTGACAATCTTCTTTATCCTCTCTACCGATGAGGAAGCGGCATCAATATCCACTCCGGCTTGGCGATACTGGCTCATCTGCACCCACACCTTCCGTCGGCATTTCCCATGCCTGATACATCAACTGGGTAGTCGCCGTCAAAACACGAAGAACAGAATCCCGGCACCCTTGCGCCCACAATGTCCTTGAGATCCTGAAGGTCCAAGTAGACAAGACTATCGGCGCCGATTCTCTCCCTGATAGCCTCTACATCCAAAGTCGCGGCTGGCAATTCACAAGCAGACGGAGTGTCTATCCCGTAGTAGCAGGGGAAACGGTAAGGAGGCGAACTGATCCTCACGTGGACTTCCTTGGCCCCAGCCGACCTTAGGAGCCCGATGATGTGGCGGGATGTGGTGCCTCGGACTATAGAGTCGTCCACCAGCACAACTCTCTTTCCCTCGATGAGGCTTCTGAGAGGATTCAGCTTGATTCGAACAGCCAGTTCTCTCAAGGCCTGCTCTGGCGCTATGAAGGTGCGTCCGATGTATCGGTTCTTCACTAGTCCCATTTCGTAGGGAAGTCCCGCTTCCTCGGCAAATCCCGCCGCAGCTGAGAGCGAGGAGTCGGGAACGCCCGTCACCAAGTCGGCCTCTACCGGGCCCTTGCGAGCCAGTTTGCGGCCCAGCGCTTTCCTGACTGCGTGAACATTAAGCCCTGAGATATCCGAATCGGGACGTGCAAAGTATATGAACTCGAAAACGCATAAGGACTGGCGCAGGGGCTCCATGACCTGCTTGGTTTGGAGGCGGCAGGGGCCCGAAACCCTTCTGGCAGTACCTGAGGCCAGAGCCTCCACGCTGTGCCCAGTTTTCAGAGAAGGGCCATCCATGGTGATGGACACGATTTCGCCCGGAGATACCTCTCTTATGACTTGCGCCCCCACGGCGTCAAGGCCGCAAGTCTCCGACGATATCACGTAAGCGCCGTCGATTTGGCCTATGCACAGAGGCCGACAACCGTGAGGATCCCGAGCGGCCACAGCGCCTTGGGGAGTCAGGATGCCCAAGGAATAGGCGCCTTTGATCTGTCCCAATGCTTCTTCCAGCGCCGAAGCGGTATCCGGCGCCTTGGAGCGGGCCATGAGGTGGGCCACCACTTCACTGTCAGACGTGGTCTGAAAGATGGAGCCTCCTTGCTCAAGAAGGTCCCTGAGTTCGTGGGCGTTGACCAGACTTCCATTATTAGCCACAGACAACCACCCGCGCCACATCTTCACGGTGATAGGCTGGGCGTTCTCTATAGTGATCTCCTCATCTACAGCATACCGAACGTGGCCAATGGCCCGGTTTCCGGGCATCCTTCTCAGGTCTTCCCCTGTGAACACGTCGGAAACCAGCCCTATGCCCTTTTTGCTCTTGATCTTGGGGCCTTGGCCAAGAGCGATTCCCGCGGACTCTTGACCCCTGTGCTGCAGAGCATACAGGCCGTAATAACACATTTCTGCGGCTCGGGGGTGTCCTACTACCGCAAAAATCCCGCATTGGTCATGAATTGAGTTCATCTGAAGATCGGCTCCCTCACAAGAAGGGCTGTTCCCTCCTAATTTAGCGGCTCCATGCCGGAAGTCCCTTTTCCGACACCCGCCGACCCTTATCCACAGTGTCTTGGGCCATGGATTCCCGGTAAGATGCAAGACGAGACAGAACCTCCGGGGAACTGACTCCAAGAATGCGCAAAGCAAGGAGTGCCGCGTTCTTTGGGTTGTCTATCCCCACCGAAGCCACCGGAACCCCCGGAGGCATCTGAGTTACTGACAAGAGAGCATCGATGCCTTTCAGTGTTCCAACATCTAGTGGCAAGCCGACCACAGGAATATCCACCAAGGCCGCCAACGCTCCGGGCAACGCTGCGGAAAGGCCCGCAGCGGCGATAATAACCTTAATCCCGCGCCCGGGCGCGGTCGACGCATACTCGGCAAGGAGACCCGGCGTCCTGTGGGCCGATATGACGGCAACTTCGTATCCTGCCTGAAAATCCTCTAGAGTGCTAAAGACGGGCCCAACTCGGTCCAGATCCGAAGCGCTTCCTAAGATTACTCCGATCTCAGGCTTCCTCGCTTGGCGCTCACCGGAGGTATGCAGGCGCTCGTCACTATCGGAGGTGTGTTCTGGCATCACTTGTTGTTGCACCCCGCTATCATTTGCCTTCAAATTCCTCGAGCACCCCGACGTAGGGCAATCCTCGGTATTTCTCCTGATAGTCTAAGCCATAACCAACCACAAATGCGTTGGGAATTATGAAGCCGTAATAGTCGATATTGATCCTCACTCTCCGCCTTGCGGGCTTATCTAGGAGAGCGCAAATTCTAACGCTGGCCGGCTGCCTAGTCCTTAGGGTATCCACCAGGTAACGGAGGGTAAGACCCGAGTCCACAATATCCTCAACTACTAGGACGTTTCGTCCCGCAAGGCTTCGTTCTAGGTCTTTTGTTATCCTTACTTCCCCTGAAGTCTGGGTGGATGCACCGTAGCTGGACGTACCCATGAAGTCCATTTCCACATGATAGTCGAGGTTGCGGACGAGATCCGCAAGAAACATGAAGCTGCCTTTGAGTACCCCTATAAGCAGAAGGTCTCTCCCGGCATAGTCTTTGGATATTTGAGCAGCCAGTTCTTTGATGCGCTTATCTAGTTTCTCCTGGCTAATGAGAGTGCCGATTCTCTCTTTCGGGCTCGTCATGCCTTCACCTCGCAGTCTTTAGACCAACTTACCATCACAATGAGCATTCTGCAATAACAATTTGACACCTGCCAAGTTGTGTAACAATTCCCCCAGAGGCGCACGGACGGCACATGAGTGATACCCGGGATTAATTGTGCCAATCGATAGGAGACACTATGGAGGAGCATTTTGCGAAGACAATGATCGTTACCGGTTCTTGCCTATGGCGTAGTACTAGTCGGTCGGCAGTAAGAAGGTTAAGCATAGAGAGTGCAGGTGGGGGCCATGGAAAAGAAATTGTACCGCTCAAGGACAAGGCGCATGATGTCGGGGGTTTGCGGCGGTATCGCCGAGTACTTCAACATAGACGATACCATAGTTCGATTGGGAGTAGCGCTATTGACGGTGGCCACCGGGATCATCCCAGGAGTGATCTTCTACTTCGCGGCGGCCATAATCAGGCCCGAAAGCCCAGTCTAGGGGGCGCGAGGGCCAGGGGCACGGGCGGCAGGGTTTGGCCCTGCCGCATCTTCTCTACTAGGGTCAGGATCTAAACACTTCCAGATTGGCTTCGGCGACCGAGACAGTCTCGCCGCTGTCTAGCTGCACTTTGGCGACCTCCATCAAGGCTTCCGAATCGACCTTCCAGGGATCCGACGGGACCTCCAGTACCACTCCCCACAATCCGAAGTATGGGGCGCGGACGCACCGGACCCGGTCGCCTGGAACAAGATTGGTCAGGGGATGAAGGTCCTCCTCCCGCGCCTCGCCATATACGTCGCCCACCGTAAACTGATCACCGTCACTGTGGTCATCAGGGGGAGTTCCGTCGCTAAACAGAATCTGCGGACGTATCGCTCCGGCTCTGATCTGGGTCGTCCCGTCTATAGAAGCGATCCTGCCCTCTAGGGAGGCCAGCAAGTCCCAGGTGGACTCGCCCATAGGAATCCTTCCGAACCCTTCCATTATCACCACTGTCAAGCCGGTGTCTTCTTGGCCGGTTATCCCAACGTTGATCTCTCGGCCCAGGAACTGCACCAAATCCAGGTTGTTGAGCCCGCCCACTATTAGGCCTATTGCCCCGGAGTCTCTAAGCCTCCTGAGCGCCTCCAAAGTGACCATACTGCCTGCAAGAACTACTTTGTCCTTGAGATCCTCAAGACTCGCCGCTCTAGCTTCATCCAGCATGTCTAGAGGCCCGGAGGTAGCCACAACCAGTTGGCCGAACTTCTCACCGCCGATCCCAAACA